>NZ_CP081958.1:0-1482615 GCF_019823105.1 Halobaculum magnesiiphilum
GGCATCGAACCGGGTCCCGCGGCCGCGACCGCCCACCGGGGAGATATCACGGCGGTGTCGACGCCGTCCACAATCACTATACGCGGCTCGCTCCTCCCCCCGGTAATGACCGACTGGACGGAGCGGTACCGCCCGTCGTCGCTCTCGGAGCTCCGGGGCAACGACAAGGCGGTGAAGGGGGTCCGCGAGTGGGCCGACACGTGGGACGACCACCGCGAGGCGCTCGTCCTCCACGGCTCGCCCGGGGTCGGGAAGACCTCCGCGGCGCACGCGCTGGCGGCCGACATGGGCTGGGAGACCGTCGAGTTGAACGCCTCCGATCAGCGCACCGCCGACGTGATCGAGCGGTACGCCGGCCGCGCGGCGAACAACGCCACCCTCGGCGGGTCCGCCGGCGGCGACGACACCGGCGGCCGCCAGCTCGTCATCCTCGACGAGGCCGACAACATCCACGGCAACCACGACCGCGGGGGCAAGAGCGCCGTCACCTCGCTGGTGAAGGACGCCGGCCAACCGGTGATCCTCATCGCCAACGAGTACTACGACATGAGCCGCGGGCTGCGCAACGCGACGCAGGACATCGAGTTCCGCGACGTGGGCAAGCGCTCCATCGTGCCCGTCCTCCGTGACATCTGCCGCAAGGAGGGGATCGAGTTCGACTCGGACGCGCTCGACCGCATCGCCGAGCGCAACAGCGGCGACCTCCGCGGCGCCGTCAACGACCTCCAGGCCGTCGCGGACGGGACGGACCACCTCACGCTGGAGGACGTGATCACCGGCGATCGCGACCGCTCGATGGGCGTGTTCCCGTTCCTCGACCTCGTCCTGAAGGAGACCGAGTCCGCCCGCGAGGCGCTCCAGTCCAGCTACGACGTGGACGAGACGCCCGACGACCTGACGAAGTGGATCGAGGACAACATGCTGAAGGTTTACGACGCGGCGGAGGCGACCCGCGCGTACGACCACCTCGCCGACGCCGACGTGTGGCTCGGGCGAGTGTGGGCCAGCCAGAACTACTCCTACTGGCGCTACGCCGGCGACAACCTCTCGGCGGGCGTCGCCGCCGCCCGCGACGGGACGAAGGGCGGGTGGACGCGCTGGGGCCGCCCGCAGTTCTACCACTCCACCTCGAACACGAGCGACGAGGTCGTCCGCGCCATCGCCGAGCGCGGCGGCTTCTCGATGGACACCGCCCGCCGCGCCGTGCTCCCGTACCTCCAGGCGATGACGCACCACTGCAAGCCTCGGGAGCTGACGGTCGAGATGGCCGCCGCCTACGAGTTCGAGGCGGAGCACGTCTCCTTTGTCACCGGCTCCGGGGAGACGACGAACAAGGTGCAGTCCATCGTCGAGGACGCCGAGGACCTGCGCGCCGAGCGCATGGAGGACCACTCCGGGGGCGCGTTCGCCGGGATCGCACCGAGCACGGAGGCCGAGGAGCGTGAGGACGACGACGCGGAGGGCGCGAACGAGGGCGACGACAGCCAGACGAGTCTCGCGGACGCCGGCGGATCGGCGGATTCCGGCGAGTCGGCCGAGGCGGCCGCCGGCGACATCGGCGACGACGCGGGCGACGACGCGGACGAGGACACCCGCAATGTGGACCCGGAGGCCGCCGAGGAGGACGACGGGCAGTCCGGGCTCTCGGACTTCATGTGACCCGCCCGGGGGACTGACGCGTCCGCTCCGCTGCTCGCCGGGACACACCGACTTTTGACCCCCGTCCACGAATCCCGGCACATGCAAGCGGCCGTCCTCCGCGAGTACGGCGAACCTCTCGACGTGACCGACGTACTCGAACCGGATCTCGAACCCCACGGCGTCGTCGTCGACGTGGAGGCCTGTGGCATCTGTCGCTCCGACTGGCACGCGTGGATGGGCCACGGCGAGTGGGCCGACGACCAGGTCCCCCTCGACTACGTGCTCGGTCACGAGCCCGCGGGCACCGTCGTCGCGGTCGGCGACCGCGTCGCCTCCGTCGAGGAGGGCGACCGCGTGGCCGTCCCGTTCAACCTCGGCTGCGGCGCCTGTCCCGAGTGCGTGAACGGCCACGGGAACACCTGCCTCGACGGCCGTGCGCTGGGGTTCGAGCGCGCGGCGCCGGGCGCGTTCGCCGAGCGCGTCCACCTCCTGCACGCCGACTACAACGCCATGCGCCTGCCGGAGGGCGTCGCGCCCCGGGACGTGGCGGCGCTCGGCTGCCGGTTCATGACGGCGTACCACGCGCTGGAGCACCGCGCTCACGTCGGCGCGGGGGAGTGGGTCGCCGTCCACGGCTGCGGCGGCGTCGGGCTCTCGGCGGTGCAGGTCGCCGACGCGCTCGGCGCACGTGTGATCGCCGTCGACGTTGACGACGACGCCCTCTCGCGAGCGGAGGCCGCCGGCGCCGACGAGACCGTCCGCGGCGACGCGGTCGACGTGCCGAGCGAGGTCGAGGCGATCACCGGCCGCGGTGCACACGTCTCGATGGACGCGCTCGGGCGGGCGGAGACGTGTCGCAACTCCGTCGCCTGCCTCCGCGAGCGCGGCACGCACGTGCAGGTCGGGCTGACGACCGACGCCGAGAAGGGCGAGGTGTCGCTGCCGACGGACGCGATGACGCGCTGGGAGGTCGACTTCCTCGGGTCGCGCGGGATGCCGCCGACGCGATACGACGAGCTGCTCGGGCTGCTGGAGGCCGGCGACCTCGATCCCAGCGTGCTCGTCGGCCGCGAGGTCGGACTGGACGAGGTACCGGAGCGGCTCGCCGCGATGACCGACTACGAGACCGAGGGGGTCGAGGTACTGACGTTCTGAAGAAGGGTGTCGCCGACGGCGACGGCCGTTACAGCAACTTCGACAGGAACCGCTGACCGCGCTCGGTCGTCGGCTGCTCGAAGAACTGCTCGGGCGGCGTCCGCTCGACGACCCGGCCCTCCGACATGAGGGTGATCGTGTCGGCGACCTCGCGGGCGAAGCCCATCTCGTGGGTGACGACCATCATCGTCATCCCCTCGTCGGCGAGGTCGCGCATGACCTCCAGCACCTCCCCGACCAGCTCGGGGTCGAGGGCGCTGGTGACCTCGTCGAACAGCATCACGTCGGGGTCCATCGCGAGCGCGCGGGCGATGGCGACCCGCTGTTGCTGGCCGCCGGAAAGCTCGCTCGGGTACGAGCCGGTCTGATCGCCCAGCCCGACGCGTTCGAGCAGCGTGCGTGCCTCCGCCTCCGCATCCTCGCGCTTCTCGCCCTTTACCTTGATCGGCGCGAGCGCGACGTTCTCCAGCGCCGTCTTGTGCGGGAAGAGGTTGAACGACTGGAACACCATGCCGATGCGCTGGCGGAGCTCGTTGATGTCGGCGTCCGGGTCGGTCAGGGGCACGCCGTCGAGGCGAATTTCGCCCGACTGGATCTCTTCCAGTCGGTTCGTACACCGAAGCAGCGTCGACTTCCCGGAGCCGGAGGGGCCGATGACGACGGCCACCTCCTGTTCGTCGATCTCCAGGTCGATGTCCTTCAGCACGTGCGTCTCGCCGAAGTACTTGTTCACCTGTTCGAACTCGAGCAGGGACATCAGTCCTCACCTCCGTGGGTCGCGGGGTCGGCACGGTCCTCCAGCGTCCGGATAACCTTCCCGAGCGGAACCGTGATCATGAGGTACGCGATCGCGACGAGGACGATCGGCGTCCACGCGTCGAACGTCGCGGAGTTGATCTGTCGGAACGCAGAGAGCAGTTCGGGGATCGCCAGCACCGTTAACAGCGAGGTGTCCTTCACGAGGATCACCTGGTCGTTGCCGATGGCGGCCAGCGAGTTGCGCCACGCCTGCGGGAGGATCACCTCGCGCATCGACTGGATGTAACTCATCCCAAGCGAGCGGGCCGCCTCCATCTGGCCGTCCGGGATCGACTCGATGCCCCCCCGGAGCGCCTCGCCGACGTATGCGGCGTGGTTGAGCGTCAGCCCGATGACCGCCGCGTAGTAGTTGAACCCCTGGATGGGGAACTGGCCCGGCGGCCACAACTGGGGGATGCCCAGGTAGATGACGAACAGCTGGAACAACAGCGGCGTCCCTCGGAAGAACTCGATGTAGCTCTTGGCGATCGAACTCGTCACGCGCGTCTTCGAGACGCGTGCCAACCCGACCATGACGCCCGCGATCACCGACAGTACGCTGGAGACCAGGACGATCCCGATAACGCGCAGGAACGCGAACGTGAACTGCGGGTAGATGATGTTGACTAGCAGCGCGTAGTCGACGCGGACGAACAGGATGTACGCGATGAACGCGGTGACGCCGAGCGCGAACACCGTGGTCCCGACGATACCCAGGCGACGGAACGTGCGGTCGTTGAGCTGTTCGAGGACGCCGCGGTCCCGCTCGGCCGCGCGCCCGGTGTCTGTCGCCATCGGTTACCCGGCGAAGTACTCGCTGTAGATCTCGTCGTACGTCCCGTTGTCCTTGATCGTCGCGAGCGCACCGTTGACCTCCTCGAGGAGTTCGTCGTCGTCCTCGCGGAACGCGATCCCGTAGTTTTCGACGGTGAGCGTGAGGTACGGCGGCGCCTCTTGACCGGCCTCGCTGGCCGCGCCCTCGCCCTCGACGAAGCGGACCTGCCCCTCGCCCTCGCCGTTGACGAACTCCGCACTGACGGTGTTGTCGTTGATCACGGCGTCGACCTGGTTGTTCAGCAGGGCGCTGAACGCGTCGGGGATCTGATCGTACTCGTTGATCTCGAGGTCGCCACCGAGTTCCTCCTGGAGAGACTGGGCGGCGGCGGCGCCGGTGGTCCCCTTCTGGACGCCGACGCGGACGCCCGCCATATCCTCCTGGGAAGTGATGTTGGAGTCCTCGCGCACGACGATGGTCTGGTATGCCGTGAAGTACGGGTCAGAGAAGTCGACCTCCTCATCGCGCTCGTCGTTGATCGTCATCGCGGACATGATGACGCGGAAGTTCCCGTTGTTCAACGACGGGATGATCGTGTCGAACGACGTCTGGACGAACTCGTGTTCGTAGCCGAGCTGGTCGGTGAACACCGCCTGCGCGATGTCCACGTCGAAGCCGGTCAGCTCCCCGTCGGTCGTCTCGTACTCGAACGGCCGGTACGGGATGTCCGACCCGATGGTGATCGTCTCGCTGTCGCCGCCGCCGAGGCAGCCGGTGAGCGCCAATCCGGCACCCGCGGCGCCGGCGGACTTCAGGTACGTGCGTCTGTCCATAACAGGGGTAGCTACTGCCGCCCGGCTATTAGTCCCCTTCGGTGGGTCGCGACCGCGTAAGAATTTCCGGCGACGCCTCGGCCGACCGCTCGCGGCGTCGTCGCCGGCGCGTCAGTCGTCGCGGTCGCGTCAGTCGTCGCTGCCGCGTCAGTCGTCGGTCGAGCCGTACACGGGCTCCGAGACTTCGGGTTCGACGCCGCGCAGCGCCCACGCCGCACCCGCCGTCAGCGCCACCGCGGTCGCGATCACGAGCCAGTTCACGACGCGGACGCCCGCCGAGTACACGACGAGGTCGCGACCGAGCACCATCCCGACGAACAGCAGCGCGCCCGCGGCGCCGGTCGCGACTCGTGGGATCAGCTCGTTCAGTTCGCCGAGCCAGCGCGTCGCCGCCAGCAGCGACGCGAACGCCGCCAGCGACACGGCGAAGAAGACCGCTTGTTCGACCGGGGAGTACGACGAGACCGGGTCGATCCGCGCGAGCACCCACGCGGCGAGCAGCCCGACCAGCCCGACGCCGACGGCGAGGCGGCCACGCGAGAGCGCGTCCCGGGAGAACCGCCCGTCGTACGCGAGCAGCGTCGCGTACGACAGCAGCGCGAAGATCGAGAAGCCGGTCAGGAAGTGCGCCGCGTGCACCGGCGCGGAGTAGCCGCCCGGTAGCGCGCCGTTGAGCGTGACGGTGATCGCGCCGAAGATCGCCTGCAGCGGCGTGAGCACCGTCGCGAGGGTGACCGCGAACCGACCGCGGGTCGACACGGCTCCCCGTGCGCGCCACGCCCACACCGCCGTACCGAGGATCAGGAACCCGGTGATCATCGCCCACAGCCGGTGGAACCACTCGATGAACGACGGGATCGACTGCGGGAGCACGCCCCCGTCACACAGCGGCCACTGTTGGGCACACGCCAGTCCGGAGCCGGTCGCGGCGGTGTATATCCCGAGCGAGATGAGCGTCAGCGCCATCCCGGTCGTGAACGCCGCGTACCGACGGAAGCTGAGCCAGTCGGGTCCGCGTGACATTGGCCGATACTCGGGGTCGCGGCTACTTAGAAAACGCGGTCGCCACGTCGATCCGATCGCGTCCCGACTCCGCTCGTCGGTTTCCCCGGCTCAGATCAAGCTATCGAGGTCGTCGTTCTGGAACAGCTTGTCCGCCTCGTCCTGCTCCTGTTCCTGTCGCTGTGCCTCCTCGCGGGCCTCCTTCGCCTGCTGCATGAACTCCTCCAGCCGTTCGGAGCGCTCGACGCCGCCCAACAGCACCAGCGACGCGAGCCGTTCGGAGTCGATCGGGAAGTCGCCGCCGCGGACCTGCATCGAGCCGGTCTCCTCCTCGAGCCACTTGCGGGCGCGCTCGACGCCCTTGCGCGAGATGCGTTCGGGTTTGCCGGCGACGACGAGCAACGCGGCGTCGGCCTTCGTCGCGTTCGGTAGGCTCGTTCCGGTGAGCAGCGCGTTTCGGGTGACGCTCGTGACGACGTTGACGTTCGTGTCGGCGTCGTCGTCGGCCTCGGCGCTGGCGTAGCCGAGCGCCGCGACCCCGCCCGACCGGAGCGTGTTGATCACCTCGCTGGTGTCGACGACGGACTCGCCGACGCCCTCGACTGCCTCGCCGGAGGCGAACAACAGCCCCACCCGGCGGGCGATGGACCTGTTGATGCTGTCGAACCCCTCCTCCAGGCTCTCGCCCGAGGAGTGCCACGCGTCGTTGTCGATGAGGATCGTCGCGTCGGCCTCCCGGGCCAGCGTCTTCAGCGACCGACCGGCGTTCACCTTGTACATCGCGCCCTCGCCTCGTCCGGGGAGGATCCCGAGCCCGTACACGGGAATCTCGTACACGCGGTTCAACTCCTTCGCGAGCACCGGGGCGCCGCCCGAGCCCGTGCCGCCGCCCAACCCCGCGACGACGACGATCGCCTCCGCCTCGGCGGTGATCCGGCCGTCGAGCGCCGACAGCACCTCGCCGATGTCCGACTGCATCACCTCCGCCCCCAGCTCGTTGTCGCCGCCCACGCCGTGTCCCTTCACGCGGTCCTGTCCAACGAGGACCGTATCGATCGACAGCGGCTGCAGGTCCGCCTCCGCTGTGTTGACCGCGAGCGCCCCCCGAACGGACTCGAATCCCATGTCGTGGTCGAACTCGACCAGCGAGGAGGTGACCTTGCCGCCGGCCTGGCCGACGCCGATGAGGACCGTTTTCATACACACGCAGTTGGCGCAGCCCACCGCTTGAATCTTCCCACGGTTGCGGGTGTCGGGGCGAGCCACGGCGACGTTCCTCGATCGACCCTCCGCAGTCGTCGACATTCACCGCCCCGAAGTTCAAATACGAACACGCGGCCATCCCCCGCATGTCGCGCGATATTCCGAGCGGATCCCCGCCGGACGACGAGCATCCGACGGACGCCGACGGCGGCTCCGTCCCAGGGAGAGCCGCCGTCGACGACCTCAGAACCAGGCTCGCGGCCGTCGAGCGAGCGTGCTCCGGCGACGCGGACGTCGGTCCGGCAGACCTCGGGGACGCCGCCGAAGCCACCGCGGAGCTGCAGAATGCGTCGGAGCGGATCGACGAACTGGAGGACCGCGTCGCCGAACTCGAATCGGCGACCAAGGCCCTCCGTGGCTACGTCGGGTCGATACGCGCGGTGAACGAGCGCGTCGAACGACGAGCCGACCGGGCGCTCGCGGCGTCCCGCGCGGGGCCGTCTCGGGAACGGCAGGCGACGGACCGATCGGCAGCAAAACGACCGGCAGCCGAGCGACTGCCCGGAGAGTCACCGAATGGGAGCAGACCGGTCGAAGGCGCACCGGCGAACGACGGGGAGCACCAACCGGACGATACCGGGGGAGGGGATGTGTTCGTCCCAGACGACTGGCGAGATGCGTCCGGCACCGACGGGGACGGGGTGTCCGGCGCCGACGGGAACTCCACCTACGAGGGATCCGATCGCGAAGACGCTCCCGGCGACGACGACGCGGCGCCGTTAGTCGAGCGACTGCGCGAGGCGCTGTGATCCGCGTCGTCCTCGCGGTCGTGATGGCGACGGCGCTGTGTGCGGCGTCGCTGCCGGCCGTCGAGACCGCGCGCGTCGAGCGGACGACGGCGGCGCTCGATCGCGTCCCGGAGCGGATCGACCGCGCGGCGCTGTCGACGCTCGCGGCGGAGCCGGCGCGACGCTCGGCGACCGGATCGGCGCCGACCGCGCGACGCGTCGTGTCGTTCTCCGTTCCCGGCGGCTCGCTCGCCGCCGCGCGCGTTCGAGCGCTCGCGCTTTGTTCGGGCGACGAGCTGGGGACGGCCGTGTTCGTTCACGCCGTCGGCGACGGGGCACCGTCACGAACGGCGCTGTCGGCACCGTACGATCTCCCGGCAGGCGGGATCGCGCTCGACGGGCGTCAACGCGTGTCCCTCTCGCTGGTTCCCGTCGGATCGGGGACGGACGGGCGCGAGCGCCGCATCCGGGTCCGGCTGCTCCCCTCGCCGACCGCGGACACAGGTTCAAGTACCGAAACGGGACCACCCCGGCTATGCGATCCTTCGACGGCCTCCGTGACCGCGTCGCCGGCGGGCGGAGCGCCGACGGACGCGAACCGACCGGCCGCGGAACCGACGAACGAGGCGTCGACTCGGGCGGGTCGTCCGAGGGCGGCTGTCGCTGTCTCGTCGAGTTCGACGGCGGTTCGGGTCCCGCCTCCGATTCTGGGGTCGGTTCCGGATCGAGGAGCGCCGGCGGCCCGATGAGCGGTTCGACGGTGCTTCGCGTCGACGCGTCGAGGTGTTCCGGCGGCGACCTCTCGGTGGATTCGGCGTGCAGGGCGACGGTGATCGACGCGCTCGCCGACCGCGACACCGACCTCGTTCGCGTCCGGAGCGGCGGTCTCGACAGGTTCTACGAGGGAGATGCCGCGGCGCTGTTGCTCGCCGCCGGCCGGTTCGCGGACGCGGTCGAAGGATACGATCCCGACATCGCGAGTCGCGCTCGCTCGGCTCCCGTCGCGGTCGCTCGCGAGGCGGTCGGGCGCGCCGGACCGGTCGCGCGACTCGCCGCCGAGACGGGGTTCACGGAGTGGGCCGACGGGGCTATTGGTAGGGACGACGCCGGGACGCCGCCGAAATCGCTCCCGGCGAGCGTCGCGCCGGCGGGGGCGCTGGGGCGAACGCGGCCGACGCGCCCGTCCGACGCCGTGTTTCGCGGGACGACCGACCTCCCCACGGGCGGAAGCGCGACCGTGTACGACCGCCCGGACGGACTCCCGCACTATCACCTCACGCCGGCGACGCGGGCGTTCTCGACTGACGCGCTCGACGTGTTGGCGGCCGCGACGGACGCGCTCGCGACGGGCGAGGTCTCACACGGGCCGCGGTCCCATCGACGCGCCGTCCGACATGCCGCCTCCGACCGGAGGTCTGGATCCACTGCCGCCGGGGACCCTCCCGACCCGCTCCCGACCGGGGCGCTAACCGAGGCCCTTCGCCGCCATACGCGGGGACTCGGCGTGCTGGACGAGCTGTTCGCCGACGGCCGCGTGACCGACGCGTTCCTGTCGGCGCCCGCGGCGGACGGGCCGGTCCGGGCGGTCGTCGACGGCGAGGCGATGACGACGAACGTCCGGCTGTCGGCCGCCGACATCGACGCGCTCGCGTCCAGGGTCCGTGCGGCCAGCGGCCGGGCGTTCTCCCGCGCGTCGCCGACGGCCGACGCCGCGCTCGGCGATGTCCGCGTCGCGGCGGTCACCGATCCCGCGAGCGACGGTCGGGGGTTCGCGCTCCGCCGCCGCGACGACGATCCGTGGACGCTTCCCCGGCTCGTCTCGGTCGGATCGCTTCCGCCGTGGGCCGCTGGATTGCTATCCGTCGCGGTCGAACGTGGGGCCGCGATCCTCGTCGCCGGTCCCCGAGGAGCTGGAAAGACCTCGCTGCTCGGCGCGCTGTGTCTGGAGGTTCCCGTCGACACCCGGACGGTCCTGATCGAGGACACCCCGGAGCTCCCGGTCGCGGCGATCCGCGACGCCGGCCGCGACGTGCAACCGCTTTCGGCCGGAACCGACGGCGACGACGCGCTCGCTCCGACTGAAGCCGTCCGGACGGCGCTGCGGTTCGGCGAGGGCGCGCTGGTCGTCGGCGAGGTTCGCGGGTCGGAGGCGCGGGCGCTGTACGAGGCGATGCGCGTCGGCGCCGCCGCCGACGCGGTTCTCGGAACGATCCACGGGACCGGCGGTCGGGCGGTCCGCGAGCGCGTCGTCTCCGACCTCGGCGTGCCGGCGTCGTCGTTCGCCACGACGGACCTGGTTGTCACGCTCGGCCCCGACCGCGCGCTTGCCTCGGTCGAGGAGGTGAAAGGTCCGGCGCCCGGCGATCTCACGACCCTCGTGGAGCGCGACGGCGGGGGAGGCGCCGGGGACGACTGCGGGAAGGGCGATGGCGGCGAGAACGCTCACACTGCGGCGAGGCCGACGGGGAGGATCGACCGCGGAGAGAGCCGCGTCATCGCCGATCTCGCTGGTCCGGGTGAGGCGTACGCCGACGTTCGCGAGGCGGTCCGACGCCGGGCGCGGACGATCCGAACGCTCGCGGACGCCGGCAGGACGGACACCGGCGGGATCGACGCGGCGGACGACCGATGATATCGTGGACGGCTCTCGGTCGAGGAGTCGCGCGTGCGACCGTGATCGCTTCGCGCCGGTGGCCGGAGCGGTACGTCGATCGAGTCGAACCCGACGGGAACCTCGAACGGGCGTGCGCGTTTCTCGGGCTCTCAGTCGACGCCGAACGGATCGCCACCGCGGCCGCGACTGTCGGCGTCCTCCTCGGGGCGTGTACGTTCGTCGGCGCGTTGGGGTGGTCACTTCTCGACGGCAGCGCGGGGACGGCGCTCGCCGTCCCGGTCGCCGTCGGGTTCGCGGCGACCGTCGGCTGGGTCGCGTTCTCGGGGATCCGCCGCGCGCCCGTGCTCGCAGCGGCCGTCGCCAGGACACGCGCCGTCGCGGACGCGACGACCATCACGAGTGCGCTGTCCCTGTCGCTCCGGCTCACCCCCGTCCCCGAGCGGGCGGTCCGGTTCGCCGCGGACGGCGGGGGCGGCCCACTCCATCGGAGCCTGGCCGACCACGCCGATCGCGCCGCGGTCGCCGGCGCCGGCGACGGGGGCCTCCGGGAGTTCGCCGCGGAGTGGCGCGAGTGGTTCCCGGCGCTCGACCGGTCGGTCGCGCTCCTGCTCGCTGCCGCCGACGCCGACACGGGCGGGGACCGGACCCGGCTGCTGGAGCGCGCGGTCGCGGCCGTCGAGGACGACCTGCGCGATCGGACGGCGTCGTTCGCCGGCGACCTCCGCGCGCCGGTCACCGGCCTGTACGCCTTCGGGGTGCTGCTCCCGCTCGCGCTCGTCAGTACGCTTCCGGCGGCGGTCGCAGCCGGCGTGACGATCCCGCCGTTGGCGTTCGTCGCGACGTACGACCTGGTGTTGCCCGCGGCGCTCGCGGTCACGGCCGGCCGACTGCTGCTGCGCAGGCCGGTCGCCTTGCCCGCACCGCGTGTCGACGCGACGCATCCGGACGTTCCCGACCGACGGGGAGTCGCGTTGCTCTCGGGCGCGACGGCTGCCGCAGTGGGATGGGTCGCGGCTCCGGTCGTCGCCGGCGGGTGGGCGAGTCCGGTGCTCGCCGCCGGCGCGGGCGTCGGGACCGGCCTCTGCGTCCATCTTGGCCCGCGCCGGGAGGTGCGGCGGACGATCGAGGAGCGGAACCGCGGGCTGAGCGATGCGCTCGCACTCATAGGCCGCCGTGTAGCCGACGGCGAGGCCGTCGAACGCGCGCTTCCGGCGGTCGCGGCGTCGCTGTCGGGACCGACCGCGGATGCCCTCGCGGCCGCAAGTCGCCGGATGTCGGCGCTCGGGATCCCGGTCGGCACAGCCCTCGCCGGTGAGGGCGGTCCGTTCGCTCCGGAGCGCGGGGCCGGCGGCCGAGCGGCCGCCGCGGTGGTCGCGATCGCCGCCGCGGCGACGGAGGGTCGGCCCGCCGGCGACGCGCTGGTGGCGCACGCCGACCGGCTCGACGCGCTCGCGGCCGCCGAGCGCGACGCGCGTCGGGAGCTGGCTGCCGTGACGGGGACGCTCCGCGACACCGCCGCCCTGTTCGGGCCGCTCGTCGGCGGCGCGACGGTCGCACTGGCGGGGCGGCTCGACGGACTCGAGGGGCTCGGCGGGGCCGGCGGGATCGGGTCGGGTGTCGGCGAGGTCGGGCGGGCAGCCGGCGGCGCGGTCGCCGGGGAGGCTGCCGCGCTCCCGGCGTCGCTCGTCGGACCGGTCATCGGCGTGTACGTCCTGGCGCTCGCGGCCACGCTGACCGCGTTCGCGACGGGGCTGGAGCGCGGGCTCGACGTGACGGTCGTCGGCTACCGCGTCGGGCTCGCGCTCGTCGCCGCCAGCGGCGCGTTCCTCGCCGGGCACGCCGCCGTCGCGATGCTCGTCGCGTGACCCCGCACGAGGGTTCAAATACCGGAACGGGACCACCCCGGCACATGATCGACGCACCACTCGACGTCTGGTACGCCTGGCTCGGGCTCGCCCTCGCCGGCGCGGTGACGCTGGGGGTCGTGGCCGGACTCCCGACCGCTCCGCCGCCGGACGCCGTCTCCGTCGCCGCGACCGTCGACACCGTCGCCGCCGCCGACGCGCCCGCGACGGCCCGCTACCGGATCGCCGCCGACCGCGTCAGGGTGACGACCCGCGGCGTCTCGTTGCGCTCCGACGGCGGCAGCGCGTTCGCCGGCTTCGGGACGGACGCGGTCGTCCCGGTCGAGCCCGACGGCCCGCTCGCCGGCGTCGCCCTCGGCGACAGCCCGCGCCATGCGTTCGATTCGCCCGGGGAGTTCGCCGTCGCGGTCGCGACGGCGCGTGCCGAAGGGTCGCCCACGGAGACGGACTCGGGTGGCGATTGGACCGCGGGCCGGACGCTGCACGCCCGGCACGTCTCGTGGGGGGAGACGGATGTCACGCTCGTCCTCGTCGCGTGAGCGCGCGTTCGCCGAGCCGACGGTGGCGCTTGCTGCGGTGCTCGCGCTGTCCTTCGGGATCGCCGCCTACACGGTCGTATTGGGCGGCGTCGGCGATCGACGGCCGACCGCCGAGCCGACGCTGGAACGCGTCCACGACGAGATCACGGTCGGCGGCGTCGCGGACCCGGAGCGGTTCGACCGAGCCGGCGCCGTGATCGCTCGGACGGACACTCGTGCGAACGCCACCCTGCGCGTCGCCGGGCGACGGTGGCGCGTCGGGCCCGCGGTTCCCGAGCGAGCCACGGCCGCCGCGAACCGCGCGACCGCGAGCAGACGCGTCGGCGTCGCGCTCGCACCCGGACGCGTTCGACCGGGGCGGCTCCGGGTCACGGTGTGGCGATGACCGGGTCGCTGCTCGACGTGTGTCTCGCGCTCCTCCTGATCGGCGCCGCGGCCGGAACGCTCGTCGGCGCCGACGCGGAGGCAGCCATCGCCGCCGACATCGGAGTCGCGTCGTCGCGTGCGAGCGGAACCGCCGAGACGCTCGCGTCGTCGACGGCGGCGGTCGAGTACACGCTCGCTCCCGATCGCGAGGGAACGGGAACCGACGGTGCGGCCGCATCGCCGGAGGCAACGCGGGTTGCCCACGCGACGCTGGCCGAGCATCTCGCGCGCGCAGCGGTCCGGTCGACGACGTTCGATGCCTCGGGGCGGGGTGACGACACGACACCGGCCGACGTGTCGGTGCCGTCGGCGACGGTCACGGACTACCGACGGACGGTCCGTGAGACGGTCGCCGGGGCGATCGGTCCACGGACGAGGGTGCGCGCCGTCTGGCGTCCGCTCCCGTGCGACGACCGAGGGGGCGCGGATCGAGACGGGGCGGACCGGGGCGGAGCGGATCGAGGCAGTACAGGCCGGGAGGAAGCCCATCGGATCGGCGGCGAGGTCACGGTCGGCCCTCGGCCGCCCGCGTCGGCAACTGTCCACGCCGCTCGGTTCGCCGTTCCGGTCGCCCCGTCGTCGGAACCGACTCCGAGCGACCGGGTCGACGCTGACAAGCCCTCGCGCGCCGCCGTGCGGACGGTCGCTGTGCTGTTCCCGCCCGACCGCGTCGCCGCGGCCGCCCGCGGCGACTCCGCGGCGGCCGCCGCCGTGACCGAGCGGTACCGTGCGGTTGGCGACGCCTTGGGCGTCGACGCAGTTGGCGCGCTGAAGCGCGGCGGGCCGCGCGAGGCGAACCGAGCGCTCGCGACGGCCCTCGCCGAGCGATATCCCGCGGAGCGACGCTCGACGGACGACGCCGTCGACGGGTCCGACTCGTGCGTCGGGGACCCGAACCGCGTGACCGTCGTTGTCAGGACGTGGTCGCCGTGAGCGCCCGGACCGACTCCGGCCGTTCGGTCGCCGCGACCCGCCGACTCGGCGTCGGAAGGACCGCCGTGGTGTCGTGCGATGACGGTGCCGGTAGCGGCGGCGACGGCGACAGAGGGATGGTTCCCTTCGCGCTGATCGCCGTCGTCCTCCTGCTCGGCAGCGTCGTCTACGCGAACACGCTCGCGCTCGGCGGGCCGGTCGTCGTCGACACCGCCGCCGACGACGCGCTGGATCGGGCGGAGTCGGTCGGCAGGCCGGCCGTCCGCGCAGCGGCGACAGCCGCCGCGCGGGAGGCGGCGCTGCATCCGGTGACGACGCCGGCGAACACGACCGTCGGACGCGCGCTTGACCCCGACCGGCCGTTCCGGGACGCGCTCCGGCTGCGGATCGCGCTCGCATCCGCCGAGGCGCTGGCGAACGCGCGGACCGACGCCGGCGGCGTGACCGCGACCGCGTCGCTGCCGGCGGTCGATTCGCCGAACGACGTCCGGGCCGCCATCGAGCGCGTCTCGGTCGCGCCGCTCGCGAACGGAACCGCGATGCGCGTCACCGTCCGGAACGTGACGCTTACGGCGACCCGCGGGGGCGAGGCCGTCGCGACGCGGAAGGTGAACTACAACGTCGCGATGGCGCTCCCCGTCCTCGCGATGCACGACCGAACCGTGGCCTACGAGACGCGGCTGAACCGCTCCCCGTTCGAGGGGCCGGGGCTCGGTCGGGCGCTCACGTGGCGCCTGTGGTCGGTCGCGCAGGCCCGCGGTACCGCGCAGTACCTCGGCGCTCCGATCTCCAATGTGCTCGCGTCCCGGCACGTGGAGCTGTCGACGAACGCCGCGTCCCTGCGCGCACAGGGGACAACGTACGGCCGCAGCGACCCGGCGGGACGCGCCGCGATGATCAGGGCGACCGGCCGCGTCGGGGCGCAGGATCTCCTCGTGCCGGCGATGGACAGCGGCCCCTCGTGGACCGGTCGCGTCCTCGACGCGGGCGAGACGGCGACGGCGCGGACGGACGGATCGCCGTCGACCGAACCCGCGGACGACCGCTGGGGCCCGAGCGGCGGCGCCGCCGGCGCAGACGACATCTCGGTCGGGGTGAACGCGACCGCGGATCGGGCGTTCATCGCGTTCCTCGACGACGACTCCGCAGACGGGTTCGACGCCGCGGTTCGCGGCGCGTACCGCTCCCAAGCGACGCGACGCGTCAGCGTGATCGGTGCCACACGCGCACAGCGCCCGCCGCCGTCGTCACCGGGGCCCAATTGGGCGCTCCTGTCGGAACGGGACGACCAGCGGATCGTCGTGGTCGACCGCGAGTCGCGCCGTGACGGCTCCGCGAGGTCGGTCGCCGACGAGCGACGGACGGTCGCCGTCCGACACCGGGTGACGCGACGATGGACGCGGAGCGGGTCGATACGGACGACGACGGCGACGTGGACGGATCGCTATCGCGTTCGGGTCACGCTGTCGGTCGAATACGCGCCGACGACCGGACCGGAGCGACCGACCGCCCCGACCTACGTCCGTGGCGGCCCGCTCGACGGGCCGAACCTCGCGGACGTGCCGGCGGCCGCGCGGGCGGAGTTGTTGCCGCCGGGGGCGGCGGATCGGGAAGCACGAGCCGCGATCCGCGCCCGGACGAACGAGGCCGGATTCGGACACGCGACGGCCGATCGAACGATCGTCCACGGCGACCGACCGGCCGGACTCGACGACTGGGTCTACCGGGATCTGATCGGCTTGCGTGAGCGGGTTCGGAACGTCTCCGTTCCCGTGTCGCGCTCGGCCGTCGCCGCCGGGGAGGCGAACGCCGCCCGACGGCTGGCGACGGCGATCAGGAGCCGACGGGCAACGCTTGTCGACGCGCCGGAGACGTACGACGGCGCCGCCGACCGGGCGCGTGTAGCTGCCAGGGCGGGGTACGTCGACGCCGTCCTCGCCGATCTCGACGCGCGGGCCGGCGGCTCGACCGCGCGAAACGAGGAGTATCTCGATCGGATCGGGGAGATCCGTGGCGACGCGGACGACCGAATCGACGACCTCGCCCGTGTCGCCGCCGCCGCCACAGCGCCGGAGCCGGCGCCCGCCGGACGGTGGCACGCCGGCGAGGTGACGCTCACGCCGCGCGGGACACCCGGATATCTCCCGGTGACGGCCGTCGACTCCGAGCACGTCGGTTCGCTGGCGCCCGGGGAGTCGGTCCACCCGCTGGCCGCGCGCAACACGAACCTGTTCGCCGTGCCGACCGGCGACGCCGCGGACGCCGTCACCGACGCCGCGCTTCCCGAGAAGCGCACCGCGTCGCTTCCGGAGGCAGGACGGGCGCTCGTCGCCGCGAACCGGACCGCCGCGGCGACGAACACGAGTTCGTCCCCGGACGGCGACCACGACAGCGCGCGAGCAACGCTACAACGACGGGTGACGGACGAGCTCCGTGCGGTCGACTTGCGCGCCCTTGCGGTACTCGACCGCCGGACTTCACTCTCTCGTGAAGACCGGATCGCCGCGGTTCGCGCGGCGAATCGAAGATGGTCGGCGCCGGGGGAACGAACAGCCGCGGTCGTCAACGGCTCGTACGCCACCGCGGTCGCGCGCGCCGCGACCGTCCGCGCCGGCCCCGGCGACGGCGACGAGATCGACCGGGATCGGCTGGCGCTCCGGCTGCGTGTCGAGACCGCCGACACCGCGACGAACGCCAGCGTCGACGTTCCCGAGGGGATCCGCGCCGGTACCGTGGACGAGACGCGGGCGGCGCGGCGCGCGGCGTTGCGCCGGGCGGCCAAGCGGGCCGGCTCGAACGCCACGGAACGGCTCCACAAGCGCTACGGGAAGGGAAAGCTCGGACCGGTGCTCGCCGGACTCCCGGTCGCGCCGGTCCCCGGCTACTGGTACGCGACGGTGAACGTCTGGGACGTGGAGGTCGCCGGCGCGTATCCCCGGTTCGCGGTCACCGCCCCGGTCGGCGGCCCCGACGGCGGCGACGGGCGAGTCCGCTACGTCCGCGACGGCCGGAACGTGACGGTCGACGTGGACGGCGACGGGAGTGCCGAGCGGCTCGGGCGCAGCGAGCGTGTCACCTTCCGCACGTGGACGGTGGTCGTGGTCGTCGTCCCGGCCGGCCCGTCCGGCGTCGGCGACGTGGACGGGAACGCCGACGAACGATCCGCCGGCTGGCCGTGTCCGTCGGTGCCGAACGGCAGCGGGACGGCGACAGCGACCGACGTTCCCGGCTGCCCCCGGTCGGGCGGGGAGTGACAACGGTTTTGGCGTCGGGGCAGGGAGCAGAGGTATGCTCTACGACGCCCTCGCGGAGCCGGACGGGGCGACACCGGGGGACCTGCTCGAGGCGTACGCGACCGAGCTGGCGGCGGCGCTCGACGGCGCCGACCCAGCGGCCGTGGCCGCCGAGACCGGGGTCGACGAGTCGGTCGTCGCGGCGATGGCCGCGGGCGACGCCGACGCGATCGCGGCGGTTCGGCTTGCCGACGCCGCGGCCGTCCTCGAACGCGAGGAGGGCGTTCCCGCCGACGACATCGCCTACGAGGTGCGCGATCACGTGATGATGGAGATGGTGACGGCCATCCTCGACGTGGACACGATCGCCGCCGAGATCGACGCCGACCTCACCGGTCAGGAGGTCCAGCAGGCGCTGGAGGGTCGCACGCGACTCACGCTCGGCGAGTTGGCCGAGATCCAGGCGCTCATGATCGAGCGCACGCCGTAACCTCGGGAGGCCCGAACCATGCACGTCACGATCATCGGCTGCGGCTACGTGGGCCTCGAACTCGCACGCCAACTCCTCGCCAACGGCCACGATGTCGTCGGCGTTCGCCGATCGGAGTCGGGATCGGAGGCCGTCGAGGCGACCGGCGCGACGGCCGTCGCCGCCGACGCGACGGACCCCGACTCGCTGTCGGCGCTGCCCGACACGGACGCCGTCGTGTTCGCCGCCAGCTCCGGCGGCCGCGGCGCCGACGCCGCCCGCGCGGTGTACGTCGAGGGGATCCGGAACGTGATCCGGGAGTACGGCGCCCGCGAGTCGCCGCCGGACCGTCTCGTGTACACCTCGAGTACCGGCGTGTACGGCGACCACGGCGGCGACTGGGTCGACGAGGAGACGCCGCTGGACCCGACCACCGACAAGACCCGCGTGCTCGCCGAGGCCGAGCGCGTCGCCCGCGAGGAGGCGGCCGCCGTCGGAATCGACGGCACGGCCGCTCGCTTCGCGGGGCTGTACGGTCCCGACCGCTACCGGCTGGATCGGTACCTCGACGGCCCGGTAACCGCGGGCTACCTGAACATGGTCCACCGCGACGACGCCGCCGGCGCGGTGCGGTTCCTGCTGGAGGCGGACCTCGCGCGCGATAAGGTCGTCCTCGTCGTCGACGACGAGCCCGCCGACAAGTGGGCGTTCGCCGACTGGCTGGCCGACGAGTGCGGCGTCGAACAGCCCGAGAAGCGCACGAAGGAGGAACGGATCGCGGCGGGCGACCTCTCGACGGCCGCCGAACGGCGGATCCGCACGAGCAAACGCTGCTCGAACGACCGGCTCCGGGAACTGGGATACGAGTTCAAGTATCCCACGTATCGAACCGGATACCGGGCGGCGATCGAGGCGTATCGGGGCGAGTAAGCGACTGGTACCTTCATATGTGGGGACCGAATAGCGCCGCTATGGCACAGGTGGGTACGCGGGCCATCCAGTCGGGGTGGGACGTGGTCTCCGCCAATCCGCGGCTGGTGGTCGCCGTCGCCGGCGGCGCCCTCGCGCTCGTGGCCGCGCTGGCGCTGTACCGGCGGCTCCGGCGGACGCCCGGGGAGCGCTTTCGGGCGCTGCTTGCCGGCCGCGAGTCGATCAGCGTGCTCCTCCACCCGAACCCTGACGGCGACGCGATGGCCGCCGGCATCGCCGTCGCCGAACTCGCCGAGAGCGTCGACACCGAGGTGGTCGTCCAGTACACCGGACAGGTTCGCCGCCAGGAGAACCGCGCGTTCCGGACCGTCCTCGACGTGGAGTTGGACCGGATAGATCACGTCTCGGATCTCGCCGCCGAGGCCGTCGTCCTCGTCGATCACAACGCCCCGCGGGGGTTCGCGGGCGCCGACGGCGTGCTCCCGTTCGCGGTCGTCGACCACCACCCCGGCGAGGGCGGCGGCGACGCGTACACGGACGTTCGCACCGATTACGGCGCGACCGCGAGCATCCTCGCGGAGTACTTCCGCGACACCGGCGCGACGCCGATCCCGCCGGACGCCCACGAGACGGAGGTGACCGGCGCGACGCTGTCGACGCGGACGGCGACGGGCCTGCTGTACGGCATCATCTCGGACACGAACCGGCTGACGAGGGGGGCCTCCGCGGCCGACTTCGCCGCGGCGGCCTACCTCCAGCCCGGCGTCGACGAGGACAACCTCGAACGGATCGCCGACCCGGCCGTCAGCACGGAGGCGCTGGACGTGAAGGCCCGTGCGATCGCCGGCCGCGAGGTCCGCGGCTCCTTCGCCGTCAGCGACGTGGGGCGGGTCTCCAATGTCGACGCCATCCCGCAGGCGGCCGACGAACTCGTCGGGCTGGAGGGGGTGACCGCGGTCGTCGTCCTCGGCGAGCGGGACGGAACGATCCACCTCTCGGGGCGCTCTCGCGACGACCGCGTCCACATGGGTCGTGCGCTGGAGGCCGCCGTGAGCGACGTGGACGACGCCTCCGCGGGCGGGCACGCCCGGATGGGCGGCGGCCAGCTCGGCCCGCAGGTCACGGCCGACGGGAGCGAGGAGGTCCCCGTGATCGGCCGCGAGGAACTGATCGACCGACTGTTCGACGCGATGGACGGCGAGCGGTAGCCCTTTTCTCGTTCGCCTCGCATCCACCGACATGGCAACCTCCGGCGGCACGTGGGCGTACCGCGACCGCTTCGGCGACCGCTTCGGTCGCACCTTCTTTCGCCGGTTCGGTCCCGGCGTCGTCTCCAGCGTCGGCCTCGGCACGTATCTGGGCGAGCCGACCGACGCGGTCGACGACCGCTACCGCGAGGCGCTGGGTACGGGACTGGAAACCGGTGTCAACCTCGTCGACACCGCGAGCAACTACCGCTGCGGTCGCTCCGAGCGGGTCGTCGGCGACGCCCTCCAGGAGTCGTCGGTCGACCGCGACCGCGTCGTCGTCGCGAGCAAGGCCGGGTTCCTCCCCTTCGACGGCGAACGGCCGGACGACCCGAGCGCGTACGTCCGCGAACGGTTCGTCGACGCCGGCCTCGTCGACCCCGCGGACCTGGCGCGGGGGAGCCACTGCATCGCCCCCGGGTTCCTCGACGAGATGCTGGACCGGTCGCTCGACGCCCTCGGCGTCGACACGATCGACTGTTACTACGTCCACAACCCCGAGACGCAACTGGCCGTCCGGGACCGCGACGCCGTGTACGACCAGCTCGGCGCCGCGTTCGAGACGCTGGAGCGCCGCCGCGCCGCCGGCGACATCGGCGGCTACGGCGTCGCGACGTGGGAGGCGCTTCGGGTCCCCCGCGGTCACGACGCGTTCCTCGACCTCGCCGAGATACTCGCGCGGGCGGAGGCCGCCGCCGACCGTGTGGGGGTCGACGACCACGGCCTCCGGGCGGTACAGCTCCCGTTCAACGTGCGGATGGCCGACGCGTTCACCCGCGAGCGCCACGACGCCGACGCCGAGGGCGGACCGGTGAGCGCGCTGGAGTTCTGCCACCGCGAGGGGCTGTCGGTGTTCGCCAGTGCCAGCCTCGGACAGGGCGACCTGACGAAGGAGGGATCGATCCCAGAATCCGTCGAAGCGCAGTTAGCCGGGGACTCGCCGGCCCAGCGGGCGCTGAACTTCGCGCGCTCCGCGCCCGCGGTGACCGCGGCGCTGGTCGGCTGCAGTCGGGTCGAACACGTCCGCGAGAGCGTCGCCGCGGGGACGTTCGACCCGTTGGGTGCGTCCGCGTTCGACTCGGTGTTCCAGTGAACGGGCGAGAAACGGGGTCGGGACGAAATCGGAACCCTGGACGGGGTCGTGAACCACGGGAAGGCGAAGAACGGATTCGCGGAGGGGCGGGTCGATCGTCGCGTTCGGGGAGGGGGGCCGCGATCAGCGCAGCTCCTTCCACTCGCGGTCGCAGTCCGGACAGGTTCGAACGGAGTACACTTCCTCCGGCGGGTTCTCCTTCGCGAGCGACGTGCCGCACTCGGCACACAGCAGCCGCTCGTAGTTGTCCTTCTCCAGCTCACCCTCGCGGAGCCCCTTCCGTGTAGATTTCACGTGGGTGCGTTGACGCGGGGGCGTGAAAAACACGGCGTTGCACACGACTCCCGCTCGACGCGTGCGAGTCACACGCACGACGACGGCGAGTCGGAAGGCTTGAGCCCCGAGGCTCGAAGAGTTCGACCGTGTCACGGGGACGGCTGTTCGGAACGCTCTGCGGGGCGGTGTTCCTCGTCAACATGGCGAGGGTCGTGTTCGCGCCGCTGCTGTCGGAGTTCATCGACACCTTCGGGATCGGCGAGGCGACCGCGGGGCTGCTCGTCACGCTCGTGTGGGTCGGCAGCGCCGCCCCCCGGCTCCCGGTCGGCTGGGTGCTGACCCGCGTCCCCCGTCACTACGTCGTCCTCGCGGCCGGCGTCGTGCTCACGCTGGCGTCGACGTTCGCGACGCTGGCCCCGGGTATCGACGTGTTGATGATCGCCGCTGTCGGCATGGGGCTCGCCTCGGGCGTGTACTTCATCGCGGGCAACACGCTCGTCTCCGAGCTGTTCCCCGAGACCGTGGGACGGGTGATGGGTATCCACGGCACCGCGAGCCAGCTTGCTGCCGTCTCGGCCGCGCCGTTCGTCACCGTCGCGCTCGGCCTCGGGATCGAGGCGGTCGCGGGGTGGCGGGCGGTATTCGCCGCCCTCGCGGTCGCCGCCGCGCTCCTCACGGCGCTGGTGTTTCTCACCGCCCGCGGCGCCGAGCTCCCCGAGGCCGGCGCCGAGGACCGCGACCTCCTGGGCGCGGCCCGAACCGAGTGGCGGACAATCCTCACGGGGGTGCTCATCCTCGGCGTCGCGGGCTTCGTCTGGCAGGGCGTGTTCAACTTCTACGAGCTGTACATGCTGGACAAGGGGCTCTCGCCGTACGTCGCCCGCAACGCGCTCACCGTCGTCTTCGGCGCCGGCGTCCCCGCGTTCCTGATCTCCGGCCGGCTCGCCGACCGCCTGCCGCACGTCCCGTACCTGTTGGGCGTGCTCGCGGCGTTCATCGCCTGTCTGTTCGCGCTGGTGTCCGTCTCCGGGCTCGTTCCCCTGCTCGTCGTCTCGGCGGTCACCGGCTACGTCATCCACTCGTTGTTTCCGGCGATGGACACCTACCTGCTCGACACGCTGCCGGACACGACCCGCGGCTCCGCGTACGCCGTCTACTCGGCGTCGATGATGATCGTCCAGGCGGCCGGCTCCTCGGTCGTGGGCACCCTTCGCGGCGCCGGCTTCGCGTACGACGCGGTGTTCGGGGCCGCCGCCGCGGGTCTCGTAGTCCTGCTCCTCGGGATGATGATCGCACAGCGAGCGTCGTGGCTGCCGGAGTAGGGGTCCGAGTCACCCCTGTCCCGGAACCGTCCCGGGCGGGGGATCGATCCGCCGGCGACGCCACGACTATCACCGTGGTTCGCCCTCGATCCGATATGTCACCGACCACTGACGCGACTGACCGCATCGACCCCGCCGCGCGGATCGGCCGCGTGACGCTCGCCGTCTCCGATCTCGATGCGGTGATCCCGTTCTACCGCGATGTCGTCGGTCTCCGGGTTCGCGAACGGGACGACGGCCGCGCGGTCCTCGGCACCGACGCCGTAGGAGGGACCGGGGGCGCCCCCGACGGCGAGGATCTCCTGGTCCTCGACGCGGCCCCCGACGCCGGCCCGCGTCCGCCCGACGCGGCTGGACTGTTCCACACCGCGTTCCTGTTCCCGTCGCGGGGAGCGCTCGGCGACGCGCTCTCTCGCGTCCGCGACGCGGGCGAACGACTCACCGGCGCCTCGGACCACCGCGTCAGCGAGGCGCTGTATCTGCGCGACCCCGAGGGGAACGGCGTCGAACTGTACCGCGACCGCCCGCGCGAGGAGTGGCCCGAGGCGGACGGCGAGGTGCAGATGGACACGTTACCCCTCGATGTGGACTCGCTGCTGGCCGACCGCGCGGGCGACGCCGACGACGCCGGCGACGCGGCGCCCGCCGACACCGCCGTCGGCCACGTTCACCTCGAAGTGACCGACCTCGACGCCGCCGAGGCGTTCTACGTCGACGCCGCGGGGTTCGACGTGCGCCAGCGCTGGGAGTCGGCCGCCCTGTTCGTCGCCGCCGGCGGCTACCATCACCACGTCGGCCTCAACACCTGGAACCGCCGCACTGCGCCCGCGTCGGGTACCGGGCTCGTCGAGTTCGAAGTGATGGTTCCCGACGGCGACGGGTTGGAGGCGATCCGCGGTCGACTCGTCGACGCCGGTGTCGAGGTGCACGACGGCAGCGACGGGTTCCTCGCGGTCGCCCCCGACGACGTTCGCGTTCGCTTCGCGTCGGCGTAACCGTCTCTACTTCTCGAGACGGCTTCCGTACTGGCCCCTCTCGTCCGGACAAGACCATTTGATATCGCGATATTCGATTTACTCCGGTGTTCGCTGCACACTCACGGATCATAGGGTTCGCCCGGGAAACAGCGCGAAGGCCGTCAAACCGTGAGATCTGGAAAAACAGTGCCGGTGGCGACGGCTGGCGTGCGGGGTTACCGGATCGTCGTCCCGAGCGACGAGTCGCCGTGGGTCGTCAGCAGGTCCGCGTCCTCGCCGGCCGCGAGCACCATGCCGTTCGACTCGACGCCGAACAGCTCCGCCTTCTCCAGGTTCGCGACGATCACGACGCGAGTGCCGGGAAGCGACTCGACGTCGTGAAGCTGTTTCAGGCCGGCGACGATCTGACGCTCCTCGACGCCGATGTCGACGGTGAGCCGAACCAGCTCGTCGGCGCCCTCGATCCCCTCCGCGTCGACGATCTCCCCGACACGGAGGTCGAGGTCCTGGAACTCGTCGAAGCTGATGCGGTCGTCGGCGACGGGTTCGATGTCGCTCATGGCCGACTCGGCGTCACCCTCGCCCTCGTCGCTTTCGGTTTCGTCCGCGTCGGCGTCGGCTCCCGTCGCGTCGGCCGCCGCCTCGGCGACGCGCGATTCGAGCTTCTCGTTGAGCTCCTCGACGCGCTCGTCCTCGATCTTCTCGTAGAGTTCCTCGGGCGCGCCGAAATCGCGCGGGGGCGCCTCCAGCGCGGCGTCCGTGGTCACGTCGTGGACGGAGCCGTCCTCGTGCAGCTGGTCCCACAGCTCCTCGCTCGTTCCGGGGGCGATCGGCTCGAAGAGGACGGCGACGGCCTTCGCGATCTGGACGCAGTCGCGGATGACCTGTGCGGCGGCCTCGTCGTCCTCGCCGAGGAGGTTCCACGGCTCCTCGCGCTGGATGTACTCGTTTCCGAAGCGGGCCAGCTCGACGGTCGCGGTCCCGACCTGCCGGACGGAGTAGTCGTTGACGCCGGCCTCGAAGTCCGCGATCGCCTCCTCGATTCGGGCTTCGACCTCCGGACTGACCTCGGCCTCGGGGGTGCCCTCGAAGTTGCGGTGGGCGAACAGCAGCGAGCGGTACAGGAAGTTCCCGACCGTGCCGACGAGCTCGTTGTTGACGCGGTCGCGGAACTTCTCCCAGGAGAAGTCCACGTCCTGCTGGAACCCGCCGTTCGTGGCGAGGTAGTAACGCAGCAGGTCCGGGTGGAAGCCCTCGTCGAGGTACTCCCTTGCCCACACCGCCCGGTCGCGGGAGGTCGAGAAGCCCTGCCCGTCGAGCGTCATGAAACCGCTCGCCATCACGGCGCGCGGCTCCGCGAAGTCGGCGACATGCAGCATCGCGGGCCAGAAGATCGTGTGGTGTTGGATGATGTCGCGGCCGATCACGTGAACGATCTCGCCGTCGTCGCGCCAGGCCTCCTCCCAGTCGTACTCGTCGGCGCCGACACGCTCGGTGTACTGCTTCGTGGAGGCGATGTACTCGATCGGCGCGTCGACCCAGACGTAGAGGACGAGGTCGTCCTCGCCGGGGTAGTCGAACCCCCAGTCGAGGTCGCGCGTGATACACCAGTCCTGGAGCCCGTCCTCGAGCCACTGGCGCGGCTGGTTCCGGGCGTTCGAGGTGCCCTCCAGGCGGTCGAGGAACCCGTCGAGGTACTCCGAGAGCTCGGAGACGCGGAAGAACTTGTGCGCGCGATCGCGGTACTCCGCGGGGTTGCCCGAGATGGTCGAGACGGGGTCCTCGATCTCCCCGGGTTCGAGGTGGCGGCCGCAGCCCTCGTCGCACTCGTCGCCGCGGGCGTGCGCGCCGCAGTACGGGCACGTCCCCTCGACGTAGCGGTCGGGGAGGGGCTGTTCGTCGACGGGGTCCCACGCGACCTTGATCTCCTTCTCGTAGACGTACCCCTCCGACTCCAGTCGGTCCACGATCTCGTAGGTGAGTTCGCGGTTCGTCTCGTCGTGGGTGTGGCCGTAGTTGTCGAAGTCCACGTCGAACTTCGGGAACGTCTCGCCGTACTGTTCGTGCCACTCCAGGGCGAACGCCTCGGGGTCGACGTCCTCCTGGATCGCCTGGACGGCGATCGGGGTGCCGTGCATGTCCGACCCGCAGACGAACGCGGTCTCCTGGCCGAGCGATTCCAGCGCCCGCGAGTACACGTCGCCGCCGACGTACGTCCGGAGGTGGCCGATGTGGAGGTCGCCGTTGGCGTACGGCAACCCGCACGTCACCACCGCCGGCGCGTCCGTGGGGAACGCCTCGCGCGTGTGTGTGTCCTTGCTGCTCATGGATGTCGTGTCGTGGATGCGGGCCTAAAGCCCGCCGAAACGGGCGAACGATCCCCGCCCGTGGGCGTCGTCGGTCCCCCGACGGCGCGCCGGGGTTCACGTCGCCGCCGCCGCGACCCGACTACGGGACGCGACGGACGCGAACGCTCCACCCGGCGCTGGAGAACTCGCGCATGCGCATCGGGGTGGCCGGGGGAGTCATCGTCGACTGAAGGGGACCGATCGTATTTCCCTCTGACGGTCGTGTAGTTCGGTGTCAACTCCCGCAGCTACTTGAGGATCGATCGGCTCCACCGTGGTATGCACGCCAGCGCGGCACGGTTTGCCGAGCGCGTCAGCGAGGAGTACGGCTTCGACCCCGAGATCGAGGAGTTCCCCGAGGGGACGAAAACCGCGGCCGACGCCGCCGACGCCGTCGGCTGCTCGGTCGACCAGATCGTCAAGAGCATCGTCATCGTCGCCGACGGCGAGGTGATCGTCGTCCTCACCGCCGGGGACAACCGCGTCGACACCGACGCGCTCGCGACCGAGATCGACGCCGAGTCCGTCCGGACCGGGAACCCCGAGGAGGTGAAGGCGGCCACCGGTTGGAGCATCGGCGGGGTCCCCCCGTTCGGACACGAGTCGCCGGTGGCGACCTACCTCGACGAGTCGCTGCTCGACCACGACCGGATCTGGGCGGCCGCGGGAACCCCGGACGCGGTGTTCGAGCTCGCTCCGGCGGAGTTACGGGAGATCGCGGATCCGGTGACGACGAGAGCGTTCGAGTAGCGTAAATCACATTCTGCGATATAGAATTCGAGGCCGCACGACACCCTCGAACTGTAGGGACTCGAACTATCCGAGAAGGGGTCGTACGGACGGTGGGAGTCCACTGAAAATGAACGAACCGCCGATCAGCGAGACGAACGGCGATGCCGAGGGCGGACGACAGCTATCGCACGTCGTGATCGAGTCCGTCGCCGAGGCGACCGACACCGACCCGTTCCGACTGCCACCGCTTCACGACGCGGTCGATACCGATGCCCTGAGCCGCCTGTTCGCGACGGACGGGCACGCCGGGTCGCCGACGGACGGGCACGTCTTGTTCCGGTATCACGGATGCGACGTCACGGTCCACGCGAGCGGGCGGGCGACCGTCGAACCCGACGACGACGGCGGCTAACCCGCAGGCGCCGCCCCTCGTCGCTTCTCGATTCAGCGCTCCTCGAACAGCGTCGTGATGAGCGCCCGCTCCGCGGCGTGGATGTGCTCCGAGAACGTCGCCGACGAGATGCCCAGCTCCGCCGCGATCTCCTTCCCGCTGCTCTCGCGGGGCCAATCGTAGTAGCCGGCGTCGAAGGCGGTCCGGAGGACCTCGAGTTGTCGTTCGGTGAGACGCGTCTCCAGTCGCCGGTGCAGCGTCGCCTCCGAAAGCAACGGGGTCATCGACGGCTTCGAGCGCTTCGACGCCAGCGTCGCCTCGGGCGTCTCCTCGAGAAACCGCTCGACGATCCCCGCGGCGTCGGCATCCGACGGGATCTCGGCGACGATGGTGCCCCGGCCCGCCGAGCCCCGCACCCGTCGCGGGAGCGCGCCGAGTTCGGCCAGCCGACGGGCCGGACAGCCGTCTGACACCATGAACTCGAACAGACTGCCGTCCCGGTAGGACTCGACCAGCGAGACCTCCGTGCCCTCGTGTTCGGCCGCGAGCGCCGCGATCTGTTCGGGGTCGCCACCCGTCACGTTGAAGAACTCGGCGTACCGGCCGTCCGCTCGCGGAACCAGTTCGGCGAGCTCGAGCGTACAGTCGGCGACCGCGGACGCCCGAACGAACGGATACGCCGCTCGCTCGAATCGGAACTCGACTTCGAGCACGGAGCCGTCGTCATCGTCCGTCTCCGTCATATGTTCACAGTTCTCATTCTGGTCGATGAGTCTTTCGGGCGTCCAACCCGAACCGGACGAGCCGCACGCCCGCGCTCGGCCGATAGTGAGCCTCTCCGTCGTCGTGCCCGCGTCGGTGAGCGTCACCGCGGCCTCGAATTCGCCGGACTCCTCTGGGGTGTCGACCGAGGGGTGTTCCTTGTGAGTCCCGGCAGGTCGAATCAGAGTCGAACGGTTCAACCTGACCCCGGTCGTTGCTCCGGGCGTGACAGTCCTCGATTCGCTTCCGCCCCGACCGCTCCGGTCGTCGGAACTCCAGTCGCTTCGCGACGCCGCCAGCGTCACCGAGGCCGCCCCGCTCGGCATAGATGACGACGACATCCGAGCGCTCGCCGTTCAGGCGGGCGAGACGATCCACGGCTTGGGATACGATCCGGACACCGGCTGGACCGTCGTCGACAGCCGCGAGGCCGGCGATCCGGAGGACCTCGCGGCCGTGCGCGACTCGCTGAAGACCTGGGAGGCGAGACGCGCGGCCGTCGACGACGAGGAGTGAGACGACCGCCGGGTGGCGGTCCCGGTTCGGTCCGCTGACATCGTGACACGTGCTTGTCTCTCGTTACCCGGTTCGGATCCGAACTGCTATACCCCTCGGACGGGTACGAGGGTACATGGCAGTCGAAGAGCCGCAGACGGCGGAGTCCGTGGAGTCGCTCGACGCCGGGCCCTGTCCCGTCGTCGACGCGCTCGAACAGGTCGGGTCGAAGTGGCGTCTCGTGGTGTTGCACGACCTGCTGGACGGCGAGAAGCGGTTCAACGAGCTGAAGCGCTCGACCGACGCGAGCGCGCGGACGCTCTCGCGCGTGCTCGACGACCTCCGGGAGATGGACTTCGTCGAGAAGCGCATGGAGCCGGACGCCCCCGTCGCGACGTACTACTCGCTGACCGCGAAGGGCGAGTCGCTGTCGGTCGTGTTCAGCGAGGTGGAGTCGTGGGCGGGCGAGTGGCTCGACACCTGCGCCGAGTAGCGGGTTCGTCGCTCCCGCGGCCCGGTATCGCCCGCCGGAATCGCCGGGGTTTATTCGCCCGCCCCACGCGGGCCGATCCGATGACGCGATGAGCGGCGACGACGACCCGCACGCCACCGAGGGCGACGGCGGCGAGGCCGACGGCGTCCCCGGCGTCGGCCCGTCGTTCGAGACAGACCACGTCGTCGGCGTCGGCGACGCCCGCGCGCTCGCGCTCCCCGACGAGTCGGTCGATCTCGTCGTCACCTCGCCGCCGTACCCGATGGTCGAGCAGTGGGACGAGATCTTCGCGCGCCTCGATCCCGCGATCGGCGAGTCGCTCACGGCGGCGGAGTCGGGGGGAACCGACGCCGGGGCGGCAGCCGAGCGCGCGTTCGACGCGATGCACGGGGCGCTCGCGCAGGCCTGGGAGGAACTCGCGCGCGTGCTCGCGCCCGGCGGCGTCGCCTGCGTCAACGTCGGCGACGCGACCCGCTCGGTCGGCGGCCGGTTCCGCCTGTGGGACAACGCGACCCGGGTCGCCGACGCGCTCTCGGCGGCCGGACTCGACCGGCTCCCGGGCGTGCTGTGGCGCAAGCCGACGAACGCGCCGACGAAGTTCATGGGCAGCGGCACGCTCCCGCCGAACGCCTACGTCACGCTCGAACACGAGCACGTGCTCGTGTTCCGGAAGGGGTCGCGCCGCTCGTTCGACGCCGGCGACCCCGCGCGCTACGCGTCGGCGTTCTTCTGGGAGGAGCGCAACCGCTGGTTCTCGGACACCTGGGACGACCTCCGTGGCGCCGAGCAGGCGCTCGGGGGCGACGCCTCCGCGGTCGCCCGCGACCGCTCGGGGGCGTTCCCCGTCGAGCTTCCCTACCGGCTGATCTGCATGTACTCGACGTACGGCGACCGCGTGCTCGATCCGTTCTGGGGCACGGGTACCACGACGCTGGCGGCGATGGCCGCCGGCCGCGACTCCGTCGGCGTCGAGCGCGACCCCGGGCTAGTCGCGTCGTTCGACGCCGACGCGCGGTGCGCGCCCGAACTCTCGCGCGAGCGGGGACGCCGCAGGCTCCGCGATCACCGCGCGTTCGTCGCCGAGCGCGACGACCCGCCGTCGTACGACGCGACCCACTACGGGTTCCCGGTGGTGACGAAGGCCGAACGCGACATCAGGCTGTACGCCGCGACCGACGTGGCGTCCACGGCCGGCGGCTACCGCGTCGAACACGAGCCGATCGAGGCGATCGGGTCGTCCGCGGAGTGAGTTTCCGGCGACGCGAGTCGCCGATCAGAACAGGCCGAGGGTGAGCGACCCCGCGCCGAACAGCCCGAGCGTGACGAGCAGCCGGCCCACGCTACCCACGAACGTCGCGAGCGCGAACCGCCAGTAGTCGCGTTCGAGGACGGCGAACGCGTAGATTGAGATCGTGTCCGGGAAGAACGGCACCGAGAGCGCGATCGCAAGCCCCGCGTAACCGTAGCGGCGCGCCAGCTCGGCGGTCGTGCTCTCGGACCACTCGATCACGTCGAACCGGGAGCGCCGGAGCCACCTGATGATCGGCCCGGACTGCTTGGCCTCCTGCCCGATGTGGAACGCGAACACGGAGCCGGCGGCCTTCCCCAGCCCGGAGACGAGCATGATGATCGAGAGCTTCACCCACTGCGGGAGCCCGAGATCCAGCGGCGCGAGGAGGACGACCTCGCTCACGCCCGGGAGCGCGAACGCGATGAGAAACGAGTACACGAAGATGATCCCCAGCCCGGTCCAGCCGGTTGCGGTCTCCACGAGCCGCGTGAGCCAGCCGAAGTCGGGCCACCAGGACGGCTCGCTCGCCAGCGGAACCGCGGCGTCGAGCGGGGCGAGTCCGACGGACGCGGCCGTGGCGAGGGCGTCGGCCGCCGCTGGCGTCGACAGCGCGGCCGAGAGGGGGACCGGAAGCACGTTCGGAACGGAGTGATACCGCAGAATAAGTCCGGTGGTTCCCGGCGAGGATTGGTGTCGCCGCGCCGTCCGTTCGGCGCCGGTTTCTTCGGGAGGCGGAGAGCCGTCCGCCCGCTCGCACTATCGCGGGGCGTCGAGGTCGTCGAGGTCGTCGAGGAACGCCGAAAGCGACCCGCGGGTGACGTGCGGCATCACGACCACGCGGGCCTCGCCGGCGCCGGTGCGAGAGATGCGCCAGCCGCGCTCGCGGACCGCCTCGAACGTCGCCCGCGGGAGATCGAACGCGACGAGCGGGAGCTCCGGGTCGACGACATCGAGCTCCCGGCTGCGCAGCTCCTCAGCGAACCACGCGGCGAGCTCGCTCGCGCGTTCGTACTCGGCGCGGTAGCCGTCGGGCCACAGCTCGTCCATCGCGGCGGCCGCGCTCGCGACGCCCGCACCCGAGCGGGTGCCCGTGAGGCTCGCCTGCGAGGCCGTCTCCAGGTACGGCGTGTCGACCGCGAGGGCGTCGAGCGCCGTGGGGTCGCGCGCGAGCAGCCCCCCGGCGGGCACCGCCGCGCGCCCGACCTTGTGGGGGTCGATCGTCAGCGTCTCGACGCCGTCGACGTCGAACCCCCAGTCGTGACCCGAGAAGGGGAGGTGGAACCCGCCCCATGCGGCGTCGACGTGCAACGGGACGCCGGCGTCGACAGCCAGGTCGGCCATCGCGGGGATCGGGTCGACGCGGCCGTACTCGGTCGAGCCCGCGACGGCGACGACGAGCGCCACGTCGTCGTCGACCGCGGCGGCGACGGCGTCCACGTCCGCGCGGCCGGCGTCGTCGGTCGGAACCGTCCGGAGTTCCACGCCGAGCACCGACGCGGCCTTGTGGAAACTGAAGTGGGCGGACTCGGGGGCGACGACGACCGGGTCGTCAGACTCTGCGCGCTCGCGGGCCGAGCGCACCGCCTGGATGTTGGACTCGCTGCCGCCGCTGGTGACGTAGCCGTGGGCGGCGATGTCGCCGTGGGAATCGGTGTTCTCGCGGACCCCGATATTCCCGCGGGCCTCGGTATCGCCGTCGACGCCGACCGCGTCGGCGAGTCCGGTGATCTCCGCGAGCGAGGCCACTGCCTCGCGCTCCAGTTCGGCGATCGTTTCGTATGTCGCGGGGTCGCCGGGGTTCGCGGCGAGGAAGCGTTCGGCCGCGCGTCGGGCCGCAGGGTGCGGCTGCGTACACATCGAGGAGAGCACGCGGTCGAACGACTGCGGGCGGCGCTCGGCGACGGACGGCTGCATTGCCACGAAGACGGAGGGAGCGGGAGTTAGGGGTTGCGCTTTCGGGCGTCCGGGACGTGCGGCGACGCGCGTCAGGCGCGCGCGCGGCGACCGACGCCTCAAACGCGACCGCCCGTCGATCAGCGCACGTCGTCGAGGATCAGCTTCTGCTCGGTGCGCTTGACCTCGTGTTGCACGTCGCGGACGGCGTCGATGTTCGCGGAGATGCTCGTGACGCCCTGCTCGACGAGGAAGTCGACCATGTCGGGTTTCGAGCCCGCCTGCCCGCAGATGCTCGTGTCGACGTCGAGCTCGCGGCACGTCTCGATCACGTCGCCGATGAGCGAGAGCACCGCGGGGTGCAGCTCGTCGAAGCGGTCGGCGACGTTGCCGTTGTTGCGGTCGACCGCGAGCGTGTACTGCGTGAGGTCGTTCGTCCCGAAGGAGGCGAAGTCGATGCCGCAGTCGGCAAGCTCCTCGATCGCGAGGGCGCTGGCGGGCGTCTCGATCATCACGCCCCAGCGGCGCTTCTCGGTGTCGATGCCGACGGCATCCATGTGCTGCTTGGCCGCCTCCACGTCCGCTGCGTCGTTGACGAGGGGAAGCATCAGCTCGACGTTGTCGTAGCCCATCTCGTACAGCCGGGCGAACGCGCGCAGCTCCTGGCGGAACACGTCCGTCTTGTCGAGCGATCGACGGATGCCTCGCCACCCCATCATCGGGTTGTGCTCGTCGGGCTCGCTCTCGCCGCCCTCCAGCTCGCGGAACTCGTCGGTCGGCGCGTCGAGCGTCCGCGCGCGGACTGGGCGGGGGTAGAACTCCTCGGCGACCTCGCGGATGCCCTCGACCAGCTCCTCGACGTACGCGTCGGCGCCGTTGTCGGCGATGTACTTCTCGGGCGTGACGCCAAGCGACAGCACCATGTGCTCGATGCGCAGGAGGCCGACGCCGTCGGCGCCCGTCGCGGCGGCGCGCTCGGCGGCCTCGGGGATGGAGACGTTCACCTTGACCTCCGTCGCGGTCATCGGCTTGACGGGGGTCTCCGGACGCACGGCCTCCACGGGCTCGTGCTCCTCCTCGCCGCGCTCCTCGGCGCTGCCCAGCCGGATCGTGCCCTTGTCACCGTCGATGGTGACGACTTGGTCGTCCGAGAGGGCCGTGGTCGCCGAGCCCGTACCCACGACCGCGGGGACGCCGAGTTCCCGCGAGACGATGGCGGCGTGGCTGGTCATGCCGCCCTCGTCGGTGACGATGCCGACCGCGCGCTTCATCGCGGGCACCATGTCCGGCATCGTCATCTCGGTGACGATGAGGTCGCCCTCGCCGACCTGATCGAGGTGGTCGAGCTTCGTGACGATCCGGACCTCCCCGGAGACGATCCCGGGCGAGGCGCCGAGCCCGCGCAGGATCACCTCGTCGTCGTCGGCCGTCCCCGTCGCGTTCGCGTTCGATCCCGCGCCGTCCGCGTCGACGCCGCCGTTCGTCGCGGCCGCCCGCTCCGTGTTCGACGGGGTGGTCCCGGCATCGCCGGTCGAGTCGGAGATCGTCGTGATCGGGCGCGACTGGAGCATGTACACCTCGCCCTCGTAGATCGCCCACTCGACGTCCTGGGGGTTCCCGTAGTGGTCCTCGACCCGTCGGCCGAGCTCGACGAGCCGCTCGATCTCGTCGTCGGTGAGCACGCGCGCCTCGCGTTTCCCCTCGGGCACCTCGCGCTCGACGGTCTCGCCCGTCTCGGCGTCCTTCTCCATCAGGAGCTTCTTGTCGGCGACGGTGACCTCGTCGACGGCCGCCGTCTCGCGGTCGACGACGTAGTTGTCGGGGGAGACGGAGCCTGAGACGACGGCCTCGCCGAGCCCCCACGCGGCCTCGATGATGATCTCCGGTTCGCCGGTCGAGGGGTGGGAGGTGAACATGACGCCGGACTTCTCGGCGTCGACCATCCGCTGGACGACGACCGCGATGTCGACCTCGCTGTGCGGGAACCCCTGTCGCTGCCGGTAGTAGATGGCGCGCTGGGAGAACAGCGACGCCCAGCACTCCTTCACGCGTTCCAGGAGCGCCTCCTCGCGAACGTTGAGGAACGTCTCCTGCTGGCCCGCGAAGGAGGCGTCGGGCAGGTCCTCGGCGGTCGCAGAGGAGCGGACCGCGACGAACGCCTCCTCGCCGTCGCCCATCGTCCGGTAGGCCTCGAGGATCTCCTCGCGCACGGACTCTGGGAGTTCCGTCCCGAGAATGAGCTCCCTGGCGGTCTGCTCGGCCGCCCGCAGGGCGGCGGAGTCCTCGGGGTCGATGTCCATCGCGGCGAACAGCTCCTCGTCGATGCCCGCCTCCTCGATGAACGTGCGGTAGGTGCCCGCGGTCACCACGAACCCCGGCGGGACCGGCAGGCCGGCGCCGGTCAGCTCCCCCAACGAGGCCCCTTTCCCGCCGACGGTGTCCAGGTCGTCGGCGGAGACGTCGTCCAGCCAAAGTACAGCCATTTCGTGTTCGGAGGGACCGAGGACTGAACCAAGAAGGTATCGACCGACGCAACGGAGCGAAAGTCTATACTCGGTTCTGAGTACTTCTCGACGGATCTCGCGGCGTTTCGCGAACGCCCGGACCTGACGCCGTCTCGGCGGTATTGGCGTTCGCCTCGTCGACGCCGGCATCGGGGACGGTGCCGCCCGAACGACCTGCGGGCCCCCGGAACGTCGTGACATCTCCAACGAACGGCGTGACCTCCCGAACGAACCGCGGGGTTTTCGACGGGTCGTTCCCGAGAGGGAGTGTGAGCGAGAGCACGGAGCCCGGAGCAGCCGACGACGGGCCGGCCGAGGAGCCGTACCTCGCGGCGGCGGCCGCCGACCGGTGGGACGTGCTCCGGTACGAGGAGGGGCCGGAGCCGGTCCACCGCGTCGTCCCCGCCGGCGCCGGCTCCGAGGTCGTCACCACCTACGAGCGCCGGGCGCGCTCCCGTCGTCGCCTCGTCCTGGCGCTCGTTCCGGTCGCGGCCGCCGGGTTGCCCGCCGCGGGCTGGCTCCTCGGCGGAACGCTCGGGATCGCGCTCGGCGCCCTCCTCGCGGCGGTCACGGCCGCGATCATCGTGCGCCGTCACGTCGCCGAGGACGACGACGGGATGACCGACGTGCCGGAGGTCGTCGACGCCAGCGCGGACGCCGCGACCGCCCGCGCGTACGGGCTGGAGAACGAGGCGACGATCTCCGACGCCGAGGCGTACCTCGACGCGAACCCCGACGCGGAACCCGACCGTTCGCCCGAGGATGCGCTGGAGGCGGCACAGGGACGATAATCTCTCCGAATAGTTGCTACATCTTGCGAATTTCTCAAAAAGTACTGTTTTATCGATAACCGCAAGACAGCAAACGGATTCGGAATAATACTCGGGAGTTCGGTTGTCTCGTGTAACTCAGACCTCGATGATCTCGTCGTCGTCGCTCTCGGGAACCCGGATCCGTCCCTCGAAGGCGGTGACCGCGTCGCCGCCGACGATCGGCGCGCCCCCGTCACCGGCGCCGGCGCGCACACGGACGAGTCCCGGCCGATCGACGTAGTGGCCCTGCTCGAACACCATCTCGTCGGGCGTTCCCGCGTCGCCGGCGGCGTCATCGCCGCCCGGGACGTTGCTCGTGTCGCCGCCGCTGAACGCGGCGAAGTGATCGAGGTACGCGCCGCAGGCGCCGCTTGCGGTGCCAGTCACCGGGTCCTCGTCGATGCCGCTGCCAGGGACGAAACACCGACCGTGGACGGTGGAGTCGGCGCCGAGCGCGTCGAACGTGAACGCGTAGATGCCGGCGGCATCGTGCTCGTCCGCCAGCGCCGCGACCGCGTCGAAGTCCGGCGACATGTCGCCGAGGTGTTCGAGGAAGTTCACCGGGACGATGAGGAACGGCAGGCCCGAGGTGGCGTACGCGACGGGGAGTGCGGCGCCCACGTCGCGGAACGCCTCCGGGGTGACGCCGAGCACGTCGCCGAGGCGGTCGTAGTCGACCTCGATCTCGTACACCGTCGGCGGGTTCTGCGTCATCCACACGCGGCCGTCGTCGGTCACCTCGATCTCGATGACGCCGACGTTCGTCTCCAGCGAGTGCGTGCCGGCGTCGATCTCGCCCGTCTCGAACAGCCGGGCGTGGGCCGCGATCGTCGCGTGCCCGCACAGGTCGATCTCCGTCGTCGGCGTGAAGTAGCGGACGCGTCGGTCGGCCTCGCTCGACGACCGAACGAACGCCGTCTCGCTGGCGCCCAACTCGTTGGCGATCGCTCCCATCTGCTCGTCGTCGAGCCCGTCCGCGTCTGCGACGACGCCCGCGGCGTTGCCGGCCATCGGCTCGGACGTGAACGCGTCGACGAGCGCGGCCTCGCGGCGCGCGTCGCCGGACCCACCGTCGGATTCGGTCATGCACCCGTCTCCGGGCGGCCGCGACAAAACACCCCGTGGTTCCGCGGTCGCCGCGTCCTCTCACGCGACCGTGCACCGCTAGACTGCAGGTGACTTGTTCGCCCTCGTCAGTCTCCGATCCGGACCGCAGTCGGGCGGTCTCGATCAGTCCAGGGTTCCCGACGCGCCGCCGAGATCCAGATGGACGGCGTCGCCCTCATCGGGGAGAACCGGGCCGGCGGCGAGCACGTCGCTGCCGAGGCGCTCGTACACCTCCGCGGAGGGGAGACACGAGTCCGCGCCGTACAGCTCGGCGCCGCGCTCGGCGGACGTCGAGTGGACGACCGCGCCGAGGCCGACGTGGGCGATGCCGCCCGCGCACATCGGGCACGGCTCGGTGCTGGTGTACATGACCAGGTCCCGCCGTTGGGCGGGCGAGAACTCCCGGGCGGCGCGGTGGGCGAGCGTCAGTTCGGGGTGGCGTCGCACGTCGTTCTCGGTGTTGACGGCGTTGCGCTCGGTCATCGTGATCTCGTCGGTGGTCGCGCGCACGAGCACGGACCCGTACGGGTCGTCGCCGCGCTCGGCGGCGCCGCGGGCCAACTCGATCGCCTCGCGGACGTGGTCCCCGTGGCTGAGGTCGGCGAAGCGGTCCGGCAGGGCTTCGAACGAGGATGCCATACCCGTGAATGGCCGCCGACGGAGGTGTAGCTGTCGGCGACACGTCGGTCGCGCGCGACGTCGAGTGCCCGACAGACGCGAGTAACGGATTTCTCCGATCCGGAGAGCAGTCGGGCGATTCTCCGACGAAAACGCAGCCGATTCGACCGACGCTGCGGGGACGCGAGTCGCGCCCCGACACGACTAAACGGCGCGTCCGACACGGTCAGGTATGACCGAGATCCACGAGGGGCAGCGGGTGGCCGTGTTGGCCGACTCGCAGAACCTCTATCACTCCGCACAGAGCGTGTACTCGCGCAACGTCGACTACTCGAAGATGTTGGAGAAGGCCGTGATGGGCCGGCAACTCACGCGAGCGATCGCGTACGTCATCCGCGCCGATTCCCCCGACGAGGAGTCGTTCTTCGAGGCGCTTCGCGACATCGGCTTCGAGACGAAGATCAAGGAGATCAAGACGTTCGGCGACGGCTCGAAGAAGGCCGACTGGGACGTGGGGATCAGCCTCGACGCCGTGACGCTCGCGGACCACGTCGACACCGTCGTCCTGTGCACCGGCGACGCCGACTTCTCGCGGCTCTGTTCGCACCTCCGCCACGAGGGCGTCCGCGTCGAGGTCGTCGCCTTCGAGGAGTCGGCGGCGGCCGACCTGAAGGCTGCGGCCGACTCGTTCATCGACATGAGCGAGCGCGAGGACACGTTCCTGCTATGAGCGGCGACACGACCCTCGACGACCTCCGGTCGGTCGCCGACTACCAGTTCGGCGCCGACGCGGGGGCCGCGCTGTTTCCGGTCGACGAGGACGTGACGGTCCGGCGGTCGACGAGCGGTCGCCCGCGACAGGTCACCTGCGACGCCGGGCGGATCGTCTCCTACCGGACGGACGGCCGGTTCACCCTCGGCGTCGAGGGCGGCCGCCGACTCCGATCCGTACTGCCGCACCCCGATTACAGCGTCGTCGTCGGCGACGAGTCGGCGCCGTTCGTGCGCGACGGGAAGAACGTCTTCGCGAAGTTCGTGAGCGAGGTCGGCGACGCGGTCCGCCCGCGCGACGAGGTGGTGGTCGTCCACGAGGACGGCACCGTGCTCGGCGTCGGCCGGGCGGAGCTGGCCGCGGCGGAGATGCACGACTTCTCGACGGGGATGGCGGTGAAAGTCCGGTCGGGCGCCGGCCCGGAGTGACCTGCGCCCGGAGACGGGTTCCCGCGTTCCCCTCTCGGGGACGTAGTGGCGACCCAAGCACGCGGGTCTCCCGCGTCCGCGGCTGAGGACAGAGTCGGAATAAATGTGTCGGCGGATCGCCCGACTGCGGACCGATTCGGAAACGGTGACCCCGGCACGGCTCGGGCCGCCGTCACGCGATCAGGAGCGCCAGCCAGCCGACGAGCGCGCCGCCGTTGACGAACGGGAGCCCGGCGTGGACGCCGCGGACGCGGTGGACGAACACCTGTAGCGCCGCGAGGCCGACGAGCGACCCGAGAAGCGGCGCGGCCGCGGCGAGCGTCCCCGGAGCGGCGACCCCGACGCTCGCGGTCAACATCGCCGGGAACAGCGCGTCGCCGGCGCCGAGCAGCGTCGCCGCGGGCGTCCCGCCGCCGGTGACGGTCGCGTTCGCGTCGTCGTACCGCTCGTCGGTCGGGACGACGAACATCGACGGCACCCGGAGCTCGGCGCTCGCGTCGGCCATGTCGAGCATGTGGCCCGAGCTGTACACCGCGTAAGCGTCGTAGCCGGCAGCGAGCACCAGCGCCCCGGCGGCGTACGCCGGATCGAGGCTGGCGCCGAACAGCGCGGCGCCGCCGGCGACGCCGACGACCGCGACCGCGTTGCGGACGGCGGGACGGGGGAGGCGCCACGCGAGCAGCGTTCCGACCGCCGCCGCGACGGCGCCGGCGACGGGGCCGACGAACGCGGAGACGGTGAACCACTGGGCGGCGCCCAGCGACGCGAGCATCACCCCGCGCACGAGCCGGCGGCTGGCGCCGTACCGGACGACCGCCAGCGAGAGGACGGTGCCGACCGCGAGCCCCAGGACCAGCGGGACGAGCGCGTCGCCGCCGCTCCCGTAACTGACGCCCGACCCGGCCAGCCGCGGCGCCGCCGCGAGCGCGAGCAGTTGGACCGCGAGAAACAGCGCGCCGACGCCGACGGCGCCGCGGACGCGCGGATCCCGGACGGCGGCAGTCAGTCGCCCGGCGTCCGACCGACCCCTCACAGGTACTGCGCCAGCCCGAGCGCCTGGACCAGCGGGACGCCGGCGACGAGCGAGCCGACCAGGTAGCCGCCGATAGCGCCGCCGTTCAACAGCGGGAGTCCCGCGTGCGGGCGCCCCTTCAGCACCATCCGCAGGAGGACGCCGAGGCCGACGAACGTCCCGACGATGGCGAGCAGCGTCGGCAGCCCCATCGCGGGAACGACCGGGAGCCCGAACGCGGGGGCGGGCGACCAGAAGGCCGCCGAGGCGGCCATCACCGCGGGCATCACCGCGTCGCCGAGGCCGATGAAGAACACGTCGCGCTCGTCCTCGTCGGTGCCCTCGGTGGCGCCCTCGGTCGACCCCTCCGCGAGCAGGGAGTACGACCACTCAAGCGGGATGACGAGCACGACGGGGATGTTGAGATCGAGCACGCCCTCCGCGAGGTCGAGCATGTGCTCGGTGCCGTACACCGAGATGGCGTCGTACACCGCGAGCACCGTCAGGAGCACGATCGCCGGCAGGAGGCCGAAGGAGATGCCGAACAGGCCGGCCGCGCCGGCACCCATGAGCGCGCCGGCGGCGTCGATGACGTACCACTCGGGGTACACCAGCAGCGCGACGGCGACGAGCCCGGCGGCGGCGACGGCGGCGAGTCCGGGGAGGAACACCGAGAAGACGTACCACGAGAGCATTCCGGAGGAGGCGACGATGACGAGCCGGACCGCCCAGTCGAAGTCGTACTTGAACGCCGCGAGCATCAGCGCCGTGACCACGAGGATCGCCCCGAGGTACAGCGCGGAGTTTGTCGGGTTCTGCGGGTCCTCGACCGTCTGGTAGCCGGCCGCCTCGAACGTGGGCGCCAGCGAGACGGCGCCGACGTGGACGACGAGGAACAACAGCCCCGCGAGGAGGACGCCGCGGACTGCGCGAGCCTTCATTGCCCGCCGGTAGGGGTGGCCCGCGTTTGGTGGTTGTGGTTGCGGGCGAGGGGGGACGCCGGTCCGACCGCCCGTTCGCAAACGCGACCGCCTCTGTCCGCTGGGCGCGCTCGGACGCCGGGCGCGCCGCCGTACGGGATTCGATATAGCGTGGACGGATTTACGGGCGAGGAGAGGTCGAACCGACGAGAGACGTGTTCGATCGGTCGATTTCGGGCAATACGGGCAGTCTCCCTGGTCATTCCTCTGTCTGACGCGGGTTTATACGGATGGACGGCCGTGCCCGTGTATGGGAAATCGGGTCGATGATCTCGAGGCGCAAGTCGCCGAGCTACAGGCGGCGGTCGACGGACTGACCGAGGAGTTGGTGGAGGCGAAGGAACGCATCTCACAGTTGGAGAATGCGACCGAGGTGGAGGAGGAGTCGACCACGAGTCGGAACCCGAACGCGGAGTTCGTGCCCAACGAGTCGGCGACGAACGGCGCCGGCGACGACGAGCGCGTGATGGCCGACGACGAGAGCGACGCGCAGAAGGCCGCACGCGGAAGCGACGGCGAGGCGGCCGAGGAGTCTGACTCCTCGGACGACGACTCCGACGACATCATCGTCGCGTAACCGCCCCGGTCGCGTAACCGACCTCGCCGGCGTCGCCGAACCGCGGCGGCGCGGCGGGTACCACACCACCGTTCCACTCACGCATGCACATCACGGAACTCGTACTGGACAACTTCAAGAGCTTCGGGCGCCGGACGCGAATCCCCTTCTACGAGGACTTCACGGTCATCACGGGCCCGAACGGCTCGGGCAAGTCGAACATCATCGACGGGGTGTTGTTCGCGCTTGGGCTCGCGCGTACGCGCGGGATCCGCGCGGAGAAGCTCACCGACCTCATCTACAACCCGGGCTTCGAGGACGGCGAGGGCCCCTCGGGCGAACGCGAGGCGAGCGTCGAGGTCGTCCTCGACAACTCCGACGGGAAGCTCGACCGGTCGCAGGTCGTCAGCGCCGCCGGCAGCGACGACATCGGCGACGCCGAGACGATCACCATCAAGCGCCGGGTGAAGGAGACCGACGACAACTACTACTCGTACTACTACCTCAACGGGCGCTCGGTCAACCTCTCGGACATTCAGGACCTGCTCGCGCAGGCCGGCGTCACCCCGGAGGGGTACAACGTCGTCATGCAGGGCGACGTGACGGACATCATCAACATGACGCCCCACGAGCGCCGTGGGATCATCGACGAGATCGCCGGCGTCGCCGAGTTCGACGCCAAGAAGGAGGACGCCTTCGGCGAGCTGGAGACCGTCGAGGAGCGCATCGACGAGGCCGACCTCCGGATCGAGGAGAAAGAAGAGCGGCTCGACCAGCTGGCCGACGAGCGCGAGACGGCCCTCCAGTATCAGGACCTGCGCGACGAGAAGGAGGAGTACGAGGGGTACCTGAAGGCCGCCGAGCTGGAGGACAAACGCGAGGACCTCGACGGCACCCGCGAGTCGATGGAGCGGCGCGAGGACGAACTCGAGGAGCTGCGCGCCGAACTCGACGAGCGGCAGGCGCGCGTCGACGACCTCGAGGCCGACCTCGACGAGATCAACCGCGAGATCGAGCGGAAGGGCGAGGACGAGCAGATCGCCATCAAGTCAGAGATCGAAGAGATCAAAGGCGAGGTCTCGCGGCTGGAGGGGAAGATCGAGAACCAGGAGGAGCGCGTCGAGGAGGCGGAGACCGAGCGCCGCGACGCGTTCGTCGCCATCGACAAGAAGAGCGAGGAGATCGACGAGCTCGACTCGGAGATCCGCGAGACGAAAGTCGAGAAGGCGAACCTGAAGTCGACGCTCACCTCGAAACAGACCGAGCTGGCCGACGTTCAAGACGAGATCGACAGCGTCGACACCGAGTTCGACGAGCTGAAGGCCGAACTGGCCGACAGGAAGGAGACGCTGGAGGAGCTTCGCGCCGAGAAGAACGAGCTCCAGCGCGAGAAGGACCGACTGCTCGACGACGCGCGCCGACGGTCGAACGAGATCGGCGACGTGGAAGACGAGATCCAGGAGACGCGCGAGGCGATCCCCGACCTGAAGGAACGCGTCTCGAACCTCCACTCGGAGCTCGACAAGGCCGAGAAGAACAAGGCCAACATCGACGGCGTCATCGAGGACTTACGCGGCGAGAAGGCGGAGTACCAGGAGGAACTCGACGAGGTCGAGGAGGACATCCGCGAGAAGCAACAGGAGTACTCCCAACTCGAGGCGCGGGCGGGCGACTCCGGCGACACGTCGTGGCCGCGGGCGGTGACGACGATCACGAACGCCGAGTTCTCGGGCGTCCACGGTCCCGTGGGCGAGCTGGCGTCGGTGCCCGGCGAGTACGCGAAGGCGTGTGAGACCGCCGCGGGCGGCCGGCTCGCGAACGTGGTCGTCGACGACGACGGCGTCGGCTCCGACTGCATCGACTACCTGAAGCAGCGCAACGCCGGGCGCGCGACGTTCCTCCCGATCACGAAGATGGACGACCGCGGGCTCCCGTCGCTGCCGAACGACCCCGGCGTCGTCGACTTCGCGCGCAACCTCGTCGACTACGACGGCCGGTACGAGCCGATCTTCTCGTACGTGCTCGGGTCGACGCTGGTCGTCGAGGACATGGAGACCGCCCGGCACCTGATGGGCAACTACCGGATGGTCACCCTCGACGGCGACCTCGTCGAGAAGTCCGGCGCGATGACCGGCGGCTCCGGCGGCGGTTCCCGGTACTCCTTCTCGAAGTCCGGGAAGGGGAAGCTCGAACGCGTCGCCGAGGAGATCCACGGACTGGAGGACGAGCGCCAGCGGATCAAATCCGAGATCGCCGACATCGACGGCGACCTGGAGGACGCCCGCTCGCGCGCCTCCGACGCCGCCGAGAAGGTGCGCGACATCGAGTCCGACATCGAGCGCGCAGAGGAGAAGCTCGGATCGAAGGAGGAGCGGATCGACGAGTTGGAGGACCGACTCGACGAGCTGCGCGAGGAGCGCGAGTCCGTCGACGAGGAGATGACCGAACTCGACGGGGAGATCGACGCGGCCGACGAGGAGATCGAGGCCGTCGAGGCCGGCATCGAGGAGCTGGAGTCCGAGCTGGCCGACTCGAAGATCCCGGAGCTGTCGGCGAAGGCCGACGACATCCGCGAGGAGATCGACGACCTCGAGGAGCGGATGGACGACCTCGACGGCGAGTTGAACCAGCTCCAACTGGAGAAGCAGTACGCCGAGGACGCCGTCGACGACCACCACGACACCGTCGAGGAGGCGCAGTCGAAGAAGGCCGACGCCGAGGAGCGGATCGACGAGTTCGAGGAGCGGATCGCCGAGAAGGAGTCGACCTTAGAGGAGAAGCGCGACGCCATCGCCGAGCTCGAGGACGAACTCGCGGACCTCAAGGAGGAGCGCGAGGCCGTCAAGGAGTCGTTCCGCGAGGCGAAGGCCGCCCGCGACGAACAGGAAACCGAGGTCGAACGCGTCGTCTCGAAGCTGGAGTCGCTGCGCGAGACCGCAGAGCGCCTGGAGTGGGAGATCGACTCCCTGGAGGAGCAGGTCGGCAGCTACGACCCCGAGGAGATCCCCGACCACGACACTGTCGAGTCGGAGATCGACCGGCTGTCCGCGGAAATGGAGGCGCTGGAGCCGGTCAACATGCTCGCGATCGACGAGTACGACGACGTGCAGTCGGACTTGGATGACCTCCAGGAGCGCCGCGACGTGCTCGTAGAGGAGCGCGAGGCGATCGAGGAGCGCATCGACCGGTTCGAGTCCCAGAAGAAGGCGACGTTCATGGACGCCTTCGAGGCGATCGACGAGCAGTTCACAGACATCTTCCAGCGGCTCTCCGCGGGGACCGGGGAGTTGGTGCTGGAGGACCCCGAGGACCCCTTCGAGGGCGGGCTGACGATGAAGGCCCAGCCGGCGGACAAGCCGGTTCAGCGCCTCGACGCGATGTCGGGCGGGGAGAAGTCGCTGACGGCGCTGGCGTTCATCTTCGCCATCCAGCGGCACAACCCCGCGCCGTTCTACGCGCTCGACGAGGTCGACGCCTTCCTCGATGCGGTCAACGCCGAGCGCGTCGGCGAGATGGTCCACGACCTCGCGGGCGACGCGCAGTTCGTCGTCGTCAGCCACCGCTCGGCGCTGCTGGAGCGCTCCGAGCGCGCCATCGGCGTGACGATGCAGTCGGACAACGTCTCGGCCGTCACCGGCATCCAGTTGGGTGACGACGGGGAGCCGGTCCCGGAGGCGAGCGCGGATGATTGAGGCGCCCGGCGACGCGGGGATCGCCTCGCCCGGCGAGACGGACGACGACGAGGTCGAGCCGGTCGAGCTGCTCGTCAACCTCGCCGAGGAGGGCGAGATCGACCCGTGGGACATCGACGTCGTCGAGGTCACCGACGCGTTCCTCGACCGCCTCGACGAGGCGGACCTCCGGACCGGCGGACGGGCGCTCTTCTACGCGAGCGTCCTGCTCCGGATGAAGTCCGATGATATGCTCGCCGCGGACGACGAGGACGAGCCCGAGGACGACCTCGAACCGTGGGAGCGGGCCTTCGAGGGCGACGGCGCGATGGTCGACGACGCGCCGATCGACGACGGCTTCGACCCCGTGAACGCGCTCGAGGAGGAGATGGACCGGCGGCTGGAGCGCAAGAGCACCCGCGGCTCGCCCGAGACGCTGGACGAACTCGTCCGGGAGCTGCGGGAGGCCGAGCGGGGCACCTGGTGGAAGGAGTCGCGCCAGTACGACACCAGCGAGTCGCCGCGGGGGTTCTCCCGCGGCACGCAGACGCTGGAGTACCACGGCGCCGACGACCTCCGCCGCGAGGGCGAGCCCGGCGAGTCCGACGTGACCGGGACGACCCACGAGGAGGACATCGAGTCCGTCATCGACGACGTGCGCGCCGCGTTGCACCCGCAGTACGAGCGCGGGCGCGCGGAGGTGCTGTTCCGGGAGATCGCCGACACCGGAAGCACCGCCGTGATGACGTATCTCGCGCTGTTGTTCCTCGCACACCGCGGCGAGATCACGCTGGAGCAGGACGACCTGTTCGGCGATCTGTGGGTTCGCGACGCCGGCGTCGCCGCCGCCGGCGACGAGGCGATCGCGGACTGACGACGGAGGGCGGACCGTCAACCGCAGCGGGGTCCGTTCGTGGCCTCGTCGGAACCCCAGCGAATCGGACGGATCTCTGTCGTCCCGCGTTCACGGCCCGATCCGGCCCCGTTCAGTCGGCGTCGAATTTCGTGCATTGTGATCGAGCTTCGAGCGTTGTGTCGGCGATGGCGAATTCACTTGCCGTCGGGCGCCGGGTCGTAGGTCGCTTCGAGCGAGGCGACGACTGGACTCCATGCCGAGCGCTGAACCGCCGTTACGGCTGCATCGGATCACCGTAGACTCACCTTGTCGCAAATGAATACATTCAGTTGATAATAACTGGCTAAACGGGGTTCCGTTGTAAGTCAGCTATAACATTACGTTCTCGTCGTCTGGCGATCGTGTGACGCTGACAGATCGGTCAGTCCGTGAGATCCAGCGGTGGTCGACAGTCGGGAGACGACTGTACACGAACCGGGTCGCCGAGCGCGTGAGGGACACGTCAGCCTCGCCGTTCCCGTTCGCCGAGTTCCGATCGATCCTGAGTGAGTACGACGACCCGGTCGTCTTCGTCCACATCGGACTGAGCGACGTGAACGCCGCCTTCGCCGGGTGCCCCTACGAACGACTGTGTTCGGCGTTGACAGCGGAGTTCGAGAGCGTGTTGGTTCCCGGTTTCACCCCGAGCTTCCGGGAGTCCGGCGTGTATCACAAGGAGTACTCCCGGCCGCAGGTGGGAGCGTTCCCCGTCCTCTTCATGGACGACGCCGAGTACCGCACGAACGACGCGTTACACTCGATCCAGGTCGCCGGCGAGTATCGGTTCGACGGGTGTACCCACCAGAACACGTTCGGACCCGACGGGTGTTACGCACGGCTCGACGAGGACAACGTCCTGATCGCGAACATCGGGACGAACAGACTCGTGTCCACTCAGTTCCACTACATTTCCCTTCGGGACGATCCGCCGTATCAGACCACGGACACGCACTCCGGCGTGATCTATTACGACGAGTCAACCCATCAGCGCGTGTCCCAAACGAACGACACGTTCGAGTCCATCTACACCTGGAACCGGTGGAAGATCGAGCGCTACCTCGACGAACAGGGAGTCTTGGACGATCGGACCAGAAACGGACTGAAACTTTCGTTCGCGAGGGCCGGGGACATGCGCGAGGCGCTCGAGCCGAAGCTCGAACGGGACCCCTACTACATGGTTACCTGATGTGGGTGCCCAGCGGTGACCCACCGACCGATTCGACGGCGGTAGCTGTCGGATAGGGGGCTAGATCGGGCGAGTCAACGATCCCGCACCGGCGACGTCCGGCGCGTCGGAGGGACCGTTCCGGGCGACGAATTCGACGGACGCACCACAATCGAGTTAGGCGTGAACTCGCGAGATCGATGTGTGAGTTCTCCGATATCGATCACTCGTCGTCGAACGCTGTCCGCGATCGGGGGCGCATCGGTCGCGAGCGCCGCGGGTTGTCTCGGCGGCGGGTCGACGAGCGACAAGACGGTTCAGTCGCTCCCGCGTCCGACCCGTGGCGACGACGATGCGGCGGTGACCGTCGCCGTCTTCGAGGACTTCGCCTGTCCCCATTGCCGGACGTTCGCCACGCAGGTGTATCCCGAGATCGAGTCGACCTACATCGAGGAGGGGATCGTCCGATACGAGCATTACGACTTCCCGATCCCGGTCGACGACCGATGGTCGTGGCGCGCGCCGATCGCCGCCCGCGCGGTCCAAGACTCCGCGGGGACGGGGGCGTTCTTCGAGTTCGTCGAGACGCTGTTCGCCGACGGATGGTCCGAGGGCCGTCACCAGTATACCGACGACCTGATCGGCGTAATCGCCGGCGACGTGGGGGCCGACGCCGACACCGTTCGCCGGGCCGCTGCGGACGGGCGGTACCGGCCCGTCGTCGAGGCGGACAGGGAAACCGGAACCGAGCGGGGCGTCGGCGGGACCCCCGCGGTGTTCGTCGACGGGACACCGATCGAGGAACCGACGTATTCCGCGATCGAGTCGGCGGTCGAGGACGTACGGTAAGCGCAGATCTCCGAGAGAGGATCCCGCTCCACCGTGACGGAGGATCCAGCTCCACCGTAACGGCGGAGCCCGCTCAACTGAGACGAAGGTCCCGCCCCATCGGTACCGGCGGACCCCACGCACGAGGAAGCACGCGAACGCGTCTCTCGACGAGTCCGCGAGACCGTCCGAACGTATTCGACCCGTAGACGTGCCGGCGAACGCCCCTTGGGTCGTCCGTCGAATCAGTTGGCGTCCGATCAGCCGAACGTGACGACCGGTCGCGAGACGATCCACAGCGACACCACCGTGTACGCGACCATCACGACGAGCAGGGGCGCGTGACCGGCGAGCGTGTGGTCCGGGTAGCGCCGACTCGCGACCTCGTGGGCGGCGATCACCGCGAACAGATGGCCCACGACAACCAACACGACCTGGCTCGCCCAGAACGCAGGGAGGGGGAGCCACGCGAGCGGGTCGACCGATCCGACTCCGACGCCGAACGGCTCCAGGACCAGCGGGACGAGTTGCCCCAGCGACGCCGCGACGTACGGGTAGTTGTGGGCGACCTCGTAGGCGGCCGCGATCGGGACGAGCGTCGGCGCGAACGCTCGCGCCGCGGAGACGGTCGACTCGGTCGCGACACTGCCGTCCGTCGATGCCGCGGCCGAGCCGTCGTGACTCGTGCCGACTCGTGCGGCGACCCCGACGACTGCGAGGAACGCGCCGACGAACGCCCCGAACCCGAGGACGAACACCAGGAGGCTGCCCTCTGGCCCGGCGCCGACGTTCGCGCGGAGCACGTCGAGCAACGTCCGGAACTCCGGGGTGTTGGTGAAGCCGTCGAAGCTGACGACGTACACGGTCGCGACGATCAACAGCACCGTCCATCCGTTCGCCGCCGGGTGCAGCGTCCCTGCCCACGGTGTCCGCAGCCGGTATCCGGCGTCATCGGTGCCCCCCTCACGACGAACGGGCGCGACGCGCGCGAGAATCCGGTAGAAGGCGCCGACGAAGTCCCCCCGGTCGAACCACTCGCGGCCGAAACAGACGCCGCCGACGAGCATGACCGCGGCGTACGCCAGCACGAGCCCCGCGGTCCCACGGGGGTCGCGCGGGGCGCTCGTCAGCGTCGCCAGGACGCCGATCCCGAGGAGGAACCCGACGAGGGCGACCCCGTCGGCAACGCGGTCGGGGACACGGCCGACGACTCGGATCTCTTCGCCTTCCAGTCTGCAGAGGCCGTCGTAGACGGTCCGCCACGGCGAGAGCGTCGGCCAGACGGTTCCCCCCAGCGTCGCGACCAGCGCGAGGCCACGCAGCCACAGCGACCAGACGACGATCGTTACGGCGTTCTCGGCGGCGGAGGTCGGCCCGACGAGTCCGTGGGCGAGCGCCCCGGCGAACGCGGCGAGGAACCCGACACGAAGCGTCGCTCGCAGCGCCGGCGGGGGGGTAGGAAGGCGAACGGCCATCAGCGAGCGTGCGACCGAAGACGCTTGCAGGTCCGGCACGACGCCGTCGGATCGCTCGGCGAGCGCGAGCACGAGACCGGAGAAGAGCACCGTCGCGGCGGCTCCACCGAACAGCAGCAGCGGGGGGATCGGCGCGTCGTACCGCGTCGCGCCGACGTTGTGCGCGGAGACGGAACCGCTCGCGATCGCGAGCACCGTCGCTACGACGGCGACAGCGGTGACGAGACGGATCCGATCGGTCCGTCGCGGACGCATCGGTGTCGTATCGGAGCGTCCGCCGCAAAACGGGATTGGTTCGGCCGTCGAACGGCGGGCTGCAGTGGGGTGACTTATTCGCCCTCGGCTCCCGCTAGCGTCTATGCGCGGTCGGACCGTTGTGGCGCTGGCGGCCGTTCTCCTCGTGATAGTCGGCGGCGTCGTCGCGGTGACGCTCGGCGGCACCGCGGGAGACGTGTCCGAACGGTGGGTCAGCGACACCGGGACGAGCATCGGCGCGAACCACCACGCCGTCGCCGCCGCACGGATCGGCGACGGCGGGCTCGTGTACGCGCCGGTGAGCGGCAGCAGCGACACCGGCGAGTGTCGCTTGGCGGCGCTGCACGCCTCGAACGGGACGACGACGTGGAACGTGCCCGTACCGGCCGAGCACTGCACGATCCACGCCGTCGCCGACCCCGCGGTCGCCGATTTCGACGGCGACGGCGTCCGCGAGGTGCTCGCTTCGTCGACCACCGAGGAGCTGCGGGCGTTCCATCCGACGACCGGCGACGAGGAGCTGTCGGTGCCGCTGTCGGAGTACGGCTACACGCGGCCGGCTGTCGTCGACCTCGACGGCGATGGTACCGCCGAGGTGGTCGTCGTTGACGTCGACGGGAGCGTGTTCTCGTATGCGGCGAACGGGACGCTCCAGTGGCGGCAGAACCTGTCGGGAACGACGTATGCCCCGCCGGTCGTCGGTGACCTCACCGGTGACGGGACGACCGAGTTCGGCGTCGCGCTCGGAACGAGCACGGTCGCGGTGTTCGACGCCGGCGGCGAGCGTGTCTGGGAGCGCGAGGCGTTCGGCGAGTCAGTCGGGTGGACCGCGAGTGCGGATCTCGACGCCGACGGTACCGCCGAGTTCGTCGTCGCCACGACCGCCGGCACGGTCGCCGCGTTCGACGGAGCGACGGGCGAGGTGATCTGGAGGCGCTCCATCGGCCCGTTCGCCGCGGTCCACGCCATCGGCGACGGCGACGGCGACGGTGACCCGGAAGTGTACGCGACGAACCGCGCCGCCGAGTTGCGCGCGCTCGATGGGGAGACGGGGACGGTCGAGTGGGAGACGACGCTGACGAACGAACCCGTTCAAATGACCCCGCCGCCCTCGCTGGGAGATGTCGACGGCGACGGCGATGTCGAGTTGGTCGCCCCCACGAACGACGGGCTCGTGAGCGTCGTCGACCCGGTGGACGGGTCCGTCATCGGGACCTACGAGCGCGAGGTTTCGGTCTTCACGCACGCGACGCTCGCGGATACGGACGACGACGGTGCGGCGGAGGTGTACGTCATGTACGGTGACGGGAGAGTCGTGGCTCTAGAAGTCAGCGGTTGAGCCAATCAGCGATCCCGTTCATGTCGTCAGGACGCTGTGCGTTCCGGCTACTGACGGAAGTCGAATATCTCCCGAACTGAGAACGACCGGACCGGTCATCCGGTCAGGTCGGGTGAATCGCTCGCGTCGCACACGGATACTTTCCCCCAGTAGTCACCTTTCAGTCGCCCCGCGAGAATCTGCCAGAAGGTAGTAGAGAGGCGGTCCACGGGACAGAGAACGAACTCGTGAACGAGTCTACGCTATTCCCTGTCGCTCCTCTTCGAGTCGTTGGCACCCGACGACCAACGAATCGGGGAGTCTGCTCGCACGTGATTGTAAGGTACTGATGACGCTCGCGACTTCGTCGAACTGTGGCCCACGAGTAGCGGTGAAGTGGTCTTCCGACCACTCGATAAACCCCGCCTCGGCCAGCATCGGGAGGTGAACGTGGTGTAACTGTAACCGGAGTTCCCTCGGGTCGGACGGAACGTTCGGCATCATCGCGCTTTCCGGGAGCGGCACCGACTCCTCCGGCGACGCGTCCCCGAGTGCGGCGATGAGTTGCCGACGTGGTTCGGCCGAGAGTGCCCTGAACACCGTATCCCAGTTTTCACTGACTCGTTCACCGTTACGACGGTGTGACGGGACCATCGCGTCATAACATTCCAAATTTTCTATTTATATCTATTGATAAGTTGCTTTCAACACAGTGATAAATTAGCCCCCGATCGTAGCTAATGCGCCGTCGATCGACGGCTCTCGAATGCGTTTCCGATGATGAATGACCGGCACGATCAACGTACCAGTGGTTCCGTGTGAGATGATATGGAAGGCGCCGGCGAGTCGGTCGGTGCAAAATTCAGGGGCTGTATTCAGCATATCATCGTTCATCCCTCTGCTACTCTGAATTGTGACCAGCTACGGTGTACAGAACTGAGCTTACGGGAGCGCCGTCCGAAAGTCCTCACAGAGGTCTTCGGCGTCTTCGAGGCCGATGGATACCCGGACCAACGTCTCAGGGGTCTCTGCTGAATCCTCACTACGACTGAACTCGTCGGGGAGCATTAGTGACGGCACTTCGACGAGGCTTTCAGCGCTACCGAGGCTGGCCCCCGGCGTGAATAGATCAAGCCCCTCAACGAACGCCTCAAGTTCAATGCGTGTTCCGTCGAACTCGAAGGACAGCATCCCGCTGTACCCCGACATCTGCTCACTTGCAAGATCGTGTTGTGGGTGACTCTCAAGCCCTGAATAGTACACACGAGTTACCCGGTCGTGACTTTCGAGGAATCGGGCGACGTCCATCGCGTTCTTCTCGTGATGCTCCATCCGCGCAGGTAGTGTCTTGATACCCCGCGCAACGAGGTAACAATCAAACGGTGAGAGCATATTCCCAAGTCCAACGCGCTGTGCGAACGCTAATTGCTCGAAAACCCCCTTGGCGTCGGTGATAACTGCACCGCCAATCGAGTCGGAATGTCCGTTGAGATACTTGGTAGTGCTGTGAACGACAATGTCGGCGCCCAGTTCAAGCGGGGCTTGGTAGTACGGACTCGTAAAGGTACTGTCCACGCCGAATACGGCGTCGTAGTCATCGGCGATGTCGGCTATCGCTTGAATGTCGCACAACCGCATCAAGGGGTTCGATGGTGTTTCAACCCAGATCAAGTCAGTATCCGCATTGACTGCATCAGCGACGATGTCGGGGTCACGAGCGTCAACAAAGTCGATGTCCGCCCCGAGGTGTCCGGCCATGTGTTCCGTGAGTAGTTTTTCAGTTCCACTATAGATGGAGTCTGAGGAGACGACGTGGCCTCCCGGCGGGACCAGCGACAGCATCGTCGTCGATGTGGCGGCCATTCCGGAAGCGAATGCCAACCCGTACTCTCCTCCTTCGAGGCGGGCTAACTGCGCTTCGAGGGCCGCCCGAGTCGGATTGCTCTCGCGAGAGTAGTCGTGTTCGTTGCCGTTCTCTCCACTGGCCCACTCGAATGTTGTCGAAAGGTGGATCGGCGGGACGACATCGTTCGTTCCACTTCTGTGAGGATGCGTCTCAGATTCCGCTGACCCGACGGCGAGGGTCGCAAATCGATTTCTGTCGGAGTGATCGGTTTGTCGTGACATCTGTCATTCACCACCAACCCCTCCCGATCCGTTTAGAGCGGTGCTCAGAGATATCTTCTCAGTCACAATGGATAGTTATGAAGTTTCCAGCGAAGGTGGCCAGAAACCAAACCTCGCCTCGTGTGGTCCAATAGTCGTTGACCGCTGCCCGCTGTTTACTCCGACAGGAAGCGTCTTGTTCGCGTAGACGGGTGAATACTCCAGATGTATTTGGTAACGTTTCGTCTCGACCCGGGTGAGTACGATGCGGAGTTTCACGAGTTGAACGATACGATACAGGCGGCTGCCGAGGACACGAAGGGGTATCTGGGCAAGCAGCCGTGGCAGGCACCGGATAGTGAGGAAGTTCTCGTCATCTATCACTGGGAGTCGTTAGATGCGATCGAGTCGTTTGGATCGGGTGCAGACCACAAACGTGCGAAACAGCGGTAGACGGAGTGGTATGACGCGTACGAAGTGACCATTACGGAAGTTTTCGACACGTACGGGAGCGGGTTCGGCGAAGACGCGAGTCCGCTTAGGTAGGGGTACCAACTTGTTCCGAATAGTGAAGGGAACTCAGCTATCTCTGCCGAATCGGATGCCGGCCTCACGTGTCTCCGGCGCCCGCACCCCCGACCACGAGTGTCGGGGTATTCGTCAGTCTTACTACACGTTCTGTCGTGCTTCCGGCGGTGGCAATGCGTGAGAACCCGGTCCGGCCCTGCGTCCCCATGACGATGAGGTCGACCTCGTAGTCGGTGGCGGCGTCGACGATTTCCTCGCTGGGCGTCCCACGTCGAACGTGGCGCTCGACGCGTACGCCGCGCTCGTCGCCCAGTGCGGCTACCGTGTCCAGCACCTCCTCGCCGATCTCTTCTTGTTTCTCGACCACGAAATCCCAGTGGCCGCTCGGCCCTGTCTGTTCGACGACGAACAGCGCGTGGACCATCGCGCCGAACTGCTCAGCGAGATTCATCACGTGTTCGGCTGCTAGGTCGCTGTGGGCGCTCCCGTCGATCGGAACGAGGATACGCTCGTACATGCGGCCATCAGCGCGCGGCACAAGAATAAACGGTGAGGGTCGGTCACTAATCAGTACGCAGAAAGTACTTATCAGCGGACAAATGAGACCGCCCCATGCGCCGGCGAACCCTCCTCGCTGGCATCGGCGCTCTCTCAACTGGCTGTCTGGGGGCGCGGTCCCCGCAACCGAGCAGTACGCAGTCTCAGACAGGAGCCAGCGAGCCGCCAACGTCGACAGCCAGGCCACCGTGTGTTAGCGGGACTGAAACGCCGTCCACCGATTCTTCCGACGAATCGGCGACGGACGGTGAGTACAGGCTGTCCGGACTGTCGGAGTCGACAAACACCGACGGTCCGGCGGTGACGTACGTCCTCGAAGCGTCGGCCTTCTACTCCGGTGATGCCGTCGAGAGGAAAGCAGAACGAACGGGTGAAGAGCAAGTTGTGACGGATATCTCCGCGGTTTCTGATGACGAGGTTCGTGATGCGATCGAGACCGCTATCCGGACCGGATCGTGGCGCTCGAACACGCTTCCTGACGGGCTGGCCGAGACTGTCTCCCGTGTTGACTTCTTTATCGGCGTCTCCGTAGACGACACCTACACCCACATCGGACTCGAACTCTACCGTCTCCATCCTGACCAGCCGCCCGCTGTCGAGTTCAGCGCCGCGATCGTTGATGACACCGTCTCCGATGAGAGTCCCGGAGCGATCGAACTGAAACTGACAAACCGGAGTTCGACGACGCAAACGGTGTTTTCGGGGACGGTTCCGCCGTTCGGGATGGTATTTGCTGAGTCCGGTGAGGGGGATGACGAGTTCTTACTCTGGCGGAAGTACGAGGAGGAGGGGTGCGTCAACTTCACTGAAGACAGCTGGATGAGGTGTGATGTCGGGAAACTCACTGAGTTACAACCCTGCCAGAGTGTCACTCGTCGATACGAAGTCCTCCCGAGTGTGACGACCCGCCATCCCGAGTACACGGTGCCGCCCGGACCGGGTACGTATCGTATCACCGACTCGCTCACCTACTACGAGGAATCCGGAGCGCCGGAATCGGAACTCTCCTTCGAGGTTCGGTTTTCCCTCGACGCAGTGAGATAGACCGCTCGACGACCTGTGCGACTGTAGCCCGAGTTCACTCAGCGCACTGAGAGATCTTGGTGAGAAGCGGGTCGGATTCTCCTCGACGCGATACTGTTGTTACCGTCGTTGAACCGAAATCGAGGAGCTCGAAACGGCATCGGCAGTCGTCGTCTCGTTTTCTCGTAGCCGGTACCGCAAGGTGATCTCCCAATGTTCCTCGAACTCTGTCGTCGGCTCACCAGTTTGGCCGTGTGGAGGGCTATCCGCGTCCGTCGCTGAAACGGAGACCGCGATCTCTTCCATGCCGAGGTCCTGATCGGTAACGACGAAATCGGCATCCGCGTCGGGAGCGTCGTACACGTGATCAGGGAACGTCGCGTCGTCAAGCATTCCGGCCACCTGAATACGGAACGCGGATTCAATGCAGGCGGGGAGAGTCGGGATCACTCTCGGCTCTCCGTCGGTCCCGGACAGCGTATAGAGATCCCAGCTGTAGTCTGTGAACTCCTCACGGATCTGCTCGCCGAAGTCGACCGTCCGCTGATATTCCGGCGGCTCCGGATCTTCTCCCGGTAACTCGATCTCGATCTCCGGTTCGGATCGGTCATCTGTCATACTACTGGGGTAGCAGTTCAGAGTTCAAAGAAGGTTATCAAATATTGCCGATTTGATATTTGTTTGCTTGGCAACGTTGTATTCGCAGAGGCTTCCTACCTGCCTATTCAGTTACGAGAACCGAAGTGTGGTGTGCTGGAGGTGTTGTTCTCCCCGAGGTACTCGCCTCGCTCACGCTTCGCTACTCGTCCAGGTATTCGTCGACGAACAGCCCGACGCGCTCGCGTGTCTCCTCGGGGACCGCCTCGGCGGGCGTGTTGATCGTCCCCTCGAGCGACCCGTGGGCCTCGCAGTCCATCTCGTCGGGGAAGGTGCGGACGGCCTCCTCGACGGTCTCCTTGATCGCCTCCTCGTTGGCGGCGGCGTTCTCCAGCACCTCCTCCAGCGTCACCTCGGCGTCCTGCTTCCACACGTCGTAGTCGGTGACGCCGGCGACCGTCGCGTACGCCATCTCGGCCTCGCGGGCGAGTTTCGCCTCCGGGATCGCGGTCATCCCCACGAGGTCCCAGCCCTGGTGCTTGTAGAACTCCGACTCGGCCTTCGTGGAGTACTGCGGCCCCTCGATGCAGACGTAGGTGCCCTCGTCGACGACACCGGAGTCGGAATCGAGGGTGTCGAGCGCGCGCTCGGCCGCCTCCGAGAGGTGGTCGGCGAGCTTCGGAGAGTACGGCCGCGTGAACGGCTGGTGGACGACGATCCCGTCGCCGAAGAACGAGAGGTCGCGATGCTTCGTCCGGTCGTAGATCTGGTCGGGGATGACGATCGTCTGCGGGGGAAGCTCCTCCTTCAGCGACCCGACGGCGTTGCTGGCGATGACGTACTCGACGCCGGCCTGCTTCAGCGCGTAGATGTTCGCCTTGTACGGGAGGTCCGTCGGCGATCGCTGGTGGTCGGGGCCGTGACGGGGGAGGAACACGACCTCGCGGCCGGTGTCCCCGAACTCGCCGATCTCCAGGTCCGCGGAGGGTTCGCCGAAGGGGGTCGTAACCGACTCGGTGCGGGTGTTCCGGAGCGGGAGCGCCTCGTAAATGCCGCTGCCGCCGATGAAGCCGATGGTCATTCGTGATTCACGGTTCCGGCGGTTCCGGCTAAAGGGATGTGGATCCGATCGGGACCGGGGGATCCGACCCGAACCGGGGGATCGGACCGGAGTCGACCGCCCGGGGGGACCGCCCCGACCACGGATCCACACGTCTTTGTACGACGACGCGGGAGAACAGTCGGATCATGCTACTCGCGGGAACCGTCGTCGCCGACCCCGAAACCGTCGTGGAGGACGGCGCGGTCGTCGTCGAGGACGACACGATCGTCGCCGTCGGCGACGACGCCGACCTCCGGGATCGCTACCCCGGGCACGAGCGACGCGAGTTCGGGATCGTCGCGCCCGGCACCGTCGGCGCGCACGTCCACTCCGTGCAGTCGCTCGGACGGGGGATCGCCGACGACGCCGCCCTCCTCGACTGGCTGGAGGACCACGTGCTCCCGATGGAGGCCGGCCTCGGAGCCGACGGAATGCGACTCGCCGCCGAGTTGGGCTATCTGGAGTGCATCGAATCGGGCGTCACCACGGTGATCGACCACCTCTCGGTCCACCACGCCGAGGAGGCGCTGGAGGCGGCGATCGAGTCGGGAATCCGCGCTCGCGCCGGGAAGGTGCTGATGGACACGAACGCGCCGGACGGGCTGCGCCAGGACACCGAGCGGGCGCTCGCCGAGTCCGAGGGACTCATCTGGACGTACCACGGCGCCGACGACGGCCGGATCCGCTACGCCGTAACGCCGCGCTTCGCCGTCACCTGCACCGACGAGTGTCTGCGCGGGTGTCGCGAGTTGGCCGACGCGTACGACGGCGTTCGCATTCACACCCACGCCTCCGAGAACACCGACGAGATCGCCGTCGTCGAGGAGCGAACCGGCGAGCGCAACGTCGAGTACCTGCACGAGGTCGGCCTCACGGGCGAGGACGTGATCCTCGCACACTGCGTCCACACCGACGACCGCGAGCGCGAGATCATCGCCGAGACGGGCACGCACGTGACCCACTGTCCGTCCTCGAACATGAAGCTCGCCTCCGGGATCGCGCCCGTCGAGGACTACCTCGCGCGCGGCGTGAACGTCGCCCTGGGCAACGACGGTCCTCCCTGTAACAACACGCTCGACCCGTTCACAGAGGTGAAGCAGGCGAGCCTGCTCGCGAAGGTCGACGCGCTCGACCCCACCTCGGTCGACGCCCCGACTGCCCTCCGGATGGCGACGCTGAACGGCGCGCGGGCCGCGGGCTTCGAGCGCGTCGGCGCGCTCCGGGAGGGGTGGCGCGCGGACGTGCTCGGCATCGACACCGACCTGACGCGGGCGACGCCGATCCACGACCCCGTGGGCCACCTCGTGTTCGCGGCCCACGGCGACGACGTGACGTTCACGATGGTCGACGGCGCGGTCCTGTACGACGAGGCCGACGGCGGGCACGTGCGCCTCGACGCCGAGCGGATCCGCCGCGAGGCGAACGCCTTCGACGTGCCCGGAATCTAGGTGTGAGACGATTCACGGGTCCGTCGTTCGTGCCGCTTCCGCCGCCTCCACGTACCCGCGAGTGAATCCGGGCATGTCGGCCTCATCGCCGTCGTCGCCGGCGACCCGGTCGAGCGTGTACCAGTCGACGGCGGCGACCTCGTCGGGCGCGGCCGGGTAGGGGTCGCCCGCCTCGTGCTCGGCGAGGCAGACGACGTTCAGACACGGCTCGCCGGTGTCCAGCGCGAACACGCCGCTCGTGACGACCACGACCTCGCCGACCTCGACGGCGACTTCCTCGCGGAGCTCCCGCCGGAGGGTCGACTCGATGGCGCCGGCGCCCCCGAGGTCCGCCGGGTCGTCGGGGCTCGTCTCCATCGTCCCGCCGGGGAGGCCCATCGTCCCCGCGGCGTGGTCCTCGTCGGCGCCGCGCTCGATCAGCAGGTACTCCGGGTCGCCGTCGCGGAGGCGGTACACCGCGGCGTCGACGTTGACGACGTAGCTGTCGGTCATGCGATCGCTCCCGACGGACCCGTGAAAGGCGTTCGGTCCCCGTGTTTCGTGGTACCACGCGTGAGAAGCGTTCAAGACCCACCTTCGCTTCGTAGGTGGTATGACCGATTCCCCCTCGGCAGCGCAGGTGTCGGATCTCGTCGAGGGGGATCTGCTCCGGCCGATGTTGCGCGTCGCGTGGCCCCTGGTGCTCATCCAGCTGCTGCAGGTGATGTACAACGTCGCGGACACGTTCTGGCTGGGGCGGCTCTCGGCCGACGCGGTCGGCGCGCTCTCGTTGGCGTTCCCGATCGTCTTCCTGTTCATCAGCATCGGCGGCGGCTTCACCGCCGCGGGGGCGATCCTCGTCGCCCAGCACACCGGCGCGAGCTCCGCGGGCAGCGGAAGCGACCGCGAGGCCGGCAAGGTGGCGGGCACGGTCCTCGGGTTCGTGATGCTGGTTGCGCTGGTACTGGGCGCGCTGGGCTACCTCGCGGTCGGGCCCGCGCTGTCGCTCATCCCGGCCGACGAGGCGACGGCGAGGGACATCGTGCCGCTGGCGGCCCTCTACATGCGGGTGTTCTTCCTCGCGACGCCGTTCCTGTTCGGCTTCTTCGTGTTCGTGTCGCTGATGCGCGGCTACGGCGACACGCGCGCGCCGCTGCGGGTGATGGTCGTCTCTGTCGCGGTAAACGTCGCGCTCGACCCGTTCCTGATCTTCGGGTGGGGGCCGTTCCCCGCGCTGGGGATCGAGGGCGCCGCGTGGGCGACGCTGTTCTCGCGGGCGGTCGCGACCGTCGTCGGCTGGTACGTGCTGTTCGCCACGCCCGCCGGTCCGACGGTCCGTCCGGGCGACCTCGTGCCCGACCTCGGGATCGTGAAGAAGGTCGTCCGCCTCGGCGTCCCCTCTGCGCTGGAGCAGTCGGGCGTCTCGCTCGCGTTCGTCGTGTTGACGGCGCTGGTGGCGACGTTCCCGCCCGCCGTCGTCGCGGCGTACGGCCTCGGCAACCGCCTCATCTCGCTGGTGTTCCTCCCCGCGATGGGGCTGGCGCAGGCGGTCAACACCGTGGTAGGCCAGAACCTCGGGGCCGAAAAGCCCGATCGCGCGTGGCGCGCCGTCCGGGCTGCCCTGGGCGTCGTCACCGCGGTGATGCTCCCGGTCGCGCTCGCGACGGCGGCGTTCCCCGAACCCATCGTGCAGGTGTTCCTGCCGCCGGGATCGCCCGACGCCGCCGAGACGATCGCGTACGCCTCGACGTACCTCCGGGTCGCCACGGTGATGTTCGTGTTCCTCGGGGTCTTCGAGATCAGCCGCGGGGCGTTCCGGGGCGCCGGGCGGACCGGCACCGCGCTCGCGCTGTCGCTGGTGGCGGTGTGGCTCGTGCGCGTCCCCGTCACCTACGCGGCGGTGTTCGTGTACGACTTCGGCACCGCCGGCATCTGGTGGGCGGTCGTCGCCGGCGACGTGGTCGGCGCGATCGCCGGCCTGGCGTGGCTCCTGCACGGGACGTGGATGCGGTCGGTGGTGGAGCCGCCGTCGGGCGTCCCCGCGGACGATTGAGTCGTCACGGGTCCGTGTTATTCACGAATGTTCCCTAGTTTTCTTCCATGTCACTAGCGGAACTCCCTTATTCTTCAACAAGAGAGGTTCGGCAATGAGTGATGGACCCGGAACGTCCGATCCGCCGCCTGACGGCGATCGGCCGGTGCTCCTCCTGGCGCCCGCCCATCGACCCCCCGACGACGAGGCGTGCATCGACCTGCTCGCTGGCGAGGACCCGTCCGCGGCGAACGTCGTGAGCGTCACCCTGGAGGCGACGCCGGACGACCGACTGTCGGTCTGGCGGCGGGAGGTCGGGGACGAGCTCCCGAACCGGGCGACGGTCGTCGACGCAGGCAGCGGCGCCGACCCCCAATCCCAGGCGGTCGCATCCGACGAGTTCCCGCGGATGGACGTCGACGTGCTCCCGGAACACGCGGATCTCATGGACCTCTGTCTGTCGATCGCGTCCACGCTGGGGGAGTGGAGGAGCTCCGAGGGGCGGACAGTCCTGTGTTTCCACTCGCTGTCGACGGCGCTCCGGCGGTTCGAGCCGGAGCGCGTGATCGGGTTCGTGAACGGACTCAACGCCCTTTGTGAGCGAATGGGCGTTCGCGCGCACCACCACCTCGACCCCGACGGACACGACGAGGAGACGATCGCGACGCTGCGCCCGCTGTACGGAACGATCGTCGAGCACGTCCCCGACGGCGGATGGATCGTCTCCGCGGACGACCGGTCGGACACCGAGCCGTCGTTTCGCGAGACGAGCGCCCCGCCGGGCGGGGCGGCGCGGACCGACCCGGAGCGCCCCGAGACGGTCCCGATGCCGTACTCGTTCGACTCGGTCGTCGACCTGGTCTCCGAGCCACGTCGCCGCACTCTGCTGTACGTCCTGCGGTCGTGTCGGTGCGACGAGATCCACTTCGACCGGCTAATCGACCTGGTCGACGAGCGGGAACGTTCGATCCCGAGGCGCCGGTCGGACCGGTCGCGCGGGGACCTCGAGATCTCGCTCGGACACGTTCACCTTCCGAAGCTCGACGACATCGGCGTCGTCGACTACGACGACGCCGCCGGCGTCGTCAGGTACCACCGGAACCGGGGGCTGGAATCGTGCGTCCGATACGTCGAGACGCTCGAACTCGGCTGAGTCCTCCCGATCAGATCGGCGCTCCGGGGTATCAGATCAGCGCCGCGCCGTATCAGATCAGCCCTCCGGGTTCTCAGATCAGCGCTCCGCCCTCCAGCAGCGCGATCAGCCCCGTCAGTATCGGGATCGACGCCAGCGTCGTCACGAGGATCACGGTGCTCACGTACTCGGGGACGGAGACGCCGCCGATCTCGAGGTCGTCGGCGAAGGCGCCAACGAGGATGAGCGGCGTCACCGCCGCCGGCATCGCCGACTCCAGGACGAACACGCGCGCGACGGTGGCGTCCTGGAAGCCGACGGCGACCGCGATGGCGACCGCGACCGCGGGCGCGACGACCATCTTCAGGATCGAGGGGGCGGCCGCCTGCGAGAGCGCGGCGCCGTAGTCCGTGCGCGCGAGCTGGATGCCCAAGATCAGCAGCATCACCGGAATCGACGAGTCGCCGACGAGCTGGAGCGTCCCCATCGCGGTGCCGTCCGCGGGCGGGACGACGCCGAGCGAGCGGGCGCCGAGCGCGACGGGGACGGCCCACACCAGCGGGATCGTGAGCACGCGGCGGATCCCCCGGATCCCGCCCCCGCCGCCGGCCCGGGAGGCGACGTACACGCCGATGGTGTAGATGAGCACCGACTGGACCGCGAGATACAGCACCGCCGCCGGCCGGCCGCCCGCGGGGAACGCGAAGTCCGACAGCGGGATGCCGTAGTTACCCGAGTTGGGGAACGTCGCCGCGAGCACCAGCGCCGAGAGGCGGGGCTCCGACTCGCCGAGCAGCCGTCCGACCCCCTCGGCGACGACGAGCATCCCGAGGACGTACGCCGTGACCGCGATCGTCATCCGGGCGATCGTGGCGCCGGAGAAGGCGGCGGTCGCGAGGCTGTGGAGCACGAGTGCCGGCGCGAGCACGTACACGACGACCGTGTTCAGCGGGTCGGCGTCGATGTCGCTCGCGCGCCCCAGCGCGAACCCGAAGGCCGCGACCGTGATGATCGGCAGGACCGCGCCCGCGAAGATGTCGAGAAGCGCCACGTGGGCCGTTCCTGCCGGCGACGCCAAGAGCGGATCGACTTCGGCAGGCGCGACGGCCGCCGCGTCCCCGGGGACCGTTCCGGTGGTCCGGACCGGGTGTCCCGAACCACCGCCTCACGGGGCGGGGACTCGCGGTTCCAGCACGTCGTCACGGTTCCCGCACGTCGACGCCCGCGAACTCGAAGCGAGCGCCGCCCGCCCCGCTCTCGTCGACCCGGACCCGCCAGCCGTGTGCGTCCGCGATCTGCTCGACGATGTTCAGGCCGAACCCCGTTCCCCCGTCGGCCGTCGAGTAGCCGGCCTCGAAGACGGTGTCGCGCTCGGCGGGCGGGATCCCCGGGCCATCGTCGGCGACGGAGAAGCCGCCGTCGGCCCGACCGACCGACACCGTGACCTCCTCCCCGGCGTGCTCGACGGCGTTCCGGATCAGGTTCTCGAGGAGCTGGCGGAGCTGGTCCCGATCCGCCTCGACGACAGCGCCCGACTCGACAGCGAGCGTCGCGTCGCCGGTCGACACCGTCCCCCAGCAGGCGCCGACCAGCTCACCCAGGCGGATCGGTTCGACGGTCATCGCGTCCTCGCCCTCCCTGGCGAGCGTGAGCAGGTCGTCGGTGAGCGCGTCCATGCGGTCGAGCGCGTTCTCGACGGCCGCGACGTGCTCGCTGTCGGTCTCCTCGGCGACCAGCGAGAGATTCCCCCGCGCGACAGCAAGCGGGCCTCGGAGGTCGTGACTGACGACGCTCGTGAACCGGTCCAGCCGCTCGTTGCGGTCGACCAGCTCCCGCTCGCGGGCCGTCCGCTCGCCGATGTCGCGGTCGATGGCGACGAACCTGTCCTCGCCGTCGAGGTCGAGCCTGATGAGGTGGATCTCGATGGGGAGCGTCGTGCCGTCACTGCGCTTCAGCTCGCCCTCGAACCGTCGCGGCGTGTTCGTGGGCAGGTCGGCCCAGAAGGAGCGCGCGTGTTCCGGGTCGACCGTCGGGTCGAGATCCCACACTCGCATCCCGACGAGCTCCTCCTCGTCGTACCCCACTTCCTCACAGAACCGGCGGTTCACGTCGCGGACGACCCCCTCGGCGTCATGTATCACGATCATGTCCGGGGAGTTCTCGAACAGGGCCTCCAGCCGTGCGGTGCTCGCATGGAGGCGTTGCTCGCGCCGCTTCCGCTCGGTTACGTCGTTCTGGAACCCGACGAAGTTGGTGATCTCCCCGGTATCGTCGCGGATCGGAAAGACGTTGAGGAGGTTCCAGAACAGCTCCCCGTCGGCGTCGTAGTTGCGTATCTCCGTCGAGACCGGCTCGCCTGCGTCGATCGCCGCCCGGATCTCGGCGACCGTCTCGGGGTCGGTCTCCGGCCCCTGCAGGAACCGACAGTTCCGGCCGAGGACCGCCGACTCGTCGTACCCCGTCATCTCCTCGAACCAGTCGTTCACGTAGACGACGGGGTTGTCCTCCCGCGTCGGGTCCGTGATGACGACGCCCAGCTCGGCGGCGTCGAGCGCGTCGGTCTTGAGCGCCAACTCCGCCTCGAGCTCGTCCTCGCGGTCCAGCTCCTGCACGATGCAAACGTGACCGCCGTCGTCCATCTGCGTCAGGACCAGCCGCTCCGGGACCGGCCGGCCGTCCTCGGCGACCCCCGTCGAGCGTCCCCGCCAGGTCCCCTCGGACTCGAGCCGCGGGAGGATCTCGTCGTTGAACCGCCGCGTCTCCTCGGGCGGGTACAGCACCTCCCAGTGCTCGCCGATCAGCTCGGCGCGGTCGCGGTCGTACACCCCCGCGTACGCCTCGTTCATGTACTGATAGACGCCGTCCTCGTCGATGATCCCGATCCCTTCCTCTGCGGACTCGATCGCCTGGAACCCCCGTCGGACCTGGGCCTCCGCCCGGTGTTTCTCGACCAGGTTCTCGACCTTGTTGGCGAGCACCGGGTACTCCTCCGGGCCGCCCTTCTGGAGGTACTCGTCGACGCCCGCCGAGATCGCCCGGCTCGCGATCTCCTCGCTCCCTTTCCCCGTGAACAGGACGAACGGTACCTCCATCCCCTCCTCGCGGATCTCCTCGAGCAGTTCCAGCCCGTCGGTTCCCGGCATGTCGAAGTCGCTGACGACGCAGTCGAACTCCGCCTCGCGCAGTTCCCCGAGCGCGGCCTCCGGGTCGGTGCGGACGGTGGTCTCGGCGTCCGCGAGCTCGCGCTTCAGAAACGTCGCGGACAGTTCGGCCATGTCCTCGTCGTCGTCCACCAGGAGGATCGAGATGCCTCGCCCCTCGGGCCCGAACAGCGCGATCTCGCTCAGCGGAGACGTGACCATGGACCCACTGTTGCGCGTGGGATCGTATAATCGAACCCATTCGTTTCCGAATTAGTACATATCCGGGAGTCGGACACGCCCGCTCGACGGTCACTCGTCGCCGGCGTTGTCGAGCAGGCGGTAGCCGTCGGCCGTCTCGCGAACCACGTCGCGGCGCTCCATCTCGTCGAGCACCTCCTCGACGCGTCCCGGCTGGGCGATCTCCATCTCGATGCGGTCGATGCCGTGGAACTCCGCGAGGTAGTGGCGCACGTCCTCGACGGAGAACGTCTCGGCGTCCGCCTGCTCCATCGCCCCCGAGGTCAGGTCGATCATGTCCTCGATGAAGTTCCAGGGGTACACCATCCACGTCCACTCCTCGAGCTGTTCGCCGACGAAGTCGGGGTCGAACTCCGAGGTCTGCAGCAGCTGGAGCGTCGCCGTGCGCACCTCGCCGCAGTCGCGGTCGGCGACGTACTCGTGGGCGCGCTTGATCGAGCCGCCCGTATCGGCGATGTCGTCGATGATGAGCACGTCCTTGCCCTCGACGCTCCCTTCCGGCATCGGGTAGCGCACGGTCGGCTCGCCCGACTTCTCGGCGGTGCCGACGTAGTGCTCCATCTTGAGGCTCGTGAGGTCGTTGAGCCCGAGGAAATCACAGATACAACGGCCCGCGAACCAGCCGCCGCGCGCGAGCGCGACGACCACGTCCGGCTCGAAGTTCGCGGCCTTCACCTGATCGGAGACGTCCCGACACAGCCCGTAGATGTACTCCCAATTGGTGACCGTACAGTCGAAGTCGTCCGGGAGGTCGCTCATTACCGGCCTCTCGTGGCGGTGTTCGTATAAGGGTTTACAGCCGCGATCGTTCGGACCCGACGACGGTGCGGTCCGACGGCGACCGGGTCACAAATTCGGCCCACAGGGAAACGCCTTTACTCGCGTCGGATCTGTACTCCGGTAATGAGCGAGACGCCGACCTCGACGCGCGCCGTCGCCGTCGAGCCCCGCGTCCGCCCCGCCTTCTCCGCGAAACCGAAACGTGTGTGAGATCGTCCCTGGCCTGGCGTAGCGGCCGGTCGGGGGTGAGTTTCGGTCCGCCCGTGCCCGCCCGCATCCAGAACACACCCGACGAATCCACCCGACGAACCCAGACACACCACATCCATGACGATATCCCACGACACCTTCGCCGGCGTCTACCCGGCGATGACGACGCCGTTCACCGACGGTACCGACGAGGTCGACCACGAACAGCTCGCGGCCGACGCCCGACGACTCGCCGACGCCGGCGTCGACGGGCTCGTCCCCGTCGGCTCGACCGGCGAGGCCGCGACGCTCACCCACGACGAACACGCCGAGGTCGTCGAGACGGTCGTCGACGCCGTCGACGTGCCAGTGATCGCCGGCACCGGCTCGAACTCGACGCGCGAGGCGCTCGATCTCACCGAGCGCGCGGCCGACGCCGGCGCCGACGCCGCCCTGCTCATCTCGCCGTACTACAACAAGCCCGAGCCCGCGGGCCAGTACGAGCACTTCGCGACCGTCGCGGACGCCGTCGACATCCCGCAGGTCGTGTACAACGTCCCGAGCCGCACCGGCCTCAACCTCGACGTCGACACCGTCGTCGACCTCGCGGCCCACGAGAACGTCCGGGGGTACAAGGCCGCCTCCGGCGACGCGAACCGGATCTCGGAGGTCATCGAGCGCACGCGCGACGAGCAGTTCGACGTGCTCTCGGGTGACGACGGGATGACGCTCCCGCTCATGTCGATGGGCGCGACGGGCACCATCTCGGTCACCGCCAACGTCGAGCCCGAGCGAACCGCCGGGCTGGTTCACGCCGCCCTCGACGGCGACTTCGAGTGCGCACGCGAGATCCACCACGAACTCGGCCCGCTGACCCGGGCGCTCTTCCGCGAGACGAACCCCATCCCGGTGAAGGAGGCGATGGCGATCCGCGGCTACGGACCCGCCGAACTGCGCCCGCCGCTCACTCGCGGCAGCGACGAGACCCTGCGCGTGCTGACGGAGCTGCTCGCGGAGCTGGAGGAAACAGCCGACACGGCGGCGACCGCGACGGAGGTCTGAGATGGCGGCCGAGACGGGCGACTCGATCCGGGTCGCCGTCACCGGCGCCGGCGGCCGGATGGGACGGGAAGTGATCGAGGCCGCGAGCGACCGCGACGACTGCGAGGTCGCGCTGGCGGTCAACCGCTCGCCGGTCGACCCCGTCGCCGGCGTCGAGGTCAGGGACGCGGCCGACCTGCCGGCGCTGCTCGCGGGCGCCGACCCCGCGGTCGACGTGCTGGTCGACTTCACCGGCCCCGACTCAAGCGTCGAGTACGTCACCGCCGCCGCCGGGGCGGGCGTCGCCTGCGTCGTCGGCACGACCGGCTTCGACGACGAGCAGGAGGCCGCGATCGCCGACGCCGCCGACGCGGTTCCCGTCCTGCGCGCGTCGAACTTCTCGCGGGGGATCGCGGCCCTGCGCCGGGCAGTCTCGGCCGCCGCCGCCGCGCTCCCCGGCTACGACGTGGAGGTCACGGAGACCCACCACAACGGGAAGGTGGACGCGCCGAGCGGAACGGCGCTCACCCTCCTCGACGACATCGAGGAGGCCCGCCCCGACCTGGACGAGCGCGTCCACGGCCGCGAGGGCGACGCCCCGCGGACGGACGGGGAGATCGGTGTCCACGCTCGCCGCGCGGGCGACATCGCCGGCGAGCACGAGGTGCTCATGGCCGGCGACGAGAACGTGCTGGAACTGACCCACCGCGCCGGCTCCCGGCGCGTGTTCGCCGCCGGCGCGCTCGACGCCGCCGCGTGGCTGGCCGGCCGCGACGCCGGCGCCTACGACTTCACGGAGGTACTCGAATGACGACGACACTGGAATCCGACATCGACGACCTGTGGCACCGCTACGACGACGGACTCACCGCGGCCGACGCGACCGCCGACGACCGAGGCACCCTCGATGAGTTCCTCGACGCGCTGGAGGCCGGCGAGGTCCGCGCCGCGCGCAAGACTGGCGACGGTGTCGACTCCTGGGAGGCGAACGAGTGGGTCAAGCGGGGGGTCCTCCTGAACTTCGGGCTGCGCGAGACCGAGCGCCGCGAGTACGGCGGCGTCGGCTACTACGACGTGCTCCCGCTGCGCGAGACCGAGGACTTGGCGGCCAGAGGGGCGCGCAACACCCCCGACGGGACCGTGCTCCGCCGGGGCGCCCACCTCGGCGACGACACGATCATGATGAGCCCGTCGTTCGTCAACATCGCCGCGTCCGTCGGCGACGGCACCCTCGTCGACTCCTGTGACACGGTCGGCTCCTGCGCTCAACTGGGCGAGAACGTGAAGCTCGGCGCGAACACGCTGATCGGCGGCGTGCTGGAGCCGGTCGAGGACGCGCCCGTGATCATCGAGGACGGCGTCTCGCTGGGCGCGGGCTGTCGCGTCACCTCCGGGTTCCGCGTCGGCGAGAACTCGATCGTCGGGGAGAACACGCTGCTCACCCCCAGGATCCCGGTGTACGACCTCGTCGAGGAGGAGGTCGTCTACGGTCACCTGCCCGAGAACCGCCGCGCGTTCACCCGGTTCGTCGAGTCGAGCGTCAGCGACCACGACCTGTTCGAGGGCGGCGCGTACAAGCCCGCGGTCGTCGCCACCGACGTGGAGACGGAGACGCTGGAGGCGACTCGGCGCGAGGACGCGCTGCGCGAATGAGCGACGAGCAGCTACGAGGGGCTGAGAACCCGCCGATCCGGCGACTCGCGGAGTGGGACGTCGAGCGACTGCGCGAGCTGGCGGGCGAGCAGGGCACGCCGCTGTACGTCACCGACACCGACCGGGTCGCCGAGAACTGCGCCCGTCTCCGGGCCGCCTTCCCGGACGCGGACGTGAAGTACGCAGCCAAGGCCCACACCGGTCGGGCCGTCCTCGAAACGGTCCGCGAGGCCGGTCTCGACGCCGAGTGCGCCTCCGCCGGCGAGGTTCGCCGGGCGCTCGACGCCGGGTTCCCCGGCGCGCGCGTCGACTACACCGCGGTCAACCCTCCCGCTCGCGACCTCGATAGCGTGGTCGAGTGGTGGGACGACCACCCCGACATCACGGTCACCGTCGGCGCGCGCGACACGCTCGACCGGCTCGCCGAGCGGGGCTACGACGGCCGCGTCTGCGTCCGGGTCAACCCCGGCGTCGGCGCGGGCCACCACGAGAAGGTCCGCACGGGCGCGGCGCCGAAGTTCGGCGTCCCGTACGACCGCGCGGCCGAGGTCGTCGCCGACGCGCGCGACCGGTTCGAGGTCGTCGGGGTCCACGCCCACGCCGGGTCGGGCATCCACGGCGAGGAGGACCTGGCCGCCCACCGCGACCTCGTCGCCCGGATGGGCGAGCTGGCGCGCGAGATCGGCGACGACGAACTGGAGTTCGTCGACGTGGGCGGCGGGTTCGGCGTCCCGTACCATGAGGACGACCCGGCGCTCGACCTCGATTCGGTCGCGGACGCGACCCGGGAGGCGCTGGGCGACCTCGACGCGACGCTGGCGGTCGAGCCCGGGCGCTACGTCGTCGCCGACGCGGGCGTCCTGCTGACCCGGGTGAACACCGTGAAGCCGACGGCCGAGACGACGGTCGCCGGCGTCGACGCCGGGATGACGGACCTGCTTCGCCCGGCGATGTACGACGCGTACCACGCGATCCGGAACCTCGACGCCGGCGACGCTGGCGACGCCCGGGAGACCGGCCCGGTGACGGTCGCGGGGCCCATCTGCGAGACGGGCGACACGTTCTGCGACGGGCGGGAGCTGCCGCTCCCGGATAGGGGCGACCTGCTGGCAGTCGGCAACGCGGGCGCCTACGGCTACGAGATGGCTTCGACGTACAACTCCCGCCCGCGACTCGCGGAGGTGAGCCTCGCCGGCGATGTGCTCCGCGAGCGCGAGACGCTCGCGGGAGTTACCCGGCTGGAGCGGGGAGGGGCGGACGAATGAGCGAGTCGACGGAGCCGACCGAATCCGCCGGTTCCCGGACGGTCCCGGCGGTGAAGTACCACGGCACGGGCAACGACTTCCTCGTCGTCGACGCCGCCGACGCCGACGGACGGGTGCCCGACCGCGGCGCGTTCGCGGTCCACCACTGCGACCGCGAGACAGGCGTCGAGGGGGCCGATCGCACGGGTGCCGACGGCGTCCTGTTCATGGACATCGACGAGAACACCGTCGGCGGCGACGGGCCCGTTACGGCCACGATGACGCTCGTCCAGCCGGACGCATCGATCGCCGAGATGTGCGGCAACGGCGCGCGCTGTGCCGCCGCGTGGGTGCGCGAGCGCACCGGCGCCGACGTGGTCGATCTGGAGACGCCGGCGGGCGTCCGTCGTGCCGAGGTCCGCACCGGCGACGTGGACGGAACCGGCGGCGACGACCGCGCGAGCGACGCCGACGAGGTCACCGTCGAAGTGGAGATGGGTCGCCCGTCGTTCGCTCCCGCGGACGTACCGCTGGCCGCCGACCGCGACGAACCGCTCGTCGAGGAACCCGTCGAGGGGCTGACCGTCACCGCCGTCGACACCGGCGTCCCCCACGCCGTCGCGTTCGTCGACGGCGACGCCGGCGGCGTCGACGGCCTGGACCTGGAGTCGGTCGCGCCGCCGGTCCGCCACGCCGACGTCTTCCCGGAAGGGGCGAACGTCACCCTCGCGACGCGGACCGGCGAGGGAACCTTCGACCAGCGCACCTACGAGCGCGGCGTCGAGGGCGAGACGCGAGCGTGCGGCACCGGCGCGGTCGCCGTGGGCGCGTCCGCGCGCCGCCTCGGCCTGGCCGACAGAACCGACCTCGCCGTGTCGCCGCCGGGCGGCACCCTGCGGATCACGGTCCCCGAGGACGCGTCGGCGACGCTCACTGGACCGGCCGAGCGGGAGTTCGAGATCGACCTCGCGGTCCCGGAGTCGGGGACGGGGGGCGACGAATGAGCGACGGTCCACCGGCGTCGCCGGCGGTGGACTTCGACCCGGTCGAGTTCCTCGCCGACGCCGTCCGGATCGAGTCCCACGAGTCGCCCGCCGAGATGCGGGAGTTCCTCGTCGACACGCTCTCGACCCACGGCGCGGAGCCACGGGTCGACGCCGCGGGTAACGTCCGCGCGACGAAGCCGGCCGACGCGGCGGACGCGGCCGACGGCCCGCACCTCGTCCTGAACACCCACATCGACACCGTGCCCCCGCACGTCCCCTTCGAGCGCGGCGTCGACGACGAGGGGCGCGAGGTGTTCCGCGGCCGCGGCTCCTGCGACGCCAAGGGACCGCTCGCGGCGCTGCTGGCCGGCTTCCTCGCGGTCGAACCCGCCCGCGGGACGGTAACGCTCGCGATCACGCCCGACGAGGAGACGCTGTCGACCGGCGCGGACGCGCTGGTTCGCGGCCGCGGCGACGACCACCCCGGCGGTCCGGTCGACCCCGTCGACGGTGACCTGTTCCTCGTCGGCGAGCCGACCGACTGCGACGCCTGCGTCGCCGCCCGCGGGCGCTTCGAGGGGACGCTGACGCTCACGGGGTCGGCGGCGCACGCGGCCGAACCCGACTCGGGCGTCAACGCCGTCGCGGCGCTGGAGGACGCGCTGGCGGCGATCCGACGGTTCGACGACGACGCCGAGGCGCACCCGATGCTGGGGGAGCCGACGCTCGTTCCAACTGGCACGACGGGCGGGGAGGCGACGAACCAGGTGCCCGCCGAGGCGACGGTCACGCTCGACCGGCGGTCGGTGCCCCCGGAGACGGCCGAGGGGTTCCGGGCGTCGCTGGAGGCGACGGTCCGCGAGGCCGTCGCCGACGGGGTCGGCGTCGAGTTCGCGCTGACCGAGCGCCCGACGCCGTTCTTGGAGGCGTTCGACACCGACCCCGAGCACCAGTTCGTGAGGGCCGTGAGCGACGCGGCCCGGGCGGTCGGGGGCGTGGGTGGCGCCGCCGGCGACGACGGCAACGCCGACGCCGACGGCGAGGTGCGCCCCTTCGGCGCGGCGACGGAGGCGTCGTACTTCGCGCCGGCGCCGACGGTCGTGTTCGGCCCGGGCCACCTGGCGGACGACGCCGGCGCGGTCGCCCACAGCGAGCGCGAGTACGTCCGCGTCGACCGCGTCCGCGACGCCGCCGGGACGGTGCGGCGGGCGCTCGATTCGCTGCTCGGGTGATCCGACCGCCGTCGCTTTGTCCCTCGGGCGGGTAGCCGACGCCATGTGTACGCTGACGCTGGCCTGGCGGGTGTTCGACGGGGCGCCGGTCGTCGTGGCGGCCAACCGCGACGAGGCGTACGGCCGGCCCTCCGAGCCGCCCGCCGACCGCGGCGACGGCGTGATCGCCCCCCGGGACGCGAGGGCCGGCGGGACCTGGATGGGCGTCACCCGAGACGGCCTGTTCGTCGGGATCACGAACCGCTGGGTGGACGACCTCGAGGGCGAGCGCTCTCGTGGACTGCTCGTCGACGACTGCCTCCGGGCGGGATCGGCCGAGGCGGCCGCACGGCTCGTCGAGGAATCGTGTCGCGAGCACGGCTACGACGGCTTCAACCTCGTGTTGGCGGACGCCGAGGCCGCACTCCTGCTGGAGTGGGACGGCCACCTCACCGTGACCGACTTCGATCCGGGAGTCCACGTCGTCGGCAACACCGGTTACGACGGGCACTACTTCGAGCCGCCGGCACGGCCCGAGGCCGGCGCCGAGGAGGCGCGAAACGCGACTCGGCTCCGAACCGAACTCGCGCCGGAGTCGGGAGAGTCGGCGGACGCGTGGCTCGACCGCGCGGGCGCGGCGCTGGGCGACCACCGGTTCGGCGTGTGCGTCCACGACGAGGCGCGCGGGTTCGGAACGGTCTCCTCCTCGCTCGTCCGCCTGGGGGCCGACAGCGACATCCGCTACGAGCACGCTGACGGACCCCCCTGCGAGACGGCGTTCGAGCCCGTCGCGATCGACGGGTGAACGGTGGGGGCCTGGGCGGGTGAACGGCGGGGGTGCCCGGCGGGTGAACGGTGGGGTCGCGAGGAGGACAACGCCGCGGCGACGCCGGGAATTTTATCCGTGTAGGTTGCCGCCGGACGAACTAAAAGGGAAAGGGTAAACGGGGGCGCGGTCGTTGGGGCGTGTATGAGCGCCTCCGACGCCGAAGCGAGCCTCGCCGAGGACGAGCTCGCCGGCCTCGAACTCGTCCGCGAGACCGGCGGCATCCACCAGTCCGACTTCTGGAAGGAACTGGACGTCTCCTCGCGCAAGGGGAGCCGCATCGCCGAGAAGCTGGAGGACCTCGGGCTCATCGAGCGCGAGGACGCGGTCTACGACGGCCACAACACGTACTTCCTCGCGCCGACGGCGAAGGACCTTGACTTCTCGCTGCTCATGGCCGGCGACATGCTCTCGCCGTTCATCGGCGAGGAGGAGATCGACCCCAACTCCGACGCGTTCACGCAGTGGCTGATGAACCTCGCGTACGAGGAGTACTGACCGAACCGATCCCGACCCTACTGACGGCGTCGGTCGCGGACCCGCCGTCGTCCCGTTCCCTTCTGTCGTCGTCGTATCCGAGTCCGCGCTCCGGTCGCCCGAGCGACGGGAGGAACGAGACGGTCGCGCGGACAACGACACGCATTTCCGCGTCGTTCGGCTACGGGCGTCAGAATGGACGACCCGGCACGCGTGACCGTGGAGGCGGACGGCGATGCGGCGCGAGAGACGGTCTACGACACCGAGGGGGAGGTCGAGGCCGGCGGCGCGACGTTCCGGTTCAGCGTCGGCGGGGCGAGCGACGACGGGGACGACGCCGGCGAGACCGCCGGGAACGACGACGGGAACCCGGATGTCGACGAGGACGGCACCGGCGGGGATCCGCTGTTCGTCGCGTCGCTCTCGGAGGTGCCGACCGACTCAACGATCCGGCGGACGGCGATGTGGCCGGACGACCGCCGGGGCGTGGGATTCATCCTCCGGCGCGACGCCGAGACCGACGAGGTGTTCGCGTGGCGCAACTCCTGTCCCCACAAGCCGGAGGTGCCGTTGGACCCCGGCCGGGGGGCCCGCGTCGACGGCGGCGAGATCGTCTGTCACGAGCACGGCGCGCGCTTCGAGTGCGGCGACGGCCTGTGCACGTGGGGGCCGTGCGTCGGCGAGGAACTCGACCCCGTCGGCGTCGAGGTCCGCGACGGCGACGTGTATCTCGACGACGAGCGGTTCGCGTCGGTGCGTCCGCGGTAGCGACCGCGATCAGTTCCCGTCGCCGTCGTCGTCCAACTCGTCCACGAGGTCGCCGCCGTAGCCGACGTATCCCGCCGGCGTCAGCGCGTGCAGCTCCTCGCGCACCGACTCGTCCACGTCGAGGTCGTCGAAGAGGTCGCGGAAGTCCTCGATGGTGACGCGCTTGCCGCGGGTGAGCTCCTTCACGCGCTCGTAGGCGGCGGTGTCGCCCTCGCGTCGGAGGACCGTCTGGACGGCCTCGCCGATGACCTCCGGGGTCGCCTCCAACTCCTCGCGCATCACCTGCTCGTTGGGAACCACCTTCGCGAGTCCTGCGGCGGTCTTCGAGTAGCCGATGAGGCAGTGCGCCAGCCCGGCGCCGATATTTCGCTTCACGGTCGAGTCCGAGAGGTCGCGCTGGAGCCGCGAGGTGGTGACGTAGTCCGCGAGGAAGGTGAGATCGGAGTTCGCCTTCGAGAGGTTGCCCTCGCTGTTCTCGAAGTCGATCGGGTTCACCTTGTGCGGCATCGTCGAGGACCCGGTCTCGCCCGCGGCGGCCTCCTGGCCGAGGTAGCGGTCGGAGACGTACAGCCACACGTCCAGGTCCAGATCGAGGAGGACGTTGTTGACGCCGCGGAGGGCGTCGAAGACGGCCGCCAGGTCGTCGCAGGGGTTCACCTGCGTCGCCAGCGCGGTGTGGTCGAGGCCGAGCGAGGTCACGAACTCGCGGGAGAACGCCCGCCAGTCCACGTCGGGGTAGGCTGCGCGGTGGGCGGCGTACGTGCCGGAGGCGCCCGCGAGCTTCCCGGAGAGCGCGGCGGCAGCGGACTCGACGCGCCCGAGCGCCGTCCCGAGGCGGGCGGCGTAGACCGCGAGTTCCTTCCCCCACGTAGTCGGCGTGGCGGGCTGACCGTGCGTCCGCGCGAGCATCGGCACGTCTCGGTGCTCGCGGGCCTCGTCGGCGAGCGTGTCGCGCAGGTCGCGAAGCTCGGGCACGAGCACCTTCTCCACGGCGGGTTTCACGAGCAGCCGGTGGGCGAGGTTGTTCACGTCCTCGCTGGTGAGCCCGAAGTGGATCCACGGGTGGAGGCGCTCGGGCGTCTCCGTGCGAAGGAAGTACTCGACGGCCTTCACGTCGTGGTTGGTCGCCGAATACCCCTCGGCGCCCTCGGTTTCGAGGCGCTTGACGAGCCGCGCGTCGTCGGCGGAGAAGTCGTCGACGACGGCGCGCAGGTCGGCGCGCTCGCCGTCCGAGAGCGTCAGGTCGACGCCCGCCTCGTCGGCGAGCGCGAGCAGGTACTCGACCTCGACCTCGACGCGGGAGCGGATCAGGCCGGCCTCGCTGGCGTACGGGACCAGCGGCGCGGTCCGACCGGCGTACCGCCCGTCGAGCGGCGAGACGGCTGCGAGGGGGTCCTCGCGGGGGATGTCCATGTCCGGCGGTCCACCCGCGCGCATGAAAGCGGTTTCGGTCGACCGGCGCGCGAACCACCACGAGTGTGCATACGACACCGCGATCGACCCGTAGAGTTCGCGATTTCGATCCGGATTCGTGCATAATCGTGCCGCGAAGACCGCAACGCTCTTTCCGCCGGCGCGGGAGCGTTCGGGCATGAAGATCGCGGGCATGGCGAGCAATCGCGGGCGCAACCTTCGGAACATCGCCGACCGGGCGCCGGGCGGCGCCGAGGTGTCGGTCGTCCTCTCGAACGACGCCGACGCGCCGGTGCTGGACGCGATGGGCAAGCGCGGCGTGGCGACCGAGGTCGTCGAGCGCGACGAGGGCGAGGCACGGGAGGCCCACGAGAAGCGCGTCCTCGACGCCCTCGCCGACCACGAGTTCGACGTCGTCTGTCTCGACGGCTACATGCGCGTCCTGACGGACACGTTCCTCGACGCCGCGCCGACGACGCTGAACGTTCACCCGTCGCTGTTGCCGTCGTTCCCCGGCAACGACGCCCACCGGCGCGTGCTCGACGCGGGCGTTCGACAGACGGGCTGCACCGTTCACGTCGTCACCGAGGAGGTCGACGGCGGCCCCATCGTCACCCAGGAGGCGGTCCCCGTCTACGAGGGCGACGATACGGACGACCTGAAAGAGCGCGTGCTGTACGAGGCGGAGTTCGCCGCCTACCCGCGCGCGGTGAAGTGGTTCGCCGAGGGCCGCGTGACGGTCGATCCGGACGCCCACGAGGTCCACGTCGACGGCGACGACGCCGGGGGCGACGGGGACGGCGGACGCTTCCCGTCCCGGCGGACGACCAGCGAGGACCGCGTCCGGGAGCTGCGCTACGGCGAGAACCCCCACCAGGACGCCGCCCTCTACGCCGACACGACCTGCGACGAGGCGAACGTCGTCGCCGCCGAGCAACTGAACGAGGGCGCCAAGAAGCTCTCGTACAACAACTACAACGACGCCGACGGCGCGCTCAACCTGGTGAAGGAGTTCGACGAGCCCGCCGCGGCAGTGATCAAACACACCAACCCCGCCGGCTGCGCCACCGCGGACACGCTCGCCGAAGCGTACGCCGACGCGCTCTCGACGGACGCGAAATCGGCCTTCGGCGGCATCGTCGCGCTGAACCGCGAGTGCGACGCCGAGACGGCCGAGCTGATCGTCGACTCGTTCAAGGAGGTCGTCGTCGCCCCCGGCTACACGGACGACGCGCTGGCGGTGCTGTTCGGGAAGGACAACCTCCGCGTGCTCGACGTGGGCGACGAGGAGACGTTCGCGGAGCGGCCCGAGACACTCACCGAGAAGCCCGTCGTCGGCGGCCGGCTGGTGCAGGAGCGCGACCTGCAGGCGCCCCAGCGCGACGACCTGGATGTCGTCACCGAGCGCGCGCCCACGGACGAGGAGATCGAGACGATGCTGTTCGCGTGGCGCGTGCTGAAGCACGTGAAGTCGAACGGGATCCTGTTCGCCACCGGCACCGAGACGGTCGGCGTCGGCATGGGGCAGGTGAGCCGCGTCGACGCCGTCACGCTGGCGGCGATGAAAGCGGAGAAGGACGCCGAGGGCAAGTCCGCCGAGGGCGCCGTGATGGCCTCGGACGCCTTCTTCCCGTTCCCGGACGGCATCGAGGAGGCCGCCGACGCGGGCATCGGGGCGGTGATCCAGCCCGGCGGATCCGTCAACGACGACGACGTGATCGCCGCGGCCGACGAGCACGACATGGCGATGGTGTTCACGGGCGACCGCGCGTTCCGCCACGACTGACTCCCGCTCGGCCCGCTCGGCCGAACGAGTGTCCTCGGTGATATGTCGACCGGAGCAGTTATGAGAGCCGGGGACAGGCGTCGAGGTAGCTTCGGATCCGCGCATGACTGAGGACGTGACCCCTATCGACGCGAGCGCGACCGCGCCGTCTACGTCGGTCCGGCTGGCGAACCTCCACGAGGCGACGCGGTCGATGATGCTCGCGGAGTCGCGCGAGGGGGTCGCCCGGACGGCCGCGACGGCCGCGACCGACGTGCTCGGCTTCCCGTTGAACACGGTTCGGTTGTACGACCCCGAGAGCGACCGACTCATGCCGACGGCGGTGTCAGACGGGGTGGAGGAGCTCGCGGGCGAGCGGACGCCCTACGAGCGGGGCGAGACGATCCAGTGGGAGGCGTTCGACGGGGGCGAGCAGCTCGTGTTCGACGACATCACCGAGATCGACGACGACGTGCCACGTTCGGGTACCGGGAGCATGCTCGTCGCGCCGCTGGGCGAGCACGGCGTGCTCACCCTCGGATCGACGACCGAGGGGGGGATCGACCCCGCCGACGTGGAGCTGGCGCGGGTGCTCGCGGCGAACGTGGAGGCGGCGATGGACCGCGCGCGGCGGCGGGCGACGCTGGCCGAGCGAACCGAGTCGCTGCGGCGCAAGAACGAGCGCCTCGACGAGTTCGCCGCGATCGTGAGTCACGACCTCCGCAACCCGCTGAACGTCGCGCGTGGGTACGTGGACCTGGCGATCGAGGAGGACGACACCGAGCACCTCCCCGCGGCCGCCGAGGCGCTCGATCGGATGGACGACCTCGTGGACGCGACGCTGTCGCTGGCCCGACAGGGGCACACCGTCGAGGAGACGGAGGAAACGGATCTCGGTCGGCTCGCGCGGGAGGCGTGGGCGGTCGTCGACGCGCCCGGGGCGACGCTGTCCGTCGAGGACGCGCCCGTCGTCACGGCCGACCCGGAGCGACTGCGGACGCTGCTGGAGAACTGCCTGCGCAACGCCGTCGACCACGCCGGTCCCGAAGTGACCGTGGAGGTCGGCGCGACCGCGGACGGCTTCTTCGTCGCCGACGACGGTCCCGGGATCCCCGAGGGGGACCGCGAGAAGGCGTTCGACCGCGGGTACACGACCGCGGACGACGGCACGGGCTTCGGGCTCGCGATCGTCGCCGACATCGCCCGCGCCCACGGCTGGACGGTGGGTGTCGCCGAAAGCGCCGACGGCGGCCTCCGGCTGACGTTCGACGGCTCCCGGTAGTGACGTTCTACTGCTCCCGGTAGTGACGGTCGACGGTCCCCGGTAGCGACGGTCGACGGCTCCCGTTAGCCATAAGCGCGCGCCGCGAATCCGTCCGGGTATGCGCTACTACGAGGCGGCGAACTTCCTCTTCGACCTCCGGCGCTTTCAGGTCAAGCCGGGCACCGAGTCGGTGCGCGACCTGTTGGCGCATCTGGGCGACCCCCACGAGGGGATCGACTTCGTCCAGGTCGCGGGGTCGAACGGGAAGGGGAGCGTCGCCCGGATGGTGGAGTCCGTCCTCCGCGAGGAGGGCCGCCGCGTCGGCCTCTACACCTCCCCGCACTTCGAGGACGTCCGCGAGCGCGTCCGCGTCGACGGGCGATCGATCCCGAAGGCGGAGGTCGCGGCGTTCGTCGAGGCGGCCAAGCCGTGGCTGGTCGGCCGCGCGGCCGACGGCGAGCCGCTCACCTTCTTCGAGGTCGTCACCGCGCTGGCGCTGTGGCGGTTCGACCGCGCCGACGTGGACGTGGCGGTGCTGGAGGTCGGGATGGGCGGGGAGTACGACGCCACGAGCGTCGTCGACCCCGTCGCCGCGGCGGTGACGAACGTCTCGCTGGAGCACACGGCCGTCCTCGGCGACACGGTCGAGGAGATCGCGCGCACCAAGGCGAAGGTCGCGCCCGCCGGCGGCCCCCTCGTCACGGCGACGGAGGGTGAGTCGCTCGCGACGGTCCGGGAGGTCGCCGGCGACCGCGACGCGGACGTGATCACCGTCTCGGGGCCGACCGGCGGCCCCGACCCCGCGGACGCCGACCTGACGGCGAGGTACGAGGGCGCGGTGAGTCCCCAGGAGTCGCGCGTCGCGCTCGTCGGCGACGGCTGGGCCGTCGAGACGCGGATCCCCCTGCTCGGCGCGTATCAGGCGACGAACGCGGGCGTCGCCGCCGCGCTCGCGCGGGCGCTGGACGTCGAGGACGGGGGGACGCTCGCGCGCGGGCTCCGGAACGCCCACTGGCCCGGCCGCTTCGAGGTGATGGAGTCCGAGCCACTGGTCGTCCTCGACGGCGCGCACAACCCCGCCGCCTGCGGGACGCTCGGGGAGACCCTTTCTGAGCTCGACTACGACGACCTCCACCTGGTCTTCGGCGCGATGCACGACAAGGACCACGCCGAAATGGCCGCGGCGCTCCCGCCGACGGCCACCGTGCACACGTGCGCCCCGTCGCTGGACCGGGCGGAGGACCCCGAGGTGCTCGCGCGGGTGTTCGAACGGGAGACGGACGCGGCGGTGACAGCCGGCGACTCCGTCGCGGACGCGCTCGGGGCCGCACGCGAGGCGGCCGATCCGGACGACTGCGTGCTGCTCACGGGGTCGCTGTTCTGCGTCGCGGAGGCGCGCACCACATGGACCCGGCAGGTCGTCCCGAAGGACCTCGACGACGAGGCGGGCGCCCGCGACACACTGGCGGACGCGAACGTTCCGACCCCGGAGATCGACCCGACCGCCCGCGAGAGCGTCCACCGGACAGTGAAGACGCGCGTCTCGGAGTCGCAGGCGACGACGCTCCGCCGGGAGGCGGCCGGCGCGGGTGTCGCCTGTGGCGTCAGCGGCGTGGGCGGCGGCGAACTCGCGGAGGTCGTGCTCTCGGGATCGCGCGCGGAGTTCGACGCGTTGGTCGGGGCGCTGGAGGGCCTCGGCGACGGACTCGCCGGCGTGGCGGCGGACCTCCGGGGCGCACCCGACTCGGCGTCGGCGTCGTCGGCGTCGGCACCGGCGGACGACTACCCCTGGAGCGACGGAACCGCGGTGATGGGCGTGTTGAACGTGACGCCGGACTCGTTCCACGACGGCGGCGAGTTCTTCGACGAGGCCGACGCGCGGGCGCGGGCGGAGGCGCTCGCCGCCGCCGGCGCCGACATCGTCGACGTGGGCGGGGAGTCGACGCGACCCGGGGCCGAGACGGTGTCCGTCGAGGAGGAGATCGCGCGCATCGAGCCGGTTATCGAGGCGATCGCCGACGTGGACGCGCTGATCTCGGTGGACACGCGGAAGGCGGCCGTCGCGGAGGCGGCGCTGGACGCCGGCGCGGACGTCCTCAACGACGTGACCGGCCTGGAGGACCCCGAGATGCGCTTCCTCGCGGCCGAGCGCGACGTGCCGGTGATCGTGATGCACAGCATCGACGCGCCCGTCGACCCCGAGAGCGACCCGGACTACGACGACGTGGTCGAGGACGCCATCGCCGAGCTTGGCGAGCGCGTGCTGCTCGCCGAGAAGGCGGGGATCCCCCGTGAGAACGTCATCGTCGACCCCGGGATCGGCTTCGGCAAGTCGCCGCGGGAGAACTTCGCGATCCTCGGGCGCCTCGGCGAGTTCGACGCGCTCGGGTGTCCGGTCCTGTTCGGGCACTCCCACAAGCGCATGTTCGAGTTGACCGGCGAGACCGCCGGCGACGCCCCCCACGGCACCGTCGCGGCGACGGCGCTGGCGGCGGCCAACGGCGCCGACATCGTCCGCGTGCACGACGCCGCCGAGAACGTCGCGGCCGTCCGGGTCGCCGCGGCCGCCGCCGATCCGGAGGGGTTCGACGCGCCGCGACCGGGAGACGGCGACGGCGACCGAGAGGAGAACGGCGATGGCGACGCGGAGGGCGCCGGCAACGAGGACGGAACCGGGGGCGACGGCGACGGGGAGGACGCGTGACCGCGACTGACCCGGGACCGTACGAGGCCGCGTACGCCCGGCCCGACGGCGACGCGACGGCCGCCCGGCTCGCACAGACAGCGAGACGGTACGGCTACGACGGGCTCGTGATCCGCACGCGCGAGGCCGAGTTCGACGCCGAGGCGCTCCGCGAGCGCTACGACGTGGACGTGGTGCCGGCGGTCGAGGTCGTCGCCGACGAGCCCCCCTCCGCCAGCGGCGCGGTCGGGAACTTCCGGCCCGACTACCCCCTCGTGCTCGTGCGCGGCGGGACGGACGCGCTCAACCGCTTCGCCGTGGAGCAGGACCGCGTCGACGTGCTCGCGGCGCCGCTGTCGGGCGAGGGCGGGTTCAACCACGTGCTCGCGAAGGCGGCGGCGAGCCACGGCACGCGCGTGGAGTTCGATCTCGGCCCGGCGCTGCGGGAGTCGGGCGGACGGCGGGTTCGCGCGCTCAAGGGGCTCCGGAAGCTCCGGGAGATCGTCGGCCACTACGACGCGCCGTACGTGGTGAGCGCGCGTCCCGACTCCCACCTCGAGATGCGGTCCCCTCGGGAACTCGTCGCCCTCGGCGCCGAGTTGGGGTTCGAGGAGGAGTGGATCCGTGATGGGCTCGCGGAGTGGGGTCGGCTGGCGGCGCGCAACCGCGAGCGACTGTCCGCGGAGTTCATTTCCCCGGGGGTCCGAGTGGACCGGTGTGAAGAAGACGATCGCTGACCACGCGGCGCGGTTCTCCGAGGCCGCCGCCGACTACGACGACGAGCAGAACAGCGAGGAGTACGAGGCGTGCGCCGGGCTGGTCATCCGTCGCGCGGCGCCTGCCGGGAGCGACACGGTGCTCGATCTCGGCACGGGAACCGGGGCCATCGCGCTGGCGCTTGCTGACGAGGCCGGTCAGGTCGTCGGCCGCGACGTGAGCGAGGGGATGCTGGAACAGGCGAGAGGGAAGGCGGCCGAGCGAGGGACCGAGAACGTCGAGTTCGGCTACGGCGAGTTCCGCGACCCGGGGTACGACGGCGACGCGCAGATCGTCACCTCGAACTTCGCGCTGCATCACCTCGCGGACCAGGAAAAGCGCGAGGCGATCGAGACGTGGGCGGGCCTCGACGGCGGGACGACGCCCAGCCGGAGCGACTCGGTCGGGCCGCGGCGGATCGTCCTCGGCGACGTGATGTTCTTCGGCGAGCCCGACCCCGAGGAACCGTTCTACAGCCCCGAGGTCGACGACCCCGCGACCGTCGGGACGCTCGTCGACTACTTCACGGACGCCGGCTACGCCGTGACGCAGGTGGACCGCGTCCACGACCAGGTCGGGGTGATCACCGCCGAGCGCGTCGTCTCCGGCGGCCGCGAGTCGTGATCGAACCGAAGCGAGTCGTGCTCGCGTCGACCGCCACACCCGAGCGCCCGTGAAGCACCTCCCCAAGCACCTCCGGCCGCGGTGGCGCTACCTCGTCGTCGGGCTGGAGTCGTGGCCCGACGCCGACCTCTCGCGGGGGCCGTTCCAGCGGGAGGTGTGGTACGCTGCCCAGAACCTCCTGGGCGACCCCGGGAGCGCGGACGCCGATCTGACGGTCGTCCGGTTCCGGTTCGAGGCGGGCCGCGGCGCGGCGATCGTCCGCGCTCGCCGCGGCGAGGTCGAGCGCGCACGGGCGGCGCTGGCGTGCATCGACGCGGTCGACGGCCACCCGGTCGGCGTGCGCGTACGCGGCGTCTCGGGGACGATACGGGCCGGTGAGGAAAGCTATTTAGGCGGCGCGGGCGGATTCGTGGACGAGAGTACGGTCGAACTCACTGCCGACGGCGCGAGCGGACCCGGCCGTCGTCGCCGCGACGGCGCGGTAGACGTCACGACGCCGTCGGGGTACGTGGGCGCGACCGACGCAGACACTTCCCGACCGGGGCTGTCCGACCCGGACGACGACGCGGCCCCGGACGATCACTGAGACACGATGCAGGGACAATCCCAACAACAGGCGTACGACCGGGGGATCACCATCTTCTCCCCGGACGGTCGCCTCTATCAGGTCGAGTACGCGCGAGAGGCAGTCAAACGAGGCACGGCGAGCGTCGGGGTCCGCACGACCGACGGCGTCGTGCTTGCGGCGGACAAGCGGTCGCGCTCGGAGCTGATGGAGCCCGCCTCCGTCGAGAAGCTCCACAAGATAGACGACCACGTCGGCATCGCCAGCGCGGGCCACGTCGCCGACGCCCGACAGCTCATCGACTTCGCCCGGCGACAGGCGCAGGTGAACCGCCTCCGCTACGGCGAGGAGATGGGGATCGAGACGCTGACGAAGACCGTCACCGACCACATCCAGCAGTACACGCAGGTCGGCGGCGCGCGCCCGTTCGGCGTCGCGCTCATCGTCGGCGGCATCGAGAACGGCGAGCCCCGCCTGTTCGAGACCGACCCCTCGGGCACCCCGTACGAGTGGAAGGCGCTCTCGATCGGCGCGAACCGCGCCGACGTGCGCGAGCGTCTCGAGGAGGGGTACAGCGACGACCTCTCGATGGAGGAGGGGATCGAGCTCGCCCTCGCCGCGCTCGCGGAGTCGGACGACGACGACGGCCTCGAACCCGACGGCGTCGGCCTCGCGACGATCGGCGTCGACGACGAGGTGTACGTGGACCACGACGCCGCCTCGATCGAGGGCTACCTCGACGAGTTCGGCTACCTGGCCGAGGACGGCACTGAGGACGACGCCACCGACGACGCTCCCGACGAATAAGGACCGTCGACCGTTTCCGCGAACGGCCCGGATCTCCCCGCGACGCCGGACCGCTTTTCATCCACACCCGTCACCCGCAGGTATGCGCGACGATCGGTACGATCTGCGCCCGGGCGCCCCGACGGTCGAGGAGTTCCAGCGGCTGCGGGCGCTCGCAGGCATGAGCGAGCGCCCGCGCGAGGGGGTCGAGCGGGGGCTGCCGAACAGCCTCTTTGCGGTCCGCGCCGTCGACACCGAGGGCGATCCGGACGCGCTCGGCGGCGGGAAGCCGGGTGTCGACAATGACACGGCCGGCGTCGATGACCGGACGACCAGCGTCGACGACGGCACAGTCGTCGGGATGGGCCGCGTCGTCGGCGACGGGGGATCGGTGTACCACGTCTGCGACATGGCGGTCCACCCGGACCACCAGCGCCGCGGGCTCGGACGTCGGATCCTGGACGCGATCGACCGGTTCGTCGACGACGACGCGCCCTCCGGCGCCTACGTGAACCTTATAGCGGACGTTGACGGCTTCTACGAGCGCGCCGGCTACGCGGAGACGCGGCCGGCGTCGAAGGGAATGTACCGCCGGGTGGAGTGACGACTCGGCGGGTACTGGAGTGACCACTCGGCGGGTACGGTCTCCGGACACCTCGTCCGCGACGCCGCGCGGGCGGCACGGCGCCGGTGCGGACGGGTGTATCGGCACGGAACGCGGCGGCGACCCCAGACGTGGTGACAGTACTGTGGTGACAGACGGTGGAGCGTCGCGTGCTGGCCGGAGACGCTCCGTGGGCCGCCGCCGCTGACACAACAATTTACTCATGATAGAATAAGCCTTTTGGCGGCGCGCGTGGTACGACCGTGCATGAAAGCCATCGCCGTTCGTCGGGGGGAGGAAACCCCGTCCGTACTCGAGAAGCCGAGACCGGACCCGGCCGAGGGGGAGGCGCTCGTCCGGACACTCCGCGTCGGCGTCGACGGGACTGACCACGAGGTCATCGCCGGCAGCCACGGCGGCTACCCCGAGGGGGAGGACCACATCGTCCTGGGCCACGAGGCCGTCGGCGTCGTCGTCGACCCGAACGGGACCGGGCTCTCGGCGGGCGACGTGGTCGTGCCGACCGTCCGACGGCGACCGAACGGCTCGAACGACTACTTCGCCCGCGGCGAGCCGGACATGGCGCCCGAGGGGTTCTACCACGAGCGCGGCATCGACGGCGCGCACGGGTTCATGTCCGAGTACTTCACCAGCCCCGCCGAGCACCTCGTGCACTGCCCGCCCGAACTCGCGGAGTTGGGCTTCCTCGTCGAGCCGGCGTCGATCACTGAGAAGGCGATCGAACACGCGCGGGCGAGCCGGTCGGCGTTCGAGTGGGACCCCGAGTCCGCCTTCGTGCTCGGCAACGGGAGCCTCGGGTTGCTCACCGTGGCGATGCTACAGGCGTCGTTCGACCGCCTCTACTGCCTGGGGCGGCGCGACCGCCCGGACCCGACGATCGACATCATCGACGAGCTGGGCGCGACGTACGTGGACTCCCGGAAGACGCCCGTCGACGAGGTGCCCGACGTGTACGAGCCGATGGACTTCGTGTACGAGGCGACCGGGTACGCGAAACACGCCTTCGAGACGGTCGAGGCGCTGGCGCCCAACGGCGTCGGCGCGCTGCTCGGCGTCCCGAGCGACTGGAAGTTCGAGGTCGACGGCGGCGCGCTCCACCGGGAGCTGGTCCTCCACAACAAGGCGCTGGTCGGCTCGGTGAACTCGAACGTCCGCCACTTCGAGCGGGGGGTCGAGTCCGTCGCGGCCCTGCCGGAGTGGTTCACCGACGCCCTGGTGACCGGCGTGTACGACCTCGACGAGTTCGAGCGGGCGTTCGACGACGACGACACCACTATCAAGACGGCCGTGGAATTCGGGTCACGATGAAGAACGTCGACGACCTCATCGACGACGCGGCGGAGCTGGCCGAACGCGGGCTCTCGAAGGGCGAGATCGCCGACGAGCTGAACGTCTCGCGCGAGACCGCCTCCTGGCTCGTGGATCGCTCGGGCGCGACCCCCGGCGACGCGGGGGGAACCGACGAGACGGGCGCGACCGGCCCCTCGGGCCCCCAGGACATCCACGTCGACTGGTCGGCTATCGGCCGCGACTCGAAGCGGCTCACCCACGTCGGCCGGGCGATGGCGGACCTGCTCGCCAAGGAGGGCGAGGAGGTCGACCTCACCGTCGGCATCGAGAAGGCGGGCACGCCGCTGGCGACGACGATCGCCCGCGAACTCGACACCGACATGGCGGCGTACGCCCCGGCGAAACACCAGTGGGAGGAGGGCGACCTCGACCAGACCGGCGGCGGCTTCTCGCGCAACTTCGCGACGATCCGCGGCCGGGAATGCTTCGTCGTCGACGACACCGTCACCTCCGGCACGACGCTCACGGAGACGGTCGAGGCGGTGCAAGCGGAGGGCGGCAAGCCCAAGGCGTGCGTCGTGATCGTCGACAAGCAGGGGCTCGACGAGGTCTCCGGCGTCCCCGTCTACTCGCTGATCAACGTCGTCGGCGTCGGTCGCGACTAGGTCGGGTCGGACTCCCGCGGGAGCTCACGAGGCGTTTCGTCACCGAAGACCACGGTGACCGATGGTCCTCGGGGTACGCGTACGCCGGATTGCCGGTTTCGCTCGCGAACCCCCGTCACAACGTCTATCAACCGGAGTCGCCTACGATATCGTATGGCGTTTCAACCCGAAAGCGAACTGACGGCCGAGGAGGCCGCCGAGCGCGTCGAGGAGGCGCTCGCGAACGACGACGTGGTGCTGTTCATGAAGGGCAACCGGCTGATGCCCCAGTGCGGCTACTCCAAGCGCGCGCTCGGGCTCATCTCACAACACGTCGAGGAGTTCGAGACGGTCGACGTGCTCCCCGCGCTGCCGGAGTTCCGCGAGGCGTTGGAGGCCGAGAGCGGCTGGGAGACCATCCCGCAGACGTACGTCGACGGCGAGTTCGTCGGCGGCAGCGACATCCTCGCGGAGCTGGACGAGCGCGGCGAGTTGGCCGAGACCCTCGAAGGCGACGCGTAGACGCGCCGAAACGGGTGAGAGCCCCCTGCCCACGCGCCGGCGTCGGTCGGGGACAGGTGTTTTACGCATCGGGTGCGTAGATACCGGCGAGTAGGGTCGTACGGACGGCGACCGCGGGACGCCGCGGCGCTTCCTCGTTCCACCCACCCCACCACCCCACACATGTCAGGCCGCGTATACCGACTTCACTCGACGCTCGAACTGCCTCTGGAAGACCTGCAGGACCACTTCGCGTCCGACCCGGAACTCCCGGAGGGCGTCGAGGACGTCGACATCACACGCCGGAACAACACGCTCATTCTGAAGGCGGTGTCGAACGACGAATCGATCGGCAAGTACACCCCGACCGCGCAGCTGAAGGCGAGCGTCTCCGAGACGCGCGTGTACGAGGAGGAGCCGCCCCGGACGGGAGGCGGCTGGATGCAGGAGGAGGAGGAGGAGATCCCCTCCGAACTCGTCGAGTTCGCCTGCTTCAAGGGCGACCGCGAGACGGTGTTGCAGAACACCGCGCTGCAGTATCAGATGTTCCTCGTGCTCCGCGAGATCGCGCTGCTGTCGGAGAAGGGGACGCTCACCGCGATCACCGAGGTCGACGAGGAGCTCCACGCCCACCGCATCGTCGAGGGCGAGGAGCGCCCCGCCAGCGTCGAGGTCGTCGAGACCCCGAACCGCGACGCCGAGAAGGGTGGCGTCGAGTGGCGGGACAACAAGTTCATCAGCTGATCGGGGCGCAGCATCCGGGCGGGCCGGTTCGCACGCGTCGGTCCGGTCAGGGCCGGACGGCCGACGGCGCTCGCGAGTCGCTCCGGATCCCCTCGCGACCGCCGGTTACGGTCACAAGAACTTTAGCCGTCTAATTATATCTCATTACCAGGCATGGCCGACTCACAACAGCAGTTCCCGGAGTATCTGGACGTGGACTACACCGCCGGCGAGGGCGAGGAGCCCGGCGACTACCCCAGCATCGAGCACAAGCTCGAGAAGGCGCTGGAGGTCGTCGAGACCGGCCTTCGCGAGTACGACAACCCCGCGGTGATGTGGACCGGCGGGAAGGACTCGACGCTGACGCTGTACTTCGTGAAGGAGGTCGTCGAGCAGCACGACGAGCTGGAGCTGCCGGTGACGGTGTTCATCGACCACTACCAGCACTTCGACGAGCTGATGGACTTCGTCCGCCACTGGGCCGCCGAGTGGGACCTCGAGGTCAAGTGGGCCCGCAACACCGACGTGGGCGAGTACGTCGACGAGAACGGGCTCGAGCCGGGCGACGACATCCCCGTCGAGGCGCTCTCCGAGCACAACCGGCACCACATCCGCAACATCCTGGAGTACGAGGAGGACACGTTCCCGTTCTTGCTGGACACGTACGTCGGCAACCACCTGCTGAAGACGGTCGCGCTCAACGACACGCTGGAGAGCGAGGACATCGACGGCATCATCTCGGGCATCCGCTGGGACGAGCAGGAGGCCCGCGCCGACGAGACGTTCTTCTCGCCGCGTCACGACCCGGAGATCTACCCGCCGCACGACCGCATCCAGCCGATCCTGCAGTTCGAGGAGGCCGACGTGTGGGACGCCTTCTGGTACTTCGTCGTGCCGGAGACGGTCGAGGGCTACCCCGAGGACGGCTACGTCCCGCAGGGGTTCGACGACCTGCCGGAGGGCATCGAGATCGAGGACATCCCCGTCTCGCCGAAGTACTTCGCTGGCTTCCGCTCGCTGGGCTCGGAGATCTCGACGGACAAGTCCGCCGAGGAGCCCGCCTGGCTGCAGGACATGGAGAACACGACCGAGCGCGCCGGCCGCGCCCAGGACAAGGAGGACCTGATGGAGCGCCTCCGCGACCTGGGCTACATGTGAGGACGGCAAGCACCCGACGGTCGGACCGGACCGCGTAGCCTGTCACCAACCCGCCCATCCTTTCTGACCGGGACTCGGATCGCCCACCAGGCAGCGATCGGTTCGCCGCCGAGCTATCGCTTCTCGATCGGGACCCGCGTCCAGCCGTCGCCCGCGCGGTCCGGACGGATCGGACGGATCGGACGGAGGCCGTCGACGCCACGATCGGGCGATCGCCCGAGCACCCCCTCGCGCTCGGCCCGCCGTCGAAGGCGTTCGATCCGTTCGTCCATCGGCGGATGCGTCGACAGGAGGCGGACGAGCGGCTGTTCTTCCCCGTCACGGCCGCGGCGATACAGCGGCGCGAACGGGAACGGCGACCGGCTCGCACTGTCGATCCTCCGCAGGGCGCTCGCCAGCGCGAGCGGCCGTCCGGTCACCTCGACCGCGCGGTCGTCGGCCGCGTGCTCCCGCCGCCGGGAGTACGCGCGCAACAGCAGCGTCAACGCGATCAACAGCAGGGTCAGCGTCCGTTTGAGGCCGACGTGCAGCCGGCCGGGGAGCGTCCGGTGCCAGCGGTCCGGCGCGCCCCGGACGAGCGCGACCCCGCGGGCGAACCCGCCGGCGACGGCCGCGACCGGCACGAGCGCGAGCGCGACGAGTCCCACGGCGGTGTGGACGACGCTGTGGCCGAGCGTCTGTACGAGGCCGTCGCGACCCTCGATGTGGGCGAGTTCGTGGGCGAGCACGCCCTCCAGCTCCGTGGCCGACAGCAGGCGAAACAGCGAGTAGTCGATCACGAGCGCCGGAGTCGGGCCGCCGAGCGCGAGCGCGTTCGGCTCGCCCAGGCGGGCGACGAACACGCGCGGACGCGCCACATCCATCCCGCCGGCGAGCGCGTCGACGATCCGGTGGACTGTCGGCGCGCGCTCGCGCGGTACCTCGCGGGCGTCGAGGCCGGCGAGCGTGCGGCCGGTTCCGAACCGGTAGGTCAGGTAGCCGGACGCGAGCGTCGCCACGAGGAACGCCGCCGCCAGCGTGAGCGGGTCGGGGCGGTTCGCCCAGACGAACCGCACGAGCAGCCAGAGCGCGCCTGCGACGACGGCGTAAACCGCGATGGTCGCTGCGCCCGCGACGACCATGGCCGTCCGGACTCCGAGGGGCGCATCCGGGGCCGAGGACATGAGTCGTCGGTCCTACGCCGTGGGTGCCCAAACCGATGTCGGCGCGGGCGACGGGACGCCGCCGCCGACCGTCACGGGTAAGGCCGGGTCGGCGCGTATCGACGGTATGAGCGACGACGAGGGCGGCGACACGGCCGCCGGCGGCGACGGAGACGGCGACGGCGCCTACGTCGGGCTGTTCTCCGGCGGGAAGGACTCCTCGTGGGCGGTGTACCGGGCGCTGGAGCGCGGGCTCCCCGTCGAGCGACTGCTGACGGTCCATCCCGCGGGCGACTCGTACATGTACCACGTCCCCGAGACGCGCCTCGCGGTGCTGGCGGCCGAGAGCATCGGGCTCCCGCTGGTCGAGGTCGAACCCGACGACTTCGGCGCCGACGAGGCGACCGACTCGGGCGCCCAGGGCGACAGCGAGCTGGAGCCGATGGAGGCGGCGCTGACCGACCTCGCGGCGGATCTGCCGATCGCGGGCGTCACCGCCGGCGCCGTCGAGTCGGAGTTCCAGACGAGCCGGATCGAGGCGATGTGCGACCGCCTCGGGATCGATCTCTTCGCGCCGCTGTGGCAGCGCGACCCCCGAACGCTGGCCGAGGAAATGATCGACGCCGGCTTCGAGATCCGGATCCTCCAGGTCGCGGCCGCGGGGCTCGACGAGTCGTGGCTCGGCCGCACCATCGATCGCGAGGCGCTGGCGGAGCTGGAGCGGCTCAACGACGAGTACGGCGTCCACCTGCTCGGCGAGGGCGGGGAGTTCGAGACGTTCGTGGTCGACGGGCCCCACATGGACCGGCGGATCGAGTTGGAGTACGACACGGAATGGGACGGCACTCGGGGACGGATCCGGGTGACGGGCGCCCGGCTGGCGGAGTAAAACGGAGTAAACGGGCGACCGAGTCGGAGCGATTCGTTGGCTCAGCCTTCCTCGTTCGTCAGCCGCGAGTGCGCGCCGATGAGCGCGCCCGACAGGTCGAGCCCGTCGACGACGGTCTCCTCGTCGATGATGCTGCGGCGCACGTCGGCGTCTCGGACGGTCGCGTTTCTGAAGACGACCGACGAATCGAGCGAGGAGTCGACGATCTCCGCGCCCTCGAGGACGTACACGTCGTCGCCGATCTCGGAGTTCTCGACGGTCGCGTCCGGGTGGACGATCGACTCGCCGTCGAGGTACCACGAGACGGCATCGAGGTAGCTCTCGGGAGTGCCGATGTCGAACCACGCCTCCTCGAAGGTGAACGCGTGGACGGGTTGGCGCGACTGGAGCCACTGGATGAACCAGCCCGGCTCGTCGGGGTTGTTGCCGTCAGAGAGGTACTCCTCGAAGTCCGGGAGCGTCCCCTGCGGGAACGCGTAGCAGGCGATGGACACGAGCGTGCTCTTGGGGTCCTCGGGCTTCTCCTGGAAGTCGATGACGCGGTCGCCGTCGAGTTCGACCAGGCCGTAACTCTTCGCACGCTCGCGCGATCCCACGTCGTAGGCCGCCAGCGCCGGCGTCCCCTTCTCGGCGAAGAAGTCGACGAACTCCCCCACGTCGAAGGAGATCAGGTTGTCGCCGGCGACGACGACGAGGTCGTCGTCCACGTTCTCGCGGTCGATCAGCTGCGCGAGCGCCCCGACGACGCCGAACTTCTCGGACTCGGCGCTGGTGTCCTCGACGGAGACGGTCGGCTTCTCGAACTCCGAGTCCGCGAGGTACGCCTCGAACTCCCCCGCGAAGCGCTCGTTCGTGGAGACGAACACCTCGTCGATCCGGTCGTCCGCCTCCAGATCGCCGAAGATCTCGTCGATGACGGTGCCGTCGCCGACCGGAAGCAGCATCTTCGGCCGGTTGCGAGTGATCGGCCACAGCCTCGTCGCGTACCCCCCAGCGAGCACAACTGCCTTCATGGACTCAGGGTTACGCCCGACCGACAAGGGTTTTTCCTCTTTCGATTCACGTTTCCGACAGGTTATCGCCGGCACCGACCCGGACGGCGGTCGCCCGAAACCGATTCCCGCGGCGGCGACCTACGGTCGGTATGCCCGATCGGACGACCCGCGAGCGGATCGCCGAGGCGCTGCGCGAGCGGGCGTGTTCCGGCAGCGCGCTCGCCGCCGAGTTCGACGTGCCCCGTTCCGTCGTGTACGACCACCTGGACCACGTCGCGGAGTCGCTGCCCCAGAGCGAACAGTTTCTGGTCGCGCCGCCGACGTGTCGCGACTGCGGCTTCGACGACTTCGACGACCCGGTGAACGCCCCGTCGCGGTGTCCCGAGTGCAAGGGAGAGAACGTCGAGGAGCCGCGGTTCGTGATCGAGTCGGACTGACGCCGGCCTGCGGCGACATCGGGACGCAGTCGCTTCGCATACGCGGTCGCCTCGTCTACGCGGCCGCGTTGACTACACGGTCGCCTCGTCTACGCGGCCGCCTCGACGCCCAGTTCCGCGAGGAGCGTCTCGGCGGCCTCGCTCGACGAACCGGGCCCGCGGGCGGTGATCAGGTCGCCGTCGACGGTGACGCTGGTGTCGACGTCGAGCTCGGCGTCGAAGTTCCCGCCGGCGGCGACGACCTCGTCCTCGACCCAGTACGGGAGCTTGCGCCCCTCGACCCGGTCGAGGTCGTCGACGATCCCCTCCTCCCACTCGTTCGGGAAGCCGGTCACGTCGCGGCCGTCGACGAGGAACTCCCCGTCCGTGGTCCGCGTGAACGCGAGGATCCCGACGGCGTGACAGACGACCAGCGCGACGCCGTCGTCGCCGGCGACCGCCTCCCGGAGCATGCCGCGGGCGTGGCGGTCCTGGTTCACGTCCCAGACGGTGCCGTGGCCGCCGGGGAACACGACGGCGTCGTGGTCGGCGGCGTCGACCGTCGAGATCGGTTCGGGATCGCGGAGCCGGTCGTCGGTCTCGTGGATCTCGCGGTACCGTTCGACGGTCTCCTCGCCCACGTCCTCGGGGTCGAGCGAACGCTCGTCCACCACCGGCGGCGACCCGGACGGCGTCGCCACGGTCACGTCGACGCCGGCGGCGTCGAGTGTCGTGAGCGGTTCGATACACTCCTCGGCCCAGTACCCCTCCTCGCTGACGACGAACAGCGCCGTGGTATCGCTCATGCGTTCGATGATCAGGACCCGAACTCCGGAAAACGTGTCGCCGGCGGAACTGCATCCGCTCGGCGGGCGGCCGTCCCGTCGTCGGGAGGGCGACCGCGGCGGAGGCCGGCTCGTCGTCCGCAGCGACGGCCCGGTCGGCCGTTCCCGGGCCGCTTATGCCGACCGACCGACAACGTGGGAGTATGGCAGTGGGTACGCGGACGGTACTCGCCCTCCTCGGCGGGGTCGTGCTGACGGTGGGGGTGTACCTCCACGCGACCGAGCGCGAGAGCACCGGCTACGCGGTGATGGCGCTGGGGTTCGCGACCGCGGGCGCCTGGGCGTTTCTCGGCATGGAGCTGGCCCGGCTCGGCCGGGCGTCGACGCCGGAGACGACGTACCTCTCGGGCGCGATGGCCGCCGTCACCCTCGCGATGTACTTCGGGATCCGCGCGCGAGCGCTCACGAGGGGCGAGTGAGCGGTCCAACGGGGCTCTCCCCCCGTCGAACACATTCCCAAACCTACAATAAATCTGTCTTTCGTTCACGGCGGTTTTCGCGAGGTCACGATCGTCGAACGTAATCGGCGACTAATTTACATTCGTGAGTTCTGCGACCGGTTCCTGGGGAAACAACGGTATAGATGGGTGAAATACTGATTTCAGTGATCTGCTTCGTTGTGCGAGGATCCCACATACTTAAGTTTGGTATTCCATAACGAAAGCGCGTATGTCAGACAACCAGTCCGGTTCCAGCCGGCGTCGGTTCCTCCAGGGAACTGGCGTCGCTGCGGTCTCCGCCGGCCTCGCAGGCTGCTCAGGCAACGGCGGCGACGGCACCGAAACCCCCGGCGACGAGTCGACTCCAACCCCCGATCAGACGCCGACCGAGGTAGAGAATACCGACGACATCCCGACCGGCGGGATCTTCGACTTCGGGATGGGGACCTCGCCGAACACGCTCAACGTGCTGGCGAGCTCCTCGGCGTACGTCGGCGTCATCACCGACCGGATCTACGAGTCCGGCGCGGCGATCGACCCGGTCAACTTCGAGATGCACCCGAACGTCTTCACCGACTGGGACTACGAGGTGCTCGACGAGACCGGTGAGGACGACCGGCCGAACGTCGAGGTGTACTTCAACGTCCGAACGGACGGCCTCACCTGGAACGACGGGGAGGAGTTCACGGTCGACGACGTGATCTTCTCGTACAACTACCTGATGGAGCAGAACCCCGGCGGCTACGCCGCGTCCATCAACCCCATCGTCAGCGTCGAGGAGCACGACGGCGACTGGGACTGCGTAATGACCCTGAGCCAGCCGAACGGGACGTTCGCGTACGACCAGCTCGGCCTCCCGATCCTCCCGGAGCACCGCTGGGGGGACGTCGACGACTACCAGACCTACGAGCCGGCCGACACCGACTTCGGTCCCGTGGGGCTCGGCCCGGGCGTCGTCACGCAGTACGACCCCGACACCGCCGTCGAGGTGTCGTTCGCCGACCGCCAGGGCGAGTACAACCTCTCGGAGCTGAGCTGGCGCGAGGAGGTCTCCGGTATCATCGCCGGCGGCCCGTTCATCGACGCCATGCGGATCCGCGTGTACTCTTCCACGTCGGCGCTGCACCAGGCGCTGTTCCAGGGCGACATCGACTCGCTGTACGACGGCGTCCGCACCTCGCGGATCGGTGACGCCCAGGAGGACGAGAACATCGAGCTGTACGACGGCTTCGACACCGGCTACAGCCACTACTCGTTCAACCTCCGTCGGACGCCGCTGGACGACCTGCCGTTCCGGCAGGCGCTCAGCTTCGCGTTCGACGACTTCTACTGGACCCAGCAGCTGCTTCGCGATTACGCCCAGGAGGGCGACTTCGTGATGCCGCCCGGCTACACGGCCGTGCGTCCGGAGACGGGGTCGGACCAGGAACTGCTCGAAGGACCGTCGACACAGGCGTTCAGCTTCCGCCAGTCGAGCCCGAGCATTCCGGACGTCGAGGCGATCCGTTCGTTCCTCACGGAGGGGCAGATGATCACCGGCGAGGAGGGGACGTTCGTCGGGCAGGAGTATCCCGGCAGCCTCACCGGCGTCACCGCGAGCCAGACGGAGCCGAAGCACGACTACAGCTTCGGCCCCGTCGAGTCCGAAGTGCTCCAGGAGTCCGACGCCGAGCCCGATCAGGAGATCCGCGTCAACGGCGAGACGCTCACCGAGGTCCACGACGGACCGCTCACGATGCTGCTGTCGCCGGCGCAGGAGGCGCCCCAGACGGCCCAGATGGTCTCCGACTGGATCACCTCCCTCCACGAAGTCGGCATCCCGATCGACCGCGAGGTCGTCTCGTTCAACACCCGCGTCACCCGTGCGTACGGCTCCGAGGACTTCGACATCTTCAGCATGGGCTGGGTGAACCTCTCGCCGTTCGCGACGAACACGCTGTACAGCCTGTTCCACTCCGACAACGCCGACGACCACTCGGTCGCGGAGACGGAGGGCGACGACGAGAACACCTCGACGCTGTTCAACAACGCGATGGGCTACGGGCTGTTCGAGGACGCGAGCGCCGACGACCTCATCGACGAGGCGCGCACCACCCTCGACGCCGAGCCGCGCAACCAGGCCTCCCGGGAGGCCGTCGAGCGGATCTACCTCGACTTCCCGACGATGGTGACCAACTACGGCGTTCCGAAGTGGCCGGTCTCCACCGAGTGGTCGGGTGCGATCGAGAACATCCCGGGTCCGGGTTCGACGTACCTCGGAACCCAGATCATGCAGCTTCACCAGAACGAGTAACGCCCCTCGAACCGATCGCCGCGTCCGACTGACGCGCGGCGTCGGGCACCCCGCTTTGCCCCCCTCGAACCGGTGGGGCGGAACGGGGCCCCTGACGGCGTCGCCCGTCGGGTATCGGACGATTCAACAGGTTCAAACGGCCGCCTTCGTGATACAGTAGTACGCGGAACGGTCCCACAAAACGCATGACCAGAATCAGTGGAAAATACCTCGCAAAGCGGATCGTCGTTTCGTACCTGACGCTCCTGGTGATCATGTCGCTTCTGTTCGTCCTCCTGCGGAGCATGCCGGGCTCGTTCATCACGAGCATGATCAGCTCCGGCATGACGGCCGAACAGATCGAGCGGATCCGGGAGACGTGGGGACTGAACGAACCGCTGTGGAGACAGTATCTCGACTTCATGATCAACTACCAGACCGGCAACTTCGGCCGGTCGCCCACGTACAACGCCCCCGTGGCGGATCTCATGATCCGCCGGATGCCGCGGACGCTGATCCTGTTCGGATCGACGTTCCTGATCGGCTTCATCATCGGCCCGCTGGTCGGGATGTACCTCGGCTGGTGGCGCGGGTCGAAGAAGGACAAGTCCATCTTCAGTACCTCGCTGCTGCTGTACTCGATGCCCAGCTTCTGGATCTCGTGGCTGTTCATCTGGGTGTTCAACTACGAGTTCGGCCTGTTGCCGAGCGCGTACATGTTCACGCAGTTCCCCGAGTTCCAGTGGACCGCCTTCACCGTGATGCGTGACGTGCTGTACCACATCGCGCTGCCGATCATGAGCCTCACGTTCATCGGCTGGGTCGGGTCCATGCTCATCATGCGCCCGACCATGAACCAGGTCACCGACGAGGGGTACGTGTTCCTCGCACGGGCGAAGGGCCTCTCGGAGCGGACGGTGATGATCAAACACGCCGCGCGCAACGCGCTCATCCCGGTGGCGACCGGCGCGGTCGTCGGGCTGGCGTTCCTCATCGACGGCTCGATCATCATCGAGAACGTGTTCAACTGGCCGGGCATGGGACAGATCATCGTCACGTCGGTGCTGGAGCGCGACTTCCCGGTCGCACAGGCCACGTTCTTCCTGTTGGCCGTGCTGGTCGTCATCATGCGGCTGCTCACCGACGTCGTGTACACGTACCTCGATCCCCGGATCAAGTTCGGGGAGGGTGAATAATGGCAACCGGACAAGGAGACACCGAGACCGACGGCGAATCGTACGCGCGGCGCTGGGGGCCGCGGATCGAGCGACTCAAGCGCGGCTGGAGCCGGTACACCGAGCACAACATCGGTATCCTCGGGCTCGTTATCCTCGCGATATTCAGCCTGTGGGCGGTCATCCCGGGCGTCTTCGCGCCCCACACCCCAGACTGGATCGCGTACATCGGCGAACCCCCCATCGAGAGCCGACTCACGGCCGACCAGGTCCGCTCGCTCCCGCACCCGCCGGCGTTCGGGGACCCGTTCTTCGCACCGCTGGGGACGAACGCGAACGGGAACGGCATCCTCTCGCTCGTGATCTACTCCGCGAGCAACGCCATGTACATCGGCCTGGCCGCCGGACTGCTGTCCAGCCTCGTGGGCGTTCCCCTGGGCCTGATCTCCGGGTTCTACGGCGACACGTGGATCGACGAGGCGATCCAGCGGTTCGTCGACATCATGTACGGCCTGCCGTTCCTGCCGTTCCTGATCGTGCTCGTCGCGATCCGAGGGATCACGACGACGAACATCATCATCGGCATCGCGGTCACCTCCTGGCTCAACAACTGTATCACGATACGCGGGGAGACGCTCTCGCTGAAGGAGCGGTCGTACGTCGAGTCCGCGAAGGTCGCCGGGGCCTCCGACACCCGGATCATCTTCCGGCACATCATGCCGAACGTCCTCCCCATCTCGTTCGTGTTCCTCGCGCAGGACGCCGCGGGCGCGGTCATCGCGCAGGCGTCGCTGGCGTATCTCGGGCTGGCGGACTTCACCGCCAACTCCTGGGGGATCATGCTCGAGAACATCAAATCGCAGGGGTACATCTTCGACGCCTGGTGGTGGCTGCTGCCGCCGGGGATCGCGCTGATGTTGATGGCCGCATCGTTCTACTTCATCGGCTTCTCGATGGAGGACGTGACCAACCCGCAGCGGTGATCTGATAGCACATGACACTACTCGAAGTAAACGACCTCTCGATCCGATACGCGGTCGACGACGGCTCGTCGGTTCACGCCAGCGACGACGTGAGCTTCTCCGTCGAGCCCGGCGAGACCTACGGGCTCGTCGGCGAGTCCGGCTGCGGGAAGACGACCCTGGCGAAGAGCCTCGTGCACCTGCTCGACGACAACGGGTACATCGAGGAGGGGGAGGTGTGGTTCGACACGACGCTCCCCCAGTGGGCCGACGAGAACGGCGACCCGAAGCAGTCGGTCATCGACGACCCGGACAAGCCGGTTCGCGAGGACGGGAAGACGAACCTCGCGGAGCTCGACGACAAGCAGATCCGCGACATCCGCTGGCGCGACATCGCCATCATCCCGCAGTCGGCGATGAACGCCCTGAACCCGGTGTACAAGGTCGGCGACCAGATCGTCGAGGCGATCCTCCGACACGAGCCGGAGACCACCGCCGAGGAGGCGCACGAACGCGCCCGCGACCTGCTCGAGCGCGTCGGCATCGAGCCGGACCGCGCCGACGACTACGCACATCAGTTCTCCGGCGGGATGAAACAGCGGGCGGTCATCGCCATGGCGATGGCCTGCAGCCCGGACCTGCTGATCGCGGACGAGCCGACGACGGCGTTGGACGTGATCATCCAAGACCGGATCCTCGAGGAGCTGGAGGCGCTCCAGGAGGAGTTCGGCGTCTCGATCCTCGTCATCAGCCACGACATCTCGGTGATGGCGGAGATCTGCGACCGGATGGCCGTGATGTACGGCGGGAAGGTGATGGAGTCGGGGCGCACGGAGGACATCTTCGGCGAGACCGCGAACCCGTACACGCTCGGGCTGAAGAACTCCTTCCCGACGATCACCTCGACGGATCAGGACCTCGTTTCCATCCCGGGGACGCCGCCGACGCTGCGTGACCCCGACGAGGGGTGTCGCTTCCGCGACCGGTGTCCGTTCGCCGTCGAGGAGTGTCACGCCGCGCACCCGCCGATGTACGACGTCGCCGCCGCCGACGAGGACGGCCGGACGGTGGAGGCGACGGACCGGCGGGCACACGCGACGGCCTGCTACCGAATCGACGACCTCGAACAGCTCCGAACCGACGCACTCAACGAATCCACATGGACCGATCAGACGATCGAGAACCGTTAGTAGAGATCGAGGGGCTCCGGAAGCTCTTCGACCAGTCACAGGGCATCATCGACACCGTCCTGGGTCGCGAGCCGCACCCGGTTCGCGCGGTCGACGGCGTGTCGCTCGACATCTACCCGGGCGACACGGTCGGCATCGCCGGCGAGTCCGGCTGCGGCAAGACCACCCTCGGGAAGCTGCTGGTGAAGCTGTACGAGCCCACGGAGGGGTCGATCAGCTTCGACGGCGAGGACATCACCGACATGACCCGCGAGGAGGAGCGCGAGTTCCGCAAGCGGGTCCAGATGATCTTCCAGGACCCGTTCGAGTCGCTCAACCCCCGGATGACGGTGTACGACACCGTCGCCGAGCCGCTCAAGATCAACGAGATGACCGAGGGGTACGACGAGCGGCGCGCGCGCGTGAAGCAGGTGCTCGAGGACGTCGGGCTGGGTCCCGCCGAGGTGTATCTCGACGCGTTCCCGGACGAACTGTCCGGCGGTGAGCGTCAGCGCGTTGCGATCGCGCGGGCACTCGTCGTCGACCCGGACTTCATCGTCTGCGACGAGCCGGTGTCGATGCTGGACGTGTCCATCCGCGCGGGCGTGTTGAACCTGATGCAGGAGCTCCAGGACGAGTACGACCTCACCTACCTGTTCATCAGCCACGACCTCTCGCTCATCCGCTACATGTGCGACCGCGCCGGGATCATGTACCTCGGCAACATGGTCGAGCAGGGGCCCACGGACGACGTCATCGACGACCCCAAGCACCCGTACACAGAGGCGCTGTTCGACGCGGTACCGGACGTTGAACTGGGTGACGACCGCCGTCGCGCCAACGCGACAGGCGAGGTTCCCTCGCCCCGGAACCCCCCCAGCGGCTGTCGGTACCACCCGCGGTGTGCCCACATCATCCCGCCCGACGACTGGGGCGGCAGCCAGGAGGCGTTCCGGCGGGCGTTCCAGTTCAAGCTGAAGGCGAAGCGCGGCGAGCTCGACGCCGATGCCGCGCGCGACGACGCCGGCGAGGTCGGCGATGCGGTCGAATCCCTCGTCGAACAGGGGCTGACGCTGGACGTGCCCGAGGAGTACCGCTCGGAGACGGAGATCGAGACCGGCGGCCACCGGGTCGACGCGTCGACCCTCGATCTCCCGTCGGACGCCCGCAACGCGCTCGAGGAGTCGGCCCAGGCAGTGCTCGACGGCGACGCCGAGGCCGCCGTCGCGGCGCTCGACGACGTGATCACGACATCGTGTGCAACCCGCGAGCCGCGGCCGCTCCCGTCGGGGACGCGCGAGGTCGCGTGTCACCGGTACGAGGACGACGGCGTCGAGGGGATCGGCGGCTCCGACGGCGGGCTCAACGCGGCCCCCGCGGAGGATTGACCGGTGGTCAGGTCCCCACGTACCCAGCGTGCCCTCCTCGTCGCGCTCGCCGTCGTGCTCGCCGTCAGCGGCGCCGCGTTCGTCGCGACCGCGAGCGCACAGCTGGCGTGGCAACAGCGCGACACCATCGACTTCCGGGCGACGGAGTACGAGCTCGTCGACGGCGACGACCCGCGGCTCCGGGTGACCATCGACGTGCGGAACCCGACGAGCGTCGACGCGCGCGTTCGCGCCGGCTCGCTGGTCGTGTACGACGGCGACCCCGCCGACGGCGAGGCGTTGACGGTTCCGCGAAGCGAGCGGCTGGCCGGCGACCGTGAGGCGGCGGTCCCCGCCCGCGGAACGACGACCGTGACGCTCGTCGCGGACGTCCCAGCGGACGCGGTCGAACGGACGCGGGCGGCCATCGAGGCCGACCGCGCGGTCACCTCCGGGACCGTCTCCGTGACCATCCGCGGGCGGAGCTACGAGGCCAATGTCTGAGCCGACGTCCGGACTGGCCGCGGCCGCGATACGGCCCGCGCGCGCCTCCTACGGCTCGCGAAGCGAGCGGATCGTCTCGGCGGTCACCGTCGGGCTGCTCACCGGGTTGGCGACCGCGATGGCGACGTACACGCTGTGGCAGGCCTCGCTGGCCCCCGGATGGGCCGGCGACACCGTCATGGCGGCGCTCGTGTTCGCGGCGGGCGCGCTTGTGAAGCTGCTGTGTCAGAACCTAAGGACGAGCGTGCTCGCGCTGTCGATCGCCGTCGTCGCGGGCGCAACCCTGACGGCGGCGGCCGGGGTGGCCCCGTATCTGCTGCTCGACATCGGGACGCTCGGGGGGATCGTGTTGCTGCCGGAGCTTCGCGACGTGATCACGCTCGTGGTCTTCGCGCAGGTGCCGCTGCTGTTGTTCGGCTACCTCGTCGCGATCGTCTACGACGGCGCGACCGCCTGAGGGCGCGCGCCGGCGACACCGACGACGCGGGCGACGACAGGCCTTTACTCCGCTGTCCGGTACGCGACGGTATGCCCAAGGAGATCCCGACCGACGAGAAGTCGGTGCGCGAGCGCGGGACGTACGCCAACGACGGCAACGACCCGACGCTGGCGTCGTACCTCTCGTCGCTGTTCTTTCTCCTGTCGGTGCCGGCGTTCGTCACGCTCGCGTACGTCGGCTACTGGGCCGGGCTCTACGGGGAGGCGACGGTCGTCCCCGCGTTCGCGGGGTTGCTCCTCGCGGGGCTGGCCGGCGTGTTCGCGGTGATGCACTACACGACCGGCAGGTGAGGCTGACCGGCAGGCGAAGCACGGGTGCCCGCGGAGGGGAGTCCGGTTCAGCTTGGGCGTCGCGAGCGACTCGGACGGAACGCGGAACCGAGGAGCGTTCAGAATCGAATCGTGTCGAAGCGAGACGGCGTGAGGACTTACTGTGCGGCCGCGAACGGGGTCAGTACCACTTGTCCTTGTACACGCACTGGAGGGGCTCTGTGACGACGTTCGTCGCCAGCGCCATGGAGACGATCTCGACGGCGTCGTCGTACTCGGCGGGATCGACCGATTCGTCGTCCCAGGCTGCGGTGCCGACGCCCAACTCGACGTGGTAGTCGTACACGGTGATCAGCCACTCGTCGGGGAGCGTGCGCTCGTCGGCGTCGGACTCGTTGATCACTCGGAGGAGGTACTTGAACGTCGTGTCCTCGCGGTCGGAGAGGTCGTCGCCGGCGTCGTAGCCGGGAACGTTGGGCGTGCCGAACAGCTGAACGAGCCGGTAGAGGGCGGTGCCGATGTCGTCGTGGCTGCCGCGCTCGGTGGGATCGGGTTCGAGCTCGACGTGGACGTCGTTGCGCGTCTCGCGGAGGTTCACCTCCTCGAGGGAGGCGCCCGCCTCGCGACGCGACAGGATCTCCTCGCGCGATATCGGGACCATCGTGAACTCGCGAAGCTCCTCGACCGGCGGCGCCTGCGGATGGTCTCGGATGTCGTACTGCATCTCAGTACGCGAACCCCATGAACCCCTTCCAGCCGAAGTAGCCGGCGACGATGCAGGCGAGGCCGGTCGCAGTCACGGTCAGCGCCTCCACGTCGGAGATCCCCTGGATCCCGTTCAGGTTCAAGACGAGGGTGACCCCGAGCATGGTGAAGATGTAGCCCACCACCAGGCCGAGGATCATGACGCCGAGCGAGGCGGCGCCGAGGGGACCTTTGAGGGGATCGGGGACACGATTGCTCACGGACATTCGTACGTGTCGGTAGCGGATTCGCGGGTCTTAATTCCCTCGTTACGCGGTGGCATGGTGTCGGGGCGAACCGGGGCGGAGCGATCGGCGCCGGAGGCTGTTACCGGTCGTTGTCGCCGTCGCCGCGGCGGTCGCGTTCCGCGGTCCCGGGTTCGGCCTGGCCGAGGGGGCTCATCTCGGGGTCGAACGCCGACTCGTCGTCGTCGGGGCCGTCCCCCTCGGCGGAGGGCGACCGCTCGCGACGCTCGTGTTCGCCGCGTTCGCGGGCGTCGCTGGTGAGAGCGTACTCCTCGGCGATCGGCTTGCGGGCGCGGTAGCCGATCGCGATGGCGACGACGCCGGCGACGCCGTACACGACGACCGGCGTCGAGGTCACGCCCACCTCGCCGGTGACGACCGAGAGGTGCAGCGCCTGGCCGATCGAGAGGGCGCCGACGACGAGCATCGACGTGGAGATCACGCCGAGAAAGCGAGTGGAAACCATGCAGCTAGTGGGGTCGCCGTCGTGAAAAGCGCGGGGGAGTCGGCCGACTCAGCCGTCGCCGTACTCGTCGACGACGACGACCTCCCCGTCCTCGACGGTGACGTTGATCAGCGTCTTCACCGAGTGGTCGGTGTCGTCGAGCTTGTTCGGGCCGGCCTTCTTGATCACCGCGACTACGTCGACCACGTCGGCGCCGATGTGGGTGAGCGCGTCGAGGATGCCCTTCATCGTGCCGCCAGTCGAGAGCACGTCGTCGAGGACGAGCACGCGGTCGCCCTCGAACACGTCGTTGATGTACATCTCGCCCTCGGAGTAGCCCGTCTCCTGCTGGAGCGCGACCTCGCCGTCGAGGCCGTACTCGCGCTTGCGGATGACGACCAGCGGGATGTCGGTCATCAGCGACAGCGCGGTGGAGATGTGGATCCCCATTGCCGCGGGGGTGACGATCTTGTCGACGTCCTCGATCTGGGCCTTCCGGATGATCCGGATGACGATCTCCCGGAGGAGTTCGGGCTCCAGCATGGGAACGCCGTCGCTGATGGGGTGTACGAAGTACTGGTACTCGCCCTTCTCGATTATCGGCGCGTCCAGCAGGGACTGGCGCAGGCGGTCCATGACGCCGGTACCGCCACCGAGGTGAAAAGCGCGGCGGATCCCCGCAGCGGTCGAGTGGGGCTCCCGCGGTACGGCGAACCACGATCGGTCACCGACTGGCGTCCGAAGTGCCACCGGACCCCATTCCGTTCGATCGTGAGTCGATCGTCCGGGGACTACGCCGGCGTGGTCCCCCTCGCAAGCGTCTGCGAGCTGCCCCCGTCGGGGGCGGTCCAGATAACACGGACCGTCGTGTTCGGCGGGACCGCGTCGTCACCGTCCAACGACGCGGACGTGCCGGCGGTGGCGGGCAGCTTGAACTCACTCGATTGACCCGTTTCGGCCGTCACCACGAGCGACCGCGCGTTCGACGTGGAGACGGTGGCGCCGCCCTGGTGGGTGGCGGTAACGGCGAAGTCGCCGTCGTCGTTCTCGGCGTACTCCATCTCGAAACTCGCGGTCGGTGTGACCTGCCTGATGTCGTCGCCGAGTCCGAGCACGAACGACCCGATGGCGGCCGCGAGGACGACCGTGACCGCGATCATCAGGATCACCCCGATGACGGGCGAGACGGCCCGTTCGTCGGTTGTCGATTCCGTACGGTCCTGCCGGATGAGGGATGCGAGGTTCATGTGTCTTGGTGGGTCCGTTGTCGTCGTGGCAGACCGGCGGCCCTCGCCGCGCTGCCGTCGCTTCCCGATGGACGCCAGCTATGGTTTGTTATAGACCGTCTGAACTCCGGTTATTACTCGAATATCGATAGAATGGCATAGGATGACTACCACTAATCGTCGAGATTTCCACCGATGCGGGAGCCGACGCAGATCCGTCCGTCGATCCGCTATCCGACCCAAGCATTCATGCCGACGAACGCGACGAGGAACGACCACGTGACCCGGTGTGGCGGCGAGGAGCGGTTCCCCACGATTAGGAGTCCCGTCCGAGTTCGGTTCCTCGCGAGCTCAGACGAGCAACAGCAGCGCGACGACGACCAGCAGGACGACCAGCAGCACGCTGGTTCCGAACCCGGCTCGGAGGTCGACCTCCGTCCGCTCGCGTGCGCCGTTGGTCAGCGCGTCGTCGCCGGCGACGACGCCGACCGCGCCGAACCGGTCGAGCGTTCCCGCGGGGTCCCTGACGGCCCCCGCGATCGCGCCCGAGGCGGCGACGACCGCGCGGTCGACGGCCGCGTACAGCTCGGTGACGCCGACGACGAGCGCGCGGGTGCCGTAAAAGCCCGCACGGTTGTAGATCGCGTCCACGTCGGGGACGCGGCCGACCTTCGAGAGCGGCTTCTTCACGATCGCGAAGCCGACTACGCCCAGCGCCGCGAGGATCAGGCCCTCCTGCACGTGGGGAACGGTGTAGGTCGTGTACTCGTAGCTTCCCGTGTCAGGCAGCACCGCGAACAGCGCCGGCGGGTAGAGGCCGAACACGACACACAGCACGGCGACGGTTCCCATCGCGACCTTCTGGCCGACGTTCGCCGGCCGCACGTCGCCGCCGTACTCGCCGTGGAGGAACACGTAGTACCCCAGCTTGATGAACGAGAGGAACGTGCCAACCCCGCCCGCAAGCAGGAGGTACCAGATCACGTCGTAGTGCTTCTTGTGGGCGGCCGCGATCACCATCCCCTTCGAGACGAAGCCGTTGAACCCGGGGAACCCCGCGATCGACAGCGCTGCGATCAGGAACGCGGCGGCGGTGAGCGGGAGGTGTCGCCAGAGGCCGCCCAGCTCCTCCAGGTGCTCCTCGCCGGTGCGGTAGATGACGACGCCGACGGTCATGAACAGCAGGCTCTTGTAGAGGATGTGGTTGAACACGTGGCCGAAGGCGCCGGCGGTCGCGAGCGCGCCGCCGAGGCCGACGCCGGCGACCATGTAGCCGACCTGCGACTGGATGTGATACGAGAGCAGCCGGCGCATGTCGCCCTGCAGCAGCGCCATCCCGGCGCCGAAGACGGCCATCAGCGCGCCCATGTACGCCACCGCGAGCTCGCCCTCGGGGAACGCCCGGAACATCCCGTACACGCCGGTCTTGGTCGTGTACACGCACAGGAAGACGCTGGCGGCGATGTGCGGACGCGGGTACGTGTCGGGCAGCCACGCGTGCAGGCCGATGAAGCCCACGTTGACGCCGATGCCCACCGCCGCGAGCACGGGGGCGACGACACCAGCGAGCCCGTCGCCGGTGAACACGAACGTCCCCGTCTCCACGTAGTGCCAGACGATCGCGCCCAGCAGGAGCGTGCCGCCGATGCCGTGCAGGAGGGCGTACCGGAAGCCCGCCCGCACCGCGCGGCCGCCGTAGTGCCACACCAGGAGCGTGCTGGTGACGGCCATCAGCTCCCAGAAGACGATCAGCGTGAGCCAGTCGCCGCCGAAGACGGCGCCGAGGCTCGTGCCGACGTAGCCCAACGCGAAGGCGGTCTGGCGCTCGTCGGCGCCGCTGGCCCACGAGTACAGCACCGCGATCGCGCCGATGAAGCCGAAGATGACGCCCATCAGCCGCGAGAAGCCGTCCACGTTGAACAGGACGGCGTCGAAGCCGAACAGCAGCGTCGGGAGGTGCGCGCCGCCCGGCACGAGCCACACGTACGGCACGACCGCCGCGGTCGCAAGCACGCCGAGCGCGTGGCCGGCACGGCGACCCAGCAGCGGGACGACCAGCGCCGCCGCCAGCACGAACAGGAACGGCGGGATCAGCGGGTCGATCACCGCCATCAGACGGTCACCCCCGTGGCACCCGCGACGATCAGGCGGACGACCCTGAGGAACACCGCGCCGTCGGGGACGATCCCGAGGGCGACCGAGCCGAGGGCGGTGACGAGGATCGGCGCGAGCATGAACCACGTCGACTCGCCGCCGGTCCAGCCGCGGCGCTCCCAGCCGCCGCCGTGGCCGTCGCCGGCGTCGCGGTCGGACGCGTCGCCCCCGTCGGCGACCGCGTCGGTGTCGGTCCCCGCGTCGTCGCCCGCCTCGGCGGCGGCCGCGCGACCCCACGACAGCCGGCCGCCGAGCGGTCCCTCGACGAGCGGCTTCTCGTCGCTCTCCTCGGGCGACTCGAAGAAGGCGGTGTAGACGACCGGCCAGAAGTAGCCGATGTTGAGCACGCCCGAGACGAGCAGCGCGACCGCGAACAGCGTCTCGCCCGCCGTTATCGACCCGATGAGCAGGAAGTACTTGCTCACGAAGCCGGCGACCAGCGGGATGCCCGCCATCCCCGCCGCGGCGACGGCGAACGCCGCCATCGTCAGCGGCATCCGTCTCCCGATGCCGGCCATGTCGGAGATGTCGTCGGTGTGGGTCTCGACGTGGATCGCGCCGGCGGCGAAGAACAGGGTGATCTTCATGAACCCGTGGGCCGGGATGTGCAGCAGGCCGCCCACAAGCGACGTGGGCGCCAACACCGCCAGTCCGAGGACGATGTACGACAGCTGGCTCACCGTCGAGAAGGCGAGCCGGCGCTTGAGGTTGTCCTGTCTGAGCGCGATCACGGACGCGACGACGAGCGTGAACGCCGCGACCGTAGCCAGCGGAAGCCCCATCCCGAGGTCGCCGACTGTCTCCGGCCCGAACACGTCCAGGACGACGCGCGCGATGCCGAAGACGCCGCTTTTCACGACCGCGACCGCGTGCAGCAGCGCCGACACCGGCGTCGGCGCGACCATCGCGTCGGGCAGCCACGAGTGCAGCGGCATCAGCGCCGCCTTGACGCCGAACCCGGACGCGAGCAGCGCGAACGCCAACCGGGCGAACATCGGGTCCGCCGAGGCGAGTCCCTCGATGCCGCCGGGGGTGAACGCGACCGTTCCCGTGAGCCAGTAGACGAGCGCGGTCCCCGCCAGCACGGCGACGCCGCCGCCGAAGGTGTACGCGAGGTACTTCCGGGCGGCCGAGCGCGCCTCGTCGGTCTCGTCGTGGGCGACGAGCGGGTACGTCGCCACGGTGAGCAGCTCGTAGAAGACGAAGATCACCAGCAGGTTCGACGCGAACGCGACGCCCACCGCCGCCGAGACGCTGGCGGCGAAGGCGGCGAAATAGCGAGTCTGGGCGTGCTCGTCGAGCCCGCGCATGTACCCGATGCTGTAGCTGCTGGTGACGATCCACAGGAAGCTCGCGAGCAACGCGAAGAGGATGCCCAGCGCGTCCGCCTCCAGCGCGAACCGGGCGCCCGGAAGGAACGACCCCAGGTCGGTGACGTACGTGTCGCCGGCGAGGACGCCGGGGACCATGCTGACGACGATGCCGAACTTCGCGAGCGCCGCGACCGCGGTCCACGACTCGCGGAGGTTGGGTCGGCTCCCGGACAGCAGGATCGGTCCGATGGCGACGGCGGAGACGAGCACGGCCGCGAGCGGTCTGAGTGAGGTAATATCGGTCATGAGAGGAGCACCTCCACGGTCGGGGCGAGGGCGGATTCGTACGCCGGGACGGCCGCCCCGAGGCCGACGGCGAGCAGCGCCGCCGCGAGGACGGCGGCGACCATTCCGAGCGAGACGCCGCGATCGGCGAGGGAGTCGCCGCCGGCGTCGTGTCCGTCGCCGCCGTCGGCGACGGCAGCGTCGGCGTCGGCAGCCGAACCGGTCCCCGCCCCCGCGGGCGTCTCGCGGAAGAACATCCGTTCGAGCAGGCGCGCGAAGTACGCGAGCGTCAGCAGCGTCGACAGGAGGATGACGATCGCGAGCCCCCACGCGCCAGCCTCCAGCGTGCCGACGACGATGTACCACTTGCCGAAGAAGCCGATCGCCGGCGGCACGCCCACCATCCCGAGCGCGAGCGTCCCGAAGCCGGCGGCGGCGACGGGCATCCGCGAGCCGAGCCCGTCGTAGTCGGCGACCGAACGGCCGCCGACGCCGGTGGCGACCAGCCCGGCCGCGAGGAACAGCCCGCCCTTCATCACCGCGTGGCCCACGAGGTGGACCGTAAGCCCGACCAGCGCCGTCGCGTTCGTCACCGACAGCGCGGCGACGACGAGCCCGAACTGCGAGACCGACGAGTACGCGAGCATCCGCTTGATGTTCGTCTGGGAGACGGCCAGGCCGCTCCCGACGACGATGCTGACGGCCGCTGTCGCCGCCAGCAGCGGGCGCGCGAACGCGACCGCATCCAGGAACTCGGGCGTGAACACTGTGAGCACGATCCGGACGAGCGCGTACGCGCTCACCGTCGACACGAGCGAGGCGATGAGCGCGCTCACCGAGTCGGGCGCGCCCGCGTACGCGTCGGGCTGCCAGGTGTGCAGCGGGAACATCGCGACCTTGACGAACAGCCCGACGACGATGAACGCGAACGCCGCCCGGACGAGGGGCGACGCGTAGCCGACGGCCGCCAGCTCGTTCGCCAGGTCGGCCATGTTGAGCGTCCCCGTCGAGATGTACGCGTAGCCGACGCCAAGCAGGTACAGCGAGGCGCCGAACGTGCCGACGAGGAGGTACTTCAGGCCGGCGACCGCCGAGCGCCCGCCCTCGCCGCTGGCGACGAGCGCGTAGGCGGTCAGGCCGGTGATCTCGAGGAAGACGTACATGTTGAACGCGTCCCCGGTGATCGACATCCCCGTGAGCCCGGTGACGAGCAGGAGATACGTCGAGTAGAAGCGGTTCGAGCGCGGCCCGGCGCGGCGCGCGTACGCGAGCACGCCGAGCGCGACGACCGCCACCAGCACGACCATCGTCGCCGACAACCCGTCGACGAGCAGTTCGATGCCGTACGGGATCGTGAAGTCGCCGACCGCGTAGCTCCCGGGGGCGCCCGAGAGGCCGTCGGCCGCGAACGCGACCGCGCCGGCGACCTGCACGGACAGCGTCGCGGCGGCGACGTACCAGCCGGAGCGGTCCCAGCGGATCCCCGCCAGGAGCGACACCAACGACCCCAGGATCGGGAGCACGACGAGCAGCGCCGGAAGGTCACTCACCGTCGTTCACCTCCGCGATCAGGTCCGCGCGAAGCGTCCCGTACTCCCCGTAGATGCGGACGATGAGCCCCAGCGCGACCGCGGTGAGGCTCACCCCGACGACGATGGCCGTCAGGATGAGCACGTGCGGCAGCGGGCTCACGTACGGCCCCGGCTCGGACAAAAGCGGCGCGGACGCGCCGGTCACGTACGCCGAGGCGATGAAGAACAGGAAGATCCCCGTCTGGAAGACGTTCATCCCGATCACCTTCTTGACCAGGTTTCGGTCCCCGATCAGCATGTGGGCGCCGATCCCGAGCAGGAGGAACGCGACGACGAAGTACGCCCGGTCGACGAGCACGTCGATCACTCCTCCACCTCCTCGGCCTCGTCCGTCGCGTGGCCGGCCGCCAGCGCGAAGAACAGGCCGACGACGGTGCCGGAGACGATGATCCCGATCCCGACCTCGACCAGCTCGATGCCGTACTTGCTGGCGTGCGACACCGGGATCGCGGTGTACTCGAGGAACGCCCCGCCGAAGGCGACCGCGGCCAGGCCGATCCCCATGAACAGCGCGACGCCGAAGACCACTAGGACCGTCAGGAACGACGCCGACAGCCAGTCGCGGGTCGGCCCGACGCCGAAGGCGATCGCGATCATCAGGATCACCGTCCCGACGATGACGCCGCCCTGGAAGCCGCCGCCGGCGGAGTCGGCGCCGTGGAACATCACGAACGCGCCGAGCGTGAACACGAACGGCGCGACGACCCGGACGGTCGCCATGATGATCGGGCTCTCGACGTACGGACGGGCGGGGGCGTCGCCGACGGCGAACTCGTCGTCGCCGTCGGCGGTCGACGACGAGCTCATGCCAACACCCCTCGGTCGAGCACGACCAGCAGTCCGATGAGCGCGGCGAAGACGACGACCGCCTCGCCGAGGGTGTCGAACCCGCGGTAGGCCGCGAGCACCGCCGTCACGGCGTTCTCTACCTCGGTCTCCGTGTAGGCGTTCTCCAGGTAGTAGTTCGTCACCCGGGAGGTCGCCACCGGCGTCGAGGCAGACCCGACCGCCGGGAGCGCCGACAGCGTCGTCGCCAGCGCGGCCACGAGCAGCCCGGAGACGCCGAGGGCCGTCACGTCGATGTCGACGAACAGGTCGTCGCCGGCGGGCCTGACGGTTTTCGCGATCGTCAACAGGAACAGCACCGTCGTCACGCCGGCGCCGACGGCGGCCTCGGTCAGCCCCACGTCCGGCGCGCGCAACAGGAGCCAGACGACGGCGATACCCAGGCTGTAGGCCGCGAAGGCGATGATCGACGCGAGCACGTCGCGAAGCAGCGCCGTCGCGAACGCACAGCCGAGCACGAACGCCAGGATCGCCCACTCGACGGGCGTCACCGGCGCTCACCCCCGTCGGTGGCGGCGCCGTCCGGGTCGCCGTCGGCGGGGTCGCGACCGCCGTCCGCCGCGTCGGCGCCGGGCGCGTCGTCCGTGTCGGCCTCGTCGGCGCCCCCGTCGGCGTCCTCGACGGTCCACGGTTCGATGCCCTGATCTGCGGCCGCCCGCGTGATGGCGTGGGCGGCGGTCGGGTTGGTGATGAACATGAAGACGATCAACAGCACGAGCTTGAGCGTGTCGACGCCCGCATCGAGCGCGAGCGCGGCCGCCCCGAGCGTGAGCACCGCCCCGAGCGTGTCGCTCTTGGAGGCGCTGTGGGTCCGAGTGTAGAGATCCGGCAGCCTGATCAGACCGACAGCGGCGACGACTCCGAAGAAGAGGCCGCCCGCGAGCAGCGCGATCACGGCCGCCTCGGTGAGCGTCACCATCTACAGCACCCCCCCGCGCTCGACGGTGAACTTCGAGATCGCGATGCTCATCAGGAAGTTGAGCAGCGCGTACACGAGCGCGATGTCGAGCGCGCCCGGCGTGTCGGTCGCCGCGGCGAACAGCGCCGCGATCACGACCGTGTTCGAGCCGACGACGTTCACCGCGATGACGCGGTCCTGCATCGTCGGTCCCTTCACCGCGCGGTAGAGCACCACGAGCGAGACGAGCACGAACCCCGCGGCGGCCGCCAGCAGCGCGTCGGTGACGAGCGTCACTCCTCCACCTCCTCGCGCTCGCTCGGCGAGGGACGTCGGGCCGCCGAGCGGCCATAGAAGACGAACCGAACGGCACGCTCGAGCTTCCCGTCCAGCAGGTCCTCGCGGGCGCCGGGGGTCAGCGAGTGGATGGTGAAGTGCCGGCGCTGCACGTCGACGGTCAGCGTCCCGGGCGTGAGCGTGATGCTGTTCGCCAGCGTCGCCGCGGGGACGGTCGACCACACGTCCGCGTCGAACTCGACCATCTTCGGGTCGATCGGCAGCGACGGGTGCAACACCACGTACGCGATCTGGATGTTCGCCTTCGCGATCTCCCACAGCAGGAAGACGGCGTACAGACAGAGCCGCCCGAACTGGACGGTCAGCCGCCGCAGGTCGACCGCGCCGGTGAAGGAGACGTGCCACAGCGTGGCGGCGACCGCGCCGGCCGACGCCGCGCCCGTCAGGAGGTTGTACGGCGTGAGCGACCAGCCGGCGAGGAACAGGTAGAATCCGGCGGACAGGCCGAACAGCAGCAGGAACTGCCCGACGCCGGACCGACGGACGAGCCGCCCTCGCCGAGTTTCGCGCTCGACCGTGGCCTCCTCGACGTCGAGCCCGGTTCCCTTGATCTCCCACTCCAGCGCCGGCAGCAGCGGCGTCGCGCCGGTCGGCCGGTACTCGGGGTCGAGCACGACCCGGCGCACGCCCCGATCCTCGGCGTACTCGGCGATCGCGTCGGCGTAGTCGCCGGGGCTGAACAGGTACTCGTCGGCGCCGACGACCGCGGTCTCGACGGACACCAAGTCGCCGTTGTCGCCCCGGTCCTCCTCGACCCACAGCTCGATCCGTTCGAGCAGGTCGTTCGCCCGGTCGTACTCGTCGCCGACGGCGCCGCGGCTCGACAGCGGGAACACGAAGTGAAGCGTCGACGGCTCGCCGGACTCGACGGCCTGTCGGACGACGAACCCGACCGTGTTCCGGAGCGTGCTCGACTCCTCGACGGGGACCACGATATCGCCGGACGGCGCGGCTTCCTCGGCGGGTTCGGCGTCGCCGTCGGTCACGACGTCCCCTCCGGTTCGAGGCGACCGGCCCGGTCGGCGCGGGTGCGTCGGCGGTAGCTGGTTGGCATCACGGGCTGTTGTGCCGTCGTTGGACTGAGCGGATCAAAACCGTTGTGATCCCGCGTACGCGGGAGCGCGACCACGGGTGGCGATCTCACGGGTCCACGGCTGTCGATCGCACCCGAGTACGGGCACGGATCTCACCTGAGCACGTGAGCCGATCTCACCCGAACACGGCAGCGAGTTCGTCGGCGACACGGAGCCCGAGCCCGAGCTTCGATCCCCGGTAGGCGTCGAAGCCGTCCCCCTCCGGGCGCACGACCAGCGCCCGGGTGTCGGCCGCGCCCATCACGTTCGCGTCGTTGGCGACGACGAACGCGAGGTCGACCCGCTCCAGCGTCTCGCACGCCTTCGCCGCGAGCGCGTCGTCGTCGCCGCCGGGCTCGGCCTTGAACCCCACGAGCGGGAGGTCGGGATACTCCTCCCGAACCGTATCGAGCAGCTTCGGCGTCGGCGTCAACTCCAGCGACAGCGACTCCGCGCCCGAGCGGATCTTCCCCTCGGACGCCTCGACGGTGTAATCGGCGATGGCCGCCGCCGAGATCAGCGCGTCGGCGTCCGCACAGGCCTCGACGGCCGCGTCGGTCATCTCCGCGGCCGACTCCACGTCGACCACCTCGACGTGGGGAAGCTCCTCGACCGCGGACGCGCGAGCGGCGTCCGCGTCGTGCAGCAGCGTCACCTCGGCCCCGCGGGCGACGAGCGCGCGAGCGACCGCCCGCCCGGTTCGCCCCGACGCCCGGTTCGTGAGCACGCGCACGTCGTCGATCGCCTCGCTGGTCGCGCCCGAGGTGACGACGACCCGCTCGCCCGCCAGCGGTCGGTCGCCGGCCGCGCGCGCAGTCGCCGTGACGATCGCGTCCTCGGTCGCGATCTTCGCCTTCCCCTCCTCGATGCGCGGGTCGACGAACTCGACGCCCCACGACTCGACACGGTCGATCGCGTCCAGCACCCCGGGATGGTCGTACATCGGCTCGTGCATCGCGGGCGCGCACACGACCGGCACGTCCGCCCCCAGCGCGGTCGTCGCGCAGGTCGTGACAGGGGTGTCGTCGACGGCGGCCGCTATCTTCCCGACGGTGTTGGCGGTCGCCGGCGCGAGCAGCAACACGTCTGCCCAGCCGTCTCGCCCGCACAGCTCGACGTGCTCGACGCTCCCGGTGATCTCGGTGACGACGTCGTGCTCGGTCGCGAACTCGACGGCCCACGGGTGGACGATCCCGGTGGCGGCGTCGGTCATCACCGCGCGGACCGAGGCGCCGTGGCGGCGAAGCTCGTGGGCGAGTTCGACCACCTTCACGGCCGCGATGGAGCCGGAGACGCCGAGCGCGACGTTGGTGTCGGCGATGAGATCGCTCATTGCCGGTGGCTTGGCGGGTACGGGTGGTAAATCCTCGCGGTGTGTCGTCGTTCACGTTCGTCGGCCGCTCCGAATCCGCATGCACGACCGCGTGAACTCGGACCGAACCCACCGAAACGATGACCGAGACCGCGAAAGCCCCCGCGCTCTCGCGGTCGAGTCCTCGCTGAGCTCCTCGCTCCGTTCGCCGTGCTCACTCCGCTGCGGTGCTTGCATCGGAGTCTCTCGCGAGAGCGCGGCCCCTTTCAGTCCCACCCGACCGTTGTCGGGCGATCGTCGCTCTGGCGGCTGTTCGGCGTTGTCGCCCCGGACTCCCGCCCGTGCCGCCACGGGGAGTCGGGGCCGTCGCTGCTCGGTGATGTCTCAGTCGTCGCCCTCGGCCGTCCCGTCGCCGGTATCGCCGCCACCGCCGCCGTCGTCGTACCACTCGGGGTCGACGCGGCCGAGGTCGTCGTCGACGAGGCTCGGGTGGGTGCGCTGGCGGTCGGCGTGTTCCTCGGCGAAGTACTCCCGCATCGTCTCCTGCGATTCGGCGGCGCGGCGCTCCTGCTCGGCGGCCGTGATCTCCTCACACCCCGGCGGCACCTCGCGCCCGCGGTCGGTAAAGTACCCCTCGGGGACGACCCAGTCGTGGTAGAAGGGGACCTCCGCGTCGTGCAGCAGGGTGATCGCCGCCTCGGCCCCGTGGCCGGCGGCGACGACCGCCTGGTGATAGCGCTCCGCGATCCGGCCTGCAGCGTACACGCCATCGACGGAGGTGCGACTGAGCGCGTGCTCCTCGGCGTACCGCTTGCTCCCGGCGTCGCGCGCCTCGACGCCGAGACCGTCGAGGTAGTCGAGGTCCGACCACGACGCCGCGACGACCCGTGCGGCCGTGACCGCGGTGCCGTCGTCCACGGCGGCGGTGAACCCGTCGATCTCGCCGGTGACCCCCTCGACGTGCCCGGCCCGGATCTCGGCCCCGTTGCGCTCGGCCTGGTCGCGCAGCATGTCCGCGAACAACCGGGGGTTCACGCCCGCCGGGAAGCCGGGCACGTTCTCCAGATGGGCGTTGCGTCGGAGGATCGACTCGTCGCCGTCGACGACCAGCGTCGCGAGGTCGGCGCGCGCGAGGAACGTCGCCGCGGTGAGGCCGGCGACGCCGCCGCCCACGACGAGCGCGTCGTAATCGGCGTCAGTGTCGAGAGTCATCTCGGTCATGCCAGACGGGTCAGTTCACGCCGGCTTCAGTACCACGATCCGTCCCGCCGTGGCGGATTCCATCGGTCGTGGGAGCGTGGGAACGCCTTTCGGCGCGAGTCCCCTACCGTGCGGTATGCCTACGTACACCGTGCTCGCCGACGCCAACGAGACGCAGTTCCAGAACCCGCAGGAACTGGTGTCGATCTGGGGCGACATCCGCGAGGACATCGAACGACTCGGGGGCGAGCTCGGCGAAAGCTATGCGCTCATCGGCGAGTACGACTTCCAGCTCACGTTCGAGGTCGAAGACGAGGATGCGGCCCTCCAGATCGCGATCGCCATCGAGGGACACGGGCTCGACACCGAGACGATGCGCGCAGTCCCGATCGAGCGCATGGGCGAACTCGTCGAGGACGTCTGACCCTCGGCGTCGACGCTGCCACCACCCGGCCACCGCCGTGGCTCAGTCGTCGTCGCTCGCGGGGCCCGACCCCGCGAGCGTCTCGGCCTGCCGCTCGCGCGCCCGCTCGACGAACTCCTCGGGGAGCGACTCGATCTCGCCGGCCTGCACACCCCACAGCTTCGCGTACAGCCCGTCGGCCGCGAGCAGCTCCTCGTGGCCGCCGCGCTCGACGACTTCGCCGCCCTCCAACACGAGCACCTCGTCGGCGTCCTTCACCGTCGAGAGCCGGTGGGCGATGACGAACGTCGTCCGGTCCTCCGTGAGGCGGTCGAGGCTCCGCTGGATCAGCAGCTCGGTCTCGGTGTCGACCGCGGAGGTCGCCTCGTCGAGGACGAGCACGTCCGGGTCCTGAAGGACGACGCGGGCGATCGAGAGCCGCTGGCGCTGGCCGCCCGAGAGCTTCACGCCGCGCTCGCCGATCCGGGTGTCGTACCCCTTCGGGAGGTTCGTGATGAACTCGTGGGCCTCGGCGGCCCTCGCGGCCTCGCGAACCGCCTCGTCGTCCGCGTCGAAGCGGCCGTACCGGACGTTCTCGGCGACCGTCCCGTCGAAGAGATAGGTGTCCTGACTGACGTAGCCGACGGACTCGCGGAGGCTCCGCAGCGTCACCTCGCGCACGTCGTGGCCGTCGATCCGGACGGCGCCGTCGTCCACGTCGTACAGGCGCATGAGCAGCTTTAGCAGCGTCGACTTCCCGGCGCCGGTTGGGCCCACGAGCGCGACCGTCTCGCCGGGGTCGACCGCGAAGTCGATGTCGCGGAGGACGAGGTCGTCCTCGCCCTCGTAGCCGAAGTCGACGTGGTCGTACTCGATCTCGCCCTGCACGTCGTCGAGGGCGACGGCGTCCGGTGCCTCGGTGACCTCCGCCGGGATGTCCTGGAGCCCGAACACGCGCTCGCAGGAGGCCTTGGCGTTCTCGTACTGCGAGACGATGTTCGACACCTCCGCCAGCGGCGTGACGAACCGCTGGGTGAGAAACAGGAACGTGACGAAGGTACCGGCCCGAAGCTCGCCCGTCAGCGGCCCCGGCGCGGTGCCGGAGACGATCCACAGGCCGCCCACGACGAACGTCGCCGCGAACGCGATCCCGGCGAACAGCTCCATCCCCGGCCGGTAGACGTAGTTGAGGCGAAGCATCGCGAGCGTCTTGCGGAAGTAGTCGTAGGAGGTGTCCTCGACGCGGCCCGTCTCGTACTCCTCGGTACCCGTGGTCTTCACGAGTTGGATGCCGCCGAGGGCGTTCTCCAGCCGGGTGTTGAGGTCGGCGACGGCCTCGCGTTGGGCGGCGTACCGCGGCTCGACGGCCTTCATGAACCAGTACGTGAACAGCACCATCCCGGGGACGACGACGAGGGTGACGAGCGCCAACTGACTGTTGCGCTCGAACAGGACGATCCCGATCCCCAGCAGCATGACGCCGAGCCGGACGGAGTTCTGGAGGGCGTCGTCGAGGAAGCGTTCGAGGTTCGTCGCGTCGTTGTTGAGGACGGACATGACCTCGCCGGTCTGCTTGTCGTCGAAGAACGTCATGTCGAGGTCCTGCATCTTGGCGTAGGAGTCGGTCCGCACGTCGTGCATGACGCGGTGGGCGAAGTTGTTGGCGGAGACGCCGTACACCCACGTCAGCGCCGCGGTCACGGCGAACGAACCGACGATCAGCCACGCGGAGAACCAGAACTGCGCCACGTCCGGCGCGGTCGTCGGGAGCCACGCGGCGGGAACCAGCGGCAGCGTGTACGGCTGGTCGCCCGTGAACGCGGCGTCGATGGCGACGCCCAGCACCAGCGGCGGCAGCAGGCTCGCCCCGCGGGCGATCACGTTGGCTGTCATGCCGACGAGGAGCCACGGCCACTTGTCGAGCCCGTACTCGGTGAACAGGCGGTACAGCGGCCGGTCGACGCGGTCGCGATACACGTCGAAGGCGCTCTCCTCCTCGGTACTCATTACGAATCGAAACCCGCGGGGGCGACTTAGGCGAACCGGTGTCGCATCAGGGACCGACCAGCCACAACACGGGCAACAGTGTCGCCGCCGAGGCGACCGTCGTCGCGAACACGTTGACCGACGCGAGCCCGTCGTCGCCGCCGAGCGCGCTGGCGTACACGAACGTCGAGACGGCCGTCGGCATCGCGAACATGACGGCGCCCGCGCGGACCGTCGAGGGGTCGCCGCCGAGCCCGGAGAACACCGCGAAGGCGATCAGCGGCATCGCGATCAGCTTCGTCCCCGTCACCGCGCCGACCGTCGGGTAGTCGATCGAGACGCCCTCGAGCACGAGCGACGCTCCGACGCCCAACAGCGCGATCGGCAGCGCCAACTCGGCGACCCAGGACAGCCCCGTCGCGACCGCCGCCGGCGGCGCCCACCCGACGGCCGCCGAGGCGAGTCCGGCAGAGAGGGCGACGAGGACCGGGTTGCGCAGGAGCGAGACGGCCTCGCTCGCGAGGTCCGCATCGGCGTCGTTCACGAGCGAGAGGATCGTCACCGTCGCGGGCACGTGGACGAGCGCGCCGACGCCGAGGATCACGCTCGCCTTCCCGGCCTCGACGGCGCCCGCGCCGAACGTCGCGGCGACGAGCGGGAGCCCCAGGAACCCGAGGTTCGCGTGGTACGACTGGACGACCGCGACGCTGCGGACGGCGGCGTCCGACCGCCGACGGTGGACGAGCCAGCTCAGGCCGATGCCGACCGCCAGCGCGCCGACCACGCCCGCGACGAGTCGGACCGACAGCACCTCGCGGAGCGGCTGCGCGTACGTCGAGCTGTACACCAGCGCGGGCAACGCGAGGTAGAAGGCGGCGTCGGTGAGCGCGTCCCGGCGACGCGGCGTCAGCAGCCCGATTCTCCGGGCGGCGACGCCGGCGGCCAGCAGGGCGAGCATGAACGCGAGGTTCGAGGCGACGGACACGGGAGTCGGCGGCACTCGGCGAGGCCGACGGTTTACGGTTGCGTTCCCGGCGAAGAAGGCGGTCGGACGTCGGCGCCGCGGCTCACTCGTCGATCGCCCGCCGCGGGGTGACGCGGGGGCCGTTCGGGCCGAAGCCGACCTCGGCCTCGACGCCGAACACGTCTCGAAGGAGGTCCTCGGTGACGACCTCGTCGGGCGGCCCCCACTCGTAGGGCTCGCCGTCCTTGAGCGCGATGAGGTTGTCGGCGAACCGGGCCGCCTGCCCGAGGTCGTGGAGCACCACGCAGACGGTGACGCCGTGGTCCTCGTTCAGATCGCGGACGGCGTCGAGCACGCGGAGCTGGTGGTGGAGATCGAGGAAGGTGGTCGGCTCGTCCAACAGGAGCGCGTCCGTCTCCTGTGCGAGCACCATCGCGAGCCACGCGAGCTGCGCTTGACCGCCCGAGAGCCCGCCGACCTGCCGGTCGGCGAGGTGTTCGACGCCGACGCGCTCGATGGCGCGGTCGACCGCGTGGTAGTCCTCCTCGCGCATCCCCTCGAAGAACCCACGGTGCGGGTAGCGGCCGTGGGTCGCGAGTTCGCGCACCGTCGTCGACTCCGGGGCGACGTGTTCCTGCGACAGCAGGCCGAGCCGGCGCGCCAGCTCGGTCGTCGCGAACTCCTCCACGTCGCGCCCGCCCAACGTCACTGCGCCCCGGTCGGGGCTCAGTTCCGCGTTCATCGCCTTCAGCAGCGTCGACTTCCCGCTGCCGTTGGGGCCGATCAGCGCGGTGATCTCGCCGGCAGGAACCTCCAGCCGTTCTGCCTCGACGACGGGCTCGTCGTCGCCGTACGACAGCGCGATGTTCCTGATGGACAGCGGCGGCGAGTCCTCGGGTGGCTCCCCGGCCGTCGCGCTCGCGTCCGTGCTACCTGCGCCGACCGAGTCGCCGGCGGCGTCGGCGGCAGCCGCGGTATCAGTGCCGGCGGTGTCGGCGTCGGCGCCGTCGCCGGTCGGCGCGTCGTCAGTGCTCATAGGTCCCCCAGCCCGTCCTGCTTGCGCATCAGGTACAGGAAGTACGGTCCGCCGATGAGTCCCGTGACGATGCCGACCGGAAGCTGTGCGGGCGAGAGCGCGAGCCGGGCGCCAACGTCCGCGAGGGTGACGAGCGCGGGGCCCGCGAACACGCAGGCGACGACGAGGCGCTTGTAGTCCGAGCCGACGAGCTGTCGGACCATGTGCGGGACGATGAGCCCGACGAACCCGACGATGCCGGCGATGGCGATGGCCGTCCCGGCCGCGAGCACGGCGACCGCCGAAAGCGCGAATCGAACCCGCTCGACGGACATCCCGAGCGAGCGGGCCGTCCGTTCGCCCAGCAGTAGGACGTTCAGCTGTCTGGCGCCGACGAGGGTGAGCGGCACCGCGATGAACGTCCACGGGAGCGCCATCCGCACCTGCTCCCAGTCCACGCCCGTCAGCGACCCGGTCGTCCAGGCGATGGCCGACTGGACGACGCCGAGGTCGTCCGCGAAGAAGAACAGCGCCGTCTGGAGCGAGCCGAACACCGTCGAGACGATGACGCCCGCGAGCACGAGCCTGACGGGATTGGTTCCGCCCTTCCACGCGATCGCGTACACCAGCAGGAACGCCACCGCGCCCCCGCCGGCGGCGATCAGGGGGAGGACCGCCGTGAGCCCGCTGAACACGATGAGCGTCAGCAGGATCGCCAGTCCGGCCCCCGAGGAGACGCCGAGGATGAACGGGGACGCGAGCTCGTTGCGCGTCACCGCCTGAAACACCGCGCCCGAGACCGCCAGGTTGGCGCCGACGATGACGCCGACGATCACCCGCGGCATCCGGATCTGCCAGACGATCAGCGTCTCCTTCGGAAGGTCGACGGCGGCCGTCGAGAACCCGAGCGCGCTCGCGACCGCGTTGCCGAACCCCTCGCCCAGGAACAGCCGCAACAACACCTGCGGGTTCGTCCACACGATCGGGTCGAACACCGCACCCCACGCCGTCGTGACCGACATCGTGAACGCGCCGAAGCTCACCTGGACGAGCCCGGAGATCACGACGACCATCGTGCTCGCGGTGATCACCGTCAACAGCGACGAATCGACCCACGAGAACGGGCTGTCGACCTCCGGAACTGCCTCACCAACCTCACTCGCCACTCCGATCCCTCCGTCGGAACATGTCTTTTAGGTCGACCTAACTGTTCAAAAGGGTGTCGAACCGTCCGGCTACTCGGCCGTGGGCGTTTCGGCCATCACACGTCGCCGGCGACGATGTCGCGCACGCGCTGGCGGTCGAACAGCCGCCGGTCCTCGGGCACCTCGGGGAACGACTCGGGGTCGAACTCGCCGAACTCCTCGGGGTACAGTTGTTGGGCCTTCATCTCCGTCTGGAGCAGGTTGACGATCGGCCCCTGTTCGCCGTACGCGCCGGGGTAGACGCGTCCGTTCTGTACGGCGGTTAGCTGACTGCCCACGCCGTCCTCCTCCATCGGCCGGACGTACTGGTCACGGAACGCCTCCGCGGAGAAGCCGTCGGCGTCCGGTCCGGTGGTGCCGATCCCCCAGTGGACGATGATGATCTCCGGGTCGACCTCCAACAGTTGCTCGTAGTCGGCCTCCCCCGCCGCCTCCATGTCGGTCGAGAAGGCGCTCTTCACGTCGAGGTCGCGGTACGGCTTCATCTCGTACCCCTCGTCCTGCGTGTGCAGGGGGTAGAACACGCCCTTCTCCGGGTTCGAGCCGCCGTTGATCAGGCCGATCTCCGGGCGCTCCTCCTCGGGCGGCAGCCGCGACTGCACCTCCGCGAGCAGCTCGTCGTGCAGGTCGACGAACGCCTCGTATCGCTCCCGTTCCCGGAACGCCTCGGCGAGGCGCTCGAAGGCGCCGTAGAGGCTGTAGAGCTTGTAGTCGTGGAACTCCCGGCGGCGGCGACAGTTGTTCCCGAAGAACGGCGCGACGTTCTCGCGGATCTCCTCGGTGTCGGACTCGTCCCAGTCGTCGTCCCACCCCGTGTCGTGGAGGTAGTTGGGGTCCATGAGGATCACCTCGGGGTCGAGCTCGTAGAAGACCTCCTTGCTCCACCCCCCGCCGCTCCAGTTCGCCAGCGCCGTCAGCTCCTCCTGCGGGGGAACGTCCAGCCCGAACGGCTCGTAGAAGAACCCCGGGATCATGTTGCCCGCGGTGAGGAACCCCTCGCGCCGGCCGAGCGCGAACGCCATGTCCGCCCAGCCGCCGTTGTAGCACAGCCACGTCTCGGGTACGCCCTCGAACTCGACCTCGCCGACCGGGACGATCGACGCCGTGTACGACTCGCCCGACACCGTGGACTGCTCGGTCTCCGATGCGCCGTCGCCGCCGGCCGTCGTCTCCGACTCGCCCCCGTCGGCCGTGGTCTCGACCGCGCCGCCGCTGCCGCCCGTGCAACCCGCGAGGCCGGCGCCGAGCGCGGCGCCGACCGTACCGATGAACTGCCGTCTGTGTCGTGTCACAGTTTTAGGCTAGCCTAAAAAATTGAAAAGGGTGTCGGTTCGTCCGTCGAGATCGGTAAGGAAACCGAACGTTGCGTCGGTGTACGGCCGGTTCAGGCCTCGCCAGTGATCGCGGCCGACAGCTCGGCCCGCGAGAACAGCTCGCCGGAGAACCGGTCGGGGAAATACAGCGTCGCGAAGCGTTCGAGGTTGAACAGGTGCTGGAGCGGGCCCTGGTAGATGGGGCCGCCGCGGAACACGCGCCCCTCCTGCACGGCGGTCAACTCGGAGGCGACGGAGTGGTCCTTCATGAACGAGACGACGGTGTCACGGAATTCCTCCTCGGTCTCGCCCTCGTGGCCGCGGACGAGGATCGAGTCGGGGTCGACCTCCAGCATCGTCTCGAAGTCGATCTGGCCGCGGTCGTTCGTCGAGAGCCCCTCGACTCCGGTCCCCGCCAGCGCGTCCGACAGGCCCAGGTCGTGGAACTGCTTCTTGTTCGTCCCCTGCCCGGAGAGCCGGTACGGCGAGAACGCCTCCGGCTCGTCGCCGGCACCGAAGCACAGCAGCGCGTTCGGGCGCTGGTCAGGAGCCGGCAGCGACGCCTGCACGTCCGCGACCAACTGGTCGTGGACCGCCTTGACGGTTTCGTAGCGGTCGACGCGGTCGAACACCTGCGCGACCTTCTCGAACGCTCCGTACAGGGTGTAATAGCGGTAGTCGTGCCAACTATCAGTTCGGCGGAAGATCGTGTTGCCGACGAACGGACCCACGTCCTCGACGACGGTGTCGATGTCCGACCGGTCCAGTTTGAAGAAGCCGTTGTTGATCAGCCACTGCGGGTCGATCAGGTGGACGTCGCTGTCGAGTTCGTAGAACAGCTCGCGGTCGATGGCGTAGGAGTCGCCGAGCAACTGCGTCGGCTCGCTCGCGACGGTCACGCCGTCGAGGTCGTCGTAGTGGTCGGTGTGGAAGCGTGCGGTGTTGCCGACGGCGAGCAGGTCCTCGCCCTTGCCGAGCGCGACGCCCATGTCCGCGTAGCCGGACTCGTAGACCGAGAACGTCTCCGGAACCGCCTCGAACGTCACGTCGCCGACGGGCGCCATCGACACGGTGTAGCTGGTGTCCTCGGGCGTGCTCGTCTCCGTCTCGGAGTCCGACCCCGACGAGGCGGTCGGCGTCGACGCGTCGCCGGTCGTCTCGGCGCCCTCCGAGCCGCTTCCGCCGGAACACCCGGCGAGGAAGCCGCCCGCGGCGACAGCGCCGCCGTACATCACGTAATCCCTGCGCGACATGGAGCCGTCGTCTCCGTGCTGGTCGTCCATACTCCCACGAGCGGCAACCTGACTGAAGATGCTTTCGGTCTACCTAAAACACGGCTTCAGTCTGCCGGAGCGCTCCGGAATCACACACGTCTGGGCGACATCACACGCGTCTCGTGATCTGATCGCGGAGGGTCTCCCGGGCGTCCGCACACCGCTCCAGGAGGTCGGTCCCGGCGGCGAGAACGGGGTACGTCGCGTCCAGCGACTCGTAGAGGTAGCGGACGGCCTCGCGGTGGTCGATGTCGAACGCGTCGGTCCCGCCCGCGGGCTGCTGGAGCAGGCCCTGGCGCGCGTCCAGCGCCTCCCCGCACCGGTCGCGGACGCGGCCGAGCTCCTCGTGGCGCGCGCGGAGGGCGTCGAAGCCCAGCGTCAGCGGGTCCGGGTCGCACGCGGTCTCGACCGTGCGCTCTGCGTCGGCGAACAGGTCCGCGGCGGCGTCGAGGCTCTCCGCCTCCCTCGCCAACACGGACTCCATCGCGCCGAGTTCGTCCCGCCGCGTCGCCGCCAGCGTTCGAAGGTGTGCGCTCGTCTCCGGGGTGAACCGGCACCCCGGCTCCGTGAGGAGTCGTGCGACGCCCGCGTCGAACTCCGCCTCGATGGTCTCCGCCAGCGTCTCCGTCGGCCCCGACGTCTCCACGTCGGCGAGGCTGTGGGGACGGATCAGCGTCGCGAACCGCTCGCGAACCGTCCCGATGCGCGATCCGGCGTCGCCGACGGCGGGCGCCCGACACGCAACGGCGCCCGACGCGCTCGAAGCGCCGGCCGCGACGCCGCCCGCCGCACCGTCGTCGTCGACACCCTCGACCGGGATCCGGGCGATCTCGCGGCGGAACTCCTCGTACGCCTCGCGCTTGGCGGCGACGGCGTCCCGCTCGTCGGCCACCCGGTCCCGGGCGGCCGACAGCGTCGCCGCGGCGTCGTCGGTCATCGCTCCCCCTCGATCGTCGTCAGCCCGGTGGCCTCGTCCGCCGGGTTCGTCGTGACCGTGAGGCGCCACGCGCCGGAGGGCTCGCGCGTCGCGTCGGTGACCGCCACCGCCGAGACCGACGCCCGACCGAACAGCGCGACCACCACCGGGAGGGTGACGATGCGGTCGGGGTCGCCGTCGGTTCCATCGTTCCCCTGCTCGTCGCCGTCGTCGTCACCGGCGTCGACGAGAGGGTCCCCGCCGTCGACGAGGGCGTAGCCGTCGAGTTCGACGCGCCACGTGCGGCTCTCTCCGTCGAGGTCGACTGCCGCGGGCGAGACGGCGTACGACCGCAGCATCCCCGCCGTCCGCAGGCGCGCCAAGGCCGCCTCGAGGGGGTCGCCGTCGAGCGGCGCCACGGACAGTCGCTCGCCGGCGTCGCGGAGCACGGCGAGCGTCTCCTCGTCGTCGAGGTGCCCGGCGAGGCCGTCGGCGACGCTCGCCAGCAAGCGGAGACACAGTTCATCGGGCCCGTCGACCGACTCCGCCGCCGCGAAGTACGTGTCCATGATGGTGTCCTGAACCGCCGTGTGCGGGGAGTCGGCGACGGCCTCGAACACGACGCCGACGACGGCGTGACACAGGTCGATCGCCGAGTCGGACGCGTATCCGTCGAACGCGTGGCGCTCGGTTGCTCCCCTGCCGTCGAAGCCTTCGTCGGTCGCGTCGTGGGGGGAACCGTCCGACTCGACCGTCGGCGCGTCGGCGCGTTCGACGGCGACGAGGTCGTAGAACGGGACCTGCGGGTCGTACCGGCGCAACGCGGCGCGGTACTGCTCGCCGCAGCGCGCCGCCGCCCGCGCGGTCGCGCGGGTGTCGAACGCGAGCCCCGCCACGGGGACCGGGCGCTCGCCGGTGCGGGCACACCGGAGTCGGTAGGCGCCCGTCGGGTCCGCGAGCGATTCGATGTGGCGTCTGAGGTCGCCGAGGGTGGTTCCGATCATGGTGGGGTGGGAACTGGAACGGAGGGGTCGGCGTCGGGACCCGTCCGCGGTCCCGACTACTCGACCTCGCCGCGGATCGCCGCGGCGACGCGCTCGCGGTCGAACAGCCGCTCCTCCTCCGGGATCTCCGGGTACGGGCCGTTCTCGTAGGTCGGCCACTCGCCGAACGCATCGGGGTAGAGCTGTTTCGCGCTCATCTCCAGCTGGAAGAGGTTGAGGATCGGCCCCTGGTAGCGCGCGCCCTGCGGGTGGACGCGTCCATTCGCGATCGCGGTGATCTCGCCGCCGACGGGGTGGGATTCGAGCGTCGAGCGGACCTCGGCCATGTCGGTCGTCGGGAGCATCCCGCCGAGGTAGAGGATCACCTCGGGGTCGGCCTCGAGCAGTTGTTCGTAGTCCACGATATCCCCCGATGACACGGACCCGTCGAAGGCGTCGCGCGGCGCAAGCGGCCGGGTGTGGGCGGTGAGGAACCCGGGGTTGTCGAGCGTGTACGCGTAGATCGTCTCCAGGTCGGCCGAGGAGAACAGCACCGTTCGCGGGCGCTCGGACTCTGGCGGGAGGCCGACCTCGATGGTCGCGAGCAGGTCGTCGCGGACGGCGGCCAACTCCTCGTAGCGGGCGCGTTCGCGGAACGCCTCGGCGACCAACTCGAACTGCTCCCACAGCCCGTAGTACTCGTAGCCGTCGGCCCACTGGCCGGTCGGTTCCTGATGGCGGTCGCTGAGGGAGTTCCCGAACCACGGGCCGACGTTCTCCGCGATCTCGTCGATGTCCTCGCGGTCCCAGCTCTCCAACTGCGTCATCCACGCGGGGTCCGCGAGGTGCACGTCGCTGTCGAGTTCGTACACGACCTCCTTGTCCGGGTCCCACGAGGAGTACAGCCCCGACCAGTCGAGCGAGACGCCGGGAAGGCGCTCGACGAACTGGTTCCACAGCGAGTCGTAGTAGTCGGGCGCGTGCATCGCGGTCACGCCGTCCCCGCGGCCGAGCGCGAACGCCATGTCCGCGTGGTGGGTCAGGCGCGTGAACACCGTCTCCGGCGGCGACTCGAACGTCACCTCCCCGACCGGCGACATCGAGACGCTGTAGGAGCCGTCGGCGGCGGCCGCCTCCGTCGTCGACTCCGTCGCGTTGGCCGTCGGGGTCGCCGCGGCGGCGTCCTCTGTCACGGTCGCGGTCGCGCCGGCGTCGCCGTCGCCGTTGCCCGCACAGCCGGCGAGCAGGCCGGCGGCCGCGAGCGCGCCGCTCAGCTGTACGTAGTCGCGCCGTGTCGGCCACCCGCTCCTGGTCGACTCGTCGGTGTCAGCGCCGGTGCTGTCGACCGTGCGGTCGGTGCTGTCAGTGGTGTCGCTCGTGTCGGTCATGGTTAGAACTCCCCGTTGACGATGTCGGCGACGCGCTCGTGGTCGAACAGCCGCTCCTCCTCGGGTGTTTCCCCGACGCCGCGCCACTCGCCGAACTGCTCGGGGTAGAACTGCTTCGCGGCCACCTCCGTCTGGAAGAGGTTGATGATCGGCCCCTGGTAGGAGGTGCCGCCGCGGTAGATCCGGTCGTTTCGGACCGCGGAGAGTTGCGTCCCGACCGGGTCCTCGCGCATCCGGTCCATCCGCGCCTCGAACTCCTGGTCGGAGACGTGCGAGAAGCCGTACTGGAACACCAGCACGTCGGGGTCGACCTCCAACAGTTGTTCGTAGTCCCACTCGGCGTAGCTCCCGTCGATCTCGTCGTCGAACGCGCCGCGCATCCCGAGGTCACGGTACTGCTTGTGTCCGTTGCCGTCGTGGACCGGGTACGCGTAGAAGGACCCGCCCTCGAAGTCGGAGTTCACCGACAGCAGGCCGACGCTCGGGCGGTCGTCCTCCGGCGGGAGGTCCGCCCGGATCGTCGCGAGCGTCTCCTCGTGGACCGCCCTCATCGCCTCGAAACGTTCGCGCTCGTCGAACACGTCCGCGATCTTCTCGAACGCCTCGTACAGCGAGTAGTACGGGTAGTCGTGCCAGTCGTCGCCGCGGCGGCGGATGGAGTTGCCGACGATGGGGCCGACGTTGTCCACGACCTCCGCGAAGTCGTCGTCGGTCCAGTTGTCGTCCAGCAACTGCAGGAAGTTCGGGTCGAACAGGTGAACGTCGCAGTCCAGCTCGTAGAACGCCTCCTTGTCGATGGTACCCTCGCCCATGAGCTGCGGAACGTCGGAGAAGTCGACATCGACGCCCGGGAGCGCGTCGAAGAACCTCATCGGCCAGTTCTCGGTGAAGACCAGGCCGCGGAGGCCGTCGAGCTGGCCGAGCGCGATCGCCATGTCGCCGTAGGTGCTGAAGTACGACATCCAGCGCTCGGGCGTCGAGTCGAATGTGACCTCGCCCATCGGCTCCATCGTCACGGTGTAGGGAGCGTCCTCGCCGGTGGCCGTCGGTGTCTCGCCGTCGTCGCCGGCGGTTCCCGTTTCCGTCGGGTCGCCGGCCGGTCCCGTCTCGGTCGAATCGCCGCCGGTCCCGCCGGTCCCGCCGGTACAGCCGGCGAACAGGCCGCCCGCGGCGACCGCGCCGCCGTACTTCACGTACTCCCGCCGGGTCGGTCCGTCGCCGTCTCGGTCTGCGGTCTCTCTCGGCATGTGATTTAGGCCAGCCTAAAAGTTGAAAACGGTATCGGTTCGCGGGGGCGACAGCCGGGCGTCGGCGTTCGGAGGCGGATTCGCTCGCTACGAGCCCCTACTCGTCGGTCTCGGCTGAAGCGTCGGTCGCAGTGGCGACCGCCGCCCCGTCGTGGTCACGTCCGTCGAGGTACGCACGGATCGTCCCGTCGTCGAGCTCGTCAAGCAGGTCCGCGGCGTCGTGGGCGTCGACGACGGCTTCGGGGTCGAGATGGCCCGCAAGCGTGCGGTGGCCGCTCGCGGCCCGGGCTTCGATCTCCTCGTCGGGTAGATACGGCGAACGCCCCTCGTCGAGGTACGCCTCGCGGACGCGTCGGAAGCGCTCGGAGTCGACATCGACGGGCGCGTGCTCGGCGTGGTGTTCATCGAACCACTCGACCCAGCGCTCGCGCTCGGCCCACTCGCCTGTCAACTCCGCCTCACGTCGGACCCAGTCGACGCCCTCGGCGGCCTCCGGCCACCAGCCGTCGGCGATCCGCACGTCGGCGAGTACGCGCCGCGCGACCATCGCGCCCCGGCCCGCCGCGGCGATCGCCTGGGCGTCGGTCTCCGGTGACGGCGACGCGACGTACAGTCCCTCGACGGGCGTCGCGCCCTCGTCGTCGGCGTAGTCGCGAGCGAAGTGTCGGTGCGTCTCGCCGTCGTGGTCGTGGGTCTCGAACATCGCGTCCTCGTCGTCGAGGCCGCGGAGGAACTCGCCGTCGTAGCGGGCGGCCGCGACGACGCGGGTCGCCGTGATCGGGTCGCCCTCCTGCGGCGTCACGCGGAAGCCGTTGGCGTCGTCTTTGTCGCCGTCGTTGTCGTCTTTGTCGCCGTCGTCGTCGCCGCCGATCCACTCGACCGACTCGACCATGTCGTCGACGAGCGTCCCGCCGGCGGCCTCGATGTGGTCGTGTGCCAGCGCGTAGAACGTCTCCACGTCGATGCCGGCGGGGAAGCCGAGGTAGTTCTCGAGGTGCGCGCACCGGCCGATCGAGGAGCGGCCACGGTCGTACACGACCGTGTCAAGTCCGCTTCGGGCGAGGAAGACGGCGGTCGAGGCGCCGGCGGGACCGCCGCCGGCGACGGCCACGTCGTGGTCGGCCATCGTTACTCCGCCCCCGCGACGACGGCGCCGCCGGATCTCGCGTACTCCCTGTGCGTCGGTCGGTCCCCGTGTCGCCCGTCGTTCGTCATGTGATTTAGGCTCGCCTAATTGAGTAAATCGGTTTCGGTTCGCCTAAAGAAACCGTTCCGCCCGAACGGGGATCAGCGAGGGGATCCGCACACCGGGCAGATCGGGGCGGTGTCGGGAACGTCGGTTCCGCAGTGGGGACAACGGGTCTCGTTCGGCCGTCGGATCGCCGTCACCGCGGCCTCGCTCGTCGCGCGGACGCCCTCGACCGTCCCGACGGCTGCGTCGTCCCCGCACGCGTCGTCCTCGGGAGCGTCGTCCCCGAACACGCCTTCCGGTTCCGGACCGGGGTCGGCGTCGGACTCTTGGACGAGTCCCGCGTCCACGTCGGCGGCCGACGCCAGCGCGAACCGGACGCGGTCGGCCACGAACCTCGTGGCGTCGCCGTCGGCTTCCTCGACGCGTGCGGCCGCTCGGAGGTCGTCCGCGACGCCGGGGACGGTCCCGATGGCGGCTCCGGCGCCGTCCTCGATACCCCCCGCGCCGTCCTCGGTTTCCTCGGGGTCGTCCGCACGGGTGAGGAGCCCGAGCGCCTCGGCGGCGCGTCCGCGGACGTACGGGCTTTCGTCATCAAGCCGCGCGACCAGCGCCGGGCGCGCGTCCGTCAGCCGTTCGGGATCGACACAGCCGACGACGACGAGCGCGGCGAGCAGGTGATAGCGGACCGTCTCCGCGTCGTCGTCGAGGTGTTCGGCGAGGTCGGCGACGCGGTGGCGGAGCCGGTCGGGGTCCCCGAGCGCGACGTGCTCCAGCGCCTTCGCCAGCTTCTCGCGCACCTCCCGATCGTCGAACGCGAGCCCGATCCTGAGGTCTGCGAGCAGCTCCGGCGACGCGACCGCCGCCGGGTCGGCGACGGCGGCGTAGCCGAGCGCCTCCGCCGCGCGGGCCCGAACGTAGTAGAACTCGTCCTCGTCGGCCAGTCGCTCGGCCAACGCCTCGCGGACCGGGACCACGCGCTCGGGGCAACGCTCGGCGACGGCGACGAACACCTTCGCCGTCGAGAGCCGGACCGCACGGTCGGGGTCGGTCAGGTACGGGACGACCGCGTCGGCGACGCGGCCGACCGCCGCGGGGTCGTCCTCGGCGGCCGAACGGAGCGCCCGCAGGAGGTCCTTGCGCTCGCGGGCGTCGCCCTCGCGTCGGTCGGCGAGGCGGGCGCGTACGGCGTCCGTGTCGTCTCGGTCGAGCAGCGTCGTGATATCCGTCATCGTCGGTCGGTCCGGCCGGGCGTCCGCCGGGTCGACCGCCGGTTTCGCCCCGCGGTACAAAACCGCACCGCCGCCGGCGCCGATCCGCCGTTCCGTCCGGGGACGGTCTGGCATTCGATGCGGACGGTCTGGCTCCCGCCTCGTGGCGGAGGCCGAACCCTTACCTCCGGTCCGGCGTATCCGATGCCATGGACGAGCTCGTCGTCTCGACGGACGTGTACGTCGCACCCGAGGAGGCGTACGAGTTCCTCCTCGAGTTCCCGCGCTACGAGCGCTACACGGAGTACCTCGACAAAGTATCGCGCACCCACGGCGACGGCGGGCCGGGGTCGCGCTACGCGCTCCGGTTCTCGTGGTGGAAGCTCACCTACACCGCGCGCTCGGAGGTGACGGAGGTGACACCGCCGACGCGGATCGACTGGCGCGTGCTCAAGGACATCGACGCCAGCGGCGCGTGGCTCATCGAGCCGTTCGACGAGCTGCCGGCGGACGCGCCCGCCGACGCGACCGAGGGCTGTCGGGTGACGCTCTCGATCCGCTTCGACGCCGACAGCGCCGACTCCTCGTCGGTGTCGCTCCCGCCGCTGGTCTCCTTCGGGTGGGTGCTCGACAAGGTGAAGGGGCTCGTCGCCGAGGAGGCCGAGCGCGTCGTTCGCCGGGCAGTCGCGGATCTGGAGGGGCGCGAGCGCCAGGTCAGTCTCACGGTTCGAACGGACTCCGAGGCGCTGTGACCCGCCGATAGCGGGGGAAAGCGCGGTCTACGCGAGTCCGGAACGCTCATCCCCCTCGGTCGAACAGGTGGGCGTATGACTGGGGTGGCTCCGGCGTGCGCGTGCTGATCATCGGCGCCGGGCAGGTCGGCGAGAGCATCGCCGCGGACCTCGACGACAGCCACGAGGTGGTGATCGTCGAGCGCGACGCGGAGCGGTGCGACGAGCTGACCTACTCGCTGGACGTGTTGACGATCAACGGGGACGGCACCGCCGTCTCGACGCTGGAGGAGGCCGGGGTCGCCGACGCCGACATGGTCGTCGCCTCGACCGACGACGACGAGACGAACATCGTCGCCTGCTCGACGGCGAAGGCCGTCAGCGACTCGTTTACCGTCGCCCGGATCAAGAACACCGAGTACCTCCGTACCTGGGAGCGTTCGCGCACGGCGTTCGGCATCGATCACATGGTGTGTACGAACCTGCTCACCGCCGAGTCGATCGTCCGGGTGATCGGGCTGCCCGCGGCACACCAGGTCGACCTCTTCGCGGACGAGACGGTGCAGATGGCGGAGTTCGACGTGAGCGAGGGGAGCCCGCTGGCGGGCCAGACCGTCAGCGAGGCCGACCGGTTCGACTCGCTCACCTTCGCGTCGCTCATCCGCGACGACGAGGTCGTCATACCCGGGGGGGAAACCCGGATCGCCGCCGGCGACCGCGCAGTCGTCATCGGCTCGCCGGGCAGCGTGCGCGGGTTCGCCGCCGACGTGGCGCCCGACGAGCACGTCGGGACGAACGAGGAGGTGGTCGTCGTGGGCGGCTCGGAGATCGGCTACCACGCCGCCCGCCTGCTCGCCGATCGTGGGTTCTCCCCCCGGCTGATCGAGCAAGACGAGGAGCGCGCCCGCGAGCTCGCGGAGGACCTCCCCGACACCGTGGTGATGCAGTCGGACGCCACCGACGTGGGCTTCCTCGAACGCGAGCGCGTCGGCGAGGCCGACGTGCTCGTGGCGGCGCTGGACTCCGACGAGAAGAACCTCCTGTCGTGTCTGTTGGCGAGCCGCCTCGGCGTCGAGCGGACGGTCGCGGTCGTCGACCGGACCGTCTACGTCGACCTGTTCGAGACGGTCGGCATCGACGTGGGCGTCAGCCCGCGTGCGGTCGTCGCCGAGGAGATCTCCCGGTTCACGCGGGAGGGGAGCGCCGAGAACGTCGCGCTCATCGAGGACGACCGCGCGGAGGTACTGGAGGTCGAGGTGACCGAGGAGTCGCTGCTCGCGAACCGCCCGATCAGCGAGTCGATCCACGACTTCCCCGACTGCCTGGTGATCGGCGCGATCACCCGCGACGGCGAGCTTGTCACCCCCCGGGGCGACACCGTGATCGAGCCCGGCGACCACGTCGTCGTCTTCTTCGAGGAGAGCGCCGTCGACGAGGTCACGAGCAAGATCTGAGGCGGCCTGGCGACTACTCGACGGTGATCGTCCGCTCGGGCATCCCGCCCCGGAGCGCGCCGAAGGCCGTCTCGTACCCCTCGTGGCGGGCGACCTGCGGCCAGACAGTCGGCGTCAGGGTCAGTTCGTCCCCGGACTCGACGCTCGCGCCGTCGAGGGCGGCGCCGTAGTGGTAGGAGAGGTCCGGATCGAGCGTGCGGGTGAGCTCTCCGGAGAACACCGTCTCGCCGCCGCGCGCGTGAGTCGCCTCCAGCCCCATCGCGGGGATCAGCATCCGGTTGTACGGGGTCCGCGCCGACACCGCGAGGTACGGGCCTTCCGCGTCGATCCCCTCGGGCGGCTCCTCCAGCACCGTCGCGACGAGGACCGCGTCGTTGCTGTTCGCCTCGCCGACGACCTCTCCGGGGAGGTCGTCGGTCGCCGGCGCGGTCGCGTCGGGAACCATCTCCATCTGCATCGGATCGACGGCGTCGCGCTCGCCCGCGTTCTCGAGCGTCCGAAACATGATCTCGTCGCGCGCTTCCTGGCTGTACTCCATCTCGACGGGGATGTCCGCCGGCGACTCGAAGCGGCCGGCGTACGCGCCCGTCCGGCGGGTTCGCACGGCGCCGACGGAGACGTTCACGGTGTAGGTGCCGTCGCCGTCGAGCGGGAAGTTGCCGCCGTAGTGAAAGCCCATCGGCTGGGAGAGCATCGGGTAGATGACCTCCTGCGTGACGAGCGAGCCGTCCTTCGTCACCTCGATCGAGAGCCCCGTCTCGGGGAGCACCTGCCCCGTCTCGGGGTCCCAGACGCTCGCCATCAGGTGCACGTCGTCGTCGGACTCGATGTCGGTGCGGTCGACCTCCGTGCCGTTGACGTTCCAGAACCGGTGAGCGTACGAGTAGAACACGCCGACCTGGTACTCGCCGCCCTTCCCCATCCCGCCCATCTCCATTCCCTCGACGTGGCTGGGGAGGTACACGCCGTCCGGGCGGTCCTCGACGATCGGCGGCGCCCGCGAGGCGCTCCCCGTGGCGAGTTCGAACCCGAGACACCCCGAGACGCCGCCGATGCCGGCGGCCGCGCCGCCCGCTGCCGCGCTCCTGAGGAACGTACGTCTGTCCATACGGACACTCGGTGACGCCTACGAAAGGGGATTCTGGTACGCCCGTCGAACGGCCGCACGTCGGACGACGCCACTGCCGATCGGCGGCTCCGTCGAACGGGTGCCCCGTCGATCGGTGACCCCGACAGTGACAGGGAGCCTCGATCGAACCGGCGACCGACAGTGTCGCTACGCCGACCGGGATCCCTGGTCGAAACCGTGTTATGCGCGCCGACCGTCACCTCGACTGATGAGACGGAGATCCGCCGTCGCCGCGCTCGCGGCGGCGCTCGCGTTCGCGTCGCTTTCGCGGGGCGTACTCGCCCATCCGGGCCATCCGGCGGCGACCCCGAGCGGACCGCTCGCGGGGGCCTCCCCGACCGGGATCGGTATCGGACTGGCGGGGGTGCTGTTGGCCTCGGGGGTGTTACTGCTCGCTCACGAGGGCGTCCTCACCGAGCGTACACGAAGCGCGGGCGTCGGCGTCGGTGCCGTCCTGACGGTTCTCGGGGCGTTCGTCGCGTTCGTCCACTTCTAACCGAACCCGGTCCGGGATCCGAATCGGATCAGATCGGACCGGAGCGGGTCATCCCCCGTCGCCGGCGGGGGTCGGCAGCGCGCGCAGCGACCGCGGCGGGACGAGGAAGTAGCCGCGGTGGCGCAGGAAGATGTACTCGAGGATGCCGTTGTTGACGCGCTGGCGGACGGCCGGGGTCGCCTCGGTCGCGTCGACGCCGTTCATCGACCGCCTGACGGTCTCGAACTGGTCGATGGAGCGCTGGAGCGACGGGAAGTGCAGGCTCGCGATGTCGTCGTCGGCCGACTCGAAGTGCCGGCGAAGCAGGATCGGGTTCCCGTCGGCGTCGCGGTTGTCACGGGCGGCCTTCTGCGCGTGGCCGACGCGGCCGTACTCCTCGGCGTCCTCGACCACCGAGTCGAGGAAGCGGTCGATCCCCGACTCGTCGCCGAGGTTCGTTCCGACGCCCTCGACGAGGTTCTCGACGGCGTGGCCCGGCGAGAACATCTCCATCACCTGTTGCTCGAAGTCCTGCTCGCCGTACCAGTCGTCGAGTCGCTGGCGCCAGTTGCCGACTGACTTGGTGGTCCCCTCGGCGAACGGACCCTCGCCGATCGCGACGTAGTTCTCCGTCGCCTGGTTGCCCCGGAACCCCGCGACGAACCCCATGAACAGCGGCGCGTTCTCCGGAACCGGGTTCGGGTCGGGAACGCCGGAGAGTTCGTCGGCCTTCTCGTGGGGCATCCCCGGGTCGAAGAAGCCGGTCCGGCGGTCGTCCAGGTCGAGCGCGTCCGTCAGCGCTGACGGGAACGTCACGCCGTTGGCCTCCTCGCGCTCGCCGAGGAGCGCCTCCTCGGCGGCCAACAGCCCGTCCGCGCGGTCCGACGCCAGGTGGACGAGCACGTCCTGGGTGTCGAACTCCGGGGTCTCGAAGTCCGCGAGCGGCGTCGGCTCCGGGAGCGACACGTCGTCGGGCACCGCTAGGTCGCCCTCGAAGCGATCGAAGTACGACGGCGAGTACGCCGCCGAGTGGAGCAGCCCCTCGTGGCTCCAGGCGTACGCCTCGTCGAGCGCGTCGAGCGCGCCGCGGACGGCCTCCCGCTCCTCCGCTCCGGGGGAGCCCTCATCCGGCAGCGAGAGGTACAACAGCGTCTGGTGACGAGGGAGCTGCCAGTTGCCGGCGTCGTCGGTTCGCACGTAGTCGTTCCAGGCGTACTGCCGCTCCGGGTGGGCGTCGGCGCCGTCGCCGGCGGGGATCGGCTCGGCGCCGTCGAGCCGGTCGACGCACGCGGCCAGGCCGGCGGCGCCGCCGACGGCGACGGCCGCCTTCAGCGCCTCGCGTCGGGAGAGCCCGTCGAGCGACGGGGAGTCGGATGCGTCGGCGTCCGCGTCGGTCATACCCGTCCTAGCGCGTTCCCGGAGAAGGGGATTGTGGTGTGGGCGTCGAACGAGCGCGGCGGGAGCGTGACGCGCGGGGATTTCCGTCCGCGACTCTCGTCAGCCGGCTCTCGTCCACCGACCCCACCCGCAGACGTTCACTCCCGCCGTCCGGCGACCGTCGAGACGCCGAGCCCGGCGAACGCGCCGACGAGCGCCCACAGCCCGGAGGCGACGATCCCGAGGACAGTCACGGCCCACATGCCGAGGCCGAAGCTCCCGACGGCGAAGTCCGCCGAGCTGACGAGCACGAGCGGCGACGGGATCGCCCGTCCCCGGACGAGCGCGCCCAGCACCGTCCCGGCGTACCGACCGATCGCTCCGGAAGCCAGCGACACGGCTGCGACGGCTCGAATCGACGCGGGAGGTGACAGGTCGCCTCGTTGGACCGCGAGCGCGACGAACGCAAACGGGAGCAGGGCGTGGAGATATCCGCCGAGGTTCCCGGTCAGGACGGTGAGCGCGATCCCCCTGGCCGGGGACCTCACGACGGCGAGTTCGAGCAGTTCGGTCGCGACGGCGGCGACGCCGGCGGCGACGAACACGGTCGCGAGGAGTACTGACGACGGCGGTCGCGGTCTGGAGGGGTTCGCCGGGGTGCCGATCGATCCTGCAGTCAGGCTCCGTCTGAGGTCCGCACCCTCAACCGACCGGGATCCGACCTCAATCGCCCGCGGGCGCCGGCGTCTCCTGATCCGTCCCGGCGTCGTCGATCTTCGTCCACTTCTTCTCGATCTCGGCGTTCCCGCGGACGACGGTGTCGTCGTCGACCACGAGGCGGGTCTTGCGGAGTTCGATCGACTTCACGACGCCGACCGTGCCGCCGATGTCGACGGTGTCGCCGGGGTTGAAGTCCTCGTCGCGAAGGAGGTAGACGCCGGCGACGGCGTCGGCGATCATCCCCGAGGTGGCGTAGGAGATGCCGAGCGCGACGAACCCCGCGGCCGTGCCCAGCGAGGTGGCGATGCCGTCGAGGCCGACGATGGAGAGAAACGAGAGGCCGACGCCGAACCACAGGAACACCGCCACGATGGTGGCGATGAACTGCCGGTAGACCGGCGAGTCGCCGGCGATGGTCCGCTTCAGTGCCTCCCGAAGGACCGTCATGAACACCTTCATCGCGAGCCCGGCGATGAGCAGGAAGACGACCCCGGCGATGACGCTCGGCAGGGCGTCGGCGACGTCGGTCAGGAACCGTTCGATCGCCTCCCGGACCAGTCCCGTCCCCGACTGAGCGATGGGACGTTCGAGCATGGCCTCGACTGCGACCGGCTCCCACTTATCTCCCGTGTTCGGTCACGTTGTGTCCGCCCCACGCATCCCACATCGCTTCGGGTAGGCGGTTCGATCGCTTCGGGGACGCTGTTTTTGTGGGCGGCTCGCCCGCAAGCTCGCCGCCGTGGTGCCGTCGTCTCGCTCGACGACGCTCGCATCGGGGACGCTATTCTTCTGGGCGGCTCGGGCCACGCGACCTCCCTCCGGTCGGTCGCGCACACCTCGCCGCCGACCGGCCGTCGTCTCGCTCGCTACGCTCGCTCGACGACGCTATTCTTCTGGGCGGTGCGGCACAGGACCGCTCCGCCGTTAGCCGAGGCGGTCGCTCCCGCCTCGCTACTCGTGCGCGGCGTCCCACTCATCCGGCTTGCGCATGTTCCCACACTCGTTGCACTCGATGCGGCCCATCGAGTCCATCGCGTTGTTCACGGTCTCGCAGTTCCCGCAGAAGTACCCCCACCTCGTCTCGCCCGCCTCGTCCGCGTACACGTGGAAGAACGGCGCTTTCGACCCGCGCTCGCCGCCCGCGCGGTCGACGAACAGCTCGCCGGCGGCCGTCTCGACGACTTCGAGATTCATACCCGAGGGAGGCGACGCTCGCTGTTAAACCGTCTGGGTCGACCCCGAACGCGACGGCTTACGTCCGGAACGACTCGCCGCAGCCGCACTCGGCCTCGACGTTCGGATTCTCGACGTGGAAGCCCGCCGCCTGCAGGCCGGACTCGTAATCGAGCGTCGAGCCGCCGATGTAGTTCATCGAGGACGGGTCGACGAACACGCGCAGGCCGTGGTGCTCGGTCACGCGGTCGTCCTCCTCCGGCTCGTTGTCGAAGCGCATGCCGTACGAGAGGCCCGCGCAGCCGCCCTGCTGGACGAACAGGCGAAGCCCGCCGACATCGGTGTCCATCCCCTCACCCTCCATGAGGGAGATGGCCTCCTCGGCGGCCTTCGGCGTCACCGTGACGGGGACATCGGGCTCGCCGCCTCCGGACGCGTCAGTGCTCATGGTGGGTTGATCCCGGCACAGGGGTATAACCTTGACGCAGGGTAGCAGGGACGCGGGCGTCGCAAGGGCGTTCGCCCGCCGCCCGCGTCGTCGACCATCGCGGGTCGGTCACTCGTCGCCGGCGTCCTCGAACCGGACACGCACGCTCTCGGCGTGCGCCTCCAGCCCCTCGGCCTCCGCGAGCGTCGTCACCGTCCCAGAGAGGTCGCGCAGGCCGTCCGCCGAGAGCCGCTGGACGGTCGACGACCGGAGGAACGTGTCCGTCGAGAGCCCGCCGAACGCCTTCGCGCCGCCGTTCGTCGGGAGCACGTGGTTCGTCCCGGAGGCGTAGTCGCCGGCGGCGACCGGGGTGAACCGGCCGAGGAACGCCGAGCCGACGTTCGAGATCCGGTCGAGCAGCGCCTCGTCGTCCTCGGCCTGGATCGAGAGGTGCTCGGCGGCGTACTCCTCGGCGAACAGCACCGCCTCGGGCATCGAGCGCGCGACGAGCACGCCCGAGGCGTCGTTGTCGAGGGCCGCCCGGATCGTCTCGGCCCGCTCCCGCTCGGGCGCGCGCGCCTCGATCTCCTCACAGACCGCTTCCGCGAGGCCGGCCGAGTCCGTCACCGTCACGACGGAGGCGTTCGGGTCGTGTTCCGCCTGCGCGATCAGGTCGCTCGCGACGGCCGCCGGGTCGGCGGTGTCGTCAGCGAGCACCAGCACCTCCGAGGGACCCGCGAGGAAGTCGATCTCCACGTCGCCGCGGACCTCCGCCTTGGCGGCGGTCACCCACTTGTTACCCGGCCCGACGACCTTCCGGACGCGCGTCACGGTCTCGGTGCCGTACGCGAGCGCGGCGACGCCCTGTGCGCCCCCGACGGAGTAGACGGCGTCGGCGCCGGCCTCGTGGATCGCCGCCAGCGTCGCGGGGTTGATGTCCTCGGCGGGCGGCGTCACGACGGCGACGTGCTCGACGCCCGCGACCTTCGCGGGGACGACGCCCATGATCGCCGACGAGGGGTACGCCGCGGTGCCGCCGGGGACGTACACGCCCACGCGGTCGAGGGGACGGAAGCGCTTCCCGAGCATCCGGCCGTCCTCGAACTCGCGAGTCCAGTCCTCGGGGAGCTGTGCCTCGTGGAACTCGCGGACGTTCGCGATCGACTCGCGGATCGCCGCGAGCACCTCGTCGTCGACGGCGTCGACGGCGCGCTCGGCCTCGTCGGTGATGTCGATGTTCGCCACCTCGGCGCCGTCGAACTCCCGGGAGAACTCCCGGACCGCGGCGTCGCCCTCGTCGCGAACGCGCTCGACGATGTCGCGTACGTCGCCCCGAACCGCGTCGACGCCGGCGTCGCGCTCGAAGAACGCCCGCCGCTCGTCCGGCGAGAGGTCGGCGACCTGTCTCGGCTCCATACGCGTCCCCTCACGTCCCGGGGGTAAACCGTTCCCGGAACGCGTATCGGGGTGGCCTCGCGTGGGGGACGTATGAGCGACGACCCCGCCGCGAACGCCGCGGGCGCCGGCGCCGGACGTGACGACCCCGCGGACGGTCACCCGGACGGCAGACCCGCACGCGACCCGCGCCGGGAGCACGACGACCTGATCGTGAACCGGGTCGAGTCGACGCGCCCGCCCGGAGAACTTCGTCGCCTCCGCGCCGACAACGAGGCGATCCGCGAGGGCTGGGTCGCCGCCGGCGTCGTGTTGGACCCCGCCGATCGCGTGCTCGTCGTCGACCTCGCCGACCGCGGCTGGGCGCTTCCCGGCGGCACGGCGCTGCCCGACGAGCCGCTGGCGGCGACGGTCGAGCGCGAGGTCCGCGAGGAGTCCGGCGTCGTCGCCGACGCGGTGCGGCCGCACGCGGTCCACGACGAGACGATCGCGGCCGCCGACGGGTCGGTCCCGGAGACGCCGTTTCGGGTCGTTCACTTCGAACTCCGCGCGAGAAAGCCGGCCGTCGCCGACGACCTCGCGGCGTTGGGCGACGACGACGAGACCGTTCGGGCGGTGGAGTGGCGTGAGAGGCTCCCCGAGGAGATCTACGGCGGCGACTGGACGAAGCGAGTGTACGAGCGGATCGTCGGATAGCTCGTCGCCGCAGATCGGCTCAGGCACCCAACTCGTGATCGTCGGTTCCGGGTGCCGCGTCCCCCGGATCGGCCGGATCATCCGTGGATCCGCCCGGCTCCTCCGTCGATTCCCCCGGATCGCACGCCTCTTCGTCCGGATCCTCGGCCGACTCGCTCACGTCGCGCCAGTAGAAGTGCGGTCCGAGTACAAGGTAGCCGAGCGCGAGGAACAGCAGCGCGAACGCGAACGCCTCCCCGGCCATCCCGGTGAGGAGGATCGCACACGCCTGCACGGCGCCCATCACGAGCGCGTCCTGCGGGTGGAGGTCGGGGTACCGGATCGGCGTCACCATCAGCGGCGCGGAGAGGGCCGCGAGCCCGAGCACCACCGCCGGCGAGTCAAGCCCAGCCAGCACCGACGCCGCGATCACGGTCGCGGCGAGCGTCGTCTGGACGCCGTGGGTCGTCTTCGCGCCCTCGTCCTCGACAGTGTACACGGCCAGCCGGATCACCGCGAGCGCGACGTACGCGGCGGGAACGAGCAGCCCGGCGGCGTAGACCGCCGGCGCCGAATCGAGTGAGTACGGGCCGGTCACCGTCGCGGCGACGATGAGCGCGGGGGCGACGCCGAAGGAGGCCACGTCCGCCAGCGAGTCGAGGTGCGGCCCCACCGCGGTGCCGCCGTAGCGACGCGCGAGCACGCCGTCGAGTCCGTCGGCGACGGCCGCCAGGAGGACCAGCCGTGCCGCGAGCGTCGGGTCGACCGCCGCGGCGACGGCGGCGAGCGTCCCGAGGGCGGCGTTCCCGGCGGTCACGGCGTCCGCCAGCCCCAGCCGGGAGAGGAAGCGCGGCCGGTCGGTCATTGTCGGGGCGACGGCACCGCCGACCGTATGGCTTTCCATCCGATTCGACGCCCGGACCAATCCGCATAAAGCGGTCCGTCCCCACGATCCGAGCATGGACCGACGCCGCTTTCTCGCGACCGCGGGCGCCGCCGCGTCGCTCCCGCTGGCGGGCTGTGCGGCCGTGCTTCCCGGGTCCGAGGGCGACGGCTACGACGTCGGCATGACCGCGGAGGCGTTCCGCCCGTACGAGATCACGGTGTCCGTCGGCGAGACGGTGGTCTGGGAGAACACCTCGACGCGCGCGCACTCGATCACCGCCTACGAGGAACAGATCCCGGAGGACGCCGAGTACTTCGCCACCGGCGGGTTCGACTCCGAGGCGGCCGCGCGCGAGGCCTGGGACGGCAACGATGGGGCGATCTCCGCGAACGAGCGCTTCGAGCACACCTTCGAGGTCCCCGGCGACTACACGTACTTCTGCATCCCGCACGAACAGGCGGGAATGGTCGGCGTCGTCCGCGTCGAGGAGTGACGCCCCGAGCGTCACCGCGGCTCCCCGACCGATCCGGCACAAGACGTTTACTCGATCGTGTCAACTAGTGCCATACCGATGTCGATGCGAATCGTCGACCGGGTCGCCGCCGTCCTCGCGCCCGAGCGTGCGGACGTGTACCGGTGCGGCAGCTGCGGCGAGCGGGTGACGGCGTCCGTGGGCGCGGTCGTCGACGAGTGCCCCGAGTGCGGGTCGGCGGACGTGGCGCTCATCACCCGTCGCGTGACGCTGTGACCCGGTCGCGCCGCTCCCGGTCGCGGGTCGGTCGCAAAAATCGTCGGCGGTCGGACGCCTACTCGTCGACGGCGACGTCGTCGTCGTCCACGTCGACGGCGGCCTCCTCCTCGGCGGCGATCTCCTCGGGACGCGCCTCCAGCGAGAGCTTCTGGACCTCGACGCGGCGAAGCGGGTACACCGTCTTCGCCTCGCCGTAGATCGCCGACGAGAGGCGTCCCTCGACGACGGAGTCGATGAGCTCCGAGAACGAGCGGTCCTCGGCGGCCTGCTCGACCAGGTCGATCATGATCTGGCGGATGGCCTGCTCCTGGGAGCGGTCGGCCTTCTTGGTCGTGAACGCCACCGGGCTGACGCGGACGCGGTAGTCGTCGGTCGTGCGCACGGTGATGTGCAGGTCGACCTTCGAGGCGCCGCGGCGCACCATCGAGCGGAGGTAATCCCGCGTGAGCTCGTGCTGGACGAACTCCGTGTAGGCGGCGTCCGAGCCGACGTCCGTGATCTTGAACGTCAGCTTGACGTTGTCCTGTCCCTGGTCGCCCGTGATCTCGCCGAGCGTGGTCTCGACCGTGCGGCCGACGACCTGCTCGGGCTCCTCGGCCATCGTGTCGCCGAGCTCGGCTCGGTCGAACTGCTCGGGCGCGAGGACGGTGTACCAGCGCTTCCCCTGTCGTTGTCGTGAGACTGATCGTTCGCTCATGTGTCGTGTGTGTCTGTGTCTGCGGTGTCGCGTATGTCGTCTGCGTCGCGGAACTCGTCCGCGGCGTTCGCGTCGCGGAGTCCGTCCGCGTCGTTCGTGTGGGTCGATTCGCCGTCCGTCCCCCTCCCCGTCGCGACCACGTCGTCGGCCACGTCGAGGTTCACGAGGTAGTCGTCCACCGAGGCGAGGAAGCCGCCGGTCGTCCCCCGCGAGACGCGGGTCGTGACCGTCGCTCCGTCCGCCTCCGTCCGAATGTCGTCCGTGTTGTCCGGCGAGATGGCCGCCGCGATCGTCGCCGCGGCATCGGCGTCGGCGTGCGTCGTCTCGACGGTCGCGGTGCGCGCGAGGTCGTCGTGGGAGTCGCCGTCGTCCGCGGACCGGTCGCGACCGGTCATCGCAGGGCCTCCCTGAACGCGCCGATGAACGCCTGTACGTCGCCGCCGGCGAAGCGTGCCTCGCCGAGGCGGTCGTCGCCGAACACGTCGACCGAGTCGCCGTCGCGGTTCGTCTCCTCGGCGCGGTCCGTATCGCCGGCGCTCGCGTCGTCCGGATCCGCGTCCGTCGTCGCCTCGACGCCGGCTTGAAGCGCGGCGATCGTGTCGGCCGCGCCGTCGCCGGCGGCGGCCGCGGCGTCGTCGGAGACCACGAGCGCGACCGGCTCGGGCGAGGCGTACTCGCGGACGAGTCGCGCGGCGGTCGCCAGCGCCGGCGCGTCCGCGGGCGACGCCTCCACGCGGACGACGAACGCGCCGTCGTATCGGCCCGTCGTCGGGTCCGCGAGCGCCGCGTGGACGCGACCGGCGTGGTCGCGCCACGTCGACAGCGCCGCGTCGGTCACGTCCGCGCCCAGCGCCAGCGCCACGCCGAGGCCCGGGCGCTCGCGAGCGAGCGCGTCGAACACGTCGGCGTGACCGCCGAGCGTCTCGAACGGCCCGGTCGACGTCGCGTACGGGCGCAGCGCCCGCTCGACGGCCGACACAGCCCTATCAGGCGCGTCGGCGGTCGCATCGAGCGCGACCGCAGAGGCGAGTCGTCGATGGGCGTCCTCGTCGATCTCGGCGGCTCCATCGGAGCCCGTGTCGATGCCGAGGTCGGCGAGCAGCTCGCGAGCGGCGTCCGGATCGCCGGAGTACGGCGTCCAGATCCGCGTCGAGTGTGCGAGCCCGTCGGCGAGATCCGCCGTGGGGACCGCGACGCCCGGGCGTCGGTCGACGACGCCCCGGCGTTCGGCCTCCTCCAGCAGGCTCCCGCTGGCGCCCTCGCCCGGGACGGTTCCGGCGGCGACGACGCCGGCCAGCCCGACGATCGGGTCCGGCTCGACGCCGACCGCGTCGGCGACGTCGGCCGCGACGGCCGACACCGGACGCGAACCCGACGGGATGCCCGTCGCGTTCGGCGGGGTCCAGCCCAGCGCGAGCGCGCTCCCGTCGCCGTCGGGGATCGCCTCGTCGCGCGTGGCGCGGACCTGGAACGCCGTGTCGCGCGCGTCGAGCGCGCGGGCGAGCACCCCCGCCGCGGCGAGCGCGTCGCCGGTCGGCCGGGGGTAGATCCGGACGAACTCGGCCGTTGACAGCGCCGAGGCTACCCGTTCGGGGTCGGCGTCGGTCGGCGCGTCGGCGGCGGTGGACACGTGTTTGCCTCGTGTGTGGGGTCGGAGTCGTCGTTACGCGTCGTCCTCGAGGAGGTCGACAGCGACGTCGTAGCTGTAGGTGAACTCCTCGTCGAGTTCGTCGCCGCGGTAGTAGTCGACCAGGCGACGGATCTTCGACTCGGTGTTCTGGAGCGCGCGCTTGTTCTGTGCGTCCTGCTGGTTCTCCTCCATGTGCTCACGCAGGCGGACCGCGCGGGACATGAGGTTCCGGAGGTCCTCGGGGAGGTCGTTGCCGGCGTCGTGCTCCTCGAGGATCTCGGTCACCTTCTTGCCGGTCGCGAGCTTCACGTTCGGGACGGGCGTGCCCTTCACGCCTTCGTCGCGCAGCTTCAGGCCGATGACGCTCGGGTCGTGACCCTGTTCGGCCAGCTCGACGACGCGTTCCTCGACGTCTTCGGCGTCCACGTCGCTCCACTCCGGGGGTTCGTCTGCCGCGGGGTTGTCCGAACCGGACGACCCTCGACGGCGGGTGTGCATTCGTGCCATTGTCTGAGATTGGAACGTCGGCCGCAGAAGCGAGCCACCGTCGGCTGTCGCTCCCGAACGCGCCGTCGGGCGCGAGCGGGCAGTCCGACGGGGGCACATCCGCAATCCCAAGCCCACCGCGGGCGAGTCAGAGTTGCGGCCGTGCTGTTCCCATCGAGGTCCTCTCGGTCGCGGGCCTAATGGCTTTCCATCCGCGGATCGACCGTGGTGATCCGTAGCGAGGACGCGCGCAGTCGAAGCCCTTAACTACCGAACCGCGATACGAAGTAGTGCAGGCGGGCTCGTAGATCAGTGGTAGATCGTTCCCTTGGCAGGGGAAAGGCCGTGGGTTCAAATCCCACCGAGTCCACTCGAAATTTACCTTCCGGAGCGGGAGCACTACTCCCCGATTCCAACCTTCTCAGGCCGTCTACCCGCTAGTTTGCTCTGAGAATCATAATTCTCGTGAGCGAATAGCCCCCTGTTTCGAACGCGGGTCGACGCCGTCCGGCGATCGTCACAAGGGAGGTGTGCCGGCATGAGCACAGAGATCCGCGGCTCTGAGGCTCATATCTGCGAGTTTTGCGGGCTGCCGATTCTCGATCGGGAGCAGATCTGCCCGGCACTCGAAGACGGGAGGTGCTCGCCGTGAGATTCTGTCCGATCTGCGGCGCTCAGCTCCAAGTCCGCACCCCTTACGGATCCGGGATCGCCCGCCGCGTCTGTCCCGAGTGCGACGGAGGTGACGGACGGTGAGCGCGCCGCGTACGCCGCCATCGACCGACGAGCACGCCCCCGGCGTCCCGCTCGACTTCGAGACGCTCGCGGGGACCGACGCGACCAGTTGGGACCGCGCGGACCCGCAAGGCGCGCTCATCGAGTCCGTGAGCCGGTACAGCTACCGCGTGACGCTTCCCGATGGTGAAGAGTCGCACCTCGTCGCTGTCGCGGTCGAGGACGGCCAACACGTCGGCTTGTGCGACTGCAAGGCGTTCGAGTACCACGACCCACCGTGTGCGCACCTCTGTACCGTCCGCAAGGCCGCGTTCATCGGTGAGCGTGACACGCGGGGAGAGCAGGTGCGTATCCCTCGCGTCGACCTCAACGCTCACACGACCGAGGAGCGCGCGGCTACGGACGGCGGATGGGTTGACCGTGCTCGTCGCGCGGACCACATGGGAGGTCGCCGATGACCTGCCTCACCGCCGAGGCCGCGGCAACCATCGGCATGTTCGCGATGCTGGTGGCCGGCCTGTTCGTCATCGGCGTGCTCGCGTGGGACGACGCCCGACGCACCGAGCGTGGGGGTCGCCAATGAAGCGGTGCCTCGACCTGTTCGCCGGTCTCGGTGGCTTCAGCGCCGCCTTCGAGGACGCCGACGGTTGGCAAGTCACGACTGTCGACATCGCGGAGCGGTTCGACCCGGACGTTCAGGCTGACGTGATGGACCTACGACCGGCGGACCTTCCGAACGCTGACGTTGTTCTTGCCAGTCCACCGTGTACGCAGTTCTCGATCGCCGCGAGCCGGTACGAACGCTTCCGTGACGGTGAACCGCAGACAGAGGACGCCCGCGAGGCCGTCGCTCTCGTCTACCACACGATCGGGCTGATCAAGTCGCTGTCACCCGACTACTGGTTCCTCGAAAACCCGCAGGGGTACCTCCGGCAAGTGCTGGGACGGCCGACCGGCCGCGTCACCTACTGCCAGTACGGAACCGCGTGGATGAAACCGACCGACCTCTGGGGCGACCATCCACCGGGTATGGTCTATCGTTCGTGCTCCTACGGCGACGACTGCCACGCCTACAACACCGACCAGGCACACGGCGGGAAAGGGAACGCCCGCGACGAGTGGCGGGATGACATGGGCGACATAGTCCGGGATCCGGCCGAACGCGCGAAGGTTCCCTACCAGCTCTCGGAGTCGATCCTCCGCGCCGTCGAGGGGCGGAGCAAGCAGCGATCGCTCTCGGGGGTGAACGTATGATCTCGGTGTTCGCGGCCGTCTCGGCCCGACAGCGACAGCGGTTCCGCCGTCCATCGCGTACGCGCAGGCCCGCCCCCGCACGCGAGTCCGCCCCGAGCGGGTGTGTGGGGGGGTCGACTACGCATTGGGGATCGTCGCCCCGTCTGCGTATTCACGACGTAGTCGCGGCCCCCCGCCGCGACTACAATTCGGGGTGGTCGGCGTGAGTAACCGCCTCGACCGCAACCCGAACCGGGTGAGCTTCGACCCGCAAGGTGCGGACATTCCCGCGTTCGACGAGATCGCCGAAGAGCGCGGCATGAGCCGCGCCGAACTCCTTCGCGAGAAGGTGAAGGAGACCGTCGGCCAGCGCGAGGACGAGACCGGGCTTCCCGAGGACGAGACCCTGCGGAGAGCGTACCTGACGCTGCTCGACGCCGCGGGCGAGAACCACCGCATCCAGACCGAGGCGGCCGAGTCAACGCTCGCGCAAGAACTCACCCGCCCCAGCGGCACGATCCGCTCGGTCCTGAAGGACTTGGAGACCCGCGGCTACGTCGCGCCACGGTGGGGTGTCCTCACCGTTCGGCGCCGCGACGCGCTCGTACCGGTGTCCTCGACGACCACGGGGGTGGCACCCGCCGATGACTGATGACGAAAAGCGACCCGAGAAGATGGCTCCCGCAGCGATTGAGGCGGCGCTTTCGTCCGCGAGGGGGCGGCTGATCTGTCCGAATCTACAGCCGGGCGATCCGATTTACCCGCACCTCCGTCGAAATCGGACCTACTCAGACGATGTGTTCCACGGCCTCGATTCCCGCTGGGACAGTCTGAAAGAGCAGTTCGAACCTGATCAACAGGAAAGCCAGCAGTCCCTCGGAGTGTTCGCCGATGACTGAGGGATCCGAGAGCGGTATTCAGCAGTCTCGGATCCGGTGTCTCGGTTGTGGAAACGTCGCGGACGAGCTGAAAGAACACCGCCGTCACATGGCCCGCGCGGGCCACGTCGACCAGGGCGAGACCTATCTGTAGGCCCCGCCCGCTACTGCTTTTCGCCGTTCGTCGCCGTCTCGCCCGGACCGAACCGGTCGAGTACCGGGCCGATCCGATTCGTGATGCGCTCGGACCACGTCGCCGGCGAGGTGAGCAGCGCCAGCACGAGCAGCGCGTTCGGTACGTCGGTGTTCGTTGCCCATTCGACCGTGACCGTCGCCAGTTCGTTCATGTGTTTGCTGAGAGTGCGTCGAGTCGGTCATGTGCCTGTTCGGCCCCGCGGCGGGCCTCGGCGGCCTCGTAGCCGGCGGCGGCGGCCTCGCGAGCCGCCTCGTCGGCCGTCTCCGCCACGTCGTCTACGTCCTCCTCTGTCGCCGCGTTCCGGACCACGTACCAGCCCAGCCCGGCGACGCTCGTTTCCACGATCGCGAGCATCCCGATGACCGCGCCGGCCTCGAACGCTACCACGGTCAGTCCCCCGCGATCGACGCCCCCGAGTCGGCGAGCCACGCGATCGCGATGAGCACGAGGATCAACCCCGCGCCCTTCGCGTAGGTGTCGAACGAGGTACCGCCGCCGGGCGTGGGGTCGGGCGAGCCGTCGAACAGCCCCGACCCACCGCCGCCACCGCCGTCGTCGCTGGAACCGGTGTCGGGCTGTTCCGCGGGCGTCGACGAGACGACCGTCGACGCCTCCAGCGCGTCCGTCCGCTTGCCCGACTTCTCCATCTCGACGTACGCGCTCACCTCTGCACGCCCCGACTGCGGAGCCTCGACGGTGAACGTGTACGTCTCGTCCTTCGTGCCGATGGTCGTCCGCAGGTGGCACACCGGCCCCTTGGTCAGTTCCTCGCCGTTCGGGCCGGTGAGCACCACTTTCAGCTTGTAGCCGTCGTAGGCGGACCCGTGGCACCGGTCGTTGTCCCACGGGTTGATGAACCCCGCTCCGTTCGAGACCTTCACGTCCACCTCGTAGGGCTCGCCCGGGTCCACCTGATCCGGGACGCTCACCCGCCGCAAGATGATGTTCCCGCTCTTCGTCGTCGGCTGATTGGTCTGCGCCATCGTCAGTTGCCCCCGAGGACGACGGCGCCGACGAGCAGCGCGAGACCCGCGGCGACCGCGCGCTTGTCGATCCCGCCGTCGCTCGACGAGGACTCGTTGCCCGGCGACTCCGGCGAGCCGGATCCGCCGTCGACGTACTCCTCGCTCTCGGAGTCGACCGTCCCCGACGGGACCGAGCCGCCGCCCGATGTCGCGTTGAGGGCCTCGTCGGTGAGGTCCTGCTGTGCGTCGTCGACAGCCGGATCGTCGCTGTTGTTGTCGGAGACGATCGTCACGCCACCCGTGTCCGGGTCGCCGTCGCTGTCAATCACGTTGCCCGACGAGCGCGAGGAGTCGTACTCCTGGCCGGCGCCGTCGGCCTGTCCGAGATCCAGGGTGTCGGCGTCCTGGTCCTGCTCGATGTCGTCAAGCGACGCGTCCGAGCCCGAGTCTGTGCTACTGCCGCCGTCGTCTGCCCAGGGGTCGTCGCCGGCGTCGAGGCTCCCGCCTCCGCCGGTTCCCGAGCCGTTGTCGATGAGTGCTACCATGTCGTGTCTTCCGTCGTCTGGTGGTTGTGAGTCGGTGCAGTTTGGAGCGCGTAGACGGCTGCCGCGACGGCCACGGTCGCGAGGGCCGCCGATGGCATGGGGCCGAGCAGATGAAAGCCGGTGTCGAGCGGCGACGGAACGGGCCACGCGTGCTCGATGATGTCGTCGAGGCCAACGAGGATCGCGCCGGTCGCGACGAGCTGCACGCGGCGGGGGTAGAGTCGGCCCCACGCCGATCCTGGCCGCCACATCCACGCCAGCGCCGCGAGCGGGCCGACGTGCGCGAGCGTCGCGCCGATGGGCGGGCGCCACGGCCACACAACGACGAACGCGAACAAGCCGACGAGGACGCCTGTTGCCTCCGTCAGCGGCTCGCTGTGCCGGTGGTCGTCCCACACAGTCGCGAGGACGACGACCGCTGCGAGCAGACCGTAGGTCGCATGGTGTGGGATGAGCGTCGAGCCGTCGGGGACGGCTTCGACGGGGAAGGCGGTTAGGAACTCCCCTATCATGTTTTCATGATAAACGCGAGAGCGAGGTACGGCGGCCGGTTCTCGTGCGCAGAGTCGCCGCCTGCCTGGTCGATGTTGAGGTTGTGCGAGTGGTCGCCCGCCGGCTCGGTGGTGCGGGTTGTCTGACTCCGCGCTTGGATACTGCCATTGCCCTCCCCGTCGAAGGTGACGCCGGTGTAGTCGTGCGAGTGTTCACCGTCGGTCGTCGTGCTACCATTGTGGGAGTGGCTCGGCATCTCGTCTTCGGAGAGTTGGACCGAGGCAGCCCCGCCGGTGTCATCGACCGCGTAGCTGTCGCCTGCCCCGACAACGAACCGGTCTGTAAGGTCGGGCGTCCCGTCAGACCCGTCACACAGGGTCCACCCGTCGGGAACGTCGGTCGTGGAACCCGACCACATCGTGATGACGCCCGATGGAACCGTGGCGCCGCCGCCCATGCTGACGAAGCCAGTCATGCGCTCTCACCCGTGATATGGAGCGTGTCACCGTCCGAACTCGCCTTCGCCGCAAGCGCGTCCGTGTTGGACACACGCTTGGTCACGCCGTTGCCCTTCGCCAGCGGGATCGTCTCCGAGCCCTCCGGGCCGATATAGATCGGTCCGGCGTTGTCGGGGTCGGCCAAGACCAGCACCTCACAGCCTTCTTTCACCTCGTGGCTCGGGAGCACTTCGCCGCTCGTGCTCGGCGTGAGCTTGTCGGTGAACACCGCGTCGGCGTTCCCGAGGCGGTCGTTCGTCCGGGCCTGCTCGGCTTGGTTCGCCGGCGGCTGCTTGTCGCCGGCCTCGTCCTGCACCTTACGGATCTCCTCGACATCGGTGTTCGTGTCGAGCGTCACTCTGACCCTCCCTGATTCACCTTCTCGTACCCAACCGGCTGCACCGTGTACCGGCGTGGCGTGTTCTCCGAGAGGTTCTCACACCTGACCTTGAGCTGCTCCTCGAACTCGTAGGCCGGCAGGAACGTGATCGCCAGGTCGTCGATGTCGGTCGGCGGGATTGGTGCCGGACCATACACTTGCCGACCGTCGAACCACACGGTGTAACTGCTCTCTGTGTACTTCGACGCCGCGACGATCGGGACGACGAACCCCGGCGTTGTTTGCTGGCGCGGAGCGTAGGTGAACGTAGCCCGTTCACCGCCGTCGAGTTCGACCGTGAGCGGCTCGTTGACCGGCTTGTCGAACTCCGAGGGAGCGGGCACTACGTCAGGCATCGCCCTCCTCGTCGTCGAACAGTTCCCGTCTCCGTTCGGTGAGTTCCTGGGCCGGGATAGGCTCTTTCTGTACGTCGGTATCGGTCTGGTTGGTACCCGTCATCACTGTGAGTTGTAGGCCGCGTAGGCGGCAGCCAGCAGCGCGAGGATCTGGAGGACCTGCAAGAGGAGTTGGAGATCATCTTGCGTCCATCCGGACTGCTCGATGCGCCCGACGAGCGGGCCGCTGCTGTTGCCGGCCCCCGACGGGGCCTCGGTGTTGCTCGCCGACGTGGTCGCGGTCGAGCCGCCGAGGGCGGGCTCGGCGCGACTGTGCCGGGTGCCGGTGCTCTCCGTGGACGCTCCCGCCCACGGGTCGCCTGTGGTCGTCGAAGAAACCTGCATGGGGGAGCCTCCGGGCTACCGGCCGCCCATGTCGTCGTTGATGGCCGAGAGGAGTCCCGGCGCGGACGATGCCCCCTTCGTCGCGGTCGTGTGGAACAGGGCGTTGGTTGCCTCCGTTCCGTCGGTGTCCTCGCGGAACTGGACGGTGTACGGAGCGTCGATCTTGACGCTCAGTACCATGTCCGTCGCGAGGAACCGCTCCAGCCACGAGCCGCGGAAGTGGAACTCGATCGGGTCCTCCTGCTGGTCCTGGCGGTTCGCCCGGCCGGCGTTCAGCGTCTTCAGCTCCTCGGCCTGCGAGGTCTTCCCGCCCGGGGAGACCTTCTCGACGGTGAGCGTGGCCGCGTCGCCGACGATGTAGTAGACGTGCAGGGTGTTGTCCGTGCCGTCGTCCGTGTAGTCGATCGTGTCGTTGTCGTAGTCGATCGAGTCCGGCGAGGCGCGGCTGCCGCCCTCGTAGAGTACGACACTCTGGGTGTTCGGCGAGTCGACGAGGTCGTGCGAGAGGCTGAACGTCTCCGTGTTGTCCGCCGTGCCGTCGGTGGTGAAGCTCTCGTAGGCCGGGATCGAGACCATGAGGTCGGCACCGTCCCGGAGCGCGAGCACGGTCTCAGCCTGAAGCGAGAGGATCTCGCTGTCGGTGCCGGTCTGGTTGACCGCGGTCTCGAAGTCGTCGAGCGGTGACAGCGGGCGCGGTTCCCGCTTCATCGCGTCGAGGGTGTCTGCGACCGACATGGTCACTCGCGAGACATCTCCTTGACGGCGTTCTCGTCGAAGTACCATTCCGACTGGTCCCAGTCGATCGCCGCGGTGGAGATGATCGAGACCGTGAACGAGTCCACGTCGCGCACGTCGATGAACTCGCGCAGCCCCTCGCGGTCGGCCGCCTCGGGGTACTTCAGCGGGATCAGCGCGTTGTGATTGCGCTCGCTGTTGCGCTGCTCACTGATCGTGTTCGAGTTGAAGAAGCTGATCTGCTTCTTCGGGACGGCGACACGGTGGTAGTCGTCGCCGTTCGACATCTGGAACTCGAACACGACCAGCGTGTTCGTCGGGAGGTCGTCGCCGTTGGTGTCGTTGAGGTCGAAGTAGACCGGCAGGCCCGTGTTCCCGCGGATCGTCCGGTTCTCGAAGCGCAGGAACTTGCCGCGGTCAGGCGACACCTCCATGATGGGCGTGGGCTTCAGCGTGACCGTCGGGGAGTTCTGGTAGGTCGTGACCTGATCAGAACTCATGCCCTTACTGACGAAGATGTCCGCCATCGTCAGTTACCCCCCGGGAGAGCCCCGGAAACGGCATTCTGAAGCGCGCTACCGAGGCCGAAGCGCTCGGCGACACCGTGGCCGATGCCGACCGCGCCCCCGACCTGCATGTGACGCTTCATCCGGCCCGACACCGGGGCGTACTCGGCGCCGACGATGACCGAGCCCCCACCGACGGCCTGATCGATGCCGGAGCCGGCGCCGATCTGATAGCCGACGCCCGGGACGGTCCGGCCGGCGACGGTCGCGGCGATCGTCTCCGCGAGGAGCAGGCCACTCAGCGCCGAGCCGGCGTCCTTCGCGAACTGTTCATCTGCGAACTTATCGAATCCGTCTGCTACTTCCATCTGCGCTCAGGCAGAGAAGCAGCCCGTTCAAAGGCTACCAGCCAAGAATCTAGCGGATCTCAGCGGGTCCCGCTGGGATCAAGCGGAATCCACTGACGCGAACTCGTCAGGATCTCCTGAAGGGTTTCAGCGAAGGAGTCCATCGTTAGATACAGAGACTCTATTTAATAGGCCGCTACTGTTCATTTCCCAATTGCAATACTAACTCTATCACCCGTAGAATTACTTGAGTTCAGTTACCTCCGATACCTGTTGTAAAAGTTGGTTCACAGGAAAGTCGCCATCATAATCAAAGGTGGCTAATACAGCTTCATAGCGGTCAGAAGGAAAGATGAACACGACAACGTTTTCGTAGAACAACGTTTGTAATCTGCACTCCTGCTCCCCAATGAGCGATTTAAAATCATCACTTCCGACGAGCTGGCCCATTAGTAGTTTATACGCTTCGTCGAGTTCTACGTCTGTATAGAGGTCCTCAACATCATCCCGCATATATCTGATCTCAAAATCCAAGCTTTCCAAGTCAGCAATAACGCGGGGCGTAGCTCCCTCAAAGTCCTGAATGGCTTCTGAAACTGTCGACACAGGTTGAATCGATAATCCAAGTGTAAAAGCTGAGTGATATGAAGCACGTAGCTAACGGCTGTTTCAGCCCAGTACAGGGTGAAGGCTACCAGTCCGTTCGCGGCCTCGTGTCCTCGTCGAACTGTGCGAGGAGGTACGCCACGACTTCGACGTTATCTGGTTCCCAACCGCGGCGGTCCTCTAACTCATCCCTGACCTCGCGGAATCGACGTGCCTTCCCACCGTAGAGGGTGACCGAGACGGTTGGCTCCGCCATGCTTAGATCCCCACGTCGATCCGCTTACCCGAGGCGCCGACGTGGTCGCACTTCGGGTTGTAGTCGTTCGACTCCTTGCGGACGAGTTTCCCCGTCTCGTCGGAGTAGATCCATTCGGAGTTGACCGTCTTCGGCTCGCCGCTCTCGTCGGGTTCGGTCCACTTGCGGACCGAGACGGCCTCGCCGTCGGCGCCGAGGAGGTCCTCGTTGGTGATGGTCACGGGCTGGCCGCCGGTGGCGTGCAGGTCTTTCGGGTAGGGGAGCACGTCGTCGAGGCTACCGAGGCTGTTGGTGTCCTCGAACCCACCGAGGAAGCGGGCGTTGCAGTTGCCGATCACGTCCTTGTCCACCTGCGCCGGCCGCTGGGAGAGCCACGCCGACGAGGTCGCCGCGCCGCCCTCAGACCGGCCGTCGGTCGCGAGTTCCCGGGTGGTGTCCGGGTAGCCGTGGCGCTGTGGCGCGAGCCCGTGCGCCTCGTCGATCAAGATGAGCACGTCGTCATCGGACTGGCGACACCCGAGGATCACGTTCGGGGCGACCGTCTCGCGCCAGTCGTCCTTCGCGACGCCGCGGCCGACGACGAGCGCCTCGTTGGCCTCGATGAGTTGCCGCCACTCGGACGGGCCGAAGGCTTCCGACTCGGTCCCCGTCGCCGTCCACTGCTTCGCGTAGCCCGGCCCGTGTTCCTTCGAGCACAGCCCGCGGAACTCGTCGGACGTGTCGAGCACGACGACGCGGTCGAACCGGTCCCCGCGGATGTTGCGCTCGATGAGCGCTTGCCCGAGGTAGCCCTTCCCCCACCCGGCCGCGGCGCCGATGAACAGATGCACGGCTACTCGTCCACCTCGTCGGAGAGCGCCTCGATCGCCTCGGTGTGCGCCTCGAACTCGCCGGCGAGCAGCTCCTCGAACACCCGGCCCGGGGAGTAGCCGATCACGTACTCCCCGAACTCCTGCACCGAGACGCCGAAGCGCGACTGCACGTCGGCCGCGATCACGTCGGCGTCGGTGTACTCGCTGGTGTCGAGATCCGGGTTGTCGCGCCACTCGTCGATGATGCGCTCGCGCTCGGCCTCCCACTCGTCGGCGCCGACGCCGGCGAACGCTTCTGCCGCGTCAGCGTCGAGCGCGTCCGGGGCGACGTGCTCGGTCCACGTCTCCCACGGGTTTCCCGACACCCGGGCGCCAACAGCGGCGCACAGTTCGGTGATGCGCTCCTCCTCGTCGGGTTCGGCTGCGAGCCCCACCTCCTCGGGGTCGACGCCGAGGGCGTCGGCGTGTTCCCGGAGCGCGGCCCGCTGGTCGCGTTCGACGGCGGCGAAGGCACCGGCGAGCGCGCGGATCTGCTCGGACTCGGCGGGGTTCTTCGCGGCCTCCATCGCCTCCCTGACCTTGCCCATGTTCCCGAACATCAGGCCGCACCCCCGAGTTCGGCGTTTTCGAGACCCTGAGACACCCGCCCGACGAGTTCGCCCGCGGCGTCGGTCTCCTGCATGAGCACGGCGAACGCGACGAACGCGGAGCCGGTGACGAGCGCCTGCCCGGGCGTCATGTCGTCGCCGATGCCCGAGCTGTCGAACACGTCGCCGGCGGCCTCCGACAGGTCGATCGGCCCGGCCGTCGCGAGGTCGCGAACGTCATCCTCGGTCATGTCGGGATCGTCGTCGGAGAGTTCCGCGCTCACCTCGAGGAGGAAGATCGCGAGGAAGTCGACGTACACGTCGCCCCAGGCGTACCCGGGTGCGTCGCTGGTACCGTCGTCGCTACCAGCTTCGCCGGGGTCGGTACCCCCGTCGCTACCCCCTTCGGAGGCCCCCTCTGACCCCCCTTCGTCGTTGGTAGCGTTCGCTTCGCCGTCGTTCGATTCGGGTTGGTCGTCGCGGGCCTCGGCCATCTGCTCGGCCAGCGAGGGGGGTACGTCGGCCTTTTCGTCGTCCGCGAGGGCCGGCGGATCCCCCTCTTCAGGGTCGGTAGCCCCCTCGCTCCCCCCTTGGTCGGGGTCGGTGTCCGTGTCGGTGAGGGCGTCTGTGGTCGGTGCGTCCGGGTCGTCGGCGTCGGTGTCGTCTACCATGCGGGCTCGGGGGAGGTGCTCGGCTCGTCATCCTGCGATTCGTCGGCCTGGTTCTCCACGTCGATCACGTCCTCTTCGGGTTGGTCGTCGTCGGTGTTCCCGGCGGCCGCGAGCACCGCGAGGGCGATCGCGAGGGTCGCCGCGACGAACGCGAGGGCGGTACCAGCCCCATCACCCCCCTCGCTTCCCCCTTCAGAGTCCCCCTCGGGGGTGGTGTCGCCCCCCTCGTCGTCGGTAGCGGTCGCTTCGCCGTCCTCGGGTTCGCCCCCTGCGACCCCCTCGACGATCGCGTTTTGCTGCTCCTCGTCGGTGCTACCAGCCTCGGCGGGGTCGGTAGCCCCCTCGCTCCCCCCTTCGGAGGCCCCCTCTTCGCCCCCTTCGTCGGCTTCGCCGTCCCCCGATTCGGTGGTATCCTCGTCGGTACCACCCTCGGCGGGGTCGGTGTTCTCATCGCTACCCCCCAGCACCGCCCCCTTGAGGGCCTGCCAGTCGTGGGCCTCGTCGTTGGTCGAGTTGATGTGACCCATCACCTGATTCTGTGTCTTCTCCTCGTCCTCGCCGAACTCGCACCCCTCTACGGGGCATCCTTGTCCTGTCATGTGTCGATTAGTTCGATGTGGCCCTCGTGGTCGTGGGCGCCCTCGGCGACCGTCTGGAGGTCGTCGGTCAGCTCCTCCAGCCGGTCGAACTGCATGGCGTCCTGTCCGTGCTCGTCGCGGATCGCGTTGATCGAGGCGGCCGCCTGCTCGGCGTGGGCCTTCGCCTCCTCGATGTCCGCTAACTCCCGCTCGAAGCGGGCGATCGCTGCCTTGTAGCCGCCCCAGGTCCGCGCGAGCGCCCCGGCCGCGTCGCCGGTTATCTCGCCGGAATCCTCCGGTTCCCCGAGGATGCTCGAAACCTCGTCCTCCTCGTAACCGCAGGCGTTCTGGAGGTACTCGCAGGCGTCAGGGTCGCCGTGCTCGCAGTGGTCGCGGGCGTGGTCGCACCCCTCGGCCTGTTCGCGAGCGGCCGCCTGTCGCTCCCGCTCGGCGTCTCGTTGGTCGCCGTCGTCGCGGGCGCCGCCGCCCTCCTGCCCGGCCTCCTCCATCACTTGCCGGTGTTCGTCGACTGTGAGCGTCCCGTCGACGTAGCTCGTCCAGTCCGATACCCCGTACTTCTCCGCCAGCGCCTTGATCGACCGCGCCCACGGCACCGAGGCTCGAGGGTCGCTGAAGTCGATCCGGTCGCGTTCGCCCTCCGTGAGGTCGGCTTGGCCGGTGGTGTCTTCGCGAGCGGCGCGGCCCTCGTCGGCCTGCGCGCGAGCCTGGTCGAGCAGCCACTCGGGCGTGTCGCTGGTGAAGTGGACCGTCTTGAACCGGCGATCGTCGTCCACCGAGCAGATGTGCTCGGGGAACTCGTCGCGGTAGGCGTCGGCGGCGGGCTTCTCGCCGAACTCGACGGCCTCGCTCACCCCTTGACCCCCGTCCGTCTACAGATCGGGCAGTCGTCGGAGCCCGGAAAGTACCGGATCCGGTGGATGGGGCAGTAGTCGCTCATACGCCCCTCCCGATGGTGACGACGAGCGCGCGGGCGCCGGCGTCGTACCGACTGCGATCGGGTGCGAACACGGCGCGGCTCGCGAGGTCGTGGTCGAGATCCGCGTAGTCCGCCACATCGAGCGTGAAGTAGGCTGCTGGCGCGTCGTCGAGGTCCTTTATCAGTGCTTGGAGCATGTTGAGGGCGCTTTGCTCCCCCTCGGTCTCGGGCTGGAGCACCAGCCGAGACGGGTCCTCTTGGACCTGCATCAGTAGCGCGCGAGGTACTCCTCGGCCCCTTTGAGCGCCAGCACGGCGATGATGAGATACGCCCCGTAGCGGCCGATCCGGTCGTCGCGCTCGTAGCGCCGCCGGGTGTTGGTCGCCGAATCGGCGGCGACGTAGGTGTTGAACTCCTCGGCGCTGTCGAACTGCTGGATGTCGGCGTTCTCCGGGGCCTCCTCCTGCACGTCCTCGAACTCCTCGGGCGTGAGGGGGGTCATTCGAGGTCGCCCTCGTCGGTCGCCTCGTTCAGCGCCTCCCATGCACCCTGCGGGGCCTCGTCGCGCTCCTCGGCCGTGTCGGGGTGGTCGCCCGCGCCGACGTAGGTGTGTGCGCCGTCGGTCTCGTCGCCGTTCTCGGTCAGCTCGAAGACGTGCGGGTACGTCTCGCCGGTCGCGTCCTCAACGTCGACGACGCGGTAGGTGGTCTGCCGTCCGTTCTCCGTTCGGTGTAGGGTAGAAACGCCCATACGGCTCGTGAAGGTCGCTCTTGGGCGTTAACAGCGTCTTGCGACAGTAGGAGAACGCCCCGGTTTGGACGGTACGCCCGCGTACCGGACGACCGGGAGGTTATCATCCCGGGGTCGTTATTTCCGCCCGCGATGAGCGAGACCCAATCGGTTAGTGATGAAGGAGCTGGGCGGACGGCGCACACCGACCGCACGGCTGAGGCGGCGACGGAAACCGGGATGACCTGGTACGAGCAAGACGTGAGCGCGCAGGACTACAACGGAAGCGTGCGCACTGTGTGGCCCCAACCGTGGGCGCGGGCCGCGGGCGTCGGGCACAAGACCGAGGTCACGGCGGTGGTGCACGTGCCGACCGGGGCGATGGTGTCTTTGCCGCCGGGGCTGTCGCTGGATGAGTTCTTATCTGTAGTTAATAATTCAGAACCGTGATCAGAAGAGATCAGTAAGGTCGGGCTCGAAATCGTTTAGCCTAATCCGCAAATGTTTGAGAAACCACACTCGATTTAGATTTTCACCTCCCGGAACGCTCACATCGTGTTGCCCGGAATGTACCCCAATAACATGAAACGCGATATTGTCATTCCGGTCTGTTTTTCGTACAAGAACTGGGCTCCCGCTCGTTCCTTCGTGCAACTGTGAGTCTATCAGGAAATATGGCTGTTTGTCATAATCCACATCTAAGGCACTAGATATCAGCGCATTCCGTAGTATTGGGGAGTATGAACCGGCGTTTACCACAGGATATCCGGCAACGATAGCTGAATCACCGGGTACAGCGACATTTTTCGCCTCATATGCTTTACTCAGGCGGGAGGTTCCAAATGACGTATTTCCTGTTTCACGCAAGGAAATTTCGAGCGGCAATGCGGCAATGTCGACATCGTAATGGTATGGTTCAATCCAATTTCGGTCCCCGCTTTCGTCATAAAGGGGTATCCTCATTGTACGCGATTCTCGATGATCTTTCTTGTCTCGCAATCGAATAGCTATCTCTTCGGGGCGGAATCTAACTCCTCCACGATCTGATTCGAACAAGCAGTGACGAGCTGTTATAAGATACAGTTCGCGATTTGTACGGAAAAAGAAGCCAGTAGAGTGGCTCTCACTGCGATTATAGGTAGGGTATCTGATCGGTGTTGTGGTTCTAAGAAGCCGTTCCATGATACGCACATTTCACGGGTAGATATTAGGTGTTAAACTGTTTGGAGAGTGGGATTTGAAATATGATGAACATGCGTCAGAATGTCAAATATCAGAGGCCGTAGAGTTCCGCTCGGTCGTTGACTGCCCGTCGGATGGTTTTTCGACCGGCACCGAGTTCTTGTGCCGCTGCTCGCTGACTCATTTCCTCGGCCGCGACCTGCTCCAACACGGTCACGACGCGGTGGTAATTGGCACCCTCGACGAGTCGACCGTCGTCCTTCTCGAACCCAAGCGGCGCCGGTCCGTGGCGATACTCCTCGGAGTCTTGGCGGGCGGCAATCCCCTCTCGGATATTCTGGCGCTTGATCCGCGCCTCCAGCTCCCCGAACACGCCGAGCATCTGAAAGAGCGCGCGCTGGTACGGATCCTCCTCGTCGGGCTTCATCACGAGCGACTCGGAGACGATGTGCAGCTCGACGCCAGCCTCGCGGAGTCGGTCGGCAGTCCGTTCGAGGTCGGAGATCGAACGGGCGACGCGGGAGACCTCGTGTGCAACGACCGCGTCGATCTCGCCGGCCTCGGCGTCGGACATGAGCCGCTGGTAGGCGTCGCGGGCCGTGTTGGTGCCACTCGACTTGTCGCGGTACACTTCGATGTCAGCTAACGATGCCCCGAGGGAGTCCTCGGCGTACTGCTGGGTCGAGGTGAGTTGGCGATCGAGGTTCTGCTTCGCGGTGGAAACGCGGGTGTAACAGGCGACGGTCATGCCCACCGCTACGCTGTCTTAATGTCTAGTCTTTACGCCCAGTCTGGGCAGGTACTACAGTTCGTGTCCCGACTATGTATCTGATTTATTGAGAACCTTCACGACTACTGTCGCGTATATCAGCGATCTCATCCGGATAGGTGTCTGGAATCTCGATCGATTCGTACTCCTCAATCAGATCCCGCTCTTCGTTATAGAATCTCTCCGTTAAACTCGTCATCAATTTGCTCGCATTGTATTGATATTCGACGAGATTCTGACTTAGATTTATACGTCCGCCCTCAACCTTGGAGTAGTATTTATCCGCACCATGCTTGTACCCATCAGGTTGCGACTCATTGATTTCTGATGTTATTGTATCCACTTCGTCAAGATCGATGAGGAAATCACTCACCCGAACGTTCGAATCGTCATGGTTGAGTTTGAGCGAAACTGAGGGAATTCGCTCATGTTGAGTAAAGATCCTAAGTCCTCTGACTATCGGGTGCTCATTCATGAAGTCACTGAACTCATGGGAAATTTTCTCATCCCAGATTAGATCGGCTTTCGTCGTCTCCAGAACTTGGTCAAAAGAGTATACGCTAGATAAATAGTTATGAATCACAGCATATGCCAGGCCCATGTCCTTTGACTTTGGCAATTTAATTACCACCTCTCCTCCAATCTTGCTTTCTAGTTGGTCTAATTCTGCTCCCAACGCGCTAGCTAGATAGTTTGGTAATTCTTTAGTTACATAGTCATAGTGTTTCCAGTTTACTTTCAGTACTCGATAAGCCGTCAGGAGTTCATCAAGTGCTTCATATATTGGATGTACCTCACTTCCCAAGCGTTCGAGTGCCCCAGTAGCGACCGAATATGTTTCACTATCTTCCTCAGAGCCGATGATTTCTACTTGGATATGGTCTCCATCATAGGTTACCACGAAATCTTGTGAATTTCCGCAAGAGCATACATACTCGGCCTCAAAGGCATTGTTTGTCTCTGATAGTTCAAGTTGGATTCTATTGTAATTTAGATCATCGCCACAGTATACACATGAACGATCTTGGAGAGCATAATATGCCAGTCTGAGGACATCAGAGTCCATATTCTTCTAATAGTAACCAAGGGATAAATGATGCAGGGCCAAGAAGAACGGTATATTCCATGCGGTCCAGAAAAATTGAACTTTTCGAGAATATCGCCCTCCTCATAGCGGTTCCTGCGCTCCTAGCACTCATCCACTTCACGACCCCATCCCCCCTCCAACAGCAGCTCGTCTTCGACCACGCCTCCCTCGACCTCATCACGTTCCTCACAGCCTCTTACGTCCACGCCTCGAACGCGCATCTCTACGGCAACATCGTCGGCTACCTGCTCGGCGCGCTGTACGCCTTCGCGCTCGCGCTATTCGTCGGCCGCCTCACCTGGTTCCGACGGGCGTTCGCTGCAAACCTCCTATTCGTCCCGATCCTCGTCCACGCTGCGGACTACGTGATCTGGTCGACACAGTACCCAGAGGCCGAGATCGTCTCGCGGGGATTCTCCGGCGTCGCGGCGGCGTTCACGGGCACGCTGTTGGTCGCGCTGTACGTCTACGTCGACGAGCGCCACGGGTCGAGCGCAGCGTACGCGGTCGCTGTCTCGCTGTTCCTCCTGCTCATGCAGCTCATCGACCTTCGCTATGCGGGCGGGTTCCGGCTCGAAGTCGCCGGGGTGGTGGCTGCCGGGATTACGCTTGTCGGGGGGTCGGTCGTGTGGGAGCGCCTCGGGGATCTCGAGGTTGGGCGTGAGGAGTTAGTGAGCGGGGGGCTGGTCGTTTTGGTCGCGGTGGTGCTCGGGTATATCGTGTTCATGTTGTTCCCAACGCCGTCATCGATAGTGAATGGGAGCGGGATTACGAACGTGTACGCTCACGCTTCGGGTTTGTTGGCGGGTTTAACAATTTCTCTGTTCCTTATTCAGTTAAAGAAACTCCAATAAATAACACACTGAGTACTCCAGTAAATATTGTTAGTATATACAGTTCACCTGGGGTATTGTTGGTCAAGACATCTAATATGGGCACTAATAAGCTGAATGAAATTAGGATTGCTCCAATTCGAGCATTTCTATTGGATTTCAGTCCGCTAATTAATAGAGAACCGAACTTTATAGCTATGGCTAGAATATAGATTATCAGATTTTCAATGTATGCAAGAATAACTTCCCCAAAATTCTCATATTCTGGTAGAATAACTATGATCATTATCATCACTCCAATCAAGAATGCCGCAAAGAGTGACACAATTATCGCCAATATTGCGATGATTTGGCTCACCGTCTGCAGTATACCAATCGCGATGAATCCAGCAGAAACGAGGGTAGCTACCAGTGATACACCCAAAGTTACTCGAAGAGCAGACTCTAGTGAGTTTGTCCTGTCCGTTAGAAGTGTGAACCGCTCTCTTGGCGAATGTTTCTCTGTATAAGACTTCTCGCTGTCCCGGATCGACTCACTTAGAATTTCGGTCGTGCGAGATTTTACTCGGTGATACTTCTTTTCAAGCAGCTTCTCACTAGGATCTGCATATTGGGAATATATCAAATAGTTCCTTTCTGAATGAGCCTTTTTTCGAGCAATATAGTATACCGCCGTACTGAGTACTACTGCAGTAATTGCAACGGATACCGCTATAAGAGCCCGCTGTCCGGAGGTAGTAGTGATTATTTCATTGAATATCGATTCTACACTCTGTTGGCTTTCACCAGCAGTCGAGAGGAATCTGATTAGTGCGATTGTGAGAGGAACAACAAACAACTGTATTCTCAGTATCGCTAACGCATCAGATGCTAAGCTATCGAACATCTGAACTCGAAGAACCGCTGCCTGCCTTACCGTATCTGACTCTATTCCTTCTGTGTCGATCTGTTTCTCGACAGTATCTTCTTGAGAGTTCCAACTCATCATCCAAACCCTGCGTACCACCCGGGCCGCACCTTATCGGGCGGCCGCGGCGACGGACTCGGCCGCCGAAGATCGGCGTCTATCTCCCCATCGAGATACAGCCGACCCCAGTCCGTGATCACCCACTTGTCGTCCACATGAGCACGAGGGACCCGGTCAACGAATCCCGCGTGAGCGAGCACACGACACCGCTCGGCGACGCGTCCCCGGTTCCGGTTGAGATCGAACGCGATCATCCACGCTGTCCCGTCACCCTCGCCGGCGAGTCGTTCAAGGATACGCTCATCTACGAGCTGCATCCACGCCGACGACTTTCGGTCAGGTACCATCACGCGGCTGCGGTACCGTTTTCTTCACCCGAGTCGCTCAGTTCCTCAGCATCAAGGTCACCGTCGAGATAGCGGTTCCCTTCCTCGGTGATGACGTATACTCCGTTCCCGAGGTGAGTCAGAAGCCCGTGATCCGCGAGCGTCGAAAGACGCCGAGAGACGTGCTGCGGAGAGACTCGGATGTAATCAGATTCAGATAGCTCTGTAGGGGATCCGGACCCCTCATTCCGGATTATTTCGAGGAGTCGATCATCCCAGAGAGTCATCCACGTAGCAGATCGCCGCATCTGAATCCACATCCGTGGCGTCGTCACCTTATTCCGGTGTATAATCCAATTGGGTGAAAAGACCACCGGGTAGTTCAGTCATAACCTATATGTGATGAGACCTCATTTGCGGAGTTGCGAGACCCGAAGCGCGATCCAGTTGGTAGGTATGAGATAATCTCGGTTCCGCCGGCGCGGTGCTGCAACACCGCGCCGGGGGCGGGTTTCGTGCGGAAGCACGAACCCATGTCAGCGAAACCAGTCGCGGGCGATCAAGCCCGCACCGACGGAGAGGAGTCGATTTCTGATAACAGCAGCGGATGCGCCGCCTGCGGAGCGGCCCCCGACGGCGTCCGCGTTCTCGGGAACAAGCAGGTTCCCGTGTGCGCCGAGCACGCGAGCGCCGACCCCCGCGAGGGCGACACCATCGTCTACGACGTGGGGATGCGCACCCGCGGCGTCGTCATCGGTCGCAACGGCGACAGCGTCCACGTCGCCGGCGTCGCCGAGGAATGGATCACGGTCGGGCAGGTGCTCGACGTGATCGAGCGCGACGGAGGTGCCTGATGGCCCGCACCACCTACACGGTCGCGGGCGGCCGCTACGGCACGACCGACTCGGCCGAGGTCGCCGAAGTGTGGTCGCGGGCGGGCGTTCCCGTCACCGCCGTCACGGAGCCCGACGCATGAGCGTCGACGTACTGCCCGAGGTCGCCTACGAGAGCGACAAGCGCGGGGCCAACGGCGGAAAACTCCACCTCGTCCCGGACTGTCCACAGCTCGCGGCGACGACGCCGCGGGAGGTGTCGCTCGACGCCTTCCCGCCCGCCCATCGGAACTGGTGCGGCGTGTGCGGCCCGGACGACGATCCCGACGCCGGAGGTGCGTCCGCGTGACGAACCTCCAACCGCTCGGGCCGAGCGAGGCCGTCGAGATGTACTTGCAGAGCCGCGAGCCCGAGGTCTCCGTGAAGACGCTGCAGAACCACCGGTACCGACTCAGCCACTTCGTCGCGTGGTGTCGCGAGGAGGAGATCGAGAACCTCAACCGCCTCACGGGGCGGATGCTCCACCAGTATCGGACGTGGCGCGCCGAGCAGGTGAAACGCGTCACGCTCGTCAACGAGCTGCGGACGGTGCAGCAGTTCCTCGGGTTCGCGGCGTCGATCGACGGCGTCGAGGAGGGGATGCGCGAGCGCGTCCGTATCCCGCCGCTCGATCCGGAGGAGGAGGCGCGCGATGTCCGGCTCGAAACTGAGCGCGCCCAGGAGATCCTCACGCACATGGAGCGGTACGAGTACGCCAGCCGCGACCACGTCATCATGCTGCTGCTGTGGCACAGCGGGATCCGGCTGGGGACGCTCCGGTCTATCGACGTTGACGACTACGATTCGGACGGCCGGTGCATCGACATCCGGCATCGTCCGGAGTCCGAGACGCCGCTGAAGAACGGCGATGCGGCCGAGCGGGCGATCTCGGTGTCTGAGCACTACTGCAAGGTGCTCGACGATTACATCGAGCACAACCGGCACAACGTCCGCGACGACTACGGTCGCCGACCGCTCATTTCGAGCCAACACGGCCGGCTTTCGTCGGCGCCGATCCGACAGGCGGTGTATCAGTGGACGCTACCGTGCACGATCGGCTCGTGCCCACACGACCAAGACCCGGAGACGTGCGAGTGGGCCGTTCGCGATTCGAGGGCGGGGTGTCCGTCCTCGCGGTCGCCGCACGCGATCCGCCGCGGCGCGATCACGCACCAACTGCGGAACCACGTTCCCCAGAACGTCGTTGAGGAGCGGAGCAACGTCTCCGGCGAGGTGCTGGAGCAACACTACGATCAGCGCACCGAGCGCGAGAAGATGGAGGTGCGTCGTGAGTTCCTCGACGCCCTCGACAGCGATACGGAGGGTACCCGATGATTCAATTCAATTTTACCTCGTGGACGGTAGAAATCGAATCGAACTGGCAGACGGCGGCGGGGTCGCGAGTCACCGACCCCCACCGAGTCCACTCGAAATTTACCTTCTGGAGAGGGAGCGCTACTCCCCGATTCCAGCCTTCTCACGGGTGTTTTCGGGCGGAGTCCGTCGACCGTGAGCGGCGTCCGCGTCCGTGGATGGTCATCTCAGCACCCGTACCGATGACAGTGACGGGTCGGTTATCCACCGATAGTTATCACTTTTGATTCTCTCTCCGATCCAATTATTACACAGAAGGGTCGTACCGTATCAACACAGTACCGCCGGGGGGCGACTCCCTTCGGGGAGGGCTGTGGAACGAGAACAAATGAACTTCAACGCACTCTTCGACGACGACCGTGCAGTCAGCCCGGTGATCGGTGTGATCCTGATGGTGGCGATCACGGTGATCCTCGCGGCTGTCATCGGTTCGTTCGTCTTAGGTCTGGGGAACAGCGTGCAGCAAACGGCACCGAACGCGAACTTCCAGTTCAATTACAATGATACCGATGGAGTTGCAGCCACTCACACCGGCGGCGACTCGATTCCGGAGAGTCAGCTAAACGTAACGACTGGTGAACAGACTACCAGCGACTGGAGCGGAAGTGGCGATGTCTCCGCTGGAGACAACTCCAGTTACATCGTTTATGGAACCGATGACACCGTTCGCGTGATCTGGACCTCGGAGAACGGCGACACGACCCAGACGCTCGCGCAGGAGTCGACGCCCTGAACCACGATGAACTTCAAACAACTCCTCGACTACGACCGCGCGGTTAGTCCGGTGATCGGCGTGATCCTGATGGTCGCCATCACGGTGATCCTCGCGGCAGTTATCGGCTCGTTCGTCCTCGGGTTGGGGAACAGCGTCCAGCAGACGACGCCGAACGCGAACTTCCAGTTCGACTACAGCGAGACGGACGGCGGTGACTACAACGTCACTGCTACTCATACGGGGGGAAGCACGCTGAACGACCAGAACACGGGGCTGGTTTCGTTGAACGCCAGCGGTGGCCCGTCAAAGGCGTTCGGGCTCCCCGTATCCGCCGGGACCTCGGCCAATCTGAGCACCGACCACGGCGGGAATGTCTCCGCCGGGACCACCGTCCGCGTGCTCTGGACCTCGCAGAACGGCGAGACCTCGCAGGCGCTCGCGACCGGCGAGACGCCCTCGTAACGTCCCCGACAGTCTTTTCGCCAGTTATCGCCGACGAACGGAACTCGCCACAGCAATCAACCCTAATACTCGGGAACGAACGTTTATTTCACAGGCCGCCGTCGATACGACGATGCCTTTGTGGGGGGATGACGACCGGCGGGCACAGGGCGACGTGATCAGCGTCGTCCTCCTGCTGGCGATCACCATCGCGGGCGCGACGGCGGTCGTCGCGCTCGGCGGCGACGCCATCGGCGGGATCCAGCAGTCGGCCACGACGGGCGCGGCCGAACAGTCGATGACGCAGCTCGACTCGAAGGCGAGCCTCGTCGCCCACGGCGGGAGCGACACCCAGCGGGTGCGACTGGTCGGCAGTTCCGGTGCGACGCGACGCGTCGAAGCAGACGCGGGCTGGATGAACATCTCGGTGTACAACGCCAGCACGGGCGACTTCGAGTACGAGATCACGAACACGACGCTGGGCGCGGTCGTCTACCGCGACGGCGACACGTCCGTCGCGTACCAGGGCGGGGGCATCTGGCGGCGGTCCGGCAACGGCAGCGCGATGGTGTCGCCGCCGGAGTTCCACTACCGCGGCACGACGCTGACGCTCCCGCTCGTGTCCGTCGGCGGCGACGAGCGCCTCGATGGCGAGGTCGTCGTCCGGCGTTCGAGCGACCCCACCGCGGTATACCCGGACGAGGACTCCGACCGCGCGAATCCCCTCGACGAGGGGGTCGTCGTGATCACCGTCGGCAGCGAGTACTACGACGCGTGGGGCCGGTTCTTCGAACAGCGCACCAGCGGCGAGGTGTCGATCCACCACGGGAACCGAACCGCGCGGACGGAGCTGGTCGTCCCGTTCGAGACCGAGTTCGACAACGTCGTCGCCTCGACCTCCGCGGGCGGGATCTCGGCCAATCCCGGGCCGCCGCCGGAGCCGTACCGCGACGGGGTCGTGCAGCCGTCCGCAGACGACGTGATCGAGTCCCACATCGAGGAGTGCCAGACGGACCCCGACGCCTGCGTCGACGAGACCGAGAGCGACTTCGACACCGGTGACATGGACGGCGGCGAGACGTACTTCTTCGACGGCGACTACGGCGGCGACCTCTCGATCGACACGTCCGACGGGAACGTCTCGGTCGTCGTCGACGGCGACTTCGACGCCGGCGACGTGGACGTGACCGGGGGGAACTCGACTACCTGGTACGTCCGCGAGGACTTCTCCGTGAGCGGCGATGTCAACCCCGACGGTCCCGCGAGCCAACTCCGCGTGCTCGTCCACTCCGACGGGGACGTCTCGTTCAACGGGAACTACCTGTTCGTCGGGTTCGTGTACGCGCCCGGATCCGACGTGGACCTCAACGGCGGGGGCGGTCCGGGGACGAACTTCGAGGGCGGCCTCGTCGGCGACACGATCGACGTGAACGGACAGCCGAACGACTTCGAGTACGACCCGAGCGTCGGGACGATCGACCTCGACGTGAGCGCGTCGAACGCCCCCCGGATCACCTACCTCCACGTTTCGGTCACCGAGATCGAGGTCGACGAGGACTGAGCCGCGCCGAACCTCGAAGGGGACCTCCGCCGGTCAGATCGTGTTACCCCTCTAACTCCACGGAGACGGTCGTCTGCTGGACGACCACGCTGTCCACCTCGAACCGGTAGGTGACCTCGCCGTCGTCCGGGTCGTCGTCGACGGCGGTGAACCCCTCGGACTCGAAGTAGCGCTTCCAGGCGTCCGCCCGGGGCGATTCCACGGTGACGGTAACCGTCACATCGTCGTCATCGTCACCCGCGGCGACTTTGCCCGCGATGCCCCGCCCCGTCACCTGCCCACGGATCAGCACGGTTGAACTCCCGCCGAACGCGACGCGATCGCCGGTTCGGTCGGTGACGACCAGCGGGATCAGCGCGTGGTCGTCGTCGATCACCCACCCCGGCTCCGAGCGCATCACGGCGGCGTCGCCGTCCTGCCTGAACACCGCGCCGTGCGCGGAGGCGACCGTCGTGTCGCCCTCGCTGTAGGTGATCGGCGTGCTCTCGTCGGAGACGGTGAAGTTCTCCCCCCTGGCGGGGTTCGGCGTCGTCGCGTTCACCGTGATCGTCGTCGACCCGTTCACCGCCAGTGTGCCGCCGTTGAGCTTGATCTCGGTCGCGCGGCTGGGCGCACCCTCCCGCGAGAGGTCGTCGAGATTGTCGTCGAGCACGTCGAACGCCCGCTCCATGTTTTCGAGCTGTTCGCCCGTCCGGAACTCCTCCAACGCCGGGTACCCCGCTGCGTACACGGTCCCGACGGTGAGCACGATCAGGGAGAACACCAACACGAACCCGATCGCGTCGCTTTGCGCGCGGCTCACGCCTCCCGCACCTCCAGTTGGCCGCCGGCGTAGACGATCTCCACGTCGCCGCCCGACAGGGTCGTCTCGGCGACGGGCGTGCGCGTCGGGGCCGCCACCGTCACCGAGACTCGCGTGCCTGTCGCGGTCAGCTCGATCGTCGCTGGTGACCCTGGCTCAATGGCGATCGAGTAGGTGCTGCCGGCGACCGTCTCGGGGTACGTACCCCGTACGCTTACCTCGCTCCCGCCGGCGGCGACGAGGCGGTCCGCGGCCATGAGGCGCGAGGAGAGCTGCTGGCCGACCACCTCCATCGCCTCGCGCGTCGTGTCCTCGCGCTGGCTCTCGACGGCGCCGCCGGCCGCGACGAGCAGGCCGCTGATCAGCAGCGCCGTGATCCCCAGCGTCAACACGTACGAGAGGGTCGTCGCGGTCCCGCGGTCCCGGTGGGGTCGCGACCTCGCCCCGTCCGATCGCGTTCCGGCGCCCGGTCGACGAGGGTCACTCATCGCGTTCCCCCGGCGCGACGCGGACGGTTTCCGCGTACGTCACCTCGCTGGTTCGGTAGTCGATCGGCACCTCGACCGCGTACACCGCCGGCACACTGTACGGCTCGTCGGCCGACGGCGTCGCCGAGAGGTTCCCCGCCGAGACCGACCCGGACCCGGCCGTCCGGACCGTCAGGTCGTACCCGCCGGCGGCGCGGTCGCCGTTGCGGACGAGCATGTCGTACCCGTCGGTCGTCGCGCCGCCGGCAACGTCGCCGCCGAACGCCAGCCCCGGGCAGTCGACGCCGCCGAGGCGTCCCCCGGTGAAATCGACCGTGGCGTTCGACGCCGACACCGAGCAGACCTGGCTCGTCGCCGATGCGGGCTCGCCGGCCGGCTTGACGGCGACGGCGATCGTTCCGCTGCTGCTGTTCTCGTACACGTACGCGTGCCACGCCGCGCTCCCGTTGGTCACCACGACGTGGAAGGCGTCGTCGGGATCGCTCTCGGAGGCCGGTTCCAGCGAGTTCGCCGTCACGACGGCGACGAACCCGCGCGTCGCGTTGCCGTCGCTGGCGCGTTCCAGGTCGGTCGCGACGGTCCAGTCGGCGTCATCGCTGACGTTCGTGAACTGCCGCGGGTCGTCCGCAGTCCCGTTCTGCCGCACCAGCGATCCGTTGGTGTAGGTTGCGGCGTCCACGTCAGCGCGGGCGCTGGCGGCGCGCCGGGCGGCTGACTCGCGCAACTCCGAGTCGAGGGCGGCGAGCCCCGCGGTGACGTTCTCCTCCAGCGGCTCACGATCGTCGTACTCGGCGGCGTTCTCCCGGTCGACGATCCCGCCGGCGCCGTCGACGACGGACGAGCGATAGCCGAGTACGTCGCGCTCGCCGACGCCGTTGTCGCGGGTCGCGAGGTTCTCGGTGAAGATCGCGGTGTTCGCGAGCAACACCAACGCGACGAGCACGATCGCGAGCGCGAACCCCGCGACGAGCACGAGCTGTCCGCGGCCGTCGCCGTCCATCAGATCCGCCATACGACGATGCGCACCTCCATGACGCCGTACAGCGGCCCGTCGTCCGTATCGTCCGCGTAGAACTCGCGGTCCGGGTCGGACGCGACCTCCGCGAGCGTCCCGGAGCCGTCGCCCACGGGGTCGTCGTCGAACAGTACCACCGTCCGGGTCGCCGCGACGGCGTTGTCGCTAGGGGAGCCCATGTACACCATCCGCGTCCGACCGCGGCCGCCCGGAGTTCGAAAGCTCACCTCGACGTTGAACGCGATACGGTCCTCGCCGAACGTCTCGTTCAGCGTGTGGCCGAACGGGGTCGGCGGTCCCCTGCCGGTGTACACTCCGTCCGATCCGGAGCCGATGAACCGCTCGCCTGATGAGTTCCACTGGAGCAGCGCCGGCGCGAGCGTCCCGTTCGCTTCGGCGGCGGCCAGTGTCCCCTCGGCGACGGCCGCCTGTTGGTTCTCGATGTGCTGGTTCGAGGTACTGGCCGTCAGCGGCGTCACCGCGGTCGCCTGCAGCGCGAAGAGGACGCCGCTCAACACGATGACCGCGGCCGCGAACCCCTCCAGCGTGTGTGCCTGTGCGCGCATTGTTACCACACCCGTACGACCACGGTCGCGTCCGATCCGTCGAGCAGGACCGCCCGGCGGGCGACCGACACGTCCGCGTCCCGCGGCGGCGACGGTCCCGCCGCGAGCGTCGACCCGTCGTCGACGACGGTCACGTTCACCGTCCGTGCCGGCGAGATCACGCCGAGGGCGCCCTTCAGGTCCGTGGCGTTCGCGTCATAGCGGCAGTCGTCCGACCGGTCCGGCCCGTCGGTATCGAAGAACGCTTGGGTACAGGTGGCGTTCAGGACCGTCGGTCGCGCCGGGTTCTCGACGAGCAGGTCGTTCGCGACCCGGTCGGCCGACCGATCGGCGACGACGACGGCGTCGGTCGCGTCGCCGGTGAACGGCGCGGTGAGCGACGGGGCGAACGCGAACACGAAGGCGACGACCAGCAGGAAGACGCTCACCCCGACCGCGTAGTCGATCGTCGTCTGTCCGCGTTCGCCGGCGTCGCCACCCGGGTCCGCGGCGTCGCCACCGCGGTCGCGTCCGTCACCGTCCGGTCTCTCGCCGCCGCTCCCTCCCGAACGCCACGGGTCGGCGCTCACGCAACCACCACCCACACGCCGAGTGCGACGGTGAGCAACACGACCACGTACTTCATCCCGCTCACGATGTCGGCGCTGCGGATGTACCCCGCGATGACCCCCGAGAGCACCGCCTGTATCGTCACCGCATGAAAGAACAGCACCGACAGGCGGTCGACGTTGACGTTGCCGCCGAAGCCGCCGGATCCGAGCCCGCCGCCCCCGCCCGTCGCGGTGCCGGCACCGCCGCCTCCGCCGCCAGTCTGGGCGGTCAGCCCCGCGAGCACGTCGAGGAACCGGAGCTTCAGGATCGCCATCACCGCGAGCAGGGTGAGGTACGTCATCAGGATGATCGCCACCTGCATCCGGGTGCGGGAGATCCGTTCGCGTTCGATGTCGTCCTGGTTCTCGGAGGCCTGCGCCGCGGTCGTCAGCACGTCCGTGATCTGGCTGGACGCCTGCTGGGCCTCCGAGATGAGCTTCACTGTGCGGGCGAGCCGCGGGATATGGTACTTGTTGTTGAACTCGACGAGCGCCTCCCGGAGGCTCATCCCGTAGTTCACCTTCGCGTACATCACCTCGAACTCCTCGGCGAGCTTCCCGCTCGAGGTGTCGGCCGTCGTCCGGATCGACTCCAACAGCGTCTGCCCGGTATCGTTGGCCGAGGAGAGCTTCCGGAGGTTGTCCGAGAGCTTACCGGTGATCCCGCCGCGCCGGAGCTGGTGCCATTCGTAGAAGACCACCAGCGGGATCAGCGTGACGTACGCGGGGACGTACACCCACACGAACGTCGACCACACCGGGTTCTCGACGAACCCCTGAAACGTGAGCGGCGCGTCGCCGGAGGCGACGCCGAACCCGACCAACACGAGCGCGGCGGGCCCGGTCAGCGCGAGCGTGAACAGGGGGTTGTCCCGGAAGAACACGTGCGGCGCCTTCAGCAGTTGCCCGGTCTTGTACGTCCCCTCGCGCGACCGGATCCGATCGAACAGCGAGAAGTCGCCGACGAACGCCTCGACGAGCCCGAGGTGGAGCAGTCCCTCGCGCTGCTCCTCGGCGAAGTGCTCGTCGACGCCGCCGGGGTCGAGGTAGCCGTCGCCCGGCTCGTCCTGCTTCACCGTCGACACGAGCACGAGGAAGCCGACGCCGATGAGCGGCGTGAGCAGGTACACGGTTGCCGTCAGCAGGAAGTCCTGTCCCTGCCCGAGCATCGACATGATGACGAGGATGATGATGAGCAGGAGGGGAAACAGCGACAGCGTCATGTACATCTCGCCGAACAGCTCCAGCGTCTCCAGCGTCAGCTCCTGCTGCTGTTTCGACGTGCGCAGGTGTTTCTCTTTTTTATCGTAGAGGAACCGCTCCATGTCGCCGCCGGAGTTGATGATCGACAGCATGTCCGTGAGGAACTGCGAGAACTCCTCGCTGGGCGTCTCGATGGACTGCTGGCGGACCGCGTTGCGGTAGTCGGTGCCGAAGTAGCTCGTCTCCTGGACGATGCTCTGGAACTCCTTTGCCACCTCCCCGTACGTGTCGTCGGCCTCCGCCATCGCCTCGAAGATCTCCAGTTGGTTCAACCCGCCCACCGAGAGGGCGTACATGAACGAGACGCCGTCCGCGAGCAGCATATTGATCTCGCGCTTTCGGGCGTCCGCCCGTTGGTACGGGATCGCGAGCAGCGTCCCGAACCCGAGCCCGAACCCGACGCTTCCGAAGACGACGCCGCTGACGATCACGGCCGCGGGCTCGGTGAGCGACTCCAACAGCGCCGCCTGCCCCGGAGAACTCACTGGGATTCCCAGCCCGATCGACTCAGCCTGGACGATCCCGAACGCGAACAGCCCCCAGCCAAGCAGTATCCCGACCAGCCACAGCGCCAGCCCCACGAGTACGCCGACACCGAGCGCCCGGGAGACGTACAGCTCGACGGGTTGGTTCATCCGCGCCTGCGTCAGTTTCGTATCGACGGTGTCGACGAAGTCCCCGTCCTCGTCGAACAGCCGCCGGAACAGCGGGTAGAAGGCGTCCGCGAAGCCTCGCGCGCTCCCGAAGCCCGAGTCGGTGTCGAGGCTCATCTACGTCTTCCCCTCTTCGCCGTCCGCTCCGTCCGTCGGGTCGTCGCCGTCGTCGTGTTCGCCGTCGTCGGGTTCAGCGACCTCCCCGAATCCCCAGTCGTCGATCACCTCCTCGTCGGGGGATGCCCCGTCGACGACGGGGTCGGACGCGTCCCCGTCGTCGTCTGGCGTGCCCGCGTCGATCGCCGTGTCGCCGTCCGAACGGGCGTCGTCCGGTCGGTCGTCGTCGAACTGATCGATCGCGTCGAACGCGTCGGTCGCCTCGCCGGTCGGGTCGGCCGCGCCGTCGTCCGCGTCATCTGTGTTGTCCGCGTTGGTCGCGTCATCCGACCCACCCGTGTCGAACGATCGGCCGACATCGAGCGGCTCCGGACCGATCCCGTCGAACGGTGCGCCGCCGGCGGTCGCGTCCGCGTTCGTGTCCGCGTCGCCGGCGAGCGCCTCCCCCGCCCCCGGCTCGGCGGCGACATCGCCGGCCGGCTCGACGGCGCCCAGGGCTGCCGCGACGCCGTCGGTGCGCTCGCCGCGGAACTCCGCGAGGATCGGGTCCGCCTCCTCGAGGATCGACTCCGCCTCCGCCGCCTGCGCCTCGGAGGGCTCCGGACGGGGAACCATCTCCTCTTTGTCCTCGTCCACGTCGATCAGGACCGACTCCATCTCCCGGAGGTCGTCGAGGCTCGTCTCCAGCCGTTCGTTCGCCATCAGCGAGAGGATCGTCTCGGGGTCGTTGATGAACGCTTGGAGCGTCGCCGCAACCTGCGTGTACGTGTTGAGCCCGCGGTCGATCAGGTAGGCGATCACCGCGCGCCGCTTGAGCAACTCCTCCTCGAGCGTCTCGTGACTCCATCCACGGTCGAACATGATCTCCTCGAGGGTGTTGGAGTCGCCCATGTGGAGGAACTCGTCCGTCTCGGCCTGCCACTGATAGACGTCCTGAACGTTGATCTCGTCGTTCTCGGCGTCGTAGTGGTTGATCTCCGTGAGTGATTTGTTCCGGCGGACCTTCCGACCCTGCACCCGGGTCGACGCCTGCACCGACACGAGATCCAGCGCCGTGAACATCGTCTTCGAGACGTTGATCGGCTCGGTGGTGAACCGCTTGAGTACCTCGCCGACGTTGTCCGCGTGGAAGGTCGTGTACGTCGTGTGCCCGGTCGACATGACCTGAAAGAGGGTGCGGCCCTCCTCGCCGCGGATCTCGCCCATGACGATGTAGTCGGGCCGCTGGCGCAGCGCGGCCTCCAGCAGGTCGAACTCGTCCACGTCGCCGCCGTCGTCGTCCGCGAACGAGGGGCGGGTGACGGAGGCGATCCAGTTGCGCTGGGGCAGCTCCACCTCGCGGGTGTCCTCGATGGAGACGATCTTCGAGTTCGAGGGGATGAACAGCGAGACGGCGTTCAGGCTGGTCGTCTTCCCGGAGGCGGTGCCGCCCGCGAAGATCACGCTCTTGTGGTTCTCGATGCACAGCCACAGGAACGCCATCTCGTCGAGGCTGAACGTGTTCCAGTTGATGAGGTCGATCGGCGTGAACGGGACGTCCTTGAACTGCCGGATAGTGTAGTTGGTCCCGTGGTCGGACACCTCCTTGCCGAGGGTTAGCTGTGCACGCGAGCCGTCGGGGAGCGTGGCGTCGACCTGCGGGCGGCGCTTCGAGATCCCCTTCCCCGATCGCTGGGCGAGTTTGACGACGAAGTCGTCCAACTCCTGCTCGCCGTGGTAGACGTTCGAGATGATCTGCTCGTAGTCGGAGTGGTAGACGAAGACGGGGGAGTTGTACCCGTCACAGGAGATGTCCTCGACGTTGATGTCGTGTTTGATGCCGTCGATGCGCTCGTAGCCGACGAAGTCGCGTTCGAGGTAATACAGCGCCTTCGTCACGGTGTACTCGGTGAGCGTGTCCGGGTCCTCCGCGAGAACCGCGGGCTCGGGGCGCGCGGCGATGCCCTCGATCTCGCCGTCGGACTCGCGGGGGGCGACGCCGAGCGCGCGGATCAACCGACCCGCGGCGCCCTCATCGTCGACCTCGACGCCGAACAGCTCCGCGAGCTTGTCGCCGAGCTGCGGGCCGGCGTCGCGGGTGTAGAGGTCGTACCGGTCCAGCAGGTCGTACGTCTCCTCGCGGATCGTCAGCCGCCGGTGATCGTCGTCGGTCGCGACGGCGCCCTCGTCGGCGTACTTGATCGCCGAGCGGAGCTTCCCCTCGAGGAACTCGAACAGGTCCTCCTCGATGGCGTTGCGGTACGGCTCGACGACGTAGTACTTCTTCTCGTTCTCCTTCGTCGAGTGAAAGACGATCACGAACGAGTACGGCTCGTTCACCCAGTACCGCTCGACCTCGCGGAAGTGGCGCTTCTTCGGCATCGGCACCGCCTTCTCCAGGTCGTAGCGGTTCGCGACCGTCGTCGTCCCGGCGGCGTCGCTGAAGAACGCGTCCTCGTCGACGTCGTCGGCGACGTCGACCGTCCGATCGTCGACCACCTCGTCCAACTCCGGCGCGCGCTTCGCGAGGTGCCCGAGCGTCTCCTCGACGCGGTTCGGGTCGAACCCCAGCGCCTCGGCCTTGTCGGCGTCGGTGAACTCCAGGGGCTCGTCCTCCTCGTCGGTCGGCGGGTTCCCCTCCTCGTCGAGGAAGTACTCCTCGCGGTAGTCGTCCCACGTGTAGATGTCCTTCCAGACCGGGGTCTCGTCGTACGCCAGCAGCGGGGAGCGGTCCGCGATCGACTCGCCGAGCGCGCCGGCCGAGCCGACGGTCGTCGGGACATCGCCGGGGTCGATCCCGAGCGCCCCGGCGGCGACATCGGCGACGCCGAGCGCCGCCAGGTCCTCGGCGGTCGCGGCGCGGACCTCGATCCGCACGACCTCCTCGCCGTCCTCGTCCTCCTCGAGGACCTCCGTCCGGAGGCGTTCGACGAGTTCGTCGGCAGCGTCCTCGTGTCCGTGATCCCGCAGGAAGTCCGGCCACGTGTACTCCCCGACGACGGCCGCATCCCCCGAGCGCGTCGCCGACCCGGATCCGTCCTCGAATCCGGAGCCGGCGGCCGCGTCAGCCTCGTCGGTAGCCATTAAGTTGACTCAATTCGGGCGCCACGTTAAATGCTTGCCCTCCATATCACCGCTGAGAAGCGACGGTACACACGTTACATAGCCGGTTTTCGAGGGAACTCGCTTCCGTCCTGTTCGGTTTGTAATGAGTTGCTCGAAGTCGGAAAGAATTCGGCAATCGGGGTACTCGCTCGTCCCGAGCAACGCGCGATATCACTCACGGATCGCTTCGTTCGTCGTTCGATTCGAGGTCTCGCTACGCTTGACCTCGCGACGGGCGTGACGGGAGTCACGCGAGCGAGCGGAGCGAGCGAGTGTTACTACGTCACGGACGTGAACGAGCGAAGCGAGTGAACGGGCTCACGGGTCGCTTCGCTCCCCGTTCGCATCGAGGTCTCGCTGCGCTCGACCTCGCAACGGGCGTGACGGGATTCGAACCCGCGATCTAGCGGTTAGGAACCGCTCGCCGTATCCGCTTGGCCACACGCCCCGCGATGGGGAGTGTTCGGCGGGCGGGTAAAAACGGTCCGGGACGGCGCCTTAGTTTTTCTCCGTGTCGGTCTCGACGCTGTCGTCGGTCGAGCCGGTGGACGAGTCGGCCGTCGAATCGACGGTCGAGTCGGCGGCGATCTCGTCGTCCTCGTCGATCTCGCCCTCCTGCATCTCCTGAAGCTCCTCTTCGACCTGCTCGCGGCCCTTCTTGAACTCGCCCATCGCCTGCCCGGTCGAGCGGGCCAGCTTGGGGATCTTGTTCGCGCCGAACAGCAGCACCAACACGAGCAGGATGATGAGCATCTCCGGACCGCCCGGGATGGCGCCGAACAGGGGTAGGGTGGTAGGCATCTCTACTCCCGGCTTACCCGGTGGCAATTATAGGCTTTTTGGACCGAACGGTACGGCCTCCACAGGCGTTCTTGCACGGAACAACCGGAATATCCCCGTTTGACGGAGGGACGGTGTCGATCCGAAGTCGCCTCCACGGCGGGCCCGAGATCGGCAGTCGAGACGTGAACGGTGACCAGCCTGGGAAGATGTTGAGCGCAGTTGGTACGGAACCGTCGGCAGCTCGACTGCGACCGGCGCGGTGCGCGCCGGCGCGTGCATCGTGCGCCGACGGCCACCGCCGTGTCGACGGACCTATAGGAACATCATCGCGCCGAAGATCATCCCGACGACGAGGGCGAGACCGCCCCAGGCGGCCACCGCGATCCCCTGCGCTTCGTCGAAGTCCCGGTACACCCGGTAGCCGCAGTAGATCGAGAGCGGACCGAACACGATCGGAAGCAGGACGAACGCGATCAGGCCGGAGACGGCGCCGCCGACGAGGAACGTGTTCTTTCCCGTCGACGACCCGCCGGCCGCAGTTCCGGAAGCCGGGGTGCCCGTCGAACGCGAGCCGGAGACCCCGGTGTTGCCCGTCGCTACCCCACACTCTGGGCAGAGCTCGGCGTTCTTCTTGATGACCGCACCACAGGAGGAGCAGTACATGTCGTTGGGCCCCTTCTCACGGGAATCCGCGTCGTCGGGGTCCTCGTGCAGTTCCTCCGTGGCCTGTTCGGCGCCCTCGACTGAGCCGCCGCCGGTCGGGTTCTCCGTCGACTGCCCGACCCCTTCGGCGGTGCCGTCGTCAGTCGGTTTCCTTCCGGACTGTTCCACACCGTCACCGGGGTCGTCGCCGGTCGATCCCTCCGGAGAGCGCCCCGCTCCGTCGGTCGGATCGGTCACCATGCCGGGCGCATCACAGCATTCGTAAGTAATTGTTTCGACAGATCCGGTCGGAACGGGCGGTCGGAAGACGATCTCCGAGCGTCGATCCATGCCGCCGAACCCTCCAGCGCAACGATTGCGGAGGATCGAGGGAGAACCACGGGAGAGGCCGAGCCCTTTTGCGGGCGCCCCACGTCCGCCGTGGTATGAGCGACAACGCCGGTTCGACGGAGACGACTCCGGACGACGACCCGAACAAGATGAGCGTTCGGCAGTACGACCCCGACGCCGAGCACGCGTTCCCCGACGAGCGCGTGAACGAGGTGTTGGCAGCCATCGAGTCCGATCCCGAGATCCGGACGTACCTCCGCGCGCAGAACGTCAACGCCGTCACGCGCAAGGGGTACAACGACCACGGCGCCAAGCACATCGAGATCGTCCGCAACCGGGCGTTGCGACTGTACGACCTGCTGAAGCGCGGCGGCGTCGAGTTCAACGGCGCGAGCGAGCAGGGGCTCGACGAGGCCGACGAGGCGGTGATCGTCGCGCTCGCGGCCACGATCCACGACATCGGCCACGTCGTCCACCGCGACGATCACGCCTACTACTCGATCCCGCTGGCGGCCGACCTGCTGGATCGGTTCCTCCCGCAGTTCGACTACTACGGAACCGAGGAGGCCGTCCGCGTGAAAGCGGAGGTCCTCCACGCCATCCTCTGTCACCACACCGAGGAGACGCCGCTCACCCGCGAGGCGGGCGTCATCCGCGTCGCCGACGCGCTCGACATGGAGCGGGGTCGCTCCCGGATCCCCTACGAGAAGGGCGGTCGCGGCATCAACACGCTCTCCTCGCAGGCCATCAGCAACGTCGACCTCAAGCCCGGCAGCGAGGCCGACGGCCACGACGGCGACGCGATGCCCGTGCTCGTCGAGATCGAGATGGTGAACGCCGCGGGCGTCTATCAGGTCGACAACCTCCTCAAAGCGAAGCTTCGCGACTCGCTCATCGAGGACCTCGTCCGCATCGTCGCGATCAACACGAAAAGCGACGACCAGCTCGTCGAACGGATCGAGCTGTAGCGGCGTCGCCGCCGGAGCGATCCGGGGATTGCGATGAACGTACACCGTGAGAACTCACCCCGTATCCGGCCGCGATGATGGAATTTAAGCGCACCCTGTGTGTTTCGGAACGTAACAGTGGTGCAGTTCGGCAACTCCGTCGCCCTCCTGCGCGACAAGGAGTTCTCGGCGCTGGCGGGCACTGCGTTCGCGCGCAGTCAGGCGTACTCGACGCTGCTCATCGCGCTGGCGCTGTACGCCGAGGACTTCGGGACGACCGGCACGGTCGAGGGACTGTTCGGCACCGCCTTCGCCGTCGTCCAGTTGCTCATCGTCCTCCCGCTCGGCCGGAAGGTCGACACGAGCAACGCGAAACACTGGCTCCTGCTGGGGCTCGCGATCAACGTGGTCGTCTTCTTCGGGTTCATGCTCGTCGAGAGCGCGACGCACGTCATCCTCGTCCGGGTCTTGCAGGGCGTCGGCGCGTCCGTCCTCTGGATCACGGGCTCGACCGTCGTCGGCCACATCGCGCCGGACGACCAGAACGGCCGCTGGCTCGGTTCGTACAACCAGGTCGCGGCGTTCTCCAGCCTCGCGGGGGACGTGGTCGGCGGCTACCTCCTGTTCGCGGAGGGGTACACGTTCACGTACGTCGTCCTCACCGCGGTCACGATCCTCGCGTTCGTCCTCGTGTTCCTCAACCTCCGCGACGATCCCGGCGGCGGCACCGAGAACGACGCCGGCGACGGCGTCGCGACGCTGAAGGCGCTGCTCGACCTCCCGATGATCCGCGCGCTCGTCGTCTTCCGGCTCGCGTTCTCGGTCGGCAAGATGGCGGTGATCATCTTCCTCCCCATCCTCGCGCGCACCGAGTTCGGAACAACCGCGTTCGCAATCGGCTGGATCCTCGCGGGCGGGAAGCTCACGAAGTCGATCACTCAGGGGTACGTCGGCGACCTCTCCGACCGCGTCGGCAACAAGGAGTACTTCGTCGTCGCCGGCGCGTTCCTGTACGGGATCGGCACGGCGCTCATCCCCCTGAGCTACTACTTCGAGGGGACGGTCGACCCGGTTCGGTTCGTCGCCTTCGGCGGCGAGCAGGTGCTCGGCGGCGCGTTCTTCAGCCTCTTCGGGGCGTACATGATCCTGGGTGTCGCCGACTCGATCCGCCTGCCGGCGTCGATGTCGCTGTTCGTCGAGGAGGGCGAGCGCTACGACTCCGTCGCCTCAGCGATGAGCCTCCGATCGATCTCCTGGAAGGTCGGGCAGGTCGCGGGGCCGGTCGGCATCGGGGCCATCAAGCAGTACGTCTCCACGAGCGCCGCTTTCTACACGGCCGCGGGGTTCATCGTCGTCGCTTCCGGCGTCTTCTGGGTCGTGTTCCGCCGGGCGTCGGCGCGGGAGGCGGCGCTGGAGGAACTGGACGCGGACCCGGCAGACGACTGATCCCGTCGGCGCCGCTGGCGACGTGGAACCCACAAGAACTGCGCCGGCCGGGATTTGAACCACGCCCGGACGTGCTCACACCGCTGCGCGCGTCCGGTCTACTTTAAATCCCTCGAAGGCGAGTACGTCTCTCACTTCGTTCGGCAAAAATGCGCCGGCCGGGATTTGAACCCGGGTCGTTGGCTTGGAAGGCCAAAGTCATACCAGCTAGACCACCGGCGCACATCGCTCGCTTCGCTCGCTCGTGCGCCGTACCTCGCAAACCCTTCTGTTTGCTCACCACCGGCGCGCGGGAGCTACCTCACGCTTTCCGGTCCAAGAATAAGGGGTTTGCCGTTTCCGTCGGCCGGTCGTCGTCCCGGATCAGTCGTCGGCGGTCGCCTCGCCCTCGACCTCATCTGCGTCCGCCCGCGGGCCGCCTGCGTGCCCCTCGTGGGCGACGGCGGTCGCCATGAGTTCGGGGGAAACGGCCGGCACCTCGCTCTCGTCGACGGGGCCGAGGTCGGCGATGTCGTCGGTCGACCGCGGGAACGCCCGCAGGTCCATGTGGATCGCGATGCCGCACTTGGCGCCCTCGCCCATCGCGACGGGGATCTGGTTGTGACCCGGAGTGAGGTCGCCGACGGCGTACACGCCCTCGAGGGAGGTCCGCCCGTGGTCGTCGACGGCGACCTCCCCCGAGTCCTCCCGCTCCAACCCGAGCGCGTCGGCGAGTTCGGCGTGGTAGTCCGAGCCGTACATCGGGAAGCCACCCTTGTACTCGCGGACGGTCCCGTCCTCGAACTCGAAGCTCTCCAGCCAGCCGTCGTCGTCCTTGTTCATCCCCGTGATCTCCTCTCGGACCACGTCGACCGGGTGGTTCTCCAGCATCTCCGCGGTGTCGTCGGACCAGTCGGGTTCCTCGCCGCGCAGGAGGACGTCCACCTCGTCTGTGAAGTTGAGCATGATCATCGCGACGTAGGCGGCGGAGTCGCCCGTCCCCATCACGTACACCGACTCGTCGACGAACATGTACGCGTCACAGTGGAGGCAGTAGTGCAGCCCCATGCCGGTGCGGGGCAGCGGCGGGTCGGGGCGCTCGTCGGAGAACCCGGTCGCGAGCACGACGCGTCGCGTCGTCAACTCCTCGTCGCCGGTGTCGACTCGGAACCCGTCGGGGGCGCCGTCGTCCCCCTCGTCTACGTCGCCGTCGTCCCCACTGCCTCTGCTGTCGCTGTCCCCGCCGCCTCTACCGATCGCCTCGACGTGCTCCACGAACCCGCGACGGTACTCCCCGCCGTAGCTTTTGACCTGCTCCTGGGCGGTCTTGAGGAACTCGTTGCCCGAGGTCTCCTCGGTGACCCCGATGACGTTGTGGGTGTCGCGCATCATCGCCGCGCGGCCGCCGCCGCGGTTCACGACGAGCGTGTCGAGACCGAGCCTGGTCGCGTACAGCGCGCTCGTCAGCCCCGCCGGACCGGCGCCGACAACCGTCACGTCGAAGTCGAACTCGTCGTCGCTGATCATCTGTCTCGACGTTGGGTCGGCCCCCGTATAAAAACGCGTCCGGTCGTGCGGCCGGCGTATCCACCCGGCAGGCGTTCACATACACACGGACACCGCTCGCCGGCCGGTTCCATGGGCTGCGGCTCGGAAGCTCACTCCGGCGCGACGACCGCATAACAGTTGCCGCTGGAGACGACCGACCTGACGACCCGCAAGTCGGACGCGGCCAGGTCCGCGTCGAACTCCCGCGGCGCGTAGATGTGATAGAAGCGGGGCACCGTCTCCCCGCCCGGAAGGGTCCAATCGACCGTCGTGTCGAACCCTGCCTCCGAGTCCGCGTCGGCGTCGAAGCGGTCGTGGGCGGTGCTCCACGCGCTCACCAGCGCCCGACCGTCGGGCGCGAGCGCCCGGGCGAGCTCCGACAGCGAGGCGACCCGTCGCTCGCGCGGACGGAGGTGATGGAGCGCGGCGACGTACACCGCCAGATCGACGCGACTGTCGGCGACGGGAAGCGCGGCGGCGTCGCCGCGAACGAAGGACACGCCCGAGTCGTACCCGCACTCGCTGGCTCTCGCGCCAGCCTCCAGCAACAGCCCCCGGCTCACGTCAACGCCGACGACCCGGTCGACACGGTCGGCGAGCGGTTCGCAGTGACGACCGTTGCCGCAGCCGACGTCGAGCCCGACCCGCCCTGAGCGACCGTCGAGGAACGACTCCACCTCCGGCCAGGCGTGTTCACGCGTCTTCGAGAAGTGGGTCGCGATGCGGTCGTACGTCGACGCGGCCGACGGCGGCGACCGTGACGGGTCGGACGCGTCGACGCCGTCGCCTTCGGTGGGGTCCGAGTCGTCAGTGTGGGTCGGGTTGTCCGGGGTCATCCGACGATCACGAACGTGAGGTACGCGAGCAGGAGCATGACGGTCGCGTGTTTCACGCCGTCGCTGACGTTCCCCTCGCCCAACTGTCCGGCGATGAGCCCCGACGCGACCGCCTGGATCGCGGATGCGTGATAGAATATCAGGACGTAGCTGTCGGTGTCGACGCCGCCGATCCCCTCGAACACGCCGGTCGAGACGCCGGAGACGCCGCCGGGGGACGACAGCTGCGCCCCCTCGACGGCCGGAATGAACGCCACCGTCAGCGCCCCGATGATGCCGAGAAACACCGCGAAGGAGACGTAGATCACGAGCAGGTACGTCACCATGACCTGTCGTCGCTCCCTGCGGAGCCGCCGCGTCGAGCGCGCCTCGTCGGCCGCGATCTCCAGGACCGGCGCCACGTCGCCGCTCGCGTCGACGGCGTTCGTGACGAGCGCGATCGCCCGCGACACCATCGGCGAGTGAACCCGCCGGCGGAACCTGTCGAGCGCCGTCGTCACGGTCGCACCCCACTGCACGTCACGCCACGTCCGCTCTAACTCCGGGGTGAGCCGCCCGAGGTCGGATCTCGTGAGCCGACGGAGGCTCTCGATGACGCTCACGCCGGCGTCGTTGACGCTCGCCATCCGATCGAGGAAGTCGGGTACCGCGCGTTCGATCGCCCGGATCCGTCGCTTCTCGATCTCGTAGGCGAGGCCGTAGGCTGCGAGCACCAGCAGCGCCGCCTCGATCACCGGCGAGTCGACCGCCCGGGCGAACGCCGTCGGCGTGGGCCGGAACGACGGCGTCCGCATCCACACCCACCACAGCCCGACCGGAACCGTGAGGAGCGCGGTCAGCTCCGGCCGTTCGAGCACGATCCCCGCCGGGCGCCGGGCGGCGTCGAGCACGGCCTCGATCCGGTCGTACGCGGCCAGCCGTTCCCTGCTCGCCGCCCACCGATCCCCTCGCTCGGCGCCGCCGCGGTCGACGCCCGTCGCGCCCCCGTCCGTCCGAGCGCCCGAACCGTCGCCGAATCCGTCTGCGTTCGACCGGGTCACCGCGTCGAGGCGCGCGTCTCCCACCGGCTGGTCCGCCGCGATCGCGTCGCCCGTCGACCGAGTGATCGAGTCGATGTAGACGACGAAGCCGAAGCTCGCCAGCGGGATCGCGAGGTAGACCACCGCGCGCAACAGCGGAAGGGTGTCCGAGAGGACGATCCCGATGACGACCAGGATCGTGATGAAGAACAGGGGTCCCGCGACGAGTACGGTTACGTACGCCTCCGCGAACGTCGAGATGAGCTCGAGATACTGCTCCTGTTGGGACTCCGCCTCCTCCTGATACCGCTCGTACTGGTCGCGCAGGAACGCCGACAGCTCCTGGCCGCTGCCGAGCACGGACGCGAGGTTCTCGCCGAACTCGGCCATGTTCTGGGAGGGCGTTCGCTCGGCCATGTGTTCGAGCGCGGTGAGGACATCCGTTCCGAACGTGTTCATGTCGCGGACGGCGACGCCCAGCTCGCGGGCGGCCTCGCCGTACACGTCCTCGTTTCGCGACAGCGTCTCCAACACCGCCGGCAGCGCCATCCCCGAGCGCGACAGCGCGTACACGAACGCGACCGTTCGGGGGAGCGTCGCCTCGATCTGTGTCGCTCTCGCGTGTGCCCGCTGGTCGAGGATCTCCCACCGGAAGAGGTACACGGCGACGGCCGACCCGACGCCCACGGTCGCCGAGGAGAGCAAGAGGAGGGGGAACAGCTCCGTGACCGTGAGCTGGCCGATCCGGGTCAAGTCCGCGAGAAAGCCCAGCAATGCGGGCAGTGCCGTCCGGATCGCCTCCCCGCCGATCCGCAGGAGCGCCAGCGTCGCCGCGGCGACGTACACGCCGAGGACGCTCCCCGAGACGCCGGCGACGGCGGCGTACAGCAGCGTCTTCGAGGCGTACAGCCGGTGGGTGACGCCGACGTGTGCCGCCCGAAGGCGGTCGCGTTGGCGGTGCTTCCGGGGCCGGTCGGCGCCCACGTAGTCGCCGAAGGCGTGAACCGCAACCCGGGTCACTGCGAGGTTCGCCCCCGGGCTCACCGACGCCGCGGCGACGGGTGCCAGGAGGAGCAGCGTCCCGACCAGCGGCAGGAACGACAACACCATCCGTCAGTCCCCGCCGCCGGTGTCCGACCCACCCGAATCTGTCGAACCGTTCGGGTTCGTTGAATCGTCCAGTTCCGGCGAGTCGTCCGGGTCCGTCGAGCCTCCCGGGTCCGTCGGGTCGTTCCGATCCGCCGACCGATCCCGATCCGTCGGGTCGTCGCCGGCGGGGCCAACGGCTCGGTCGTCGTCCGCGGTTGGGCCGGTTGGGCCGGTTGGGCCGAGGTCAGCCGGATCCGCCGTGTCCGATCCGAGCGCTTCGCCCTCCGTGCCGTCCTCGGCCTCCTCGATCCGGGCCATCACGCGGTCGGCATCGGCGTAGTACTCGTTGACGAGCGCGGTGAACCGCCGGTAGTCGGTGACGCCGCGGTCGTGGAGGTGTTCGAGGAACCGTCTGCGGTCGCGAAGCTCCGACAGCAGCTCCGCCCGGCTCCACCCCCGTTCCGATTGGATCTCATCGAGCAGCGAGGAGTCCCGGCTGGCGAAGCTGTCCGACCCCGCCTCCCACTCGAACACCGACGAGTAGTCCAACTCGCCGGTCCGCTGGTCGATCCCGCCGATCTCGCCGACGGTCTTCGCGCGGCGCACCCTCCCGCCCTCGAAGCGGGCGAGCGTCTGCACCGACAGCAGGTCCAGCGACCGGACCATCGCCCGCGGGACGTTGATCGGCTCGTTCTCCAGGCGGTTGATCACGGTCTCGATGGAGTCCGCGTGCATCGTCGAGAACGTCGTGTGGCCGGTGTTCATCGCCTGGAACAGGGTGAGCGCCTCCTCGCCGCGCACCTCGCCGACGATGATGTATTCGGGACGGTGCCGGAGCGCCGAGCGCAGGAGGTCGTACATGTCGATGTCCTCGCCCTCGCCCATGCGCTCGCGGGTGACCGACGAGAGCCAGTTGTCGTGATACAGCGACAGCTCGCGGGTGTCCTCGATGGTGAGCACCTTCGAGCGCGGCGGGATGAACATCGACACCGCGTTCATCGAGGTGGTCTTCCCCGAGGCGGTGCCGCCGGCGAAGATGAGGCTCTTGTTGTGCTCGATGCACAGCCAGAAGTAGGCCATCTGCTCGATCGAGAAGGTGCCGTACTCGATCAGGTCGATCGGCGTGAACGGCTCCTCGGCGTACTGGCGGATGGTGAACGCCGACCCGCGCGGGGTGACCTCCTCGCCGAGCGCCAACTCGGCGCGCGAGCCGTCCGGGAGCGTCGTCTCGACGATGGGATCGCCGACGGAGATGTGTCGGCCCGACCGCTGGGCCAGGCGGATGACGTAGTTGTCGAGTTCGTCGGGGCCGAAGACGACGTTCGTCTCGATGTCGCTGTACTCGTCGTGATAGACGAAGATCGGGAGGTCGTAGCCGTCACACGAGATGTCCTCGATGTGTCGGTCCGACAGGAGCGCGTCGACCTTCCCGTACCCGCGGAAGTCGCGCCGGAGGTAGTACGACAGCGCGTGAAACGTCGACATCGACGCGTCGACGCCGTACTGTTCCAACAGCGCCGCAAGCTCGTCGCGAAGGGTCTCGTCGTCGGCCTCGTTCGGGTCGTCGCGGAACAACAGCGGGTCGCGGATGTCGTCGACGACGCGCTGGAGCAGCTCGAACTCGAAGTCGTCGAGTTCGGGTTCGACGACGTGGTAGACGTGGTTGTCGTCCTCGGTGTCGTAGGTGACGACGACGTACGCGTACGGGGCGTTCACCCAGTAGCGGTCGACCTCCTCGTGGTCGGGGGGCGGGTCGAACGACGCCAGCGGGCCGTCCTCGCCCGGGAGGAACGGCCGAACGTCGAGGTCGGCGCCCCTGAGCACCTCGATCGTCCGTTCGAGGCGCCGCCTGAGCGTCGACAGGGGGCTGTCCTCGGCCGTGGCGTCAGCGGCGTCCCCCGACATCGGTTACTGGTTGTCGTAGGGAAGTCCGGTACTTAACTTCACCACCGGCGCTCACAGATCTGATACCGTCGCGGTCCGCCCCGACGAACGGGACCCGACGTCACCGTTCTCGGTCCGTTCGTCGCGTTCCTCAGTTCACTCGGTCCGCCCGCAGGAGCACGCCGCCGAGCACGAGCTGGAGCACGGCGCCCACCGGGATCGACACGCCGGGGATCCCGCCGCCGATGCCGAAACCGATCCCGAAAAAGCGCTCCGGAAGCAACACAGAGGCGACGAGGAACAGCACGGCGGAGGCGACGAGCAGGCCGCCCAGCACGTCGACGGGATCGACGCCCCACGACTCGGCGCGCTCCTCCTCGCGGTAGTAGTACACGGAGATCACGAGCGCGACGAGATACACGGCTGCGCCGACGAGCCAGAGCCCGTAGGCGACCTGCACGGAGGTGCCCGACTGGAGGAGGAACGCCGACACCGGCGAGGAGACGCTCGTCGCCCGGACGAACGGGAGGCCGAAGGCGTAGCGGATCTGAAACAGCGGGAAGCGGACGAACAGCACCGACCCCCCGGCGACGGCGCCGTAGAACACGTTCCACGGGAGCAGCGCCGCGACCCACGTCGAGAGGACGGCCAGCTCCCCCGCGTACTCCGATCGGACCCAGACCATGTTCCCCGGAGCACGCCCCGCCGAAATAAATCGATTGGACCGTCGACCGCGCGGACGGGGGCCCACAACCGTCGTACGTTCCCGGGGCGTTACGTACTTACACACCGATCCCGTACGACCGTTCACGGAATGAGGCGCGACTACTTCGAGTTGACTGTGGAGCACATCGACTGGGTCGAGACCGACGCTGATCCCGCCAAGCCCCACGTATATATCGACTTTCACGGCCAGGAGGACCTCCTCCGGGAGCGCCTCACCGGGACCGACGGCGAGCTGCTCGACGCCGGGGAGACCGACGTGGCGTTCCGGCTCCAGTCCGACCACGAGCGCGACCCCGAGGCGACGGGCGTCGTCGGGGTGACGAACCGCCACACCGGCGATTTCGTTCTCGAACTCAACGAGTCCGCCGACGACGTGCTCCGGTTCATCCGCGCGGCCCGCGAGTACGGCCGCGCCAGCGACGGCGACGGCCGCTACCGCGTCGAGATCGACGTCGACGGCGACCCCCTCGTCACCTACGAGAAGGAGACGTTCCTCGTGTACGACGCCGAGGGGAACCTGCTTCGCCACGAGAGCCTGATCCCGTCCGGCGTCGAACTCTGACCCCGGGGCGACGTCGTCGAGGGGGTCACCGCGTTCGTCGCAGCGTGTAGTTCGTCTCCGGATACGCCTCGCCGCCGATCGTCGTCTCCGCCTCCCCCGTCCGTTCGAAGCCGAACGATCGGTAGAACTCGTTTCCGGGCTCGTTCTCCCTCAGCACCGTCGCGTGGATCCGGTCGACGCCGCGGTCGAACAGGTCGTCGCGGACCCGTTCCAGCAGCCGACGCCCACGTCCCTCGCCACGGGCGTCCGGGTGGACGTACAGCCGGAGGACGTGACCGGCGCCGGCGTTCCCGTCGACGACGCCGTGGGCGAATCCGACGATTTCCTCGGCATCGGCGGCGTCGGCAGTGGTGTCCTCGCCGCGCTCGGCCACGTACAGCAGCTCGTCGTCGGCCTCGACCGCTCCCCGGACGCGGGCGGGATCGTACCACTCCTCGACCCCGGACTCGACGCTCTCCCTGCTGAGGATCGACGGGTAGTCCGCCTCCCACGAGTCGCCGGCGATCCGCCGGATAGCGTCCGCGTCGCCGACGGTCGCGCGTCGAATTGTCATATGGTATCATACCGCTCCCTCGACGTATCCGTTTCGGCTGTCCGTCCCGCCTGCCTCACGGCCGAGCGCGCGAACCGGAAGCGCCATGTGGCTCAGACGGCCAACGAGTGTCCGTGAAGAACGTCACCGACCGCGTCTCGAACCCCTTCGGGATGGACCCGGGCTGCGAGCGGTTCGTCCCCGGGTACGGCGACGCGAACGCCGACTTCCACGTCGTCGGCGACCACCCCGGCGCTCACGGGGGCCTCGACACGGGCGTCCCGTTCACCGGCTCGCCCGCCGGGGAGCGGTTACTCGACGCGCTGGTCCGCGCCGGGCTATTGGAGTCGGCGGGCGACGCCCCGGTCGTCGACTCGACGTACCTCTCGTATCTCCACATGTGCGAGGCGACCGGCGACCGCCTCGGCCCCGACGGGGCGCCGACACAGGCCTCGTACGACGACATGGAGCGGTTCTTCGACGCCGAGCTTCGCGCCATCGCCGCCCACGTCCTGCTTCCGGTGGGCGAGCGCGCGACCCGACACGTGCTGGAGCAGTACACCGCGCAGGCGCACAAGACCCCGATCGTGATGGACGACCTTCACGGCCGCGAGATCCGCGGCTCCGGCTGGCTCGTCCTCCCGGTCAAGGAGCCCGCCGAGTGGATCCCCGGCGCCGGCGAGGCCGCCGAGTCGACCCGGGCGGCCGGCGCGACCGACGGCGGCGACGCGCCGGCTCCCGGCAACGCCACCGCCTCCGGCGACGCCGACCGGCTGATCGAGTCGCTCGCGACACTCCGGGCGACGGATTACCGGCGCGAGTCGGATCTCGGGCGGTTCATCGCCGGCTCGGACCCGTACCTCGTTCGGTGACCGTCGAGCGGACCGTCTCGCCGTTCATCGCTCGTCGGGGCTCCGGAACGTTTTCGGGCTCCGCCCCGACTATTCCGGCGGATCGGCGGCGGGAAACTCCACCGTGACCGCGGTACCCGTCTCGTCGATGTCGAAGGAGACCCGTCCCCCGGATTCCTCCGTGATCCACACGACGAGCCACAGCCCCAGTCCCGACGAGTGGGTGACGGCCGTCTCGGCCTCGGTCTGGAACGTCCGAAGCTCCTGACTGGGGATCCCCGGGCCATCGTCGGCGACCGTCACGGCGACGTACTCGCCTGATTCTCTGACGGTGACCTCGATGCCCGGTCGCTCGCGGTGGCTGTGTTCGATCGCGTTCTCGATGAGGTTCACGAACACGGTGTCTATCAGTCCGGTCGCGGTGATCCACGCCGACTCGGGGGCGTCGACGGTGACCTGCGGGTTCACGGACGGGTACTCCATGGCGAGCCCCTCGACCTGCGCGCGCACCAGCCCGGCCACGTCGAGTCGCGATCTGGCGGACACGTCCACGTCCAACGTCGCCTCGACGTGGCGAACGGTTTCCGCGCGGTCGAGCATCGTCTCGGCGGCGCCGGTGATCCGGTCGAGCGCGGTCGTCGCCTCGTCGTCGGGGGCGTCCTCGGGCGCGTCGCTCCCGGCTGCCTCTCGTCTGAGGCGGTCTTCGATCAGTTCGGTGTACCCCAGAACGACGTTCATCTCGTTCCGGAGGTCGTGTCGGAGGAGCCGGTTCAACACACCCACCCGCCGGCGAAGCCGGTGTTCGTCGGTCGCGTCGCGGAAGGTGAGAACCCGGCCCGCCAGCTCGGGTCGGCCGAACCGGGAGACGTGAAGGTCGTAGTGGCGTTTCCCCTCGTCGGTCATCCGGGTGAGACGCGTCGTCCCGCTCGCGTCAACGTCCGTGGCCGTGTCCGTGTCGGCCGCGACCTGATCGTCCTCGTCTGCGACCAACTCATCGCCGTCTGCGACCCGATCGTCGTCTGCGACCCGATCGTCGTCTGCGACCTGGTCGTCGCCGTCGGCGGCGATCGACTCGTCGACCCGAGCGGCGATTTCCGGATCGAGCGCCTCGATCGGCTCGCCGATGGCGAGCTCCTGATCGACCCCCATCGCGTCGGCCGCGGTTCCGTTACACTCGACGACGACGCCGTCGCTATCGACGACGACCACCCCCTCGGTCGCGCCGTCGACCGCGACCTCGCGTGCGATCGCCCGCGGGGCGGCCGACGGGTCCGCGGCGTCGCCGTTCCCGTACCGGACGGCGGCGGCGGAGGCCCACGCGCCGGCGGACGCCAGGACCGCGGCGACGGCGCCGCGCAGGCGGTCGCGAACGGACCGCCGGGTCATCGACACCCACCTCGGCTGCCCCGGGCTCCTGCGTTCCGGTGTGGCCGACCGCGACGATGACTGGCGCGCTGTACGGTGAACACTCGCGGGTACTTCCCGTGTTCCCGTCCGTGAAAAATGTACGTGTCGCCGCGAGGGCTGGCAGATCTTGCAACGGGTGGCGGATCGTCCCCCGTCGCGGTCGCCGTGATCCGAGTCGGAAGGGTTCTTGCCACGGGGGAGCCCATCCGTCGGCATGGAACGGATCCGTCTCACCAACACCGTCTTCGAGGGGCTGAACAACGTGTACGTGCTCGACGGCCCCGCCGACGGCGGTGACCCGGACGAACTCGTCCTCGTCGACGCCGGCGTCGCCCTCCCCGAGGTTCGCGAGCAGTTGGCCGACGGCCTTGCCGACCTCGGGTACGGGATCGCGGACGTTGACCGCGTCCTGCTCACGCACTGGCACGCCGACCACGCCGGCCTCGCGGGCGCGATCCAGTCGGAGTCGGGCGCGACGATCCACGCCCACGAGGCTGACGCGCCGCTCGTCGCCGGCGACGAGGACAGCCTCCTGGAGGAACGACGGCTCCAGGGCGAGAAGTTCCGCGAGTGGGGGATGCCGGAGGGGCCCCGCGCCGAGCTCGTCGACTTCCTCGAGGGCCACGCCGACCTCGGGGGCGAGCCGTGCGACGTGGAGCCGTTCGCCGACGGCGAGGAGTTCGCCGTGAACGACCGCACCCTCGAAGCCGTTCACCTTCCCGGACACGCAGCCGGGCTCACGGCGTTTCACGACCCCGCGGCCGACGAGGCGTTCGTCGGCGACGCCATCCTCCCGAAGTACACCCCGAACGTCGGCGGCGCGGACGTTCGCGTCGAGGCCCCCCTCGCGAGCTACGTCGGGAGCCTGCTGGAGTTGATCGACCTCGATCCAGGGACGGCGTGGCCGGGTCACCGCGACCGCATCGACGACCCCGCGGGGCGGGCGGCGACGATCCTCCGGCACCACGTCGAGCGCACCGAGAACGTCGTCGACGCGCTCGCCGACCTCGGCCCGTCGACGCCGTGGGAGGTGAGTGCCGCGCTGTTCGGCGACCTCCACGGGATCCACGTCCTTCACGGCCCGGGCGAGGCGTACGCCCACCTCGACCACCTCGCCGAGGCCGGCGTGGCCGAGCGCGACGGAACGCGCTACGCCCTCGTCGACGCCGACCCGGACGTGTCGGCGCTGTTCCCCGATCCGGGGATCGACCGCGTGGTCGAGTGGGCCGGGGAGTGACCGCCCGGGTCGCGAGCGCCGGAGGCGACGATCCGGTCGGACCCCCGGTGACGACCCGACACGGCGGCGACGACCCCACCCGCCGGCGACGAGACGGCGACGCGCGAATCCGCGGAACACAAGCTTGAAACGCGCCTGCGGCGAACGCTCCGGCAATGGAACTTCGCGTCATCGACAAGACGGACGAGGAACTCCGCATCGAGATCGCGGGCGAGGACCACACGTTCATGAACGTCCTCAAGGGGCAGCTCCTCAGGGCCGACGGCGTCGCCGCGGCGACGTACGACATGAACCCCGAGCAGTCCGGCGGTCAGACCGAGCCGATCCTCTCGATCAAGACCGAGGACGGGCTGGACCCGCTGGACGCCCTCGAACAGGCCGCCACGGGCGTCTCGGACAACCTCGAAACGCTGTACGACCGGATCGAGGCCGCCTTCGACGACGCCCCGGCCGCCGAGGCCTGAGCCGGGACCCGTCGCAGTCCGTTCCTTCGTTCTCGCTCGGTGCTCGTTCCGTGCTCGTCGGGCAGCGTCTCGCTCTTCGGAACCGCCACGTCGATCCAGTTCTCCGCCGGGACGAGCGGGCGCTCGATCGGCTCAGAGCCGGACGGGGACGCCGTGCTCGTCGAGGTAGCGCTTCACCTCGTCGATGCCGTACTCGTCGAAGTGGAAGATGCTCGCCGCGAGCCCCGCGTCGGCGCCGGCCTCGACGAACACCTCCTCCATGTCCTCGGGGCCGCCACAGCCGGAGGAGGCGATCACCGGCGTCGACACGGCGTCACACACCGCCTTCGTGAGCGGGATGTCGTAACCGTCCTTCGTGCCGTCGGCGTCGATTGAGTTGACGAACAGCTCCCCGGCGCCGCGCTCCTCGGCCTCCGTCGCCCAGGTGACCACGTCCATCCCGGTTCCCTCCCGCCCGCCCTTGACGGTGCACTCGAACCAGCACTCCTCGGTCTCGCCGTCCTCGCGTTCGATCTCGACGTAGTGGTCGCCCTCGTCGTCGAACCGCCGCCGGGCGTCGACAGAGATGACGATGCACTGGCTGCCGAACGCGTCGGCGCCCTCGGCGATCAGTTCGGGGTTCTCGATGGCGCCGGAGTTGATGGACACCTTGTCCGCCCCCGCCCGCAGCGTCTCCTTGATGTCGGCTTTCGTTCGGATGCCGCCGCCGACGGTCAGCGGGATGAAACACTCGTCGGCGACCGCCGACACGGTATCGAGCATCGTCTCGCGCCCCTCCGCGCTCGCGGTGATGTCGAGGAAGACGAACTCGTCGGCGCCGACCTCGTTGTACTTCTTCGCCATCTCGACGGGGTCGCCGGAGTACTCCAGGTTCTCGAAGTTGACGCCGGTGTAGACGGCGGCGTTCCCGTCGTCGTCGAGATCGACGTCGATACACGGGATGATCCGCTTCGTGAGGGTCATACGTTCGATAGCCCCGAACCGGGTTTCATCGTTTCGCCTGTCGGCGTGGGCGCCGCCACACCGCGAGGCGACTGCGCCCACTTCATCGTTCGTGATTCACCCGGACCCCGCTGTCCGGCTCACTGCTTCCAGCCGGCGACGGTTCCGCCGCCGTACAGCCGATCGCGAATGCGGGTGACGACCGAGTGGAGGAGGACGAACAGCACGAACACGTACGCGAGACCGACCACCGCCTGCGCCATCGGCTCGACCCGAGCGGCGACCGTCGGGAGGACGTACCGGAAGTAAAGGTACCCCCCGCCGACGACGCCGCCGAGGCTGATGGCGGCGACGCTGACGGCGTAGCAGACGAAGACGGACCACCAGATGGCCTCGGCGACGTACTCGTTTCGCTGTGCCGACCGCCGGACGAATCGGAGGAGCGACGTGTGTCCTCGGGGGACCATGCAGTCGTGTGCAGGTGTCCGTGTCAAAACCCTGATGGCCGTCGGGGCGGAGGGGCGGCCCTCCCGGCCCCGGGCGCGCGCCGCGGACCACGACGGATTAAGTACCAGCGCGACGCCCCCTCGATCACGAACCATGGCCGACCACCACGAGCACGACCACTTCAAGGAGTTCGACTACGAACGCGTCACCTCGCCGATGCAGGAGATCACGAGCGGACAGGCGGCCACCGGCGCGATCGTCGCGCTCGTCGGCATCCTCGTCACCTTCGTGGTGCCGCTGTTGCTGGTCTAACTTCGGATCATTCGGTCCCGTTCACACGGACGGTGACTGCGCCGTCCGTGCCGGATGCCGTGGCGCGCCTCACGAACCGCTCGTCCCCGAGCAGCAGCACGACCGTCCCCGGCGCGGCGCGAACGAGCCGCACCGTCGACGCGTTCGCCGGACGGTCCGCCCGCCACGTCTCGAACGCCGCCGCGAACGCCGTCGCGTTGGAGGCGTCCTCAAATCGGATCGCCCACGCGTAGCCGGTGTGTGTCGACCCGTCGTCGGCGTGCGCGACGAACCGCCGTCGCACGTCGTTGTCCCAGCCGTGTGCGGCATCGGCCGCCGTCGGCTCGTCGACGCTCGTTTCCAACAGCGTGCGGACGAACAGCTCCCCGTAGGTGTCCCTCGCCCGTCCGTCGCTGGTCCACCCGTCCCCCGGCGCATCGCGAACGGCCAGCGCCGCGAGCGGCTCGCTCCCGGGCGGGCGGTCGTGGAGCAACTCCTCGGCCGTGCGGGGCGGATCGGCGTACACCACGCGAACCTCGCCGGGATCGGACACGCGCGCGTCGACGTAGCGCGCGCCGGCGAGATACGGCGCGGTCCCGAGGCGCGTCGCCGGCGAGCCGTTCGCCGCTCGCGCGCGCAGCGGCTCTGTCGGCGTCGGTGCCTCCGGCGCGTACCTGCGGACGTACTCCCCCTGCACGTACGTCGCCGACCCCTCGACGATCGCCGCCCGGAGCAGCCGCGAGGCAGTCGATCCCGTCGGCGTCGCCGCAGTTCCCTCAAGGTTCTCGAACGCGCCCGTCCGGAACTGGACGACGTGAACCGACTCGTGGGCCAGCGTCGACTCCGCGCCCGCGGCGTCCGCGAGGACCGCCTCGTTGACGACGACCGCCTCCGGCGACGCGACGTACGCCGCCGCGGTGAGCGCGCGCCCGCGCTCGGCACCCACCCGGAAGCCGAGCAGCCGGTAGAACTTCGGATACGCGCTCCCGCCAAACTCCATCGACTCGTTCGGCTCGATGCGGACGACCGACGGCGGTTCGACCGTCGGCCGGTCCACCGTCACCGCGACCCGGGCGAACACCAGCGGGTACTCGACCGGCAGCGACCCGCCCGACACGCGAACGTCGTACCCGTCCGCGAGCGCCCGGGGCGACGGCGAGGCAGTTTCCGACGTGTTCGCGGCCGTACCGTCCGCGCCCGGCGACGACTGCGGCGACGGCTGCGGCGACTCTGCCGGCGGCTGCGCCGACTGTGGCGACTGTGCCGACGGCGTCGACGGTGACACCGTGGATATCGTGGCATCCGGCGATCCCCCGCTCGTCGTGTGGCGGTCCGAGACGGCGGGGTCGCCCTCGGTCGTCGCCGGGGGGACCGCGGGGGCCGCACAGCCGCCGATGACGAGGAGGGCTGCGAGGAGGAGGGCACGGATCGACACGACGTATTGTCAACGTGAGAACCAAAAAGCGCTCGTTCGATTCTCACGATGTCACGTCCCTGGAACGGCCGACCGGTCCGTCGACGCAGGCCGTCAGTCCAGTTCGCGCTCGATGACCGACCGGAGGTCGCGGATCGACCCGGCGTCGCGCGTCAGTTCCGAGTCGCCGACCGAAAGCGAGAGCGTCCCGTCCGCGGTCGCCTCGCCGATCTCCTCGACCGGCGCGACGCCGTCGAATGCTGCCCGGACCGCGTCCGGGTCGGCCGTCTCGATCACCGCGCGACCGGGGCTCTCGTCGAACAGCGCGAGCGCGTCGTCGAGCGCGACTTCGGCGCCGGCGTCGTCGGTCACCATCTCCGCGAGCGCGACCGCGAGTCCCCCGTGACTCACGTCGTGCACCGCGAGGGTGTCGTCGCCGTCGGCGACCGCCGCGAGCGTCTCCACGACCGCCGGCGCGTTCTCCGGAAGGGCGGGGAAGCGGTCGCTCCCGCCCGCCTGCGCGAGATACTCCGAGCCGCCCAGCGCGCCGCCGGCGGCGCCGACCGCGAGCACGCTCCCCTCGCCGGCGAACGCCGCCGGGGGCGCGTCGAAGCCCGCCTTCGTCCCGATGACCGCCAGCGTCGGCGTCGGCGGGATGGGGCCGGCGACCGAGTCGTTGTACAGCGAGACGTTGCCGCCGACGACAGGCATCGAGAGGTCCGCGCACATCTCGGCGAGGCCGTCGACGGCGGCCGCGAAGCCGCCGTACACGTCCGGCTTCTCCGGGTTGCCGCCGTTGAGGCAGTCGACCGCCGCGAGGGGGGTCGCGCCCTTCGCCGCGAGGTTCGTCGCGTTCTCCAGCGCGACTGCGCGGGCGCCCTCGTACGGCGCCGCCTCCGTCCACCGCGGCTCGGAGCCGGAGGACAGCGCCAGCCCGACCGGGTCGCCGCCGTCGGTTTCGGCCTCGCGGATAGCCATCACCGCGGCGTCGTCGCCGGGGAGCACCGAGGTCCGGACGCCGACCTCGTGGTCGTACTGGCGGTACACCCAGCGCTTGCTCGCGGTGTTCGGGTGGCCGACGACGGCGTCGAACGCCTCGCCGAGCGCGTCCGGATCGGGCTCCTCGTCCGCGACAAGTACGGGGAGGTCGCGCTCGGGCCGGCTCGGCCCCTCGCGGTCGAGGTCGTTCATCGGCGCGCCGTCGGCGAGGTACTCGGCGGGCGCGTCGACGACCGTCTCGCCCTCGAAGGTGCACACGTAGTTGCCGTCGGTCACCTCGCCGATGACCGAACAGCCCAGGTCGAACCGCTCGGCCAGCTCGGCGACGCGGTCGGTGTCCTCGGGCCGGACCTCGTACACCATGCGCTCCTGGCTCTCGGCCAGCAGGATCTCCATGGCGTTCATGTTCGGCTCGCGCTGGTGGACGCGGTCGAGGGCGATATCGGCGCCGAGGCCGCCCTTGGCGACCAGCTCGGAGGACGCGCCCCCGAGCCCGGCCGCTCCCAGGTCGCGCGCGGCGACGAGCAGTCCCTCGTCGACGAGCGCCTCGTTGCACTCGATGAGTCGCTTCTCGGCGTACGGGTCACCGACCTGAACGGCGGGGCGGTCCTCCGTCTCGGCATCCTCCGCGAGGTCCTCCGAGGCGAAGGAGGCGCCACCGAGGCCGTCGCGGCCGGTAGCGTTGCCCACGAGCACAAGCGCGTTGCCGGGCGTCTCGGCCGTCGCCGTGACGAGCCGATCCGGCGTCGTCAGCCCGACGCAGGCGACGTTGACGAGCGGGTTCCCCTCGTACCCGTCGTTGAACGCGACGGAGCCGGCGACCGTGGGGACGCCGATGCAGTTGCCGTAGTGGCTGATCCCCTCGACGACGCCCTCGAACAGGTACCGCGAGTGCTCGCGGTCGAAGTCGCCGAAGTACAGCGAGTCTGCCAGCGCGATCGGGTACGCGCCCATCGACATCGTGTCGCGGACGATGCCGCCGACGCCCGTGGCGGCCCCGTCGAAGGGGTCGACGTACGAGGGGTGGTTGTGGCTCTCGATGCCGAGCGTGGCGTACGTGTCCTCGTCGAGCGCGACGACCGCGGCGTCGTCGCCGGGGCCGATCACGACGTCCTCGGACTCGCTCTCGAAGGCGCCCAACAGCGGGCGCGACGAGCGGTACGCGCAGTGCTCGCTCCAGAGGTTCTCGAACAGCGCGGCCTCGGCTCGGGTGGGCTCCCGTCCGAGTTCCGCCTCCACCAGTTCGCGGTCCGCGTCGGCGAGGGGCATTCACGAGTACGGTCAACATCGCCGCTCAAATGGCTTTCTATGTGCACGGTCGTGCGTATCCTCGTCGGGCGCGACGGAGCGGCCGATCGGACCGGATTCCTTTTCTACGGTCCACGAGTATCCGCGACCGTGCTATCGGTCGAGCTGCACAGTCACTCCGCGCTCTCACACGACGGCCGCGACCCGGTCGACATGCTCCTCGAACAGGCGGCCGCGGTCGGGCTCGACGCGCTGGCGGTTACCGACCACGACGAACTCGATGCGAGCCTGGAGGCCGCCGATATGGCGGACGACTACGGGCTCGTCGGTATCCCGGGCATGGAGATCACCAGCGCCGCCGGTCACGTGCTCGCGTTCGGTATCGAGGAGCTGATCCCCGCCGGCCTCGACTACGACGAGACGCTCGACCGGATCCACGACCAGGGCGGCCTCGCGGTCGTCCCGCACCCGTTCCAGAAGTCCCGCCACGGCGTCGCCCCCCACATCACCGACGACCAGTTGGCGACCGCCGACGCGATCGAGGTGTACAACTCCCGGCTCCTCACGGGCCGTTCGAACCGACAGGCGGAGACGTTCGCGGTGAACCGCGGGCTCCCGATGACCGCCGGAAGCGACGCGCACATCGCCGAGATGGTGGGGCAGGCCGTCACCGAGGTGGGCGCCGACGAGCGCTCGGTCGACGCGATCCTCGAGGCGATCCGTGACGGCCGCACGAGCGTGGTCGGCAAGCGGACGCCGTGGTACATCTCCTTCCGGCAGGCCGCCGGCGGCGCCAAGCGCCGGATCGGCCGCCGCGTCGCCGACTTCCTGTGACTCGCGAGCGTCGACCCGGGGTGACGGACTTCGACGGCGACGGAGACGCCGCGGACCCCGCGGTCGTCCGCGCCGCGCTCGCGGACGGCGACCCGCTGCCCGGAACCGACGGGTTCGCGGGCGTCGTCGACGGGACGCTCGTTCGCGACGTGCTCGGTCGTCGGCCGCTGTTCGTGGACGCCGACGACCCGGACCGCTGGAGTCGCAGCCCCGACGGTCTCGAACGCCCGCGATCGCTTCCGGCGGGACACGCGCTCGACGGCGACGGCGAGCGACGCGTCTGGGCGCTTCCCGACCCCGATCCGCCGGGCGACGAAGCCGCGCTCGGCGCGGTCGCCGACGCAGTCGACACGAGCGTTCACGCGGTCGACCCCGACGGCCTCGCGGTGGCGTTCTCCGGCGGCGTCGACTCGGCGGTCGTCGCCGCCGGCGTCCCCGGGGCGCCGCTGTACGTCGCCGGCTTCGAGGGCGCCCACGACGTGGCGGCCGCTCGCGACGCCGCCGAAGCGATGGACCGCGACCTGCGGGAGGTCAGCCTCTCGCACGCGGATCTCGAACGCGCCGTCCCCGAGATCGTCGCCGCGACCGGACGGCGCAACCCGATGGACGTGGCGATCGCGCTCCCGCTGTATCTCGTCGCGGAACGTGCGGCCGCCGACGGCTACGACCGCCTCGCCGTCGGTCAGGGTGCCGACGAGCTGTTCGGGGGCTACGCGAAGCTGGTCGACCCGGCCGATGACCCCCGAGTCGACGCCGACACCGTCCGGGGTGCCCGCCGAGAGACGGTCGCGACGCTCCCCGACCAACTGGAGCGCGACGTGCTGGCGCTGCGGGCCGCCGGCGTCGAGCCCGTCGCGCCGCTGCTGCACGACCGCGTCGTCGCCGCGGCGCTGGCGCTGCCCGGACACCTGCTCGTCGCCGACGGCGAGCGGAAGGTGGCGCTGCGCGCCGCCGCCGAGGGACTCGTCCCCGAGCGCGTCCGCTCGGCGGAGAAGAAGGCCGTCCAGTACGGCACCTACGTCTCGCGAGAACTCGACCGCCTCGCCCGACAGGCGGGGTTCAAACGGCGGATGGACGACCACGTCGGTCGCTACGTCGCCGACCTATGCGGCGAGGAGTACCCGCCGGATGGCGACGCGTAGACGCCGCTCGCGGACGAACGATGGCTGACAGGCGACACGACCTCACGGGACACCGCCGGGCGACGCGGTGTCGCACACCCGCTGTGCGCCGCCCGTCTTGGGTCACTCGATGGCGGCTGTAGTCCCGGCTTCCCCGAAGAAGGTTCGCGGCGACACCGGTGCAGTCGCTCCGCGAACCGACGGCATCGATCGCCCACACCGACTTCCGTTCGTTACTCCTCGCTCGCGGCGGCGACGGTCTCGATGGCCTCGATGCCGATCCGCGTGGTGTCGCTATCGATGTCGCTCCCGCGGAGGTCCTCGGGGGTGTACCACGCCCAGGCGTCGGCGCCGACCTCGTCGTCGCCGTTCGGATCGATCCGGCGGCCGTCGACGGCGGCGAAGTAGATCGAGTCGATGTGCTGGTGACCGACGGTTCCGTCGTCGTGGACGTCGATGTCGTACAGCATCGTGTGCCGGGGGGCCGGGAGGGTCTCGCCGGCGGGTGCCTCGATATCGGGCGTGTCGTCGACGAGCGTCGGATCGAGGCCGGTCTCCTCGCGTGCCTCGCGCAGCCCCGCCTCGTGGGGGAGTTCGTCGCGGTCGACGTGGCCTCCAGGGGGGATGCGGATCCCGAGTTTCGGGTGTTCGTGCAGCGCGGTCGCGCCGTCGTGGACGAGATAGACGGTCGCGGTGAAGTGGCGCGTGGTTTCCATACCCGTGGCTGGCGGGTGGGTGGCTTCGACGTTACGAAAGCGCGAGCGCGTTCGGGGCCGACGAGAGAGACGCCAGAATCAGCCGAGCTGGACTTCTTCCTCGGCTTCCAGCAGCTCGTGGTAGCGGTTCCGGATGGTGACCTCCGAGATGTTCGCCACCTCGCTCACCTCGCTTTGGGTCACCTTCTCGTTGGTGAGCAGCGACGCGGCGTAGACGGCCGCGGCGGCGAGTCCCACCGGCGACTTGCCCGAGTGGACGCCCTCCTGTTTTGCCGTCTGAAGGAGCTGTCTGGCGCGACGCTCGGACTCGTCGGACAGGTCCAGGTCGGAGGCGAACCGCGGGACATAGCTCTCGGGGTCGGCCGGCTGGATCTCCAGCTTCAGTTCGCGGACGACGTAGCGGTACGTCCGGGCGATCTCGTCCTTCTCGACGCGCGAGACGTTCGTGATCTCGTCGAGGCTTCGAGGTGTCCCGGCCTGTCGAGCAGCCGCATACAGGCTCGCGGTGGCGACACCCTCGATGGAGCGGCCCGGGAGGAGATCCTCGTCGAGCGCGCGACGATAGATGACGGAGGCGGTCTCGCGAACGTTGTCCGGGAGTCCGAGGGCGCTCGCCATGCGGTCGATCTCGCCGAGCGCCTGCTTGAGGTTGCGCTCCTTGGAGTCGCGCGTGCGGAAGCGCTCGTTCCAGGTACGCAGGCGCTGCATCTTCTCGCGCTGGCGGCCCGACAGCTGGTTGCCGTAGGCGTCCTTGTCCTGCCAGCCGATGTTGGTCGACAGCCCCTTGTCGTGCATCATGTTGGTCGTCGGGGCGCCGACGCGGGACTTCTCGTCCTTCTCCTTGGAGTCGAACGCGCGCCACTCCGGCCCGTGGTCGATCTCGTCCTCCTCGACGACGAGGCCGCAGTCGCGACACACCGTCTCGCCGCGCTCGGTGTCGTTCACGAGGTCGCCGCCGCACTCGGGACACTCGAGCTGTTCTCCCTCCGACTCGGACGCCGACTCGTCCTCGTCGATGGTGGCCGTACTCGATCGGTCGTCCGTGTAACTTCGGACGTTCTCACTCATTGTGGGGTTGGGGAACGAAAGCCAGAGAGGCGTCTCTCTGCCTGGTTCGCTGTACCCATTGCAGGTTCGCAAGCCACTTATACCTGCTGGCGGATTACGACGGGGCGTCCGTGAAAATCTACCCGACGGCGACGGGGTCGGATCGCGCCGATCCGATCGCGGCGAACCGTCCGCTCGATCACTTGATCTATTGATCCCCACGCAGGAGTACCCGTCGCCGAACGCGGCAGTCGATCCCGGCTAACCGTGGATCGTCGTGGATGATCGTGGATCGTCGCCGAGTGTCGTGGTCTGAACGTTGGATGTTCGGGGTGGCCCGAGGGAACAGCGTCGCCCCGAGATCCGGTGTCGGGGGTATCGAAACCCTTACTCGCGGTCCGCGGCACCCATCGCACATGACAGCGACGGACGAGGGCGACGCGTCGGCCGCCGACGCGGACGCCGTCGATCCCGACGAGGTCCGCCACGTCGCCGATCTCGCCCGGGTCGACCTCGACGACGAGGAGGCAGCGGCGTTCGCCGAGCAGTTCGCGGACGTGCTCGACTACTTCGCGGCGCTCGACGAGGTGCCCGAGGTCGCGGACGACCCCGACCTGGTGAACGTGATGCGCGCCGACGAGGTGCGCGAGGGCCTCTCCCAGGAGGAGGCGCTGGCGAACGCGCCCGACTCGGAGGCGGGCTTCTTCAAGGGGCCGAAGGTCTCATGAGCGCCGACGACGCCCCCGACGGCGACGCGGCGGGCGACCTGAACGCGTTCCTCACCCGCGAGACCGTCGAGGGCGACGCCGACGGGCCGCTCGCGGGCAGGACGGTCGCGGTGAAGGACAACATCTCCACCGAGGGGATCCCCACGACCTGCGGCTCGGCGATGCTCGCTGACTACGTGCCGCCGTACGACGCCACGGTCGTCGAGCGCCTCCGCGACGCCGGCGCGACCATCGTCGGCAAAACGAACATGGACGAATTCGGGATGGGCGGCACCACCGAGACCTCGGCGTTCGGACCGACGAAGAACCCCGTCGACCCCGAGCGCGTCCCCGGCGGCTCCTCGGGCGGCTCGGCGGCGGCCGTCGCCGCCGGCGAGGCGGATCTGGCGCTCGGCTCCGACACGGGCGGCTCCGTTCGCAACCCCGCCGCGTTCTGCGGCGTCGTCGGGATCAAGCCGACGTACGGGCTCGTCTCGCGGTACGGCCTCGTCGCGTACGCCAACTCGCTGGAGCAGATCGGTCCGTTCGCTCGCACCGTCGAGGACGCGGCCGCGCTCCTGGACGCGATCGCTGGCCCCGACGAACACGACGCGACGACGCGCTACGACGCCGCCGAGGGCGGCGCGGCCGACGCGCCCGGCGTTCCGGACGACACCCACCCCGCGGACGCGACCGAGTACGCCGCCGCCGCCGACGGCGACGTGGACGGCATGACCGTCGGCGTCCCGACCGAGCTGGTCGAGGGCGCCGACGACGAGGTCGTCGCGGTGTTCGAGGACGCGCTCGCGGACCTGGAAGCGAAGGGCGTCGAGACCGTCGAGGTGTCGCTCCCCTCCGTCGAGCACGCGGTGCAGGCGTACTACGTCATCGCGATGTCGGAGGCGTCCTCGAACCTCGCGCGCTTCGACGGCGTCCGCTACGGCGTCGACGGCGGCGAGGGCAACTGGAACGAGTCGTTCGCCCGGTCGCGCGAGGAGGGCTTCGGCGACGAGGTGAAACGGCGGATCCTGCTCGGGACGTACGCGCTCTCGGCTGGCTACCACGACAAGTACTACAAGAAGGCCCAGGACGCCCGGGCATGGGTGAAGCGCGACTTCGACGAAGCGCTCTCGGAGGCCGACGTGCTGGCGACGCCGACGATGCCCGTTCTCCCCCCGAAGCGCGGCGAGAGCCTCGACGACCCGCTCTCGCTGTACCTCATGGACGCCAACACCGTGCCGGTGAACCTCGCGAACCTCCCGGCCATCTCGGTGCCGGCGGGCGAGGCCGACGACCTCCCCGTCGGGATGCAGTTCGTCGGCCCCGCCTTCGGCGAGGAAGCGGTCATCCGCGCCGGCAGCGCCGTCGAGGAGTAGGCTGCGCGGCCGCCGGCCAGTCGGGGAGTCGCCCCATCAGTACGCTTTTGCTCCCGAGTTTAACGCTCCAAGTATGGACGAGGCCCTCCACCGGCGACTCGGCGCCGTCGAACGTCGCCAGCGGATCGTGATCACGCTGCTGGTGATACCCTACGTGCTCGCCGCGTTGTGGTTCCTGTTCGGAACCGGCGCCGGCGGGCTCGTGTTCACGGTCGTCGGGACGTCGTTCCTCCTGCTGATCGGTACCCTGTATCTCGGATATCGCGGGCGACGGCCGTCGCGGCGGTAGCGTCGCCGCCGACCCGAACCCCTCACCGTCGCCAGTACTCCGGCGTGAAACAGACCAGCACCGGGATGATCTCCAGTCGGCCGATCCACATGAGGAAGATCATGTACAGCCTGCTCGCGTTCGTGAACGGGAGGTAACTCCCCATCGGGCCGAGCGCGCCGAACCCCGGCCCGACGTTCCCGAGCGTCGTCGCGGCGGCGCTCAGGATCTCGAGGACGGAGAAGGCAGTGTCCGCACGGACGCTGTCGAGGAACAACACCAGTGCCGAGAGGAAGAACAACGAGATGTACAGCAGCGTGAACGCGAAGATGCCGCGCACGCCGCGCTCGTCGAGCGCGCGGCCGTTGAGCCGCACCGGCCGGACGGCGTCGGGGTGGGCCGTCGTAAACAGTTCGCGCCGCAGCGACTTCGCGATGACGACCCACCGAATGATCTTGATCCCCCCGCCCGTCGACCCGGCCGAGCCGCCGAGGAACATCCCGAACAGGAGGACGTACTGCGCCGCCGGCGCCCACGTGTTGAAGTCGATGCTGGCGTACCCGGTGGTCGTCACGATCGCGAGCGACTGGAACACCGCGTGCCGGAGCGCGGGTTCGAGGTTCCCGGAGACCGCGGCCGTCACCTGCGCCAGGTAGTCGGCGTCGAAGGTGGCGTCGCCCGCGGGCACCGCGTCGACGAACCCGCCCGTGAACAACAGCCCCGCCAGGAGGACGGCGACGGCGCCCACGGCGCCGACGTACGCCCGGAACTCCACGTCGCGGAGCATCCCTCGCGGGTTCCCGGTGATCACACCCCAGAACAGCGCGAAGTTGATCCCGGCGGCCACCATGAACGGGACGATGACCCACTGCACCGCCGCGGAGAACGCCTCGATCGATCGAGCCTCCGGCGAGAACCCGCCCGTCGGCATCGTCGTCAGCCCGTGGGCGACGGCGTTGTACAGCGTCATGTTCGGGGCGAGCTCCGGCATCCCGAGCGCCGGGCCCGCGACGTGCATCCCGTACAGGAGGACGATCTCGAGGGCCGTGATGCCGGCGTAGACGCCCCACAGCACGCGGGCGGTCTCGGCGATCCGCGGCGTGAGCTTCTCGATGCCCGGGCCGGGCGCCTCGGCGTCCATGAGCTGGGCGCCGCCGACGGAGAGCTCGGGGAGGATCGCGACCGCGAGGACGACGATCCCCATCCCGCCGAGCCACTGGGTGAGCTGGCGCCACAGCATGATCCCGCGACCGTGGGTGTCGAAGGAGATGTCGCCGAGGACTGTCGCGCCCGTCGTCGTGAAGCCGGACATCGACTCGAACAGGGCGTTCACGGGGTTCGCGAGCGTCGAAGCCGGCGCGAGGGGAGCGACGATCCCGGGGACCCCGTGGGCCTCGATCAGGTACGGGACTGCCCCGACGAGCCCGACCGCCAGCCACGTGACCGCGACCATCAGGAACCCCTCGCGGGCACCCAGTTCGGGCTCGGGGTCGAGGCGTTCGAGCCCGGTGCCGACCCCCAGCGCGAGCGCGATGGTGACGAGGAACGGGGCGACCGACTCGCCGTAGTACACCGAGACGAGAAGCGGCGCCACTAGCGGCACCGAGAGGTAGCGCACGACTGTGCCGACGAGGCTCAGGCTCGCCCGGTACTCGACGCGGAGGTTCACTCTCGAATCGCGCGGTCGCGTCCGTGTTCAACGTATCGTTCTCTCGTCGACCTCCCGTCCTCGTCCTCTCGTCTTCGATCTCGCCGTTCTGCGGCGATCCATCCGGTGGCCGAGCCACCGCGCAACGGTCAAGTCGCTCGGCGAGCGATCCCGTGTATGGACACGGTACTTCACCTCGCGCCCGCCGCCCACGGCGTCGTCTACGCGCTCGTCGTCGCCCTCGGCGGGCTCGCCGGCGCCGGCCTGCTCGGGCTCGGACTCGCGGCGTTTCTTCGGCGCCGGTCGCGGTCGTACCTCCTCGTCGCGCTCGCGCTCGGCACCCTCTCGCTGCGGGCGGGGCTCGCGGGCGCGACGGCCTTCGGCCTCGTCGGCGCGGAGGCGCACCACTTCGGCGAACACCTCCTCGACGTGGTCATGGCCGGCCTCGTCGTCGCGGCGGTGTACTACGCCCGGACGATCCGGACGGAGGCGGCGTCGTGAGCGATCGCGCCACGCCGGCGACCGGGCGCCCGACCCGCGAGCGCGTCGCGGACTACGTGGTCGCCAACCCCGGACTCCACTTCAACGAGCTGGTCCGACGCCTCGATCTCGCGCCGGGGCAGGCGCAGTACCACCTCCGGCGGCTCGCGCGCGCCGACCGCGTCGTCGGCGAGCAGGTCTCCGGGCGCACGCACTACTTCGACCCCGCGCTCGACCCGCTCGAACGCCGCCGGATCGCGTTGTTCAGACGCGAGACCGCCCGCGACGCCGTAGTCGAACTCCTCGACGCCCCCGCCTCCCCCGACGCCGTCGCCGAGGCGGTCGGCGTCGCCCGCAGCACGCTCGAGCACCACCTCGACGGCCTCGTCGACGCCGGCGTCGTCGAGAAGCGCCGCGACAGCAGGGGCCGAGTGACCCTCGCACTGACCGACCCCGAGGCGACCGCCCGGTCGCTGCGCCGCATCGAGCCGTCGCTCCCCGACCGGCTGCTCGACCGGTTCACGCGGCTGGTCGACGCCCTCCTGGAGTAGCGCCACCCCCGGACTGCGGCCGCCCCGTTTTCCAGCCCGGAAGGGACACTCACCACGTGTGCCCTCCGCCGGTGTGTCGCGCGCTACCGTGTTACACGTTCTGCCGCGAGTTTAAATCCGATGAGGTGGTAGAAGCTGTCATGTTCGTAGGCCACGCGCTGGCGGCGTTCGCCCTCGTCGCGCTCGTCGCGCGACGCTTCGGCGAGCGGCCGGCGCGTGCGCTCACGTTCGGCGCCGTGGCCGCGCTGTTCGCCGCCGCACCCGACGTCGACATCGGGTACGCGCTGGTCGGCGTCGTCTCGTCGCTCGGGAGCGGCGCGGGCGCGCTGGGCCTCGCGGAGTCGTTCTGGTCCACGGGGAACCTCGTCCACCGTGCGGTGACCCACTCGCTGGTCGTCGCGCCGGTCGTCGCGCTCGCGGCCGCCGCGTGGGTGGACGGCCGCGCGAGCGCCCGCGCCGTGGCGCTCGCGCTCGTCGCGGGCCTGGTCGCGGTTACGGGGACCGTCAGCGGCGCGCTCGGGGCGGTCGTGACCGTCGCGTTCGTCGTGACCGCGCTCGCGCTGGCGGCCGGGGTTCGCCGGCGGACCGAGCTGACGCCGCGGGCGACGTTCGCGCTCGCGCTCGCCGGCCTCGCCTCACACCCCTTCGGCGACCTGTTCACCGGCGAGCCGCCGGCGTTCCTCTATCCCCTCACCACCGACGTGGTGACCGCCCGGGTGGCGCTGTCGGCGGACCCGACGCTGCACCTCCTGGGCGCGTTCGCGCTCGAACTGGCGACCGTCTGGGCGGCCGCGCTGGCGTGGAGTCACCTCCGCGCCGAACGTGACGGACGGTCGCGCCGTGCGTTCGACCTCCCGCGCCGCGTGGATCCGCTCGCGGTCGCCGGAGCCGGGTACGCCGCCGGGGTCTTCCTCATTCCGGCGCCGACGCTGGACCTCTCGTACCCGTTCGTCTTCTCGGTACTCGCGGTCGGCGCCGTCGGGGTCGCGCCGGTCCGGATCCGTCGCCGGGGGCGCGCGGCGCTCTCGCCCGAGTTCGCACGACCGGGTGCCGAACGCGCCCTGTTCACCGGGTTGGCCGCGGTGACCATCGCGTGGCTGGCCTACCTGGTCGCGTACCTCGCTGGCGTCGCCTGACCGGGCGACGGGGCGGAACCCGCGGGCGGACCGTCGGGCGCCGCGGGCCGACCGTTTTACACCCCGGCGCCGAATAGCGAGTTCCATGACGCAGTCGGGGCTCCGGACCGTCGTCGAGGACCGGCGGGCGAACGCGGTGATCGGCTGGACGGTGCTCGCGTTCCTCGCCGCCAGCGGCGGGAGCGAGCTGTTGTTCGGGCAGCAGGTGTGGGGCGCGCTCGTGTTGGCACTGGTCGCCGTCGCGCTCGTGCCGCCGGTCGCGTTCCGGAACGCGACCGCGATGCTCCCCTGGGAGGTGCTGGCGCTGGCGTCGCTGCCGGCGGTCGGGCGGACGCTGATCGTCGGGGAGACGGTCGGCGGGATCACGTTCACCGGACGGGTGACGACGTATCTCGCGGTGGCGACGGTCGCGCTCATCGTCGCCGTCGAGCTGGACGTGTTCACCCCGGTCCGGATGACGCACTCGTTCGCAGTCTTCTTCGTGACCATCGCGACGATGGCCGCGGCGGGCGTGTGGGCGGTCGTCAGGTACTTCTCCGATACGTTCCTCGGCACCCGGCACATGCTCGACGGGCGCCCCGAACACGCGATCGAGACGGCGCTCATGTGGGACTTCGTCGCGGCCACCGTCGCGGGCGTCCTCGCTGGCCTCCTGTTCGAGTACTACTTCCGGCGCCGTGCCGCGGGCACCGACAGGATCGACGTGGAGGTGACGGAGGCGTGAAGTTCCGTGACGCCCTCGGGATCTCGCCCGAGCGACAGGAGCAGGCGACCCGCGCGATGCAGGTGCTCATGGTCATGTTCCTCGGGATCGGGATCGAGCGCGGCTCGACGGGGCTGATCGTCAACGGCCTCGTCGCGCTCGGGGTGACGTTCCTCCCCGCGGCGCTGGAGCGCGAGTACGACCTCCCGATGGACGCCGGGCTGACGCTGTGGATCACCTCGGCCGTCTTCCTGCACGCGCTCGGCGTCGCCGGGATACCGGGGCTGACCGGGAACCTCTACGCCGAGGCGAGCCCGATCCCGTTCTGGGACCACGTCACCCACGCGCTGTCGGCGTCGGTCGTCGCGGCGGTCGGCTACACCGTCGCGCGGGCCATCGACGAGCACACCGAGGCGGTGTACCTCCCGTCGCGGTTCATGTTCGTGTTCATCCTGGTGTTCGTCGCCGCCTTCGGCGTGTTCTGGGAGGTGCTGGAGTTCGCCATCGGCGGGGCGGCCGCGGCCGTCGGCTCCGGGAGCGTGCTCACCCAGTACGGGCTGGAGGACACCATCTACGACCTCGTGTTCGACCTGGCGGGCGCCGTCATCGTGGCCGTCTGGGGAACGGCTCACCTCACAGACGTGGCCGAGGCGGTGACCGAGCGGATCGACCGTCGCCGCGGCACGCGCTAGCGTGGAGGGGCCGACGCGACGCCGTCGCCACGGCGAACGGTGGCGTCGCGATGCCCGGTTCGAACCCGGGGCGCGGATACTTTTTTGGGTCGCCCCGGAGAGCGAACGTGTGGAATGGTCTTCAAGAAGATCACGCTGATCGGCCGGAGCACCGAGAGTTTCGACGCCGCCACGGACGACGCGATCGACCGGGCCGAGGAGACGCTGGACGAGGTCCACTGGGTCGAGGTGGAGGAGTTCGGGGTCGAGGTCGCCTCCGTGGAGGGGCGGGAATACCAGGCTGAGGTCGAAGTCGCGTTCGAGCTGCAGGAGTGAACGGCCCCGGGGACTCAGTTCTCCCCGGACGCCGAGCCCGCGCCGTCGGCGACGCCGTCCTCTCCGGGCGCGGCGTGTGACTCGTGTGTCGCGCGCTCGTGCGAGACGGCGTCCTCCTCGCGCATCGTCACCTGCGCGACGCCGCTCGTGTCGTCGAACACGAGGTGGCTGTGCGGGTAGGCGAACTCCACGTCGATGGAGTCGTCCTCCTCGAGGATGTCCCAGACCGCGGTCTGGACCTGCGACCGGACGGTCAGCGGCTTGAACGGGTTCTTCGCCCAGTAGCGCAGGGTGAGCTCGACGCCGTGATCGCCGAAGCTGTCGATGTAACAGGTCGGCTTCGCTGGGTAGCGGGCGACGCCGATCCGGATGTCCGGCCCGCCCTCGATCACCGCCTCGCAGGAGGCGGCCGCCCGCTCGATGAGCGACCGCGCGCGGTCGATGTCCGACTCGTAGGTGACGAGGATCGCAAGCGAGAGGCGCGTGCGCTCGTCCTCGGCCGAGAGGTTCGTGATGCGCTGGTCACGGATGTAGGAGTTGGGGATCACCTCGAAGGTGTTGTCGACGGTGAACACCTTCGTGTAGCGGAGGGTGATGTCGTCGACGAACCCCCGCGTGCCGTCCGGGAGTTCGACCATGTCGCCTATCTCGAACGGCTGGTCCGCGAGCACGAACACGCCGCTGATGATCGAGCCCACGATGGGGGCGAGGACGACGGCGACGACCGCCGAGAACACCGTCACCGAGAGGACGATGCTCCCGAGCTCGACGCCGGCGGCGGAGAGGCCGGCCGCGCCGAACAGGAGGACGACGACCAGCCGGATCCCCCTGAGGACGACGTGTGCGACCGACTCGCGGGCGAACCGGCGGGCGACCGGGCGGCCGAGCAGGCGGATCGCGTAGGTGGAGACGACCGCCCCGAACGCCAGGAACAGGACGACCACGGCGATCGCGACCCCGGGAACGGCCAGCGCCGACTGATAGGCGTCGGCCAGCCCGTCCAACAGGCCCGCGACGGTCGTCGCGAGCGGTGTCGCGGTCGCGACCGCCGCCGCCGCCGTCCCCGTGTGCATACAGCGGGCGTCGGCGTCGGCGCGAAAAAACGTTCCCCCTCACGCGGTCGGGGGCGGGGACCGTCGGGCGATCGATCGACGCGTGATCCACCGACGCCGGGTCGGAACACACGATACTGGCGAAGGGTCGTACGCCCGGTACTGCTAACACCGAACCGGTCGTACCAACTGACATGACCCGTCACGCCGAACCGACGACGTTCCACGTCGCGACCGAGCGTGAGCCCGCGAGCACCGTCATCGCCGGCTTCTCTCAGTTCGGGCTCGCGGGCCTGACCGCCGTCGACTACCTCGTCGACCACCTCGGACTCGAACAGACCGGCCACATCAGGGCGGAGGGGTTGCCGACGATCACGCCGTTCGAGAACGGGCGACCGCGATACCCTACTCGCCTCTTCTCGCGCGAGGGCCTCGACGTGACCATGCTCGTGGGGGAACTGTTCGTCCCGAACTCGCTGGCGGAGCCGTTCTCGCGGGCCGTCCTCGACTGGACCGAGCGGGCGAACGTCGACGAGATCGCCGTCCTGTCCGGGGCGCCGTTCCCGCACGGCCCGGCAGAGCACCGCGCGTTCTACGTCGCTAGCGACGACTATCGGGCCGCGCACTTCCCCGACGACGACCTCGACGCCGGGCCGGCCGCCGGCGATCCCGCCGAAGCTGGCGTCGGAGGAGCTGGGGGGACGGTCGAGGCGTCGGGCGCGACTGACCCGACTGACACGGTCGGCGTATCCGACGCGGCGGAACCGGCGGAGTCGGACGGGACAACCGAATCCGAGGAACCGACGGATCCGGGGACCGTGCAGCCGATGGCGAACGGCTTCCTCGACGGGACGAACGCGGCGTTGATGGCCCGATCGATGGAGTCCGACCTCCGCGGGTGCGTGTACGTCACGCCCGTTCACCCCCAGGTGCCCGACGTCGACGCGGCGATCCGGCTCGTCGAGGCGGTCGAGACGGTGTACGGCCTGGGCGTCGACACCGGACCGCTCGAGGCGTTCGCGGACCAGGTCGGCGAACACTACCGGAGCCTCGCCGAACGGCTGGAGGAACACGCCGAGGAGGAGCAGCCGTCCGACCGGATGTACATGTAACCGACGGGGGACGGGTAGACCGCGAGCCGCCCGACCGTGGTGAACTCCCTTTCGAAAATGGGTACAACTCGGTCTTCAGTAAAACCCTTAGGGGAGGGTGCAAACAGGGAGGTATGACCGACGATCTCAGGACGACGATGGAGCGGGTCGGCGAGCGGTTCAACCTCGGGGAGTACGAGATCGACGCCTATCTCGCGGTGTTGGAACACGGCGAGCTCACGGCCTCGGAGATCGCCACCGAGACCGATATCCCGCAGCCGCGCGTGTACGACACGGTTCGAAGCCTCTCGGACCGCGGGCTGGTGGAGCTTCGGGAGTCGCGTCCGATGAAGATCGTCGCGGTGGACCCCGACGAGGCGTTCGGGGACATCCGCTCGTCGCTCTCGGAGATGGTCGACGAGCTGGAGGCGCGCTACACCGCCCCGACACGGGACACCGAGGCAGTATCGCTGGTGAAGTCCCGCTCGACGATCCTCCGGTATCTCGAGGAGGTCATCGAGTCGGCCGAGTACGAGCTAGCCGTCTCGCTGACGCCCGACCTGCTGCGGCGCTTCCGCGGGATCCTCCAGCAGCGCATCGAGGACGGCGTCGCCGTCGAACTGCTCGTGACCCCCGCGTCCCGGGCGCCCTCGCCCGGCGAGTTCGACTACGACGCCGTCGCGACAGAGGCCCGCGGTCGCCGCGGCATCACCACGCCCGTCATCGCCGTCGCCGACGGGGAATACTCGGTGTACGCCACCCAGGACGCCCTCCGGGACGACCGCGACCGCTACGGCGTCATCTTCAACCGCTCGGCGCTCGGATTCCTCGTGAGCGGGTTCTTCGGGACCGTCCTCTGGTCGACGGCCGAAACGCTCTCGGCCGACGGGGAAAGCCGGCCGTTCCCCCGCACCTACGCCTCCATCCGTCGGGCCGTGAAGGACATCCACGAGCTCGACGGCGACTTCGAGGCGGCCGTCACCGGCCGCGACGTGGAGACCGGCAACGAGATCCGCGTCGAGGGGACCGTCGTCGACTACGAGTACGACGCCTCCGAGCAGGTCGCCTCCTTCACCGTCGACGACCCCGACGGCGGCCGCGTGAGCGTCGGCGGCCTCGTCGCCGCCTTCGAGGACATCGAGGGCCAGGAGATCGAACTTCGCCGCCGGTAATCGATCGGCCCGGCCGGCCGAACGCAGCGGCGCGGGAACGGCGAAACCCGCAAGTGTGTCGGCGGTGACGTGTCACCCGATGGATCTCTCCTGGTCATCGCTGTCGGACGACATCGCCCCGTCGACCGTCCTCGTCCTCGGCTTCCTGCTGTTCGTGTTCCCGGAGCCGGCGACCTCGGCGTTCGGTGCCGGGTTGCTGTTGCTCGGAGCCGCGTGGTGGTTCTACGAGTGGGACCGGTTCTGATCCGTCGACGACGACGCCACGGCGGCCCCGGACACGCCGCCGGGCGCCCGGCGGCGCCTCAGATGTCGACCGCAAAGGGCGCGAACTCGGGCGCGCGGGCGGCCATCGCGCCGAACAGGTCCGCGACGGCGACGAGGTCGGCGGCGTCGATGACCTCCACCGACGTGTGCATGTAGCGGTTCGGGATGCCGACGTTCAGCGACGCGATCCCGCCGCGGCTGGTGAAGAACGCGTCCGCGTCGGTTCCGGTGCGGATGCCCGCCGCCTGAAGCTGGTACCCGATGTCGTCGGCCTCCGCGGCCGCCCGGGCCAACTCGACGACCCGGGGGTGGTTCGCGGAGCCGCGGGCGACGACCGGGCCGACACCAAGCTCAACCGGGCCGCGGTTGGCCTCGGTCACGTCGGGGTTGTCCGTCGCGTGAGTCACGTCGGCGGCGACGGCCACGTCCGGGTCGAGGTCGAAGCCGATCATCTCGGCGCCGTTGAGGCCGATCTCCTCTTGCACCGTCGAGACGGCGTACACCGTCGCGTCGACGTCCGCCTCGACGGCTCGACGGAGCCCCTCGGCGACGGCCCACGTCCCGACGCGGTTGTCCATCCCGCGCGCGGAGACGCGGTCGCCGTGGAGGTCGTGGACCGTCGATGAGAACGTCACGGGGTCGCCGACCTCGACGAGCTCCCGGGCCTCGGCCTGGCCCGCGGCGCCGACGTCGACGAACTGCTCGGCCACGTCCTCGATCTCGTCGTCGTCGCGGTCGCGGAGGTGGATTGCGGTCTGTCCGATCACGCCGTTCACCGGCCCGTCGGCGGCGTGGACGGTGACGTGCTGCCCCTTCGAGACGGTCCGGTCGGACCCGCCGACGCGGGTGAGCCGGAGGAAGCCGTCGTCGGTGATCCGACGGACCATGAAGCCGATCTCGTCGGCGTGGCCGGTGAACGCGATCCGGGGGCCGTCGCCGTCGCCCTCGTGGACGGCGACGGCGTTGCCGTAGGCGTCGGTCCACACGTCGTCGGCGAACCGGCTGACGTAGTCGACCCAGACGCGCTGGCCGTCGGTCTCGAAGCCGGAGGGCGACGGCGTGGCGAGCAGGTCGTCGAGGAACGCTCTGCGGGAGGAGTCCATACCCGGGTTCCGCATCCGGGCCCAAATGAAGCCGCCGGTCGGCGCCCGCGGGCCGCGAGACGCGACCGCGGACCCGGTCGCGCGCCGGCGCCGGCCGCCGGCGAGATGACACGATCCAAACCGATAACAGGTCGCCGAACGATCCGTCGGACATGGCGGACATCACGCTGTTCGAGTTGCACTTTCACGACGGGATCGACGTCGGGCCCTCCTCGATCGGGGGCGGAACGGACTCCGACGCGGCGGAGGCACTCGACGCGGGCGAGGCGGACGACGAGGACGAGTCGTCCGGGTCGGGCGTCGGGAAGGCCGTCGGTATCCTCGTGGCGGTGGCGCTGCTCGTCGGCCTCGCGGTCGGCGCGAAGAAACTGTTGAGCGACGACCTCGAACCGATCGAGGAGCTCGAGGACCTGGACGAGGAGGCCTGAGTCGGCTCATCCAGCCGCAGGCGCGGATCAGTCGCATCGGACACCGACGCGGGTCAATCGCAGCGGACGCCGACGAGAGTCAGCCGTCGAGCACGCCGACGCGGTCGGCGGCGTAGCCGAACAGGTCGGCGTAGCCGTACGGCGACATCAGCGCCGGATAGAAGGACGTGTCGGCGGTGAACACCTCGCCGTCGGCGGCGGCGAAGCGCTCGCCGACGGCCACCTCGGTGAAGTTCTCGACGAACACCTCGTACTCGTCGGCCGCCGGCTTCGGCACGGGGTCGACGAGTTCGAACACCTCCACGTGCGCCGCCGTGCCGCCGTCGGAGGCGGCGTCGGCCTCGGCGTCGGACTCGGATTCTCGATCGGTAACGCCGCTCGGCGCGGGCGCCGCCGGCGTCGCCTCCGGCAGCGCCCCCGTCGCGGCGAGGAACCCGCGAACCAGCCGGTAGGCGTTCTCGGCGGCCTCGTCGGTACCCTGGAGCCCGCACTCGACCTCGATCGTGTGGGGGTGCCGGATGAGTCGTCCCTCCGCGAGCCCCTCCGTCTGCAGCAGCTTCGTCACCGAAAGGTGGGGAACGATGGCGCGGGCGATCTCGTCGACCGTCTCGGCGACGGCGAACGGCTCGGCCGTCGACTGCGTCGAGTGGAGCGCGAGCGCCGTACAGCCCTCCAGTTCGGCCATGAGGTGGTGGGCCAACTGCGACTCGTGGGTGTCACCGTTCGGGTCGCCGGGGAACGCGCGGTTCAGGTCCTCCTCGGTGTAGCGAACGCCCGCCTCCAGCGCCTTCTCGTTCGCGACGATCAGCTTCACCGGGCGCTCCACGTCGGGGTCGGCGGCGAGCAGTCTCTCGACGGCCCGCGGTCCGCAGGGCTCGTCGCCGTGGATCCCGGCGACGACGGCCACCTCGGGGACGCCCGTCCCCAGTTGGCGAATTCGCATATACCCGATCTCCGCCCGGTACGCATTTGAGGAACGCGGTTCCGGGCGCGTCCTGTCCGCGATCGGACCGGTCCGGAAAGTGTCCATTGACAACAGTTAACATACGAGGCGACGAACATCTTCGCGACAATGAGCGAGCCAACCGAGATCGCGGGCGGGGAGTCGACGGTGATCGAGTCGGGGTCGGAGCTCGCGATACCGATCACCGTCAGGGTGCTCGGGGTCGGGATGCTCGGCGGGCTGCTCGGGATGGTCACGATGATCCCGGTACTGGTCGGGGTCCCGGCGGCGCTGGGGCTGTTCCGTCCCGACCCGATCGCGGAGTTCGTCCCCCTGACGGAGCTGTTCGGCATCGAGCCGACGCTCGCGCTCGGCCTCGCGCTGTTCGCCGCCATGGGAACCGTGCTGCTGCCGATGGTGTTCCTCGTCGTCGGCGCGTACCTCCCGCCGGAGGGGCCGCGGTACCTCCGCGGCGTGACGTTCGCGACGATCTTCTGGACCGGGTTCGTCCCCGCGTTCATGCCGGAGGGGCCGGCCCTCGTCGCCGGGACGTTCCTGGTCGTCTCGCTGGTCGCCCATTGGGTGTACGGAGCCGTCCTCGCCGGCGTGCTCGACCGGACGGTCGGGATCCCACAACACGAGGTCTGACTTCGCTGGCGACGTTGCGAACGCGAGCGAACCGAAGCCAAAAAGGGGGGCAAACCGGGGTGCGATCGGCGATAGTTCTATCAATACTTGCCGTAATTGGTAGTGTGGCATGATACCGTGTGACGCTGCGGCAGTCCACGCCGTGCTCCTCCACACGGGCGGGAGCGGACTCGTCCCCCGAGGTACGAGGGCCCAGGTGTTCAACCGGATCTTCGAGGTGTTCCTGATTCTCGGGGTGGCGGTGGGCGTCGTCGTGCTCGGCTACATGGGGCTGAAGGCGTACCAGTACCGGCGCGGCGCCGACCACGACCACGACGACGTCGAGCGGCCGCAACTGGGAGAACTCCCGAAGGGAAGCGAGGGGGGCGGGAAGCTGTTCGTCTCCTTCGGCATGAGCGCGGTCATCGTCGTCTCGCTCATCTCCTGGACGTACCTCACGCTGCTGTACGTCGAGGACCCCGGGTCGACCGCGGCCGACCCCGAGGCGATCGAGGTCGAGGTCGTCGGCGGGCAGTTCTCCTGGACGTTCATCTATCCGAACGGTCACGAGAGCGACGTGTTGCGCGCGCCGACCGACACCGACGTTCACCTCGTGGTCAGCTCGCGGGACGTGTTCCACAACTTCGGGATACCGGAGTTGCGGGTGAAATCCGACGCCATTCCGGGTCAGACCACCGAGACCTGGTTCGTCGCCGACGAGCCGGGCAGGTATCAGGCCCACTGCTACGAGCTGTGCGGGTCGGGCCACTCCTACATGGACGCGCAGGTGGTGATCATGGAGGAGGACGCGTTCGAGGCGTGGTACGCGAACACGTCGGCGCCGAACGGATCCGCCGGTGACGGCGGGGCCGAGACGAACGCGAGCGTCTCGACGACGATCGACCGGGTCGCCGCGCCGGCGGGGGTGGGCGCGTGAGCGCTCCCGACGACCCGGCGAGCGTCCTCGCGACGCCGGATCTCCCGGACGCGAAGACGCTGAAGCGGTGGTTCGTCACGACGAACCACAAGGACATCGGGCTGTTGTACCTCGGCACGTCGCTGTTCTTCCTCGTGTTCGGCGGAGTCCTCGCGCTGTTGATGCGGAGCCAGATGTGGGTGTCGCGCGCGCCGGGGGAGGGGATCCTCGGGCCGGTCGCGTACAACCAGGCGGTATCCGCCCACGGCCTGCTGATGGTGTTCTGGTTCCTCTCGCCGTTCGCGTTCGGCTTCGCGAACTACATCGTCCCCCTCCAGATCGGCGCGAAGGACCTGGCGTTCCCCCGCCTGAACGCCCTGAGCTACTGGCTGTACCTGTTCTCCGGGCTGCTGTTCGGCGTATCGTTTTTCCAGGGGACGTCGTTCTCGGGCGGGTGGACCATGTACGCGCCGCTGAGCGTGCCCACGTTCCTCCCGAGCGTCGGTGCGACGGCGACGATCCTCGCGCTGGTGTTGTTCACCGCCTCGGTGACGGTCGGGTCGGTGAACTTCATCACCACCATCCATCGGATGCGCGCGAAGGGGCTCTCGCTGTGGAACATGCCGCTGTTCTCGTGGACGATCCTCCTCACCGTCTGGATGATGCTGTTCGCGTTCGCCGCGCTGTTGGCGGCGCTGCTCATCCTCTCGTCGGATCGCATCCTCGGGACGACCTACTTCGCCCAGACCAGTCCCGGCGGGTCGCTGCTGTGGACCCACCTGTTCTGGTTCTTCGGCCACCCGGAGGTGTACATCGTGTTCTTCCCCGCGCTGGGGATCATGGCCGAGACGTTCCAGACGTTCACGGGTCGGCGGATCGTCGGCCGCAAGTGGTTCATCGCCTCGATGATCCTGGTCGCGCTGCAGAGCTTCTTCGTGTGGATGCACCACATGTTCCTCACGAGCATCTCGCTGAACGCCAAAACGGTGTTCATGGCGACGACCATCGGCATCTCGTTGCCGTTCGACCTGATGGTGTTCGCGCTCATCTACACGATGAAGAAGGGCGACATCCGCTTTTCCACGCCGTTCCTGTTCAACTTCGGCGCGCTCGTGTTGTTCATCCTCGGGGGGATCACCGGCGTGTTCCTCGGGGCGGTCGTCCTCGACTACGAGTTCCGCGGCACCTACTGGGTCGTCGCACACTTCCACTACGTGATGGTGGGCGGCGTCACCGCGCTCGTGGGCGGGCTCTACTACTGGTTCCCGAAGCTCACCGGCCGGATGTACGACGAGTTCCTCGGGAAGGTCCACTTCGTGATGTACTTCGTGGGCTTCAACCTGCTCTACTTCCCGATGTTCATCGCCTGGGAGACGCCCCGCCGGGTGTTCGCCTACCAGACTGAGCTGGAGCCGTGGCACCAGATCGCGACGGTCGGGGGGTTCCTGCTCGGCTCGTCGTTCCTCGTGATGTTCTACAACCTCTACCGGAGCGCGTGGGACGGCGAGGAGGCGTCCGCCCGGCCGTGGGAGTACGCAAGCACCGCCGAGTGGACGGTGCCGTCGCCGCCGCCGCTGGAGAACTTCCCGGGGTACCCCGACTACACGTCCGGCGAACTCGAGTTCCGCGACGAGGAGGAGGTCCACGCGGAGACGGCCGGCGGCGACGCCCACGGCGCCACGGCCGCCGCCGACGGCGGAACCGCGGCGTCCGACGGCGGAACCGCGGCGTCCGACGGCGGGGCGGTCGTGACCCGCGAGGGTGCAACGCCGCCGGCGACGCCCGTCGAGACGGAACACGACGGCCACGTGAGCCACGCGAGCGTCTGGCCGGTGATCGTCTCGCTGGGCGCGTTCCTCACCCTGCTGGGCGCCTCGGGGATCAGCGAGGGGTCGTTCGTCGACGGGATGGCCGGGGACGTGTACCTCGGCTTCCTCGTGGCGGGCGGCATCGTCACGGTGAGTTCGCTCGTGGCGATGACGATGGAGCCGTTCGACGGGCCCGTGGTCGAGTGGGCCGCCCAGTGGCCCTTCGGCGACGTGGAGAACACGAAGCTCGGGATGTGGGTGTTCCTCGCCTCGGACGTGGTGCTGTTCGGCGCGTTCATCGGCGCGTACGCGTTCGTCCGGGTCGCGTACGGCTGGGAGTCGTGGCACCACCTGATCCCGGCCGCGCACGTCCCGCTCCCGGGGCTGATCAACACCTACCTCCTGCTCACGAGCAGTTTCACCGTCGTGATCGCGATGGTCGCCGCGCAGCGGCGCAAGCAACTGTGGGTGGTCGGGAGCCTCTCGGCCACCTTCCTGCTCGGGGTCGGGTTCCTGATAAACAAGGCGATGGAGTGGAGCCACCTGTTCCATGTCCACGAGGCCGGCTTCCCCGACGGGTGGGGGCTGTCGACGAACATCGCGTCGTCGACGTTCTACCTCACCACCGGCCTCCACGGCGCGCACGTCGCCGTCGGCCTCCTGATCACGCTGTACATGATCGTTCGCGCCGCCCGCGGCGCGTACCTCGGGGAGGAGGAGCCCATCGAGTACTTCGGGCTCTACTGGCACTTCGTGGACGTGGTGTGGCTGTTCCTGTTCCCGCTGTTCTACATCGTGTGAGGTGACCAGAACATGACATCACTCAAACTATACACGGCGATATACGTGGTCCTGTTCGTCATCGCGACGGCGCAGGTGGCCGTCGAGCGCGCCGGCTTCCTGGACTCGATGTACTGGACCGCGTTCGTGGCGATACTGGTGCTGTCGACGGTGAAGGCACTGTTCGTCGTCGGCTACTACCAGCACCTCAAGTACGAGCCCCGCGCGGTGACGCTGGTGGTGCTGGCCGGGCTAGTCGGCGCGCTCGCGCTGACGTTCGCCGCGGCCTACTCGATCATCTGAGCATCCGAGCGCGGTCGTCGAACCCCGCGTCGACGACCGCGCGACACACCACCCACTCCTCAGGACCGGCCGAATCGACTCGGATCCACGACCAGCAGCGCGACCGCCAGCAGGAACGCCGCCGTCGACACCTCGACGGAGGCGGCGTACAAAGCGCCGAGGGCGGCCGACGACCCGCCGGTGACGCCCGCGACCAGCGAGAGGACGACCGAGAAGCCGCAGCTCACACAGGAGGCGAGCCCCACGACGCCCGACAGCGCCGCCGCCGTCGCCGACAGCAGCCGGGCGTACACGAGATACGACAGCGCGAGGTACCCGATCAGCCGGTACGGGACGAGCGTGAACGAGAACAGCGTCCCCGCGAAGCGGACGACCGGGCCCCAGCCGGGGGAGGCCATCCCCACGTCGATCCACCCGAGCGGACCGCCCGTGCCGCCGCCGAGGAGCCCGGTCACGGCCAGCAGGACGAGGAAGTAGCCGACGGCGGCGACGCCCGCGGCGACACGGCGGCGACGCGGCGCCGGCGGGGCGTCGACGCGGACGAGCGCCCAGAGGCCGGCGTTGATCCAGACGAACGGTGCGAGGACGTAGCCGAGCCGGATCACCGTCGCGTCGGTGAGCCCGAAGTACGCGAGAAGCAGCGCGGCCTCGACGCAGAGGAGGACCGCCCACCGCAGGGCGGTCTCCCGGTCGCCGCGGTCCGACAGCGCGCTCCGGAGCCGCGACGCGCCCGCCGCCGCGTGTCCCCGCCCGTCGGCGGGGGAGCCCCCGTCACCGGACACCGTCGATCACCCGAGGACGAGCTTCGCGACGATGCCCGCGAGGAACACCGTCGCGAGCAGCCAGACGCCCGCGCCGAACGCCTGCGCGTAGGTCATCCCCCGCGACCGGCAGATGTGGTAAACCCCCCAGGTGACGTACAGCGCGATCAGGCCCCCGAACAGCCCGAAGAGCGCGCCCAACGCCGGGGTCTCGGAGACCACCGCCGCGCCGACGCCGGCGGCGGCCGCGACGACGAGCACGCCGCCGACCGCCAGCGGTGCCCCGGCGGGCTCGGTGGTTTCGCCGGGAAGCTCCGGGGTCGACCCGTCCTCGGTCCCGGCGCCCGCGCCGGTCGCACGGACCCAGCTTCCCGGGGCGAACGACCGGGCGACGTAGGCGCCGACCGCGACCAGCACCAACCCCGTGACCAGCGTGCTGACCAGGTACGCCGTCGTTGTCATGGCGCACGTGTTCGGGTCCCCCGGATATAATCCTTGCCAGATACTGACACGCATGTCGACCGATCGTCGGCGCTTCCGCCCCGCACTCAGCCCTCGCCGCCGTCCGGAACGGTCCAGCGTACGAGCACGACGCGATCGACCCGGTTGCGCTCCCACAGCAGCGCGACGTCCGAGCCGGCGTCGGCCCTGAAGACACCCGAGTCGCCCTCGGAGAGGGTTTCGGACCTCCACGTCGGGTGCCGTTCGATGTCGTCGACCGACACCATCAGGCCGTCGGGGGAAACCGTCGGCCCGCCGTCGTGGACGATCCGGGCGTGGCTGTCGTTCACCCGGTCGAAGCGCCACTGCACGTCACGCATCGGCTCGGCGGTCGAGGCGTTCCCCGAGGCCGCGACGTACCCCAGCACCCCCAGCGCGACGACGAACACGGCGGCGACGCCGACGACGGCGACCGTCAGCAGGCGGTCCGGATCCTCGGGCATGTCGGGCATGTGCTGTCATCTCACACCACGCACCCCGATCGCCATGAGCGTACCGGCGGACACCGGCGGAAGAGCGGTGCCCAGTTCATCGTGCACCTGCCCGCTCTATCGGAGGCCGTCGGGGGCCGCCTCGACGGCGGCCGTCAGGAGGTCCACGGTCGCGGTCAGGTCGTCCACGTGAGCCGTCTCGACCGTCGAGTGGTGGTAACGGACCGGGATCGAGACGGCGCCGACGGGCGTCGACCCCGCGGCGGTTTGGAGCGCGCCCGTGTCGGTCCCGATGTTCGCGGCGACCTCGCGCTGGTACGGAATCTCGCGCTCCTCGGCGAGCGCCTCCAGGCGGCGGACGACCGCCGGCGTCGGCACGACCGTCGCGTCCTTGCGCTTGACCGCGACGCCGTCGCCGAGCGTCGTCACGCGGTCGGCGGCGTCGACGCCGGGCACGCCCCGTTCGAGCGTGCCGTCGACCGCGATCGCGACGTCCGGGTCGAGGTCGACGCCGACGCCCTCGGCGCCGCGGAGGCCGACCTCCTCCTGTGTGGTCGCGACGTAGTGCACCGTCGCGTCGGGGTCGGCCCGCGCGGCCGCCCGCAGCATCGCCCAGACGCCCGCGCGATCGTCGAGCGCCTTCCCGCTGACGCATTCGCCGATGCGCTCGGTGGCCGCGCGCATCGTCACCACGTCGCCGACGGCGATCCGCTCGCGGGACGCCTCGCCGTCGAGTCCCACGTCGATCGCGATGTCCTCGACATCCTGTTCGGACTCGGTGTCGCGGACGTGGGCCGGGATCGCGCCGATGACGCCGTCGACAGGGTCGGCTCCATCGTCAGCATGAACGCGAACGCGCGCCGAGCGGAGGATCTCGGGGTTCCAGCCGCCGAGGGGACTGACGCGGACGAACCCGTCGTCGTCGACGTGGCGGACCATGAACCCGATCTCGTCCATGTGCGCGGCGATCAGCAGTTCGGGTTCCTCCGGGTCGCCCTCGACGGTGCCGACGACGTTGCCCATCGCGTCGGTTCGGACGCGGTCGACGGCGCGCTCGAACTCGCGGACGACGATCTCGCGCGGCTCCGTCTCGTAGCCGACGGGGCCGTGGGACTCGGTGAGGTCGCGGAGGAGGTCGAAACCGTTCATGATCGCCGGTTCGCTCGCGGGGCGAAAAGCGCGGGGGTCGCGGCGGTTCGGGGGATATCCGGGAACGTCGTGAGGGGGACCGTTCAGTGCTCCAGCGACTCGACGTACTCGTAGTCGGCCTCGTAGGCGGTCACGCGCTGTCCGTCGAGTTCGATCCGCCAGCCGTCGAGCACGGCCGGGTCGTCGAGCGCCCGACGGAGCGTCTCGCGCACGTCGTCGACGTTCACCCCGTAGAAGTCGTCCGGGACCCCGTGGAGGTACTGCAGCGCCGTCTCGAAGAGGCTGCGCATGCCGTCGTCGTTCTCGAAGTCGACGTGTTTGTACGCGCCGGCGGCGACCTGCACCATCCCGTGGAGGAAGGCGCTCTCGACGGAGCCGCGTCCGTAGTTGTACCACTCGTCCTCGAAGCAGTCGTGGGACTCGTGGTAGTCGCCGGCGTTGAACAGGCGGACGCCGTGTTCGGTCGCCCGTCTGAGGGTGGCGTGCTCCCAGACGCGCTCGTCGGCGCGCCACCCGGTCGGGTCGCCGAGCGGCGGCGCGACGCTCAGGTCGCGCGTGTGGTCGTCCATGTCATCGCGTCCGCGCGCGACGTTCCTAACACCATCGTCCACGACGGGTCGCCGTCGGCAGTGGCGGCAGCAGCGTCGCCACGGGGGTGGAATCCGACGAACGGTTTTACTGTCGTCGGTGCCGATGAACGCCTATCTGATGGGATTCCTTCGACGAGTGGCAGCGTGGGTTCGGTCGATCGGTAGACGGGCCCGAAACGACGCGATCCGGACGTGGCGCGTGGTGAGCGATCCGGGGTCGCGTCCGGCCGTGCTGTACGCGCTCGCGCTCGGTGCCGCGGCGGCGAGCTTCCTCCTGTTTCTCACGGGCGACGGCGGCGACCCGGACGGGGTGGAGTTCGGGCTGCTATTGGGGTCGTTCGGGACCGTGTTGTACATGTCGCTGCGGCAGGCCGGGAACGCACCGCGTCGAGGGCGGTGACGCGCCGGCGACACGGCGGTCGTCGAAAATCGGAGCATTAACCCTCGGGGGGACCCCTCCCGTAAGTGCGTGCGAGGGTAGCCAAGCCTGGAAACGGCGGCGGACTCAAGATCCGCTCCTGTAGAGGTCCAAGGGTTCAAATCCCTTCCCTCGCACTGCGCGGGCCTCGTGCCCACAGTGCGGAAGACGCTCTCACGGAGCGCTCTTCCCTCGCAAAACTCACTCTGAACACCGATGAGCCGCAGGTTCACCGTGATCCCCGATTCGCTTCTGTAGAGGCGCTACGAGCACACCGAGGGGTGCAGCGAACGGAGGTCGAACCGACCGACGAACCGCTCGTTGATTTCGGCCCACCTAAAATTCGAAACCGACTTATTCGATTAGGTTGGCCTAAATCATATGTCGAGAAAGGCGGGCCGGGACGAACGCCCGATATCCAGACGCGAGAACGGCCGCGACGATATGACGGATCGACAGAGAGCGAAACGATCGACGATGCTTGCGCGGACGTGGGTGATCGCGGGCTGTTACGACGACCCAGCCGATCACGGAGTCCCGGAGGTGCCGGCGTGGGAAGTCAGCCGGAACGGTGACCGGCTGTCGTTCGTCGCCGAGGACGGGGACGAGCCGTTCATCAGCGCCGGGAACCCGGTTCGAGCGCGACGCTGACGGGAAACGAGCTCGGCAGCTGCACGGGACGGGGTGTGAGCGAACGCGGTGGAGGGACGGCTGGATCGAGATTCGTCGGTCGACCGACGGGCCTGGGAATAGAGTAGGGTGCCGTTACTCCCCGCCGTCGGTCGCGACGCCGAGCAGTTCGTCGGCGACGCGACCGGCCTCCGCGGGGTCGGGTCGGGCGCCGTCGCGGACCTCCTCGCCGAGGACGGCCGCGAGGTCGGCCACGTCGTCGCCGCTCCCGGCGGCGTGAACGCGTTCGAACGCCGGGCGGTAGCCGGCCGCACAGCGTCGGCCGCCGTCGGTCGTCGTCGCGTCGATGACGTACTCGATCTGTCTGACCGCCTCGCCTGGGCGCATGGATGAAGGGTGTACGTACTGTGACTTAACTCCGGTCTGAGTCGAATTCGAGTAAACAGTCCTCACGGCCGCTTCGGGCGGAAATCGGCGGATGCGGCGAAGAGGAGAAACTCGGTTTCGAGTAGTCGATCGCAGCACCGGGCGGTCACGGCAGCCGACGGCGCATCGCGTCGAGGTACTCGGCGGCGACCGGGGGGTCGTCGGCCGCGAGGTCGGCGACGCGGTCACAGCCGTGGACGAGCCGTTCGGTTCGCTCGCCGTCCGTCAGCTTGTTTCGGGCGAGCGTCCGCGCCGTGTCGACGGCGGCGACAGCCTCGTCGGGGCGTCCCTCGCGGACGGCGGCGCGCGCCGACTCGATCAACTGCGTCAGGGCCGCCTCCACGTCCGCCGGGAGGTCGTCGGGCGTCGACGGCGCAGGGAGGCCCGAGGGGTCGCTCGCGTCGTCCTCGTCGTCGGGCACGTCGACGATGTTCTCGCCGGGGGGAGTAAACTCCCACGGGAACCGCACGGAACCGACGGCTATTCCGGGCTGGTGTCCGAGGGACAGCGCATGACGGCGCACGAACCCGACGGCGGGTCCGACCGGGCGGCGGTCGCCGAGGCGGCCGCGCGGGCGGGGGCGGCGGTCGCGGGGAGTCGGTTCCGCGACGGCATCGATGTGGAGCGGAAGACCGGCAAGACGGACGTGGTGACGGAGGCCGACCTGGCGAGCCAGCGGGCCGTCATCGAGCGGATCCGCGAGGACTTCCCCGAGGACGCGATCGTCGGCGAGGAGGAGGACGAGCTGAAGGCGGTCCCGGACTCGGGCGCCGCGTGGGTGATCGACCCCATCGACGGGACGAACAACTACGTCCGGGACATCCGGGCGTTCGCGACGGCCGTGGCGGCGGTCGTCGACGGCGAGCCGGTCGCGGCCGCGAACGTCCTGCCCGCGATGGACGACGCGTACGTCGCCGACGGGGAGGCGACGTATCGCAACGGAACGCGCGTGACCGTCAGCGACCGGACGGACCCGGAGACCGCGGCGGCGACGCCGACCGTCTGGTGGGACTTCGACGCGCGCGACGAGTACGCCCGGGCCTGCGCCGAGATCGTCGAGCGCTTCGGCGACATGCGGCGGTTCGGCTCGGCGCAGGCGACGCTCGCGATGGTCGCCGAGGGGGCGCTCGACGCGACGATCACGAACGTCGACTGCAACCCGTGGGACACCGTCGCCGGCGTCCACATGGTCCGCGTCGCCGGCGGTACGGTGACCGACCTCGACGGCGAGCCGTGGCGCCACGACTCGACGGGGCTGGTCGCCTCGAACGGCGGCGTCCACGGGGAGGCGTTGGCGGCCGCGCGGGCGGTTCGGTCGGTCGCCGAGGAGTAGCGATCGTACGCGGAGGAGGAGCGTTCGTCTCCGGCAGCGCGCGCGTCGTGGGAACCCAAACCGCAAAGGTGCCGAGGCGGCAGAAGCCGCTATGGAACTCGACGACACCGACCGCGAGATCCTCCGGATCCTCCAGGAGGACGCGCGGACGCCGTTCAGCGAGGTCGCGCGCCGCATCGACATGTCGAGCGCGACGGTTCACGACCGCGTCTCGCGCATGGAGGAGGCGGGCGTCCTCCGGGGGTATCGCGCCGAGGTCGACCCGAAGGCGCTCGGCTACGGCGTCTCGGCGTTCGTCGGCCTGCGGGTCCAGCAGGGCCACGAGGAGGACGCGCTCGAAACGCTTCGCGAGGTCGAGGGCGTCCGCGAGGTCCACCTCACGACCGGCGAGTACGACGTGATGCTGCGCGTGTACGCGGAGTCGACCGACGACCTCCGTGACCTCATGTTCGGCCAGATCGCGACGATGGACGGGTTCGACCGCTCGCAGACGATGGTGATCCTCGGAACCGACTACGAGGAGGCCGGCGTCCCGATCTGACGCTCGCCCGACGGGGATACCCGGGATCCGTCTGCGGCCCGGAGGGAGTATCGCGACCATAGGGAAGCAAGGCGGCCCCGTACGTCCCGGCTACCAATCCGACCGGAGCGCCGCCGCCTTCCATGGCGACTGTCGCCGAGTTCACTGTCGTTCCCGGTGACTTCCCCCTCGGAACCCTCCTTGCGACCCACCCGGAGGCGAGGATACGGCTGGAACAGGTGGTTCCGACCCGCTCCGCTCCGATCCCGTACTTTTGGGTGGACGGCTCCGAGTCCGAGGAGGTCGTCGAGGTGTTCAGGGACAGCCCCGACGTGAAGCGAACCCAGGTGATCGACGAGGTGGACGGAGAGCTCCTCGTCCGCGTCGAATGGAAGCCCGACGTGGACGGGATCTTGCGTGCCACCCGCGAGACGGATGTCACGCTTGTGTCCGCGGAGGGAACGAGCGACGGGTGGACGCTGGAAGTTCGGGGAGACGACGCCGACGCGATCAAGGCGTTTCAGGCGAACTGCACCGAGTCCTCGATCCCGCTCGAACTGCGGACGCTCCATGCGCTGATGCCGCTCGTGGGAGCCGACGAGTACAGTCTCACCGACCGACAGCGCGACGCGCTGATCGCCGCCTACGAACGGGGCTACTTCGACTCGCCGCAACGGGTAACCCTCGAGGAGTTAGGCGCCGAGTTCGGGATAACCGGACAGTCGTTCGGGTCCCGTCTCCGGCGCGGGACGAAACGGCTCATCAAGGCCGCACTCGTCGACACGTGAGGCGACGGGAAGCCGTCAGTCGTCGGGGGTCGTAAATACCTTCTTCATGTGAAGGAGTGCAGTACAACCCGGGACGTCTCATAGTACGGGTTGTATGCGAACGGATGACACAGGAGTGGTGACCGACTCCGCCGGCGGAGGCGCTGTCGATGTCAGGAACGGGGTCGCGGTAGTCGACCCGGTGGCTATCGACGAGAACGAGGCGACCGTGATCCACGCGGTCGTGGCGAGCGTCGCCTCCGTCAGCGGGAGGAACGCGCTCGAACTCCCACCGCTGTACGACGTGATCGACCCCGAGGCGTTGACCTCGCTGTGTTCCGACCGGTGGAGCGACGGGTCGGACTCCTCTGTCCGGGTCTCCTTCGAGTACGCGGATCACCTCGTAACCGTCTCGGGGTGTAGAACCGCGACGGCGACCCCGCTGGAGTAACGTCGGAGCGCGACACACGACAGCTCCCCGGACGCGGAGCGGAATCGGACCCGACAGCGTCGCCCGCGAGGACGCCCGGCTCGACACCGATACGACTACACGCCAGCCCCCGCCATCGTCGTTAGACCGATATGAAGGCGATCAAGGACAGCGTCCACGACTACATCACCCTCGACCCCGTCGCCGGGGACCTCCTCGACACGCGCACCCTCCAGCGCCTGCGCCACATCAAGCAGCTCTCCACCGTCCGGCTGGTCTATCCGTCCGCCTCACACACCCGCTTCGAGCACTCGCTGGGCGTGTACCACCTCGCCGACCGCGCGCTGGAGTACCTCGGCGTCGACGGCGACCGCGCCGACCACCTCCGCGCGGCCGCCCTCCTCCACGACGTGGGCCACGGGCCGTACGGCCACCAGACGGAGGAGGTGATCCGCCGGCGCACGGGCATCGACCACGACGAGATCGGCGACCTCCTCGGCGACACCGACGCCGGCGACGTGCTCGAATCCCACGGCCTCTCGGTCGACCGCGTCGCCGCGATCGTTCGGGGGGAAGGCGAGTTGGGACAACTGGTCTCGGGGGAGCTGGACGTGGACCGGATGGACTACCTGGTGCGCGACGCCCACCACACCGGCGTCCCCTACGGCACCATCGACCACGAGCGCCTCGTCCGCGAGCTCACCTACCAGGACGGCGCGCTCGTGCTCGCCGAGGGGAACGTTCAGACCGCCGAGTCGCTGCTGCTCGCCAGGGCGCTCATGGACGCCACCGTCTACCGCCACCATGTCTCCCGGGTCGCCGGCGCGATGCTGGAGCGCGCGTCCGAGCGACTGCTCGAATCCGACGCCGGCATCGACGTGGAGCGGTTCCGCCGGATGGCCGACCACGACCTGCTCGTCTCGCTGCGCGAGCACGTGCCCGCGCTGGGCGAGCGCATCGAGTACCGCGATCTGTACAAGCGGGCGATCTGGGCCGACCTGTCGGCGACGCCCGCGGACGTGGTCGAACTCGATCACGGCGACGAGCGCGACGCCGAGCGGGAGATCGCCGACCTCGCCGGCGTCGACGACCGCGAGGTGATCGTCGACGTGCCCGGACGGCCGACGTTCACGGAGGCCGGCAGCCGCGTCGTCGTCGACGGCGTCCCCCAGCGGCTCGAGGACGCCTCCGAACTCGTCTCCGGGCTGCGCGCCGCCCAGCGCGCCGGCTGGCGGATGGGCGTGTACACGCCCGCGGAACACACCGACGCCGTCGCCGCCGCCGCGGAGGACGTGCTCGGCGTGCGGGCGAGTTCGATCCCGGACTGAACCCGGACGGCGTCCGCGGCATCCGCTCCGGGCGGTTCAGATCAGCTCGTCGCCGACTTCGCCTCCTCCAGCCACGACGGTTCCTCGACCGTCGTCGATCCCACGTTCTCGTAGGTGATCGTCACCGAGAGCCGGGTCGGCTCGCCGAGCCCTTCGACGACTACCTGCCAGTCGACACGCTTCACCAGCCCGTCGGAGCGGACGTACACCTCGACGGTCGCGTCGGTCGCCTCCGCGTCCGCGAGCGCCTCGCCGACGTGACCGACCGCCGACTCGTTCAGCGTCGAGACGTTCGCCTCGTACACGTACGTCCGCGTGCCGTCGACCTGGGCGGTGCCGTTGGCCGAGAAGTCGAACGCCCCCGCCAACTCGGCCACCGGCGGCGTCGTGAAGCCGCTGACGTTCGGCACCGACTCGTTCTCCGGGCGGTCGTAGCGGATCGTGTTCCCGGCCCGCGTCCGGACGTACGGCCGGTCGTCGGCCGGCGCGTAGACCGAGAGGCTCCCGTCTCCCGTTTCCTGTTCCCACACGTACGTCTCGGGGTCCAACTCGACGGCCGCGGTCGTGTTGCTCGTGACGTCGATGACGCTCCCGTTCACGGACACCGTCTGGTTGTAGGTGTAGCTGCCCGCGTCGCGGATCGCCTCCTCGTGGCCGTCCTCGACGTCCTCCGCGGAGGGCGGACCGTCGTAGGGCGCGCCGCCGCCGGTACAGCCGGCGAGGACGACGAGGAGGGCGACTCCGGCAGCTATCCAGAGGGACCGTCGCGTGCCTGCTCCCATGGTCCGCCGCTCCGGCCCGACGGGTGATGTGCTTTCGGGCCACCCGTGACGGAACAAACAGGTCGGACGCCCTACGCGTGCCGACCGCGTCGCCCACAGTTTATACACGATGCCGGCGAAGCGCGGGCCAATGACGACCATCAAGGACTCCGTCCACGACCACATCTCCGTGGGCGGGATCGCCGAGGACCTCCTCGACACGGGGCCGGTCCAGCGGTTGCGCCGGGTCGCGCAGCTCGGGACGGTGAAGCTGGTGTACCCGTCCGCGAACCACACGCGGTTCGAACACTCCCTGGGCGTGTACCACCTCGCCGACCGCGCGCTCGACTCGCTGGGGATCGAGGGCACGGAGGCCGAGCGCGTCCGCGCGGCCGCCCTCCTCCACGACGTCGGCCACGCGCCCTTCTCCCACAACGTCGAGGAACTGCTCCACCGTCACACGGGCCTGTACCACGACGACGTGACGGACCTGCTCGTCGACACCGAGATCGGGGACGTGCTCCTCGAACACGACCTGGATCCCGAACGGATCGCGGGCCTCATCGCCGGCGAGGGACAGTACGGACAGCTCGTGTCGGGGGAGCTGGACGTGGATCGGATGGACTACCTGGTGCGCGACGCCCACCACACCGGCGTCCCCTACGGCACCATCGACCACGAGCGCCTCGTCCGCGAGCTGACGTTCGCCGACGGCGACCTCGTGCTCGACGAGGGGAACGTCCAGACCGCCGAGTCGCTGTTGATGGCGCGCGCGCTGATGACGCCGACCGTGTACGCCCACCCCGTCGCGCGCATCTCGAAGGCGATGCTCCGCCGGGCGACCGAGCGACTGATCGCGACGCCGGACATCGACGCCCGTTCGGTGCGCCGGATGGACGACTACGACCTGATCAGCGCGCTGCGGATGACGCCCGAGACCGAGACGTTCGCCGACCGCTACGACCGGCGCGACCTGTTCAAGCGCGCCGTCTGGGCCGAGTACGACGACACCCCGGCCTCGCTGCGCGAGGCGGACCACGAGGCGATCCGGGAACTGGAGGCGGACATCGCCGAGCGCGCGTCGGTGTCGCCGTCGGAGATCGTCCTCGACGTGCCGGCCGAACCGTCGATGGCCGAGTCGACCTCCGACGTGCTCGTCGGCGGCGAGGTCCGCCGGCTGGGCGACCACTCGCCGCTCGTGACCGCCCTGCGGACCGCCCAGGCACGGCAGTGGCGCATGGGCGTGTACACCGTCGCCGACGCGACCGACCGCGTCGGGAAGGCGGCCGTCGACGTGCTCGGGCTCGACATCGAGGGAACGCTCGTCTCGGACGTGCGCCAGCGTGTCCACGCGACGCTCGACGAGTTCGGGGCCGACGCCGCGGGGGTGGACGAATGACCGACGACGACGACGCTCCGGGAGTCACCACCTACGAGGGGACGATCCTCGTCGGCCGCGACTTCGAGGCCGTCGAGGGTCGCCTCGTCGTCGAGGACGGGACGATCGCGGCGATCGAGGAGGCCGCCGTCGCCAGCGACGACATCGTCTGCCCGGCGTTCGTCAACGCCCACACCCACATCGGCGACTCCGTCGCGAAGGAGGCCGGCCGGGGGCTCGATCTCGACGAACTGGTCGCTCCGCCGGACGGACTGAAACACCGGATCCTCCGGGACACGAGCACCGAGGAGAAGGTGGCGGCGATGCGCCGCTCGCTGCGGTACATGCACGCGACGGGGACGACCGCGCACGTGGAGTTCCGGGAGGGCGGCGTCGCCGGCGTCGAGGCGATCGAGGCTGCCGTCGACGGCCTGCCGGTCGAGTCGGTCGTGCTCGGCCGCGAGACGGTCGAGGCGATGGAGCACCCCTTCGCCGCCGGCTTCGGCGCCAGCGGCGCCCGCGACGCCGACTTCGGCGCCGAGCGCAACGCGACCCGCCGGGCGGGGAAGCTGTTCGGCATCCACGCCGGCGAGCGCGACTCGCTGGACGTCGAGGCGGCGATGGACCTCGATCCGGACCACATCGTTCACATGGTCCACCCCAACGAGACACACCTCGACCGGCTCGCGGACGCCCAGTGGCCCGTCGTGGTCTGCCCGCGCTCGAACCTCGTCACCGGCGTCGGCGTTGCGCCCCTTCGCGAGCTGCTCGACCGGACGACCGTCGCGCTCGGGACGGACAACGTGATGCTCAACAGCCCCTCGATGTTCCGCGAGATGGAGTTCGCGGCGAAGCTCACCGACGCCACCGCCGTCGAGGTGCTGCGGATGGCGACCGTCAACGGCGCCGAGGTCGCGGGGCTCGACTGCGGCGTCATCGAGGAGGGCCACCCCGCCAAGCTGGTCGTGCTCGACGGCGACACCGACAACCTCGCGGGCGTCCGAGACCCCGTCCGCGCGGTCGTGCGCCGCGCCGGCGAGGGCGACGTGAAGGCGGTTCGACCGTAGCAACACGTTCACGGTTCGGGCCCCCGACGCGACGCGCATGGATCTCGACGAGCTCCCGTCGCCGGGGACGACGCTGCGCCACGAGCGAACCTTCACCGTCGAGGAGGTCGAGGCGTTCGCCGACCTCTCGGGCGACCGCGGCGAGCACCACGAGGTGCCCGACGAGGACGGCCGGCTGCTCGTTCACGGCCTGTTGACGGCGACGATGCCGACGAAGATCGGCGGCGACCTCGACGTGCTCGCGCGGACGATGGAGTTCGACTTCTACCGCCCCGTCTACACGGACCAGCGGATCGTCTGTGAGGTCACCGTCGAATCCGTCGACCGCGTCGGCGACGACACGGGCGACACCGAGGACGCCGGCGACGGCACCGACGCCGGCGACGGCCCCGACCGCGCGGAGATCGAGGCCGACATCGTCTGTCACCGCGACGGCGACGAGGTCGTGCTCACCGGCGGGTTCGAGGGCGTCGTGTTGGGGTGAGCGACCCGGCCGCCGGTTCGTCCGAGCCGTCGCGGACCGCCCGGTAACGCCGGCGTCACCGACGCGCGCTTTGATGGCGACGGACGCCGTTGGCGCCCACATGGCCTGTCCACACCTCGAATACCGGGAGTCGGACGGCGATCGGGCGTTCGACACCGCCCGCGCCTTCTGCACCGTCGCCGACGAGTTCGTCCAGCCGGTCCACGCCGACATCTGCAACGAGCGTTACGGGCTGGACCCCGAATCCGACTGCGAGATCTTCCGAGATTTCGCGGGGCTCGACTGGGACGAATGACCTACGACGAGTACCTCGACGGCAAGCCCGTCGTCATCACCGCGGCGCTCACGGGCGGGATCCAGGGGAAGGAGGCCCACCCCGGGCTCCCCGAGACGCCCGCGGAGATCGCCGAGGCGGCCGCGGCGGTCGAGGACGCCGGCGCCGCGGTCGTCCACCTGCACGCCCGCCGCGACAACGGCGAGCGGGCGTTCTCGACCGAGCGATTTCAGGAGGTGACCGACGCCGTGCGCGAGGCGACCGACGATGTCGTGATCCAGCACTCGACGGGCGGCACCGCCGCGCCGGACGCGCTGCGCGCGGAGCCGCTCCGGACGGAGCCGGCGCCGGAGATGGCGAGCCTCGACATGGGGCCGATGAACCGCGGGCGACGCCTCACCAGCGAGAACACCCGCGACACGATCGACGGCCTGCACGCGGAGATGCGCGAGCGGGGGATCAAGCCGGAGCTGGAGGTGTTCAACAACGGCCACCTCAACGAGGCGTTCCGGATCGTCGACGACCTCGCGGATCCGCCGTACCTGAACCTCATCTTCGGGCCGGGGACGCTCGCGCCGCCATCGCCCGCGAACCTCCAGCGGACGGTCGACCAGCTCCCCGACCGCGCGGAGTTCAACGTCATCGGCTTCGGTCCCCACCAGCTCCCGCTGACGACCCAGTCGATGATCCTCGGGGGACACGTCCGCGTCGGACTGGAGGACAACAGCTACCTCCGGAAGGGGGAGCTGGCGACGAACGAGGCCCTCGTCGCGCGGGCGGCCCGGATCGCCGAGGAACTCGGCCGACCGGTCGCCTCGTCCGCAGACGCACGCGATCTGCTCGGGGTCGAGTCGCGGCGCTGACGTTCGGGGGCGGGGGGTCGCGTCGCCGGCCGCGTCGCCGGCCACGCCGCGGATGCGGCTCGGCCGGGGCGGTGACCGATCGCGCGCTCAAAACACGAAGACGACCACGACGAACCCGGCGAGTATCGACAGCGTCAACGCGAGCTGCGCGACCGACGACGCGAGCATCCCGGCGACGGTGAAGGCGGCCGCTCGGGCGGCCTCGCCGGGCGCCTTCCCGGCGCGCAGCTCCGCAGCGAACACGACGCCGACGGTGCCGACGAGGATGCCGAGCGGGCCGACGACGAACAACAGGACGAGCGACGCGAGCCCCGCCGCCACCATCGTGACGGGCTCGGCGCCGCCCGCCTTCGAGGCGAGCGGGCCGCCGAGGTGTTCGACGGCGAAGGCGGTTAGCCCGACGAGCGTGAAGACGATCACCCAGCCGAGCCCTAGCGTCGGCGCCGACGGCGGCGCGAGGACGTAGTAGACGAGGACGCCCGCGACCGAGAGCGGGCCGGCCGGCACAATCGGGACGACGCTCCCGACGACGCCGGCGACGAGGAGGGCGAGCGCGACGAGGACGACGGGATCGACCATGGACCGGAATTGGCGGGCGACGGGGATAAGTGCGGGCGCGGTTCCGACTGGTCCACCCTCGCTCCCGCGGGGTCCCTCCCAGCTCCCTCCCGACTCCCTCGCTACTCGTATCGATCGCGCTCGGCGAACGCCGCCTCGTCGCCGTAGCGGTCCACGAGGGGCTGGAGCGCGCGACCGAGGCTCCGCATGCACTCGGCCGTCGAGACGTAGTCGAGTCCCTCGGCGACGCGCTCCCATTCGCGCGCCTGCAATACTTTCCGAACGAGCAGGCGCTCCGCTCGGGCGGAGAGATCCGCCTCCTGATCGAGCAAGTGCGCGAGCGCGAGCTGCCGGAACGGTCGCGGCGCCGCGTCCGCGAGGCCGGGGCCGTACGCCGCCGCGACCGTGAGACGCCACTCGTACTCGGACACGTCGACGACGGCCTCGCCGTCGGCGTCGCAGGTGGCGAGCGCGGCGCGGACCACGTCCGGGTCGAGATCGCGCAGGGCGTCCGAGAGGACCGCGCCGATCCGCTCGCGGAACCAGCGGGCGTGTCGGCGCGCGAGCGCCCGTCCGTCGTCGCTCGTCGGGGCCATCATGAGCGCCGAGTGCTCTCCGCTCGCGGCGTTGCGCGTGGTCGCGAGGTGAACCGTCCGGTACCCGTTCTCGGCCCAGAAGTCGAGCAGGCCGGGCGTCGCGCCGAACCCCGTGCCGAGGTAGTCCACGTCGTCGCCGGTCTCCCGCTCGATCTCCCGGAGCAGCCGCGAGCCCAGCCCGCGGCTCCGGACGGCGTGATGGGTCGCGATACGCATGACGCGCAGGCCGGTCGGCGCGGCCGCCTCGGGGTCGCGAAGCTGGCTCGTCAGCACGTCCGGGAGCATGTTGCCGCGGACACGCTCCCCGTCGTACATCGCTTCGCGAGTCGCGGCGTCGAGGCCGCCCTCCCGCGCCAGCAGTGCGACCGAGACGACGTGCCCCTCGTGTGTCAGCGCGCGAACCGAGAGGTTCGGCGCGTCCAGCAGGCGCGCGAGGTCGTCGGGTTCGGTACGGTAGTGCGCGAGCACCAGCAGGCCGAACGCCTCCGAGAGCAGGTGCTCGTCGGCGAGGAGGTCGTCCCCGTCGAGCGCGCGGTAGTCGACGGTCTCGGGATCCGCGTCGGCGACCGCCTCGTCGACCGGGGGTCGGGCGTCGAGCATGAGCGCGCGGAACGCCCACCCCTCGACCGGGTCGCCCCGGGCGTAGCGGATCGGGTCGTCCATCCGTACGTCGGTGACGCGGCGGTCCGACTCGTCGAGCCGGTCGCGAAAGCGGACCGAGAAGCCCCGGCCGGCGCCCTCGTAGCCGTGGACGGTCGTGACGAACGCCGCGGCGGGCGCCGCGAGCAGGTCCGCGAGCAGGCGCACCGGGAGCGCGGCCGCCTCGTCTGCGATCGCCACGTCGGCGTCGCCGGCGGCCTCGGCCGCCTCCGCTGGCGGGAGGTAGCGGATCCGGCCGCGTCCGGTCGGATCTACCGACGGTTCGTCGGCGGACGCCCCGACCTCGATCCGTCGTTCCTCGTCGACCGCCAGCGACGCGTCGAGGTCGTCGAGCAGGGCGCGAGCGCGCTCGAACAGCGCCGCGGCGCCGCCGAACGAGGGCGCAGTTACGAGCACGTCGCGGCCGTCGAGCGCGAGGTTCGCGGCGGCGAGGCCCGCGGCGCTGGATTTCCCGCGACCGCGGTCGGCCTCGACCACGACCGCCTCGGCTTGCTCGGGGGTTCCGGTTCGAAGCCGCTCCAGCGACGACAGCGCGCGCGACTGGTCCCGGGTGAGACACGACTCGTAGGCGACGGCCGGGAACGCCGCGGCGTCGGGGACGGACGGTCCCGGTTCGGCCGGGGGCGCGTCGTCGCCGGTGAGGCCGTCCCGTTCGATGTCCGCGGCGGTGCCATCGGCCGCGCTGTCATCGGCCGCGTCGTCGGCGTCGCCGTCAGCGGCGTCGTCGCCGACCCCGACGATCGCGACGCCAGGGTGCGTCCGGAGCGTCTCGACCAGCCGCGTGCGGAAGCGACCGGACACGTCGTCGAGGCCGAACGGCGGGACGGCGAGCGACTCGTCGAAGTCGTCGCGGCGGTCGGGCCACTCGTCGAGCGGCGGCGCGAGGAGGACGTAGAGGCCGCCGCCGTCGACGGCACCGACGGACTGACCGACGACGTCGGGCGAGAACTCCGCGAACGCGTCGAGGATCACAGCCTCGCGGGTGGTCCCGAGCAGTCGCTTGGCGTGTTTCGGCCGGTGGCGCTCGAAGCGGAACCCCTCGCGGGTCGACAGGAGCGTCGTCTCCTCGTCCGCGATGTCGGCGGACTCGACGGCGGTGAAGGCGGCGTCGAAGCAGGCGTCCCGGTCGCCGTGGAGGACGAGCAGGCGCCGCTGGTTCGTCCGACGCGCCTCCGTCCCGAGGTCGGCGGCGAGGGAGGCGAGGGCGGCGATGTCCATACCTCCGGTTTCCCGCGTCCCGAGTTGGGTCTTTCCGTCGCCGGGACCGACACCCATGTTTAACTACTCGTGTGAGAGTGTGCATAGGTAGCGATGCCCATAGACCCGAGCTTCGAGGAGAACCGCGAGCAGGTCGACGAGCACGAGGGCCACGCCGTCTGGGGGCCGGTCGACGAGCCGGAGGAGCTGGGGATCCACGGGACCCACGTCGCCGTCGACTTCGACATCTGTCTCGCCGACGGCGCCTGTCTGGAGGACTGTCCCGTCGACGTGTTCGAGTGGGTGGACAGCCCCGGCCACCCGGAGAGCGAGTTGAAGGCCGACCCCGCCAACGAGGACCAGTGCATCGACTGCATGATCTGCGTCGACGTGTGCCCGGTGGACGCCATCGACGTGGACGCGGGGCGGGCGGGGCGGATCTGACTCGCGACCGGGGCGAACGCCGAGCGTGAGGCCGGCGGCGCGATCGACGCGGACCGAGAGCGGCGCTTCTGGGGGCCGGCGGGGGCGACGACGGAGAAACGTTTACTTTCGACTCGTGACATTAGATAGATTAGTGGTACCAATGCACACAGTCGTGATGACGAAGGGAGTCCCCGACTTCCGCGAGGGGAAGGTCGCCTTCGACGAGGACGGACACTTGGAGCGGGGGAACACCCCGACGGTGATGAACCCGAACGACGAGCACGCGTTGCGGGCGGCGCTCCAGACCCGCGTTCGACACGGCGGGCGCGTGAGCGTGATGAGTATGGGCCCGCCCGGGTACGAGGACGTGCTCCAGGAGGCGATGGAGTCGGTGTACGCCGACGACTGCTATCTCGTCTCGGACAAGCAGTTCGCCGCGGCCGACACGTGGGCGACGGCGATCACGCTCGCGACGGCCATCGAGCACCTCGGCGAGCCGGACCTCGTGTTCGCGGGGTTCAAGACCGCCGACGGGGAGACGGGACACACCGGGCCGCAGACGTGCTGGGGGCTCGACATACCGATCGTCACCCACGTCGTCGCGCTCGACATCGACCCGGAGGAGCGGACGCTGCGCGCGAAGCGACTCGTCGAGGGCGATATCGAGGAGATCGAGACGGTGGAGACGTCGCTGCCGGCGTTCGTCGTCGCCGACCCGGAGTTCGAGCCGTCCTACCGGACGGCCCGTCACCGGCTCGAACGCAAGCGGCTCCGGGAGGAGGCGCGAGAGCGAGCCGCCGACATCGACGAACACGTCACCTACTGGGACCACGAGGAGCTGAACCTCGACCCGGACTACGTCGGCCTGGACGGGTCGCCGACGATCGTCTCCTCGGTCGATCCGATCCCGCGAGCGCCCGCCGAGCGGGAGGCGACCGAGGTCGACCCGACGGATCCGGAGGCGCTGGGCGAGGTCGTCGAGGAACTGACGCCGCACGCGGGGGGTGACTGAGCGTGCCCGAGTTCGACCCCGCCGAGTTCGACGTCTCCGAGCTCGGCCCGAAGGTCCAGTCGATCGACGACCCGGCGGAACTCCGCGCGGTCCTTGAGGCCGAGCGCGACGGCGACAACCGCGACGCCGTGATCACCGTCATCGAGAGCAGGTTGGAGCAGGTGTCCGAGGACGACGGCGGCGACGATGGCGAGATCGATCTCGACGCGATGTCGGTGGCGGACATCGGCAACGCGCTGCAGAACGTCGACGACCCCGAGCGCCTGCGCGACCTCCGCGAGCGCGAGGTCGACGGCGAGGACAGAGACACCGTCCTCCGGCTGATCGACCGTCGCCTCGACTCCGTCGAGGGGGGAGAGGAGGGCGAGACCGGGGGCGCGGAGACCGACCGCGAACCGCCGGAGGAGCGCCACCCCGAGTTGGACCACCCGACCGCGGACAAACGCCACGTCAGGGCGCTGGAGGACGGCACCTACCGCGACATGTGGGTGTACTGCGAGACGCAGGCGGGCGACCTGCTCGACGTGTCCCGCGAGATGCTCGGGAAGGCGCGGGAGCTGATGGACGGCTACAACGACGACTACGTCGGCGACGACGGGGACGACGAGCGCGTCGTCGCGGTCCTGATCGGCGACGACGTGGCCGACCACGTCGACGAGTGCATCGAACTGGGGGCGGACGTAGTCGTCTACCACGAGGACGACCGGCTCGCGCGGTTCCAGCACAAGCCGTATACGGAAGTGTTCGCGGACATGGCCCGGTGGGGCGCCGACCCGCCCGCCCGCGACGAGGACCGCGAGGCTTCGCCCCCCGACAACGCCGACTGGCGCGACTACGACGAGCCGAGATACGTGCTGTTCCCGGCGACGCACAACGGCCGCGACCTCTCGGCGCTGGTGCAGGCGGAGCTCGACTCCGGGCTGGCGTCCGACTGCTCGGGGCTGTTCATCGACGACGTGGGTATCTCCAACCCGGTGAAGACCGGGGCGCCGGGGACCACCCGAACGTTCGAGCGCGTCCTGCACATGAAGCGGCCGGACTTCTCCGGGTTCGAGTACTCGACCATCCTCTGTCTCGACAACCCCGACCGGGAGTTCCACCCGCAGGGCGGCTCGGTTATCCCCGGCAGCTTCGAGGTTCCCGACCCGGGCCCCGGGCGCGAGGGTGAGGTGATCGAACACGAGGGCGACCTCGACGACGGCTGGTTCCGCGTCGAGGTGACGGAGTTCGATCGCCTCGACGGCGGCGTCGACCTCTCGGGTCACGACGTGGTCGTCGCCGTCGGCCGGGGCATCGGCGACGACCCGACGCGCGGGATGGAACTCGCGCTCGAACTGGCCGACGCGTTCGATGACGCCGCCGTGGGCGTCTCCCGCGGCATCGTCACCGGCTCGTACAGCTTCGACGGCCATGTCGAGGAGTACACCGCCGAGGAGCGCCAGATCGGCGAGACCGGACAAGTGGTTGAGCCGTCCGTCTACATCGCCGCGGGGATCTCCGGGGCGGTCCAGCACAAGGTGGGCTGTGACGAGGCCGACACCATCGTCGCCGTGAACACCGACCCGGACGCCCGGATCCACGACTGGTGTGACTACTTCGTTGAGGGCGACCTCTTCGAGGTGCTCCCGCGGCTGACGGAGGCGGTGAAGACGGGGAGCGTCGACGCCGAGGCGCTCGCCGACGGCGGGGCCGGGGAGCCCGCGACCGACGGCGGGACCGTCGCCGGCGACGCCGGGGGTGAGCTCGATGAGTAACATGGACGAGGTCGGCTTCGACTCGTCGGCCGCCGTCGACGGCGGGGAGTCGTTCGAGGCGGTCGTCGTCGGGGGCGGTCCGGGCGGCGCGGCCGCCGCGGCGGTCCTCGCCGAGAACGGCGTCGAGACGCTCGTCCTGGAGCGGGGCGTCGAGGCCGGCTCGAAGAACGTCTCGGGTGGTCTGCTGTACGCCGAGGAATCCGCCCCCTACACGCTCGACGGGCTGTTTCCGGGCTTCCGCGACGAAGCGACCGAGCGGCCCGTCACCCGCAACTACATGGACAACCTCGCCGACGGAAAGGTCCACACCGTCGACCTCGGCGGCGTCCACCACCACGACACCGAGTGGTGCGACTCGGTGCTCCGGCGACCCATGGACTCGTGGGTCGCAGAGCGCGTCCACGAGCGGACCGTCGAGGCCGGCGGCGGCCTCCTGACGGGCGTGCGCGTGAACGGCCTGCTTCGCGAGGGCGGCGAGATCGTCGGCGTCACCTGCGACGAGCTCGACCCGATCCGCGCGGACCTGATCGTCGCGGCCGACGGCGTGAACAGCGAACTCGCCCGCGACGCGGGGCTGATGGACTGGGACGAGCCCGAGGAGTGGTTCCAGGGCGTCAAGGCCGTCGTCGATGTTCCCCCCGAGGAGGTGAACGACCGGTTCGGCATCGACGACGACGAGGGCGTCGCCCGCCTGTTCGCCGGCGACCTGTTCGAGGGCGTCCGCGGCGGCGGCTTCCTCTACACGAACCGCGACTCGCTGTCGATCGGGACGGTGTTCCACCTCGACAGCCTCGCGGCAGAGCGCGCCGAGCCCCAGGAGCTCCTCGACGCGCTGCTCACCCATCCCCACCTCGGACAGTGGCTGCCCGACGAGTACGACGAGTACGACGAGCGCGAGTACTCGGCGAAGCTCGTCCCGGACTCCAAGAAGGTCGCCCACCCCTCGCCCCACGAGGGGCGCCTGCTGCTCGTCGGCGACGCCGCGGGCCAGATGCAGGCGCAGGGGCCGATCATCAAGGGGATGAACCACGCCGTCTCCGCGGGCGGGCTCGCCGCCGAGGCGTACATCGAGGCCCGCAACCGCCGCCAGCCCGAGAGCGCGGGCGAGCGATACGAGCGACGGCTCCACGACTCCGGCCTGTACGGGAAGCTCAGACCCCGGCGGTACGAGGCGCTCGGGCGGTTCGGCGAGCGCGAGGTCGTCGCCGACGCGGTCGACGACCTCGCGGGTTCGCGACTGGGTCGCCTCGGCGTCCGGATCGCCGGCGGCGTCGTCGAGCGCGCGTTCAACTCCCCGTTCCTGCTCGGAGCGCTCCCGGACACGCGGACCGCCTACGCGACCGTCCCGCGGGTGCTCGCGGAGGAGCTCGGCGAGCCGGTTCGGGGCGACAACGACGCCGACCCGCCGTCGCTGGAGGAGCGCATCGGCGACCTCACCTACGACACGGACGTGGGCAACCCGCACATCGAGCTGATGGACAACTCATTCGAGGCCAGCGGCACGGCCGTGACCGCGTGCCCCGTGAGCGCCGAGGGCTTCGGCGGCGGCTGCTACCGCGAGGAAACCGTCCGCGCGAACGGCGACGAGGAGCGCGTCGTGAGCCTCGACACGCAGCCGTGCGTCGAGTGCGGCACCTGCGCCGTCGTCGCCGACACGGAGTGGACGCACCCCCGCGGCGGCAAGGGCGTGGACTTCCGACAGGGGTGACGGACGGATGAACGAGGGCCAGGTGGACGGCGAGACGGGCGGCGAGGTGGACCGGGAAACGGACGCCGACGCCGGCCGCGAGTCGGACATCGCCGCGCTCACCGCCCGGGCGGCGACGGCCCGGGAGCGATCCGAGTCGGCCGAGGTACCGGACGAGGCCGCGGCCGCGGACGCCGCCCGCGACGGGCTCGGTCCCGTGGTCGCGCGGTACATCGAGGCGCGAACCGGGAACGTCGAGCGCCTCTCGGTGGAGGGACTCGGCGACCTCGACCGCGCCTGCAACGACTGGCTCGTCGTGTACGCGCGGCGCTACGGCGTCGAGTGCGACCCGGGTGTTCCGGTTCGTACCGCCGCGGAGGCGCTGCTCGACACCCACGACATCGTCGCGACGGCGCGGGTGCTCACGGGCGTTCCCGCCCCCGGAGACGGGTAGCGCGACGGGCGGGGACCACGGGCGGCGACGCCCGGCGAGAACGCCGGCTGCCGGGTGGACCCTCGATCGCGACGAACCGGAACTCGCCGGGTCGACGTGTCTGTCCCCCGACCCCGACGGACTATCATTAAGTGTAGTGGTGTGTTAACAGGAGCCATGGAACTGACCGAGCAGTTGTCGTTCAGCCACGACGACCGGCGGGACCTGTACGAGTACGTCGAGGAGCACGGGACGGTCCACGAGCGGGAGGCGCGGCGGGCGCTCAACATGGACCCGACGGCGTTCGGCCACCACGCGACCGTGCTGGTCCGCGACGGTTACCTTACCTGGGAGGACGACCGCCTGAGCGTCGCCTACGAGGAGGAGGACACGAGCGACCACGAGGCGAACGGGTTCACGTACACGGTCCGGATGGCCGCACAGCGCGACCTCGGCGGGCTCGTCGGCGCCATCCGCGAGGTCGCCGAGGAGGGGACCTACATCGAGGCGGAGACGGTGGCGGACATCATCGAGCACGACGAGGTCGTCCTGCGACACAACGAGCTCGGGTCGCGGCTGTTCTTCGTCGCCGCCGTCGACGACGACGTCATCGGGTGGGTCCACCTCGAGTTGCCCGAGGCGGAGAAGCTGAGCCACACCGCGGTGTTGACCGTCGGGCTCCTTCCGGAGTACAGGGGCAAGGGGATCGGGTCGACGCTCCTGGCGCGCGGCGAGTCGTGGGCCGCCGACAACGGCTTCGAGAAGCTGTACAACAGCGTGCCCGCGACGAACGCGGACGCCGTCGAGTTCCTCGTGGCCCACGGGTGGGAGCGGGAGGCCGTCCGGGAGCGGCACTACAAGATCGACGGCGAGTACGTGGACGAGCTCATGCTCGCCAAGCGGATCGACTGATCAGCCCCACCCGTTCCCGTCGCCGGGAAGCGGTTCCGCGACCACCCCGTCACGCTGGGCGAGCACCCGCCCGTGGGCGGCGCACACGTCGCGGTCGGCCTCCCACGGGACGTACAGCCGTACCGCGGCCTCCCGCGTGCAGCCCTCCTCGGCGCACTGTTTCTCGTCGCCCCCGTCGCCCGCGGACTCGGCCATCTCGGTCCAGGGTTCGTGGTCAGTCGGGTTTACTCCATCGCCGGATCGAGGTATTCCGCGGATCCACTCCATCGGCGGTCCCGACTCCGTCCGGGAGTCGCTGTCGCCACGTTCAGGGTACCGGGCCGCGGCGTTCGGGTATGGACCCCATGGACCTCACGCGACCGATCGAGCCGGGGATGCCCGTCTACCCTGGCGACCCCGGCGTCTCGGCCGACGCGAGCGCGACGATGGACTCGGACGGCTACCGCGTCACGCACCTCTCGTTCACCACCCACGTCGGGACGCACATCGACGCGCCGGCGCACATGGAGCCCGAGGGGGCGACGCTCGACGAGTACGGGATCGCGGATTTCCGGTTCGACGCGCGGCTGGTCGACCTCGCGGGCGGGGGGCGCGACTCAGCCGACGACCCCGTGCTCGACGCGCGCGAGGCCATCGAACCCGCGATGCTCCCGGACGGGGACGACCTCGACGCCGATATCGATATGCTCGTCCTCCGAACCGGCTGGGGCGCGTACTGGGGCGACGAGCGCTACTTCGACCATCCGTACCTGAGCCCGGAGGCCGCACGGCACATCGCGGATCTCGACTGCGCCGTCGGGCTGGACACGATCAACCCGGACCCGACGCCGACCGAACGTGCCGGGGAGGCGAACGCGGAGCCCGAGGGCGTGCCCGCGCACCACGAACTCCTCGGCGCGGGGACGTTCATCGTCGAGAACCTGGATCTCTCGGCGGACCTGCCCGAGCGGTTCACGCTGCGCGCGTATCCCCTCCGCGTCGACGCCGACGGCGCGCCGGTTCGGGCGGTCGCCGAGCGACCATCGCGAGCCCACTGAGCCGGCGCGGAAGCCGTCCCGTCCGCCGATCGGACGCTGCCGGGAAGTGTCGTGGTGGGGGCTCACACGGGCGCGAAGCATTGAACACGTTTATACCGCCATCCCGACTACCGATGGAGTACGACCTGCTCGGGGTCGTGACCCGCTCCGTCGTCAGGGAACTTACGACCGGCGGAGGTGTCGAGCCACCGAGCGGGAAGCCACACAACAATGTCAGTCTACGTCGACTACGAGACCCCTGCGGACCTCGCGGAACGAAGCCTCGACGCGCTCGAGGTCGCCCGCGACACCGGCATCGTGAAGAAAGGAACCAACGAGACGACCAAGGCGGTCGAGCGCGGCAACGCCAAGCTCGTGTACATCGCCGAGGACGTCGAGCCCGAAGAGATCGTCATGCACCTCCCCGAGCTGTGCGAGGAGAAGGGCATCGCCTACGTCTTCATCGAGACGCAGGACGATGTCGGCCACGCCGCCGGCCTCGAGGTCGGCTCCGCGGCCGCCGCCGTCACCGAGACGGGCGACGCCGAGGAGGACATCGACGACATCGCCGGGAAGGTCGAGGAACTGCGGTAAGCCACCATGTCCGCTGAAGAGCAAGAGAGCGGCTCCACGCCCGCCGAGGTCGTCGAGATCGTCGGCAAGACCGGGATGCACGGCGAGGCCATGCAGGTCAAGTGCCGCATCCAGGAGGGCGAAAACCAGGGCCGCATCATCACGCGGAACGTCCTGGGTCCCGTCCGGATGGGGGACATCCTCCAGCTGCGCGAGACCCAGCGCGACGCCGACTCCATCGGAGGTCAGTAAGCCAATGCCCCAGCAACGAGACTGCGACTACTGCGGCGCCGACATCGAACCCGGCACGGGCACGATGTTCGTCGCCGTCGACGGCAGCGTCACGCACTTCTGTTCGGCGAAGTGCGAGAAGAACGCGGACCTGGGTCGCGAGGCGCGCGACCTCGACTGGACGGCGGAGGGCCGCGAATGAGCGAGCACGACGAGCGGACGTTCGTGATGGTCAAGCCCGACGGCGTTCAGCGCGGGCTCATCGGGGACGTCGTCTCCCGGTTCGAGCAGCGCGGCCTGAAGCTCGTCGGCGCGAAGTTCATGCAGATCGACGAGGACCTGGCCCACGAGCACTACGGCGAGCACGAGGGCAAGCCGTTCTTCGAGGGCCTCGTCGAGTTCATCACCTCCGGACCCGTCTTCGCGATGGTCTGGGAGGGCGCCGACGCCACCCGTCAGGTCCGGAAGATGATGGGCGAGACCGACCCCGCCGACTCCGCCCCGGGCACGATCCGCGGCGACTTCGGCCTCGATCTCGGCCACAACGTCATCCACGGCTCCGACCACGAGGACGAGGGCGCAAACGAGCGCGAGATCGCCCTCTTCTTCGACGAGGACGAGCTCGTCGACTGGGACCTCGACGCCGCGTCGTGGGTCTACGAGGACGAGTAACGCCGCTCGCGACGGCCGCGTCGCTCGACTGCGGTTTGCGGTTCCCGATTTATCGACGCGAATCACGTCCATAGCGGCCGGTCCGTCCCCGTCCTTTCGCGTTCCCGACACGCCCGGTCGCCAGGGAGGCGACGGGTGGCGGCCCCGCGATCCCCGTCCCCAACGACAGCATACAAGCCGACCGCCGTGTAACTCCGGCCATGGTCACGTTCCTCGCCGGCGGCACCGGCACGCCGAAGCTCCTCGACGGCGCCGCGGGCGTGTTCGATCCCGCCGAGACGACCGTCGTCGGGAACACCGGCGACGACGTGGAGATCGGCGGCCACCTCGTGTGCCCGGACGTGGACACGGTGTTGTTCCACGGCGGCGGCGTCCTCGACACGGAGCGGTGGTGGGGGATCGCCGACGACACGACCGAGACTCACGAGGAACTCGAACGACTCGCCGACGCCGCGGGCCTCGACGCCGGCCCGCGCTACCTCCCAGAGGAGGCACAGATAACGGGCCGAGAGATCGCTCGGTGGCGTCGCTTCTCGGGCGTCGCGGAGTTCATGGAGATCGGGGACCGCGACCGCGCGGTCCACGTCACGCGCACCTCGCTGCTCGACGAGGGACGCTCGCTCACCGCGGTCACGCGAACGCTCGCCGAGGCGTTCGACCTCGACGTCGACCTGATCCCGATGAGCGACGACCCCGTCGCCACGATCGTTCACACCGAGGACGGGTCGATGCACTTTCAGGAGTACTGGGTCGCACAGCGCGGCGAGCCCGCCGTGGAGGACGTCGAGTTCCGCGGAAGCGACGCGGCCGAGCCGACCGACGCCGTCCGCGCGGCCCTCCGCGACGAGGTGGTTATCGGCCCGTCGAACCCGGTCACGAGCATCGGCCCGATGCTCGCGCTCGAGGGCGTCCGCGAGGCGCTCGCGGGGACGAGCGTCGTCGCCGTCTCGCCGTTCGTCGAGGACCGCGTGTTCTCCGGCCCGGCGGCCGACCTCATGCGCGGCGTCGGTCGCGAGCCGAGCACCGCGGGCGTCGCCGACGCGTACCCGTTCGCCGACGCGTTCGTGCTCGACGACGCGGACGGAACCGACCTCGACCGGCCGGTCGTCCGCACCGATACGCGGATCGACGAGGCCGACGACGCCGAGCGAGTCGCGCGCGCCTGCCGTGAGGCGCTGGAGGTGGTCGGGTGACCGGCGGCGACGCGGAACCGCCGGCGACCGTGGGGGCCGCCGAATCCGCGGCGACCGCCGCCGATCTGGGGTTAGACCCGCCCCTCGCGCTCGCGAGCCTCTCCGGGGAGTCGGACGCCGAGTGGGCGCGAGCCGGCGACGACTACGCCGGGGCGGCGTTCCTCGGAGGGATCGCGGTGGACGCGGAGAGCCGCGCGGCCGTTCGCGAGATGGTCGCCGACCGCGACCGCGACGAGTTCCTCCCCGATGACCCGCTCGCGTGGATCGACGACCAGCTCGACGCGCTCGTCGGATCCGCGGTCGACCTCCGCGCGGGGGTGAACGTCCGCGCGACGACCCCGACCGCGGTCCGCGACGCGGCCGCCGTCTGTGCCGACCACGGCGCGATCGTGGAGGTGAACGCCCACTGCCGACAGGCGGAGCTGTGTGCCGTCGGCTGCGGCGAGACGCTGCTTTCCGACACCGACCGCCTGTCGGAGTACGTCGCCACGGCGGCCGGGACCGGCGCCGACGTGAGCGTGAAGGTCCGCGCGGAGGTCCAGAGCGTGGATCTCGCCGAGGTCGCCGGCGCGGTCGCCGACGCCGGCGCCGACGCGATCCACGTCGACGCGATGGACTCCGAGGGCGTCGTCGGAGTCGTGAAGGACGCGGCGCCCGAACTGGTCGTGATCGCGAACAACGGCGTCCGCGGCCGGCGGACGGTCCGCGAGTACCTCGCGGCCAGCGCCGACGCGGTGAGCGTCGGCCGCCCGAGCGACGCCGAGCGCGTGCTCCGTCGGGTTCGGGCGGCGGTCGACGAGTGGACCGACGAGGCCGAACAGCCGGGGGTCGCCGCCGAAGCGGGGCCGCCGGAGGTGGGACGGTGACCGACCCTGGCCCCGTCACGGACGCACCACGGCGCGGCCCGGCGGCCAACGCCGAACTCGCGCTGCTGCTGGAGGTCGCCGGGACGCCCAAACCGGGCAACGTCGACCGGGCACGCGACCTCGCGGCCCTGCGGTTCGAGCACTTCCTCGCGGGCGCCGTCGGCGCCCGGCCGGGGTTGGAGCGCGCGGCCGCCGGCGACCCGGTCGGCGTGGCGTTCGAGACGGCCGTCGCCGGCATGAGCGAGCAGTCCGGCGGCAACACGCAGTTCGGCTGTCTCCTCCTGTTGACGCCGCTCGTGCGCGCGGCCGCGGCCGAGGACCGCGCGCTCTCGCCCGACGGCGTCGCCGCGGTTTGCGAGGGCACGACCGTCGACGACGCCGCGGGCTTCTACCGCGCGTTCGAGCGCGTCGACGTGGCGGTCTCCGACCCACCCGAGGGAATGGACGCCCTCGACGTGCGCCGCGGCGCCGACGCGGTGCCGGCGCTGCGCGAGCGCGGGACGACGCTGTTCGACGTGATGCGCGAGTCGGCCGCGCCGGTCGACGACCGGGGACCCCCCGGCGACGCGAACGCCCGCGAGTGGGTCGCAGGGTTCCCCCGGACGTTCCGCGCGGCCGAAGCGATCGCCGCCGACAACGGCCCGATCGTCGACCGTGCGGCCCGCGCGTTCCTCGACCTGCTCGCGGAGACGGAGGACACCCTCGTGCGGACACAGCACGGTCCCGATGTCGCCCGCGAGGTGCGCGACCGGGCCGGGGAGATCGACTCGCTCGACGGGGCGGCGGCGTGGGCCGACGAGTTGGTCGAGCGCGGGATCAACCCCGGGACGACCGCCGACGTCACGGCGGCGGCGCTGTTCGTCGCGCTCGAACGCGGGGTGTCGGTGTGACCGACGCCCCCGCCGGAGGCAACGGCGACAGCGACGACAACGGCGACGACAACGCGGCGGTCGACTGGCCCGTCAATCTGACGGGCGTCACCGAGTCGGTGGTCGCGACCCTCGGCCCGAACGGGCTGTGGAACCTCGCCGCGCTCGGTCTCCACGCCCCCGAACACGACGGCCGACCCGCGGACGCGCCGGTGCGCGCGCGGACCTGGGGGCGGACGCGGACGCGACGCAACTTCACGGAGCGCGGCGGCGGCGTCGTCCAGTTCGTCGCCGACCCGCGCGACTTCGTCGACGCCGCGGCGACGGTCCGCGAGGAGGGCGAGCCGGTGCTCGACTCGGCGGACGCGTGGGTCGAAGTCGAGGTCGAACGCGTCGACGCCGGCGAGCGCGGCGGCACCGAGTGGGTCGACTGGCACCTGTACGTGACCGACGCCGCGGTCGAACGGACGGCCGTGCGGACGATCAACCGGGGGTTCGGCGCGGTGATCGACGCGACGGTCGCCGCCTCCCGGCTGGACGTGCCGGCGTACGACACCGGGGAGCTGCTGGCGCGGCTCCGATACTTCGCGGACGTTGTCGACCGCTGCGGCGGTCCCGCCGAGCGCGATGCGTTCGAGCGACTGCGCGAGGCGAGCGGGTGGGAGAGTCGAGACCACGGCGACGACGCCGACGGCGGGAACCGAGATGGCGGCCGGGGCGACGGGCACCGCGACGGCGACGACGCGAACGGACGGTAGCGACGGGGCGACGGAGCCGGCCCGGAACGAACGCTTTTAGTTCGCGTTGCCTGTACGATCGGGCATGGCGATCAAACCGAAGTACGTCAAGCAGCTCGCGACGCTGCTGCTGGAGAAGTACCCGCAGTCGTTCAACACCGACTTCGAGACGAACAAGGAGAACGTCGAGAAGCTGACCAACGTGGAGTCGAAGGGCGTCCGCAACCGCATCGCGGGCTACATCACGCGAAAGAAGGCCGGCAGCGCGGCCTCGGCGTAATCGGGTCATCGAGTTCTCACGGAAACCGCACCGCGGAGCGGCGGCGCCGGCGCACGCAACCGACAGCTTGAACGACGAGGGCCGCCCGTCCCCGATATGTCGAGTTCATCGTTCGCGGACCGCCTGGGAACGTCCCCGGAGGCGGCGTATCTCGGGGGCGTCTCCGCGGCCGTCGTCGCGATCGTCGCTGCCGCGCTCGCGTTCCCGGAGGCGGTGTACGACGGCTTCGTCTGGCACTACTTCTGGGGCCCCGTACAGGCCGACGCCAACTCCGCGGTGTGTGCGATCCGTCCGGGCAGCACCGTCGAGTACCTCTACTCCAGCGCGGAGTGTTCGGCCGCGGCCGAGCCGGTCGCGTATCCGGGGTACACCCTCGTGTCGGAGGTCGGGTACGTGCTCATCCTGTTGGTCGCGCTCGCGGGCGTCGTATTGCTGCTTCGCCGCCTGGACATCGCCCGGACGACTGACTTCTTCCTCGCGCTCGTCCCCTTCTTCCTCTTCGGCGGGGCGCTGCGGGTCGTCGAGGACGCCGACAACGCGATGGCGGACACCCTGTTCCCGTACCCCTGTGACACCCTGATCATCAGCCCGTTCATCTACTTCACCGTCTTCGGGATCACGCTGGCGGTCGTCGTCGCGGCCGTCTGGCTGAACCGCAGGGGATCGATCGACGGGATCGAGCGGCCGATCCTCCTCGCCGGGATCGCGCTCAACGTCGTCACGATCGGCTTCCTCGTCGCGCTCGCGGCGACGCCGGGGAACCCGGTGACGTTCTACCCCCAGGTGATCGCCGTCATCCTCGTCGGTACCGCGGTCTCGACGGCGGCGGCGTGGTACGCGACGAAGGCGTGGATCCCGTGGGTCCACTCGGGCACCGGCACCGCCGGGATCGTCGTCCTCGCGGCCCACGCGCTCGACGGCGTCGCGAACGTCGTCGGCCTCGACTACATGGTCGCGCTGGGCGCGGGCCCGAACCTCGTCCCGAAGCACCCGGTGAACGCGTTCATCGTCGACGTGGCCGGCGCGGCGTGGCCGTTCCTCGTCGTGAAGATCGTCGCCGCCGTGTTCGTGCTCGCCATCTTCGAGGAGGAACTGTTCGAGGAGTCGCCGCGCTATGCGGTGCTGCTGCTCATCGCGGTGACGGCCGTCGGGATGGGCCCCGGATCGCGGGACATGCTGCGCGCGACGTTCGGGATCTGAGTCGGGGATCGGGTTCCGGGGCCGCGAACGCCCCGGGCGGGGACGCGGTCAGTTCTTCGGGTTCACCACCGCGCCGAGCGTCTGCGTCGAGATCACCCCGTCGTGGACGTGGAACGTGTCGGTCGCGAACTCGTAGCTGTTGTCCGGCGTCTCGGCGTGCCAGACGATGTAGGCGATGTCGTCCTCGACGACCTTCCGGTCCAGCTGGAAGTCGACGTCCTCCTGTTCGAACTCCGCGAACAGCCCCTCGAACAGCGTGCGGATCTCGTCGAGGCCGTGAAAGGTTCCGGCCGTGTTCGTGATGACGACGGAGTCGTCTGTGTAGTCCGCCAGCATCTCCTCCATGTCCTGGGTCGCGAACGCGTCGAGATGGTGGTCGAGCACTGACTCGGTCGTGGCCGATGAACCGGTGGATGCCATGCGGGATCGGATCGACGGTTCGACCGCGACGGGGAACTTCGTATCGTCAGATAAGCGTCGATTGCGTGTCAGAAATTCAACCGAGCCCCGCGACGGTCGGCGGATCGGCGGGTGACGCCGCGCCGGGTTACTCCAGCACGACGAGCACGTCGCCCATGTCGACGGAGTCGCCCTCGCCGACCAGCACCCGGCTCACGACGCCGCCCTTGTCGGCGACCACGTCGTTCTCCATCTTCATCGCCTCCAGCACGCACACCACGTCGCCGGCGGCGACCTCGTCGCCCTCGCTCACGTCGACCGAGAGGATGGTGCCCTGCATCTCGGCGGCGATCGCCTCGCCGTCGCCCTCGACGACGACCTCGTCGCCGCCGTCGTCCTCCTCGGCCACGTCGGGGCGCTCCATCCGACCGGAGCCCGCACTGCCGCCGTTGGGCGTCGGGATCGCGGGCGCGCCGCGCTCCTCGAGACTTACCTCGAAGCGCTTGCCGTTCACCTCGACGGTGAACTCGCGTTCGGTCGACTCCTCCTCGTCGGCGTCAGATCCGCCCAGGTCCGCGTCGCCGGTGCCCCACCGCTCCTGGGCCTCGGCGAACGTCGAGCGGTCGGCCTCCTCGTCGAGGTACTTCGTCGTGTGCTTGCCGGCGACGAACGCCTCGTCGGTGAGCATCAGCCGGTGGAACGGGACGATGGTGACGACGCCCTCGATGTCGTACTCCGCGAGCGCGCGCCGCGACCGGGCGATGCACTCCTCGCGGTCGCTCCCGTGGACGATCAGCTTCGCGATCATCGAGTCGTAGTCGGTCACGAGGTCGTCGCCCTGTCGGAGCGCGTCGTCGAGGCGGACGCCGATGCCGCCCGGCGGGTCGTACGTCTCCAGGCTGCCCTGGTTGGCCGGCGCGAAGTCGTTGGCGGCGTTCTCCGCGTTGATGCGGAACTCGATCGCGTGGCCCTCCAGCTCGACCTCCTCCTGCGCGAACCCGATCTCCTCGCCCATCGCGACCCGGAGCTGCTCTTTCACGATGTCGATGCCCGTCAGCTCCTCGGTGACGGTGTGCTCGACCTGGATCCGGGTGTTCACCTCCAGGAAGTAGAAGTTCGTGTCCGGGCCGAGCAGCTCGCCGTCCTCGCGGTCGGTGTCCTCCTCGACGAGGAACTCGACGGTGCCGGCGTTCGTGTAGTCGGGCGCGCGGACGCCGCGGCGGGCGGCCTCGCCGATCTGCTCGCGCAGTTCGTCCGATAGCGCCGGCGACGGTCCCTCCTCGATGACCTTCTGGTGGCGCCGTTGGAGCGAGCAGTCGCGCTCGCCGAGGTGGCGGACGTTGCCGTGGTGGTCGGCGACGATCTGCACCTCGATGTGGCGCGGGTTCTCCAGGTACCGCTCCAGATAGACGGAGTCGTTGGAGAAGTACGCCTCGCCCTCACGTTTGGCGGATTCGAGCTGATCGGCCGCCTCGTCCTCGCCCTCAACGACCTTCATCCCGCGGCCGCCGCCCCCGCCCTCCGCCTTGATGGCGACGGGATAGCCGTGCTCGTCGCCGAAGTCGGTGACCTCCTGCGGGTCGTCGACGGGTTCGGTCGTCCCGGGGACGATCGGCACGTCGGCCTCGCTCATGATCGTCCGGGCCTTCGTCTTCTCGCCGAGCGATTCCATCGCCTCGGCGTCCGGGCCGACCCACGTGATGCCCTCGGCGTCGCCGACCTTTGCCGCGAAGTCGGCGTTCTCCGCGAGGAAGCCGTAGCCGGGGTGGATCGCGTCGGCGCCGGCCTTGCGGGCGGCCTCGACGATCGCGTCCTGGTCGAGGTAGGAGTCGGCCGCGCGGGCGGGACCGACGTTGTACGCCTCGTCGGCGTAGCGGACGTGACCGCCGTGTTTGTCCGCCTCGGAGTACACCGCGACCGTGTCGATGCCGAGCTCCTCGCAGGCGCGCATCACGCGCACCGCGATCTCCCCGCGGTTGGCGACGAGCACCTTGTCGAACGCCTGGGTTTCGGTCATTCTTGCGAGGTGGTTCCGCAGGCCGTCTACTCAAACCGTCGGTTCGGGATCGTCCAGCGTGGCGGCCGGATCGGTTGACCGGACGAACGAGTTTCGCGGACCCGAGTAAACGCTCCCAACTCCGTGGCGTTCACTCCGCCCCGAGCGCGTCGGCGACGAGCGCGCGTTCGGCCTTCCGGAGGTGCGCGGAGACGGTCGCGCGGGCGCAGTCGAGCTCGTCCGCGACCGCATCGAGGTCGGTCTCCCGGGGAACCTCGTAGTAGCCGGCGTCGAAGGCGACCGCGAGCGCCTCGCGCTGGCGGGCGGTGAGACGGGCCGCGGGTGAGCCGAGTCGATGGTCGAGGTCGCCGACGTGGTGGACCGTCGCCGAAAGTCCCTCGGGAAGGTCACGAAACGCCGACCGAAGCGCCCCCGCCTCGCCGACGACGCGTAGACGCATCCTCCCCCCGGCGTCGTACAGGACCGGGAACGTCACCACGAGGCCGCGCTCGGCGAAGGCGGCGCGCCACGCGGCGTCCTCGGGCCGCGTCTCCTGCACCACGAACGAGTGAAACCGGTCCTCGTCCACCGGCGAGAGCTGGAACTCGGGGACCGAGTCGACGCCCGCGATCGCCTCCCGGTAGCGGTCGAGGTCGCCCTCGACGAGGAACAGCGCGTACTCGATGTCCCGTCCGGGGACGGCCTGCCACGCGAGCAGTTCCTCCCGGCGGACGGCGTCCGTTTCGGCGATGAACGCCTGCATCGGGTGGCGGGTCGACGCCGGCTGGTCGATCGTCGCGTCGAGGTAGCGCATCCGTCCGATCGTCGGGATCCGTCCGCGATACCAAATAACTACACGACGTGCTTCGCGCGAACGTCAAACTGACCACGTCGGCAACACACGGGTATGAACGGTTCGACCGCCTCCGAGGGCGCCGCGGCGGACGAGCAGTCGCACGGCCACGCGCGACGGAGCCACGATCCGGACGCGGCGATCGCGGACCGTCGCACCGAGGGTCCCGCAGCGGCGGGGTCGGACCCCGAGCGTGCGCCGCTGCCGCCCGGCCCCGACGGCGTCCCGGTGCTCGGGACGCTGCCGCGGTTCGTGCGGGACCCGTTCGCGTTCTACGACCGCCTGTTCGCGTACGGCGACGTGGTGTCGTACGACTTCGGCCTGTGGAACAACGTCACGCTGTTTCACCCGGACGATGTGCAGCGGGTTCTCGTCGACGACGCCGACCGCTTCCGGAAGTCGCACGTCCAGCGACGCTCCGGGGTCGACTTCCTGGAGAACGGCCTGCTGTTGACCGAGGGCGAGGAGTGGCGCGAGCAGCGGACGCAGCTCCAACCCCTGTTCTACCGGGAGAAGATCGAGACGTTCGCGGGTGCGATGGTGGAGGAGGCCCGGGAACTGGTCGACTCGTGGGACGACGGCGAGGTGGTCGACCTGGTCGACGCCTACTCGACGCTGGCGATGCGCGTGCTCGGCCGGACGCTGTTCGGCGTCGACGTGCACGACGGCGACGGGTACGAGGTGATCCGGAGGGCCGCGACGAGCGTACAGGAGCGCGCGGACGCGGGGTCGGTCACGGCGTTCCTCCCCGACTGGGTTCCGACGCCGGCGAACCGCCGGTTCGCGCGCGACACCGACGCCTTTCGCGAGTACGTCGACCGGCTGGTCCGCGAGCGTCGCGGGAGCGATCCCGCCGACGCCGACGACCTGTTGACCCTGCTGGTCGGGCTCGGCGAGGGCGACGCCCTCTCGGACGAGGCGGTGCGCGACCAACTGATGACGTTCCTGTTCGCGGGCCACGAGACCACGTCGCTCGCGCTCTCGTACGCGACCCACGCGCTCGCTCGCCGTCCGGATATCGCCGACGACCTCCGCGCCGAGGCGGCCGCCGCGGGCGACCTCGACGCGGCGGCGATACGGTCGCTCGATCTGACCGACCGCGTCGTCTCGGAGAGCCTCCGGACGTACCCGCCCGCGTACGTCCTGTTCCGCGAGCCGACCGAGGACGTGGTCGTCGGCGGCTACCGGATCCCGGCGGGAACGAACATTTCGCTCCCGATCTGGCGACTCCACACTGACCCGCGCTGGTGGGACGACCCCGAGTCGTTCGACCCGTCGCGCTGGCTCGACGAGGACCCCGACCGGCCGGAGCACGCGTACCTCCCGTTCGGCGCCGGGCCGCGCCACTGTATCGGGATGCGGTTCGCGTCGCTGGAACTTCGAGCGACGCTCGCGACCGTGTTCCGGGAGATCGCGTTCGACCCCGTGCCGGCCGACGCCGGCGAGCCGTCCTTCGAGGCGGCGGCGACGCTCCAGCCGAGCGAGCCGCTCCGCGTTCGCGTCTCGAAGCGGTAAGGGGTCGCCTCCGCGGTGGGGCCCCGTCCGTTCAGAACCGATCCGTCCGGCCGCTCGCGGTCCACGCGTCCGTGGGGGCGCCGCGAGGGACGCGCGCGCCTCGACCGCCCAGGGAGTCGAGGCGGCCCGCGAAGGCCCACCGCTTGCCGTCCCACGTCTCCTCGCCGCCGTCCTCGGCGGCCGCGGCGGCGGTCGCCTCCGAGTCGCGGACGTGCGCGCCGACAGCCGCGAGGATCGCGGCGGCCTCCTCGTCGTCGGCGTCGTCCGGGAGCGTCAGGCGCTCGGCGACCGGGGGGTCGTCGTCGACCATCTCAGATCGGGATGTTGCCGTGCTTCTTGTCCGGAAGCGACTCGCGCTTCGACAGCAGCATCTCCAGGTCGTCGATCAGGCGCGGGCGCGTCTCCGTCGGTTCGAGCACGTCGTCGAGGAACCCCTTGTCCGCCGCGGTGTAGGGGTTGGCGAACTCCTCGCGGTACTCGTCGATCAGCTCCTGACGCTTCTGTTCGGGGTCGTCGGCGTCCGCGAGCTCGTCGTCGTAGAGGATGTTTACCGCGCCCTGCGGGCCCATCACGGCGATCTCGGCCGTCGGCCACGCGTAGTTCACGTCGCCGCCGATGTGCTTGGAGGCCATCACGTCGTAGGCGCCGCCGTAGGCCTTGCGCGTGATCACCGTCAGGAGCGGGACCGTCGCCTCGGAGTAGGCGTACAGCAGCTTCGCGCCGTGGCGGATGATCCCGTCGTGCTCCTGGTCGGTGCCGGGCATGAACCCGGGCACGTCGACGAACGTCAGGATGGGGACGTTGAACGCGTCACAGAAGCGGACGAAGCGCGCGCCCTTCTCGCTGGCCTCGATGTCGAGGGTGCCGGCGTTGACGCGCGGCTGGTTCGCGACGACGCCGATGGAGTGGCCGTCGAGCCGGGCGAAGCCGGTGACGATGTTCTTCGCGAAGTCGGCGTGCGTCTCGAAAAAGGAGCCCTCGTCGACGACCCGGTCGACGACGTTCGTGATGTCGTACGGCTTGCGCGGCTGGTCGGGGACGATCTCGGTCAGCTCCTCGTCGCGACGGTCGGGGTCGTCCCACGGCTCCACCCTGGGCGGGTCCTCGACGTTGTTCTGCGGGAGGTACGACAGTAGCCGGCGCATGTCGTCGAGCGCCTCCTCCTCGGAGTCCTCGGCGAAGTGCGCGACGCCGGAGGTGCTGGCGTGAGTCTGTGCGCCGCCGAGGTCCTCGAAGCTCACCTCCTCGCCCGTGACGGTCTTGATGACCTCCGGGCCGGTGATGAACATGTGGCTGGACTCCTTCACCATGAAGACGAAGTCCGTGATCGCGGGTGAGTACACCGCGCCGCCGGCACACGGGCCCATGATCCCCGAAAGCTGCGGGATGACGCCCGACGCCTCGGTGTTGCGCCGGAAGATCTCCGCGTAGCCCGCGAGCGAGCCGACGCCCTCCTGGATCCGCGCGCCCGCGGAGTCGTTGAGGCCGACGACGGGCGCGCCCACGTCCATCGCCTTGTCCATCACCTTACACACCTTCTCGGCGAACACCTCGCCCAGCGAGCCGCCGAAGACGGTGAAGTCGTGTGCGAACACGAACGTCTTGCGGCCGTTCACCTCTCCGTAGCCGGTGACGACGCCGTCGCCCGGGATCTGCTTTTCCTCCATCCCGAACGAGTGGGTGTCGTGGGTGCGGAACTGGTCGAACTCGTGGAAGGTGTCGTCGTCGAGGAAGTAGTCGATGCGCTCGCGCGCCGTCATCTTCCCCTTCTCGTGTTGGCGCTCGATGCGCTCCTCGCCGCCGCCCTTCTCGGCTGCCGCGCGCTTCTCGCGGAGCTCCTCGATGCGGTCCTCCATCGTCACGGTCGGTCACCTCGGGTCACAGCGGTCATTCGTTGCGTGGTGGGTGCGGCGAGGCGGCCCTTAGGGGTTCCGTAACAGGCTACGCTCCCCCGGGGTCGCCGGCGGCGGCGCCGTCGACCACCGCCGCGATCCGCTCCCACGTGATCTCGACGCGCGCGCCGACCTCGCCGGCGGCGACCGCGCCGCAGGCGTTCGCGACCGAAAGCGCCCGGTCGAAGTCCCCGCCGCCGAGCCGCGCCGCGAGAAACCCCGCGGCGAAGGCGTCGCCGGCGCCGGTCGTGTCGACCACGTCCGCGTCGAAGCCGCCGTGGGTGTACGTCCGCCCGGCCGCGCGGTCGTGTACCTCCGAGCCGTCGCCGCCGTGGGTGACGACCAGCGTCGCGTCCTCGCGGAGCGCGCCGTAGCCGGTCGCGCCCTCGCCGTCCTCGTCGAGCAGGGCCGCCGCCTCCCGGCGGTTGCAGAACACCAGATCCGCCAGCGAGAGCGCCTCCGTGAAGTCGCGCTCGGCGAACTGGCGGCCGGGGGCGACGCTCACGGTCGCGCCGATCTCGCGCGCGCGCTCGGCGAGCGCGGCCGCGACCGCCGGCGGCTGGTTCGTCAGGTGCAGGTGGTCGGTGGCGCCGGTCAGCGCGTCCGGCGGGAGGTCCTCGGCGGCGAACGCCTCGTTGGCGCCCTCGTTCGAGAGGACCATCACCTCGCCGTCGGCGTCGACGATCAGGTACTTCACGGCGGTCTCGCCGTCCGACTGGACGAGGTGGATTCGGACGCCCGCCCGCGACAGTTCCCGTTCGGCGAACGATCCGGACTCGTCGTCGCCGACCGAGCCGAACAGCGAGGCGTCGCAGTCGAGCCCCGCGAGGACGGCCGCGACGTTGGCCGCGCTGCCGCCGCCGGCCTGATGACGTCGCCGGATCTTCACCTCGCCGTCCGGCGCGGGGAGCCGGTCGACGATCAGCGTCACGTCCCAGTTGACGTGGCCGACGCACAGCACGCTCGGGGCGTCGGCCGACGAAACGTCGCCGCCGACGCGGTCCGCACCGTCGCGGTCGGCCCCGTCGCGACCGTCCCGTCGGCCGCCCTCGCCGCTCATGCGGTCGGCCCCGTCGCGTCCGCCGTCGTCGCGTCGGGCTCCTCCCAGGGCCGGTCGGCGCTCTCGCCGAACAGTTCGCGCATCAGCGTGACGATGCTCTCGGGCGGGAACTGCCCCGACTCGGTGACGATGGCGTCGACGTACCGCGGCGGCGTCACGTCGAAGGCGGGGTTCTCGACGGTGATGTCGCCGATGTCGGCGCGGTCGTCCTCGTCGATCACCTCGGTCTCGTCGCGCATCTCGATCTCGACGGTGTGGCCGGTGAGCGTGTCGGGGTGGAGCTTGATCGTCTGGGCGGCGACCATGATGGGGACGCCCCGTTCGCGGGCGTTGACCGCGAGCCCGGAGGTGCCGATCTTGTTGACGACGCCGCCGTCGGCGGCGATGGAGTCGGCGCCCACGAGGACGTGGTCGGCGTCGTCGAGGTACCGGCGCGCGGCCGAGTCGACGACGAGCGTCACGTCGACCCCCAGCTCGCGAAGCTGGGTCGCGGTGATGTGCCCCTGGTTGCGCGGGCGCGTCTCCTTGACGATCGCGGAGACGTCCTTGCCCTGATCCACGGCGTGTTCGACACACGAGAGCGCGTCCGTCGAGTGGCAGTGGGTCATCACCGTGTCGCCGTCGCGGAGGCGGTTGGCGCCCACCCGACCGAGGTCGTTTTGCGCGCGGTCGAGGCGGTCGGTGAACGCGGTCGCGGCCGCGAGCACCGAGTCCCGGAGGGTGTCGACGTCGTCGCCCTCCATCCGGCCGAGCGTGTAGCGCAGCGCGTTCGGCAGCGACACGGCGGTCGGGCGGGTGTCGTACAGCCGCCGTCCGGCGCGGCGCATCGTTCGATCGAACTCGTCGGGCGTCGTCGTCCCGTCGGCCGTCTCGCGTGCCTGTCCCGCGATCGCGTCGGCCGCGGCGCGGGCGATGGTGGCGGCGCCGCGGATCTCCATCGAGGCGATGTCCTCGGCGGTGGACTCGACCGCGTCCGAGAGCGGCGGGTCGCTGGTCATGCCCCCTTCGTTGGCGGCGGTGGGTTATCAGTTGTCGGGTGACGGTCTTCCCGCTCGCGCTCCACCCCCGGGCCGGCTCACTCGCCGCCGGAGAGGAACCGCTCGGCCGCGGCGAGACACTCCGGCTCGTCGGCGACCGCCGAGAACCCCTCGACGAGCCGCGCCCGCTCGTCGGCGTCCTCGGTGGCCGCCCGCACGTACCGCTTCACCAGCGCCACCGAGGGCCCGGGCACCGAACACACCGCCTGAGTGAGGTCGTCGACGGCGTCGTCGAGGCCCGATCCCTCGACGACGCGGTTGCACAGTCCCCACTCGCGGGCCGTCTCGGCGTCGATGGGCTCGCCGGTGAGCGCGAGTTCGAGCAGTCGCTTGCGGCCGCACGCCTCGCCGACGCGCGCGACGGCATAGGGCGGGTACGCGCCGATCGTCGCCTCCGGGAGCGCGAAGGCCGCGTCGGCGGTCGCGACCGCCAGATCCGCCGCGGCGACGATCTCGAACCCGCCGCCGTACGCCGGGCCGTCGACGGCGGCGATGACGGGTACCTCGACCTGCTCGGGGCCGAACAGGGCGTCGTACAGCCGGGTCGCCAGCGTCGCCGGGGCGACCTCCTCGCCGAGCCCCGCGACCGAGGCGATGTCGTCGCCGGCACAGAAGGCGTCGCCGGCGCCGCGGAGCACGACGACGCGCGCCTCCTCGGCGCCGCGGTCGAGCGCCTCCCGGAACTCCGCGAGCCCGTCGAGGGTCAGGGCGTTGCGCTTCTCCGGGCGGTCGAACGTCACCGTCGCCACCTCGTCGGTCAGGTCGTAGCGGATCACGCGCCCCTGTTCCGGGCGGGACACGAAAAGCGAGGGGGCGCGTCGCGGGCGTCGAACGGCCGTGGGGGACGACGGACGGCCGCCCCGGCCGTCGCACGAGGCGGCGATGGACGCGAAGGGCGGTCGCTCACTCCGGCAGGAGCGTCGAGACGCGGGCGTTCTCCTTCAGTCGGAGTCCGACGGTCTCACGGGTCCCTCCGGCGTTATCGAAATCGACGTCGCCGGCGCCGGAGGCCGTCCGACTCACGGTCAGGGGAACCGGCGGGAGCGACGCGGTCCGGAGGGTCGGGTGGGTCGCGCCGCGCGCGACGAGTTCCGTCCGAGGCTGGAGCGTGACCGTGTCATCGCCGGACAGCGACTCGTTCAGGGTGACGAGGTACGTCCCCGGTTCGAGGTCCCACCAGCCGTAGTCGTCGTCGGGGTCGCGCTTCTCGGGCTCGATCGTCGCGAACGACGCGTCGGCGAGTTCGCCGCCGCCGAAGTCGACGGCGCCCGGGTCCGCTATCTCGTGGACGCCGGCGAGCGTCAGGTCGACGCCGGGTCCCTCGGTCTGGGTTTCCTCGTGGACGATGTCGTCGAGGCGGTCGATCAGTGACATGGCTGGCGGGGTTGTTGTCGCGGGCGAAGGAAGAACGCGGCGGCGGCCCCGCCCGAGGTGCCGCGCGGGCGACGGTCAGCCGCGACGCCGGGCCATGAACGCCGCACCGAGACACACCGCGGCGGCCGCGGCTCCGATTCCGAAGCCCGGACCGGTGGTCTCGGTGGTCGTTTCGGGAGTACCAGTCCGGGTGACGGCAACGTCGTCGGCGACGACCTCCCCCTCCGCCTCGGCGATCGTCGACCCGTCGTGCACGACGTTCACGGTGAACGTGTCGCCGGGGGCGTGCTCGGAGAAGTCGAACGTGGCGGCGACGGTCCCGTTCTCGCCGGTGCGGACCTGCCGGCTTCTGAAGAACCGCGGCGTCGTGTCCCCGCTCGACTGCACCCGGACCGAGACGTTCGCGCCTGCGTCGAGGTCGGTCGTCCCGGTGACGGTCGCGTCCTCGACCGCGTGAGCGCGAACGGTCTCGTTCACCGTCGAGAGGGAGGCGTCGGACGCGCCGGCGGCGGCGCCGGCGGTGCCGGTCAGCCCGGCGACCGCGATCAACAGTACGGCGATAGTTGCGACTCGTCTGTGTGTGGAGGGCCTCATCCGTGTCCGTCGCTGGCGGCGGCGACGTACTAGTCGTATCGGAGACGAAGAAACTCGTTTTCGTTATCAGGTCACACGGGGTCGGTGGGTCACGCCGCCGTCCTGTCGGGGCGGTCCCTCGCGTCGCTTGCTCCCGTCGGTTGTGGGCGGCTCGGCACGGAGACCTCGCCGCCGTCGTGTCGAGGCGGTCGCTCGCGTCGCTCGCTCCCGCCTCGCTCTAATCGTCCGCGGGGGCGGCGTCCTCGACGGCGGGCACGTCGATCTCGCCGGCGTCGAGTTCCGCTTCGACTTCGCGGGCGGCCTGCACCAGGTTCTCCATCTTCCCGTAGGCGGCCTCCCGGGGCAGTAGCTTCAACCCGCAGTCTGGGCTGACGGTCAGCTTCTCCGGGGGCACGACCTTCAGGCCCTGCCGGATGTTCTCCTTGATCTCCTCGACGGACTCCACCTCGGCGACGTGTGCGTCGACGACGCCGAGGGCCAGATCGGGCGCGAACTCGCCGTCCGCGAACGTCTCGATCTGCTCGTAGTCGTCGTTGCACAGTTCCACGTCGAACTCGTCGATCGGGTAGTCGTTGATCTCGGGGTAGACGCGCGAGTAGTCGCCGTAACAGACGTGGAGGCCGATGCGGACCTCGTCGTCGATGTCGCTGACGATGCGCTCCAGGCACTCGCCGACGATGGCGTGGTCGTCCGGCGTCGTCGCCAGCGCGGGCTCGTCGATCTGGATGTAGCGAGCGCCCGCCTCGACGAGCTTCTCGATCTCCTCGTTCACCAGGTCCGCGAGATCGTACGCCAGCGCCTCGTCGTCGTCGTACGCCTCGTTGAACGCCCAGTTGGCGAGCGTGTACGGGCCGGTGATCGGCACCTTCACCGGGCGCGAGGCCACGTCGTCGACGAACTCGAACTCGTCGACCAGCCACGGCTCGTCGTACTCGACGCCCTCGACGACCGACGGCTTGTCGAAGTAGTTGTGGCCCCACACCTTCACGGGGCCGTTGAACTCGTAGCCGTCGATGCGCTCGGCGAAGAACTCGACCATCTCCTCGCGGCGCATCTCGCCGTCGACGACCGTGTCGAGGCCGGCGCGCTCGTGCTCGTGGGTGATGACGCGACAGGCGTCGTCGGTCGCCTCTTCCCACTCCGCCTCGCCGAAGGAGTGCTCGTCGTCCTCGAAGTGGTCGCGCGCGCGGTTCAGCCATTTCGGCTTCGGGTACGAGCCGACGACGGTCGTCAGCAGGAAGTGGTCGCTGTCGTGCCCATCGGGACGGAACTGCTCGCGGTTGGCGGGATTTCGGCTCACGCCTCCACCTCCGTCTCCGCGGCGTCGGCGTCGGCGATCTCGGCCGCCTCCGCGAGCACCGACAGCTTCGCCTGATGCTTGTTCACCGGCAGGTAGAACGTCTCGGTGTTGGGCGTCACGTAGGTGGTCTCGAACGTCTGTGCGGGGATCTGGTCTTGGACCCACTGGACGCGCTCGGCGACCGTCCCGGCGTCCTCCACGAGGGTGTTCTGGCCGTCGATGAGCCCCAGCGCGATGTCGTCGGCCGTGCCGAGTTCGTTGATGCACTCCAGGTTCACGTCGCGGTCGGCGGCGACGAAGTCGAAGCCGACGGCGTCCACGTCCGCGTCCATGAGGTGGGCGTACGCCTTCTCCTCGAAGGCCTCCCAGTACGTCTGGACGACCACGTCGGCGTCGGTCGCGCCGGCGACGCGGTCGATCGTCTCGCTCGCGAGCTCGTTCAGGTCGTCGCCCGGCGCGTTCGTCACGTAGGAGGGTTCGAGCAGGAACAGCGTCTCGTGGGAGGGGAACGCCGCGACCTCGCCCGCGAGGAACTCGCCGACGGCGTCGAGGAACTCGGCCTCGTCCCCGTAGTGTTCGTCGTTCGCGAGGTCGGCGAGGGTGTACGGTCCCGGAAGCACGGCTTGGAGCGCGTCGTCGTCGCCCAGGAGGTCGGCGGAGGCGTTCAGTTCGTCGGCCACGTCGCCGGAGGCGGTGAGGTCGCCGACGACGCGCGGGTCGCGGTAGAAGTTGTTGTTGTCGTAATACCGCACGATCCCGCCCGTCTCCACGCTGTCGTGGACCGTGAGCGGGTGCGCGAGCATGTCGTCCCAGCGACCCTGGCCCTCGACGATCCGGTCGAGGCCCGCGTCGCGCTGGTCCGCGACGAACTCCGCGCGAACGTCGTCGTACGCGTCCGCGACGGCGGCGCCCTCGTCGCCGTCGATGAGGTCGTGTTTCTGGTGGCCCTTCAGGTCGGAGAGGTCGTCCTTCGCCCAGTCCGGAAGCGGATACAGCCCCGGAGTGGTGGCGACTACATCGGTCATCGACAGTGGCTACGAAATGCCGACGCATAATACTTCTTGTTCGGATAAATGCCCAGTAGTTATGGTTCGTGGTCCCGGTGTCGCAACGCGAGGATCGAGAGCGTCTCGAAAGGGTACGACTCCTCGGCGACGGTCTCGGCGTCGAACCCTCGGTCGACGGCGTACTCGACCACGTCCGCGAAGCCCGTCAGCGACGAGACCAACAGGAGCGCGACGCCGTCGGGAGCCAGCGCCCGGGGGAGGTCGTCGAGGAACGGCTCGATGAGCTTGCGGCCCGACTCGCCGCCCGACAGCGCCACCTCCTGCCAGTCGTCCCACTCGTTGTCCGGGTCCGTCGGGAGGTACGGCGGGTTGAACAGGACGGTGTCGAGCGCGCCGTCGCGAAACGCCGCGAGCAGATCGACGCGGACCGCTTCGACGCCGCGGTCGCGGGCTCGCCGGCACGCGTGGGGGTTCACGTCGCTGCCGAGCACTCGGGTCGCGTCGCCCTCGCGTCGCACCTGCTCGGCCACCCATCCCGACCCGGTGCCGACCTCCAGCGTCACGCCGCGGGCGTGCTCGACGGCCGCCGAGGCGAGCAGGCCGGAGTCCTCGGCGGGTTCGTAGACGGGCGCGTCGAGCCCTCTGCGCTCGGCAAGGGCGTCGCGGGTGTCTTTCGACTCTGTCGACCCCGCTGACCCCGCCGACTCCGTCGCGTCGGCCTCGTCGTCGCCCTCAGGCATCGTCGCCCCCGGACGACGCCCCCTCCGCGGCTGCGCCGTCCGTCTCCACGTCCCCTGGCGGGGATTCCCCCGTGGCCTCGGGGGGAACGTCGTCGTCCGGGACTTGGGGCCAGCCCGACTCGGGGCGCCCGGACAGCTCGCGCTGCGGGAACGGGATCTTGATGCCGGCGTCGTCGAACGCCCGCTTTACCGCGACTGTCACCCGCGTGCGCGCCTTCCACATCTTCCGGGCGCTGGGGTTGCTGATGTAAAATCGCAGGCGCATACCGATCGCGGAGTCCTCGAATCCGGTGAGCACGGCGTGGGGCTCCGGCGGAGACAACACGAGCTTGTGGTCCCGCATCGCCTCCTCGGCGACCTCGATGGCCTCCTCGAGGTCCGTGTCGTAGTCGAGGGCGACATCGACGTTCAGGCGGAGGCGACCCTTCCTGGAGCGGTTGACCACGTCGGTGTCGGTGACGAGGTCGTTGGGGATCATCACGTACTCGTCGTCGAACGTCCGGATCTGGGTGTTGACGATCGTGATGTCGGTGACGACGCCCTCCTGGTCGTCGATCACGACCCAGTCTCCGAGCTCGAACGGCCGGGAGAACAGGACGACGAACCCGGCGAGCACCGCCCCGAGCGTCTGTCGGGCCGCAAGCCCGAGGACGATGCCGGCGAACCCGGCGCCGACGAGGAGGCTCCCCGGATTGACGCCCCAGACGGCGAACACGACGATCAGCGAGATCACGTACACCGAGACCTGCACCACGTGGTGGGCGATCTCGCTTTGGTGGTCCGACAGCGCGCTCTGCTCGCGTCCGATGTTTCGGATGGCCCGCTTGGTCACGCGGGTGATCAGGGTCGCGCCGGCGAGGATCCCGACGGTCAACACCGTCCGGGCGACGTTGCGGCCGGCGAACACCTCGCCCGGGAGCGCCGCGCCGACGAGCGACACCCCGCGCCACACGACGATGACGAACAGCCCGAGCGCCGCAACCGTCGTCGTGATCGCGGTCGCCTGCGCCGACTCGACCAGCAGATCGCGGTCGTCGAGGCGCTCCTTGAGAACGGGGCCCGCCCGGCGGACGGCCGTGATCACGGCCACTAGCACAAGGATCGCGAACACGGTGGCCGCGATCTGCGCGCCGGTCGTCGGGACCGCCGACTGGATCCACGAGACGAGGTCGGTCGCGGTCGACGCCGCGGCGTCGCCGCCGGGGACGCTCGGCGTCGCCGTGCCGCCCACCGGCTGTGTCGTTCCGTTCTGTGTCACTGTCCCGGACCGATCTCGCTCGTCTCGTGTGCCAGTTCGGCCAGCTCGGCGAACGCCGCCGGGGGGAGCTCGCCCGGCCGCTTCGAGAGGGTGTCCTCGTCGACGGCGTCGACGACCGCGTCGGCGTCCGCCAGCCCCGAGATGTGCGCCGTGTTCCGGATCGCGTTGCGAACGGTCTTGCGGCGCTGGGTGAACAGCGCCTTCACGAACCGCAGGAAGAACGCCTCGTCGTCGACCTCGTAGTCGGGCGCGCGCGGGAGACACCGGACGACCGCGCTCTCGACGCGCGGCTGCGGGTCGAACGCCTCCGGCGGGATCCGCTCGACGATCTGTACGTCGGCGTAGTGCTGTGCCGACACCGACAGCCGCCCGTACTCGGACGTTCCCGGCTCGGCGACCATTCGGTCGGCGAACTCCGCCTGGAACATCAACGCCATCGGCCGTCTCAGCGGGAGCAGCCTGAACGCGACCTCCGAGGAGACGCCGTACGGGAGGTTCGAGACGCACGCGGTGAACTCGGGGAGCACGACGTCGAGGGCGTCGCCCTCGACCACGTCGAGCGCGCCGGCGTCGACGGCCTCCGTGAACTCCTCGCGGAGGAACGCCGCGAGGTCGCGGTCGCGTTCGACGACCGTCACCCGGTCGGCGGCCGCGAGCAGGCGGTCCGTGAGCGCGCCCGTTCCGCCGCCGATCTCCAGGACGTGCGATCGGTCGGCGTCCCCGGGGAGGTACCCGGGAAGCCGGTCGAGCACGCGGTCGTCCACGAGGAAATGCTGGTCGCGGTCGGGGTCCCCCCGGACCCCGGCGCGCCGCCGGAGGTCGTCCGGATCGCGGAACTCCGGGGTAGCGTCGGTCATTACCCCCCGTTGACCGTCGGCGGCGGTAAATCCGTCCATTCGGTTCGAGCGGCGGACCCGGCCCGCGGGAGGGAGTCGCCGGTCGGACGGGAACGGCGGTCGGAAGCGATCGCCGCTCAGATCACTTGTTCGCCGTCGGCGCGTCGACGCCGACGAAGATGCGGTACTTCAGGTCGTCGTCGCGCAGCTCCTCCATCACACGCTCGACGAGCTTCTCCTTCGGGCTGTGGAGCCCCGACACCCGGTCGCTCAGGTCCTCGAACGACTCGAAGGGGCCGCGCTTGCGCGCGTCGAGGACGTTGTTGCGCAGTTTCTTGCCGATCCCCGGGAGGAGGTTGAGCTGGTGGAGCCGCAACGAGATCGGCTCGGCGTCGTTGTAGAAGTCGACGAAGCGCCGTTCGTCGGCCTCGATGATATCCTCGACCACGTACTCCAGCTCCTGGCTCGCGCCGCGGTTGAGGTCGTCGTAGCCGACTCGCCGCGCACGTTTGATGCCGGGAGCGGTCTCCGGCTCGATCTGCACTCGGTCGTCGATGCCGAACTCGGCGTCGTCGGTCAGCTCGAACTCGAACAGCCGGAAGTCACGCTCGTCGAGCCCGTACGCCACCGCCGGGCGCCGGTGCTGGGGCCGGTCGTCGTCCGCGCGCCCGTGCGGGAGGTACTCGAGGACGTACGCGTAGACGGCGTCGTCCTCGATGCCCTCGGCGTCGTCCGCGCGGCCCTCGGGCTCGGCGGCACTCTCGTCGACAGCGTCCGCCGCGTCGGGTGGGTCGCTCGCCGTCTCGGGATCGCGCTCGTCGGTCATGCTCCGTGATAGGTTGCCGGAGGTGATAAAAGGTCGTCGCCGTCGTCGCGTTCCGACACCCGGAAGGACCGCGAGGCGGGCATCGCCGAGTCGGGGACCGCGTTACGCGTACTTCGCGACGACGTCGAGGATCGCGTCGAGCTCGTCGCCGTCGAGGGCGTACCGCTCCTGGGCGTACACCGCGCGGACCTCCGTCCGGTCGCGCGGGAGCAGGTCCGCGATCTTGTACGCCTGCGGTTCGTCGACCTTCTCCAGTTCGAGCAGCTCCTCGACGAGTTCGAGCGACTCGTCGGCCTCGAGGAACGCGAACCGGTTGACGTGGTCGACGGCGCGCGCCAGTTCGTAGCGCATCTCGCGGTCCTCGTCGGTCGCGCGGTCGGCCTCGACCGAGCTGAGCAGCTCCTTCGCCTCGGAGACGGTGAGGAACTCCTCGCTCAGCTTCTCCTTGAAGATCGTCATCGGGTCTACTCGGTCTGGGCCTTCAGGTGCGCGGGCTTGGCGAGGATCGTCTTCGTCTTGCCGCCGTCGACGATCTCGACCTTGAACGCGGCGCCCTGCTTGCCGACGACGGTGCCGGTGTGGCCGTTGAAACGGGCGTGGAAGCGGCCGTCGTTGACGGAGGGGTCCAGCTTCAGGTGGACCTTCTGGCCCTCGTCGAACTCGGCGATGGCGCGCTGAGGGGGCGAGGTGCCGCGGTCACGGGGGTCGTTCGAGAGCTTTCCGCGCGTGCTGTGAAGGGGTCCGTTCGAACTCGGCATAGTCGTGCGCACGTCTTCTCCTGTCGCGGGTATAAATGGTGCGTTCCGCGGGCCGGTTGAGTCGAGTTCACACGCGGTCGCCGTGATCGCGCGGATCGTTCACGCCCCGATGTACTCCTCGTTGATCTCCCACTCGCCGCGGTCGTTCTCGACGAGGTACTCGCCGTAGTAGGGGACACGGTCGGCGACCACCTCGCGGAACGCCTCGCGGATCTCGGGTTTCGTCATCTCGCCCATCGACTTGAGGTCGTCGTTGCGGTTGAGACAGCCCTTGAGATACCCCTCGTGGGTGACGCGTACCCGTCCGCAGTTGGCGCAGAAGTCGTCGTTCTCGACGGGGTCGACGATCTCCACCATCCCGAGCCCCGCGGCGTCCGGCGATTCCGCGGACGCCGCGTCGGCGTCTCCCACGTAGTAGCGCTTGCGGTCGTGCATCTCGCGGTGTTCGACGCGGACGGCGATGTCCGACAACCAGTCGTGCACGCGCTGGATGTCGATGTTCCACTCGGGCTTCCCGGTCAACTCGGGCATGTACTCGATGAGCTGGAGCTGGAGGCCGTCGTTCTCGGCGACGTGCTCGACCATCCCCTCGACGTAGCCGGCGGTGTGCTCGAACACGACCATGTTCAGCTTCACCGGGTCGAGGCCGGCGTCCACTGCACAGCGGACGCCTTCCAACACCTGCTCGTAGGCACCCGATTTGGTGATCTCGGCGAAGGCCTCGGGGTCGAGCGCGTCCTGCGAGACGTTGACGCGGTCGAGCCCAGCGTCGACGAGGTCGTCCGCGCGACCGGGCAGGAACGTCCCGTTGGTCGTCATCGAGGTCTCCATCGAGTCGGGCGTGCGCCGGATGATCTCCTCCAGGTCGTCCCGGAGCATCGGCTCCCCGCCGGTGAACTTCACCGCGTCGACGCCGAACTCGGCGGCGACCTCCAGAAATCGGACCACGTCGTCGGTGGACATCTCATCGTCCTGCGGGTCCATCGGCCCGCGCGTGTCCCCCAGCCCCTCGTTGTGACAGTAGACGCAGTCGAAGTTGCACCGGTCGGTCAGCGAGACGCGCACCCCGGTCACCTCCCGCCCGAAGTCGTCGACCAGCGGTGTCGGCATTATGTACCAACCTTCGTTCGAGCGTACTTGAACGTGTGGGGCGATCGGGGGTGAATGTAACCTCGAAACGTTACATTCGACGTATCTAAGTAGATACAACGGTCGCCCACGTCCGGCGGGAGAGTGCCACGTGGGAAACCCTTATTCGGAGCGCTCGCCGACGGCAAGCCATGGACGAAGCCGCCGTACGCGAGCGACTCTCGGGCGTCGAGGACCCCGACCTCGGGGAGGACATCGTCTCGCTCGGCCTGGTGAACGCGGTACAGGTCGACGACGAGGACGGCGTGATCCGGGTGTCGCTGGCGCTGGGGGCGCCGTACGCGCCGAACGAGACGGCCATCGCCGAGGGCGTCCGCGACGCGCTCGCGGAGGCCGACTACGCGCTCGACATCTCCGCGAACGTCGAGTCGGACCTCTCGGAGGGCGAGGAGGTGCTCCCGAACGTGAAGAACGTCATCGCCGTCGCGTCCGGAAAAGGGGGCGTCGGGAAGTCGACGGTCGCGGTGAACCTCGCGGCGGGACTCTCACAACTGGGCGCGCGCGTCGGCCTGTTCGACGCGGACATCTACGGGCCGAACGTGCCGCGGATGGTCGACGCCGACGAGGCGCCCCACGCGACCGATCAGGACACGATCATCCCGCCAAAGAAGTACGGGATGAAGCTGATGAGCATGGCGTTCCTCGTCGGCGAGGACGACCCGGTTATCTGGCGCGGCCCGATGGTCCACAAGCTGCTCACGCAGCTCGTCGAGGACGTGGAGTGGGGCGCGCTCGATTACCTCGTGCTCGACCTGCCGCCGGGGACCGGCGACACGCAGCTCACGATCCTCCAGACGCTGCCGCTCACGGGCGCGGTCATCGTCACGACGCCCGAGGACGTGGCCCTCGACGACGCGAACAAGGGGCTGCGCATGTTCGGCAAGCACGACACGAACGTGCTCGGCATCGTCGAGAACATGTCCGGGTTCGTCTGTCCGGACTGCGGCTCCGAACACGAGGTGTTCGGGAAGGGCGGCGGCAAGCAGTTCGCCGCTGACAACGACCTCCCGTTCCTCGGGGGGATCCCGCTGGATCCGGAGGTCCGCGCGGGCGGCGACGGCGGCAAGCCGGTCGTGCTCGACGACCAGCCCGGCGAGGTCGGCGACGCGTTCAAGATCGTCACGGAGAACGTCGCGAACAACGTCGGCGTCGTCCAGCGCCGGACAGTGAGCCGACGCGCACAGGGGAACTCGCCGACGCAGTAACGGCTCGGACGGTCACTATCGGCCGTACCGACGCGCGACACACCAGTTTTCATGAGTGTCTGACGGAGTCGGAAAGTCATTAGCGCCGGGACCACAGAGGCCGAACATGGCCGACGACGAGGACGATCGCCTCCCCGCGGACCTCCGGGAGGACGACGACCCCGACTGGCAGCTCGCGCCGGACTCCGACGAGGGGTTCGTCGCCGACGCGGAGACGAGGGAGATCCTTCGCACGGTCGCCGAGGACGTCCGGGGCGACTCGGGCGAGTCGAAGCAGCTCTCGGCGATCCTCTATCGCATCTCGGACCTGTACGACCCCGACGAGGACACGTCCCCGGAGGAGATCTATCTGAACGTGAGGCGGATCATGCAGATCAAGGAGAGAGGCGGGCTGAAACGGGAATAAGAGCGGTCACGGTAGCGGTGCGGATGCGGTGCGGAAATCACCAGCAGTTGTTCCGCGAGTGAGGGCTGACTCCGTCAGCCCGAACGAGGGGTCGTTTTGGCATGAACGGGTTTTGACGGGGTTCGAGCGCGCCGGAGGCGCGCGAGGACCCCGTTAAAAGAGGTTCATTGGAACGTCCGACCCAGCTCCCGGTCCTGTTCCTCGCGGGGCTCGCGGTTCCGGAACCGCTGTTCGATCTCCTCGTAGCGCTCCTTGGTCTCCTCGGTGACCGAGGGGCTGACCTCGTCGAGCGCGTCCTCGAAGTGCGCCATCGTCACGCGGACGTTGCCGACGGAGTCGTCCACCTCCTCGGGCGACACGGAGGTGATGAACTCCCGCGAGGCGTTCATCGACGCCTCGCGGCAGACGGCCTCGATGTCGGCGCCGACGTAGCCGTCGGTCTTGCGCGCGAGCTTGTCGAGGTCCACGTCGTCCGCCAGCGGCTTGTGCTCGGTGTGGACCCCGAAGATCTTCCGGCGCCCCTCCTCGTCGGGGACGGGCACGTGGACGTGGCGGTCCAGGCGACCCGGACGCAGCAGGGCGTTGTCGATGAGGTCCGGCCGGTTGGTCGTCGCGATGACGACCACGTCCTCGAGCGTTTCGAGGCCGTCGAGCTCGGTCAGCAGTTGGGAGACGACGCGCTCGGAGACGCCCGAGTCGCCGGTGTTGCGGCCGCGCTCGGTCGCGATCGCGTCGATCTCGTCGAAGAAGATGACGGTCGGCGCGTTCTCGCGGGCCTTGCTGAAGATCTCGCGGACGCCCTTCTCGGACTCGCCGACGAACTTGTTGAGCAGTTCGGGCCCCTTCACGGAGATGAAGTTGGACTCGGACTCGTTGGCGACGGCCTTCGCGAGCAGCGTCTTCCCGGTGCCGGGCGGGCCGTACATGAGCACACCCTTGGCGGACTCCATGTCCATGGCCTCGAACACCTCCGGGTAATCGAGCGGCCACTGGATCGTCTCGCGAAGGCGTTCTTTCGTGTCCTCCAGGCCGCCCACGTCGTTCCACGTCACGTCGGGGACCTCGACGAACACCTCCCGCAGCGCGGAGGGCTCGATCCCCTTCAGCGCATCCTTCATGTCGGCGCTAGTGACCTGGATCGATTCCAGCACCTCGGCGTCGATCTCCTCTTCCTCCAGGTCGAGCTGCGGGCGGATGCGCCGCAGCGCGTTCATCCCGGCCTCCTTCGCGAGGCTCTCGAGGTCGGCACCGACGAAGCCGTGGGTCGTCTCGGCGTACTCGTCGATATCGACGTCGTCCGACAGCGGCATGTTCCGCGTGTGAACCTGCAGGATCTCGCGGCGCCCGTCGCGGTCCGGGACGCCGACCTCGATCTCGCGGTCGAAGCGGCCGCCGCGCCGGAGGGCTGGGTCGATGGCGTCGACGCGGTTGGTGGCCCCGATGACGACGACCTCGCCGCGCTCCTCCAGTCCGTCCATCAGCGAGAGCAGTTGAGCCACGACGCGGCGTTCCACGTCGCCGCCGGCCTCCTCGCGCTTGGGCGCGATGGAGTCCAGCTCGTCCATGAAGATGATCGCGGGGGCGTTCTCGGCGGCCTCCTCGAACACCTCGCGGAGCTGCTCCTCGGACTCCCCGTAGTACTTCGACATGATCTCGGGGCCCGAGAGCGTCTGGAAGTTGGCGTCGATCTCGTTGGCGACGGCCTTCGCGATCAGGGTCTTCCCGGTGCCCGGCGGACCGTGGAGGAGCACGCCCTTCGGCGGCTCGATGCCGAGGCGCTTGAACAGCTCCGGGTGGCGCATCGGCAGCTCGATCATCTCGCGTACCTGTTCGAGCTCGTCGTCGAGCCCGCCGATGTCCTCGTAGGTCACGTCCGGCGTCTCGGCGCCGCCGCCGGCCGCGCCCTCGGCGATCTGCTCGGCCGGTTTCTCGGAGATGTCCACGTCCGTGGAGTCGGTGATGACGACGGTTCCGGAGGGGTTCGTCGAGGCGATCTTGAGCGGCACCGCCTGCGATCCGCCGCCCATCAACCCCAGCCCAAGCGGGAACCGGATCGTCTGTCCCTGGGTGACCGGCTGCCCGGAGAGCTTGTCGCGGATCATTGAGCCGATGTTGCCCCGGACCCCGAACTGCTGGGGGAGCGCGATCGTGATCCGCTCTGCGGGCTCGACCTCGGCCGGCTCGACGGTCACGCGGTCGTCGATCCCGACGCCCGCCTCCTGCCGGAGCTGGCCGTCGATCCGGACGATGCCCGTGTTGTCGTCCTCCGGGTATCCCGGCCACACGCGGGCGATCCCGGTCGAGTCGCCCTCGATACGGATGTAATCGCCGCCCGAGAGTCCGAGCTCGTCGGCGGCGACCCGGTCGATCGCGGCGAGACGACGCCCCGCGTCCTTCTGTTTCAGGGGTTTAACCGTGAGCTTCATGCGTTGATCCCGATCGTGAGTACGCCGTTCTCGATGTCAACACTTGCGGCCGGGCCGGGGAGATCGAACTCGAACTCCTCGTCCTCGCGGTCGCCTTCGCCGTCGATCACGACGATCGCGGTCCCGTCGACCGTGTCGACCGTCACGTCCTCGTCGGCGGCGTTCAGGTCCGCAGCGATGACCGTCCCGTCGTCGTAGTCGTACCGGCGGAGGAACCGTTCGCGCCGGTCGACGGAGGTGCGTTGATTCATTTGTCCTAACAACAAGTAACACACTCAAATATATAAACCTTTCTCCGATGAATCGCAGTAGGGCGTAGCGTATCCTAGTTTACGGTCGATTTGCAGTTCGAGATACAGCCGTCGTCGTCACCGCGCTCCCCCCGGCCGATTTATGCCCCCACCCGCGCGAGACACCTGCATGAACACGGTGACCCATCACGGCCGGGAGACGGCGTATCGGACCCGCGGCGGGGCGGCGGAGGGGCCGGGGCTGGTGTGCGTGCACGGCAGCGGAGGAACGAACGACGTGTGGACGGGACAGTCGCGGCTCGCCGACCGGACGCCGGTGACGGCCCTGGATCTCAGCGGACACGGCGACAGCGACGATGTCGACGCCCAGCCCGGGCCGGAGGCTCTCGAGGCGTACGCCGACGACGTGGTGGCAGTCGCGAACGCCACGGACGACTCGGTGCTCGTGGGGAACTCCCTCGGCGGCGCGATCGCGATGTGGGTCGCGCTCGAACGCGACCTCGCGCTCGACGGGCTCGTTCTGACGGGGACGGGAGCGAAGCTGGCCGTGCTCGACGACCTGCTTGTGTGGCTACGAACCGACTTCGACCGTGCCGTCGAATTCCTTCACCAACCGGACCGTCTGTTCCACGACGCCGAGGAGGACGCGCTCGACCGCTCCCGTGCGGCCATGCGCGACGCGGGCCGGCCAGTCGTCGAGCGCGACTTCCGCACCTGCCACGAGTTCGACGTACGCGACCGACTCGGCGAGATCGACGTTCCAGCCCTCGCGATCGTCGGCGAACACGACGGGCTCACGCCGCAGCGGTACCACGAGTATCTCGCCGAGGAGATCCCCGAATGTGACCTCGCGGTGCTCGACGACGCCGCGCATCTGGCGATGATCGAGCGACCGGCGGCGTTCAACGACGCCGTCGCGACGTTCCTCGACGGATTGTAGCGACCCTGCGCGCGGCCGGGTCGATCGGCCGACCCGCGACCGGCGAACGTTCAAATACCATCCCGGCACCAACGGTCCCGTGCCGATCTGAACGGCCCGGGTCGTCCAGCGGGTGTGCGACTCACCGACCCGGGAGCGGCGCGAGTCGCCTGTCAGCCCCAAACTACTCCAAAGGACGGTCAGTACACGTCGTCGACGTCGTCCTCGACGTGGCTGTGTTCGTCCGCCGGGAACTCGCCGCTTTCGACCTCGCGCTTGTACGATTCGACCGCCGAGGTCATCTCCCCGCGGAGGTCTGCGTACTGCTTGGAGAACGGCGGCGACCACTCGTCGAGGCCGAGCACGTCGGTGATCACGAGCACCTGGCCGTTCGTGTCCGGACCCGCCCCGATACCGATCGTCGGGATGTCGAGCGCCGCCGTCACCTGCGCCGCGAGGTTCGCGGGCACGTGTTCGAGCACGAGCGAGAACGCGCCGGCGTCCTCGTGCTCGCGCGCCAGCTCCAGCAGTTCCTCGGCCGCATCAGGGTCGGTACCCTGCCGTTGGTAGCCGCCGAGCTGGTTCACGTGTTGGGGCGTTAGCCCGAGGTGCGCCATCACGGGAATCCCGAGCTGGGCGAGCTTCCGGGTCAACTCGACCGTGTGCGGCCCGGACTCGATCTTCACGGCGTCGGCGTCCGCCTCCTTCAGCATCCGGCCGGCGTTCTCGACGCTGTCGGCGTCGTCGACCCCGAAGGAGAGGAACGGCATGTCGGCGACGACGAGCGCGTCCTCCGTGGCGCGAGCGACGGCTCCGGTCCGGCTTTGCACCTCCTCGAGCGTGACGGGGAGCGTCGAGTCGTGCCCGAGCACGGCGTTGCCCATCGAGTCGCCGACGAGGATCACGTCGATCCCGGCATCGTCGATGACCGCCGCGGTCGGCGCGTCGTACGCCGTCAGCATCGTGATGGGCTCGTCGCCCGCCCGATCTCGGAGCTCGCGCGTGGTTACCATGCCCGGGGTATCGACCGCCGACCGGATTAATCGGTGCGATCCCGGCGACCGCCGACGTCCGCGGGCGTCGGTCGGCACCCCTCGGGTCGCCACGACGGATCGACACGGCTTACCCGGTCGCCTCGAACCTCGGACCGTGCCCGAGCGCGTCGAGTCGACCGATCCGGATGGTGTCGATTACGGGTGGGTGATGCAGATGACGTTCGTCGTCACGGTGACTGCCGGCGCCGTGCTCGTCGCGGCGCTGTCGGCGTTCGTGACGCTCCCCACCTGGGGTGCGCGCGCGAGCTTCGCGATCCGAGTCGGCGCCGTGATCTGGATCGTGACCGCGCTGGCCGCCTACTACTACGAGAGGAACGTCCGGGCCGAGTGAGCGGCGGCACTCCCTCCGGCGACGTTACACCCACCGGAAGTCGACGCCCGCGCGCCGCGCGGTCACGGCGTCGCGTTCGGAGTCGCCGACGAACAGCGCCCCCTCGGTATCCGCGCCCAGATCCCGCAGCGTCGCGACCAGCGGCTCGGGATCCGGCTTGTACGTTGCCACCGAGTCGCGGCCGACGACGGCCCCGACGTGGGGGGTCAGGTCGTGGCGGTCCAGCGCCGTCCGACACGCGGCCTCGCAGTTGAGCGAGCACACCCCCGTCGGAACCGACAGCGGGAGATGATCCGCGTGCGGGAGCCGCGTCGACGCCGCGGCGCCGTGCGTCTCGTGGTCCGCGAGCACCGCCTCAAGCTCCGGGCGAAGTCCCGCCTCGTCGGCGCGTTCCAGGAGCCCCCACAGGTCGGCGCCGGCGGCGTCGTGGCCGTTGCGCTCGAACAGGCCGATCGCGTCGCTCGCGGCCGCGTCCCAGTCGACCGCGAGGTCGACGAGCGTGCCGTCGAGATCGAACACGACGGCCTCGTAGTTCGCGTACGCTCCGGTCACGGGACTACAACAGCTCCCGGGCGATGATCGTCTTCTGGATCTCCGTCGTCCCCTCGTAGATCGTCGTGATCTTCGAGTCGCGGTAGAACCGCTCCACGTCGAACTCGCTCATATAGCCGTAGCCGCCGTGGATCTGAACGGCCTCGTTGGTCACGTCGACGGCCGACTCGCTGGCGAAGTACTTCGCCATCGATGCGGCGAGCCGGGGATCCTCGCCCGCGTCGGACTGACGCGCGGCCTCCCGGACGAGCAGTCGCGACGCCTGCACCTTCGTCGCCATCTCCGCGAACGTGTTGCGCACCGCCTCGATCTCGGCGATCGGCGCGTCGAACTGCTCTCGCTCGTGGGCGTACTCGCGGGCCTCGTCGAAGGCTGCCTGCGCGAGGCCGACCGCCTGTGCGGCGATCGCGATCCGGCCGCCGGTGAGCGTCTCGAACGCCGCGGACAGGCCCTTTCCCTCCTCGGTGAGGCGGTACCGCTCGGGCACTCGCACGTCCGAGAACTGCATCCCGACCGTGTCGGAGGCGCGCAGGCCGAGCTTCTCCTCCTTCTTGCCGACCTCGACGCCGTCGAAGTCGGCGGGGACGAGGAACTGGGTGATCGAGCCCTCGTCGTCGGCGTCGCTCTTCGCGAAGACGATGTAGACGCCGGCGCGCTCGCCGTTCGTGATCCACTGCTTCTCGCCGTTCAGAACGTATTCGTCGCCGTCGCGCTCGGCGGTCGTGGTCATCTCCGCCGGGTTCGACCCGGCCCCGGGTTCGGAGAGACAGAAGGCGCCGACCGGGCGACCGTCGACCATCTCGGGGAGCCACTCGTCCTTGACGGCCTCAGAGCCGAAGTTGGCGATACAGGAGGTCGCGAGGCAGTGAACCGACAGGGCGGTCGCGACCGCGAGCTGTCCGTACGCGAGTTCCTCGTTCACGATCGCGTACGTCGAGCGGTCGGCGTCGAAGCCGCCGTACGCCTCCGGGACCGTCAGCCCCGTGAGATCGAGGTCGGCCAGCTTGTCCCACGCCTCCTCGGGAAACTCCTCCGTCTCGTCGGCCTCCCGGGCGCCCGGGCGGAGCTCCTCGACGGCGAACTCGCGTACCACCTCGCGGATCGCGCGTTCCTCGTCGTCAAGCATCGACGGGGAGTGCGCGTACGCGTCCGCGTTCGCGTGTGCCATGTCGGTGGCTTCGGCGCGCGGAGGTTAAGCGTGTCTGACTCCTCGGTGGCCGGGGGTGCGGGGGCGACCGCGGGGACCCGGGTTCAGTTATCGACCCCTTGTCGGCGCGAAAGTCGCGCTTACCTTTCCGGGAGGACCACGAGTTCCGACCCGATGCGTCCCTACACGCGACCGCTGCTCATCGCGACGGTGGTGCTCCTCGGGCTCGCGCCCGCCGTCGGCGCGGTCGGCGCCGGACAGCCCGGCCCCGCCGCCGGCGTCGACGCGGCCGACCCCTCCGCACAGGAATCGACGGTCACCCTCACGATCGCAGTGCAGACCCCCGAGGGCGATCCGGTCTCCGAGGCGGATCTCACCGCAACGTGGGAGAACGGCTCCGCGACGGCGACGACCGCCGGCAACGGGCGCGCCTTCGTCGACGTTCCCGCCGGCTCGACCGTCGAGATCGGTGTCGACCACCCGGAGTACGTCCGGAACGCGCCGTTCGTCGTCGACTCCACCGACGAGGAGACCGTCCGGGTCACCGTCCGCCAACGGGGAAGCCTCACCGTCTCGACCGAGGACGATAGGGGAGATGCCGTCGCCGATGCGCGCGTCATCGCACGCGTGGACGGCGAGATCGTCGTCAACGGGCGGACGAACGACGACGGGCGCTTCACCACGGGAACGATCGAGCAGCGCGAGTACAGCCTCACCGTCGTCAAGGAGGGATACTACCGGGTCGTCCGCGACGTGCAGGTGGGCGACTCCTCCCGCGAGACTGTCGCGATCGAGCGCGGCTCGATTACCCTCTCGTTCGAAGTAGTCGACGACCGGTTCGACCCGGCCGAGCCCGTCCCGGACGCGCAGTTGATACTGGAGACGGCCGGGACGTTCCGGACGCTCCAGAACGGGGAGGCGACCGCGCAGGTCCCCGTCAACGCCGACCTCGACCTGGAGGTGACCAAGGAAGGGTACGAGACTGTCTCGCGAACGGTTCGGGTGGGCGAGTCCGCGCGCCCGGTGTCGGTGAACCTCAGCCGGACGCCGACGCTGAACGTCACCACGGTCAACGACCGCGTGCTCGTCGGCGAGCGAAACGTCGTCACGGTCACCGACGCGTACGGCGACCCAGTCGCGGACGCGCGGGTGCTCGTGGACGGCGAGGCGGTCGGCACCACCGGCGGCGACGGGACGCTGACGGTCCGATTAGATTCGGCCGGAAACCGGACGGTGGTCGCCGAAACGGAGGATCTGACCTCGTCGCCGCTGACGATCGCGGTGGTTCGCGAGCGGACGCCGACCGCGTCGCCGACGGCGACCCCGACCGACACGCCGGCCCCGACGGCGACCGCCACGCCGACCGCGACCACGACGCCGCCGTCCGAATCGTTCGTCAGCTTCCCCGGCTTCACGTCGCTGTCGGCGGTCCTCGCGCTGCTGGCGCTTGCGGGTGCGGCCGGGATCGCGGCCCGAAAACGGAACGAGTAGAAGCGGGATGACCGGTACCGGCGGCCCCGGCGACGCCCGGGGTCGAGTCCCGGTGCTTACTCGTCGGTCCTTTCGAGGAACGCGACGACGGCGCCGGGGTCAGCGTCGATCCCGCCGCCCTGCGCGAACGTCGGCGCCCCGCCGCCGCCGCCGCCGAACTCGTCGGTCACGCGGTCGACCACGTCGCCGGCGTCGACGGCGCCCGCGGACGCGACGACGACGAACGGCACCGGTCCGCCGCCGACCGCGGCGACCACGTCGGGGGCGTCGGGCGCCTCATCCGCGTCGCCGACGACCGACTGCGCGGCGTCGCCGACCGCGTTGGCGTCGAACCCCTCGACGACGCCGATCCGCCAGTCGTCGCCGTCGCGGTCGACCGCCGGGAGGTCGCGGACGCGGCCGACGAGCACCTCCTCCCGCAGCGACGCGAGGTCGTCCGCGAGCTCGTCGCGCTCGCTCGCCAGTCGGGCCACCGCGTCGGCGACGCCGTCGAGACCGACCCCCGCCTCGCGGGCCGCCGCGCGGAGTTCGCGGTGCGTCTCGGCCCGCCGGCGGATCCCCGCGGGGCCGACGGCGAACTCGACGCGGGTGAGCCCCTCGCCGGGGTTCGAACGTTCGAGCACCGTCACGGGCCCGATCTCGCGGGTGTTGGAGACGTGCGTGCCGCCGCAGGCTGCCTCGTCCCACCCCTCGACGGTGACGACGCGGACCGAGTCCGCATCGGCCATCACGTCGTCCTCGGTCTTGTCGTTGAACGCGACGGCGTCGTCGCCGCGGGCGTCCTCGACGGCGCGGGTCTCCCACGAGACGGGCAGCGAGTCCCAGACCGCGCGGTTGACGAGCCGTTCGAGGTCGACGAGCACGTCGTCGGTGATGTCGGTCGAGGTCTCGAAGTCGACGCGGACCTTCTCGTCGGTTATCCCGAACCCGCCGTAGCCCAGATCGTCGAGGAGCCGCCGTCCAGCGCCGTAGAGCACGTGGCTCGCCGTGTGGGCGCGCATGCAGTACGTCCGGAAGTCGTCGTCGACGACGCCAGCGACGGTGTCGCCGGCGGCGAAGTCGGGGTCGGCCGCGAGCGTGTGGACGACCGCGTCCCCGTGGGACTGCACGTCCACCACGGGGACGCCGCCGAGCGTCCCCCGGTCTGCGGGCTGGCCGCCACCCTCTGGGTAGAAGTACGTCTCCGCGAGGGTCACGTCGCGTCCGTCGACCGATCCGACCGTCGCCTCGAACTCCCGGACCTCGGGGTGTGCCGGCGCCAGCGAGTCGCTCATGGACGGTGGTCGCCGCCGGGGGCGAAAAAGCGTGTGCCCGCGGCAGCGTCGACCGGTCGCGCTTCGTTCGTGGGCAGTCCGGGACCTCTCTTCGGTTGACCGCGTTCCATTCCTGGGCGGCTCGCCCGCAAGCTCGCCGCCCTCTTACGAGGCCTCCCTCCGGTCGGCCTCGCCTTACTCGTCGACGAGTTTCACGTCGAGCACCTGCTCGATCCCCCGAACCGTCGATCCGCCGACGCCCGCGCGAGCCGCCCGTCCGTCCTCGACGGCGTGGATCTGCTCGGCGTCGACGCCGAGCTCGGCCGCGAGATCCTCGGCGGTCATCCCGGCGTCCTGACGCGCCTCGGTGACGACCTCGCCGTACCCCTTCACGAGGTACGGGAGCCGGTCCTCCTCGTAGTCGGTCCCCTCCTCCTCCCAGTGGCGCGAGTCGCCGGTGGAGGCGTCCATCGCCTTCGCGACGTTCTGTGCGGCGCGCTTCTTCCGGCTCGGCTCGTCGGCGTCGCGACCGGTTCCCCCGCCCCCGCTTGCGCCACCGCCGCCGCGGCCGCGGTCGGAGCCGCCGCTCCGGGCGTTGTCGTCGTGGGGCGCGCAGTCGCCGCAGACCAACAGCCGCGCGCCGGCGACGTTCGCCTCCGACAGGCTGGTGTCCTCGCGTCCGCACAGCTCGCACGCGTCGCCGTCGCCGCCGCCACCGCCGCTCCCGGTGGAGTACTTCGCCATGCACCCTGCTACGTCCGCCGGGGGATAAAACCGTGTTCCGTGTTCGGGGGTGGTGCAACCGTCACCGTCGCCACGGGCGTTCGCTCAGACGACCCGGTTTTCGAGGTCGGGAACGTCGTCGTCTCCGGCGTCGCCGGCGGCTTCGGCGGCCTCCAGCCGCTCGACGTTGCCCGCGAGGATGTCGGCGACGCGCTCGAAGTACCGCGGCGTGTGCCCCGCGTTGTGCGGGGTGATCCGGGCGTCGTCGAGCCCCCACAGCGGGTGGTCCTCGGGGAGCGGCTCGGGGTCGGTCACGTCGAGGAACGCCCCGCGGATCTGATTCCATCGCAGCGCGTACACCAGGTCGTCGGTGTCGACGACGGGCCCGCGGGCGATGTTCACGAGCGTCGCGTGCGGCGGGAGCGTCCGAAACGCCTCGCGGTCGATCAACCCCTCGGTCGTGTCCGTCAGCGGGCACGCGAGAACGAGGTGGTCTGTCCGCGCCAGCACCTCGTGGAGGTCGTCGAAGCCGTACACCTCGTCGACGGGCCCGCCCTTCGCGGGCGTGTACCGGACGCCGAGCGTCTCGACGCCGAACGGCTCCAATCGCTCGGCGACCGCCGAGCCGATGGCGCCCAGCCCGACGACCGCCACCGTAGAGCCGTACAGCTCCCGCGTCCGGTACGCGCGCCACTCGCGGCGGTCCTGCTGGCGGGTCGCCCGGCGGAAGTCGCGCGCGAGCGAGACGAGCGCGCCGATCACGTACTCGGAGATGTTCGGCGCGTGGACGCCCGAGGCGTTCGTGACGGCGACGCCGGCGTCCTCGAAGGCGTCGAGATCGAGGTGGCCCACGCCGGCGTACACGCCAGCGAACAGGCGAAGCGACTCGGCCCCCCCGAGATGTTCCTCCGCGGCTGCGCCCTCGCCGGTGACGACGTCGGCGGTCCGGATCTGCTCGCGCTCCTCCGCCGGGGTTTCCGCGAGGACGACCTCGTGATCGGGGAGTCGCTCGCGCAGCAGCTCGGCGTACTCCGCGGCCGGGTGGCCGTGGATCTTCTGTCTGGTGACGACGATTCGCATGCGCGCCGCCACGACCGGCCCCGACTTAACCGCGCCGACAGCGGCGGACCACACCGCGTCCGCGACCTCCGGATCGCCGCGCTCGCCGGGGTCGCCGCGTGCGCCGCGCGGCGATCAGTCGCCGGCGACGACCTCGTTCACGAGCGTTCCGACGCCCTCGTAGGTGATCTCGACCGTGTCGCCGGGCTCGACGAGGCCGGGATTGGCCGGCGACCCGAACGCGACGCAGTCGCCCGCGCGGAACTCGAAGCGCTTCGAGAGGTACGAGACGACCTCGTGGGGGTCGAACAGCATCAGCTCGGTGTTGGCCTCTTGGCGACGCTCGTCGGCGACATCCGTGTACATGTCCAGGTTTGTGGGGTCGACATCCGTCTCGATCCACGGTCCCAGCGGCCCGGACGCGGTGAACGCCTTGCGCGCGGTTCTGCCCTGCTGGTCGAGCGCGTCCACGTCGTTCATCACCGTGTAACCGCGAACGGCGTCGGGCACCTCCTCGGGCGCGAGATCCGAACACGGCTCGTCGATCACGGCGACGAGTTCGCCCGCGTAGGTGAGTTCCCCCGTCCACTCGGGGTACGGGATCGGGTCGCGGTGGCCGACGACGGAGTGCGGCGGCTTGATGAAGAAGTCGGGCTCCTCGGGGCGCTCGTAGTCCATCTGGTCGAGCGTCGCCGCGAAGTTCCGGCCGACACAGAACAGCGCGTCGGGGTCACACGGCGCCAGCAGGTCGGCCTCCCCGACTTCGTACTCGGCGTCGTCGGTGAGCAGCGTTCCGTCGTGGTACTCCCCCTCGCGGACCCCGTCGGCGGTGCGGGCGCGTGCGAGTCGCATGCCTCGAGTGGGCGTCGGACGGCGAAAAAGCGTTGTCGTCGCGGCGACGGCGGCCGGGCGGGCGGGAGGACGCCGGCGGCCCGCGACGCTATCGGTCGCTCAGTTCCCGACCTGCGTCGCGCGCTCCACCACGTCCGAGCCGTAGATCTCCGCCAGCTCGTCGTGCTGGTCCGGCCGATGCTCGTACACGTCCTGGAACAGCGTGATCGGCGTCTGGGCGGCCTGATAGGTCGCCTCGTCCCACATACGGTCCTTGCTGAGGTCGATCTCGACGCCGTCGATGGACAGCGTCGCCGACTGCGTCATCGCGATGGCGCCCTTGCCGGCCTCCTTGGCCGCCTCGAACTCCTCCATCGACTCGACGATGTCGTCCATGCTCGGGACGTACGACGTGCGGTCGAGCAGCTCCTCGCGGAGCTCGTCCTCGGTCAGCTCGTGCTCGTCGCCGTCGATCGCGAGCACGTACGAGCCGCCCGACTCAGACAGCGACACGCCGTCGCCGTCGTAGACTTCCCGGCCGCCCTCGCTGACGAGTTCGACCTCCTCGCCGTCGACCTCGAACAGCCACGTGCCGTCCTTCGGGGGGAGCGGGGCCTTGTTCGCGACCTCGACCTGCTTCGGGGTGAGCGACCAGATGCCCGTCATGCCCTTCGCGCGGTTCGCCTCCATTCGCTCCTTGTACCCTTCCACGTCGCGGATGTTGTCGAACGGGCCGTCGACGGCGATGAGGCCGGCGGCGCTGGCGCCCTTCGAGGTGTTGTGGCGCAGCTCGGGCCACTCCGGCAGCTCGCCCGTCGGCGTCATCGCGCGCATGTCCTTCGTGTAGTCGACCTCGCCGTCGACGAGCAGGAACATGCGTTCGAGCGTGTTCGAGGGCTTGCCCATCTCGTCGCGCACGCGGTTGAGGGCGATCTCGGCCTCGCCGGACTCGACGATCACCGACATCGAGAGGCTCCCCTCCTCCAGCCCGTGCTCGGCCTCGATCATCTGGAAGCACTCGTCGGCCTTCTTCCAGTCGTCGATGTCGCCGACCTCGGGGATGACGAACCCGTCGATGTGGTCGACCGCGCCGTTGGCGGGGTCGGCGATCTCGCGCATGTACTCGAAGCCGGCGAGGCGCTTCTCGGCGTCGTCGCGGTGCCAGACGACGCGCGGGTGGATCTCCCCGGGGAAGTCGGCGCCGTGCTCGGCGACCACCTCGATGATGTTTCGCGCGCCCTCGTCGCGCATCGACGGCGCCGTCGCGTCCTCGTTGTCCGGCACCCACACGTCCGGCGCCTGGATGCCGCGAAGCCCCGCGGCGCTCCGGATCATCTTCGCCGAGTCGTCCTCCCCCTGGACGGCCGTCGGCGACGTGAAGAACGTTCGAACGAACTCGCGTTCGTACTTCCGTTGTACACTCATGTCTACCGGTTTCACCGTCCCCCGGTACTATCATAAACGTTCGTTCTAAACACAGTATTGCCCGCTGTGGACCCCGTCGCCGCGGGCGTGAGTGAGCTACTCCAGCGGCTGCACCAGTTCGACGGTGTGGCCGTCCGGATCCTTCAGGAACGCCGTCCGTGCGCCCGCCTCGGGCTGGTCGCCCGGCTCCTCCACGACGCCGTGGTTGTCGATCCGCTCGAAGGCGGCGTCGACGTCGTCCACCTTCACCGCGAAGTGGTCGTAGGCGGTCCCCTCCTCGAACTCGTCGGCACCCTCGGTGTCGGACAACTGGAGTTCGACGCCGTTCCCGTCGGCGACGTAGAGGTTTCGCGTGTCGCCGTCGGGCGTCGTGAACTCCCACGAGCGCTCGAAGCCGAGGTTGTCCGCGTACCAGTCGGCCGCGCGTTCGGCGTCGGCGACGTTGAGACAGACGTGGATGAACGCCATGCGAGACTCCCGCGCACCCACGAGTATAATCGTTCGCGTCGGCGCAACCCACGCGGGAGCTGGGATGGGGGGGGCCGATCGGGCCGCCGGGTGGCAAATGTTGACAAAGGGCTTTTACACGATTGTTCCTTCGGATTCCCCATGGCAACTCACGACCCGGGGAGCGACGGACGCTGGGACACGTCCGCCGCGTCACTGGGGTACGATCGACCCGACGTACGGGAGTACGCCGAGTTGGCGTCCGATCTGCGCGAGCGCGTGGCCGGCGAGGTACAGTTCGACGAGTACGCGCAGGTGTTGTACGCGACCGACGGCTCCATCTACCAGGCCGAGCCCGCGGGCGTCGTCTGCCCGCGCGACGCCGACGACGTGGTCGCGACCCACGAAGTCGCCGCCGACCACGGGGTACCGGTGCTGCCGCGGGGGACGGGGTCGTCGCTGGCGGGCCAGACCGTCGGCCCGGGCTGCGTCGTCATCGACACCACGCGCCACATGGACGACATCGTCGAGGTCGACGCCGAGGGACAGGAGGCGACGGTGCAGCCGGGCGTCGTACAGGACCACCTCGACGCCCGCCTCGCGGAGGACGGCCTGAAGTTCGCACCCGACCCGGCCTCCTCCGGCCGCGCGACCGTCGTCGGCGGCATCGGCAACAACACCACCGGCGCCCACTCGGTGCGATACGGGATCACGGACGCCTACACCGAGGAACTGGATGTGGTGCTCGCCGACGGCACGCGGATCCACACCCGCGAGGTCGTCCTCGGCTCCGACGAGCACGAGGAGATCATCGACGGCGGGGGGATCGAGGCCGAGCTCTACCGCACCGTCGAGGGACTCGTCCGGGAACACGAGGCCGAGATCGACGAGAAGTATCCGAACCTGAAACGGTCGGTCTCCGGCTACAACCTCCACAAGGTGATCTACGAGACCGACGACGGCGAGGAGGTGATCAACCTCTCGAAGCTGTTCGTCGGCGCGGAGGGCACCCTCGGGACGATCGTCGAGGCGACCGTCTCGCTCGTGACGAAACCCGAGGAGACCGCGCTCGCGCTCTACTGCTTCGACGACCTCGTCGACGCGATGGAGGCGGTACCCGTCGCGCTGGAGTACCCCGTGAGCGCGGTCGAGTTGATGGACGACGAGGTGTTCCGGCTCGCCCGCGAGTCGACCGAGTACGCCCAGTACGAGGAGCCGATCCCCGACGGCGCGGCGGCGGCGCTGATGCTCGAGTGGGACTCGGAGTTGGTGGACGACTTCGAGGGTGCGATGGCCGACACCACCGAGGAGTTCGTTACCGACGGCGCCGCCTTCGACGTGTTGGAAGCCTACGAGGAGGACGAACAGGAGAAGCTCTGGAAGCTCCGGAAGGCCGCGATCCCGCTGCTGATGAGCCTGGAGGGGGACCCGAAGCCGTACCCGTTCATCGAGGACGCGACGGTGCCGCCCGAGGAGTTGGCCGAGTACGTGGGGGAGTTCGAGGAGGTACTGGATGACCACGGCACCTCCGCCGCCTACTTCGCACACGCCGGTTCCGGCACCCTCCACATCCGGCCGATCCTGAACCTGAAGGACGGGGAGGGGATCGAGAAGATGCACTCGATCACCGACGACGTGACCGACCTCGTGCTCGACCACTTCGGCGCGTTCTCCGGCGAGCACGGCGACGGCCTCGCGCGCACGGAGTTCAACCCCAAGATGTACGGGGAGGACCTGTGGGGCGCGTTTCAGGAGCTCAAGTCCGCGTTCGATCCCGACTGGCGGATGAACCCGGGCAAGGTCGTCTACGTCGACGGCGACACCGCCGCCGAGCACGGCTACCCCGACTCGGCCGCCGACACGGACATGCGGGAGAACCTCCGGTACGGCGCCGACTACCGATCGATCGAGCCGCGGACGGCCCTCGACTTCGACGACGAGGGCGGGTTCTCACACCTCGTCGAACTGTGCAACGGCTGCGGCACCTGCCGGGAGACCGAGGGCGACGTGATGTGTCCGACGTACCGAGCCTCGGGCGAGGAGATCCAGGCGACGCGGGGCCGCGCAAACATGCTTCGCGCTGCCATCTCCGGAGAACTCTCGGAGGACGAGATCCACTCCGACCGCTTCCAGGAGGAGGTGCTCGGGCTGTGTGTCGGCTGTAAGGGCTGCATGTCGGACTGCCCGACCGGCGTCGACCTGGCGAAGCTGAAGGCGGAGGTGAAACACGAGCACCACGAGGAGGCGGGCGCGAGCCTGCGCGAGCGCGTCTTCGCTAACATCGACACAGCCAGTCGGATCGGGAGCGCGCTCGCGCCCGTCGCCAACGCGGCGACGGCTGTCCCCGGCGCGCGGACGGTGATGGAGAAGGCACTGGGAATCGCGAGCGAGCGCGAGCTCCCGACGTTCACCCGCGACACCTTCCGGAAGCGGTGGGACCGCCGCGGCGGCGCCGCGGTCAGCGCCGCGGAGGCGGACGCGCGGGTCGTCCTGTTCCCGGACACGTACACGAACTACAGCATGCCCGACGCGGGGATGGCCGCCGTCGAGGTGCTGGAGGCGGCGAACGTCCACGTCCGCGTGCCCGAGGACCTGGCCGCCTCCGGGCGGGCGGCGTTCTCGACGGGCTTCCTGGGGACCGCCCGTGAGCGCGCCGCGGAGAACGTCGAGAAGCTCGAACGTTTCGTCGATGAGGGATACTCCGTCGTGTTCGTCGAACCGTCGGACGCGGTGATGTTCCAGGACGAGTACCGCGACCTCCTCGACGGCGACGCGGTCGAGGCGGTGTCGGCCGCCAGCTACGGCGTGCTGGAGTACGTCGACACCGCGCGCCTGGACGAGGCGATCGAGTTCCGCGAGGCGCCCGAGCGCGGCGAGTCGATCGCGTATCACGGCCACTGCAACCAGAAGTCGCTGAACAAGGACCACCACGCGGTCGGCGTGCTCCGGCGCGCCGGTTACGACGTGGACCCGCTGGACACCACCTGTTGCGGGATGGCCGGGAGCTTCGGCTACGAGGCCGAACATTACGAGCTGTCGAAGGCGATCGGCTCGCTGTTGTTCGACGCGGTCGACGAGAGCCCCGCCGAGAGCGTCACCGCACCCGGCGCCTCCTGTCGGTCACAATTGGGCGACCGCGAGGAGGCGGACGAACAGCCGCCCCATCCGATCGAGAAGGTGGCCGCGGCGCTGGCGGAGTAAGCGCTACGAAGAGTCGGTCCTCCCGCGTTTCAGATCCAGCCCTCGTTCGCGAGCAGTTCGCCGTTGAGCAGCGAGGCGCCCGCGGCGCCGCGGATCGTGTTGTGCGCGAGGCAGTTGTACTTCACACCCGCGGGCGTCGTCTGGACGCCGCCGGCGACGACCTGCATCCCGTCGCCGCGCATGCGGTCCATCCGGGGCTGCGGGCGCTCGGGCCGGTCGTCACCGAAGACGTGGATGAGCTGATCCGGCGACGAGGGGAGGTCGGCGCTCGGGTACGACTCCATCGCCGCGCGTACGTCCGCGGGCTCGGGGTCGTCGGCGAGTTCGGCGAACACGTTCTCCAGGTGGCCGTCGATGGTGGGGATCCGGTTGCACGAGGCGGCGACCTCCGCCGAGTGGAGGCTGAGTTCGGCGCCGTCGAAGTCGCCGAGGAGCTTGCGGCTCTCGGTCTCCATCTTCTCCTCCTCGCCGCCGATGTGGGGGATGGCGTTGTCGATTATCTCCATCGAGGTGACGCCCGAGTAGCCCGCCCCGGAGACCGCCTGCAGCGTCGACACCTGTGCGCGTTCGAGGCCGAACTCGTCGAGCGCCGCCAGCGTCGGCACCATCGTGATCGTCGAGCAGTTCGGGTTCTTCACGAGCGCGCCGTCCCAACCGCGCTCGTCGCGCTGGACCTCGATCAGGTCGAGGTGATCGGGGTTGATCTCGGGAATGGTGAGCGGCACGTCGTCGGCCATCCGGTCGTTCGAGGAGTTCGAGGAGACCACGTAGCCGGCCGCACAGAGGTCGGGCTCGATCTCCGCGGCGACGCCGGAGGGGAGCGACGAGAACAGCAGGTCCACGTCGTCGGGGATCTCCGCCGGGTCGGTCGCGCGGACGGTGATGTCCCGAACCGGCTTCGGGATGGCGGAGTCGAGACGCCACTTGGCCGCCTCGCGGTACGGCTTCCCCGCGGAGGCGTCGCTGGCGGTCAGACACGCGATCTCGAACTGCGGGTGGCCGTCGAGCAGCTGGATGAACCGTTGGCCCACGGCGCCGGTGGCGCCGAGGATGCCGACTCGATGAGTCATTGTGTGTCGGTGTGTCACACTCGAATAAGACCCTTCGGATACGCGCGGGCCCGGCGAGGATTGCCGCAGTCACGGACCGTCGCTTCCGGGGGCGAGCCACCGAGATTCCGTCGGGTGCTCGGCCGCGACGACGAGGGATCGTCGGCCGTCGACCGTCGGCAACCAGCCGGCGGCGATCGGTCATCGGCACGCGGTTCGCGATCCCCGCGGGCCGGCGACGGCCTCGATTACTCCGCGGCCGCGTCGAACGCCGCCTGCAGGTCGGCCTTCATGTCGTCGACGTGTTCGACGCCGACGGAAACGCGGATGAGCCCGTCAGTGAGCCCGGCGGCCTCGCGCTCCTCCTTCGGAATGGCCGCGTGTGTCATCGCCGCGGGCTGCTCGATGAGGCTCTCGACGCCGCCGAGGCTCTCCGCGAGCGTGAACACCTCGGTCTCCTCGACGACGGTGCTGGCCTGCTCCAGCGTGCCGTCGAACTCGAACGAGAGCATGCCCCCGAAGTCGTCCATCTGCTCGCTCGCGAGGTCGTGCTGCGGGTGCGAGTCGAGCCCCGGGTAGTAGACGCGGGAGACGGCGTCGTGGTCGTCGAGCCACGCCGCCAGGTCGCGGGCGTTGTCGCAGTGGCGGTCCATCCGCACGGGCAGGGTCTTCGTCCCGCGGAGCACGAGGAAGCAGTCGAACGGCGACGGCGTCGCGCCGACGGAGTTCTGATAGAAGCCGATGCGCTCGTCGAGGTCGGCGTCGTCCGTGACGAGCGCGCCGCCGACCACGTCCGAGTGGCCGCCGAGGTACTTCGTCAGCGAGTGGGAGACGATATCGGCGCCGTGCTCCAGCGGACGCTGGAGGTACGGCGTCGCGAACGTGTTGTCGACGGCACACAGCGCGTCGTGGTCGTGGGCGATGTCCGCGAGCGCGTCGATGTCGTTGACGCGCATCAGGGGGTTGGTGGGCGTCTCGACCCACAGGAGTTCAGTTTCCTCGCGCATCGCGTCGCGGACGGCGCCGTGATCGGTGGTGTCGACGAAGTCGAACTCGAGGTCGTACTCCTCGTACACCTGCGTGAAGATGCGGTGGGTGCCGCCGTACACGTCGTCGCCGGTGACGACGTGGTCGCCCGCCGACAGCAGGTTGAGCACGGTGTTGATCCCGCCCATTCCCGAGGAGAACGCGCGGCCGTACTCGCCGCCCTCCAGGGCCGCGAGGTTCGCCTCCAGGTCGGTCCTGGTGGGGTTGCCGGTGCGGCTGTACTCGTACCCGCGGTGGTCGCCGGGGCCGTCCTGCTTGTAGGTCGAGTTGGCGTAGATGGGCGTCATCAGCGCGCCCGTCTCGGAGTCGGGCTGTTGGCCGGCGTGGATCGCGGTCGTCTCGATGCGGAACCGGCTCTCGTCGCCGGCGGCGTCGACGTCGTCCGCGTCGTCGTGGTCGCTCATACCCGGGGCGACGGTACCGGTCCGTGTGATTCTTGCCATTCGGGCGTCGCGCTCGCGGTCGTCGGTCGCCGCCCACTGCTCCCGGCCCCTGCAGACCGCTCCCGGTAGTAGAACGCTCCCGTCCACCGATACACAGGCTTCGTCGTTGGGGGAATCACAAACACCTTGCCACCCGGACACGGATCCACGGGTATCAGGTGATTTCGTGACCGAGAAACGTGAGTACACGGACGATTACCCCGAGAAGACGCTGTACATCCCCGGGCCGACGGAGGTCCGCGAGGACGTGATCGAGGAGATGGCCCAGCCGATGTTCGGCCACCGGATGGACCGGATGACGGACCTCTACACGACCATCGTCGAGGACACCAAGGACTTCCTCGGCACCGATAACGAGGTGATGATCCTGACGGCCTCCGGGACGGAGTTCTGGGAGGCGTCCACCCTGAACCTCGTCGACGAGAACGTCCTCGTGCCGACCTGCGGGAGCTTCAGCGAGCGCCACGCCAATGTCGCCGAGCGCCTCGGCAAGAACGTCGACCGCTTGGAGTACGAGTGGGGCGAGGCGATCAAGCCGGAGGACATCCGCGAGCACCTCGAAACGAGCGACACGCACTACGACGTGGTCGCGACCGTGATGAACGAGAGCTCGACCGGCGTCCGCAACCCGATCGAGGAGATCGGCGACGTGATCGCCGAGTATCCGGACACGTACTTCGTCGTCGACGCGGTCTCCGCGCTCGGTGGCGACTACGTCGACATCGACGCCCACGGCATCGACGTGATCTTCGCGTCGACCCAGAAGGCGTTCGCGATGCCGCCGGGGCTCGCCGTCTGCGTCGTCAGCGACGAGGCGTACGAGCGCGAGGTCGGGAAGGACTCGGCGTCGTGGTACGGCGGCTTCCAGCGCGCGCTCGACTACTACGACCGGAAGGGACAGACCCACTCGACGCCCGCGATCCCGGTCATGCTCGCCTACCGCAAGCAGATGAAGAACATGTTGGAGGAGGGCCACGAGGGGCGCGACGCCCGCCACCGCGAGATGGCCGAGTACACCCGCGAGTGGGCGTACGACCACTTCGACATGTTCCCCGAGGAGGGGTACGAGTCGCAGACGGTCGCATGCATCGAGAACACGCGGGGCATCGACGTGGCGGCGACGATCGAGCAGGTGAGCGAGGAGTACGACATGGCGTTCTCGAACGGCTACGGGTCGCAGTTGGGCGAGAAGACGTTCCGCATCGGCCACATGGGCGAACACGACGTGGAGTCGATCAAGGAGCTGACCGACGCCATTGAGGACGTGGCCGGGCTGTAGTTCGACGCGGGGCTGCGGCTCGTCGGGACGGAAGGTGTCGCCCGGAACACTAACGAGCCGGCGTCATCCCGTGGCGGCGTGCCGCGTCGGCCGGTAAACCCTCGTGCCGGGCGTCCGCGATCGCGGCTCGCGGCGGGCCGTGTGTCGCGCGCCCGGGTTCTCCGCACCGTCATCGCACCCTGGCGGGTCTACTGGGGCGGGGACTGAAGGCGCGCACCTCGGACTAGCGGCCGGCGGTACAAACCGCTACCGGAGGAACTTCGAGAGCCGGTCCCTGAGCGAGGAGTCCTCGCCCAACTTCAGGTAGAACGCGTCGCCGCCGTCCTCGTAGTAGTTCTCGATGCGGCGGACGACCTGAAAGCCGATGTGTTTGTAGAAGTTCAGCGCCGCCTCGTTCGTCGTCCGCGCGTGACACGACACCGTGCGGTTCTCCTCGGCGACCTCGGCGACGAGGCGCTCCCCGTACCCCCGTCCCCGGACCCGCGGCGCGACGGCCAGAAACAGGATGTAGCCGTCGCGGCGCGACGCGGCCAGCCCGACGAGCTCGTCGTCCTCGACGAGCAGGTGGCACTCCGCGCGCTTGTAGGCGTTCATGAAGAAGTCGCGCCGCTGCTTGAGGACACCCTCGTGCTCGCGGATCTCCTCTTTCAGCGCCCAGGCGGCCTCCGCGTGTTCGGCCTCCCCCGGGGGGTCCATGCGCTTTTCGACGTTGACGCTCACGCGAGAGGTTCTACTGCTGAAGCGCATTTAACTCCACCGTCGGCGGCGCTCTCCGCCGGACGTGCGCTCGTCGTCGCCGACAGGCCTGCACCCGCTCCGGAAGCAGTACCGTTTTTATTCCCGTCGCTCGACGAGGTGGGTAATGCCGAGTTGGTCTCCCGACCGGCTGAGCGGGTCGATCGTCGGGCCGGTCCGGAGCGCGTTCGTCACCGGCGTCGCGGTGGTCGTGCCGCTGTTGCTCTCGCTCATCGTCCTCGCGGTCGCCGGCCGCTACGTCTACCAGTACCTCGACCTGTTCTCGACGCTGGTGCTCGACCTCAGTCCGAGCGCCCGGTACGTCCTCTCCGTGTCCGGGGTCAGGCTCTCGCTCACCAAGGAGGCGCTGATCGAACTCCTGACGCCGTTGGTGTTGGCGTCGCTGATCGTGACCGTCGGACTGTTCATCAACGCGTCGCGGTTCGGGGCCCTCGCGGTCGACTACTTCGACGCCGCGGTCGCGCACGTGCCCGGCATCGGCGCCGTCTACGAGTCGTTCCGACAGATGTCCGACGTGATGATCAACGAGGACGCACAGAACTTCCGGGACGTGAAGCTCGTCGAGTTCCCCCACGAGGGGGCGTACACGCTCGGGTTCCTCACGACCGAGACGCCGGACCCCCTCCGCGAGCCCGCCGGACACGACCGGATGTTGACGCTGTTTCTCCCGCTGGCGCCGAATCCGGTGATGGGCGGCCACCTCGTTCACATGCCGGCCGACCGCGTGATGGACGTGGACATGACCGTCGAGGAGGGTCTCCGCGCGGTCGTCACGAGCGGCGTGGCGGTGTCGGGCGGGTCGGGCGCGAGCGACGACGGGCTCTCGGCTCGACAGCTCCGAACGCTCTCGCGGGTCGAACACGCCGACCAGCGCCTCGACCCCGAGGCTGACTCCCCGGATATCCGGCGCTCCGAACCGGAGGCCGCCGAACGAGCGGACGAATGGGACCGACAGGTCGACCCCACGCGCTCCGAGACGCCGACCGACGTGGCTCGGCGAACGCGCGCACAGCGGGACCCGATCGAGGGGGACGAGGAGGATCTCGACGACCGTCAGCCGTACTCGCTGTACGGGAACTCGGAGGCGACCTCGACGCCGGCTCGCGAGGCCGGCCGCTACGGTGTGGAGTCCGACGGGAACGAGGAGGTCCCAGAGCACGACGCCGACAGGCCGTCCGCGGAGCGCGACGGCACCGACTCCCCGCCGGCCGCGGAACAGCGGGGCGGCGAGGGAACGGCTGCTCGGGCGGACGGGGACGAGGAACTGGATGACGACCGCGCCCGCGACGACGGCGATCATGATCGAGGCGACGAGTAGGTTAACAGCCGGCGGCGCGAACCCGATATCGAACCCGTGAGCGACGACCCCGATCGACCCCTCGACGCTGAGGACGACCCGGACGATCCCGCCGCCGACGACGATACTACCGCCACTGCCGACCACGACGCCGGCGCCGCTGACGCGCGTGGCCGATTCGAACTCCGCGAGCACACCGCCGACGTGGCCGTCGCGGCGACCGCGGACTCGCTGGGCGGGGTGTTCGCCGCCGTGGCGGAGGGGCTGACCGCGGCGATGTGCGACTCGGCCCCCGCGACCGGCGACCGGTTCACGTTTCGCGTCCGGTCGGAGTCGCCGGAGGCGGCGCTGTTCGACTACCTCGACGAGTGCATCTACGAGCGGGACGTGCGCGGCGTCTTGCCGGTCGATCACCGGGCGACCGTCCGCGGCGAGGGGGACGAGTGGGTCGTCGAAGCGAGCGCGCGGGGCGTCCCGCTCTCGGCCGTCACCGCGCGCGACGTGAAGGCGGTGACGTACTCGGAGATGGAACTGGCGGGGACTGCGGACGGGTGGCGCGCGTACGTGGTCTTCGACGTCTGAGCGTCGACTTCGTGATCGACAGCGAACAGCCGACTTCGGAGCAGTCCATGTGAATCGGTCGCAGGACTTACCATCGCAGCGCCCGGACTGCGAACGATGCGACCGCGTTCCCGACACGTCGTCGCCGCGTCCGCCGCGAAGGTCGGCGCGCTCGCCGCGTTTGTCGCGGCCGCGTCGGGTGTCGCCGCCGCACACGTGGAGTACGTGACCGACGCCGAGAACGGCGACCCGATCGCGTTCCTCACGTCGGCGTTGTCCGACCCGGTCGTCGTGCTGGCGCTCGGCGCCGGCGGCGTCGCCGTCGTCGGGACCATGGCGGGGTATCTCCGCGTTCAGCCCCTCCGGGCCGACGTGGCCGCGATCCGGCGCGCGCTCGTCGACTACGCCGATCTGCTCCCTTGGCTGCTCCGACTCAGTATCGGGTTGCCGATGGTCGGCGCCGGCTTCGCGGGCTACCTGTTCACGCCGCTTGTCACGGCGGCCGACACCGCGGTTCCGGTCCGCCTGTTCGGCGTCGCCGTCGGCTTCGCGCTGCTGTTCGGGCTCGCGACGAGATTCGTCGCCGGAGTCGCGCTGGCGTCGTATTTGGTGTTGCTTCCGGTACACCCCTCGCTGTTCTTCGCCTTCGAGTACGTCGCCGGCCTCCTCGCGATCGGTATCGTCGGCGGCGGGCGCCCGAGCGCCGACCACGTCATCGCGCGACTGGCCGCGAACGACGAGACGGTGTACTCCCGGTTCGATCCGTTCTACCGCCGGATCGCTGTCCCCGCGGGAGAGGCCCTCGACCCGTACCGACGGTACGTGCCGACGGTCGTCCGGATCGGGATGGGTATCGTCTTCGCGTACCTCGCGCTCGCCGAGAAGCTCCTCGCGCCGAACCAGGCGCTCGCGGTCGTCGAACAGTACGGGCTCTCGACGCTGTTACCCGTGCCTCCGGAGCTGTGGGTGCTCGGTGCCGCCGTCACGGAACTGTTCCTCGGAGTCCTGCTCGTGGCAGGGCTCTTCACGCGGGCCGCGTCGACCGCGGCGTTCGTCGTGTTCACCACCACACTGTTCGGACTCGCGGACGACCCGGTACTCGCGCACATCTCGTTGTTCGGCCTGGTGTCGGTACTGCTCGTCACCGGGGCCGGGCCGTTCTCCGCCGACCTGGCTGTTTTCCGGTCGCCGAACGAGCGGGGCGCTCCCGAGATGGGCCCGGACGCGGTTCGCGCCGCCGCGTCCGAGCCGTCGGAGGCGTCCGGGACGACACGATCCGTCGAGCGGTCGGCCGACCGAAACCCGAATGACGCCGACCGGTAGTAACGCTATTCCGTCCGCCAGCGGGAGAGACGTACATGACCGACACGCCCGAAACCCGCGAGTACGACGGGGTCGAACTCCGGAAGGTCCGCGAGTTCGTCTGGGAGATCCCGCAGGAGGGCGAGATGAACGCCCCCGCGCGCGTCCTCGCGAGCGACCCGCTCCTCGAACAGATCGCCGACGACAAGACGCTCCAGCAGCTCCGCAACGCGACACATCTGCCGGGGATCACGACCTACGCCGCGTGCATGCCCGACGGCCACCAGGGGTACGGGTTCCCCGTCGGCGGCGTCGGCGCGACGGACGCGACCGACGGCTGTATTTCCCCCGGTGCGGTCGGCTACGACATCAACTGCGGCGTCCGGATGGTCCGGACGAACCTCACCTACGAGGACGTGCAGGGCAAGGAGGAGGAGCTCGTCGAGAGCCTCTTCGCGAACGTCCCCTCGGGCCTCGGCGGCGGCGGGATCGTCGAGGGCGACGTCGACACCGTGGAGGCGGTGCTCGAACGCGGGATGGAGTGGGCACTGGCAGAAGGGTACGCGACCGAGGACGACCTCGCCCACTGCGAGGACCAGGGGCGCCGGCCCGACGCGCGCCCGGAGTTCGTTTCCCAGAAGGCGAAGGACCGCGGCCGCAATCAGCTCGGCAGCCTCGGCTCGGGGAACCACTTCCTCGAGGTCCAGCGCGTGACCGATGTGTTCGACGGGGCGGTCGCCGATTCCTTCGGTATGAAGGAGGATCAGATCGTCGTCCTGATCCACTGTGGCTCGCGCGGACTCGGCCACCAGGTGTGTACGGACTACCTTCGGAAGATCGAGAAGCGCCACGGCGACCTGCTCGACCGGCTGCCCGACAAGGAACTGGCGGCCGCGCCCGCCGGCTCGGAGCTGGCCGACGAGTACTACGGCGCGATGTGCGCGGCGATCAACTTCGCGTGGGTGAACCGGCAGCTCATCACCCATCGGACGCGCCGCGTGTTCGAGCGCGTGTTCCGCGCGGACGCCGACGAACTCGGAATGGAACTACTGTACGACGTGGCGCACAACATCGCCAAGAAGGAAGTCCACGAGGTCGGCGTCGACGACGACGGCACCGCCGTACCGACGGAGGACGCCGTCGCTCACGAGGAACGCGAGCTGTACGTCCACCGCAAGGGCGCGACGCGCGCGTTCCCGGCCGGCCGCGAGGAGGTGCCGGCCGCCTACCGCGACGTGGGACAGCCGGTGATCATCCCCGGGAGCATGGGCGCCGGCAGCTACGTGCTCGTCGGCGGCAACGAGTCGCTCGCGCAGACCTTCGGCTCGACGGCCCACGGCGCCGGCCGCGTGATGAGCCGAACCGCCGCCAAGCAGGAGTACTGGGGTGAGACCGTCCAGGACGAGCTCCGCGACCAGGACCACATCTACGTGAAGGCCCAGTCGGGCGCCACCGTCGCCGAGGAGGCGCCCGGCGTGTACAAGGACGTCGACGAGGTCGTCCGCGTGAGCGACGCGCTCGGCATCGGAGACAAGGTCGCCCGGACGTTCCCCGTCTGCAACATCAAGGGGTAGCGGCACGGCTCCGTTGGGGGTGGGCTGACAGGCGACGCCCCGCAGCGACCACGGCACGCGGCGTCGCACACCCGCGCTCGCGCCGTGGTGACCGTCACGTCACGGCGGCGATGGTCCCGGGTTCGTATTTCAACGTTCGGGCGTGGAGCGGCCGCATTCGCGCGGGTGGATCCTCCGATAGCGCGGGGATCAGTCGAAGCCGTCGGTCGGACCGGAGGGACTGTCGGGTCCGGTCGGCCCGCGCGGCGAGTTCGGCCCGCTCCTCTCCGCGAGCTCGACGCGCTCGCCGTCGGTGTCGGCGTGTCGCGGATCGATCTCTCGGCCGTCTTCGAACTTCACGAACGAGAGGTAGAACCGTTCCCCGCACCCCTCGGCGTCCGAAGCACCCGATACGTCCGTGGCGTTCCCACCGTCCGTCGGCGGCGACTCGCCGCAGACGAGCGCGACGCCGTCGGCGGCGCCGTCCTCGAACTCCTCGTCGGGGGCGACGTACTCCCAGCCCTCGAACGGGTACGGCGTGACGGCCTTGTCCGAGAGGTAGCCCTCACGCTCCAGTTCGACGAGCGTGCCGCAGTGAGGACAGTAGTAGGTGACCGGATAGCTCATGGGAGCGAGGAGGGGGCGGCGGGACTTGTCTTCGTCGGCGGGAACACTCCGCGGCTTCCGGAACGCGGATTTCAAGCCCCCCGGCCACGAGTCGGAACACGATGACACCCGAGGAGACGGTTCGGGCGTACTACGACGCCCTCCGCGCGGGCGAGGCACTCGCGCCGTTTTTCGTCGAGTCGCCGGCGACGGTGAAGGTGGGGATCAGCGAACGCCTCGTGGGCTACGCAGAGATCGCGAAGGGGCTCCGCGAGCAGTCCCGGACGACGGAGGACTGGACCGTCGAGAGTCACGACCTCGATATCGTCGAGCGCGACGCGGCTGCCGCCGTCAGCGACGCGGTGTCGCTGTCGTGGTACGACGCCGAGGCGTTCGCCGAGCGCTCGTTCGAGACGCGCTGGAGCGGGACGCTCGTTCCGACCGACGACGGGTGGGCGTTCGCGGGACTGCACGTCTCGGCCCCGACCGACCTCGATTCGGGTGTCGATCGCTGATGGTTGGCCCGAGCATCACCAAGGAGAAGCGCGACGCGACGAACCGACGGCTCAAGGTCGGGTTGGTCCTCCTGATCGGCGTCTCCGGCGGGCTCGTGTCGCTGCAGGCGGACCCGACGCCGGAACAGATAGCCGCCGCCGTCGCCGTCTCGCTCGTCATCGGCGCCGCGTTGACGTGGTTCGTCGTGCGGACGCTGGAGGAGTTCTCGCCGAAGCGGTAGGGATCCGCGAGCAGGGTGGCGAGCGGGCGAAGAACCATGTCGTCCCGCATCCACCACGGAATATGGCCGAGGACATCTCGCTCGACGGGCGGACGCTCGTCGGCGTCGCGAACGACGAGGACGGCGAGGTCGGCACGAAAACCCGTTTCAGGTTCGAGCAGACGGGCGACCGGATCCACGCGGCGTACGCCGGCGGCGACATCGCTGAAGGTCACCTCCTCGGGACGTTCGACGGGAGGAAGTGGGAGATCCGCTACACACAGATCAACGTCGACGGCGACACCGCGTCCGGACGCTCGGTCGGCACCGTCGAGGAACTCGCGGACGGTCGCGTGCGGGTCGAGGACGAGTGGGAGTGGGAGTCGAAGGCGGGCGCCGGGGAGTCGGTGCTCGAAGAAGACGAGGAAATAGACGAGATCGACGAGATCGACAAGTGAACCGGGCGCCGCGGACCGCCGGACGGGTCAGGCGACCCGCCGGATCCACGCGTCGGGGTCGTCGAGTTCCTCGTCAGTCGGGAGGTTCTCGGGGCGCTCCCACACCAGCGACGCCGTTCGGAGGTCCCGCCGATCGGCGACTGCCGTGAAGAAGGCCGCGCCCCGCTCGTACTGTCGGCGCTTCATCCCGAAGCCGAGCAGTCGCTTGAACAGGTTCGTGATCGGGTCGCCGCCCTGGCGACGCGCGTCGAGTTTGGCGCGCAGGTCGTCGTACTCGTCGTCGAACGCCCGGTCCATCAGGAGTTCGGCGTAGCCCTCGACGGCCGTCATCGCCGTGTTGAGGTCGGCGAAGGCGTCGACCGGGGTTCCCCCGTCGCGATCGGGACGGGCGAGTTCCAGCAGCGAGGACTCGTCGGTGACCGACGAGATCCCCGATTCGAGGCGGGCCTCGAGATACCCGGGCAGCCACGGCGCCGCCGCGAATTCGGCGGCGTGGGCGACCTCGTGGAACGCGATCCACCGGCGGAACCGCGGGTAACCCACGTCCAGTTCCACCGCGGCCTCTTGGATGTTCGGGCGGACGAAGTACAGGCCGTGGTCGTCCGGGTCGGCCTCCGCGAGCAACAGCGGGTCGTACTGTCCGAGGACGTTGCGCGCGAGGAACGCGACCGTCACCGCCATCGTGCCGGAATTCAGCGACCGGGCCACGCCGGGGACCATGCCGCCGGTCGCGGTGTCCTCCAGCGGGCGAAGCACCCGTCGGAACGTGTCGACGTTCGCGTCGATCCAGTGGTGGCGGTGTTGCACCTCGATGCTGCCGGGGAGGTCGAAATCGACGCCGGAGGCCGCACGGAGGCCGTCGCGGGCGGCGCGCACGTCGTCGGCGAACGCCGCGCGCTCGGCCGGCTCCATCCGCAGGTCGCCCGGCTCACAGCCGCCCTTGGCCGCCTCCGCGACGGCGTCCCAGTCGATGGCGCCGTCGGACGCGTCCGCCGCGTCGGCGATGGCGCGGACGCTCCGGGAGAGATCCATACCACACCTCCGCCGTCCGGCGGGATAGGCCTTCCCCCGACGCGCCGGGTTCCGGGTCGACGGACGCTGGACCGCGGGGGGTCGCCCGGGTGCGCTTCGGACGTTTTAAGAGCGATCCGCGGTCCGATCGGAGCATGCAACGAGTCGACGTCGCCATCGTCGGCGGCGGGCCGGCGGGGTCGGCCGCCGCACACGCCGCCGCCTCCCGCGGCGCCGACGCCCTCGTCCTGGAGAAGGGCGTCCCGCGGGAGGACCGCGACCGCCTCGGACCGGACTCCACGGACGCCGCCGGAATTCTCGACTACTGGGTGGACATCATGGGGATCCACCCCGACGAGTTCCCCGAGGGCGTCGTCCAGGACGAGCTCGACCGCGCGGAGTTCGTCGGTCCGAACGAGGCCTGCACCCTCCGCTCGACCGGGATCGAGTCGAGCTACGACGGCTTCGGCTACACGATGCACCGCGCGCGCTTCGACGACTTCATGCGCGATCGCGCGGAGGACGCCGGCGCCGAGTACCGCGTGAAGGCGTCGGTGAAGGGCGTCGAAACCGATCCGTCGGCGGGCGTCGGCGGCGACGACCCGCGCCACGTGCTTTCCTTGGCCTCCGGAGAGGAGATCGGCGCGGACTTCCTCGTGCTCGCGGACGGGCCCCAGCGCACGGTGACGAACCGCGTGCTCGACCGGTTCCTGCCGGACGGACGGAAGGCCTCCGAGCGGCTGGCCTCGACGGAGAACAACCACATCGCCTACCAGGAGTACCGAAAGTTCCCGGAGGAGGTGTACGACGAGGTCGACGGCGCGATCACGTTCTGGTGGGGGGTCATGCCCGGCCACACCGCCTACCCGTGGGTGTTCCCGAACGCCGACCGCGTCTGTCGCGTCGGGCTGACGATGCCCATCGGGATGGACCTGGACGAGGTCGACGAGCGCGAGGCGTACGCGCTCATCCGCGAGGACGACGAGCGAGTTCCCTCGGGGACGGAGTACGTCCGGCGGATCCTCGAACGCGAGTGGGGCGACGAGTACGACATCGAGGAGGACTTCCCCCTCGTCGAGGACGCAGGCAAGACCAAGGGGACCGAGACGTACCCCATCTCCTCGACGAACCCGATCGAAAGCCCGGTCGACGCCGGCGTGTGCGTCGCCGGCGGCGCCATGGGCGCGACGAGCGCCTTCCACGAGGGCGGCGACCACGTCGCGGTCCGGACGGGCGCCATCGCCGGCGAGTTGGCCGCCGAGGGCGACGTGAGCGCGTACAACGAGCGGTGGCACGAGGCCATCGGCGACGAGCTGCTTCGCAACGTCGCGCTCGCGGAGCTGTGTCGCGGCTACGGCCCGGACGACTGGGACGACACGTTCCGGATCGGACGCGAGATGCTCGCCGAAGAGAAGGGATTCGGGATGTTCGAGCGGAAGTTCGGCGCCGGCTGGGGCGCGACGAAGCTCCTCCTGCGGTACCAGTGGATCAAGTGGCGCAACCGCGACGGGCGGTACGTCCAGATGACCGAGGACGAGTACGCGTACTGAGTCACGAACGACGAGCGCGCGTCTCGGTTCGCCCTACATTCCCATGTCCTCGGCGTCCTCGGGAACCGGAAGGTCGTGGACCGCGACGCCGAGCAGCTCCGCGACGTGATCCAGCGCCATGTCGAAGCCGTAGTAGCGTTCCAGTTCGTCGCCGCCGGCGCCGCCCTCGCGCACCTTCAACATGGCGTACCCCTCGATGTTCTGCGCCACGGCGGCGCGGCGCCCGTCGCGTTCGAACGTCAGCAGGCGCTCGGTCTCCGTCTCCTCGTACGTCGCGGTGATGCCGTCGGCATCGACGCTGCTCATGTGCGTTCGTGGGACGGGAGGTACTCGGCGGTTGCGGTCGCGACAGATCGACTGCGTGTCCGACGACACGCAGAGAGCGCGTCCGACGACCCGACCGCCGGCCGCGTCGCTCGCGGGGACGTGAATACGGGATGAATGGCGGACGGGCCGGAGTTGCCCGGGAGTTCCATCGGGGGGAATCCCGGTCGCTGACTCCGCCCCGCGACCCGACGAGCGACGGACGTCCGGCGGTGGGCTGCTCGCTTCCGCGCCTGGCCCGGTGCCACCGGCGAACCGTGGGAGAGCACCCCTGCGGGTGCGTCCCGGCGGACCGTCGTCCCCGGCGGACGAGGCTTCTCCGTCAGCTTCCGAGGCCCTCGATGGGCGTCCCGGACGCGTCCGGCGTTCGGTCCCCGCTGAAGACTCTATCGCGGGAGACGAGCAGGGCCTAACTGCCCGACCTAGTCCATCCCGAGGTAGTCCGCTCCGACTTATGGGCCTTGCGGTACGCGCCGCCGAGCCGTCGCCGGAATCGACAGCCGGCGGCTACACGACGGCGCTGGCGAACGCGCCCGCGCTGAGGGGGACAAGCGCCGCGACGCCGACGACGAGCCAGCGGTGCCAGAGGATCCACGTCGCCGACTGCGGGAACGAGTAGAGGTTCTGAACGTCGACGGCGAGCGCCCACGCGATCGCCAGCGCCAGCAGGCCGACGCCGGCGACGAGCGCGACGCCGGCGACGGTGTCGGCCGGCCGGCGCTCCTGGCGACCCGAGAGGAAGACGACGACGAGGAGGATCGCGAGGAACGCGACGCCGGCGGCGCCGACGGTTCCGGAGGCGTAGTAGACGCCCAGCCCCGTACCGGCGTCGGCGATGAGGAGGAACGGCGCGGCCAACACGACCAACAGCGCGAGGCAGGCTGCGACGCCCGCCGCGGGCGCGGACTCGGCGAGGTTCATGCGACCGGATACCCGTCCGGCGCGCACTTAACGCCCCGCGATCCTCGCCCCGCGGAGGGTGATCGGGTCGGGGACACATCCCCGTCCGGATCGCCCGAAGGGGAACGCCGAAGTGGTCTCACCCGGAGGGGCAGGTATGGAAGACGTCGCAATCGTCGGCGCGTCGATGACCCCGTTCGGGCAACGCGACGCGTGGATCCGGGAGCTGTTGGCGGAGGCCGGACAGGCGTGCCTCGAGGACGCGGGCGTGTCGGCCGACGCCGTCGACCACCTGTACGTTTCGAACATGGCGAGCGGCGAGTTCGAGGGGCAAACCGGCGTCCCGAACGCGCTCGCACACGACCTCCAGGCAGTGCCGGCCTACACCGCCCGCATCGACCAGACCTCCTCCTCGGGCGGCGCGGGCATCTACGCGGCCTGGCAGTCGGTCGCCTCCGGCGCCTCCGACATGACGCTGCTCGTCGGCGGCGAGAAGATGACCCACCGGACGACCGCGGAGGCGACCGACGTGATCGCCTCGCTCACGCACCCCTGCGAGTACAAACACGGGCTCACGCTCCCGAGCTTCGCGGGGCTCACCGCCCGGCTGTACCTGGAAACGTACGACGCCCCGCGCGAGAGCCTCGGGAAGGTCGCCGTCAAGAACCACCGGAACGGCGTCGACAACCCGCACGCGCAGTTCCGCAAGGAGGTCGACCTCGACACCGTGCTCGACTCGCCCATCGTCGCCGACCCGCTCCGGCTGTACGACTTCTGTCCGATCACCGACGGGTCGGCGGCGCTCCTCCTGTGTCCCGTCTCCGTCGCCGAGGAGTACGCCGACGAGTACGTCACGGTTGCGGGCATCGGCGGCGCGACCGACACCCACGTCGTCCACGAGCGCGCGGACCCGACGACGATGCGCGGGGTCGTCGAGTCGAGCGATCGGGCCTACGAAATGGCCGACCTGTCGCCCGACGACGTGGACGTGGCGGAGCTGCACGACATGTTCACGATCCTCGAGTTCCTCCAGTTCGAGGACCTCGGGTTCGCCGAGAAGGGCGAAGGGTGGAAGGCCGTCGAGGAGGGTCGCACCGACCGCGACGGCGAGTTGCCGATCAACACCTCCGGCGGCCTGAAGTCGAAGGGCCACCCGCTGGGCGCCTCCGGCGTCGCGCAGGCGTACGAGATCGTCCAACAGCTCCGCGGCGAGGCCGGGAAGCGACAGGTCGACGCCGACGTGGGCCTCGCGTGCAACGTGGGCGGCTTCGGGAACTGCGTTACCACCGCGATCTTCGAGGGGGTGGACGCATGAGCGACGAACGCGCGGACGAGCGGAGCGAGTCCGCGAACGGAGCGGGGAGCGGAGCGACCCGCGACGACGCGCCCGCCTTCGAGGCCGCGCGCTACCCGGACGGGTCGATCACCTATCCCGCCCACCCGGTCGGCCCGGGCGGCGAAGCGCCGGTCGACACCGTCGACCTCTCTGAGTACACCGCCGAGGTGATCACCTGGACCACGTCGACGGCGACGCCGCCGGGCGTACGAGAGCCGAACCACGTCGCGATCGTCGAGTTCGACGTGGACGGCGAGCCCGTTCGCGCCATCGGACAGGCGACGACCGGCGACATCGAGATCGGCGACGAGGTCGAGCCGGTGTACTGCGAGGAGCTTCGCGACCCCGACGCGGGCATCCGCGAGCCCGCCAGCCAGGAGTGGGACGGCTTCCGGTTCCGTCCCGTCGAGTGATGCCGGGGGAGCGGGAGGGGGTCGAGCCGTGAGCGACGACGGCGCCGATAGTGTCGGCGACTCCGATAGCGTCGACGACGCGGACGGCACCGACGGAACCGGCGGGCTCGCCGTCAGGACCGGAGTCGCGCTCGGCGTGCTCGGCTCGCTCGTGGCCGTTCGCGTCTCGCTGGCGCTGTTCGATGTGGTCGTTCCCGCGCCGGGGACGGCCGCGTATCTCCTCGTCGGCGCGGTCGTCGCCGGCGCGGTCGCGGGCTGGGCGCGCACGAGTCGCGGACTGGTCTCCCCGACGGCCGTCCCGGCGGTCGTCTTCCTCGGTGCCGTGACAGCGACGTGGGCGCAGTACGTCGCTCCGGCGACGACGCCGACGCCCGTCGACCCGACGCCGTTGGGGTGGGTGCTGCTCGGATGGCCCGCGGTCGTCCTCGTCGGCGTTGCCGCCGGCGCGGTCGAACTGTACGCGAAAACGCGCGACTGAGTTGCCGCCGATCGGGCGATCCCCGCCAGGATCAGGCTGTCGGGTCGTCCGCGTCGCCGTCGATGCCGTCCGCGGCGTCCCCGCGGCCGTCGGTGTCGTCGGTGTCGTCGCCGTGGTTCCCCTCGTCCCCCTCCTTGTCGTCGTCGTCGTTCCCTTTCCCGACCTCCCGCTTGATCGACTCCAGTTCCGCGTCCACGTCGACCTCGGGAGCGTCGTCCTCGTCCGATCGGTTCACATCGTCGGGTCCGTCGTCGGATCCGTCCTCAGTTTCGTCCCCGTCCTCGCCCGGCTCGTTGGACTCGCCGGAGCCGTCAGGCTCGCCGACCTCGATGCTGACGGGCCCGCCGTCGTCGGCGGCTCCCCCGTCGCTGCCGCGGTCCGCGCGCCGTTCGCGGTCGCGCTCCCGGTCGACCGTCTCGCGGGACTCGCGGACCCGGCGCTCCAGTTCCGCGCTCAGATCGCGCGCGTCGGCGACCAGGTCCCGGCTCTCCTCGTCCTCGGGAAGGTCCGCCTCCGAGAGCGTCTCGCGGAGCCGTTCCAGCGCGTCTGCCGCGTCGGCTGCCGCGCGGTCGGTCGCGGCGGTGACGCCCTCGCCCACAGCGTCCGACAGCATCGTCCGGGCGAGCCCGCGCGAATCGCGACGGTCGCGTCGGCCCCCGCGAGCGCCGCGCCCGCGGTTCCTGCGAGCCGGCGTCTCCCCCGGGGCGGCCAGATCGATCACTCCCTGGAGGAGTTCGAGCGCCTCGATCGTCGCTTCGAGGACCGCCACGACGGTCGGAATTGTGTAATCACTCGTGAACCGGAACAACTCTCCGGGGGACGGGGGACGGGGCGGGCGAGGACGGTCCCGTCGCCCCCGGGTGTCGTCGAGGATTCGTCGGTCGCGATCTGCCGAGGACCGTTCGACGCGGCCGCCACCGCGGTCACCGCGGCGGTCGGCGTCGCGTCCGGCACCGCGCTCGCGGTCCGTGAGCTCGTCACGCAGGTCCGCGAGCGTCGTCTCCAGCTCGGAGACCAGCGCCGCGAGGTCCTCGTCGTCGCCGGGATCGCGGGAGGGGTTACTCATACCGGAACTGTTGGGCGCGTTCCGTCAAAAGGGTTCACACGCGATCGGGTCGGTCACCGTGAGTCGGTGACGGGTCAGCGCGGCTTCGCTCGGCGGTACTGCACGGGCCACTCGATCTCCTCGTCGAGTTCGTCGGCCGCGTGCAGCGGCCAGTACGGCGACCGGAGGAACTCCCGGGCCATGAGCACGGCGTCCGCGCGGTCGTTCGCGACGATCGCCTCGGCCTGTTCCGGCTCGGTGATGCCGCCCACGGAGGCGACCGCGATGTCGGCGCCGACCTCCGCGACGTGCTCGCGGATCGCCTCGGCGTACGGGAGCTGATAGCTCGGGCCCGCGTAGGGTACCTCCTGTGCGGGCGAGATACCGCCCGCGCTCACGTCCAGCAGGTCGGCGCCGGCCTCGGCCAGCAGCGGGGCGAGCCGGGCCGACTGCTCGACGTCCCACGACTCGCGGTCGTCGATCCAGTCTGTCGCCGAGATCCGAACGAACACGGGCTTGTCGTCGGGCCACACCTCGCGCACCGCCTCCGTCACCTCGCGCACGAGCCGGGTGCGGTTCTCGAAGGAGCCGCCGTACTCGTCGTCGCGGTCGTTGGCGACCGGCGAGCAGAACTCGTGGAGCAGGTAGCCGTGGGCCGCGTGCACCTCGGCGACCTCGAAGCCGGCCGCCAGCGCGCGCTCGGCGGCCGCGCGGAAGTCCTCGATCACGCCCTCGATCCCGGCCGTCGAGAGGCTGTTCGTCGGGTGTTCGTCGCCGTCGCGGGGGTACGGCCCCGACGGCGCGTCGACCTCCCAGCCGCCCTCCTCGATCGGGACGGGATCGCCGCCGTCCCAGGGCCGGTGGGTGGACGCCTTTCGCCCGGCGTGAGCCAACTGGATCGCGGGCACCGACCCCTGTGAGTCGATGAACTCCGCGATCCGGGCCCACTCGTCGGCCTGCTCGTCGGTCCAGATCCCCGTGTCGTGGGGCGTGATCCGACCCTGTGGCGAGACCGCCGTCGCCTCGGCCATCACGAGGCCGGCCCCGCCGACCGCGCGCGATCCGAGGTGGACGAGATGCCAGTCGGTCGGCACGCCCTCGCTCGCCGAGTACTGGCACATCGGCGAGACGAACACGCGATTGGGGATCTCGGTGTCGCGCAACGAAAGCGGGGAGAACAGGTGTTCGACCATGCGCCCGGTAGGACCGCGCCGGTACAAACGGCTGGCGACGACAGAGGGGATTGCCCCTACCGACGACCCGCGTGATCGTGGCGCCGTCCGGGGTTTCCGGTTCCCGCGGCTTTTCAATCGGCGTCCGTCTGTCCCCTGCATGGGACTCACCACGGACGAGGTCATGCAGATCAGTCTCGATCTCGTCGACTGGGACGACACGCCGGCCGACAGCACCGTCTACGTCCCCGGCGAGGAGATCGAGACCGCGCTCGTGGGCATCGATCTCGAATCCCCCGAGATACGGTTGGCCCACGACCTCGGGTACGACCTCGCGCTCGCACACCACCCGACCGGGATGAGCGCCCGGCTGGACTTCCCGGAGGTGCTCGACACGCAGGTCGAGTTCATGACCGACCACGGCGTTCCCGAGGACGTGGCCGAGGAGGCCGTCTCGGATCTGCGCTCGCGAATGGACCACGGCGGGCACTCCAGCAACTACCGCCACGACCCGAGCGTCGCCGAGCTGCTCGACCAGCCGTATCTCAACACCCACCTCGCGCCCGACGAGTACGGCCGGCGTGTCTTCCGCGAGGTCGCCGACGGGATGGACGACGACGCGACGGCCGGAGACTTCGTCGACGCACTCTCGGAGATCCCGGAGTTGGCCGCGGCGGAGACGGACGTGCGCCTCCGCGTCGGCGACGCGGACAACGACCTCGGCGAGGTGGCCGTACACCACGCCGCGGGCACGAACGGCGGCGCGTCCGTCGCCCGCGCGTACTTCGAGCACGGCGTCGACACCGTCCTCTACATCCACGTCGGCGCCGGCGACACCGCCGAGTTGCGCGAGGAGTTCGGCGACGCGCGGAAGAACCTCGTCGTCACCGGGCACGTCGCCAGCGACGCGATCGGAATGAACGCGGTCGTCGACGCCCTGGAGGAGCGTGGCGTCGACTGTGACACCATCTCCGGATGCGGGATCGGCCGCGACGAGTGACCGACCGCGCCGTCGGTTTAGGTCGGCCTACCGTTTAGGGATACCAAAACCTATATCTTCGCGGGGGCGTGAGAGACCGGTAATGACGCACGATCTGCTCGCGGAGCGGGACGACGAGGCGTCGTCCGAGCCCGAGTTCGTCCCCGAGACCCCCGTCGCCGCCCTCCGGACGTGTCCCGAGAGAACGGTGTTCTCCGAGAACGGCAACGCCGACGGCTGGATCTCGACGGACCTGACGGTCGAGCTGGAACGGTAATTCAACGGTTCTCGCGGATCTCTCGGGCGTCTCGCGCCCGTTCCGCCATCGTCCACATCGTACCCGCGACTACTCTCGCGGCGGTTCGAAAAATCGGAGACGATTCGAGTTCTGAGGGGCGTCGCGTCCCGACTTACTGCATCGTCCCCTCGGTGACGAGGGTGTCGTCCTCGAGGTAGTGCTCGATGTGGTGGGCGTCCTCCTCGACCTGCACGATGTTCTCGCGGAGGATCTCGCCGGTCGTGGGGTCGCCGAGGCCGTCGGCGAGCTCGACGTGCTCGCGCAGCGTCTCGATGATGTCGCCGTACATCTCCATGTCGTTCGCCAGCGACGTGCGGATGTCGTAGACGTCCTCGTCCTCGGGCTCGATAGGGGCCTCCTCCTGCAGCGTCGTCATGGACGCGTGCGGGACGCCGCCCAGGGCCTGCACGCGCTCGGCGAGTTCGTCGGCGAACGCCTCGGCGTTCTCGGCGGCCTCGCCGAGGAAGATGTGCAGGTCGCGGAACTCCGCGCCCTCCACGTTCCAGTGATGCTTGCGCAGCTGGTGGTACAGCACGTACGTCGCCGCGAGGTCGGTGTTGAGCGCGTCGATGATCTGCTCGGCCTTCTCGGCGTCCATCCGAAGCGCTTCGCTTCCCTCGACATCGCCGGCGGACTTCAGCACACGCTTTTGAGTACTCATCTGTACCCGAACGTACGCCCGCCGGACACATAAAACCCCGTGTCACGACAAGAATTCTTTTGGAATACCTAAACACCGTTATCGTTTCGGGAACCAGAACGCGGATTCGGGGTGTGGAGGTCGTCGTTCCCGGCCGCGTCGAGAACCGGGATGAACTCGCGCTGTTCGGCGAGCACTTCGGGGTCGAGGTCGGCGATCAGGTCGCGCTCGTCGCGGTTCAGCGCCGCGGCGACGGCGCCGTCCGGACGGACGACCGCCGACCGCCCGGCGTAGACCGTTTCGGGTGCGTCCGGTACGTCGCGCGCGCCGGTCCACCCGGCGCCGACGACCCAGCGAACGCCGTCGAGCGCCCGGGCGCGCAACAGGAGTCGCCAGTTCTCCGAGTGGGCCGCCGGCCACGCGCCGGCGACGAACAGCGCGTCGACCCGGTCGGCCGCGAAGGCGGCGCTGTCGCCGACGACGTTCAGGTCGTAGCAGGTGACGAGCCCCGTCGACCCCGCGGGCGTCTCGACGACGACACGCTCGTCGCCGGCGGTCACCACGTCCGCCTCGCTCCCCCGGAGGTGTCGCTTGCGGTAGACGGTCGTGTCGCCGTCGGGGGCGACGTACGCGAGGGCGTTGTACAGCCGGTTGTCGCTCGCGGCGCGTTCGAGGTAGCCCGCGACAATGGCGAGGTCATTGGCGGCCGCGACCGACCGGAGCCGGTCGAGTTCCGGCCCGTCGCGGTCGAGGGCGACCGCTCGGGCGCGTTCGTCGGCGACGAAGCCCGTCAGCGCGTACTCCGGGAACAGCGCGACGGCGACGCGGTCCGGCAGGGCGGCGACGCGCTCGGCGACGGCGTCGAGGTTTGCCGCGGTGTCCAGATTGGCGACGGACAACTGGGGGACGGCGACGGTTGGCACGCCGAACCGCTCGGCCCCCGGCCGCAAAACGACGGCGGTCGCACGCCCGGAATATGGAAACGCCCTTGTAGCCGACACACCCATCATCGGCCATGAGCGACGACGACCCGGCCGAGGAGTCAGGCGACCCCGAGGACGCCGAGGAGACGGAACTCGTCCCCGAGGTGTCCGCGGAGGATCTCGACACTCGGCTGGACGAGACCGCCGAGGCGCTCGAGGCCGCCGAGACCGAAGCCGACCTCGACGATGTCGAAGCCGACCTCGACGACATCGAGGAGGACCTCGAACGCGCCGAGCTCCCGGAACCGGACGAGGACGACGAGGACGCGGAGGACCCGCGCGAGGAGTTGGAGTCGCGCCTCTCCGACCAGCGTGACGACCTCGAAGAGCAGCGTGGCCCCTACGCGTCCGACGTGGTCGACGACATCGAATCGGCGCGGGCGACGATCGCCGATACGCGCTGGACGGAGGCGGGAGAGGCCGACCTCCCCGGCGTCGTCGACGAGTTCCTCGCCGCGGTGACCGACGCGCTCGATGCGGATCTCGACCGCACGGGCGACGACGACCTCGAGTCGCTGGCCGACGCGCTCGACGACGCCGTCGCGGCCGTCGAGGACGCTGACTTGGACGCCGACGAGGACGCCGACACCATCGCCGCCCTGCTCGAGGCGACTGACGCGCTGGAGACGGGCGTCGACGACGCCGAGGAGTGGGACGACCTCGAAACGCACGAACAGCTCCAGGCGCAGGGATTCTACGACGTACTCGGGCACTACAAGGACTTCCCGCCTGAGCTTGCGGCGCTGAAGGAGCACGAGCAGCAGGGCAACGTCGAGATGGTGCTGCTCGCGCTCGACTCCCTGCAGTCGGAGTTCATGGAGGAGCACTGTCTGGACGCGCTCACGCGGATGAACGACGAGGGCGCCTTCGAGGCCATGCACCAGCGCGCACAGAAGCGCGACCAGCCCGCGATCCGCGCGCTCGGCAAGATGGCCGCCGAGAACGCCGTCGAGACGCTCGTCGAGTACGTCGACTCCGACTCGAACCCCGCCCTGCAGAAGGTGACGTTCAAGGCGCTCGGCGAGATCGGCCACGCCGACGCCGTCCAGCCGCTCGCGAACAAGCTCGCCATGGACAACGACGAGGTGCGCCCCTATGCGGCCCGCGCGCTGGGGCTCATCGGCGACGCCCGCGCGGTCGACCCGCTGGCGGACGCCGCGGCCGACGACGAGAGCGACAACGTCCGCGCGGCCGCCCTGTGGGCGCTGCGCCAGATCGGCACCGAGGACGCGCTGGAGGCGGCCGCCGAGTTCGACGACGACCGTGCGTTCATCGTGCAGACGGAGGCCGAGAAGGCCCGCGACGCCCTCGACGCCGCCGGCGAGGGCGAGGAAGTCGCCGCGTAATCGCGACAACCCCGCCGTCGCGACCGGTTCTTACAGCAGTTCTCCGACGAACAGCAGCGTGAACCCCAGCGAGACCAGCAGGCCGCCGACCCGGCCGAGGTTCGTGTGTTCGGTGACCTCGGCGGGCGCGATGTCGACATCGTAGCTGTCCCACTCCTCCTCGTAGGTGACGTACGAGGGGACCTGAAAGAACTCCAGGGCGACGAGGGCGCCCCCGACGGCGCCCAGCGCGGCCCCGGCGAGCGTGACCCCCTCGGCGACGGTGACCATACCGGGTATCCGCAATCGTCGACGCAAAAACGCACCGAAGGCCGCCGGGTCGACCGCCGACGTGGACGAGTCGAACTCCGGCGTCGACGCGGCGAGGGTTGAAATACGAACGCGCGGCCAACGCGTCCCAGTGGCACGCAGCATCGCGGCCGTCGTGTTCGCGCTCCTCCTCCTCGGAGCGACAGCCTCGGCGACGGCGACAGCGGCGGCGGCAGCGCCGGCACCGACGACGGCGACGCCGACGCCCCCATCGCCATCGCCACCGGCGGCGGTCGCGACCGCACCGAAATCACCGGCGGCGAGTACGGGGGAGCCGACCGCCCCTCGGATCGTCGGCCTCCTCCCGAACCCCGTCGCCGACGACGACGCCGGCGAGTACGTATACCTGCGGCTGCCGGCCGGGAACTGGAGCCTCGACGACGGCGAGGACGTAGTCACGATCCGGCAACGACAACCAGGGACGGTCGTCGTGACCGCCGATCCCGGAGCGTTGGTCGATACGCCCGACGGATGCGTCGTCGCCCGCGGGCTCGCGCTGTCGAACACGGGCGAGCGCGTCGTGCTCCGGCGGGGCGGAGCGAACGGGACGGTCGTCGACGCCGTCGAGTACGGTCGCGCGCCCGAGGGCGAACGCTGGGCGCGCGGTGGGGACCCTCGATGGCGACCGGTCGGGTTCGACCCCAGGGAGCCGGTTTCGCTGGGGGCCGCGAACGCGACGGCGTTCGTGCTTCCCGACGCCCCCGGAGAGGCAGTCGTACCCATTCGAGCGGCGGACGACCGCGTCCTGCTCGCGGGGTACACCTTCGCCTCCGAGCGCGTCGCCGACGAGTTGATCGCCGCACACGAACGCGGTGTCTCGGTCCGAGTGCTCCTCGAGGGGGGACCCGTCGGCGGGATCTCCACGCGTCAGGCCGAGCTCCTCGACGCGCTCGTCGCCGCGGGCGTCGAGGTTCGCGTGGTGTCGGGAACTCGCGCCAGGTTCCGGTATCACCACGCGAAGTACGCCGTCGCCGACGACGCGGCGGTCGTCCTCACGGAGAACTGGAAGCCGAGCGGGACGGGCGGCGGCGACAGCCGCGGGTGGGGCGTCACGCTCCGGTCGCCGCGGGTGGCCGACGCGCTCGCCGACCTCTTCCGCGCGGACGCCGGATGGCGCGACGCCGTCCCCTGGGAGCGGTACCGCGCGGGCAGGTCATTCGAACCCGTCGAGGCGGCGACCGGCTCGTATCCCACCAGGCACGCGCCGGCGGACGTACGGGCTGAACACGTCCGGCTGCTGACCGCGCCCGGAAACGCGGAGTCGGCGGTCGTCGCAACGATCGACGACGCGGTCGCCAGGGTCGACGTTCTCCAGCCCACTGTCGACGACGGCTCGCTGCTCGCGTCGCTTCGCCGCGCGGCCGAGCGCGGCGTCCGCGTGCGGCTGCTGCTGTCGAACGCGTGGTACGTCGCCGAGCGGAACGCCGCGCTGGTAGCCGACCTGAACCGTTGGGCCGACGCCGCGGACGTTCCGTTCAAGGCGCGCGTCGCGGAGCCGTCCGGTCGCTACGGGAAAGTCCACGCGAAGGGCGTCGTCGCCGACGACACCGCGCTCGTGGGGTCGCTCAACTGGAACCCGACGAGCGCCCGCGAGAACCGCGAGGTTGTCGTCGCGCTGGAGGGCGAGGCGATCGCGGGCTACTACCGCGAGAGCTTCGAGGCCGACTGGCGCGCCGGCGGCGGGAGGTGGGACGATCTGCCGCCCGCCGTCGCGGTCGCGGCGGTCGGAGCGGTCGCCGGCGCGGCGCTGTTCGTCAGGCGACGGCTGACGTTCGACGACTCGGCGGAAAACGATGGAATCGATCGACCGGGGCCGATCGGGTGAGCCATCCGTTTCATCTGATGAGCGTGCCGTTCCGTCGGGGGGAGCCTTCGGTCCGGCCCCGTCAGTCGTCGAGCTCGACCGTCGTCGACAGCTCCTCGTCCAGCTCGGCGTCGGCCATCTTGTCGACGAGCGCGTCGATCACGTCCTCGCGGCGACCCTCGACGAACTTGATCGAGCCGACGACGAGGTGGCCGCCGCCGGAGACGCCCCCGCCGACGACCTCCTCGTTGAGCTCGGTCACCATCTGTGGGATGTCGAGGCGGACGCCGTCACTCCGGAGGACGGCGAAGTCCGGTCCGTAGCCGATCGTGATGACGGGTTCGCCCGTCGCGCGCACCTTCCGGTCGTGGAGTTCGCCGGTGGTCTTGCCGGGCGCGGGGTAGGTGAACCGCTTGGCGAAGTTCTCCAGGTCGATGCGGTAGAGGTGGGCGTCGGAGTCGAGCCGTTCGTGTTCGACGTGCGGCTCGACGGCGTCGAGCTGCTCCTCCACGTCGCGCTCGGCGCGCGTCGAGAGGAACTCGACGAGGTCGCGGTGGCGGTCGGCGTCGTCGCTGCCGACGTCGAGCACGTCGCTCACGAGCGTCTTGCCCTCGCTGTAGCGCAGCCAGTGGGCGGCGTAGTCGAGCGCCTCGCCGATGTCCTCGATGTCCTCGCGGTCGTAGCCGGCCGCGTCCGCCAGGTCGACGAACTCGTCCATCACCTCGGCCTTCGAGCGGTCCGACAGCCCCGCGACCGCGGGGACGTGTCGGAGCTCGTCGGTGACGCTCGGGTCGATGAGGCGCGCGAGCTCGACGCACATCATGCCCGTCGTGATGCGGTAGTCCTCGTCGTGGAGGTAGGGGTTGACGTGCGCGTCGAGCAGGTCGTTCACCGCCTCGGGATCCGGGTGGTGGTGGTCGACGACGGCGATGGGCACGTCGTAGTGGGCGAGGTTCTTGTAGGCGGGCACGTCCTCCTCGGTCGACCCGTTGTCGAGCATCAGGAGGAACGGGAGCTTCTGACCGTGGCGGGCGCGACCCTCCAGCGCGAAGTTGAGGTCGCGGGTCACGTCCTCCATCTCGTAGAAGGGCGCCTTGCTCGGGAGGCGCTTGAGGGTGTGGCGCGCGGCGTCGTCGCCCTCGTGGACCTCCTCGATGAAGTTCTCAAGCGCGAGTTGGACCGGGATGGCCGCACACATGCCGTCGCCGTCGGCGTGATGGCGGATGCGGATCGGGCGCCCCTCCAGCACCGTGCGCCGGAGCGTGCGCGCGAGGTCCTCCAGCTCGGGGCGGAGCTTCTCGAACGCCGGCCAGTCGACGAGCGGGTCGACCGACTCGGGCTCGGCACGCTCGCGCATCGCTTCGTCGAGGCGCTCGCGGGCGGCCGCGGCCGTCTCGCCGTCGAGCACGGCGATGTCGTCGACCTCGAGCTGGGTGGTTCCCTCGTGGGTCTCGACGGAGCCGGACACGCGGACGACGTCGCCGATCTCGACCTCGGGGTAGGCGCGGACGCCGGCCTCCTCGAAGGCGGCCGCCGCCATCACGCCGGTCTCGTCGGCGACGTGGAAGATGGTCGGGCCCCCGGTCTGTTTGATCTGGGAGATCTCCCCCTCGACGGTGACGGCGTCGCCGACGGTCGCGTCGGCGATCGCGACGATCTCCGGCTCGTGTTCGACGGCCAGGACGTTCGCGTCCGCGAGGTCGACGTCTGCGAGGTCGAACGACACGTCGCCGTTCTCCTTCAGTTCCTCGAGGACGACGACCAACTCGTCGCCCACGGCGAACGTGTCGCCGTCGAGGTTCGACTCGTGCAGCAGTCCCGATACCTCATCGGAGACGTCGACGAAGACGCCGTAGTCGACCACGCCGTTGACCTCCGCGCGGTAGCGCGCGCCGACGTCCACGTCGGCCAGCGTGCAGGCGGGATCGAGCTCGTAGACCACGGGGCGGGAATCCCCCTCCCCGTTCTCGCCGGGTTCCCCGGCGGCGGAATCACTCATATCGGGTGGTGGGTGACGGCGGGTGTTAAGGGTTGTAGTATCGCTTCAGGGGTGTGCTGGAGCCACACCCCACGGAGTCGTCGGGTCCGAAGCGGGGCCATCGACACCCTTAGTTGGCGCCCGGTCGGAGATCCGCCAATGCGACTGTTCCGGTCGAGCGAGCTGCTCGGCATCGCGGCCGAGACCCTCACGTTCGCGCTGGAGGCGTCCCGGGACACCCACCCGAACGAGTACATGGGCTTTCTCCGGGCGACCGACGCGCGCGATCTCGGCCTCGACCGGAAGGGACAGGTGATCACCGACGTGCTCGTCATTCCCGGCACCACGTCGACGCCGGAGTCGGCGACCGTCCGCGAGCACATGAAACCCAACTCCTCGCGGGCGGTCGGCTCGATCCACTCCCACCCCAACGGCGTCCTCCGGCCCTCCGACGCCGATCTGGCGACGTTCCACGCCGGCGAGGTCCACGTCATCCTCGGCGCCCCGTACGAGCGCGACTGCTGGCGGGCGTTCGACTCCGACGGCGACCCCCGCGATCTGGACGTGATCGACGTGGCGCTGCCCGAGGACGAGGCGTTCTTCGACTTCGACCAGACCGATATCGACGCGGAGCTGTACGATGAGTGAGGGACCCGACGGAGGGCGACGCGAGGACGGAAGCGATGCCGACGGCGACGATGGCCCCCGGATCGCGCTCGCGCAGGGCACCTTCGACATCCTCCACCCCGGTCACCTCCACTACCTGGAGGACGCAGCCGCCCGCGGCGACGAACTCCACGTCATCGTCGCCCGGCGCGACAACGTGACGCACAAGCCCAAGCCCGTGTGCCCGGACCGACAGCGTCGGGACATGATCGCCGCCCTCGAGGTCGTCGACGAGGCCCACCTCGGGCACCCCGAGGACTTCTTCGTCCCCGTGCGCGATATCGACCCGGACGTGATCGTGCTCGGGTTCGACCAGCACCACGACGAGGCCGCCCTCGCCGACGCGCTCGCGGCGGCTGGCATCGACGCGGAGGTGGCGCGTGCGACCGCCCGCGACCCGCGCTACGAGGGGGAACTCCTCTCGACGGGCGACATCGTCGACAAGTTGCTTCGCGAGCGCGACCGACGCTCGCACTCGGAACCGGAGTAGCGCGCTCGAAAACCGGAACGGCTCCCGGAACTGGCGAGGCCCGCGACCGCCGTCGAAACGGGGCCCGCGGGTAAGTCGGACATGTCACGCCTCCGCAAGCGTCGCCTGCCAGAGGTATGCCGGCGCGAGCGCGACGACGAGGGCGCCGAGGGCGACCGCGACGATCCCGAACGAGCGCAGCGTCGGCGCCGCCGCCAGCGCCCCGCGGAACGCCGCCGGCGTGCCGGCCGCGAGCAGGAGCGCCCCCGCGGCCCACAACCCGAACGCCCGCCGCGTGATCGCGTCGGGAACCCCGTCGCCGAGGCGGACGTACACCGCGACGAGGCCGATCCCCGCCGCCAGCGCGACGCCCGCGCCGACGAACGCGAGGACGACCGTGAGCAGCTGGAACGCCGGAAGCTGCGCGATCATCGCCGTCCCTCCGACCGCAGACGACGTCGGCGGGAGCAGTGCCGGGAGTGTTGCCGACGGTGTTGCTGCCGCCGGTCGGAGAGTCGCTGACGACCGGCGGGCGTCGGCGGACGCGGTGCGGCGACGAGCGACGACATCTGCGAGTTACAGTCGGTCGTACCGTTGGAGGCCGTGCCAGATGGCGTCGACCATCCGCGACTCGGCGTCCGCCTCCGGCTCGGTATCGTCGCCGGCGGCCGCCTCCTCCCAGCCGCGCGCGAGCGCGTCCTCGATCACGGCCAGCGAGTGGTTCTCGAAGTTGTTCATCCCGCGGAAGTCCTCCAGGGCCGCACGCTCGGGGGCGCCGAACGACGCGCTCGGTTCGGCGTCGAGAAAGCCCATATCCGCGAGCACCTCCGATACCGCCATCGCCGCCTCGCCCGACAGCTCCGCGGGGTCGTCGGGCTCCTCGCGGGCCAGGAGGGTCACGTCGTACAGCTTGAACACCCGCTCCAGTTCGTCGATCGGGCGCTCGTGGTCGTCGACGCGCACGTCGATCCAGCGGTCGTTCTTCCCGTCGTAGCCGCCCTCGGGCTTGGCGACGTACAGCGCGGCCGACTGCTCGCCGCGGGAGTCGCCGCCGGCGTCGTTGCCGGCGTGCAGCGCGGCGATGAGTCGCTCGGGGAGCCCGCCGTCGCCCCTCTCGAACGCCTCGGCCATCGCGTCGAGCGTCGCCTCGTTCTCGAGGATGTTCCCCTGCACCGTGTAGTGCTCACCCTGCCGGTCGCCGGAGACCGCGAAGCACTCCTCGCCGGTGAACGCCGCCGGCTCGCTGTCGAGGTCGACGACTCCGACCTGCCGCTGTGCGGCCTCCTCGTCGGCGGCAGTGAGCGCCTCGATGGCCTCGGCCGGGGTGTGACCCTCGCGGAGGAGGTCGAGCCCGTCCGGCCCGTACGCGACGTTGGCGAAGCTCTGGGTCGCGACCGCGCCCGCGTCGGCCGAGACGAACGGGACGACGGCGCCGACGGAGACGAACTTCGACTGGACGGCGACGCCGACGGCGTCCGTCTCCGGGTCGCGCGCCGCGATGGAGAACGTCATGCCGTGAGTGGACCCTCGGCGGCGACAAAAGCGTGCCGGGGTGCGGGACGGCCGTGTGTGCGACCCCGGGGGATCTGGCGGCCGAACCCGCGCGTGTCGGTCGAACGCGGCGGGCTCAGTCCGCCGTCCGGGCGGTCCGGATCCGGATCACGAGACGTGTTCGATGAGTTCGACGATGGAGCCGGCCGGGTCGACGAGGAACGCGATCCGGAGGTCGCCGAAGCGCTCGGGGCCCATCACCCAGTCGACGCCGGAGCCGACGCCGTCGATCGCCTCGCGCGCATCGTCGATGTCGTCGACGACGAACCCGAAGTGGAGCAGACCGTTCGGCATCGACGCCACGTCGCCGGTCGCCTCGTACGGCGCCCGGTCGAAGACGTACACGCGCTTGTCGGCCACCTCCAGGGCGACGTGATCGACGGCCGTCGGGCCCTCGCCGTCCTCCGCGCGTCCACGCTCGATGATCGTTCCGTCGAACGGCTCCTCGTAGAACGCCGCCGTCGCGTCCACGTCGTCGGCCTTCAGCGCCACGTGAAAGAACGAGTTCGGTGTCACGGTCGACCCCTCACAGCCCGGGACCAAGTCGTTGCCGGCGGCGACCAGGTTACCGGGCCGCCGCGGCGACGAGGCGTTTTTCACCGTCCCGGCGGAACGTGCGACCATGGAAGTCCGGGGCGAGCGCGAGTGTACGGAGTGCGGGACCCGCTGGTCGTACTTCGAGACGGGGAGCGTCGCCTGTCCGGACTGCGGAAGCCTCCGGAGCGTGGGCACCGGCGAGCGCCGCAAACACACCGACGCGCCGGCGGAGATAGACCTGACCTCCGTGCTGGCGCGGCTCGACGACACGCCGCTTTCGGACCTCGTCGACGAGATCAAAGCCGAGTGTCGGACGTACCTCCGCAAGCGGGGGTTCATCCGCGGGGGCGAGCTCGCGCCGCTGGACGACGCGTACCTCGCGGTCGCCGAACTCCGCCACGCGGCCGACGTGTACGGCCGGATCGCCGGCCCGGGCGGCGGGCGCGCGGACGCGACGATCCACGACGGGGACCGGGGTCCCGAGGGCGCCAGCCCCGGCGTCACCGACGACGAGGAGTGGTACCTCACGACGTTGCTGCGGTCGGCCGACACGGGCGAGCGCCCGGACGCCGACGACGTGCCCCCGCGGATGCACGAGGCGCGCGGGCTCGCCGCCGCGGAGGCCGCCCTGGAGTACCGGACGGACGTGTCGACGTACCTCGACGAGCACCCGGACCCCGAGGCGAACCGAACGCTCGGCGCGATCCGCGACCGCGCGAAGCGGATCGACGCGCTCGGCGGCGACGTGGAGCCGGCCGAGGCCGACGCGCTCGTCGCCGCCGCCGCGGAGCTGGGTCGCTATCTCATCGCCGGCGACGAGGACGCGCTGGCGAGCGCACGAGAGCGGCTGGAACGAATGAACTGAGTCGCCACGGCTGCCGGAAACCCGAACCGGAGAAACGGTGGTAGTGTCTACGGGAGGTCGATCTCGACGCCGTGCTGCTCGCTCGCGGCCTTCACCGTGTTGTAGAGCAACATCGCGCGCGTCATCGGGCCGACGCCGCCGGGAACGGGCGTGATGGCGCCCGCCTTGTCCGCGACCTCGTCGTAGGCCACGTCGCCGACGAGCGTCGACTCGCCGTCGCGCTCGACGCGGTTGATCCCCACGTCGATGACGGTCGCCCCCTCTGAGATCATGTCCGCGGTGATGAACTCGGGGATGCCCGCGGCGGCGACGACGATGTCCGCCCGGCGGGTGTGGCTCGCGAGGTCGTCGGTCCGCGAGTGACACACCGTCGTGGTCGCGTTGCCGCCCTCCCCGCGGCCGAACAGGAGGTTCGCCATCGGCTTGCCGACGATGTCCGAGCGGCCGACGACGACCGCCTCCTTCCCCTCGGGGTCCACGCCCGCGGCCGCGAGCAGGCGCTGGATGCCGTGGGGCGTGCAGGGCTTGAACCGCGGGTTGCCGGCGACGAGTCGGCCGACGTTCTCCGGGTGGAACCCGTCGACGTCCTTCGCGGGGTCGACCGACCGGAGGACGCGCCGGGTGTCGACCTGATCGACGACGGGCATCTGCACGAGGACGCCGTGGACCGAGTCGTCGGCGTTCAGCTCGTCGACGGTGTCGTACAGCTCCTCGGCCGGGGCGTCGTCGTCCACGTCGACGTGGATGCCGTCGATGCCGACCTCCTCGCAGTCGTTCTGCTTCATCGAGACGTACGTCTCGCTGGCGGGGTCGTCGCTCATCAGCACGGTCGCCAGCGCCGGCTCGACGCCCGCCCGTTTCAGCGTCTCCACGCAGTCGGCGACGCCGTCGCGGATCTCGGCGGCGACGGCGTTGCCGTCGATGTCGGTCATGGTCGATGGGGCGGCGGCGACGCCTAAGAATCCTCGGGTTCGTGCACAACAGGGCGTCGGGGGAGAGAGTAACTATGCGAAAACGTGGATCGAACGGGCGATCAGTCGGCGATCGCCTACTCGTACAGCGGGTGCGCGTCGGTCAGCTCGTCGACGCGATCGCGCACCTCGGCGATCACCGACTCGTCCCCGACGTTGTCGACGACCCGGTGGATGAGGTCGCCGACCTCGCGGCAGTCGGCCTCGTCGAAGCCGCGGGTGGTGAGCGCAGGAGTGCCCGCGCGGATGCCCGAGGGGTCGAACGGCGAGCGCGTCTCGCCGGGCACCGTGTTCGCGTTGAGGACGATGCCGGCGTCGGCGAGCGCCTCCTCGGCGTCGCCGCCGGAGGTGTCCGGGTGGGACTCTCGCAGGTCGACGAGCACGAGGTGGGTGTCGGTGCCGCCGGAGACGACCTCCAGCCCGTTGTCCTCGAAGGAGTCGGCGAGCGCCTCGGCGTTGTCGACGACCCGCCGAGCGTACTCGCCGAACTCGGGTTCGAGCGCCTCGCCGAAGCCGACGGCCTTGCCGGCGATGTTGTGCATCAGGGGGCCGCCCTGCCCGCCGGGGAACACCGCGGCGTCGACGTCGTCGGCATGCTCCTCGCCGCACATGACGATGCCGCCGCGGCCCGCGCGGATCGTCTTGTGGGTCGAGCCGGTGACGAAGTCGGCGACGCCGACGGGCGAGTCGTGGACGCCCGCGGCGACGAGCCCGGTGATGTGGGCGATGTCCGCGAGGTGGTACGCGTCGACCGCGTCGGCGACCGTCTGGATGCGCTCCCACTCGACCTCCCGCGGGTACGCCGAGTAGCCCGAGACGATGATGTCGGGGTCGAACTCGTCGGCCTGCTCGGCGAGCGCCTCGTAGTCGATGTACCCCGTCTCGGGGTCGACGCCGTACTGCTCGACCTCGAACAGCTGGCCGGTGAAGTTCGCGGGGTGGCCGTGGCTGAGGTGCCCGCCGTGTTCGAGTTCGAGCGAGAGGATCTTGTCGCTGGGGTCCAGCGTGGCGAGGTACACCGCCATGTTCGCCTGCGTGCCGGAGTGCGGCTGGACGTTGACGTGCTCGGCGCCCCACAGCTCCTTCGCGCGCTCGATGGCCAGTTGCTCGACCTCGTCGGCGTACTCGCAGCCGGCGTAGTAGCGCGCGCCGGGGTAGCCCTCCGCGTACTTGTTCGTGAGCGCGCTCCCCTGCGCCTCCAGGACGGCCTCCGAGACGTGGTTCTCGGAGGCGATCATCGCCAGCGTGTCCTGCTGTCGGCGAACCTCGCCCTCGAGCGCGTCGGCGACCGCCGGGTCCGTCTCGCGTACCGCGGGATACTCCATACCGACGCTCCGGCGAGCGGCGACAAAAAGCCATCCGTACTCGGGCGGCCGGCGACACCGATAAATGGGGCCACTCCGGACGTGCGTGCAGTCCGATGCAGGTCGAGGGAACCGAGGACGGGCTCCGCGCGGTCGACGCCGCCAAACACTCCGTCGACGTTCGGGCCGACGGGTGGAGCGACGGCGCCGACACGTCCGCGCCGTCGCTGTCGGCGGCCATCGACGCGCTCGATCTGGGGGACGCCTGGACGCCGGACGCGACGGTGTCCGGCTCCGTGGAGTCGCTCGGGTTCCCGCCGGTATACGCGCCGGTTCGCGACGTCGACACCGGGGAGGTGTTCGACCTCGGCAGCGGCACCGGTCCGCTGACGATCCCCGAAGGGAGGTACGCGCTCTACGTCGAAAGTCGGATCGACGTGTACGTCCGGTTCGACGGCGCGGCGACGATCGAGAAGCCGCGCTACGAGCGCCTACACGTCAGGTTTCCGGAAGAGACGGCCGTCGAGATCGGCTTCGGCGGCGGGGTCACCGACGACCCCGAGACGGTGACGGTGCCGGCGACGCCCGACGGCGTCGCGACGGCGCTGTCGACGTTCCCGGCCGGGCACCGCACCGCGACCGCCGACCGGTCGTTCGACAGCATGCGGGGGGTGCCCCCGAAGATCGCGTTCGGCGACGCCGTCTCGATCCCCGACACGCTGCGCGAGCGACGCGACGACGCCGGCGTGCGCGTCGTTGTCCCGCCGGATCTGGACCACCTGTTCGTCGCCTCGCCGCTTGCCCACTACGTCGGCGCCGAGGTCGTCGTCGAGCCCGACGCGCGACCGCGGGTGGAGACACCCGGGGGGACGCACTCGCTCCCGCGGCTCCCCGAGTTCCAGGACGCGGTCGCCTCGCTGCTCGAACGGGCGTTCTACCTCGACTGCGTCGTCAGGGACGCCGGCCCGTACGGCTCCGGGCTGTCCGTCGCGGAGGTGACCGCCGAACTCGGCCTCGACTCCGGGTCGCTGTACGCCGCCTCGCCGGGCGAGCGGCTCGACGCGTACCTCGCGACGGCGTTCGAGTCGGTCCGCGACCGGTTCCCGGAGTGGCACCTGTCGATGTCGATCGAGCCGACGTACGAGCACGTCCCGACGCTGTCGCACCTCCTCGCGAACGTCCCGCACGTCCGGGTCGCGGAGTCGACCACGCTCGCGGAGTCGGAGTGGCTCGACACTTCGCTGTCGGACTTCTACCGGCGCGACGTCGGGGAGGTCGCGTCGGTCGAACTGGTCCAGCCCGAGTTGGGTCGGGCGCGGACGCACGGCTGGCTCGCCGACGGCGTGCCGATAGACGCGTTCAAGACCGTCCCGGAGGCGTACGAGAACCGGGCCCGGTACCTCGACGCGGCCGGCGAGCCGATCTCGATCGTCGCGATCTTGAACGACGGGGACATGCGCGAGGAGCACGACGGCGTCGCCGCCCACTACCGCGAGCGCGCCGAGGCGCTCGACCTCGACCTCACGTTGAAGGAACACCTCACCGTCGACGAGCTCGCCTCCGTGTTCGAGTCGCGGACAGACCTCGTTCACTACATCGGCCACTGCGAGCGCGAGGGGCTCCGGTGTACCGACGGCTACCTCTCGGCGTCGAGCCTCTCGGCGTCGAACGCACAGACCTTCTTCCTGAACGCCTGCGGCTCCTTCCACGAGGGGATCGAGCTGATCCGGAAGGGGAGCGTCGCCGGCGCGGTCACCTTCAGCGAGGTGCTCGACGGCCAGGCGGCGACGGTCGGTACGATGTTCGCCAGGCTGCTCGTCACCGGCTACTGCATGGAGCGGGCGCTGGACAAGTCGCGACGCCAGATCATGACCGGGAAGGATTACGCCGTCGTCGGCGACGGGACGCACGTCCTGACGCAGTCGGAGGACATCGTCGGGACGGACGTCCGGGTGACCGAAGCGGGGCCGGATCGGTTCGACGTGACGGTGACGATGGGCGCGCCCTGGATGGCCGGCGGGTTCTTCCGGCCGTACCTCCAGGAGGGCGACGAGACGCACCTCCTCGGCGCACGTAGCGAGTTCACGGTGGGTCGCGCGGAGCTGGTCGAGTTCCTCTCGTATGCTGACAAGGCCGTCCTGTTCGACGGCGCGCTCCGCTGGTCGGACGTGCTCGCCGAGGAGCTTCGGGAGTCGTAGCCGCTCCGGGAACCGTACCCGCGGGCGGTCGATCCCTCAGGGCCCGGAGGACACGTCGCCGACACCGGACGGGTCGACCGCGACGTCGGCCGCCGCGGCCACGTCAGCGGTCAGGAGCAGCACCAGCACACACGCCAGAACCGTCACCGCCGTCGCCACGAGTCTCGGATGAATGCGACCGACCGCCGCCAGTGTCGATCCGCCCGTTCGCGATCGGGGTGAGCGAAGCATGGAGGCCGATGGGCGTGCGTGTCCTTAACACTCATGGCCCCGGCCCGTCCGCCGTCCGGGTCTCATATTCCCCCCGTAGAGCGCTTGATTCCTCCGTATTCCCGTTAGTATTAAATATTCAACTGGCGATGTTCTACGTAGTTATGACCGAGAACGTATTCGAGCGATCGATGGGCGCCGCCCTCGAGACGCTCTTCGATCGATCGGCCGGCGAGCTCGTGATCGTCGACCCCAACGCCGCCGTGATCGAGTCGCTCGTCGACGCGGGATCCGACTACGACGACGAGCTTCCGACGCTGAACGTGCTCGCGGACGGCCGGATGCTCAAGGACGTGATGGACGACTTCCTCGTCGCCGGCGACGCCGCCGACCTGGTCGACGCCGGGTCGATGACGCTGCGCGAGCTCGACGGGGACGCGGACAATACGCTCGTCGTCGGCGAGGACGAGCTGTACGCCGTCGTCTCGGCGGGCGAGCACGTCGCCGCGCTCGCGGCCGACGACGAGTCGTTCGCCGCCGACGCCTACGAGACGTACCGCGACCAGTGGGCGGACGCGGCGGCGTTCAACCTCCGAACGCCGGCGCTCTCGCGCGTCCGCGAGACGCTGGACGAGGACATCGGCGAGGCGGCCCGCGCCGACTTCGACTCGGTGCTGGCGTCGCTGGAGACCGCCCGCGGCGACGGCGACGGCCTCGACGAGGTGACCATCTCGCTGCTCGTCGCCGCGAAGAACGACGTGCTGCTGTACGACATCAGCAAGTGGGGCGAGGACGTGGGCATCGCCTCGAAGGCGACGTTCTCGCGGACGAAGACCCGCCTGGAGGACCTGGGGCTCATCGACACCGAGAAGGTCCCCATCGACGTTGGGCGCCCCCGCCTGCGCCTGAAACTCGGCGACGACCGGCTGCGCGACGCCTCGAGCGACGAGCTGGCGAGCGTCGCCCACCGACTGCTGAACTGAGCGTCGAGTCCGTTCGCGGATCCCGACAGCCGACCCCGCCGACCGACCATCTTTTTGTGCGATTCACCCCACGGGCGGGGCATGGACATCGCAATCGTCGGTCCCGACCCCGCCGCCGAGCCGCTGCGGGGCGCCTTCGCCGACATCGAGGCGAACGTGATGGAGGTGGAGGCCGGCCTCCTGGACGGGTTCGACTTCGCGGTCGTCGTCGGCACGACCGGCGACGACGCCTTCCGCACCGCGACGCGGCTCGTCGACGACTGGGTCGCCGTCGAGATCGGGGGGATCGGCGGCCGCGCGATCGAGGGGCTCGACGCCGCGGTCACCGTCTTCTCCGCCGAGACCGGCTGTTACGACTGCCTGCGCGACCGCGTTCGCGCCAACGTCCCCTCGACGGACGCGACGCCGCAGGGCACCCGCAGCGCCGTCCGCTTCGCGGGGGCACTCGCGGGCCGGCGCGCCATCCAGCACCTCTCGGGGGACGGGGTCGCCGGCACCGTCTCTGAGGTCGACGGGCCCGAGCGGACGTTCCTCCCGTCGCCGGGGTGCGACTGCGGCGCCGCGCCGACGGGGTTCGAGCTTCGCGCGCCCACGGAGCCGGTCGACCTCGACGACGCCGTCGACCGGATGGACCGCGCGGTCGACGACCGACTCGGGGTCGTCACGGACGTGGGCGAGCGCGAGTCGGTGCCGGCGCCGTACTACATCGCGCGGACGACCGACACCGCGGCGTTCGCCGACACGCGCTGTACGGAGTTCGCCGCCGGCGTCGCCGCCGACTGGGACGCCGCGTACGCGAAGGCGATCGGGGAGGGGCTGGAACGCTACTGTGCGGGCACCTACCGCGCGTCGTCGTTCCGGTCGGCGCCCACGACGGGCGTCGTCGACGCCGTCCCGGTCGATCGGTTCGTTCGTCCCGACGATACGGAGACGCCCGACCCCGAGGATCACATCCCGTGGATCGCCGGGATCGATCTGGCGACCCGCGAGTCGGCGTCGCTGCCGGCGGAGTTCGTCGTGTTCCCGCCGCCCGAGGAGCGGTTCGCCCCGGCGATCACGACCGGGCTCGGGCTGGGGAACTCCACGGCCGAGGCGGTGCTGTCGGGGCTGTACGAGACCGTCGAGCGGGACGCCTCGATGCTGTCGTGGTACTCCACGTTCGAGCCGATGGGGCTGTCCGTCGACGACGAGGGGTTCGAGACGCTGCACAAGCGGGCGCGCGCCGAGGACCTCTCGGTGACGACGCTGCTGCTCACGCAGGACGTGGACGTGCCCGTCGTCGGGGTGGCCGTCCACCGCGACGCCGAGGCCGACGAGTGGCCGCAATTTGCGATGGGGTCGGCCGCGGACCTCGACGCCGCGGCCGCCGCCCGGAGCGCGCTCGCGGAGGCGCTGCAGAACTGGATGGAGCTGCGCGCGATGGGGCCCGAGCAGGCGAATCAGGAGGAGGGCGCCATCGGCTCGTACGCGGACTTCCCCGAGCGCGTCCGGGAGTTCGTCTCGCCCGAGGTGACGGTCCCCGCCGAGGACGTGACCGACGACGAGGCGGCGGCCCTCGACGGCGTCGCCGAGGTCGAGGCCGTCGTCGACCGCCTCGCGACCGCCGGGCTCGACGCCTACGCCACGCGCCTCACCACCCGCGACGTGGCGGCCCTCAGCTTCGAGGGCGTGCGCGTGCTCGTCCCCGAGGCGCAGCCGCTGTTCACCGCCGAGCCGTTCTTCGGCGACCGGCTGGAGACGGTCTCGGCGTCGATGGGGTTCGAGCCGGAGCCGGAGAAGGCGTATCATCCGTTCCCGTGAATCGGTAGTGCTGAACCCCGTCGTGGCGCGTGCCGCCGCGACTCCGTTCGCGGCGGACGCGCGCGAGGGATGAGCACCGCAACGCGAACGCAGTGAGCGTGAGGAGCGCAATCGGTTGGGGAGGAGGTGGCTGCGGTGTGGTGCTGTCGGGTGGGACTGAAAGGGGCCGGCGCCGTCGGCGAGCGAGACGACGCAAGCACTGCAGCGATCGCCGAAGGCGCGAGCGAAGCGCGCAGCGAGACGCAGCCGTCGACGGCGTCGGGGGCTTTCCCTCCTTCTCGGTCGTGATGACTGCCCCAACCAGGCCGATAGCGACCGCTGTAGAAACCCCGGCAGCTCCGATAACCGATCGAACCCGGAGCGTTCTTGCCCGCCACCCCACACCGATCACCCACTCGAATGCCCCGGTTCGTCCACTACTCCGACATCGAGAACGTCTACGACGACCCCGAACGGGCGGGTCGCCTCGCCGGCCTGATCACCGCCCTCGACGGCCCGGACGCCGCCGTCGTCGGGTCCGGCGACGACACCGCCCCCGGCGTCGCGGCGACGGTCTCGAAGGGGCGCCAGGCGGTCGACTTCTTCCGCGCCGTCGGCACCGACGTGGAGACGTTCGGTAACCACGACTTCGACTTCGGCACCGACGCGACCCGCGCCATCGTCGCTGACTCCCCCCAGACGTGGGTGTCGGCGAACGTCCGCGACGAGGACGGCGAGCCGTTCGGCGCGGCCGAGGGCGTCGTCCCGTGGACGGTCGAGGTCGTCGACGGCGACCGCGTCGGGTTCCTCGGCGTCACCGACCCGAGCACGGACTCGCTGAACCCCGCGGCCGCCGACATGACGTTCACTGACCCCTACGAGGCCGCCCGGGAGGCGATCGCGGCGATGGACGGCGACGCCGACGCCGAAGCCGGAACCGGCCCCGAGGACGAGGGCGACAGTGTCGACTACGTCGTCGCCGTCTCCCATCTCGGCGGCGGCGACGACGAACTCGCGCGCGTCGACGGCGTCGACCTCGTGCTCGGCGGCCACATCCACAGCGAGCGCGCCGAGGAGGTCGACGGCGTCCTGTGCACCCGCCCGGGCGTCAACGGCGAGACGGTGCTGGAGGTGACGCTGGACGACGACGGCGCGAGCGTGACGCGCCACAGCCCCGCCGACGCACCGGTCGACGAGCACCTCGCCGACGGACTCCGCGAGCGCATCGCGGCCGCCGGCCTCGACGAGGTCGTCGGCCACGTGGACGAGCCGATCGTCCGCACCGACGCGACGGTCCACGGCGGCGAGTGCCGCCTCGGTAACCTCGTCGCCGACGCCTACCGGTGGGCCGCCGACGCCGACGTGGGGATCCAAAACGCCGGCGGGCTCCGGCTGGGCGACGACCTCGCGGGCGACGTGACGCTCGCGGACCTGCTGTCGGTGCTGCCGTTCGAGGAGCCGATCGTCGTCGTCGAGCTCACGGGCGCGGAGCTTCGTGCTGCGTTCGCGGAGATGTCCGCCTCCGTCGTCGACTTCGGCGAGGAGGACTGGTGGCACGGCCACCTCAGCGGCGCGCGCGTCCTCTGGGACGACGACCGCGAGGAACTCGTCGACGCGCGCGTCGACGGCGAGGCGATCGACCCGGAGCGGCTCTACCGCGTCGCGACGCCGGAGTACCTCCTGCACTCGGATCACGAGTTCCCGACGATCGAGGAGCGCCACCGCGCCGGCGAGCACGGGATCCAACACGAGGTGCTCGGCGAGTACGTGCGCGAGCACGGGATCGCCCCCGAGATCGAGGGTCGGATCCGGCGCGTGTCGGGCGAGGACGCGGATGTCGAGGACGCGGCGCACGCGGGGGATGCCGCGGACGCCACGGGGACCGGGGCCGACGCCGCATCCGCCGACACCCCGAGCGAGTCGGGCGATCCGGGCGACGCGTCGGCGTCCGGCCGCGTCGACGACGAGTGACGGTCGAGGTCCGTCGCCGGCGGCGGACCGGGACGCTCCCCTGTCAGCGGTGAACCAAGAGGAAGTGTTTACACGCGTCGGCGCGTCCGACCGACAATGACGTTGGTCGTCGTACCGGTTCGATACCCGCTCTCGAAACACTCCAAGGCGACGCTGTCCGAGGCGATCCGGATCGCCGAGGAGCGCGACGCCGAGTTGACTATCCTCCACGTGGACCTGTATCAGGAGGGCCGGGAAGTGACCCGGACGCAGCTCAAACGCGCGGTCGAGCGCGAGTTCGGCCGGCTCCCCACCGTTCGCTATGTCATCCGCCGGGGGTTCCTCGTGGAGGAGACCATCCTCGACGAGGTCGCCGCCGAGGAGGCCGACGTGGTCGTCATCGGCGCCAAGCAGGCGAGCCGCTGGCGGCGGACCATCCGGAAGCTGTTCTCCGATCCCGACATCGAGACGTTCCTGAAGGGGAAGCTCGACGCGACGGTGATCACGGTCCGCGCGAACGGGGAGTCGACGGAGCTCGCGCCCGCGAACAGTGGCCGCGGCGACCCGTGACGGGCGACGACGACCGGAACGGCGGCGCCGGGGACACCGACACCGGCGTTCCCGCGACCCGCCGAGCCCTCCTGGATGCGCTCGGGGACGGACCGGTGACCGGGCCGGCGCTGGCCGACCGCCTCGGCGTGTCGCGCGCGGCAGTCTGGAACCACGTCGAGGCGCTGCGCGAGGCCGGCGTCGCCGTCGAGAGCGCCGCCGACGGCTACGTCGTGACCGACGTGTCCGGGTACTCCGGCGAGGCGATCGCCTACGGCCTCGACGCGCCGTTCGACGTGGAGTACCACGACGCCGTCGGTTCGACGAACGACCGCGCCCGCGAACTCGCGGCCGCGGGCGCGGACGATGTCGCGGTCGTTGCCGACGAGCAGACCGCCTCGCGCGGCCGGCTCGACCGCGAGTGGGTGTCGCCGCCGGGCGGCGTCTGGCTGTCGGTCGTGTGCCGCCCCGAGGTCCCCCCCGCCCACGCCCCGGCGTACACGCTCGCGATGGCCGTCGCGGTGACGCGCGCCTGTCGCGAGACGGGTGTCGACGCGCGGATCAAGTGGCCCAACGACGTGCTCGTCGGCGACGACGGGGGGACCGGGGCGGAGTCGACCGAGCGCGGCGGCCGGAAGCTGTGCGGCATCCTCACCGAGATGGAGGGGGAGGCCGACCGCGTCTCCTGGCTCGTCGTCGGCGTCGGCCTCAACGCGAACGTCGACCCCGCGGACCTGCCGGCGTCCGCCGACGCGACGAGTCTCCTGGCCGAGCGCGGCGGGCCGGTCGACCGGCGCGTGCTCGTCCAGCGGATCCTGGAGGGGTTCGACGACCTCCGCGGCGACCTCCGCGGGGCCGTGTCGGCCTGGGAGGAGTATGCCGACACCGTGGGCCGACGCGTCCGCGTCGAGACCCCCGGCGGCGTCGTGGAGGGCGAGGCCGTCGGGATCGAGTTCCCCGGCGCGCTCGTCGTCGAGACCGACGAGGGGACCGTCCGGGTGACCGCGGGCGACTGCGAGCACCTGCGGCCGGCCGACCGCTGATCGGCGCGTTCGCTACGTCGCGTCGTCGCCTCCGCGGACCCCGAACCGTCGCCTCGGGACGCTCGACCCGTTCTCTCGCAAACCTCGTTACGTCGCGTCCGCGACCCGAACCGTGAGTACCGGCACGCTCGAGGACCGGACGACCTTCTCGGCGACGCTGCCCAGCAGCAGTCGGTCGATGCCGCCGCGGCCGTGCGTCCCCATCACGATCAGGTCGCAGCCGTTGTCCTCGGCGTAGCGGACGATCTCCCGGCTCGGCGAGCCGTCGATCACCGCCGTCTCGACCGGGACCTCGTAGTCGTCGCCGAGCGCCTCGACCAGCGACACCGCGTCCTCGGCGTCGCCCCGGAGCATCTCGTCGATCCCCTCCCAGCTCGACTCCATCGGCATCCCGGCGTACGACGCCGAGTTGACGACGTACAGCGCGTGGACGGTCGCCCCGTGCTGGACCGCCAGGTCGACGGCGTGGCGGACCGCGCGCTCGACGCCGTCGGAGCCGTCGGTCGGAACGAGGATCCGGTCGTACATCCCCATGTGACTGTCTGTCGTACCCAGACGGCGGGGTCGCATTAAGGCTTCGCACGACGGCACCGGCGTCTCGCGATTCCGTGTTTCGATTCGTAACGTACGGGTACCGCGGTTCCGACGACCGAGCCGACGGCTCGCGGAGAACTGCGTCACACGCGAAAATCGCGGTCGGCTCGGCTCGGTGCCGGGGTCGAGCGCCGTCGATTACAGGCGGCCGACTTCCTCGACGCTCACGCTCTCGACGCCCTCGACGTCGGAGAACGACTCCTCGACGGCCTCGGTGCCGCCGGCGTCGTCGGGGACGACGACCATCGGCAGAAGGGCGACGAGGCCGAACGCGACGTCGTCGCGCTCGACGTTGCGGATCTCCGCGCCCTGTGGGAGCGACTCCTCCAGCTTCTGCTGGAGCTCGTCGAGGTCAATGTCGGGGCTCTGCGGCATGACCTTCATCTTCGCGGCGACCTTCCCCATCGTTACGGCCCCCGGAACCCGCAGTCGGGACACTCGAAGAGGTTGCTCTGCTTGCGGCACTTCGCGCAGCGACTGATCTGCGTGCCACAGTCGGGGCACTTGAACGTCGCCGCGGCCGTCCCCGCGACGTTGATGCCACAGGAGACGCAGCGTCGCTCGGAACGCTGCTCGGACTCTGACTGGCTCATACGGCTAGAGACCGGCGCGCGGCTTTTAACGGTTGTCTTTCAGACGGCGCGAACGGTACATCCAGCCCCCATCATGTGGGTCGCTGTCGTGCGAATTGTTGTCGTGCGAAACCTGATTGTGACTGGTGTCGTGCCGACTGCTCACGCGATCACGAGCGGCCCGAGCAACACGCCCATCAGGTGGACCCGTCGGCAGCCGAGCCGGACGGGGACGAAGCCGACCGCGGCCGCGGCGACGAGCACGGCCACCCCGAGCGGGCCGGCGAACGCGAGCGACAGCAGCGCCAGCCCGACGATCACTCCCGCGACCAGCGGGGCGTGCGGGAGTCCGCCGACGACGCGGAGCGCGGCGTCGCCGACCAGCACGACCGCGACGGTTCCGACCGCCCCCGCGACCACCACCGCCGAGAGCAGCGCCGGGAGCGCGGCCGGGACGCCCGCCCCGTCGAGGGCGACGAACACGCCCGAGCGCGTCGCGTCGAACGACCAGTACGCGAACAGCGCGAACACCGCGGTCGCCGTGTTCGCCCCGCTGGTCGCGACGACGTACTCCCGCGCCGGGTCGCGGCCGGCGGTGGCCGGCAGCGCCAGCACGGCCGCCACGCCCGCGGAGACGCCGGGGAGGTACCCGACCGCGGCGCCGCCGCCGGTGCCGGCGGCGGCCGCACCCGTCAGCTCGCGACCGGACAGCCCCAGGCGGGCGTCGGCCTGCGACGGGACGCCGGCGCCGCCGAGCGCGTCGACCAGCACCGGCACGCCGAACAGCCCGGCGAACAGCGGGGCGAGGACCCCGCCGGCGGCGACGAGCGGGTCCGTCGGCGCATCGAGCGTGACCAGTCCAAGCGCCGTCGCGAGCGCGAACGAGAGCGCGCCGGCGAGCCGACAGCGGTTGCTCGACTCGGTGAGCACGAGCAGTAGCGCCACCCCTGCGAGCACGACCGGCAGCCACGCGCGTAGATACGGATACGCGACGCGCATCCCCGCGGTGACGACGGCCGCGGCGGGGAGCGCCAGTGCGAGCGCCACCCCGGACCCGACCGCCGAGAGACGCATCGCCTCGCGCCCGCGCCCCTCCGCGACCAACCGATGGCCGGGGAGCGCCGCGGCCGCCATCGCGGCGTCGGGGAGGCCCAACGCCAGCGACGGCACGATGTCGAGGAACGTGTGGACGACGCCGGCGGCCACCATCGCACAGCCGAGCGGGACCGGCGGGGCGTCCAGCGCCGGCGCGGCGGCCGCCAGGAGGAACGCGAAGTTGTTCGCGTGCAGCCCGGGGACCAGTCCGCTGCAGCAGCCGAGCGCACAGCCCGCGAGCGTGTACGCGAGCAGAACGGTGCCGGCGGGTGGGGCGACGGCGAGAACTCCGGCGGGCGGGACGACGGCGGGAAGCGGGAACACCGGGACGGAGTGGATCCGTCATCCGGTTTCAACGCTCGGGTCCCGAGCGACGCTCGAAGCTCGACGGGCGAGCCGCCGCGGCCGTCGCTCATATCGGCGGCGCTGTCCCTCGGGAGTAGGCCTCGAAAGAAGTGCGATCTGCGGTCGAGTCGGTCGAGACGAGTGAGCGTCGCCGGCGTCAGCCGAAGAGCTCGCCCAGGCCCTCGCCCGAGCCCTCGTCGTCGTCCTCGTCGTCGTCGTCAGCGGCGGCCTCGTCGGCGGCCTCCTCCTCGGCCTCGTCGTCGCCGTCGTCGGCCTCCGCCTCGTCGGCGGAGCCGCCGGCGGCGCCGGCCGAGGCGCCCGCGGCGGGCGCGGCGGCGGCCGTCTCGATGGCCTCCTCGATGTCGACGTCCTCCAGCGCGGCCACGAGGGCCTTCACGCGGGATTCCTCGACGTCGACGCCGGCGGCTTCCAGCACCGCCGTGACGTTGTCCTCGTTGATCTCCTCGCCCGTCTCGCTCAGGATGAGTGCAGCGTAAACGTATTCCATGGTCCTGTGTAGTGTGTCTTATCCGAACATCGCGCCGAGGCCCTCCGCTCCGTCGCCGTCGTCGTCATCGTCGTCGGCGTCGTCGGGCTCGGCTTCCGTGTCCTCGTCGTCGCTCGATTCGTCAGTCTCCTCCTCGGCCTCGGCGGCCGGCTCGGGCGCGGGCGCCTCGACGCCGCGGAGCTCCTCGGGGAGCGCCTCGTCGTCGTCGATGGCGGCCGCGAGCGAGCGCAGCTGCGCGTCGGCGCGGCTCACGAGGTCGGGCATGAGTTCCTCGTCCTCGATGGCCGCGAACAGGCCGACGGACTTCGCCTCGCCGGCGGCCTTGCCGAGCAGGGTGCCCGCGGTGCGGGCGGTCGGGTAGGCGGCGTTGACCGAGAGGTTCCGCGCCGCCGCCGCGGCGGACTGGACGTCCGCGCGGTACTCGTCCACGTCGATGGCGAGCTCGTCCGGCTCGAACAGCACGCCGTCGGCGAAGACGGCGCGCAGGTCCAGCCCGACTTCCTTCGGCTCGATGCCGAGCTCGCCGAGCACGTTGGCGAGTTCGTCCGACACCGCCTCGCCGGCGTCGAGCACGTGCGAGTCGGACATGACCTTGATCGACCCGCCGTCGATCCGGGCGTCCGCGCCCACCTGCTGCAGCTCGCCGACGAACGGACCGGGGTCGACCCCCGTGTCACCCTCGGGGATGACGACGTCGTTCGGGGCGACCTCGCCCGCGCCGATGGGCGCGGACGTCTTCGACGCCTCGAGCTGCTTGTACAGCCCGAAGGGGTTGTCGTCCGTCCCGATGAGGCCGACGTGACCGGAGACGAACTGTCCCAGGTCCTCGACGCCCTCGTCCACCTCGTCGAGCGCGCGCTCGATGAGGGTGTTGCGGGACATCCGCAGCTCGGCCCGCCCGTGCAGGTCGCGGCGCATGTCCTGGAGCTGCCGGCTCGGGATGCCCGTGAGGTCGACGACGCCGACGGCGTCGTACGAGTCGACGAAGTCGGTCAGCTCGGCGACCTCCTGGCGCTTCCACTCCGGAATGGTCTCGGTCTTGCGCTCCTCTGCGGCGCTCATACGGGCACCTCCACGGACGGCCCCATCGTCGTCTTGACGTAGATGCCGTCGATGTTGAGCGGCCCCTTCTCGAGGTCCGCCTCCAGCCGGCGGACGATCACGTCGATGTTGTCGGCGATCTCGTCGGCCGTCATGTCCTCGGCGCCGACGCGCGTGTGGAACGTGCGGCGGTCGCGCGAGCGGATCTGGACGGTGTTTTTCATGCGGTTGACGGTTTCGACGACGTCGTCGTCGGGCTGGAGCGGCGTCGGCATCTTGCCGCGCGGCCCCAGAATGCGCCCGAGGTTGGACGCCACGTCCTGCATCATGTCGGCCTCGGCGATGAAGAAGTCGGTCTCATCGGCGAGATCCTTGGCGTCGTTCTCTTCGGATGCGAGCTCCGAGAGGTCGTCGCCCGACAGGACTCTGTCGGCTACGTCTTCCGCGCGCAGGGCGGTCTCGCCCTCCGCAATGACGACGATCTGTGTCTCCTGGCCGGTGCCGGCCGGAAGCACGACTTCGTCGTCAACTCGATTCGACGGGTCGTTGAGGTCCAAGTCCCGGAGATTGATCGCCAAATCCACGGTCTCGCGGAAGTTGCGAGGGGGGGCGTCCTCCAGTGCTTGGGATACTGCGTCCTCGATTGAATCTGCCATTTTTCACCTCCGTAGTACGCAGGAATGCTCCTACGGGTCAGTGAAACAGGCGTACGCCTGTCTCACCGTCGAATCCGCCCACGCGACACTTAAGACCGTCGAAGGGCCGAGGGGCGCGAGAGCCGTTCACACGGCCCGCCACGGCTGCGGTCGTCGCCCGTGATCGCCGACGAGTCGCCGACGCCGTCGCTGACGGGAGGCGGTCGCGAACCGACCGCCGAATCCGGCGGCCGGGGGCGAGAAGTGGAACCGGAGTTACGCCGTCGCTTCCTCGGCGAGGACGTCGTCGTACTCGCCGGCGTCGACGCGGTCGTCGAACGTGCGGGCGTCCTCGCCGTCGATGGTGACGCCGAGCGACGCGCACGTGCCGCCGACCTCCTTGGCGGCGGCCTTCACGTCGTACGCGAGCAGGTCGGACAGCTTCTGCTCGGCCACCTTCCGAACCTGTTCGACGGTCATGTCGGCGACGAAGTCCTTCTGGGGCTCGCCCGAGCCCGTCTCGAAGCCGACCTCGTCCTTGATCAGTTCGGCCGTCGGCGGGACGCCGACCTCGATGCTGAAGGAGCCGTCGTCGTCGTATTCGACGGTGACGGGCACTTCCATGCCGTCGAACGCGGCGGTCTGGTCGTTGATCTCCGAGACGACCGCCTGCACGTCCACCGGCGTCGGACCGAGCTCGGGACCGAGCGGCGGGCCGGGATTGGCCTGGCCGCCGGGAACGAGCACTTCGATGGTTCCAGCCATACGTTCGGATTCCCCGTCGCGTCGTTTAAGGATTGTCTTTGCGACCGCTTCCGGCGATCGCGTGGGTGTGAACCGCTCGCATTCGGGCTCCGGATCATCGGCGCTTATGCCCGGCGGCGACGGCGTCGAACGCATGTCCGAGTCGGACTCGATGGCGTACACGAGGCTGGGCGACACCGGGCTGGAGGTGTCGCGCCTGTGTCTCGGCTGCATGAACTTCGGGAGCGAGCGGCCGTGGATGATGAACGACCGCGACGCGAGCGTCGACCTGATCCACGAAGCCCTGGATCTCGGCATCAACTTCCTCGACACCGCGAACGTGTACTCGACCGGCGAGAGTGAGGAGATCGTCGGCGACGCCGTCGCCTCCGCGAACCGCGACGAGCTCGTCCTCGCCACGAAAGTCTTCGGCGAGATGCGCGACGGCCCCAACGGCTCGGGCCTCTCGCGCAAACACATCCTCGATCAGGTGGAGGCCAGTCTCGATCGGCTCGACACCGACTACATCGACCTGTATCAGATCCATCGCTGGGACGAGGAGACGCCGATCGAGGAGACCCTCTCCGCGCTCGATCACCTCATCGAGACGGGTCGCGTGCGCTACATCGGCGCCTCCACGATGACCGCCTACCAGTTCACGAAATCCCTCTACACCAGCGACATCGAGGACTACGAGCGGTTCGCCTGCATGCAGCCCGAGTACTCCGCGGTCGCCCGGTACGAGGAGGCGAACCTCCTGGACGTGTGCGAGGGCGAGGGCGTCGGCGTGATCCCGTGGTCGCCGCTGGCGGGCGGCTTCCTCACCGGAAAGTACGACCGGGATTCGGAGCCGACCGACGGCACCCGCGGGGCGGCCTCCGAGTCGGTTCGGGGGTACTTCACCGAGGAGAACTGGGCCGTGCTCGACGCCGTCCGGAGCGTCGCCGAGGAGGTCGACGCGACGCCCGCGCAGGTGGCGCTCGCGTGGCTGCTCGAACGGGAGGTCGTCACCGCGCCGATCATCGGGCCTCGGTCGGTCGAGCACCTCCGCGAGAACGTCGGCGCGATCTCGGTCGACCTGAGCCCCGAGCAGGTCGAGCGCATCGCCGAGCCGAAGACGCCGCGGTATCCCGCCCCGTAGCGCGAGATCATCCCGGTCTGCAGGCCCGGCCGGTGTCCCCGGCGTGTCGCCGGGGCGGTATCCCTCTCCGGCGCCGGGACGATTATCTATCTGCGCCGAGTCCGTGTGTCGCGTGAGCGACCCACACGAGTTCGACGGGATGACGTACACGAAGCTCGGCGACACGGGGCTCGACGTGTCCCGGTTGTGTCTCGGCTGCATGAACTTCGGATCCGGGGAGCCGTGGATGATGAACGACCGCGACGCGAGCGTCGACCTCATCCACGAGGCGCTCGATCTCGGCATCAACTTCCTCGACACCGCGAACGTCTACTCCACCGGCGAAAGCGAGGAGATCGTCGGCGACGCCGTCGCGTCGGCGAACCGCGACGAACTCGTCCTCGCCACCAAGGTGTACTGGGACATGTTCGACGGCCCGAACGGCTCGGGCCTCTCGCGCAAGCACATCCTCGATCAGGTGCAGGCGAGTCTCGACCGGCTCGACACCGACTACATCGACCTGTATCAGATCCACCGCTGGGACGACGACACCCCGATCGAGGAGACGCTCGCGGCCCTCGACCACCTCGTCGAGAGCGGGCGGGTTCGATACATCGGCGCCTCCACGATGACCGCCTATCAGTTCACGAAGGCGCTGTACACCAGCGACATCGAGGACTACGAGCGCTTCGCCTGCATGCAACCCGAGTACAACGCCGTGGACCGCCACGAGGAGGCGAACCTGCTGGAGGTCTGTGCCGGCGAGGACGTGGGCGTGATCCCGTGGTCGCCGCTGGCGGGCGGCTTCCTCACCGGAAAGTACGACCGCGACGACGACACCGAGGAGGGATACCGGGCCGAGACGGACGAGTACACCCGGAACCGATTTACGGACGAGAACTGGGCCGTGCTGGACGAGATCCGCGCGATCGCCGACGAACGGGGCGTCACGCCGGTTCAGGTGTCGCTCGCGTGGCTGCTCCACCGCGACGTGGTGGACGCCCCGATCATCGGCCCCGGATCGAGCGAGCACCTCCGCGAGAACGTCGCCGCCCTCGGCGTCGATCTGACCGACGATGAGATGACGCGTATCGAGGCGCCCAAGACGCCGCGGTGGCCCGCGCCCGGGAAAGACTGAGCTCCCGCGAGCACGCGCAGACATAGAAGACTTGTCCATAGGCGGTACGGTTTTCCCCCAGCACGACAGCCACCCGGCATGGAGACCGAGTCGCTCGTCGAGACGCTGGAGGCGGCGGGCCTGTCGCCGTATCAGGCGGAGGCGTACGTCGCGCTGCTGGAGTTGGGGACGGCGTCGGCGACCGACGTGGCGGAGGCGAGCGGCGTCCCGGCCCCTCGCATCTACGACGTGCTACGGACGCTCGAAGAGCGGGAGTACATCGAGACGTACGAAGCCGGCTCGCTGCAGGCGCGGGCACACAGCCCGTCGGTCGTGTTGGAGGACCTCCGGAGACGGGCCGACCGGCTGGAGGCGGCCGCCGAGGAGGTCGAACAGCGATGGGAACAGCCCGAGTTGGAGGCCGGCGGCGCCAGCATCGTCACGCGGTTCCGGACCGTCATCGAGCGCGCGGAGGCGTTCATCGAGGAGGCCAGCCACCAGATCCTGCTGTCGACGACGACCGCGAACCTCCGACGGCTCGCGCCCGCGCTGCGCGACGCGACCGACCGGGGCGTCTCGGTGCGCGTGTCCGTCCACACCGACGACGCGAACGAGCGGCCGGACCCGACCCTGTTCGAGGACATCTGCATGGAGGCGCGCCACCGCCCGCTTCCCGCGCCGTTCGTGGCGCTGGCCGACCGCAGGCAGGCCTCGTTCGCCCACCACCCCGACTTCTACGACCGCTACGGCGTCCTCGTGAACGACCGGACGCATACGTACGTGTTCTACTGGTACTTCCTCACGACGCTGTGGGAGCCGTGGAAGTCCGTGTACGACGCGAGCGAGCCGGGGCTTCCGATCGAGCATCTCGACGTTCGCCACCTCGTTCGCGACCTCCGGGAGCTGGGGTGGCAGAACGCCCCCATCCGCCTCCGCGTCGAGGGGTACGAGACCGACACGGGCGAGGAGTGCACCGTCGAGGGCACCGTCGTCGACGTGCGGGTCCCGTTCGCCTCGGAGGCCGACACCGGCTTCGAGCTGGCCGGACAGGTCACGGTCGACCTCGACGTCGACGGCGAACACGTCAGCGTCGGGGGGTGGGGCGCGATCGTCGAGGACGTCGAGGGAACGAGACTCACGATCGTCGACGCGCCGATCGAGTGAACGGGGACACGCGAGTCACACGGCAATCGTAATTGGCTCGGGGGGAGTGTGATTTTTTGTCGGCAGCGTAAACCGATGCCCGGTTTCGACTGCAGGCGGGCCGTCGGAGTGATTGCGACGGTGGCACGCAAAGCGGCCGTGACGGCGGTTCTCCCGCCGATCCTCCGCGGCCACCATTGCGTGCCTGTTCTTAACAACTACTGTTGTAAAAGCCATAGCCTATATTAATGATTGTTCCCTATACCACCCTGATGTCTGACGACAACACACGGAACGGGGTATCGCGGCGGGACTACCTCGCTGCGGCCGGCGGCGCCGGGGCGACGCTCGGGCTGGCGGGCTGCATGGGAGGCGGCAACGGTGGCGGCGGGGGCGGAAACGGCGGTGACGACGGCACCGGCGAGCCGATCGACACGGAGCCGCCCGAGGAGGACGTGACCATCCAGATCGCGGCCGACTCGAACTTCGCGAACGCGGCCGAGGATATCAAGCAGACGCTCCACGAGGACGGTGGACTGCCGGACAACATCTCCATCGAGTTCCTCGCCGGGTCGTTCACCACGGGCGACCGGCGCTCGCAGTACCAGCAGATCCTCTCGGCCGGCCAGGAGCGACCGACCGTCCTGATGATGGACAACGGGTGGACGATCCCGTTCATCGCGCGCGGCCAGCTCGCGAACCTGAGCGAGGAGCTGCCCAGCTCCATCGTCGACCAGGTGCAAAGCGAGTACCTGTCGAACATGGTCGCCACCGCCCAGGACACCGAGGGCGACCTCTACGGGATCCCGCTGTTCGCCGACTTCCCCACCATCCAGTACCGCAAGGACCTGATGCGGGAGGCCGGCTACACTGACGAGGACTTCGACACGTGGGCGACCGAGCCGATGACGTGGTCGGAGTTCTCGACGGTCGTCACCGACACCCTCGAGGCGACCGACACGCAGGACGGATTCACCTGGCAGGGGGCTTCCTACGAGGGGCTCGCGTGCTGTGACTTCATCGAGTTCATGGGCTCGCACGGCGGCTCCTACTTCGGCGAGTTCGAGAACTACTTCGGCCCCGTCGGCGACCGCCCGGTCACCGTCGACGAGGAGAACGTGATCAACGCCGTCCGCATGATGCGGACGTTCATCCACGGGCAGGACGACGAACACTCGCTGGAGGGGTACGACCAGATCTCCCCGCAGGCGGTGGTCCAGTACACCGAGGAGCCGTCGCGTGAGCCCTTCACGAACGGCAACGTCGTCGCGCACCGCAACTGGCCGTACTCGATCAACATCAACGGCGCCGAGGACGTCTTCGGCGAGGACCTTGGCGTGATGCCGATCCCGTACGCGGTGTCCGAGGAGGACTCCCCGTACAGCTCCATCGGCGGGACCACCTCGGCGCTTGGCGGGTGGCACCTCACCCTCAACCCGAACGCGAACGACAGCCGCAAGCGCGCCGCGCTTCAGCTGTTCCGGGCGCTCCAGGAGGACGAGGTTCGCCTCCGCATGTTCGAGATCGGCGGATGGACGCCGCCCATCTCGGACCTCATCAACACAGAGCGCACCCGGGAGCTCGAACTCATCGGCCGCTACGTGGACACGCTGCAGGTCGCCGGCGAGGCCGCCCTACCGCGTCCGGTCACCGTCGTCTGGCCCCAGGAGTCGAGCCAGATCGCCAGCGAGGTCAACGCAAGCATCCGCCAGGAGAAGGGCCCGGAGCAGGCGATGACCGACCTGAAGGAGTCGCTGGAGTCGATCGAGAGCCAGGCGTAAGCCGGCCGGCTCCCGCACCACACTTAAGACCATCATTTCCAATTGTTACCAAGACGCATGAGCACAGACCAACAGACGGGCGACCTCCCCGGCGGGACACGGAGCGGGCCGTACGCGAGCGCCGTCCGGTGGATGGAGAACCTGTCGGAGACACAGTACGCGTACCTGTTGTTGAGTCCGGCGCTCCTGCTGCTGGGCGTCGTCGCGTTCTGGCCGCTGTTGTCGACGTTCCGCCTGTCGCTGTTCGCCGACAGCTTCGGGCAGGCGAGCGTCGGGAACTTCGTGGGCCTCGGGAACTACGTGGCTATCGTCACGGGCGAACGGACCGCGCTGTTGCCGTCGCCGTTCCTGCCGCAGTCGCTGACGGTCAACGCGATGTTCAACAGCGCGATCGCGGTCACGTTGGTGTTCACGATCATCAGCGTCTCGATCGAGACGGTCATCGGCTTCGCGCAGGCGCTGATCCTCGACCAGGAGTTCCGCGGTCGCCGGTGGGTCCGGGTCGCGATCATCCTCCCGTGGGCGATCCCGATCGTCGTCCAGGGGATGATCTTCTACCTGATGTTCCAGCCGAACATCGGCTTCCTCGTCGGGACGCCGGAGGCGCCGGCGCTGTTGAACTCGCTGGGGCTGATATCGTTCACGCCGCTGGCGAACGCACAGGACGCGACGATGATCGTCATCGTGGCCGACGTGTGGAAGACGACGGCGTTCATGGCGCTGCTCATCCTCGCGGGGATGCAGTCGATCGACCGGAGCCTCTTCGACGTGGCGAAGGTCGCGGGCGCCTCGCCGTGGCAGCGCTTCAAGTACATCACCCTGCCCATCATCCTCCCGACGGTGATGGTCGCGATGCTGTTCCGGACGATCCAGGCGATGCGGATCTACGGGCTCATCGAGACAGTCGCGGGGTGTACGACGGTGCCGTCGCTGTCGTGTCTGGTGGTGACGACGTTCAGCAACCGGATGCTCGGCTCCTCGGCGACGGTCGCGTTCATCACGGCGGCGGTCATCGGGGTCGTCGTCTCGGTGTACATCGTCGGGTACGCACGGGGTGATGTGGCATGACGAACGAACCGCGAACGGACGGCGGCGTTCAGGGAGAACCGGAACTCAAGCGCGGGCCGCTCCAGCGGTGGGTCGCGAAGTCGATCAAGGACCCGGAGCGCGCCTACCGGGCGATGTTCTACGTCGCGACGATCTTCTTCCTCGCGACGACGCTGTTCCCGTTCTACTTCCTGCTCGTGCTGGCGGTGACGCCGGACAACGCGCCGCTGAGTCTCGCGTTGTGGCAGACGCCGACGAACGTCGGCGTGTTCCTCGACGTGTTCGAGCGGATCAATTTCCTGCGATACATGTTCAACAGCCTCGTGCTCGCGCTGTCGACCACGGTCATCGTGTTGATCCTGGCGAGCCTCGCAGGGTACGTGTTCGGTCGGCTGGAGTTCCCCGGGAAGGCGCCGCTCATGCTGCTGGTGCTCGCGATCAGCTACTTCCCGCCGGCGGCGTTCTTCGTCCCGCTGTACCGGCTGTTCACGGGGAACGTCATCAGCGGGTTGAGCCTCTACAACACGCCGGGATCGATGATCCTGCCGTTCAGCTCGTTGTTCATGCCGCTGTCCATCTTCATCCTCACGACGTTCTACGGACAGATCCCCGACGGACTGGAGGACGCCGCGCGCGTCGAGGGGACCACCCGACTGGGGGCGCTGTTCCGGGTGATCATCCCGCTGTCGGCGCCGGGCGTCGCCACCGCCGGTGTGTTGACGTTCATCTCCGTGTATAACGAGTTCTTCTTCAGCCAGCTCATGAACAACGGGCAGCCGGAGAACTGGGCGCCCATCGTGGGCGGCCTGCTCCAGCTGCAGCGGGCGGGACAGTTCGAGGTCACCTACGGCGTGATGGCCGCGGGCAGCATCGTCGCGGTGGTGCCGGTCGCCATCCTCGTCGTGGTCGCACAGGAGCGCATCGTCAGCGGACTGACGGCGGGCGCACTCAAGGAGTAACCAACAATGGCACGAGTACACTTAGAGGACGTGACGAAGCGCTACGGGGACGTAACGGCCGTCGAGGGCATGAACCTCGACATCGAGGACGGCGAGTTCGTCACGCTCGTCGGTCCCTCCGGGTGTGGGAAGTCCACCACCATGGAGATGGTCGCCGGGCTGACGACGCCCACCGGGGGGACGGTCACCATCGGCGACCGCGACGTGACGACGCTCCCGCCGAAGGACCGGGGCATCTCGATGGTGTTCCAGAACATCGCGCTGTTCCCGCACATGGACGTGTACGACAACATCTCCTTCGGGTTGCGGCTGCGCAACTACGAGAAGGAGGAGATCGACCGCCGCGTCGAGAACGCGGCGAGCGTCGTCCAGATGGAGGGGATGCTCGACCGCATGCCCGACGAGATGTCCGGCGGGCAGCGCCAGCGCGTCGCCATCGCGCGCGCCATCGTCCGCGAGCCCGACGTGTTCCTCATGGACGAGCCGCTGGCGAACCTGGACGCGAAGCTGCGCGTTCACATGCGCACGGAGCTCCAGCGGCTCCACAAGGAACTGGACACGACGATCATCTACGTCACCCACGACCAGGCGGAGGCGATGACGATGTCCGACCGCATCGCGGTCCTCAACGAGGGCGAGCTCCAGCAGTTCGACCCGCCGCTCGTGTGCTACAACGAGCCCGCGAACGAGTTCGTCGCCGGCTTCATCGGGTCGCCGTCGATGAACTTCACCGAGGGCGAGTTCACGAACGCCGGGTTCACCTCGGAGTACTACGACGTGAGCTTCGACGTCGGCGCGCTCGGCGAGAGCCCCGGAAGCCCCGTGACGCTCGGGGTCCGGCCGGAGGACGTCCACCCCGTCGAGGTCGGCGACGACGCGGCCGACCCGACGGAGCCGATCAGCGCGACCGTCGACGTGCTGGAGCCGATGGGCGACGAGATCTTCGTCTACCTCATGCTCGCCGACGACCACGAGGGCGGAATGGGCGGCGCGGCGACCGGCGACGACAGCCTGCTCATGAGCGTCTCGCCCGACAGCGACATCTCGGAGGGCGACGACGTCGACGTGGTTCTCGACCGCGAGAAGATCCACCTGTTCGACGACGGGACGAGCGAGGCTATCACCCACGGCGTCTCTGGGGCTGCCACGGCCGCCGCCGACGCCGACCCGCAGGGGGAGGAGGCCGAGTAGGGATGGTCGACACCCTGTACCTCGCGGCGGTGACGCTGCTGTTCGTCCCGTGGGTGTACGGGCTGTACGCGCTCGCTCGAGACGGGAAGAACCGCCTTCTCCCGCTCGTGCGCCGGTACCTTCGCGGGCGTCGCCGCCTCACGGAGGAGGCCGAAGCGGAGGCCGAGCGCGAGGAACAGGAACGACAACTATACTGACCCCCCTCTCTTCCGTCCGAACATGATGTGTTACTCGATCGCGAGTAGTATCCCCGGGGTGCGACGATGACGCTCGTCGACGGCTTCGACCCGTCCGGGATCCGCGTCGGCATCGTCGGGCTCGGCGGCATCGGGCACCATCACGCCGAGCGCCTGGAGTCGCTCGGGGCGGATCTCGTCGGCGGCATGGACGTCGACGCCGGCGCCCGCGAGCGCTTCGTCCGCGAGTTCGACGCACACGCGTTCGAGGACGCCGGAGAGCTGTTCGACATGGTCGACGCCGTCCTGATCACGACGCCGAACCGGTTCCACGAGGAGTACGCCGTCTCCGCGCTGGAGTGGGGGCTCGACGTGCTCCTCGAGAAGCCGCTGGCGCACACGCTGGAGTCGGCCGAGCGGATCGCCGCGGCCGCCCGCGATGCTGACGGGATCTGCATGGTCGGGTTCAACAATCGCTTCGCGGCGCCCGTCGAGGTACTGAAACACTACCAGGCCGAGGGGCGCTTCGGCGACGTGAACCACGTCGAGGCGAACTACGTGCGGCGCCGGGGCGTCCCCGGTCGCGGCTCGTGGTTCACGAGCAAGGAGGTCTCCGGCGGCGGGAGCCTCATCGACATCGGCGTCCACGCGATCGACCTGGCGCTGTACTTCCTCGATTTCCCGGAGGTCGTCGAAGTCTCCGGGATCGCGCGCTCGGAGTTCGGCGGCCGCGACGACTACACCTACATCGACATGTGGGGCGACGACTCCGGCCCGGAGGACTTCGACGTGGACGACTCCGTCTCGGCGTTCATCCGCACCGCCGACGGCGCGACCGTCTCGCTGGAGGCCGCGTGGGCGACGAACCGACCGGAGAACAACGACTTCTTCGTCCGCGGGACGGAGGCGGGCGCACACTTCGACCGCAGCAGCGGCGACCTCACGCTCTTCGAGAACGGGATCGGCGGCGGCCACCACCTCACCGACACGGACGTCGACACCCGCGAGGTCGACACCCACCGCGCCGAGCAGGCGGCGTTCCTCGAGGCGGTCGAGGCCGGCGAGGAGCCCACCCGGAACACCGTCGATCAGGCGCTGACGGTGCAGCGCGTCATCGACGGCATCTACCGCTCGACCGACGAAGGTCGGGCGGTCCGGCTCGACGAGTAGGCCGCCGCGTCGCCGGCGACCGTTCGGTCTCCGACGGCCGTCCGGTTTTTGGTCTCCCCTCGGCAACCCGGAGGCGATGGTTACCACAGCGATGAGCACGCCGGAGATCCTGTTCAGACTCGTCGCGGGTATCGGCCTGATCCTCGCGAACGGCTTCTTCGTCGCGATCGAGTTCGCGCTGACGCGTGCGCGCCAGTTCACCGAGGAGGAGTTCGTCGGCGACACGCCGGCGCTGGAACGCGCCTGGGAGATGACCCAGAACCTCGAGATCTACCTGACGACCTGTCAGGTCGGAATCACCGCATCGAGCATCGCCGTCGGGATCGTCGCCGAGCCGGCGCTGGCGGCGTTGTTCGCGCCATTGTTCGAGAACACCGCACTCGCGGGGGTTGGAACCGGGGCGCTGATCGCGTTCCTGATCATCAACCTCCTGCACCTCACCCACGGCGAGCAGACGCCGACGTACCTCGGCGTGGAGCGTTCGCGGATGGTCTCCCGGTACGGCGCGACGCCGCTGTACTACTTCCACATGCTGATCTCGCCGATCATCACGTTCGGTGACTGGGTCGCGAAGGGGACGCTGAAGCTGTTCGGGATCGAGATGACCGGCGCGTGGCTGGAGACCGAGGAGGACGTCATCGAATCGCGCGCGGACCTCCACAGGGAGCTGTCCTCGACGCTCGAGGCGGGCGATCTCCCCGAGGAACGGCGCGAGGAGATCGTCAACGCCCTCCGGGTGGGCGACCGGACGGTCTCGGAGATCATGGTCCCGCCCGAGGACATCGTGTCGCTGTCGACGGGGAACACCGCCGCGGGGAACCTCGCGACGATGCGCGATCACCCCCACACGCGGTTCCCCCTTCTGGGTGACGACGGCGAGGAGTTCCTCGGCATCGTATACGTCCCGGCGTTCATCCGGGAGGTCGACGTGCTCGACGACCCCGACCTCGACCTCGGCGAGATGGCGGCGCCGCCGATGACCCTGTCGCCGGACGCGACCGTCTCCGACGCGATCGACCGGTTCCAGGTCGAGGGACAGGAGCTCGCGCTCGTCGTCTCCGACGGGGAGATCCGCGGGCTGCTCACGGCGACGGACGCCTTCGAGGAGGTCATGGGCGAACTCGAGGACCCCATGGACCGACGCGCCGCCGAGAGCGACGCCGCCGCATGAACTGAACTCCCTCGATTCCGCACCTCCCGACGACGGCCCGCCTTCGGCGGCGTCGATCGCACGGACGGTCCCGATCCCGACCCCCATCCGACATATAGATTTATTCGGATCGTTGTACAAACCGCGAGCATGGACATCGGCGTACTGACCGTACCACTCGGTGGCGAGTCGCGCGCGGACGCGTTCGAGTATCTCGCCGGGATCGGCGTCGAGACCGTCGAGCTCGGCGTCGGCGGCTACCCCGGACAGGATCACACCGACCGCGAGGCGCTGTTGGCCGACGGGGGCGCGCGCGATGCGCTCCGTGCGGATCTGGACGAGCACGGCCTCCGCGTGAGCGCGTTCGCGACGCACAACAACCCGTTACACCCGGACGAGGATACCGCGGCCGAGGCCGACCGGGAGCTCCGAGAGGCGGTCGAACTCGCCGACGAGTTCGGCGTCGACACCGTCACCTGCTTCTCGGGGCTGCCCGCCGGCGGTCCGAACGACGAGGTTCCCAACTGGGTCACGGCGCCGTGGCCGACCGACCACGCGGAGGCCGAAGCGTATCAGTGGGAGGTCGCCGAGGAGTACTGGTCGGACCTCGCCGCCCACGCCGACCACCACGGTGTCGATCTGGCGATCGAAATGCACCCCAACATGCTCGTGTACGAGCCCCACGGCATGCTGAAGCTGCGGGAGCTGACGAACGAGCGCGTCGGCGCCAACTTCGACCCCTCGCACCTCTACTGGCAGGGGATCGACGTGACCGAGGCGATCCGCCTGCTCGGCGAGCACGACGCGATCCACCACGTCCACGCGAAGGACACGCGGGTGTACGAGTCGCAGTCGCGCGAGAAGGGCGTGCTCGACACGACCGACTACGCCGACACCGAGAACCGGTCGTGGCTGTTCCGCTCGGTCGGCTACGGCCACGGCGAGGAACACTGGAAGGACGTGGTCAGCACGCTCCGGATGGTCGGCTACGACGGCGCGCTCTCGATCGAACACGAGGACGCGCTCACCTCCTCCCGGGAGGGCATGGAGAAGGCCGTCGACCTCCTGCAGCGCGCGCGCTTCGAGACCACCCCCGACGACGCCTACTGGGCGGAATAATCACACGGACCTCGCGAGACACAGACATGACCGACGAACCCATCGACATCGGCGTCCTGGGGTATCGCTTCATGGGAAAGGCGCACGCGAACGCGCTCGACCGCCTACCCATGTTCTTCGAGGACGCGCCCGAGACGAACCGCCACACGGTGATCGGCCGCGACGAGGAGGCGTTGGCCGAGGCCGCCGAGACCCTCGGCTTCGAGCACACCGCGACCGACTGGCGCGACGTGATCGACGAGGTGGACGCCTTCTACAACCTCGGGCCGAACCACCTCCACGTCGAGCCGTCGATCGCCGCGCTGGAGGCGGGCACGCCCGTTCTCTGTGAGAAGCCGCTGGCGCCGACGCTTTCGGGCGCCGAGGAGATGCGCGACGCCGCCGCCGACGCGGACATGCCCGCCGCCTGCGCGTTCAACTACCGGTTCGTCCCCGCGATCCGCTACGCGAAGCGGCTGATCGACGCCGGCGAGATCGGAGAGATCCGGCAGGTCCGCGGCCGGTACCTCCAGGACTGGCTGTCGGACCCCGAGGCGCCGTGGAGCTGGCGCAACGACGAGGAGATGGCCGGCTCGGGCGCGCTCGGCGACCTCGGCGCGCACACGGTCGACCTCGCGCGCTTCCTCGTCGGCGACCGCGTCGGCGAGGCCGCGAGCGTCTCCGGCCACCTGAAGACGTTCACCGAGGAGCGCCCGGTCGAGGGCGCCGACGGCGAGACGCGACCCGTCACGGTCGACGACGCTTACTCCGCGCAGGTGGAGTACGATTCGGGCGCGATGGGGACGTTCGAGGCCTCCCGGGTGACGGAGGGCCACAAGAACGACCACACGATCGCCGTCCACGGGAGCGAGGGGAGCCTCGAATTCTCGCTGGAGCGGCTGAACGAGCTGGAGGTGATGACCGGCGACGCGCGCGGGTACGAGACCGTGCTCGTCACCGACGAGGACGACCCGTACATCGACCACTGGTGGCCCCCGGGCCACGTCATCGGCTGGGAACACACGTTCGTCCACGAGAACTACGAGTTCCTGAAGAGCGTGGCGCGAGGCGAGGACTTCTCCCCGAGCTTCGAGGACGCCTACGAGGTCCAGCGCGTGCTCGACGCCGTCGAGCGCTCCGACGCCGAGGGCGTTCGCGTCGCTCTCGATTGATCTCGCGAGCGACATCATCGCGGCCGGTCCTCGCCGACCGTGCGAACGTTTTTGCCCGAATCCGCGAAAGCGTGGGCCATGACGACAGCCGACGCGGCCGCGACGACGGTCCGGGTCGCGTTCGACGTCCCCGAGGGGCGTGCGGCCCTGGAGGCGGCCCGGCGGGCCGCCGACGCCGCAAGGGACCCAGAGGGACCGCCGATCGAGACGCTGGCGGTCGGGTCGCCCGGGACGGTTCACCTCCCGCTCGTCGCCGTGACACGCGGCGACCGGACCGTCGTCCACCGGTCGGTCGACCCGAACGAGGCCGCGAGCCTGGTGAGCCTGCTCGCCGACGGCGACGACGACCTCCCCGTCGACGGTGCGTCCGCCGTCGTCGACCACGAGCCTGGCCCCGAGGACTTCCCCGTCGGCGACGGCGCCCTGTCGGCCGGAACGCGACGCACGCTCCACGGCGCCGGATGGATCGACCCGACCGCGTTCCAGTCGCCGGCGATCCTCGGTGCCGACGCGCTGACGGCGATCTCGGACCTCGGCGTTCGCGGTCGGGGCTGGGGCGACGCCCGACAGGACGAACCGCTGGCGGCGGGCTGGCGCGAGGCCCGCGACGCCGACGGCGACCCGGTCGTCGTGATCAACGGCCTCGACGCGGACCCCAAGGCCGACGGCGACGGACTTCTCCTCGGGAGCCTCGCCGGTCGAGTGATGGCGGGCGCGGTCGTCGCCGCCAGCGCGACCGACGCCGAGGACATCGTTGCCGTCGTCCCCCAGGACGACCCGGTCGTCGCCGACCGCGTGCGCGCCGTCGCCGACCGCGTCGGCGACGAGACGGATCTGACGGTGGAACTCGTGAGCGCCGGCGCCGACTACATGACCGCCGAGCACACCGCCGTGCTGGAGTCGCTGGAGGGGAACGACCGGATCGAGGCGCGGCGGCGGCCGCCCGGGCCCGAGACCTGGGGACTGTTCGAGCGCCCGACCCTGGTGCATACGCCGCGGACGCTCGCGGCCGTCGAGCGGGCGGTCGCCGACCCCGACGCCCTCGACGCCGACGCCGCCGATCCCGGAACCAGGCTCGTGACCGTCGTCGGCCCCGAGCGGCGCACGGTCGAGCTGTCCACCGATTCGAGCCTCTCGCGCGCGCTCGTCGCGGGTGAGTTCGGCGGAGAGGCGACCGGACGGACCGGGGGAACCGACGGGTCCGGCGCGTTCGCCTGCGTCGGCGGGCAGTTCGGGGGGCTGACCCGCGACCTCGACACTCCGGCGTCGGCGCCCGCGCTGCGCGGGGCCGGGTTGGGGACCAACGGCTCGATCGAGCCGTTCGCGGCGGGCGCCGACGGCGGCTGTCCGGTCGTCGTCGCGGGACGCCGGATGCGGGTCGCCCGCGAGGACAACTGCGGGCGGTGTGTCCCGTGTCGCACGGGCAGCGTCCGCGCCCACGAACTGCTGCGGGAGGTGTACGCCGGCGAGTTCGCGGAGTCGCGGTTGCGGGAACTGGCGCGGACGATGGAACACACCTCGCTGTGCGGCTTCGGGACCGACGCGGCCCGGCCGCTCGCGACCGCGCTCGACGAGTTCGCGGCCGACCTGCGCGCGCACGCCGACGGTCGCTGTCCCGCGGGGGTGTGTGACCCGTGAGCGCCGACGAGCAGGACGGGGACGATCCGCTCCCCCGGGTCCCGGACGCGACGCGGGTGTCGGATCCGCGAACGTCGACGCCGGTGACCGAGACGTTCGCGCCCGGGACGGCGTCGGATCCGCCGGTCGGGACCGCCGAGAACGACGACGCCGGATGCGGCTGCGGGTCGTGTGGATGTGGCGACGACGCCGGCCCAGTCGACAGCAGCGCGTCTGTCGCCGACGACGCCGAGTCCGTGACCGTCGTCGTCGACGGCGCCGAGGTGTCGGTGGCCGCGGGCGCGACCCTGCTCGACGCGATGGAGCGCGTCGACCACGAGGGAACCGTCCCGGCGCTGTGCGCGTACGACCGCGACGGCGGCGACTGCTCGGACGACATCGGGCCGCGCTCGACGTGCCGGACCTGCACCGTCGAGGCCGACGGGGAGCTGGTGGCGGCGTGCTCGCACCCGGCCGAGGGGGGGACCGAGGTCCGCACCGACGACCCTGACGCGCGCGAGAGCCGCGAGGTGAACCTCGATCTCGTCCTCTCGGATCACAACCTCCGGTGTACCACCTGCAACCAGAACGGCCGCTGTGAGCTACAGGACGCCGCGATCGAGACGGGCGTCGAGGAGCCACGGTTCGGCGTGTTCGACGAGCGCGCGGAGTACGAGCCGCTGGACGACACCTCGCCGTTCATCCAGATCGACCGCAACAAGTGCATCACCTGCGCGCGCTGCGTCGACGCCTGCAACGACGTGCAGGTGTCGGGCGTCCTCCGGATCGAGGGGACCGGCGAGGACACCGAGATCGGCTTCCAGTCGGACGCAGGGACGATGGCCGACTCGGCGTGCGTCTCCTGCGGCCACTGCGCGACGGTGTGCCCGACGGGCTCGCTGACCGAGCGGGGGTTGGCCGGGCTGGCGACGCTGCCGATCCCCGGGTTCACCCACGCCAACAGCGTCGGGACGTCGCTGACGGCGGAGGCCGAGAAGGCAGCCCGGGCGACGAGCGAGACGGGCGGCCGGCGCGGAGCCGGCGGCGGACCCGGGGACGCGAACGGTGCGACCGAGGATGCCGCCGGCAGCGGCGACGCGGGCGCGACCGCAACCGCCGGACGCGATGACCCTCGCGGCCCCTCGCCGACCCGCGAGCGCGCCGAGTCGGACGGCCTCGCCTCGGCGCTGCGGTGGGCGAAGCGAACGGCGAGCGACGCCGGCCGGTCGGCGATGCTCGCGGGCGAACACGCCGCCGAGTCGCTGGCTGCGCGGACGATGAAGGAAGGCTGGCTGTTCGACGCCGCGAGCCGGGTCGCCGACCACCGCCTGAAGGAGGTGGAGTTCACCGAGACGACCTGCGGCTTCTGTGCGGTCGGCTGTCGCTTCCAGCTGGTCTCGAAGGGAGACGAGGTGCTCGGGGCGGTGCCGACCGACGACCCCGACGACGCCCCGGTGAACGACTTCTCGACGTGCGTGAAGGGGAAGTTCGGCTACGAGTTCGCGAACTCGGACGAGCGGCTGACGACGCCGCTGGTGCGCGGCGAGGACGGCGAGCTTCGGGAGGCGTCGTGGGAGGAGGCGCTGTCCCGGGTCGCCGAGGGGTTCGAGTCGATCCGCGAGCGCTCGGGGCCGGACGCGCTGGCGACGTTCGCCTCCTCGAAGTGCACGAACGAGGAGAACTTCCTGATGCAGAAGTTCGCGCGGGGCGTCCTCGGGACGAAGAACATCGACAACTGCGCGCGCCTGTGCCACTCCTCGACGGTCGCGGCGCTGAAGCAGACGCTCGGCTACGGCGCGATGTCCAACCGCATCAACGAGGACATCGGAGAGGCCGACGCCTACCTCATCACCGGGTCGAACACGACCGAGAGCCACCCCGTGCTCGCGACGCGGATCAAGCGCAACGTCGACGCCGGCGCGGACCTGGTCGTCTTCGACCCCCGGAGGGTCGAGATCGCCGAGCACGCGAGCCAGTACGTGCGCACCGAGCCGGGCTACGACGTGGCGTGGATCAACGGCCTGATCCGATACATCGTCGCCAACGACCTCCACGACGCCGAGTTCGTCGAGGATCGGACGCGAAACTTCGAGGCCCTCCGCGAGAAGGTGGAGCCGTTCACGCCCGAGGAGGTGGAGCGGCTCGCGGGCGTCGCCCCCGAGGACCTGAAGCGGGCGGCCGAGAGCGTCGCCGCCGCCGACTCGGTCGTCTTCGGGTGGGCGATGGGGATGACCCAGCACAGCCACGGCACCCAGAACGTCCTCGCGCTGGCGGACCTCGCGCTCGTCACCGGCAACCTCGGCAAGCCGGGCGCCGGCGTCTCGCCGTTCCGCGGCCACAACAACGTCCAGGGCGGCGGCGGCGACATGGGAACCCTCCCGAATCTCCTGCCCGGCTACCGCGACCCCGGCGACCCGGACGTACTCGACGAGTTCGAGGACGCGTGGGGCGTCCGGCCGCCAGCCGAGGAGGGGTTGACGGTGCCGGAAGTGTTCGACGAGGCGCTCGCGGGCAACGTGGAGGGGCTGTACGTGATGGGCGAGAACCCCGCGCTGTCGGAGCCCGATCTCGCCCACGCGGAGGAAGCGTTGCAGGCGCTGGACTTCCTCGTCGTGCAGGACGTCTTCCCCACCGAGACGGCCGCGTACGCCGACGTGGTGCTCCCGGCGGCGACGTTCTCCGAGAAGGAGGGCACGTTCACGAACACCGAGCGGCGCGTCCAGTTGGTCGGGAAGGCGACGAAGCCCCCGGGCGACGCGCGCCAGGACTGGACGATCATCCAAGCGCTGGCGAACCGGATCGACCACGCGGGCGACGCGTGGGCGTACGACGGTCCGGCCGAGGTGATGGACGAGATCAGCGAGGTGGCGCCGATCTACGGCGGGGTCACCCACGACCGCCTCAGCGACGAAGGGGGGCTCCAGTGGCCCTGCGAGGACGAGTCGGACCCGGGGACGCCGTACCTGTACGAGGAGGAGTTCAACTTTTCCGACGGAAAGGCGCGGTTCGTGCCGGCCGACACGGGCGAGCCGGGGGATCTCCCGAGCGAGGAGTTCCCGCTCACGATGACGACGGGGCGCGTGCTGTACCACTGGCACACGGGGACGCTGACGCGGAAGGTGGAGGGGCTGCTCGATCACGTCGGCGAAGCGTTCGTCGAGGTGAACCCCCAGACGGCCGAGCGACTCGGCATCGCCGACGGGGAGCGCGTCCGCGTCGAGTCCCCCCGCGGCGCCATCGAGGTGCGCGCCGAGATCGGCGACCGCCCCGGCGACGGCGTCGTGTTCGTCCCGATGCACTTCGCCGACGGCGCCGTGAACCGGCTCACCGGCGACCACGTCGATCCGACGAGCGGCATCCCCGAGTACAAGGTGTCGAGCGTCCGGATCCGACGCCTCGGCGACGAGCGGGAGCCCGAGTCGTCGCGCCCGCCGGCCGACACCGATTCGGACGGCGTCGCGGGCGACGACTGACGCCGCCGAAAGGGCTATTCGCGAGCCTCGCCAGGCCGGACCGTGAACCCTCTCCAGGGCGGCGCACCCGAGCCGAACGTGCTCGCGCTGACCGTCTGGGCCGTCGGTCACTTCCTCGCGTGCCTCGTCGCCGCGGCGGTCGCCGACGGCGCCGCCGGCCGACGGCTTCGGCCGGCCCGCGCCATCGCGGGGGCCGTGGCGCTCGCGATAGCGATCCCGATTGCGGCGGCGGGCGCGCTCCGGCTCGACCTCCTCGATCCGGTCAGCGCGCTCGCCGGCCGTGGCGGATTCGGCCCGCCCCTCGCCATGGCGAGCGCGCTCGGGGTCGCCGCGGTCGTCGTCGCCTCCGCGGCCGCCGACGCGGATCTGACCGATCCGGGCTACCCGAGCGTCGCCGCGGCGGTGCGGGCGCAGCTGTCCGGCGACGACTTCACCGGTATCGTCGTCGCGACGGTGGCGTTGCTGTCGGGCGAGTTCGCGACGCTGACAGTCGTGAACTGGCTGTGAGCGCGGGGGGCAGCCGGCGATCGGCGGGGTGTGACGCGCCGATCAGCGATCGATCACGCCCTCGTCGGTGATGACCTCGCCGACGAGGTGCATGGGCGTCGCGTCGTAGGCGGGGTTCTCCAGGGTGATGCCGTCGGCGGGTTCGAGCATCACCTCGGTTGGCGGGCGGAACTCGTTCTCGAATCGGAACCCGCCGTCGATGACCTTGGTCCCCGAGCCGACGACGGTGACCGGGACGCCGACCTCCGCGGCGGCGGCCGCGATCGGGAACGTCCCGATCCGGTTGTAGAGGGTGTCCTCGACGATGCAGTCCATACCGACGACGACGCGGTCGGGCTCGACCTCGCGCAGGAGGTGACCCGCGGCGGCGTCGACCGAGAGGTGGGCGTCGACGCGGTCCATCGCCGCGAGCGTCCGCGCTGTCTTGCGGCCGAGGAACCGCGGCCGCGCCTCGGTGACGTACGCCGTCAGGTGCGTGCCGCCGGCGACAGCCGACTCGATCGCCTCCAACACCGTCGAGGAGTAATCGTGCGTGAGGAACGTCTCGCCGTCCTCGAAGGTGTCCGCGGCGTTGGCCGCGGCCTCGCGCTTCCCGGTCTCGATCCGGTCGACCTCCCGGTCGACCGCCGCTTCGAGGAGGTCTTTTCCGCCCTCGACGGTCTCGGCGTTGCCGAGCACGTCGTCGGCGACCGCGCGCATCGTCCGGTGGAGGCTCGCGTGCGAGGGGTTGGCGCGCCGCAGCGCCCCCGCGTTGTGGTCCAGGTCGCGCTCGAACTCGTCGAGCGTGGCGTACTCGCGGTCGAGCAGCTCCCGCAGCGCGCGGGCGGCCTTCACCGCGACGACCGACGAGGAGTGCGTCTGCATCTCCCGGATCTCGGCGACCGTCTCGTCTATCATGCGTCCGTGGTCGTCGCTTCGGCGGTTAGGTGTTCCGGGACTCGACGTCGCGCCCGCCGCCCAGACCGGGCCGATCGCGCGGCCCAGACGGCAACACTCATACCGGCGTCGGCACTACCCACCCTCCGTCGGATGAACCGCCGCACCCGCGAGTACCTGAGGGGACGCTTCGGCGACTACTACCGGAGCGCGTCCGTCTCCCCGCCGCCGCAGGCCAACGAGCGCGAGTGGGGACACATCCCATTCACCGCGGGCGACGGCACCACGATGGTTCGCCACCAGTCGCTGCTTGACATCGGCGAGGTGGGCGAGTTCCTCGCGCGCGAGACGCCGCGCCACGCCTACTTCTCGGCCGCCCGGTACGACGACCCGGCGAACAAGCGGATGAGCGACAAGGGGTGGCGCTCGGCCGACCTCGTGTTCGACCTCGACGCCGACCACCTCCCCGGCGTCGACCCCGAAGAGACGAGCTACGGGGAGATGCTCGCCGCCTGCAAGGAGGAACTGCTCGCGCTGTTGGACGTCCTCGGGGACGACTTCGGCTTCGCGGACGACGACATGCAGGTAGTCTTCTCCGGCGGCCGCGGCTATCACGTCCACGTCCGCGACGACGCCGTCGCCGACCTCGACTCGACGGCGCGACGTGAGGTCGTCGATTACGTCCGCGCGGTCGACCTCAACTACGACGGGCTCATCGAGCGTCGACCCAACGAGCGCGGGACGACCCTCCAGAAGCAGCTCCGCCGCGAGGGCGGGTGGGGGCGGCGCGTCCACGAGGAACTCGTCGCCTACGCCGAGGGCCTGCGTGCGATGGATGAGGCCGACGCGCTCGCGGAGCTCCAGGAACTCGACGGCGTCGGCGAGAAGACCGCCCGAACCATCTACGGGGTGCTCGAACGCAACCCGGAAGGGGTGAAATCGGGCAACGTCGAGTTGGGGCCCGGCGCCTCGACGCTCGTTCGGGCGATCGCCGAGCGCGTCACCGCCGAGCAGACCGCCCCCATCGACGAGCCAGTGACGACCGACATCCGCCGGCTCATCCGGCTCCCCGGCTCCATCCACGGCGGCAGCGGCCTGCTCGTGTGCCCGCTGGAGCGCGACGCCGTCGACGAGTTCGACCCGCTGACCGACGCCGTCCCCGATCGCTTCCGCGGCCGGGACATCCTCGTGGACGTGCACGACCCGGGCCCGGTCGACGTGGGCGACGATAGAGATAAGGTGGAGGAGGGAATCGTCTCTGTCCCGGAGTACCTCGGCGTGTTCCTCATGGCGAGAGGACGCGCGGAGAAGTCGCGCGAGTAGCGGGTTCGAGGAAGTAACACACGATGGACCTAGACGAACTACGCTCGGTACAATCCAAGGAGCGCACCAAGGACAGCCTCCAGCACCTGCGCGACTCCTTCTACGAGGACGTCGCCGCCTATCTCGCCGAGCGCAAGCGCCAGCGCGACGAGCGCGCCGCGGGCGTCGACAACCCCTTCTCCGACGAGCGGGTCCGAAAGCTCTCAGACGAGATCGAGACGGCCGAGGAGGTCGTGGAGTCGCTGTACGAGCGTCGCGTCGGCAAGGTGGTGAAACTCTCGTCGTTCGCCGCCGCCGGCGCGCCCACCGACACGGACGGCATGACGGTCCAGGAGGCGGAGCTGTTCGAGGACCTGGTCGTCCGCATCGAGCAGAACAAGGGACGCGTCCTCGACGTGCTTGAGAACGGCGCCGACGTGGACATCGACGCCGAGGCGGCCGCCTCCGAGGTCGCGGGGGCGGAAGCACCCGACGCGGAGCCGACGGCGTCCGCGACCGTCGAGGACGCCCCCGCAGGCGAGGCTCCCGGCGACGCCGCCGGCGATGCGGGCGGCGTCCTCGCGGACGCGATGGGTGCCGACGACGGAGCGGTCACGGACGAGACCGCCGAGCAGTCCGTCGAGGGGACCGAGAGTGACCACCCGCCTGACGCCTCGGCGTCGACGGACGCCGAATCGCCCGCCGAGGCCGACACACCGACAGAGGACGGGCCGGCGTCGGACGCCCCGGCACGCGACCCCGACGACCCTCCCGAGGAGTTCGTCCCGGGATCGGAACCGGACCGTGCGGGCGGGACGGACGACGGGTCCGTCGAGGCAGGCGGGTCGGGCGACGGCACCGACCGCCGAACGGTCCGGATCACCCGCGACGTGGGGGAGATCCTCGGCGTCGACGAGCGCGAGTACGAGCTCGCGAGCGACGACGTGGTGACGCTGCCGGCGGCCAACGCCGACCCGCTCGTCGAGCGGGACGCCGCCGAGCCGATCGAGTGAACACGGCGGGAGTATCGCCGCCGGCACCGACACGCCTTTTCGGGCCGCCCGCACATCGCCACACATGCTCGACACCGGCACCGATGCGCCCGCGTTCTCGCTTCCCGATCACGTCGGCCGCGAGGTCTCGCTCTCGGAGTTCGAGGGGCGACGCCTCGTCCTCTACTTCTACCCCCGGGCCGACACGCCCGGCTGCACGACCGAGGCGTGCGGCTTCCGCGACGCGTACGACGAGTTCCAGGAGCGCGACGCGGCGATCCTCGGCGTGAGCGACGACCCGGCCGACGACCTCACCGACTTCGCGCGGAAGCACGACCTCCCGTTCCCGCTGCTGTCCGACGAGGACGGCTCCGTCGCCGACGCGTACGACTCCTACGGCGAGAAGAACGTCTTCGGCAACGTCGTCGAGGGCGTGTTCCGCAACACGTACCTCATCGGCCCCGACGGGACGATCGAACGGACCTACGAGGGGGTCTCCCCGGAGGACCACGCCGAGGAACTGCTCGCGGACATCGACGAGCTGCGCGAGGCCGAGTCGTAAGCCAGGCGGAGAGCCCCACACCCGGTCGGTCGCGGCCGATCACCACGGATGCTCGCGTAGCTCCCGACGGATCGCCTCGCGTTTCACGAGCGCGAACCCGACGACGACCACGACGAAGCCGGCGACGGTCAGCGGCGTCACCGGCTCCGAGAGGACGACCGCGCCGGCGACGGTCGCGACGACGGGGACGACGTAGCTCACGAGGTTGATCTCGAACGGCCCCAGCAGGTCAAGCAGGCCGAAGTAGATGGCGTAGCCGACCGCCGAGGCGAACACGCCGAGGAACGCCAGCGAGAACACCACCGCCGGCGACAGCGCCGTCGGAAGCGGCTGTGGTTCGCCGGCGGCAACGCTCATGCCGTGGAGCAACACGGCGCCGAGCGCCATTCCCCAGGCGGTCCGGGGAAGCGCCTCGGAGTCGGGCTCCAGCCAGCGGGTGGCGACGCTCCCGAAGGAGACGGCGACGGCGGCGACGAACACCAGCGCGACGCCGATCGTCGTGTCGCCGGCCAGATCGGTGGGGGACGGCTGGGCGACGAGTCCGACCCCGACCACGCCGAGCAGCACCCCGACGTAGCCCCGGAGGTCGAGACTTCCCTCCCCGAGCAGCCACACGGTGAAGAACGTCGTCAGTATCGGGTTGAGGCTGTAGACGATTGACGCGATCCCGCCGGTCGTGTACTGCTGGCCGTACGCGAGGAAGGTGATGTTGGCGACGACGAACAGCAGGGCCGCGACGGCGACCGCGCCGAGGTCCGCCCGCGAGCGCGGGACGGGCTCGTCGGCGCGCCAGAACACGTACGCGAGCGCGACGATCGCGCCCACGTCGAAGCGGTAGCGCCGAGCAACAGCGGACGCAGCTCCGTCAGTCCGACCTCTATCGCCGGGAAGCTCCCGCCCCAACAGATCCCGAGCGCGAGAAACAGGGCCGCGTTCCGGGAGGTTCTCACGGAAGACTCACGGATGAGCCAGCGGTCGGGACCGACTTCGGCGTTTCCGTTCCGGACGGGACGACCGGATCGCGACGGGCGGTCACGCCGGACCAGTCACGGCGCGGCCGCCTCAGTAGCCCCGGGTGATGAGGTAGTCCGCCAGGTCCGCGAGCAGGTCGCGTGCCGGCCCCTCGGGGAGCACCGTCAGGCGCTCCTTCGAGCGCGCGGTGAGGTCCTCGGCCATCTCGCGGGCGTAGTCGATGGAGCCGACCTCCTCGAGCGTCGAGACGGCCGCGTCGATCTCCGCCTCGCTCACCTCGGCCGGCGTCTCCGCGCTCACGAGCGCGTCCACGTCGACGCCCTGCTGGCGCGCGTGGAGCGTGATGAGCGTCTCCTTGTCCTCGACGAGGTCCGAGCCGCGCTGTTTGCCCAGCTTCTCGGAGGGGACCGTGAGATCGAGCACGTCGTCCTGGATCTGGAACGCGCGCCCGGAGTCGACGCCGTACTGGTACAGGGCCTCCACCGTCTCCTCGTCGGCGCCCATGAGGACCGCGGGGATGGCCGCCGACGCGCCGTACAGCACGGCTGTCTTCAGCTCGACCATCTCCAGGTACTCCTCGGGGGTCACGTCGTCGCGGGTCTCGAACTCCACGTCGAGCGACTGCCCCTCGCAGATCCGGGTACACGCGGACGCGAGCCGATTGACCGCCTCGACCGTGTTCGCCGGGGTGGCGCCGGTGTCCGAGAGCAGCTCGAACGCCTTCGCGTACAGCGTGTCGCCGGCGAGGATCGCCGTCTCGATGTCGTACGCGCGGTGGACCGCCGGCTCGCCGCGCCGGAGGTCGTCCTCGTCCATGATGTCGTCGTGGATGAGGGTGAACGACTGGATCACCTCGACGCTGACAGCCGTGCGCATGAGGTCGAACGGCTCGCCGTCCAGCGCCGGGAACGACCGGTAGTCGGTCGTCGCGTCGGCGTCGACGCCGGCAAGCGCCTCGCCGACGAGGAGCGCCGCCGTCGGTCGGAGGCGCTTGCCGCCCGCCTCGAGGATGTACCGGCTGGCCTCGTACAGCCGCTCCGGCTCGGCCATCGGGAGGTCCTCGTCGATGGCGGCGTTGACGCGGTCGCGGCGCTGTTTCACCGCCGCGAGCACCCGTTCGGCCGTCGCGTCCTGCGTCATCGTTACTCGGTCAGCTGGATCATGTTCCCGTTCTGCGTGACGTGGAGGTCACGACCCAGCTTGTACCCCTTCTTGCCCGCGAGGTCGACGTACGGCGAGAAGCCCTTCATGTCCTGGTGGGCCGGGATGACGTGCTGGGGCTCCAGCGCGTCGAGCATCTGGTAGTGCCCCTCCTCGCGGAGGTGGCCCGACACGTGGATGTCGTCGTAGATGCGCGCGCCCTGCATCTTCAGGAGGCGCTCGGACTGGTAGCGCTGCCCCTCGTTCGTCGGCTCCGGGATGACCCGTGCCGAGAAGACGACCTTGTCGCCGTCGTCCAGTTCGTACGGGGTCTCGCCGCGGCCCATGCGGGTGAGCATCGCGCGCGGCTCGCCCTGGTGACCCGTGACGATGGGGAGGTACTTCTCCTTGCCCTCCTGCATGATCCGCTTGAACGTCCGGTCGACGGACTTCCGGTGGCCGTACATCCCGAGGTCGTCCGGGAAGTCGACGAAGTCCAGGCGCTCCGCCGTGCCGGAGTACTTCTCCATCGAGCGCCCCAGGAGCACCGGCTCGCGCCCGATCTCCTGTGCGAACTCGACGAGCGAGGAGACGCGCGAGACGTGCGAGGAGAACGTCGTGGCGACGATGCCGCCGTCGTAGTCCTCGATGCTCATCAGCGTGTCCTTGAGGTGGTTGCGCGCGTGCGACTCCGAGGGGGTGCGTCCCTTTCGGCCAGCGTTCGTGCAGTCCTCGATGTAACAGAGGACGCCGTTGCCCTCGCGGCCGATCTCGCGGAAGCGCTCCATGTCGATGGGGTCCTCGAGGACCGGCGAGTGGTCCATGCGCTTGTCGAGCCCGTAGACGACCGCGCCCTCGGGGGTGTGGAGGACCGGGTTGACCGCGTCGATGATGGAGTGCGTGACGTGGACGAACTCCATCTCGACGTTTCCGGAGTCGCCGATGGACATCGTCTCGCCGGCCTCCATCTTGACGAGGTCGTTGTCGACGTTGAACTTGTTCTCGCCTTTCACCTGCTGTTTGACCAGCTCGATGGTGAACGGCGCCGCGACGACGGGCGCGTCGTAGCGGTGCGCCAGCTTCGAGATGGCGCCGATGTGGTCGAGGTGGCCGTGCGTCGGCACGATGGCCTGCACGTCGCCCTCCATGTCGCTCATGATCCGGTCGTCCGGGATGGCCCCCATGTCGATGAGGTCCAGGCTGTGCATCTTCTCTGTCTCGACGTTGTCGTGGATCAGGACCTGACTCAGGTTGAGGCCCATGTCGAACACGACGATGTCGTCCCCTGCGCGAACTGCCGTCATCTGGCGGCCGACTTCCTCGTAGCCGCCGATTGTTGCGATTTCGACTTCCATTGTGTTTCGTAGTCTGCGTTGCGAGCGTGAATCCCGCGCGTCGCGCGCGGCCGATGCTCGTACGGAAAGCCCCGGTACGGGTCGCTGTGGACCCCGGCGTCTTACAGCGCGTCGGTCCGCAATCCCGCAATACGGGGTCGATCCCCGTACTTACCCGCGGGCGATGGTAGTTGTACCGTATCGGTCATCTGTTAAAACTGCTCGGGTTCGAGCGCCACGACGACGGGGGCGTTCGTCGCCCGTCGGTTCCCATAGAAGAGCGTTCAACGGGTGCGTGGGCGTCTCGCCGCGTCCGCCGTCCGGTACGCTTAAACCCGAATCCGCCGACGACCCGAACATGACTGGCCGCCCGCTCGACGTGCTCGAGGAGGCTCTGGACACCCCTGTAACGGTCCACCTCAAAGACGAAACCGCTCACTTCGGCGTCCTCGCCGGATACGATCAGCACATGAACGTCGTGCTCGATCCCACCGAGCTGGAGGGCTCGGCTGACGACGAAGTCGAAGACACAACGATTATCCGTGGCGACAACGTCGTTTCCATCAACGTATGACCGGAGCCGGAACGCCGTCTCAGGGGAAGAAGAACAAGACGACGCACGTCAAGTGTCGACGCTGCGGCGAGAAGTCCTACCACGTCAAGAAGAAGAAGTGCTCCTCGTGCGGCTTCGGCAAGTCCGCCAAGCGCCGCGACTACGAGTGGCAGTCGAAGGCCGGCGACAACTGAGCGACGTTTCTCCCTTCTCGACTCGACCGGACCGATCAGCCCCGGCTCCGTCGCTTCCGTGGCAGATCTTCACCGATCGCTGACGGCTCCCTAGCCGACCCTCACTGGCAACGAACATCTCCGAGCGTATCGCCGTTCGCGACCGATCGGAATCGGAGGACTCGGGAACGGTCGGCCAGCGAAACCGAATTGATCCATATTTCTGCACATCTATTCGAATTCTCTCGGCGACCTACGCACGATAACGAGGGTTTTTGTGGAATCGGCGTTCAGTACCGACCATGTCACACGGCGACCCCGGTGACGACGGGGCGGCACCGGTCACATCGCTCACCGAACCGCTCGGCGACGGTTCGCGCGAGCCGACCCCCGTCGACGGGCCCACCGAGAAGTGCGGCGTCGTCGGCGTCTCGCTGGCCGACCGAGACGCCGCCCGGCCGCTGTACTACTCGCTGTACGCGCTCCAGCACCGCGGGCAGGACTCCGCCGGGATCGCCACCCACGACGGCTTTCAGCAGCACAGCCACGTCGAGATGGGGCTCGTCGGCGACGCCTTCTCGCAGTCGGATCTGGACAGCCTCGCGGGATCGGCGGGGATCGGCCACGTCCGCTACCCGACCGCCGGCGGCGTCAACGCCTGCTGTGCCCAGCCGTTCTCGGTGTCGTTCAAGTCCGGCGCGCTCGGGCTCGCGCACAACGGGAACCTCGTCAACGCCGACGAGATCCGCGACGAACTCGCCGAATCGGGCCACGCGTTCACCTCGCAGGGGGACACGGAGGTCATCGCCCACGACCTCGCGCGCAACCTCCTGGAGTCGGACCTGATCCGGGCGGTCAAGCGGACGATGAGCCGGATTCACGGCTCGTACTCGCTCACCGTGATGCACGACGACACCGTCATCGGGGTTCGCGATCCGCGGGGGAACCGTCCGCTGTGCATCGGCGAACTCGAGGACGGCTACGTCATCGCCAGCGAATCGGCGGCGATCGACACGCTCGACGGGGAGCTCGTTCACGACGTGAAACCCGGCGAGCTCGTCGTCCTCGACGGCGACGGGAGCGGCTTCGACTCCTACCAACTGTTCGAGGAGGAGAACTCCGCCCACTGCTTCTTCGAACACGTCTACTTCGCGCGCCCCGACTCGGTGATCGACGACACGCTCGTCTACGAGGCCCGACGCGACCTCGGCCGGGCGCTGTGGGACGAAGCCGGCGTGGACTCGGACGTCGTAATGCCAGTTCCGGACTCGGGGCGCGCGTTCGCCTCGGGATACGCCGATGCGGCCGCCGAGGACGGGGCCGACGTGGAGTTCGCCGAGGGGCTGATGAAGAACCGCTACGTCGGCCGGACGTTCATCATGCCGACGCAGGACGAGCGCGAGCGGGCGGTGCGACTCAAGCTGAACCCGATCCGCTCCACCGTCGAGGGGAAGACGGTCACGCTCATCGACGACTCGATCGTTCGCGGGACGACCTCGACGCAGCTCGTGCAGCTGCTCCGGGACGCCGGCGCCGAGGCGGTCCACGTCCGGATCGGGGCGCCCGCGATCGTCGCGCCGTGCTACATGGGTATCGACATGGCGACGCGCGAGGAGCTCATCGCCGCGGACCGCTCGGTCGAGGAGGTGCGGGAGGACATCGGCGCCGACTCGCTGTCGTACCTGTCGGTCGACGCCGTCGCCGGCGCGCTGTCGTCGACGACGGCTGACCTGTGTCTCGGCTGTGTCACCGGCGAGTATCCGTACGACATCGACGGCGAGGCGACCGACCGCGACGTGACCCGGCCGACGGTGGATGAAGCCTCCCCCGCGGACGACTAACGCGAGGGCGAGCGAACGGAGTGAGCGAGCCCTCGGAAGGACGGCGGTGAGGTCTTCGTGCCGAGCCGCCCATCGAACAGCGAGCGAACGGAGTGAGCGAGCCCTCGGAAGGACGGCGTTCACAAATCGCTGCGCGATTTGTGAGCTCACGAGACCGCAGATCTCGTGAACGGTGAAGTCTTCGTGCCGAGCCTCCCCTGCCGAGCGCGCTCGCTGCGCGATCGATCGCGTGTGAGACCGCGATAGCGAACAGGCGACACCCGCACCGCCCGCGGACCGCCGTGTCGCGCACCCGCTGTCGGTCCGCGGCGACGATCACCGCATCGACGGCACTGGCCCCGTCATCGTATTTCAAGCCTCGCGAGGCACCCATCGCGAGCGACGGCGCGGGGGCCGTACGCCTCGGGGTCGGTTCAGTAGACGAGATACAGCAGCACGTACACTGCGACGCCGAGGCCGAAGGAAACGACCCACAGCACGGCCGCCACGCGACCGATCCGCTTGTGGGCGGTGTCGAACAGATCGGCGATCGGACGCGTCGCCGCGAGCGTGAGCACGTACACGACGAGCGGAACGCAGACGATCGCGAGGAGGATGTGCACGGCAAGCAGGGGGAGGTAGACGAACCGCTCGACGGCTGCCGGACCCGCGAAGTCGGTCGTCCCGAGGACTGCGAGCCGGTAGAGGTACATCGCGAGGAACGTGCCGAACAGCCCAGTCGAGGTGAGCATGAACCGTCTGTGGGTCTCGAAGTCGCGGGCACGGGCCGCGCGGACCCCCAGCGAGATGGTAGCGATCGCCGCGAGCGAGACGACGGCGTTGAGCGTCGGGATCGCGTCGAGCACCGCCGGGGCACGCGGGAGCACCGAACCGGGAACGAGTCCCCCGACGACCGCGAAGACGAGACCGAGCGCGACCGCCGAGAGCGCCCCGGCGACGCCGAGGGTGTGCTCGCGCGCGAATCCGGAGACTCGACTACCAGACGACGGGGCGTCCGTGCTCATTGTCGGGAGGAGGGACGGGAGGAGTAAAGCCGTTGTCCGATCGGCGAGACCGGGCGCCCCCTGTCGGAGACGGATAACTCTCGACGCGTAGGATCCCCTGGCGGATACTCGTCCGAATGGAAAGCCCTTTATCTGTAACCGGGATACATCGCAATGCGTACTGACGCACGATGCGTGGGTAGCCAAGCCAGGCCAACGGCGCAGCGTTGAGGGCGCTGTCCTGTAGAGGTCCGCCGGTTCAAATCCGGTCCCACGCATCTCACGTGGCGCGTCGCGCCACAGGATGCAGGTGCTGTGCGCCCTTCGGGGCGCCCTACAGACAGCACCCACGCACAATCCTTCCGAACGCTACACCTCCACCGACGGGTGTCTCTCCGGATGTCATCCACTCGGAATCGCAGAGAGTAACGGTTTTCCGGGGAGCAACCGCCCTCACCTGGTATGCACGCGATCACCGGCTCCGGGTGGATCGAGGTCATCTCGGGGTCGATGTTCTCCGGAAAGACGGAGGAGCTCCTCCGACGGCTTCGTCGCGCGGAGATCGCGGGCCAGGAGATCGCCGTCTTCACGCCCGCGCTCGACGACCGCTACGGCGAGACGACCATCGGGACCCACAACGGCCGCTCGTGGGAGGCGAGCGTCGTCGACAACGAGGGCGAGGGGCCGTGGGACATCGCGGACGAACTCAACGGAGAGATGGTCGTCGCCGTCGACGAGGCGAACTTCTTCTCCGACGCGCTCGTCGAGGTCTGTCAGGCGTTGGCGGAGGACGACCGCCGGGTGATCGTCTCGGGCACCGACCAGACGTACCGCGGGGAGCCCTTCGACCCGCTGCCGGACCTGATGGCCGTCGCCGAGTACGTCGACAAGCTCCAGGCGATCTGCGCGGAGTGCGGGGAGCCCGCGACGCGCAACCAGCGGCTGATCGAGGGGGAGCCGGCCCACGTCGACGACCCGACGATCCTCGTCGGCGCCGAGGAGAGCTACGAGGCGCGGTGTCGGAACTGTCACGTGCTCCGGCGCGACTGAGCCGGATCTGGATCGACCGCGCTCCCGATCGTCCCCGTCCCGTGCTCGCCGGAGAGACCGCAACCGTCATGGCCGCGCCGTCGCTACGTCTGGTGTGACGACATGGGTCGAGAACCCCGAGGGGGGACGGGCACGCGGGCCGGTCGCGGTCGGGCGGGCGTGGGCCGAGGTGCTCGTTCGCCCGACCAGGTTCTTCCGGACCGGCGTCGCCCCCGGCGATCAGGCGCCCGGGCTCGTGTTCGCCGTCTGTGTCGCCGTCGCGTTCGCCGGGAGTCGGTTCCTGCTCGACCCGGCGACGATCCCGACGGCGTTCGGCGGTCCGGCGCTGTCGGCGGTCGTCTCGCTGCTGTTCGTCGCCGTGTTCATCGCGCCCGCGAGCCTCCATCTGACGGCGGCGCTCCAGACGGTGTTACTGATCGTGTTCGTACGCGATCGCGCCGGGATCAGCGAGACGGTACAGGTGATCGCGTACGCGAGCGCCCCCTGTGCGCTCGCCGGCGCGCCGGTTCCAGCGCTTCGGGCCGCGTGCGCGCTGTACGGCGCAGGATTGCTCGCGGTGGGGATCCGGGAGGTCCACGGAACGACGACACGGCGCGCGGTCGCCGCGACGGCCGTGCCCGCGACGCTGGTGTTCGGCTACGGCTTCCGCGGCCTCGACGCGATCGCGACGCTGCTGGCGCAGTGGTACATCATCTGAAGGTGTCGCCACGGCCGGGTCAGGACTCTCGTCGAGATCCGTGGTGAACCGCACGTAATCGATCGTGCGAGTCGGCGGGACACGGGGACGACGTGGTGATCGCCCGCTGACCGCGCGCGCGTCGGCGTTTCGACAACCGTTTTAGGCAGGGACCATTCGCTTCACACAAATGGGTAAGTGTATCATCTGTGGTGCGTCCGTGGACGGACGCATCTGCTCCTCCCACGAGGAAGACGTCGTCTTCGAGTTCCGCGGCAACGACCCGAACCAACTGAAGCCGAACCGATTCTACAGCGGCGTCGTCGACGGCTACGCCGACTTCGGCGTGTTCATCGACCTGTCGTCGAACGTCACCGGGCTCCTCCACCGCTCGGAACTGGACCGCCGGATCGAATCCCTCGACTGGGAGCCCGGCGACGAGGTGTTCGTTCAGGTGAAGAACGTGCGCGAGAACGGCAACGTCGACCTCGCGTGGTCCATCCGCCAGGCCGAACGCGAGTTCCGCGGCGTGCTCGTTCAGGAGGGAACACAGGAGGTCGAACCCGGGCCCGACGAGGACGACGACGACGGTGGCAACAACGGCGGCGTCACCCACAAGCCAACTCCGGACAAGCCGGGCGACGAGTCCGACGGCGAGTCCGATGCCGAAGAATCCGAGGACGACGCGGGTACGACCGACGAGCAGCCCGCCGATGACGCCGGCGAGGCCGGCGCGGGCCCGGACGACGCCGGCCGCGCGACGGCCCCCGAAAGCGACTCCGACGGGGGCGACGCCGGCGGCGACGACATCGAGGCCGTTCGCGAACGGAAGCAGTCGACGCCCGACGGCGACGTCGAGCGCGTCGAGATCGGCACGCTCTCGGACCGCGTCGGCGAGACGGTCCGGATCGAGGGCGAGGTCGTCGGGGCCCGCCAGACGGGCGGGCCGACCGTGTTCGAGCTGCGCGACGAGACGGGCGTCGTCGACTGTGCGGCGTTCGTGAAGGCGGGCGTCCGTGCGTACCCCGAGATCGAGGTCGGCGACATCGTCCGCCTCGAGGGCGACATCGAGGTCCGGCGCAACGAGATCCAGGTCGAAACGGAGGCGCTGGCGGCGCTTGAGGGAAATGAAGCCGCGGCGGTCGAACAGCGGCTCGCCGACGCGCTGAGCGACGAGGCACGTCCCGACGGCGTCGCGGCGCTGGGCGACCACCCGGCGGTCGACGCCGTCGGCGACGACCTGCTCGAGGCGGCCGAGTCGATCCGCCGCGCGGTCATCGAGTCGCGCCCGATCGTCGTTCGACACGCCGCCACCGCCGACGGCTACGTCGCCGGCGCGGCCGTCGAGCGCGCCGTGCTCCCGCTGATCCGCGAGGAGCACGCCAAGAGCGACGCCGAGTACCACTACTTCACGCGCCGGCCGCTCGACGACCCGGTGTACGACATGGACGCGGCGACGAAGGACACCACCCGGATGCTGCAGGACCGCGACCGCCACGGCGAGCAGCTCCCGCTCGTGTTGCTCGTTGGGACGGGATCGACCGTCGAGTCCGAGGACGGCCTCGACCTGCTGGGCGTGTACGACGCCGAGCGCGTCGTCGTCGACGCCGCGACCGCGGACCCGGAGATCGCCGACGCCGTCGCGACGCTGGTCAACCCGGGCCTGGCGGGCGCCGAGACGGCCGACCTGACCACGGGCGCGCTCGCGTCGGTGCTGGCGGCGACCGTGAACGGGGACGTGGCCGACGACCTCGCACACCTCCCGGCCGTGAGCTACTGGGAGGGGACGCCCGAGGCGTACGCCGACCTCGCCGAGGACGCCGGCGTCGACGCCGAGCGCGTCACCGACCTGCGCGAGGCGGTCGCGCTCGAGGCGTACTACCAGAGCTACCAGGACAAGCGCGAGCTCATCACCGACATCCTCTTCGACAGCGAGGGCGGCGACCTCGCGGGGCACATCGCGGGCCAGTTCCGCGAGAAGCTGGAGACGGAGCTGGACACCGCCGAGGCGAACATCGAGGAGCGCGAGGTCGACGGGCTCACGTTCGCGACGCTGGACGCCGACGCGTACAGCCACCGCTTCGACTTCCCGTCGACGACCCTGCTGGCGGACGAACTCCAGCGTCGCGGCGACCGCGACGCGACGGTCCTGTACGGCACCGACGAGCTCTACGTGCGCGCCGACGACGAGGTCGACGTGCGGGAGGCCGCCGGCGACGCCGCGATGGCGGTTCCGGACGCGAGCGTCACCGCCGTCGGCGTCCGCCAGGGCCGCATCGAGTACCTCGCGGGTCGCCGCGACGAAGTGACCGACGCCGTCGTCGACGCCGTCGCCGGGCAGCTGAACTGAGCGCGACTCGACCGCCTTCTGCGATAATCGTTCTCCAGGGGGAGCGACGCGTTTCTTCCTGTCCGTTGTGGCGCGTGCCGGCGAGCCTCCGTGCTCGCCGGACGCGCGCGAGGGATGAGCGACCGAGCAGCAGCGAGGGAGCGAATCGGTTGGGGAGGGCGTGGTTGCGGTCGGTCCTGTCGGGTGGGACTGAAAGGGGCTGCTGCTCTCGATAGGCGAGCCGACGCAAGCACCACAGCGAACGAAGTGAGCGAGGAGCACAGCGAGGCGCAGCCATCGAGAGCAGCAGGGGCTTTCCCGGAAGATCACGTGGTTGTAGCAGTGACAATAGTTCCGGCAACAGAGAACGTCGATCCCCACGAACGAAACCCTTACCCACCGAACGCGACCACTCACACCCAATGAGCGGCACCGCGGAGCCGGACCCGGAGCTGTCCGAGTACGCCGAGGAGTCCGACGAGCCCGAGGCGTTCGAACGCGCGTGCGCACACCTCGTCGAGCGCATCCTCGAGGGCGAGATCGACCGCGACGACCTCGAGTCCGCCAAGCTCGACGCCTGCTCAGCGTTCTCTTCCCCGAAGGTGCCACAGAACACCGACCTGCTCCAACGCGCCCCCGGGGGGCGCCGCGAGGAAGTGCGGGAGGTCGTCCGGCGCAAGCCCGTGCGCACCGCCTCGGGCGTGTCGCCGGTCGCGATCATGACCTCGCCGCACACGTGCCCGCACGGGAAGTGCCTCTACTGCCCCGGCGGGCCGGCCTCGGAGTTCGACTCCTCCCAGAGCTACACCGGACACGAGCCCGCCGCCGCCCGCGGCCAGCAGAACGATTACGACCCGTACGGGCAGGTCACCCTCCGGCTGGAACAGCTTCGCCACATCGGCCACCCCGTCGACAAGGCGGAGCTGATCCTGATGGGCGGGACGATGACCGCCCGCAGTCACGACTACCAGGAGTGGTTCGTCAAGCGCGCGCTTCAGGCGATGAACGAGTACGACACCGACGCGCGGCCGAACCCCGCCGAGGGACGCAGCTTCGCGCAGGACCCGGGAGAGTACGACTTCGAGTACCTGGAGGACGTGAAATCGCGCAACGAGAACGCGGACGTGCGATGCATCGGCATCACCTTCGAGACGAAGCCCGACTGGTGTGACCCCGAACAGATCGACCGGATGCTGACGCTCGGCGGCACCAAGGTCGAGGTCGGCGTCCAGACCACCTATGAGCGGGTCAACCGCGAGATGCACCGCGGCCACGGCAACCAGGCGTCGATCGACGCGAACCGCAGGCTGCGCGATGCGGCGTTCAAGGTCGGATTCCACATGATGCCGGGCCAGCCCGGAATGAGCAGGGAGATGTGCCGGGAGGACTTCCGCCAGCTGTTCGAGAACCCCGACTGGCGCCCGGACTACCTGAAGATCTATCCGACGCTCGTCGTCCGCGGGACGCGGGTGTACGACTCGTGGCGCCGCGACGAGTTCGAGCCGCTGGACAACGAGGAGGCGGCGGATCTGGTCGCCGAGGCGATGAACGAGATCCCGAAGTACTGCCGCCTCCAGCGCGTCCAGCGCGACATCCCCGCCGACTTCATCGACGCCGGCGTCTGGAAGTCGAACCTCCGGCAGCTCGCCGAGCAGCGCGCCGCCGAGAAGGGGTACCAGCTCCGGGACATTCGCGCCCGAGAAGTCGGGCACAACGACGCCGACCCGCGCCCCGAGGACGTCGAGCTGGACGTGGTGACCTACGAGTCCGGCGGCGGGCTGGAGCACTTCATCTCATTCGAGGACACCGAGCAGGACCTCCTGGTCGGCTTCTGTCGCCTGCGGTTCCCCTCCTACTCTCACGCCGCGCCGGGTGCCGGGCCGGCCGCCGGCGGCGACGCGGTGCGCCGGGAGCTGACGGACGCCGCGCTCGTCAGGGAGCTGCACGTGTACGGGTCGCCGGCGACGTTCGACGGCCCGGACGGAGCCGGTGAGGGAGGCGGAGACGGCCGCGACGGCGACTGGCAACACCGCGGGTACGGCCGGCGGCTGCTCAGGGAGGCCGAGGACATCGCCGCCGACGCCGGCTTCCCGAAGCTGTCGGTCATCTCGGGCATCGGCGTCCGCGGCTACTACCGCGACAAGCTCGGCTACCACCAGGACGGGCCGTACGTGAGCAGGCGACTGTAACCGGGGTCGGAGAGTCGTCGGCGACCCGCTCGGACAGCGAGGTCGACCGCGAGCGACCGGGAAAATCGCGTTCGATAGCCGCACCGCCGCGCTTTTTGGGCTCGTATCGTTTCGGCGCGTATGCAACTCGCCTTCCTCGCGACCCTCCGGGAGACGCTCGAGGGCTTCGTGACCGTCGAGGCACGCCTCGCCGCGACCGCCGTGCTCCTCGCGGCCGCGGGCGTGACGGCGCTGCTGCTCGCCCCGCGGGCGGTGCGGGCCCTCCACCGGCTCGTCCGCGACCGGGTGCTCGGCAGCGAGCGCGTTCCCGTGGAGGTGACGGAGTTCGACTGGCACCTTCCGGTGACGGGGATCGTCCGCACGCTCCAGTTCGCGGTGGTCCTGGCTACCGGCCTCGCGGCCCTGATCCTGTGGGGATACGTGAACGTGGCGCTGGCGGCGGTGACGACGATGGCCGCGGCGCTGCCGACGCTCGGGAGGACGGTGACGAGCGTCGCGCTCGTCGCCGGCGCGCTGATCGCCATCGACGTGCTGGAGACCCGGCTCGACGACTACGCAGCCGAGTCGGACGCGATCAACCAACACCAGAAGGGGATCGTCTTCCGCGTGCTCCAGTTGACCGTGCTGGTCGCCGCCATCGTCGGCGGGCTCACGGTGTGGGGGGTCAACCTCGGCGGCCTGCTCGTCGGCGCGGGCTTCCTCGGCATCGTCGTCGGCACGGCCGCCCGCAGCACCATCGGCTCGCTCATCGCCGGCTTCGTGCTCATGTTCTCGCGGCCGTTCGAGCTGGGCGACTGGGTCGAGATCGACGGCGAGGAGGGGATCGTCGCCGACATCACCGTCATCAACACCCGGATCCGCACCGCCGGCGGCGAGGTCGTCGTCATCCCAAACGACCGCGTCGCGAACGCGACCGTCTCCAACCGGACGCGGCTGGGCCAGCTTCGCCTCTCGATGGACGTGGGAGTCGACTACGAGGCTGACTTGGAGACCGCCGAGTCCGTCGTCGCGGACGCGCTCGCGGCCGTGAGCCACGTCGAGAACAACCCGCCACCGCAGGTGGTTCCGAAGTCATTCGGCGACTCGGCGGTCGTGCTGGAGTGTCGCTTCTGGATCGACACGCCGAGCGCGCCCAAGCGCGCGCTGGCGACCGCGGCGGTCGTCCGCGAGGTGAAGGCGGCGCTCGACGACGCCGGGGTCAAGATCCCGTACCCCCAACGCGAACTCTCGGGCCGCGCGGAGACCGGGGGCTTCCGCGTCGCCGACGGCGAGGAGGTGGGCTCCGCGGCCGTCGCCCCGCCCGACCCGACGGGCGACGACTGAGGTCCACGGTCGACCGGCGTCGGCAGGTCGCCCCGGTGGAGACGCCCTTCGGGGGTTCGGCCTCGGGCGATCGCCACGGCCGGTAGCTTTTGATGGCCGCCGGTCGGTGTCGGGGACGTGTTTGAGGAACAGTTCGTCCGGCTCGTCGGCGCCGACCCCGTGTTCCAGGCGCTCGTCGGCGGCGTCGTCATCGCCGGGATGAACATGGTCGGCGCGCTGCTGGTGCTCGTCGTCCGCGATCCCAGCGAACGCCTGCTCGACGGCGCGCTCGGGTTCGCCGCCGGCGTCATGCTCGCGGCGTCGTTCACCTCGCTCATCGTCCCCGGGATCGACCTGACGGAGATCGTCGTCCCCGGCGTCCCCGCGACGGGGCTGCTCTCGCCTGTTCCGGTGCTTGCGGGGATCGTCCTCGGCGTGCTCGTACTTGACCAGGCCGACCACTGGGTGCCGCACGTCCACGTGCTCGTCACGGGCCGGGCCCGCCCCGACCAGACCGTCGTCGACGCGAAGGTCGCCTCGGTGATCCTGTTCATCGTCGCCATCACCATCCACAACATGCCCGAGGGCCTGGCCGTCGGCGTCGGCTTCGGCTCCGGGAACGTCGCGAACGGGCTCTCGCTCATGCTCGCGATCGGCCTCCAGAACGTTCCCGAGGGGCTCGCCGTGTCGATCGCCGCGGTGAACGCCGGCTTCGACCGCCGGACGTACGCCGTCCTCACCGGGATACGGTCGGGGCTCGTCGAGATCCCACTGACGGTGCTGGGCGCCGTCGCCGTCGCGCTCGCGGCGCCGGTGCTCCCGTACGCGATGGGTTTCGCCGCCGGCGGCATGCTGTTCGTCATCTCCGACGAGATCGTCCCCGAGACGCACTCTCGGGGTCACGAGCGCGTGGCGACGCTCGGGACGATGCTCGGGGTGGTGGTGATGCTGTATCTCGACGTGGCGCTAGCCGCTTGAGTTCGAACGAACGCGCCGCATGTCGTCCTCGTTCGCGACGCCGACGGGACGGTGACCAGGACCGTGAACGAGACGACGCTGACCGCGAAAGTCCCACCCGGCGGCTGTTCGGCGATCGTCGCCGCGGCGGTTCTCCTGCGGTCGTTGCCTCGGGCTCCCCTCGGACCGCGGCGGGGAGTCGGTAATCGTCGCACCGGGGGTCGACGGACGTTATTCCGCGCCGGCGACGTCGGCGATCGCGCCCGCCAGCACCCGTGTGGCGGCGGCACAGTCGTCCCAGTCGGTCCACTCGCGGGGGTTGTGGCTGATGCCCTCCCGAGAGGGGGCGAACAGGAGGCTCGCGTCCGTCACGTCCGCGACGTACATCGTGTCGTGGGCGGCGCCCGAGTGCAGGTCGAGGGTGTCGATCCCGGCGCCGTCGCCGGCGCGGTGGGTCGCCTCGCGGAGGCGTTCGGCCATCGGCGTCGGGCGGAGGTCGAACGGGCGCGCGAGCTCGGTGTCGACGCCGCGCTCGTCCTCGATGCGTGCGAGGGTGTCGCGGACGGCGCCGACGACCGTCTCCATCGAGTCGTACTCGACGTCGCGGATGTCCACGCCCGCCTCGACGTGGCCGGGGACGACGTTCGTCGCGTTCGGCGACACCGAAAGCGAGCCGACTGTGCCGACCGCCGAGTCGCTGCTCACCTCGACCACGTCGTTCGCGGCCGCCTCCACGTCGAGGACGAGTTCGGCCGCGGCCGCGAGCGCGTCCGTCCGGTCGCGCATGTGGGTGGCGCCAGCGTGGTTCGCCTCGCCCAGGATCTCCACGTCGAGGTGGGTGATCCCCGTGATCGTCGTCACGACGCCGACGGGAACGCCGGCCTCCTCCAGGGTCGTGTCCTGCTCGATGTGCAGCTCGTAGAAGGCGCCCCACTCGCTCGCGTCGAGGCGACCCTCGCCGCGGAAGCCGATGTCCTCCAGCGCCGCCTCGAGGGTGACGCCGTCGTCGTCGGTGAGCGCGAGCGCCTCCTCGACGGTGCGCTCGCCGACCGCGACGGAGGAGCCCAGCAGACCGTCCGCGAAGCGCTGGCCCTCCTCCTCGGTGAAACAGACCACGACCACCGGGCGGTCGGGGGTCGCGTCCGCCTCCTGCATCGCGCGAACCGATTCCAGCGCGGCGTACACGCCGAGCGGGCCGTCGAAGATGCCGCCCTCCGGCACCGAGTCGAGGTGGCTGCCGGCGGCGACGGGTGCAGCCTCGGGGTCGGCGCCGTCGGGGATCCAGGTGCCCGCGACGTTGCCGACGGCGTCGACGGTCACGTCGAGCCCGACGGCCTCCATGCGGTCGACGAGGTACTCGCGGGCGCGGCGGTTCGCCTCGGTGCCGACGAGGACGGTCCGCCCGCGGCCCTCGCCGGCGTCGATGTCCCCGAACGCGGCGGTCGCTTCGATGTCGTCGCGGAGGCGGTCGCCGTCGACGGTGAGGTTCATGGCTCCCGATTCTCCGCCGTCGGTGTTGGGTCTTTCCGAAGCGGGGATGTGGGCCGAGCGGGCGGGGATCGAGCGACCGGATCTAGCGCCCGCGATCGGTGGCGTCCGTGGCGCTCTCGCACGGTTCGACAAGACTTATTCGCGCCCCCCGGCACCGAACGCGTATGAGCGACATCGTCGTCACCCTGCCGGACGGCTCGGAGCTGTCCGTGCCGGAGGGTGCTTCCGTCGAGGACGTGGCGTACGAGATCGGGCCGGGACTCGGGAGCGACACCGTCGCCGGCGTCGTCGACGGCGAACTCGTCGACAAGGCCGCCCCCGTCCACGACGGCGCGCGGATCGAGATCGTCACCGACCAGTCCGAGGAGTACCGACAGGTGCTTCGCCACTCGGCGGCCCACGTGTTCGCGCAGGCGCTTCAGCGGGTGTACCCCGAGGCGAAGCTCGCGATCGGCCCGCCGACGGAGGAGGGGTTCTACTACGACGTCGCCGGCGTCGACATCGACGAGGACGACTTCCCGGCCATCGAGGCCGAGATGGCCGACATCGTCGATGCCGACTATGACATCCGACGCCTGGAGGTGTCCCGCGAGGAGGCGCTGGCCGAGTACGAGGACAACGAGTACAAAACCGAGATCCTGAACGAGGAGGCCGCCGGCGAGGACCCCGTCTCGGTGTACGAGCAGGACGACTGGCGCGACCTGTGTAAGGGCCCGCACGTCGAATCGACGGGCGAGGTCGGCGCGTTCGAGCTGCTGTCGATCTCGTCGGTCTACTGGCGCGGCGACGAGGAGAACGACCAGCTGACGCGCGTGTACGGGACGGCCTTCGAGTCGGAGTCGGAGCTCGAGGAGTTCCTGAACATGCGCGAGGAGGCCAAGGAGCGCGACCACCGCAAGATCGCCCGCGAGATGGATCTGTTCTCCATCCCGACGGTGACGGGGCCGGGGCTGCCGCTGTATCACCCGGCGGGCAAGACGATCCTCTCGGAGCTGGAGGGGTACGTCAACGACCTCAACGACGAGGCGGGCTACGGCGAGGTCGAGACGCCGCACGTGTTCCGGACGGAGCTGTGGGAGCAGTCGGGCCACTACGACAACTACCAGGACGACATGTTCCTGTTCGACGTGAACGACGAGGAGTACGGCCTCAAGCCCATGAACTGCCCCGGGCACGCGACTATCTTCGACCAGGGCTCGTGGTCCTACCGCGACCTCCCGGTTCGCTACGCCGAACACGGGAAGGTGTACCGCAAGGAGCAGCGAGGCGAGCTGTCGGGCCTCTCGCGTACCTGGGCGTTCACCATCGACGACGGCCACCTGTTCGTGCGCCCCGACCAGATCGAAGCCGAAGTCCGCAACGTCATGGACGGCATCGAGCAGGTGCTCGACACCTTCGATCTGGACGTGTCCGTCGACCTCGCCACGCGCCCCGAGAAGTCCGTCGGCGGCGACGAGGTGTGGGAGCAGGCCGAGTCACAGCTGGAGTCGGTGCTGGAGTCCTCCTCGCTGGAGTGGGGGATCGAGCCCGGCGACGGCGCGTTCTACGGCCCGAAGATCGACTTCTCGTTCGAGGACGCGCTGGGGCGCTCGTGGGACGGGCCGACGGTCCAGCTCGACTTCAACATGCCCGAGCGGTTCGACCTGACGTACACGGGCGAGGACAACGCCGAGCACCGCCCGGTGATGATCCACCGCGCGCTGTACGGGAGCTATGAGCGCTTCTTCATGGTGCTCATCGAGCACTTCGGCGGCGACTTCCCGTTCTGGCTGGCGCCCGAGCAGGTCCGGGTCCTCCCCATCTCCGACGACAACCTCGGGTACGCCCACCGGGTGAAGAACGAGCTCTCGGAGTTCCGCGTCGAGGTCGAGGACCGCGACATGACCGTCGGCCGGAAGATCCGCGCGGCCCACGACGACCGCGTGCCGTACATGGTCGTCGTCGGCGGCGACGAGGAGGAGGCCGGCACCATCTCGGTGCGCGACCGCTTCGAGAACGAGCGCAACGACGTCGACCCGAGCACGTTCGTCGAACACCTCCGCGGCGAAGTCGACGAGCGGACGGTCAAGCCCGACTTCGTCACCGACCACGAGGAGTAGCGGGCGCGTCGCGTCCGCGGCGGCAACAGGTTTTCTTCAGAGGCGACCGCCGACACTACAGCCACAGGTCAGTTCTCGGATCGACGCCGACAGCGACGGCGACGCCCTCGCGTCGGATCGGCTCCGGAGCCGATGCAAGTATCTCGGCCACCACACCGTGGTAACATTTAACACCACATCTCTCATACGCTCGGTCGATGGTCGGACGGTCCTTCGTCTGTCGCGAGTGCGAAACGAGCGTCAGCGCTCTCTCCTACCGGGCGACGTGTCCGGACTGCTCGGGGCCGCTCGAACAGCGAACGTTCACGGGGACGTAGGTCCGCGTGCCGCAGTCCGACGACTCCGACCCTTCAGTCATCCGCCAGCTCGCGGTGACCACCGACGACGTGCTCGCAGCACTCGAGGCCCGCGACCGCGGGCGACGCGAGGCGGTGCTCCGGATCACGCCGCCGTTCTCGGGACGGATGCGCGCACGGCTCCACGTCGCCGGCGCGGAGGGGGAGTACGGGTACGACGGCGACGCCGAGCCGATCCACGTCGAGCCGCGGGCGTTCCTCCCCGACGACTTCCCGCGATTCCCGGGCACCGGCGCGGAGCGCTGGCGCTCGGCGGCGCGTGACTCGCTGCAAGAACGGGTCGAACTGAGTGGCTCCGACGGACCGGTAACGGTCCGGGTTCGATACCTCGGATAGCGCCCTACAGGCGCTGGAGGTTCGTGGCCCGTGGGCCCTTCTCGGCCTCCTCGATGTCGAACTCGACTTCCTGTCCTTCCTCGAGATCGGGACCGCCGACGTCCTCCATGTGGAAGAAGACGTCGTCGTCCGCGTCCTCGGTTTCGATGAATCCGTAACCGCCAGTGTCGTTGAAGAATGCGACCGTGCCTTTCGCCATTCGCGTGTACCTCGTCCCACAGTGAGGCGACTTCGGTATTTATATCTGTGGGTCGATGTGGCACGACACCACCCCCGACGGGCTCGACACCGCGGCCCCGGAGGGTTGCGATCCGGCCGCGGTCAGCCGTAACGCTGATTACACACAACGGGGTTAGTCAACACTGCCTGCGGACGGCCGTCCCGTCGTGTGCCTCTCTCATCCCCCCCAGGTACGACGTGGCCCCCGCGGGCACTTTTCACACCGAGTTCGGATCGAGCGTCTAGCCGTCGCCGTAGCGTGAGGCGATTGGGACGTGTTCGCGCCGACGGTCGACACCTTCGGGCTCGGAACGTTCGCTACCCGTCGCCGACCGCCGGAACCGCCTTCCGTCCGTACCGGATCACGCCCTCCTGTTCGTAGATCCGCCTGAATACGGCGCGAACCGGGTCGCCCGCCGCGACCGACTCGGGGTCGGCGTCCGCGACCTGCATGGGCACGCTCGCAGCCGTCCCCCCGCGCTCGAACCGGACGATCGCGACCGCGTAGTCGCCGCCCCGCTCGGCCTGGCGGGCGAACTCGGGGGGCGCCCCGTCGGGAGAGACGCCGGTCACGGTCTCGACGGTACCCTCCGAGGGAAGCCCCACCGACTCGTAGTCGACCAGTTCATGACAGTCCGGACACGCGTCCTCCGGCGGGAACGCGAGCCCACCGCAGTCGGGACAGCGACCCGCCCGGAGGCGATAGCGCGCGGGGATCGACCGTCGCCACGTCGGGACCGACACCGCCGCGCCGCCGCCCGCCGGCGGATCGTCGCTCGCGATCTCGCCGCGGCGTCGCAGCGCCACCGCGTACGACAGCTCACGGTCGGCGTCGAGGTCGCCCTCGACGGGCGCGAGCCCGTCGACGAGGAGCGCGTCGGCGCCGGCGCCGCTGCCCCAGCCGACGACGAGCGTCCGGGTCGCGCCCTCCCGAAGCGCCGCCGTCAGGCCGACGAGCGGCCCGGCCGCGCCCGTGTCGCCGAGGGTGTCCACGGGCGTCGAGACCGCGTCGGGGGAGAGCCCGACCGTGCGCGCCGCCCGCGCGGGGAGGTCGCCGTCGGGCGCGGTGACCGCGAACGCGGCGGCCTTCTCCGGGTCGAACGCGTCCGCGTCGTCCCCGAGCAGGTCGACGGCCGCGCGGATCGGGCGAGTGAACGCCTCGCGGTCGTAGGTGGTGACGCCCAGTCCCTCGACGCCGTCGTCGGCATCCCCCGCGCGCCGGAAGCGGGTTCCGGGGTAGTCGGCCGCGACCTCCGCGTCGCCGACGAGGCCCGCGCCGGACCCCGAGTCGGGACCCAACACGACCGCCGCCGCGCCCGCGCCGGCGGCGTGGCCCTCGGGGGCGTTCGGCGCCGCACGCGGCGCGTCGGCGGCGACGACGAGCGCCGGGAACGCGGCGGCGTCGCGGGCGGCCCGCAGCGCCCGCGTTCCCGCGCGTGTACTCCGGCCGACGTAGTGGGTTCGCGCGTCGCCGGGGGCGCCGAGGGCGGCACCGAGGCGTGGGAGGAGGTCCTCCTCCTCCAGGGGCGGCGTGGTCGTCGCGAACGCGAGGCCCGCGAGGTCGCCGGCGTCGACCCCGGCGGCAGCCAGCGCGCGCTCGCCGGCGGCGACACCCATCGTGAGCGCGTCCTCGTCGGGTTCCGGGACGGCGACGGCGTCGATCCCGCGGGCCCGCGAGCGACCCCACGCCTCGGCGACCGCCTCGCGGGGGAGTCTAGCGGACGGCGCGTACGTGCCCGCGCCGAGGATCCGGGCGTCGGCATCGAGGCGATCGGCGGCCGCTCCCGCCCCCGGACCCGGTTCGGGCGCGCTCACGCGCCGGTCACCCCCTCGGCCTCGAACACGTGAACGACGGCCGCGCCGCCCGAGCCGCCGACGTTGTGCGTTAGCCCCCGCTCGGGGTCGTCGAGTTGGCGCTCGCCCGCGCGGCCGGTCAGTTGGTCGAACGCCTCGACGGCCTGCCCGGCGCCGGTCGCGCCGATCGGGTGGCCCTTCGCCTTCAGCCCGCCGGAGGTGTTAACCGGGAGGTCGCCGTCGGCGGCCGTGACGCCCTCCAGCGCGAGGTCGGCGGCCTCGCCCCGGCCGCAGAAGCCGAGGTCCTCGTAGGCGAGCAGCTCGGCGATCGAAAAACAGTCGTGTACCTCGGCGAAGTCGAGGTCGTCCCGCGGGTCGGCGAGGCTCGCGCGGTCGTAGGCCGTCTCGGCGGCCGACTCGCTTGCGGGGATCGCGGTGTAGGTGTCGCGCTGGAACAGGCCGACGCGGTCGGAGGCGGCGCCGACGCCGGCGACCCGGACGCGGTCGTCGAACGATCGGGCTGCGCCCTCGCCGGCGACGAGCACCGCCGCGGCACCGTCGCTCGTCGGACAGCAGTGATACAGCGTGAGCGGGTCGGCGACGACGGCGGCCGTCTCGGCGTCCTCGATCGAACACTCGAACCCGAGGTGCGCCTTCGGGTTGCGCGCGCCGTTGGCGTGGCTCTTGGCGGCGACCGCCGAGAGCGCCCGGCGCGGGGCGTCGTACTCGCGGAGGTACGCGTCGGCCATCTGGGCGTACACGCCCGAGAAGGTCGTCCCGGCCATGCGCTCCCACTCGGTCTCGCCGGAGACGCCCAGCCAGTACTTCGTCGCCTCGGCGGACGCGTCCGTCATCACCTCGACCCCGCCCGCGAGCACGAGGTCCGCCATCCCGGACTCGACGGCCATCACGGCCTGGCGAAGGGCCGAGCCCGACGCGGCGCAGGCGTTCTCCACGCGCGTGCATGGGACCCCGTGGAGCCCGACGTGCTCGGTGACGGCGGGGCCGGCGAGGCCGATCTGTCGGCCGCCGACCCCGAGCGTCCCGACGAACGCCTCGTCCACGTCCGTCGGCGTCAGATCCGCGGGCGTCGCGGCCTCGTACGCCTCGCGAAAGAGGGTCCGGTACGTCTCCTCGGGGAACGAGCCGAACGACGACTGGCCCGCCCCGACGATGTAGGCGTCGGTCATGGCGGAGACCGGCCCCGCGTCGTGGTAAGTGTTGCCGGTCGCCGACCGACGCCGAGCCGTGGGCGGCAGACCCGGAGCCGGCGGCACGACGAACTGGACGGGAACGGACAGTGTGAACGAGTACCGAACGATTTTTAACTATGATCTCCCCCTGTCATGACCGATACGAAACACCCTGTTTCCGGCGTTTTCGGGCTCATGGCGGCGTGAGAACCCCATACACATCAGCGAAACGTTTATATACTTTTCGTTCGTAACGAGTAGTAAGGACGACACGGTCGGAGGTCGATTTTTTCGCCTTCGGTCCGCCGTCGATCCGGGAGCACACCATGAGCGAGTCAGAAACCACCATCAGTAGTTACACGCGAGACGAAAGGGAGTCAGACGAACGAACCGAGGAGAGCGAATCCGTCCGCGTCTGCCCCGAGTGCGGCGGCAGCGTCGTCGCCGACGAGGAGCACGGGGAGACCGTCTGTACCGACTGCGGGCTCGTCCTCGAGGAGGACGCCATCGACCGCGGCCCCGAGTGGCGGTCGTTCGACCGCGAGGGCGAGAGCAAATCGCGCGTCGGCGCCCCGACGACGAAGATGATGCACGACAACGGCCTCTCGACCAACATCGGCTGGCAGAACAAGGACGCCTACGGGAACACGCTCTCGGCCGAGCGTCGCCAGCAGATGCAGCGCCTGCGCACCTGGCACGAGCGGTTCCGCACGCGCGACTCCAAGGAGCGCAACCTCAAGCAGGCGCTCGGCGAGATCGACCGCATGGCGAGCGCCCTCGGGCTGCCCGAGAACGTCCGCGAGACCGCGTCGGTCATCTACCGCCGCGCGCTCTCGGAGGACCTCCTCCCGGGCCGCTCCATCGAGGGCGTCGCCTCGGCGAGCCTGTACGCGGCCGCCCGCCAGGCGAACACCCCCCGCTCGCTCGACGAGCTGACGGCCGTGTCTCGGGTCGACCGGATGGAGCTCACCCGGACGTACCGCTACATCGTCCGCGAGCTGAAGCTGGAGGTCGCGCCCGCGGACCCCGCCCAGTACCTCGCGCGGTTCGCCTCCGAGCTCGGCCTCTCCGACGAGGGCGAGTGGCGCGCCCGCGGGCTGTTGAAGACGGCCGAGGAGGCCGGCGTCACCAGCGGGAAGTCCCCGGTCGGGCTCGCCGCCGCGGCCGTCTACGCCGCCTCGCTGCTGACCAACGAGGCGCTCACGCAGAGCCAGGTGAGCGATGTCGCGGGCGTCAGCGAGGTGACCATCCGGAACCGCTACAAGGAGCTGCTCGATGCGGCCGAGACCGCCGAGGGCACCCCCGGCGCGGGCGACCGTAGCCCCGCCGGCGCCTGATCCCGCCGCTCCCGTCGACGGTCGACACCCCGATCGCTGCGATTCCGTTCTATTGTCCTGTTCGGCTTCACGAACCTGAGCCATGGCCGACGCGTGAAACCGCCCGCAAGGATTTATTGGGCCGCCGGGCGAGGGGACCGCGTATGGTGGAGGCCTTCGTCCGACTGCTGTGTCCCGAGTGCTCGAAAGACTGGGAAGAGGCGCCCACCGACCTCCCGAACCACAGGGAGAACTTCTCGTGTCCCTCGTGTCACGCGACGCGGCGGCTCGCGGAGTTCATGCGGACCGAGCGGGACCTCGACGCCGTAAAACAGTTCGAGTGAGCGTCGCAGACGCCCCGGACGTCGCAGCGGCGTGACTACCGTCCCAGGCTGGAGATCGCGCCACAGGCGTCGCACTTGAGCACGTCCGTGCCGCCCTGCTCGACGATGCGCGTGTCCGGGAGTCCACACTCCGAGCAGATGACGTACCCCTCGGTGTACGCCTCCACGGCGTCGGCGACACGGCCCTGCTTGAAATCGCCCGTGAGGCGTGCACGCCCGGACTCGTCGATGCGCGCGGCCGTCCCGAGTTCGTCCTGAAGGAACTTCAACAGGGCCGACTCCTCGCGGTTCAGCGTGTCGACCAGCTCCTGGAAGTTCTCGACGACGGTGACGTTCCCCTCCGGCCGGACGACCGGGTCGGGAACCTCGAACCGCGAGCCGCGCTCGTCGATGTCGGGCGTCTCCTCGATCGCGCGGTCTAACATGTCGTCGTACTCCATACACGCCCGTAGGCGCGCGCCGGCCCAAAAAACGTTCGTGGCCCGCCGGGCGTCCGCTCGCCGCGAGGACGGCGTCCGCGCGAGACCGAAATCGGCCGGGAATCGGGCCCGTTTCCCGCCGAGACGGCCGAAACGAACCGTCCGAATACTCAATTTCTAGACCCGTCCGCTCGACCTACCTAAATCCGTCGAGGACCGTGCTAACGAGCCTCAAGATAAGTCTTTAACCCTTGGGTCGCAACCCGGATTCGTCCATGAAGAAGCAGGAGCTCATTCACCTGCACGGCCTTCTCAGCGAGGTACGCAGCGAGTACGAGCAGTGGGGCACAGATCTCGACCTGACCGAGTACCAAGAACTCGGCGTCAAACCGACATCGATCCACCGATCGAAGACGGACCACAAGGCGGCCGTGTTCAAGCTGGCGTCCGGAATCACGTCCTCCGCCGAGGAGACGACCGAGGCCGAGGCCGAGACCGTCGCGCCTCGCGCCGACTGAAGTCGGGCACTTACTCCCCCGCAACGACCACCCGTCCCCCAGCGACGGCTCCGGGTCTGCGTCCATCCGATACCGCACACGACGACCGCGAGCGACGCCCGAGGCGTGGCGTCGACGGGCCCCCTCAGCGTTCGTCCTCGACCATCTCCTCGAACTCCGGGAGCAAGTCGTCCTCCGCGTCGCCCTCGGCGTCCGGGTCACCATTGTCGGACCCGTCCGACCCGTCGCCGTCGCGTCCGTCGTCTCGGTCGTCCCCCCGATCGTGGTTACTGCCGCCGTCGCCGCCGTCCCCGCCCTCGTCCCCGTTGCCGTGGTTGCCGTGGTCCTCGCCGTCCTCCAGCGGCTCGACGCGCAGGACCTTGAGCGGGATGTCGTGGAGTCGTTGGCCGATCTCCTTGCGGGCGATCCGCGCGGCGTGTTCCTCCCGCTCGACGTTGAACACGGACATCTCCAGCTCCAGCGCCACCAGCGCCTCGTCGGCCGCGACGAACGCCGGCGGCAACTGTTCGCCGTCGGGCGACGTGCGCGTCCCCATCGAGATCTCGACGTAGTTGAGGTCGGGGTTGAGCATCTCCCCCGTCTTCGAGATCGCGATGCGGACCGCCTCGTCGGTCGTCTCGACGTCGTACACCGGCACCGCGGCCTCGACGACGACCCTACAGTCCATGTCAGATAGTACCACTGGCTCGGGCATGAATGTTCGGCCGGCCCGGAGTGAGAAACGACTAATAGCCAGTAATATTACTAGGTAGTCGCATGCAGTTCGACGGCTTCACCGACGCGAGCGAGGCACAGGTCACCCGAGCCATCGGCGACTCATGGCACGGGGAGTTCATGGACGGCACGGAGACGGAGGTCATCGTGATCGGCGGCGGTCCCTCGGGGCTCACCGCCGCGAAGGAGCTGGCCGAGCGCGGGGTCGACGTGACCGTCGTCGAGAAGAACAACTACCTCGGGGGCGGCTTCTGGCTCGGCGGCTTCCTGATGAACAAGCTCACCGTGCGCGAGCCGGCCGACCGGATCCTCGACGAGCTCGGCGTCCCGTACGAGGAGAGCGACGAGGCGTCCGGCCTCCACGTCGCGGACGCACCGCACTGCTCGTCGGCGCTGATCGAGGCCGCCTGCGCGGCCGGCGCGCGGATCCAGAACATGACCGAGTTCACCGACGTGGTAGTTCGGGAGGACCACCGCGTCGCCGGCGCCGTGGTGAACTGGACGCCGGTCCACTCGCTTCCGCGCGAGTTGACCTGCGTTGACCCGATCGCCGTCGAGTCCGACCTCGTCATCGACGCGACGGGCCACGAGGCGGTCGTCGTTTCGAAGCTCCACGAGCGCGGCGTCATCGACGCCCCGGGGATCGGGCACGCAGGCGAGCACAATACCGGGATGGATGGGACCGCCGACGGCGAGTACGGCGCCCCCGGACACGACTCGCCGGGTCACGACTCGATGTGGGTCGCCGACAGCGAGGACAAGGTCGTCGAGGAGACCGGCGTCGTCCACGACGGCCTGATCGCCGCCGGCCTCGCGACCGCGACGACCCACGGGCTCACCCGGATGGGGCCGACCTTCGGCGCGATGCTCGTCTCGGGCAAGCGCGCGGCCGAGGTCGCGCTCGAGGAACTCGGCGTGGACGCCAGCCCCGTCGAGCTTGGCGGGTCGACGCCGGCCCCCGCGGACGACTGAGCCGTGGCCGACCACACGGCCCCGAACCGCGCCCGCGACCCGGCTCGCGACTCAGCCAGCGCCGTCGACTGGGCCAGCGATCCGGCCAGCGCCGGCGACCCGGCGGCGACCCCGCCGGTCGCGCTGACGGTCGCCGGCACCGACAGCGGCGGCGGCGCCGGCGTCGCCGCCGACCTCAAGGCGATGGCCGCACGCGGCGCGTTCGGCACGGCCGCCGTCACCGCCGTCACGGCGCAGAACACCGCCGGCGTCGACTCGGCGCACCCGGTGCCGCCCGGGGAGGTGGCCGCCCAGATCCGCGCGGTCGCCGCCGACCTCCCGGTCGCGGCAGCCAAGACGGGGATGCTCGGCGACGCCGAGCGCGTCGAGGCGGTCGCCGAGGCGCTCCCCGAATCGCTTCCACTGGTCGTGGATCCCGTGGTCGTCGCCGCCTCGGGTGCCCGTCTACTGGACGAGGCGGGCGTCGAGGCCCTCCGCGAGCGCCTGCTCGACCGCGCGACCGTCGTCACACCGAACGCCCCCGAGGCGGAGCTGCTGACTGGCCGGGAGGTGGCGACGCCCGCGGACGCGCTGGCGGCCGCCCGCGACCTCCGGTCGGCCGGCGCCGAGGCGGCGCTCGTGACGGGCGGCCACCTCGATCCGGGGCCGGGTGACGGCGTCGTCGACGCGTTCGCGGGTCCCGAGGGAATGGCGCGCTTCGAGCGCGACCGCGTGGACACGGACGCGACCCACGGCACCGGCTGCACGCTCTCGGCGGCGATCGCGGCCGAACTCGCCGGCGGGGGGTCGCCGCGGGAGGCGGTCGCCGGCGCGGAGTCGTACCTCGACCGAACCCTCCCGCGGGGGCTCCCCTACGGCGACGGTCCCGGGCCGGTGAACCACCTCGGCGCGACGCGGACCGACGCCGCGACGCCGGCCGCCGCCGCACGCCTCCGGGCTGCGGTCGGCCGGCTCGAACGCGCCGGGTCGGCTGTCGCCGACGCGGTCCCCGAGGTGGGGACGAACGTCGCGGCGGCGCCCGCGGGGGCGCGCGAGCCCGGCGAGGTCGTCGCCGTCGAGGGTCGCCTGCGCTCGACCGGCGAGGGCGTCCGCGCGGCCGGCAGCGTCGCCCGCGGCGCCTCAGATCACCTCGCGCGCCTGTTGTGTGGCGTCCGCGAGGTCGACGCCGGGACGCGCGCGGTGGCGAACGTCCGGCCGACCGAGGCGGCAGTCGACCGGCTCTCGGACCTGGGCGACGTGGTCCGCGTCGACCGGCGAGAGGAGCCGGCGGAGGCCGACGGGACGATGGACTGGACGGCCGCGACGGCGATGGCCGACAGGGCGCGCGCGCCGGTCGCGATCGTCGACGACGGCGCCCACGGCAAGGAACCGATGGCGCGGGTGTTCGGCGACTCGGCCGCGACGGTGGTCGACCGGATGCTCGTTGCCGCCGGCGTCGACGGCGACTGAGTTCGAATCGTCGGCCGCCGGCGACTCACTCCCCACCCGCGCGGAGGTAGTAGAAGACGTACGTTTGCGCGTAGCCCGCGTACTCGCCGCCGAAGCGCTCGCGGATCGCGCGGCTCGTCTCCGCGTAGCCGCCGGCGTCGCACTCCGGGTAGTAGTCCGCGATCGCGGTCCGGATCCAGGTGTCCAGGGGGACGGCTTCGAGGAAGTCGAGCGAGAACAGCAGGACGCAGTCGGCGACCTTGTCGCCGACGCCGACGAATTGCGTCAGGTACTCGCGGGCCTCCTCGTAGGCCATGTCGCGGGCGGCGGCCGGGTCGACCGCGCCGTGCTCATTGCTCGCGTCGCCCGCGACCATCTCCGCGGTGCGCTGGACGTACGGCGCGCGATAGCCCAGCGAGAGGTCGCGCAGTTCGTCCTCGGTGCGCGCGGCGAGTTGCTCGGCGTTCGGGAACGCGTGGAGCGTCCGGCCGTCGAACTCGACCGGGTCGCCGAACCGTTCGGCCATGCGCATCTGCATCCCGTGGATCCGGCTGACGCGCATCTGTGCGGAGCAGATGAACGAGATCAGACACGGGAAGACCGGGTCGCGGACGAGCCGCATCCCGCGGTACTGCTCGTACGCCCGGTTCAACAGGGGTAGGTCCGGCGTCGACTCCACGATCGCGTCGAGGTCGTCGTCCAAGCGAAGGAGGTGCCTGAGGATCGGCACCGCGTCGGTCGTCGACTCCCACTCCAGTCGCCCGTCGGCCTGGCGAACGCGGACGACCGCGCGCTCGTCGCTGACGCCCGCGATCGGAGGGACGACCGTCTCGTACCAGTGGTCGCCGCCGTGGGCGGACATCGTCTCGTACATGTTCCCGTCCGCGCGGTCCCACAGGTACGTCTGGCCGCTCTCGACGGTCGCCTGCAGGTCGAACGGGCCGACCGAGTCGAGGGGGATGGCCCCGGTCTCCATTGGGGAACATCAGCACCGCCAGCCGGTTCCGGGTTACGATCCCGGCGGACCACGGACGGGTCTCCGGGTTGGCGGGTCGGCGGATCGAGCGTTCGGGGTCACTCCCACTCTCCGGAGTCACTCTCCCTCCTCGGCGGCGGCATCGAGCGGGGGGAGGTCCGCCCCGGTCGAGGCCCGGTAGTCGCCGAGCACGACGTACAGGCCGGCGCCGACGAGTTCCACCGCCAGCAGCGCGAGGACGTGCCCGCCCAGCGGGTCGGCCACGAGCTCGAACTCGAACACCGCGAGCGCGACGCGGTGGAGCGTCAACGACAGCGTCGTCGCCGGATCGCTCGCGAGCGCAACCCCCAGCAGCGAGGCCGCGACGGCGACGCCCCCGAGGATCGTTCCCCGGCCGAGCGTCCCCGACGGCCGGACCGCACACGCGGCCCACAGGTCGGGGCGTCGAGAAGGCATCGCCGCGACCGCCACGGCGACCGCGAGATACGACAGCGCCAGTCCGGGGACGGCGACGTACAGTGCCGCCGCGACGAGATCCCCGACGGCCAGCGCCGCCGCGACGGCGTAGACGACCGCGAACACGAGGCCGGGCCGGTCGTCGGTTCGTCGTCGAAGCGGCGGGAACAGCTCTGCCACCCCCGCGAGGGTGCGCGCCGCGGGGACGGCGAGCGCCACCAGCGCGGCGACCCCGGCGACCAGCGAGACCGCGACCGTGGTCCCGATCGGGTCGATCGGGAGGTACGCCGCGATCGCGTCGGCCGCGGGCACGTCCGCGAGGTTGAGCCTGGCCCAGTTGACGACGCCGAGCGCCACCAGCGCCGCGAGCGAGACCAGGACCGCGAGCACGGCGGCGGCAACGACCGGGGCGTACGCTTCGTACCCAGTGTGGGACGCCGTATTCCCCGCGTCGCTCGTGGGGCTATCCGTCCCGGAAGCATCGCGCTCCGAACGCCCGGGCGCGCCCACTCCGTATGCCGCCGCCTCGACGCCGAGGAAGGCGAACAGCGCCGCGCCGACGCCGCCGACGAGGCTGGCGACCGGGGCGCTCCGGAGCCCCTCGGTCGGGTACAGCGGGTCGAAGTTCCCGGGGACGAACTCCCCGATCCCTGGGACGAACGCCGCGATCAGCAGGGCCGCGAGCCCGGCGACAACCGACCAGGCGAGCAGCGCCGCCGCCCCCGCGGCGCGGCGTCTCCCCAGCAGGTGCACGCCGAGCGCGAGGGCGCAGGCGGCGACGGCGACCGCGTCGCCGACGGGCGGCGCGACCGACTCGACCCCGAGGACGGCCGCGAGCCCGGTGGGCGCGTCGAGCGTGCCGGCGACGTACGCGCCGGTGCTGCGCGGCAGCGGGGCGAGCCGGCCGAGCCACTCGGCCAGCAGCGCGACGAGCGCGACGTAGCCGACGAGCGCGGGCCAGGCCGCCAACGCGCCGACGAACCGTGACCCCCACACTCGCGAGACCGACCCGTACACCGGCCCGCGGTCGGCGAACGGGCCCGACGCGACGACCGCGAAGGCGACCGCCAGACAGACGACCCCGCAGCCGGCGATGAGATACGCCGCCGGCGCGGGCGGACCGGTTCCCTGAGCGACCCCGTCGGGGACGTACAACAGCCCGCCGCCGAGCATGGCGGCGATTCCGAGGCCTGCCGGCCGGGCCGTCGCGCGGACGACGCCGAGGAGTCGCCCCGTATCCATATCCGGAGTGTGGGACGGAGTAGCAAAAGTCCGCGGGCGGGTGGGCGGCGCCGTCGGGCACGCGTGAGTGTCGTCAGCGGTTCCGGCTGACCGGGAACGCCACGCGGTCGGGCGCCTCGTTGAACTCGGCGAGCACGCGCTCGTAGAGGGCGTTGCGGACGCGGGTCGCGCGGCGGTGGTGGACAAGGTAGCGCAGGCGGAGCTCGACCCACGACTCCCGCTGGACGACGTTCACCGAGGGCCCGTCCGCGACATCCAGGTCGACGGCGGTCTCGTCGAGTCGATCCCGATAGCGGTCGACGGCGTCGCCCATCTCCTCGCCGAGGTAGTCGGCGGCCACACCGGCCATTCGCTCGCGGGCGAACTCGAGGTCCGTCTCGTAGGCCACCTGCACCGAGAGCTCGTTGTAGACGTACGGGGAGCCGGCCCCGGCGAAGTTCACCGCCTCCGAGGAGAGCACCAGGCTGTTCGGGACGGTGACCACCCGGCCGGAGGGCTGGTTCGTCGAGACGAGCGGGCCGTTCACCTCCCACAGCGTCGTCACGAGGAAGTCCACCTCGACCACGTCGCCGCTGACATCGCCCAGCTGGACGCGGTCGCCGACGGCGTAGGGACGCTTCACCACGAGGTAGAACCAGCCGACCAGCGACAGCAGCGGCTGCTGGAGCGCGAAGGTGATGGCGACGCCGACGACGCCGAGGGAGACGAGCAGGCCGACCCACTGGTCGGTGAGCACGCCGAGCACGCCAGCGAGCGCGAGTCCGCCGAACACCAGCCGGAGGACGTTGCGCACGTCGTGGGCGCGACGCTTGGTCGTTCGTCCGACGGCGAATTCGGAGACCACGAGGTACGCCCCGTTGGCCGCCAGCGCGACGGAGCAGGCCAACAGCGCCGTCGCCGCCGCCGCGTCCGGGGGCGTGTCGCCGAGCGCGGGCACGGCCAGGTCCGCAAGCGGCGTCGCGGCACGGACGACGCCGGCGGCGACCGCCGCGACGAGGGCGGCCGCCACCGACGCGTAGCCGATCGGTCGTCGCACGGGCGGACCTGTCCCGGCGGGAGCAAAAACCGTTGGCATCGACGCGGGTCGCGAGGCCACCGTTCATAAGTTATACCGTGGTTTTCTGTCGCCACGGGGACATTGACTGGACAGCTATGGGAAACACCTATAGTACACCCATCCATAGTATGAATTGTCTATGACCGGCTACTACGACTACGTCCTCGGCCTCATCCCCGCCGCGTTGCTCGGAACCACGTTCGCGCTGGAGGGGCTGGGCTGGTCGATGCAGGTGGCCGTTCCCGTCGGGGGCGCCGTCGCGGCCGGGCTCGTGGCCCACGCGATGTTCGTTCGCGGCCCCGCCTCCGGCGCGACGGTTCCGGACGCGCCGGCGCGCCCGACCGGCACCGAGGCCGGCGGATCCCCCGGGGCGCCGCAGAACGCCGACTGATCCGGTTGGGTTCGGCCGAGTTCATTTCGGCCACTTCGGGGTCGCGCGAGGCCGGCCACGCTTTTCACCACCGCGGCCCAACCGCCGCACATGACGGAGACGCTGTTCCTGACGAGCGAGGAGGTCGCCGGACTGGCCGACCCCGCGGAGTACGTGGACGCTGTTCGCGACGCCTACCGCCAGATCGGCGAGGGAGCGCCCGCGGAGCCGCGGACGAAGCTCGTGAACGCCGACCCGCCCGGGTTTCTCACCACCTACGCCGCGGTGCTCCCGGAGACGGGAGCGATGGGCGGGTACACCTACTCCGCCGGGTTCGGCGGGCGCGACGCGTGGTTCATGACGCCGCTGTTCGACGCGGAGTCGGGCGAGCCGCTCGCGCTGCTGGACGGCGCCTCGATGAACCCCCACAAGACGGGCGCCGCCGGCGCCGTCGGCGTCGACGCGCTCGCCCGCGAGGACGCGACCTCGGTCGCGGTGATCGGCTCGGGCGCGCAGGCGCGGGGACAACTCCGTGCGACGGCGACCGTCCGCGACCTGGAGACGGTGTGGGTGTACTCGCCGACGAAGGAGCACCGCGAGGCGTTCGCGGGCGACATGAACAAGCGCCTCGACGCCTCGGTCGCGGCCGTCGCGAGCGCCGCGGCCGCCGTCGAGCACGCCGACGTGGTGATCACCGCGACGAACGCCGCCGAGCCGGTGTTCGACGGCGCCGACCTCGACCCCGGCACCCACGTCACCGCGATGGGGCAGTACAACGCGGACAAGCGCGAGCTCGACCACGCGACGATCGAGCGCGCCACGTACGTACCGGACCTACGCGCCCGAGCACACCAGGACGCCGGCTCGTTCCTCTCGGCGCTGGAGGCCGGCGTCGTCGACGAGGACCACATCCACGCCGAGTTGGGGGAGGTCGTCGCCGGCGTCGAACCCGGCCGGACGAGCGACGAGGAGATAACCGTCTTCGACTCCGGCGGCACCGGGATCGAGACGGCCGCGTCGGCGTACCTGCTGTACGAGAAGGCCGTCGACGCCGGGCTCGGGGAGACGATCGAGTTCGCACCCGCGAGCGAGGCGCTGACCGGCGAGTAGGACAACGCTGATTGCGACGCGCGAACGTCCCCGAGACGTGTCCGGCACCGCCGCGGCCGTCCCCCTCCGACCCCGAGCCCGCGAGTCGCCGCTGATCGTGGTCAGCGGCGGGATCGCGCTCGTCGTTCTGCTCGGGGCCGTCGCCGTGCTCGTGACGCTCGTCGGGCCCGGTCGGATCCCGGACCCCGGCGGGCGCCGGCTCGGGACCGCGATCGTCGCGGCGATGGTCCTCGTCGTCCTCCTGTGGCTGTCGGTCGTCGCGCGGGCGGTCGCGGGCGTCGTCGCCTACGCCGACGCGGGAGACCGACCGACGGGCGTCGCCCTGGCGCTCGCGGTCGTCGAAGGGGTGATCGCCGTGGCGATGCTGGCCGTCGCGAGCGCCGTCGGTGCGCTGGGCGGAACGGGTTCGGAACCGGAGGTGTACGCCATCGCCGCGTACGCCGTCACCGCGATCGGGGTCGTTCTGGCGCCCGTGTCGCTGGCGCGTGCGGGCCTCGCGCTGTTGGGCGACTTCTGATCCCCCTCAGTCGCCGCCGGAGGTCGACGCGGTCCCCGGCGCGTCCGGCGACCGCCCCTCGCGACGGCGCACGCGGACGTGGAGCGCGATCGCACACAGCGTCGCGATCACGCCGCCGAGCACGACGATCCCGAACGCGACTCGGTAGCCGGCCACGGAGTACGCCCGCGCGCCGTCGACGACGCGTCCGGTCCAGAAGGCGTCGAGCGCCGCCCCGAGCACCGCGGGGAAGACGGCCGCCCCGAAGTACGCCATCCCGTTGACGGTGCCCGTGGCCGCGCCGCTGTCGGCGGCGTGGCGCTCCTTCGCGACCGTGTAGGCGACCGAGGCCCCTCCGGTGATCCCCATCCCCACGAACAGCGCGAGCGCGACGACGAACAGCGGCGGCGTCACGGTGACGAACACCACGCCGTAGGCGATCACGAACGCGAGACACGAGCCCACGATCACCTCCGTCCGGCGGCCGGTGCGGTCCGACAGCGCGCCGAAGGCGGGCGAGCCGACCGCGAAGCCGATGTTCGCCGCCAACACCGCCCAGGCGGCCGTCGCCACCGGCACGTCGTAGAGGTGGACGATGTAGGGGACGCCCCACAGCCCGACGACGGTGAAGTTGAGCCCGAAGATCAGGAACAGCGTCGTCCCCATCAGCCACGTGTCGAGGTCGCCGAGCACGCGCCGTGCGCCCGCGAGCACCTCCCGCAGCGAGTCGGTGTCGGTTCCCGAGTCCGCCCCCTCCGGGCGGTCCTCGGGGTCCGCCGGTCGGTCGCGGACGAAGCCGCCGACCGCCAGGCCCGCGAGCAGCACCCCCGCGGCGGCGGCGTACAGCACCGACCGCCAGCCGGCCGCCTCGGCCGCCAGCGCCAGCGGCGTCGTCGCCAGCACGCCCCCGATGCCGGCGGCGGCGATGGTGAAGCCCGTCATCGTCGCGAACTCCTCGGGCGCGTACCAGTTGGCGCAAAACCGGAGGACGGCGACGTAGATCGCCGCGCCGCTCAGGCCGGCGAGAAAGCGCGCCGCGAAGCCGACCGCAAAGGAGTCGGCCGCGGCGAAGCCCGCGACCCCGGCGGCCATGCCGACGAGCCCGATCGACACGATGCGGCGGGGGCCGTACCGATCGACGACCAGTCCGGCGGGGAGCTGCGCCGCGGCGTACACGTAGAAGAACGACGAGTGGAGCAGCCCCAACTCCGAGGCGGTCGCGTCGAAGACGGCGGCGAGATCCCCCGACAACACGGCCGTCGAGTTGCGGAAGAAGTTGACGAACAGGAAGCCGAACGCGAGCGTCGCCCACATCAGGTGGCGTCGATACCGGCGCGGGATCGCCATTGTGTGCCTCTGTGTTTCACACCGGGGCTTGTACCTTCGGGCCACGGCGATCCGATCGACGGCGGGGTGGAAGCGACTGCGGCGGCTCAGAGCTGGCGTCGCATCCGGACGTGCTCGATGCCGTCCTCGTCGAACGTACCGACCGCCTCGTCGACGGCGTACCCCAGCCCCTCGTAGAAGCCGGCCGTCTGCGTCTGCGCGTGCAACATCGCCTCGGTCAGCCCTCGGGCGCGGGCACGGTTCTCGACGGCGCTCATCACGCGCGCGCCCCAGCCTTCGCCGCGGCGATCGCCGGCGACCGCGATCCGCTCGATCTTCGCGACGCGCTCCGTTCCCTCCGCCAGCGCGCCGTACTCGTGGGCGTCGACCGCGCGGAGGCGGGCGACCGCGACCGCGTCGCCGGCGGCGTCGCGGACGAGCAGGTGGTCCACGTCCGACTCCAGCGGTTCGGCGTCGTGCTCGTCGAGTTCGAGGTGCTCCGGAACGCCCTGCTCGTCGACGAAGACGGCCATCCGCAGGTCGACCACGGTGTCCCAGTCGGTCTCGGTGGCGACGACGGTGGCCGTCCAGTCGGCGTCCGCGGGAGCGAGGTCGGCCTCCGCCGACGTGTCGTCCTCGGGCATCGTCACTGGAGGCGGTACCGCAGGAGCGCGGCGACGCCGCCGAGGTTCTTCAGTTGCTGCCCGGGCGCGAACTCCTCCGAGAAGACGACCACGTCCCCGCCCTTCTGCTCGGCGGTCTCGACGAGGTCGTTCACGTCGATGTCCCAGTCGCCCTCGCCCTGGCGCTCGGCGCGGAGTCGATCGTCGACGATGAGCAGCGTCTCGATGGCGCCGAACTCGGCGGCCTCCATCGTCTCGGTGACGCCGTAGGTCGCCTTGGCGCCCTCGGCGATGCGCTCGGTGAGCTCGTCGATCAGCTCGGCCTCGCGGGCGATGCGCGTCTCGCGTTGCACCTCGTCGACGGCGCCGCGCTTGAGCACCTCGTGGACGCCGCGGTCGCCGGCGGCGGAGGTGTTCACGACCGAGATCCGGTCGCTCAGGTCGCGATAGTGCTCGTCGATGTAGTCGTTGGCGTCGTTCTTCGTGAAGCCCGGACCCGCGAGGATGACCGCCTCGGGGTCGAGGTGCGACAGCGCGGAGCCGAGCTCGTCGAACAGCTCGTCGCGGGGCCGGGCGTACTCACCCTTCCCCGTGGGCTTGGTGAAGCTCGCGTACTCCTCGGTGCCGTACTGCTGGACGGTGTGGATGTACGCGGCACCCTCCTCGACGGTCGCGATGGCGACGTCGGGCGCCCCGGTGGCCTCCTCGGCCTCCTCGATGCGCTCGATCTGGTCGGCCTTGAAGTGTTTCTCGACGGTGATCTCCGAGCGCTCCTCCACGTTGATCGTGTGGTGGTGACCGATCTCGTCCTCGCGCGAACAGCCGACGATGACGCCGCCGACGCGCAGCCGGTTGGCGAAGCGGGCGAACTCCACGTCCTCGACCTCGAGGGTGACGCGCATGTGCTCGCGCTCGCCGCCCGTGTCGCGGAGCTGGTCGTCGTCGCGGGTGACCCGGCGGGTCGTGTCCGCCTCGACCAGATCGCCGGGTTCAAGGACGTGCGAGAGGTGCCACAGGTCGTCGGTGGTCTCGGGCGTGACCGTCAGGCGCTCGCGCCCCTCCTCGCCGCGGCCGCGCGAGTCGATTCGCATATCAGCGAGTGCGTCGGGCGCGTACAAAGGCCCTCCGAGACGGTGACCCAAACCGTGGTCCAGCTTCCGGAAGGCTCCCGGGGACTACCTCACCGACCCACTCGCGGGTTCGCCGGCCCGGACGCGCCGCCCTCGTCCGCGGATTCGTCCGCGCCCTCCCCGGGGGTGTCGGTCGCCTCGGCGAACCCGCGGCCGAAGCAGTAGTACGTGACCACCTGCCCGTAGAACAGCGCCGGGATCCCGATCAGGATCAGCGCGAAGGGGCTCGCGACGCTGTTGATCACGGCCCCGAGGACGACGCCGAAGAGGACGCCGACGAGATACCGCCCCGAGAGGGCCGCCTCGCGCAGCGCCTCGACGTCGAAGGCGGCGCCCAGCTCGCCCGCGAGCGCGAAGTTGGTCATCGCCGCCGGCATGACGTACGCGACGAGGATCGACAGCAGCGTCGCCGCCAACACGAGGAGGAGGCTGACGGCGCCGAACGCCGCGACCCCCGCGTCGCTGCCCGTGACGCCGCCCGCAACGCCGCCGATGAAGAGCGCGACGACCGCGGCGACGATCGGGATCGAGACGACGAGGCCGTAGGCCGCCTGCACCACGACGAGCTTCAGCCCGTCGACGAACAGCTCCCCCCAGTCGGTGAACGACGGGGCCGCGCGGTCGTCGGTCGCCGCCGAACGCAACACTCGGAGGAGGTACCCCTGTAACACGAACAACGGCAGCACGAACACGCTCGCGACGATCAGCGCGCCGCCGATGACGAGCGTGGCGACGCGGTCGTCCGTTCGCAGGGGGTACCCGAGCGCGTCCTCCAACATACCCGACCGTCACCAGGGGCGTGGTTAACGGTTTCCACCGATCCCGCGGCTCCACGCCGCGGCGGCCGCGACCTCGAGATAGAACAGCCCGAAGAAACCGACGAGCCGGGCCGTCCGGGACCCGGCGCCGGCCAGCGCCGCCCCGAACGCGAGCAACATCGCGCCGAGGGTCCACGCGTAGAAGTACCGCCCGGAGGTGACCGTCCGCCGCAGCGATCCGAACGAGATCCCCGCCGCGACGCGTGTGCGAACGGTCCCGGCCGGGTCCGCACGAGCGTACCCCGCGAGGATCGCCGGCAGCGGGTAGGCTATTGCGACCGCGAGCAGCAGGCTCACCGTCCCGCCGACGAGCGTCACGCCGTACCCCAGCGGCGTCGTCGGGTCGATGAGACCGCCGCCGGCCGCGCCCGACACCGCCCCGCCGACGGTGACCAGCAGGACGACGACCGGGACGAGCAGCACGCCGACCGAGACCGCGCTCGCGACGAGTCCGTCCCGGAGCAGCGACAGCGGACGCCGAAACGTCGGGAGCGTGGCGGGGTCGTCAGCGTCGCCGGCGGCCCCGAGCACGCGGACGAGGTAGCCGACGACCGGCACGATCGCGACGGGCGAGAGCAGCGTGAGCGGCCACAGCGGCGCGACGATCGCGGCGAGGAGGTGGAGCCCGCCGCCGGTCGCGAGCACCTCCGCCGCCGCGCCGCGGTCCGCTGCCGATCCCAGCGGGTAGCGAAGCGCCTCACGGAGCACGCGTTACGCCTCGTGGATGTCGCTCTCGCCGGGCGGGAGGAACTCCTGGATCCGGTCGGCGGAGGCGACCTTGCGGACGAACCCCTGGTCGGCGAACCGCGATTTGAGCTCCCGGTAGCACTTCATCGCCGCGTCGTTCTGGGCGAAGCGTCCGGGCGTGAGGCGGATCGTCGTCTCCGCGCGTTCCTCGATCGCGCTCGGCGGCCCGCCGATCACCCGCGTCTCGGGGTCGACCTGGACGCCGACGGCGACCTCGGCGGGCATGTCGCGGTAGTAGTCGCGCTCGCCGCGGATGACGAATCCCCCCTTCTCGATGTACTCGCCCGACTCGGGCGTCTTCGACACCTGATCGGGGGTGACGACGTACGCGTCGCCGGCGCCGCGGCCGTCCTTCCACACCGAGGAGTACGAGACGGCGAACTGTGCGGCCTCCTCGCGCGACTGCTCGGGGATGGTCACGTCGCGGGCGGCCTCCGAGGGGTCGGTCGCCTTGACGATCGTCACCGGGCCCCCGTGGGCCTGCGCGTGACAGAACAGGTCCCGCCCCTCCATGTAGTTCTTCACGAGCTCCTCGTTCTGGTCGGCGTTGCGCCCGCCGATGACGAGGAAGCCGTCGCTCGTCTCGAACCAGCGGAAGCGGTCGTACCAGTGATCCTGCTGCCTGACGGGGATCGACGGCCGCGAGAGCCAGTCGACGTCCGCGTGCTCGTCGTCCTCGTCGCCGTCGGCGTCGGCCTCCTCGTCGCCGCCTTCGGCGTCCGGGTCGCCGTCGGCCGCCTCCCACTCCTCCCTGCGCTGTTTCACGGCAGCCAGTTCCTCGCGGGTGTTCTCGATGGCCGCGAGCGCGCCCTCCTTCTTCTCCTCGATGCGCTTGGCCTCCGTGTACAGCCGGTCGGCGTTCTTCTCCGGCCCGGTGGCGGCGTCGAGGGTGACGACCGTGCCGTCGAGGTCCACGTCGACGGTCCCCTCGGAGCCGTCGACGCCGCGGACTGCCTCGGCCTCGGGGATGCCGCGGTCGGCGCCCTCGAGGAACGTCTCGTCGATCTCCTCCCAGCCTCGCCCCTCCTCGCGGGCGGCCTGGATCGTCGAGAGCACGTCGGCGACGAGGTCGTAGTGGGCGTACACGGCCTCGGCCTTCTCGCGCTCGGCCTCCGCGCGCTCCTCGAAGTCGTCGATCGCGCCCTCCTGCTGGTCGATGATCCGCTGCTTCTTGGCGATCTCCGCCTCGAAGTCGGGCGAGTCGTCGACCTCCTCGTCCTCCGTGAGGTCGAGCCGGTGGAAGTACGCGTCCAGCGCGGCGTTGAAGTCGTCGTACGCCTCCGACTCCATTCCCTCGCGCTCCTCCAGCGGGAACGGGGTCACGTCCACGACCGCTCCGTCCTCCAGGTAGACGCGAGGGTCCAGATCCCCGGACCGGAGGCGCTCGCCCATCCGCCGGATCGCGTCGTAGATCGCGCGGTACTGCGCCTCGCCGGCGTCGGCGATGTCGAGGGCCTTCTCGACGCCGGCGCGGGTGCAGAACTCCTCGGCGTAGAGGCCGCCCATGTTGAGTTGGGTCGCGAGCGTGCGCACCACGTCGGTGTCGGACTCCTCCATCCTCGCTTCGAGCACCTCGTAGCGCACGTCGAAGGGGTTGATCCGCGACTGGGGGTACTCGTACCGGCTCCCGGGGGCGACCGTTCGCGACTTGAGGCGGACGGTTTCGAGGCTGCGCTGAACCTCGCCGGTCTCGTCGAGCACGGCGACGTTGCCCTCGCCGAACAGCTCGGCGACGACCGTCGTGTTCGCGTCGGGGCGCTCGAAGTCGAACGTGAGGATGCGGTCGAACTCGTATTGAGCAACGTCGGCGAGCTCCCCGCCGGCGAGCCGCGAGCGCAGCGTCTTGGCGAACTCCGGTGGCCGGCCGGGCGCGTCCGGCACGTGTGCGGGGTCGGCGACGTGACACCGCTTCACGTCGCCCGTCTCGACGAGGAGTTCGACCCGCCCGCGGTCGTAATCGCGGAGCTTGAAGCGGACGAGGTCGTCGCCGTAGAGGTAGACCTTGTCCACCTTCGCGCCCTCGTACCGGGAGAGCTCCCCCGCGAGGGCGGCGAGGTCGACGCTCGTCATCTCGGTTTTCGGGTCCATCTGATTGTGTGTGGGTACTTGGGGCGGGTGTTTGGGCGTTGCGGGATTGAGACGGATTCTCGCGTGTTGTCTTCAGCTTCAGCGATATATCGAAGTTGGTGTTTGGTACTCTGTCCCCTCGAAAGCCCCCACGGCTCTGCGGTCGGGGGACTCGCTGTGCGTGGTTCGAGACGGCTCCGCCGTCTCGTCATTACCGGACGCCGGAGGCGTCCGGTCAGCAGCCAGAACGCTCCGCGTTCTGGCAGCATCACGAGAGACGCGAAGCGTCTCTCGAACGACTTCGCTCGGGCTTCGCCCTCGCTCCAGTGCTTGCTTCCTCCGCCTTCCCGCAGAGCCGTGGCCCCTTTCAGTCCCACCCACTGCCGCGACCGCACCACGACCTCCCCAACCGATTCGCTCGTCGCTGACGCGACTCACTCATCCCTCGCGCGCGTCCGGCTGACACAGAGGTCAGCCGGCGCGCGCCACCGCAATAGATCGGATTTGGAACTCGACCGACGACGGAGGCTACCTGCGCGCCAGCACCACGCCCGTCGCCGAGGCGACGAACCCGATGGCAGCGAGCACGCCGAACAGCGTCGGCGGGTTCGCGTACGTCAACACGGTGCCGGCGACGGCGCCGCCGAGGGCGCCGACGCCGAAGACGCCGAGATACGTGTAGCCGTACGACAGCCCGCGGGTGCCCGCGGGAGTGTACTCGGCGACGGTGGCCTGATAGAACGGCTGGACGACGAACAGCGCGGCGCCCAGCACCGCGCCGAAGACGAGGAACGGCCCGAACCCGAGGTTCGCGACCGGGAGGAACAACAGCGCCAGCACGCCGAGCACCCCGAAGCTCAGCGCGATCCCCCGCTCGACGGGGATCCGGTCGGTGAGCTTCCCGCCGACGTACTGGCCGACGACGCCGACCATCAGGAGGCCGGAGTAGACGTAGTTCGCGGGCGAGACCTCCCGGCCGCCGAGCCCGCCGAGGAGGTCGGCGACGCCGCCGGGCAGCAGCGACCCGACGACGACCGGGGCGAAGCCGGGGAGGTCGTCGAGCAGTTCGGGCATGAACGTGAGCACGCCCCGGTAGTACAGCCCCGACAGCATCACGACGAGGAACACGAGCGCGAAGCTGCCCGTGAACAGCACGCGCGACTCGGCGACGAACTCCGAGAACGAGTCGACCCCGGCGTCGGCCTTCGAGTCGCCCGCGTCCGTGCCGCCGTCGGCGGCGGTCTCCACGGCCGCCGTCTCGTCGAAGCTCGCTCGGACGGCGTACAGCGCCGCAAGCAGCGCCGGCGCCGCGAGGATCGCCGCGGCCGTCCGCCAGTCGAGGGCCAACAGCATGAGCGTCGTGAGCAGCGGCCCGAGCCCGATGCCGAGGTTGCCCGCCATGCCGTGGTACGCGAAGCCGGTGCCGCGCTCCTCGACACCCTTCGAGAGCAGCGCGAGCCCGGCCGGGTGGTACACCGACGCGGAGACGCCCCACACCACCATCGCGAGGGTGATCGACACGAGCCCGGGCGCGACCCCGAGCAGGACGAAGGACGCGGCCATGCCGACGAGGCAGGCGGTGATGAGCCGCCTCGATCCCACGCGGTCGACGAGCACGCCGCCCGGGAGCGCGCCCAGGCCGAACAGCCCGTAGCCGACCGTTACCAACAGCCCGAGCGTCGCGGAGGTGACCGCGACCTCGACGGGGCCCAGCGCCACCACGTCGAACTCCGCCAGCCAGATGGGGATGAAGATCGGAATGGACAGCTCGTAGGTGTGGACCATCCCGTGGGCCAGCATGGTGAGCCCGACGATGGACCTGTCGTTCCGGTTCACACGCGAACGAGGCCACTCCGGCGGCATGTACGCGTCGGTGTCGGCACGACCGGCCGGGGAGTCCCGACTGCCGGCAACGGCTCCCGCTGACCGACCGCCGGTCGACCGCCGAACGATCGGGAACCGACCCTGTCGGTCGGTATCGCTCCGGAGCGCGGGGGAGCGTACCGGTCGGATACCTGCAAGAAATATCAACGATGCGACGTGGCTCGAAGAACTTAATATGCCGAACACGAATCGCTCCGCCCAGGCTCTCTCGAAGGACCGATGTACTGTATCCACTGCCGCGCTCCCGTCCGCTACAACCGGGCGCTCGTGCGCGAACACGACGGCCGAACGCTCGCCGGACTGTGCTCGGAGTGCGAGCGCGAGCAGTTCGGCCGGGTCCTCCGGGGCGGCTACGCGGACCCGAGCGGGGCGTGTCTGTTCTGCTCGCGGCCGGGCGCCCTCGCGCTCCCGGTCCACCGCATCGACCTGGACGACGGTCCCGACGACCACTCCGAGACCAGGGGCTACCCGGTCGAGGTGACGACCCCCCGCCTGTGTGACGGGCACGCCGGCGAGGCGTTCGGGCTGGAGGCCGAGCGCCTCCGGTCGGAGGCGACGCTCGCGACGTACGCCGTCGACGACGACTGACCGTCGGAAACGAAACGACTAATCGCCCCCCGCGACTACCGCGGGGTAATGAGCGCGCACGACTGGCCCCACGACCCCGACGGCGAGCAGGGCAGCGAGGGACGCCGAAAGTACGGGCACGCGGTGCTGGTGAAGAAGGTCGACGAGGAGGAGGACTTCCCGCTTCGCGCCGGCGACTACCGCGAGGAGTTCGGCGACCACCCGGTCCGACTGGACGCGGACACCGTCGTCTCCGTCGACGACATCTTCGAACACATCGACGACGACGCCGAGTTCGAGGACATCGTCGCCTTCCACAAGGCCGTCGGCGAGACGATGCGCGCCAACGACTACTGGACGTACGAGGGCGCCGACGCGTTCACCCGCACGCGCGGATAGCACGGTTGATAGATCCCACGGTTGGATCTTGGACCGCGCCACGGTCGGATCGCGCGACCCTCGACCGTCTCCGATGAACGTCGGATCGAGTAGTCGCATCCGGTCGCGTACAACCGTGTTCGGAGTCTAGCCGACCCGGCGTCGGTGCGCGGCCCCGTTCACCGCGTCCGTCCGCCGATCTCGCGCTCGAAATCCTCGCGCTCCCACGTGCGCGTCCCCTCGCCCTCGACCTCGTTTTGGAGCTTCTCCTCGAGCAGATTGATCGCCATGCGGTTGGCCCCCTCGGGGATGATCAGGTCCGCGTGCTTCTTGCTCGGCTCGATGAACTGTTCGTGCATCGGCTTCACCGTCGAGAGGTACTGGTCGATCACGCCCTCCAGGTCGCGCCCGCGGTCGACCACGTCGCGCTCGATGCGCCGGAGGATACGCACGTCGGCGTCCGTCTCGACGTACAGGCGGAGGTCCAGCATGTCGTTGATCTCCTCGTCGTACAGCGCGAGGATCCCCTCGACGACGATCACGTCGGTCGGCTCGACGGTCTCCGTCTCCTCCTTGCGGTTGTGGATCTCGAAGTCGTACTGCGGCATCTCGACGCTGTTGCCCGACAGCAGCGTCTCCAGGTGTTCCCGGAGGAGTTCCCACTCGAACGCGTCGGGGTGGTCGTAGTTCACCTCCGCGCGCTCCTCGAGGTCGAGATGCGAGAGGTCCCGGTAGTAGTTGTCGAGCGGGATGCGGGTCACCGAGTCGGCGACGCGCTCGGTGATCAACCGGGAGACGGTCGTCTTTCCGGCGCCGGTCCCCCCGGCGATGCCGACGACGAACGAGGGGTACGTCATTCGCCCTGTCATCCCCGGCGCGTCGGCTTGGGCGTGTCGGTCCACCGGTCCCGTGCTCGATGCTCCCGTGTGTACCGTTCACATTCGGTCAACTTTATAAACGGCTACGGCATTGGCTCTCACATGGCACGCAAGATCGATCGCCGTGACGTCCTGAAGGGCGCCGGCACGGCAGGCGTTGTCGGACTCGCAGGATGTATCACCCAGAACGAATCGGGCGGCGGAAACGGTGGCGGCGGCGGCGGTGGCGGTGACGGCGGCGACGACGAGGAGACCGAAGCCGAGGGGGAGACCACCGAGGCACCCGACGACTCCGAGTCGATGCGCACCGTGATGCACTCGGTGCTGATGCCGCTCACCGGCGACCTCGCGTCGCTCGGCGGTCCGATCCGCGACGGCGGGACGCTCCCGGTGAAGCAGCTCCGCGCCGCCGGCGACATGCCCGTCGAGTTCGACCAGACGGTCGAAGACACCCAGACCGACCCGCAGGCGGGGATCCAGGCGGCCAACGGGCTCGCGAACGCCGGCTACCCGACCGTGTGTGGACCGGCCTCCTCCGGTGTGAACCTCCAGGTCACCCGAGAGGTGTTCATCCCCAACGGGATGATCGGCTGCTCGCCGTCCTCGACGTCGCCCAACGTGACGACGCTCGACGACGACGACCTGATCTTCCGGACGGCGCCCTCGGACGCGCTGCAGGGTCAGGTCATGGCGCAGGTGGCCAACGAGGAGCTCGACAACTCCAGCGCCTCGATCCTGTACGTCAACAACGACTACGGGCAGGCGTTGGCCGACTCGTTCTCCCAGTCGTTCGCGGACAACTACTCCGGGTCGGTCCAGGAGTCGGTCGCGTTCGAGCAGGAGCAGTCCAGCTACACCTCGCCGCTGTCGACGGCGATGAACGACTCGCCGGACATGCTCGTCGTCATCGGCTACCCGGCCTCCGGGATCCAGATCTTCCGCGACTTCTACGCGAACTACGACAACGAGACGGAGGTGCTGGTGACCGACGGGCTCGTCGACCCGACGCTCCCCGACGAGGTCGGCAACGACATGGCGAACGTGTACGCCACGACGCCGCAGGCGACCGGCCCCGGCCAGGACGAGTTCGCCTCGCTGTACGAGGACGAGTACGACCGCGCGCCCGGCGTGTTCAACGCCCACGCGTACGACGCCTCCGCCGTCTGCCTGCTCGCGAACGTCAAGGCGGGCGAGAACGACGGCGACGTGATCAAAGAGGAGATGCGCGCGGTGGCCAACCCCAACGACGGGATGGAGGTCACGCCCGGGAACCTCGCCGAGGGGCTGCGGGCCGTCGCGAACGGCGACGACGTGTACTACCAGGGCGCCTCCTCGTCGGTCGACTTCGACGAGAACGGCGACATGACGGCCGTCACGTACGCGTTCCTCCAGTACAACACGGACGTGGAGGGCAACGTCGAGACGATCAGCACCATCGACTTCGAGGCCTGATCGGCCGGCCGCGGTCGACCGCGTTCGGATTTTTTATTCGCGTCCACACGTCCACAGCCGCCGGCTCGACCCCGCTCGTCCACGCCCGTCAGTTCGTCCCCACCCGCCGGTTCATCCGTCGACCGACCCCCGCTCCGTCTCGCCGTCCTCGACCGCCGCGACCCTCGGATTTAGGCCCTCCCCGGCCGCAGCCAGGGTATGCACGTACTGAAGAACGGAACCGTCGTCGACGCCGACGGCGCGCGCGAGGCGGACGTGGCGATCGTGGACGACGAGATCGTCGCCGTCGGCGAGGTGGGACGCGGCGACACCGAGACCGACGTGAGCGGGCAGTTCGTCGCGCCCGGCCTGATCGACTCGCACGTTCACCTGATGATGGACGGCCGTCCGGACGTGGCGACCGCACAGGACGAGAGCGACTTCGACCACACGTACATCGCCGCCGCGAACCTCCGAAAGGCCGTGGAGGCCGGCGTGACGACGGTTCGCGACCTCGGCGCCAACGGGACGCTCGCGCTCGATGCCGGCCATGCGGTCGCCGAGGGGCGGCTCGTCGGCCCGCGCGTGCTCGCGTGCGGGGAGAACGTCGTGATGACCGGCGGCCACGGCCACTGGTTCGGCCGGGAGGCCGACGGTCCCGACGAGGTCCGCAGGGCCGCCCGCGAGCAGCTCAAACGCGGCGCCGACGTGATCAAGTGCATGGCGACCGGGGGCGTGCTCACCGAGGGCGCACAGACCGGCGCGCCGGAGCTCACCTACGAGGAGCTGGAGGCGCTCGTCGACGCCGCCAGCGCGAAGGGCGTCCCGACCGCCGCACACGCCCACGGGAAGGAGGGACTGCTCAACGCCGTCGACGCCGGCATCACCAGCATCGAGCACGGCACGTTCATGGATCGGGAGGCGGCGGAGGCGATGGCCGCCGGGGGGACGTACTGGGTTCCGACCGCCGCGGCGCTGAAGAACATCGTCGAGAACCCCGGCTCCGGGATCCCGCAGTCGGCGATGGCGAAGGCCACCGAGGCCGCCGAGGCGTTCGCCTCCTCGTTCGACCACGCCGAGGCCGCGGGCGTCGACATCGCGATGGGCACCGACGCGGGCACGCCGTTCAATCGCTTCGACAACATCGCCGACGAGCTGTCGTACATGGTCGAGTTCGGGATGAGCCCCGAGGCGGCGCTGGAGGCCGCCACCGTCACCGCCGCACGGCTGTGCGGACTCGACGATACCGGCCGCGTCGCCGAGGACTACCGCGCGGACCTGGTCGTCCTCGACGGGAACCCCGCCGAGGACGCCGACGCCTGGCAGGACCCGAGCGCGGTGTTCGCCGCCGGCGACCGGGTCGCCTGATCGGTCGACTCCACGAGGTCGCTCGCTCGGTACAGCCGAGCGAGATCCGGGGCGTGCCTTTTTAGCGATCAAACGAATTGGTCCGCTCGATGCCGGAGTGTACAAACTGTGGCGGGTTCGTCACCGAAGGGTACGTACGGGTGTTCGCGCCCGACGGGCTGGAGACCGTTCGGGTGTGCCCGAACTGCGAGGACAAGCTGCGCGACGGGGCCGACGTTCGCGACGCGCGGTCGAAACGGAACTGATCGGGGATGATCGCCGTGAGCCCTCCGTCGCTCCGTCCGTCATCCGGAGCGGCTCACCGAACTCCCTCCGACAACGAATAACCGAACTCCCTCCGAAGAACTACTACCCGACCGAGGGAAGTGGTGGGCATGCGCACAGACCTCACCGGCGAGGCGCTCGCCGACCTCGCACGCGCGCTCCGAACCGGCGAACGAACCCCGGGGGCGTACGCGAACGACGTTCGGGACCGGATCGACGACCGCGACGGCGACGTTCGCGCGTGGGTCGACGGCGGCAAGTCGCGCGCGTGGCTGACCGCCGAAGCCGACGCCCTCGAGGCGCGACACGGCGGGGCGGACCCCTCGACGAACAGCGCGGCCGGCGGCGACCGTCCGCCGCTGTTCGGCGTCCCCGTGGGCGTCAAGGACATCTTCCACGTCGACAGGCTGGCGACCCGAGCCGGGTCGGAGCTTCCCGCGGCCGCCCTCGCGGGCCCCGAGTCGACGGCGGTCCGACGGCTCCGCGCGGCCGGCGCATACGTTGCCGGGAAGACGCACACGACCGAGTTCGCGTACTTCGCGCCGGGACCGACGCGCAACCCGCACGACCTCGACCGGACGCCCGGCGGATCGTCGAGCGGGTCGGCGGCGGCCGTCGCCGCCGGCACCGCGCCGCTCGCGCTCGGGACCCAGACCGTCGGCTCGGTCATCCGGCCCGCGGCCTTCTGCGGCGTCGTCGGCTTCAAACCCACCCGCGACCGGATCCCGACCGACGGCGTGATCCCCCTCGCGGAGTCCGTCGATCACGTCGGAACCTTCACGCGCGACGTCGCCGGCGCGTCGCTCGCGGCGTCGGTGCTCCTCGACGACTGGGAGGACGGACGGACGGGCGAGCCCGACGAACCGGTGACGCTCGGCGTCCCGGACGGTCCGTACCTCGATCAGGCGTCCGACGCCGGGCGGGAGGCGTTCGAGCGGGCGCTCGATGCGCTCGCGACCGCCGGGTACGACCTCGTGCGCGTCACGGCGTTCCCCGACATCGACGACGTGAACGACCGACACGACACGCTCGTCGCCGCCGAGGCCGCGCTCGCGCACGGCGAGTGGTACGACCGGTACGCCGATCGCTACGCCGAGGCGACCCGCGAACTGATCGAGGACGGGCGGTCCGCGCCGGTTTCGGCGCTGATCCGGGGTCGACGCGGGCGGGACGAACTGTGCGACTCACTGGCGGCGACCGCGGCGGAGCACGGCATCGACGCGTGGGTCGCGCCGGCGGCTCCCGGGCCGGCGCCCGAGGGGATCGACGACACCGGGGACCCGGTGATGAACCTCCCGTGGACGCACGCCGGGCTCCCGACGGTTGGCCTCCCCGCCGGCGATGTGGACGGCCTCCCCGTCGGCGTGCAAGTCGCCGCCGGGTTCGGCGAGGACGAACGGCTCCTGTCGTGGGCCGACGGGATCGCGGGGGCCGTCGACGACGCCGCGTAGGCAGCCAGCTGGCACGCCAAACCCACACACGGCGGGGGCGAACCGACACCGTTTTACAGGTCACAGGCGTACGCTGAGGTGCACACACGCAGTGCATCACCGCGCTCCGGTGGTGTAGTCCGGCCAATCATATTGCCCTCTCACGGCAATGACCAGGGTTCAAATCCCTGCCGGAGCACTTCTCTTCCGTTCCGCCCGTCGAGTAACCACGCCCTTCCGACGGGCTCCGTCCGTGTCATCGCGAGGAGTTCCCGCTCGGTGCGTATCGCGTTCGGGATCCATCGTTCGACCGGACGGGGGGCGTACGTGCGTTGTAACAAACCGACTGTGTGGCGAGGAGTGGGATACCGATGCCCCACACGGCCGCGGTTGCCTGACTCGGATCGCTGTCGGCTTCCATCCCGCTGCAGTTCTTCAGCGGCGAGTTCCTCCAGTACGCGGTCGTCTTCTTCGTGCTGGCGCTCGTCGCGGCCGTCCTCGGTGCTCGGGGCGTCGCCGGGGTGAGCATGACGATCGCGAAGTGGCTCGTGATCGTCTTCCTCGTTCTCACGGTCGTCACGCTGGTGCTTTGAACTGAGGACCCGAACGGGAATCCCCGGTCGGGAGCCTCCGAACGACCTGCGTTGCCACTGTTGGATAGGTTCGACGACAGCGATCGACGAAGCCGTCGCTGGCGGCGTGTACGTGCGTGTGTCTATAAATGCAGAACGGCCCACCAGCGCGGTGCTGGTGAGCCGTTGTGTGTTGCGTATGAGTGGTGGGCGGCGAACCGGTGTTTCCAGAGGCTCTCGCACTCCAGGACTTGCCGGAACGCTGGCGGGCTTAACTTCCGTGTTCGGGATGGGTACGGGTGGTGCCCCGCCGCTGTGGCCGCCCGAAGGCCGACCATCGGGAACGATCCGATGTAATGCCTGCGTCGGTCTGTCGACCAGTATGTACGTGCAATCCAGGTAACGCCTGGACCCGTTCACGATGGGTCCCAGTGCATATGAGTGTGGCTTGACCTGTTAGTGCTCGTGGACTGAACGCCTCGTTGCCTCGGCGCGTACATCCCGAGTCTATCGAACTCGTCTTCTACGAGTGGTCTCGGTGGTACTTCTTTTTCAGGTGGGTTTCGAGCTTAGATGCGTTCAGCTCTTACCCCGTGTTGCGTAGCTTCTCGGCAGCTGCCCTTTCGGACAACCGATACACCAGTGGCAACCAGTCGTAGTTCCTCTCGTACTATACGACCGTTCCCGTCAAGTACCGTAACACCCCCAATAGATAGCAGCCGACCTGTCTCACGACGGTCTAAACCCAGCTCACGACCTCCTTTAATAGGCGAACAACCTCACCCTTGCCCGCTTCTGCACGGGCAGGATGGAGGGAACCGACATCGAGGTAGCAAGCCACGCGGTCGATATGTGCTCTTGCGCGTGACGACTCTGTTATCCCTAAGGTAGCTTTTCTGTCGTAAATCCGGGCCATTGAGGCCCGTGATCCGTTCGCTAGACCACGCTTTCGCGTCAGCGTCACTCGCTTGGAATGACACTGTCAGACTTCCTTGTGCTCTTGCGCTCTTCCGCGGGTTCCTGTCCCGCGTGAGGAAATCTTGGGGCGCGCTCGATATCTTTTCGAGCGCGTACCGCCCCAGTCAAACTGCCCGGCTACCGGTGTTCTCCTCCCGGAGTGAGAGTCGCAGCCACTGACGGGTAGTATTTCAGTGATGTCTCGGTGGCCCGCTAGCGCGGGTACCTGTGTACTGACTCCTACCTATCCTGCACGTCAGCGGCCACGTCTCAGCGACAGCCTGCAGTAAAGCTCTATAGGGTCTTCGCTTCCCCTTGGGGGTCTCCAGACTCCGCACTGGAACGTACAGTTCACCGGGCCCAACGTTGGGACAGTGTGGCTCTCGTTGATCCATTCATGCGAGTCGCTACTGAAGCGACAAGGTACTACGCTACCTTAAGAGGGTCATAGTTACCCCCGCCGTTGACAGGTCCTTCGTCCTCTTGTACGAGGTGTTCAGATACCTGCACTGGGCAGGATTCAGTGACCGTACGAGTCCTTGCGGATTTGCGGTCACCTGTGTTGTTACTAGACAGTCGGAGCCACCGAGTCACTGCGACCTGCCTCGCGAAAGGCAGGCATCCCTTATTGCGAACGTACGGGACTAACTTGCCGAATTCCCTAACGTCGGTTGTTCCCGTCGGTCTTGGCTTGCTCTGCCAGGGTACCTGTGTCGGATCTCGATACGAACACCACGCTCGTCTTTTCACGGGCTCTAGGTAGTGGTGACTTGCGCTGTCTCAGGCTTCTCTCGCTTCGTGCCGTTACGGCTTCCACGGGATTCCCTGATTCGACCGGGCGAACGCCCGGCTCACCAGTTCCCAAAGCGTCGACTTTCAGTGCGTGGTGGCACTGGAATATTAACCAGTTCCCCGTTTGTCCGGTTCGACTTACGGCCGGACTTAGGATCGGCTAACCCTCGGCTGATTGGCAGTGCCGAGGAACTCTTACCCTTCAGACCTTCGGGGTTCGCACCCGAATATCGCTGCTACTGTGACCAGGATTGTCGTTACTGAACGGTCCACGCGAGCTCTCGCCCGAGCTTCCATCCGTACAGTACGCCGACCTACACGGTTCCCTTCTTACAGGGACGGTTAGGTATCAGAAGTGGATTTGAGTCCCGATCATTTTGGGCGCCTTGAACCTCGGCCGGTAAGCTGTTACGCTTTTCTTAGCGGGTAGCTGCTTCTAAGCTCACCTCCCGGCTGTTTAGGGCTCAAGACTACCTTCAGAGGATTACACTTAATCCACATTTTGGGTCATTAACCTAACTCTGGGTTGTTCCCCTCACGGTGCCCAAGCTTACCCCGGGACACCGGACTCCCTCCGTCGACAGCGTTCGTACGTTCGGAGTTCGACAGAGAGGCCGACTCCTCTCGGAGGCGGGTCTCTCAATCGGTGGCTCTACCGCACGAACTACCTCGGGAGAGGTCATGCTTCGACATGTTTCGGTCGGAACCAGCTGTTGCCGAGTTCGATGGGCCTTTCACCCCTACTCCAAGATCACGCGAGGGTATTGTAGGACACCAACGCTAACGGACCTCCACGTGCCTTTCGGCACGCTTCATCCTGCCTCGGAGTAGATCACTCGGTTTCGGGTCGTACCTCTTCGACTCCCCGCGCTTGAACACGGTGGCCCTCGTCGTAAGACTGCGGCCATATCGGTTTCCCTGCGCCTTCCACGATGCGCGTGTTAGACTCGCCGGAGAAGTACACTCCCTGGTTCGTTTTTCAAAACGCACGACGCGACTTCGGCTCCCCTCACGTCTTACTGGTGGGTCGCCCCACGGTCATTCTGTGAGGGGCCTTTCAAGCCCCGTCGCTCAATCGCCAGCTGATTTCAGGCCCTATTGCACCGCCCTTCTCGGGGTGCTTTTCAGCGTTCGCTCACGCTACTTGTTCGCTATCGGTCTCGAGGAGTGTTTAGTCTTCTCAGTCGATGCCTGAGATATTCACGAGGGATATCCAACCCCCGCTACTCTGGGAACTGATCCACAGAGACGGTCGACGATACGGGACTGTCGCCCTGTATCGTGCTCCGTTCCAGGAGACTTCTCGTCGACTGTTTCTGTTTGCTATCAGCCCGAACACCACATTGCCCGTGAGGGCTTCGGTTTGGACTGTGTCGCGTTCACTCGCCGTTAGTAACGACATCTCGGTTTGATTTCTCTTCCTGCTCCTACTGAGATGTTTCAATTCGGAGCGTTCCCCATTGCGCGAAGCAATTGTAGAGGGATTCCCATTCGGAGATCCGTAGTTCTTCGCCTCCATGCGGCTCCCTACGGCTTATCGCAGCTTGGCACGTCCGTCGTCGGCTCTCGAGCCGAGCCATTCACCAGCTGGCACAGTAGCCAGTTGACTGATGGTACACTGTGACCCGGTGAACGGGTCCAGTGGACGTCTGGATTGCACGTACATACGGTCGTCATCGCACGTCGCGTGGGTGGCACGCGAGCGTACATCGACCCTTCCCATTCCCGCTCTCGCGGAATGGTGCATCGATCGTGTGTACCAGTTCATCTCCCCGTGCCACACTTAAGGGGCACGGTTCGAATCGCGGTACGAGAGTGACCTACAGGGAATCGAACCCTGTCGAGGTACCAACGAGGTCTGAAGGCGAGCCCCGATAGTTCGAAGGTGTCTGGTCGCATCCACGAGTGCCACGAAGACCTCTAGGTGGGCCAGGCGCGTCGGCCTGGTCCCGTTCTGTGGAGGTGATCCAGCCGCAGATTCCCCTACGGCTACCTTGTTACGACTTAAGCCCCCTTGCGAAGCCCAGATTCGACCTGGCAACCCAGGCCTCATCCGGACCTCACTCGGGTGCTTTGACGGGCGGTGTGTGCAAGGAGCAGGGACGTATTCACCGCGCGCTTGTGACACGCGATTACTACCGAATCCAGCTTCATGTGGGCGAGTTTCAGCCCACAATCCGAACTACGACCAGGTTTCTGAGATTACCGTCCCCTCTCGGGGTAGGAACCCATTGTCCTGACCATTGTAGCCCGCGTGTAGCCCAGCCCATTCGGGGCATACTGACCTACCGTTGCCCGTTCCTTCCTCCGCCTTGGCGGCGGCAGTCTCCCTAATGTACCCAACGACCTCAAGGGTCTTGCTGGCAATTAGGGACGCGGGTCTCGCTCGTTGCCTGACTTAACAGGACGCCTCACGGTACGAGCTGACGGCGGCCATGCACCTCCTCTCTGTAGGTCTTCCAAGCTCATCACACTGGGATTCATTCCTACAGTCGGGGCTGGTGAGATGTCCGGCGTTGAGTCCAATTAAACCGCAGGCTCCTCCGGTTGTAGTGCTCCCCCGCCAATTCCTTTAAGTTTCATCCTTGCGGACGTACTTCCCAGGCGGTTCGCTTCTCGGCTTCCCTACGGCACAACACAGACTCGTAGTCTGCGTCGCACCTAGCGAACATCGTTTACAGCTGGGACTACCCGGGTATCTAATCCGGTTCGAGACCCCAGCTTTCGTTCCTGACCGTCGGATCAGTTCTCTCAAGGTGCTTTCGCCATCGGTGGTCCGTCCAGGATTACGGGATTTCACTCCTACCCCGGACGTACCCCTTGAGTCTCCCTGTCCCAAGCCGAGCAGTTTTCGCCGGACGCCTACCAGTTGAGCTGGTAGATTTCCCGACGAACTTGCCCGGCCGGCTACGAACGCTTTAGGCCCAATAAGATCGGTCATCACTCGAGCTGCCGGTATTACCGCGGCGGCTGGCACCGGTCTTGCCCAGCTCTTATTCGTGCACCGCCTTAGGGTGCACAAAAGCGAAGGCACTATGCCTCCGCACTCGGAGTCCCCCTATCGCACTGTCGTGCAGTGTAAAGGTTTCGCGCCTGCTGCGCCCCGTAGGGCCCGGAATCTTGTCTCAGATTCCGTCTCCGGGTTCTTGCTCTCACAACCCGTACCGATTATCGGCACGGTGGGCCGTTACCCCACCGTCTACCTAATCGGCCGCAGCCTCATCCTACAGCGCCGGAGCGTTTCCGGTCCCGGCTGTTCAAAGCATGGGACCGTATTCGCTATTGACCTCAGTTTCCCGAGGATATCGCGATCTGTAGGGCAGATTGGCCACGTGTTACTGAGCTTTCCGCCACGGGTCTAACCCCGTGCGACTAGCATGGCTAAATCGGACTCCGATAGCAATGACCTCCGGCAGGATCAACCGGAATGTTCCTCCCCGCGAGGGGAGGGGGTGGCGGGTCATATCGTGGCGACATCGTGGAACCGACCAGATGTCACCGAACTATCGGGGCTCACATCAGATACCGTCTTGCGGCGGACCGCAGGGGCGGAATCCTCATAGCGTGACGCCGCGCCGACCGCGGCGCGCTTCACATCACATCGAATGGCAGTGGTACGTATAAGCCCGTCGTCTCGCGGTCGGCGAGGTACTGCACCACGTGGGTACGGATATCACGCCACCGCCCCGACGGTGTGCGGTTTCGGCGAGGTACTCGTCACAAACTATTCAACTCGATGAACGAACCACTGACTCGTGGCCCTCCGAACGCATCTCGCGTCCCTCCGTCGCGACCTCCAAACCGCACTCGCACGAAGACTCTTCGTCGACCGGCGAGCGCTCGTCGCCCTCCGGGTCGCGCTGGGGACGCTGTTGCTCACGGACCTCCTGTTGCGCGCACGGTCGCTGGCGTTCTTCTACACGGATTCGGGAGCGCTTCCGCGTTCGGCGCTGTTGGCAAGATACCCGATCACGGCGAACGTCTCGGTGTACACCCTGTTCGGGGGCGAATGGTGGGTCGGGCTCCTGTTCGTCGCCGCCGGGATCGCCGCGCTGGCGCTGGCGCTCGGCTACCGGACCAAGGCGGCCGCGATCTGTTCGCTGATCCTCCTCGTCTCGCTTCACGCGCGGAACCCGCTCGTGTTGAACGGCGGCGACTCGCTGCTTCGACGGACGCTTCTGTGGTGTCTCTTCCTCCCGCTCGGATCCGGGCTGCTGCTCGGTGATCGAACGCGATGCCGACACCCGGCGGCTATCGGCCTGTTGGTGCAGCCGGTGGTCCTGTACGTGATCAACGCGGTGATCAAGCTCAGGGGGGATGCGTGGCCGAGCGGGCGGGCGGTACCGATGGTGTTCAGCATCGACTCGCTGACCGTCCTGCTCGGGGATCGGCTCGCGGCGTACCCGGATCTGCTTTCGGGACTTGGGTTCGCGTGGATCGTGCTGTTGTGCTGTTCCCCGCTGCTCGTCGTCGCCACCGGTCGAAGACGAACGGCCCTCGTCGGCGCGTTCGCGTCCGCGCACGCGGGGATGGCGCTCACGCTCGGCGTCGGGCTGTTCCCGTTCGTCAGCCTGGCGGCGTTGCTCCCGTACCTCCCTCCGAGAGTGTGGGACACGGTCGAGAAGCGATGGAACCGAACCGTCCGGACGATCGCGGCGACACCGGCGGGCCGGACGCTCCGGATGGCACGTTCACTCGGTGCCAGCGTTCGGTCGGGGTCCGTGGAGATCGGGGCGGCTCCGGCTGCGTTGCGCGGGGTTCTCCCGAGCCGGATCCCGGCGGATGGTGACCGCCGTGGACCCATCACGTCCCGGCTCGTCGATCGCGAGCGGCTCGCGGCCGCCGCCAGGAGTACGGGCCGCGGTGTCGCGACGGTGTTGTTGCTCGTCGTCGTGGTCTGGAACGCCGCCGCGTTGGGGTACGTCGACGTCCCCGAGACGGACGCGGTCGAGGTGACCCCCCGAGAAACGAGGTGGGACATGTTCGCGCCGTCGCCACCGATCGAGGACGTGTGGTACGTCGCCGTCGGCACGACGGGATCCGGCGAGACGGTGGACGTGATCCACGGGGGCGATCCGAACCTGCGGCCGTCGGAACGACCGAAGGGCGCCTATCCCAGCGCGCGCTGGCGGAAGTACCTGGAGGTCGTCCGCTGGAGCGACGACGACGCGCTTCGGGAACGGTTCGCGTCGGCGCTGTGTACGCGGTGGAACGCGAACCACCGGACACACGTCGAGGCGATCAACGTCCACGTGCTGTCGCAGCCGACCCGATTGAACGGGACTGAGCCGATCCGTGAGTCGCGCGTTCGAACGCACGCGTGTTGATTCGAACCAGAGATAACAGTTGACGGGCGTAGCTGCGGGATGCAGGAGTCAGAGCCGTCAAGCCGGAAGGTTTGAGGTCGGCTCGACCGGGATGACGGTCCAGGGGGAGCACTCGAAAACCGGTGTCGCCGGCGGCGAGGAACCGAACCGGCTCGCGGAGCGTCTCAGGTGTCGACGAGGCCGGCGTCGCGGAGGATCCGTTCGATGTCGAGCGAGACGCCGTCGAGGGGGAGTTCCGACTCGGCGATGGCGTCCCGGACCTGTTCGACGGTGAGCGCCTCCGAGAGCTCGTAGGTGTTGTACTGGCCGCCGCGGAGGCCCTCGTTGTTCTGATACGAGTGGAGGAACCCGAGCATGTCGAGTCGGGTGAGGTGGTTGTACATCCCCCGTTGACTCAGCGGGTCGTCGCCCGCGGCCTGCGCGAGTCGGCGGTAGGCGGCGTGGATCGCCTTCGTCCGCACCGGCGTGCGACCGTCGGCGTCGAGGCGCGCGACCGCCGAGAGGATGAGCTGCTTGTGTTGGTCCTGGTCGGCGACGGACTCGACCATGTCGCCGTAGTCGAGTTCCTCCTTGGCCGCGTAGACATCGTCCGGCTCGATTGGGACGTGCCCCTCGTTTTCCGCCTGTTCGGCGGCCTGTTTGAGCAGGTCCATCGCGCGGCGGGCGCTGCCCGAGGAGTTCCGGACCGCGAGCGCGGCACACAGCGAGAGCACCTCCTTCCCGTAGGTGTCGGGGTGAAGCGCCCGCTCGGCGCGCGCCTCGATGATCTCCTCCAGCTCGGCGGCGGTGTAGGCGGGGAACTTGATCTCCGTCTCACACAGCGTATCGCGGACCTTCGGCGAGAGGTTCGAGCGGAACGTGTAGTCGTTGGAGATCCCGATGAGCCCGATCCGTGTGTTCTCTACGTACCCGATGTCACGCGCACGCGGGAGGTCGTACAACAGCGTGTCCGACTCGCCGACGCGGTCGACCTCGTCGAGGACGATGAGGACGGTGCCGCCGATGGCGTCGAGCTCGTCGTACAGCATCTCGTACACCTCGCGCGCGGCGTACCCGGTCGAGGAGACGGTCTCGCCGTCGCGGAGCTCGTTCACCAGCGCGATGGCGACTTGATACGAGGAGGCGGTCCCGTCGGCCGGCGCGAGGTTCTGGCAGTTGACGCGAACGTAGGTGAACCCCCGCTCGTCGCCGGGCGCGTCGGCGTTTCGCGAGTCGATGTCGGCATCGAGCTCCTGGAGGAGGTACTTCGTCGCCGCCGTCTTCCCGACGCCGGTGTCTCCGTAGAGAAAGGCGTTTCTCGGAGGTCTCCCCTTGTAGACGGGTTTCAGGGCGTTCACGTAGTCCTGCATCACGTCGTCACGGCAGAGAATCTCCGCCGGGGTGTGCTCCTCTGTGAAGAGATCCGCGTTGCGGATGATCTCCACGTCGTCCTCGAATATCGAACTCGACCCCATGTCGCACCAGCCTCTGCGGCCACCCGAGTGATAAGGGTGTGGAAGTTCGAGTGCTTTCGCGTGCTTTCGAGTGTTACACCGGGGGGTTGCGAGTGCTCTGCGAGTGACTGCGGGTGACTGCGAGTGTTGCGCCCGGAGACACCGGAATCAGCACCGGTTTTCGAGTGCTCCGGCGATTAGAGAACACCGGCGGTTCGAGTGCTCCGGCAACGCGCAGCCCTGTCCGGCGACGGGCGATCGGCGTCGATTCGTGCGATCCACTCCGATGACGTGTGAACGCGGGGGGAACACACCGAGAACACACACCGGTTTTCGAGTGCTTTCGGGTCGGCGCCGCGGCGGCGTGACGGATCTCTCGCCACCCGGCCGGCGCGACACCGGATTTCATGTGCTTATCGCACTCGAACAATCCGACTGCGTAGTGGATCCGTCCAGGATCGGGGTCTCAGACCGCATCCGTGAGAGTGCGGGGATCGAACGCACCGTGAGGTGACGGCGGATCCGCGACAGTCGTCGGTCCGCCCCGTCGACCTCCCTCACACCGGATTTCGAGTGCTTGTGTGAACGAACGTTGGCTTGACCCCGACGAGGTCGCTCCGTTCGAAGTCCGGTATATAAATGGCCGAGTCCTGTTGCTTCGAGATCATAAGTCGGTGCCGGAGTGCACCGAATTTCCGGCGTACGCTCGGTACCGTCTTCTTCTTCTAGCTAGGATCGATACCGATATATTATACGCGAGAGCGTCCCGCCTCGACCCCACCCCGCTCCCTCGTCGGAAAAGCACACGAAAACTGGTGTCAGAGGGTGGCCGACTCGACCACACCACTTTGCAAGTGCTTCACAGGCGGGGGCCGGGCGACCGAGTCGTCGGCGTACCGACCGTCCGCATCGACGACGGTACGTCCACGGTCACACACCGTCTCGTCGACCCCTCCTCACACCGAGTTTCGAGTGCTTCCGGCGGGGTCATCCGCCACGAGAACCACCCGCCGCGATACCGTCGAGTCACGAGGGAGTTCGACCGATCAGGACCGTCCGAACGGGTTCCGAGGATCCTCCCCCCTCAGAGAAGCGTACCGAAGCGACTGACGCGACCGGCTCGATCACTCGTCGTCCTCGAAGGGCGAACGGGCCCCGTCGGGGGTGTGCTCGGGCAGGGAGATCACGTTCCCGCGACCGATCGTCGTCTTCTCGATGGCGCCGGCGTCGTCCATCCGCGACAGCGTCCGACTCACCTTCGATTTCGACCATCCGGTGCGCTCGACGATCTCCGACTGCTTGAGGCGGCCGCCGTTCGCCGCCAACACTGACTCCACCTCCTCCTCGGGAGTGAGCGCCCGCGGGTCGTGTACGGCGGCGGTTCGATCCGCACCGCCGGCGTCATCCGAGTCCGCCCCGTCCCCCGATTCGGCGCTGCCGTCGGCGGCAGCACCCGGGTCGGTACGCTGCCCATCGTCGCCGTCGTGTTCGTCGGCGACCGCGTGTCCCCCGTCGGCCTCCGTCGCGTTCGTGGGCGACGAATCGGGATCGACCGCGGCCGCACGCGCGGCCGCCGCCGCCGAGCGCAGCCGTCGACCGGCGTCCCGGATCGTTCGAACCGCGGCGTCGACGCGGGTCGTCGGAACCGCCGATCCGACCCGGTCGAGCGCCCGCGACGTTCGAACCGACTCGCGAACGCGGGCCGGGACGAGGGGGAGCCAGCGGTCGCGCACGAGCCACATGAGCACGATCGTGCCGAGCGCCGCCGCGACGACCGCGAACGACGTTCCGACCCCGACGACCCACGGCGCCACCGCGCCCTCGTCGACCTCCTGGGCGTCCGGAACGCCGTCGCCGTCGGTGTCCGCCGCGAGCGGGTCGGTCCCGTAGCGGTTCACCTCCTCGCCGTCAGCGAGGCCGTCGCCGTCGGTGTCGACCACGAGCGGGTCGGTCCCGTACTCGGACACCTCCGCCCCGTCGTGCAGCCCGTCGCCGTCGGTGTCGACCGCCGTCGGGTCCGTCCGGAGCTCGTGCATCTCGCGGCCGTCGGACAGGCCGTCGCCGTCCGTGTCGGCGGAGTTGGGGTCCGTCCCGGTTCCGTGGATCTCGTGGGTGTCCGAGAGCCCGTCGTCGTCAGTGTCGGGGTCCGTCGGGTTCGTGTCGTGGTCGTTCACTTCCGCGCCGTCGACGAGCCCGTCGCCGTCCGTGTCGACCTCGGTCGGGTCCGTCTCGTGGACGCGCACCTCGCGGCCGTCCGAGAGCCCGTCACCGTCCGTGTCGACTTTGGTCGGGTTCGTCCCCGTTTCCTCGATCTCGCGGGCGTCGGAGAGCCCGTCCCCGTCCGTGTCGGTCGCCGTCGGGTCGGTCCGCGTCTCGTGTATCTCCGTCCCGTCGTCGAGGCCGTCGCCGTCGGTGTCGGCGACGAGCGGGTCGGTGTCGTAGGTGTCGAGCTCCAAGCCGTCGACCAGGCCGTCGTCGTCGGTGTCGGGGTCGTCGAAGTCGGTCCCTGCGGCGATCTCGCGACGGGTCGTCGCCCCGTCGCCGTCCGGATCGGCCTCCTTCCGGATCACGGAGACCTCGTGGGTCGCGTTCGCGGCGACTTCGGCATCGAGCGTGTCGGGAGTGATCACCGCCTCGATCGTTCGGCCGCCGGTCCCGCCGGCCGCCCACGAATCGACGCGGAAGGTGACCTCTGTGGTGGTGCCGCCCGAGAGGACGAGCGACTCGCAGGCGATCTCGCGGACGCTCCCGTCGTCGCCGCGGGACCGGAGGCACGCCTCGTAGTAGCCCTCGCCGTCTCCCTGGCCCGTTTCGAGCAACAGCGTGAACCGGGCGGGCTCGTCGTACCACAGGTACGCGGTTCCGTCGCGTTCGAGTACCACGTCGCCGTCAGCGAAGCCGCTCTCGGTGATCGCGACCTCCCCCGCCGGACGCGCGTCGGCCGCTCCGGCGCCGGTGACCGCGGCCGCTCCCCCGCCGGCGAACGTGGCGGCGCCGACGAGTGTGCCGCCCAGGACCGCGACCACGATTACAACTGCAGCCAGCGCCGGGGTCACGGGGCCATCAGTTTGTCTCGCGCACATCCCCCTCGTTGCGGGCTTCTCCGGGAGGGGCTTAACGCTTTCTCGCCGCGTCTCACGGAATGAAACTGTCCGAAACGATCCGAAACAGTCCGCAACGGTCCGCTACCGTACCGTTTCGATCACTGTTACGTACGCTGGTTATTGAGTAACCTATCGGTATCCAATCATTCGATCTTCGGCTCCTTACCGTCGCCGGCTCCTGACGACATCCAGGCCGTCCCCGGCCGACGACGGCTCGGCGACGATATCGAACAGCGACGCCATCGTGTCGATGGTTCGCCGGTCGTGTGCCGCCGGTTCGATGTGTGCGTGGGTCGATCCCCCGAGCGACGCCACGCGGGCCGTAACGGCGTTCACGAACCGGTACGCTTCCCGGGCGTCGACGTACTGCAACAGCGCCGTCAGCGACCCGAGACAACACACCGGTCCGCCCGATCCCCCGCCGGTGTCGCCGGCGGTCACGTCCATGTCGTCGAGCGCGTCGGTGACCCGCACGCCCACGTCGGTGAGGTTCGCGGGCCCGGACGCGGTGACGGTGACCACCCCCTTCTCACCCTCACGCTCGCCCGACTCGTCGCCGCCGACGGAGCACGGGGTCGAGTCGACCACGCGCACGTCGGCGCCGTCCCCAGCCGCGCGAACCCATTCCTCGGGCGGCGACAGCCCGCCCCGGGTGAACGCCACGCGAAGGAACCCGCTCGTCCCCGTCGCCGCGGCCGTCCCGTCGTGTGCCTCTCTCGAGCACGGGCAGTGGCCCCCGATGGCGGACGGTGCGGCGAGGACGAGCGTGTCGGCGTCCGACGAGCCCTCGACCGGGTGCGTCGGATCGTGTCCCGCTCGCGACGGCGTTCCTGACATGGCAACCGCTCCGATGGGAGGGGACAATAAAACCCCCAACGGTCGTTCCGGCCCGTTTCACCGGGTGTAGGCGTCCGTTCCACTTCGTTGCACGCGGCCGATCGGACCGGTCGAACGACGGGCCGGATCCGACCGTGCAACGGAGCGAAACGGTGTCGTTCCGGATCGTTGCAACACGGTAGCCCGAGCCTTGTAGCACGGGAGCCGGAGCGTTGTTGTACGGTATTCGGAGCCTCACAGCGCGACACTCCGACCGCACGACGCGTACGTTCAAGCACCCGGCGCCCCAGTCGGTAGCCATGCCGGAGGTGACCCTCGTCGACCGCGGGCGGGTCCGTGCGGACCGGGCGTACGTGGTCGACGGCGCGTCGATGGCCAGCGCGGCGGAACCGGAGCCGGAACACACCCGCGTCGAGTTCGTCGTCTGGAACGCCGTCGTCGAGGCCGACGGCCGGACGTACCTGTGGGACACGGGCGTCCCGACCGACGCCGCGGAGTACTGGCCCGACCCGCTGTACGGCGCCTTCGAGGCACACGACGCGAACGAGCACCCCCTGGAGGGCGATCTCGCGCACGCGGGGTACGACCTCGCCGACATCGACGCGGTGGTAATGAGCCATCTCCACCTCGATCACGCGGGCGAACTCGACGCGTTCGCGGGCACCGACACCCCGGTGTACGTCCACCGCGACGAACTCCAGTTCGCCTTCTACTCGGCACACACCGACGAGGGGTCGATCGCGTACCTCGCGTCCGACTTCGACGGCGACCTGAACTGGCGCGTGGTCCATCGCCACCGCCACACGCTCGCCGAGGGGTTCGAGCTGCTCCACCTTCCGGGGCACACCCCGGGGCTCCTCGGGGCCCGGATCGAGACCCCTGAGGGGACCCTCCTCGTCGCCGGCGACGAGTGTTACGTCGACGCCAACTACGCCGAGGGCGCGCCGCTGGGGCCGGGCCTGCTGTGGAGCGAGCGGGACTGGCGCGAGAGCTTGGAGACGCTCCGCGAGTTGGAGCGGCGAACCGACGCGGACGTGCTGTACGGCCACGACCTCGACCGGTTCGAGACGCTCGCGGCACGCTACTGACCGACCACGGCCGCGGTGTGAGACCGCCGCGCCGGCGGCGTTCGTCCCGTTCCGCTACCGGAGGATCCGGATGTCGCCGTCGACGACCACCCGAACCCGCCCGGCGGCAAGGTCGTACTCGACGGCCGGCTCGTCGCCGTCGACGACGTGTACGGTCCATCCGGCGGTGACGGCGAAGGCGTCGTACCCCAAGCTGTCGACGCCAGCGGCCGCCAGCGCCTCGCGGAAGGGAGCCCGATGGCTGACCATGCACGCCGCGGGTGAGATCCCGCCCTCGGAGCACACCTCACAGGTCACCTGGACCGTCGCGGACATGGTCGTGCCGCACTCGACACACGGGCCGTCGCTCGCGTCGTGCTCCGTGCACACCCGAATGCGTGACTCGGTTCGGCCGCCACAGCGCGGACAGCTCCCGTCGCCGAACGTCCGAGCACGGTGACAGAACCTGCCGTGAACGCGGTCCAGGAGCGCCTCCGGTGCCGCCTCGATCTCGTCGCCGACGGCGGCTCCCGGGACGGGTATCGAACTCAGCGTCCCCTCCGGCATGTAATCGAACCCGAGCGCGCCCCGGCAGTCCGTACACTGTCCCGAGACGTACCCGTACGTGTACGCCACGCACACCGGCGCTCCACACAGATAACACGACGCGCTGGTCGGTTCCGAAACGGCGTGTTCGGTGGGACCGACGGCACCGCTTTTCACCGTCCGGACCAGCTCCGTTCCGGGGTACAGGATGGCGTACCCCTCGGGCCGCTTCTCGACGAACTCGCCGAGCAGTTGGTTGAGGTGGTAGCTGAACTTCCCGCTGTCGGGCTCGCCGACCGCCTCGCGGAGCTCGGTGAACGGGACGGTGTACTCGGTGCGGTCGGCGACCGCGACTCGGTCGTGAAGCTCGCGGAGGATCGACAGCCGCGTGTCGTTGGCGACGACCGCGAACGAGTCCTCGGGCGACTGTCGGTCCGCCTGGGGGTCCGAGGACGGCTCCTCCTCGGCGACAGGTTCGGGCGACTCGCCGAGGGGGGCGTCGTCCGACATACGCTCGACTCGGCGGGCCGCGGCCATAAGCGTGGCTCCGGCCCGACGGGATGCGGCGATCGGCGGTCGCCCGGAACGTTCCGTAAAGCCTAACCGAAGACTCGGTTTACGGCCTGGCACATGAGTACCGCAACGGAGGACGTCGACCTCGTCGGCGAGGAGATCGCCGCCAACGTGGCGCGGGCCGCGCTGTTCGCGGCGTTGACCGGCGTGTTCGCGTACGTGTCGTTTCAGCTTCCGGTGACCTCGGTGCCGTTCACCCTGCAGGTGTTGGGCGTGTTCCTCGCCGGGGTGTTCCTCGGCCCCGTGTGGGGCGCCGCGTCGATGGTCATCTACGTCGTCGCGGGGGCGGTGGGCGCGCCGGTGTTCGCGTACGGGTCCGCCGGCCTCGGGTCGCTGTTCGGGCAGTGGGGCGGCTACCTGTGGTCGTACCCGTTCGCGGCCGCCGTCGTCGGCGCGGGCGTCCACGGCGCGGGCGACCTGGTCGACCCGGGGTCGGTCAGCATCGGTCGCCTCGTCGGGTCGATGACGGTCGGAACGCTCGTGATCTACGCGTTCGGAACTCTCGGCTACGCGGTCGTCGGCGACGTGACCCTCGTGACCGCGGTGCTGGCGGCGGCGGTTCCGTTCGTCCCCGCGGAGGCGATCAAGGCGGCGGCGACGGTGGCGATCGTCCGCAGCGACGCCGTCGTCGCCCGGTAGTCCCGAGCCGTGATCGAGGTTCACGACCTCACGCACCGCTACGGGAACGGCGAACGGACCGGCTCGCGCGACGCCGACGCGTCCGGCGCGGGCGACGACGCGTCCACCGGAGGCGACGACGCCGATGACGACGACAGCGGCAACGACGACAGCGACGCCGGCGCCGGAGCGACCGCCGTCCGCGACGTGTCGCTGCAGATTCCGGACGGCGAGTTCCTCGTGCTCGCGGGGGCCAACGGCTCCGGAAAGTCGACGCTCGTGCGGCACTTCAACGGCCTGCTCGACCCCGACGGGGGCGAGGTGCTCGTCGACGGTGACCCCGTCGGCGACGACCTCGTCGCCGCCCGGACACGCGTCGGGATGGTGTTCCAGGAGCCGCGTGACTGCTTCGTCGCCGCGACGGTCGCCCGCGACGTGGCGTTCGGCCCGGAGAACCTCGGCCTCCCCAGAGCGGAGATCGACGCCCGGGTCAAGCGCGCGCTGGCGGCGGTGAACTTGGCCGGCCGCGGCGACGAGCGCATCGACCGGCTCTCCGGCGGCGAACAGGAGCGTGCCGCCGTCGCCGGCGCGCTCGCGATGGAGCCGAGCCATCTCGTCCTCGACGAGCCGTTCACGGGGCTCGACGAGCCGGCCCGCGAGTCCGTCCTCGCGCACCTCGTCGAACTCAACCGCGACGGCACCGGGATCGTCCTCGTGACCCACGACCTGCGCGACGTGCTCGACCCGGCCGACCGGCTCGTCGTGCTCGACGACGGCGCGGTGGCGGTCGACGCGCCCCCGTCCGCGGCCGTCGAGGCGCTCGACGACCTCCCGGTCCGTCGACCGGACCCCCCCGCCCGTCTGCCCGAGCGATGCTGACCTACGAGCCGGGCGACTCGGTCGGCCACCGGCTCGACGCGCGCAGCAAGCTGCTCCTGCAGGCGACGTTCGCGGGGGCGGCGTTCGCCTACACCGACCCCGTGGGGTTGGCGGCGCTCACCGCGCTCGTGCTCGGGTTGCTGGCGCTTTCGGCGACGCCGCCCGGCGTCGTGTTCGCGGAGTACCGCGGCGTGCTCCCGTTTCTGGCGGCAGCCCCCGCGATCGAATCGCTACAGCTCACGGCGCCGTGGGTCGACCCTGCCGCGGCGGTCGGCCCGACGCTCGCGGCCTACCGGACGCTGCTGCTGCTCGCGCTGGTCGCGGCGTACGTCCGGACGACGCCCGTCCGCGAGTCGGAGGCCGCCGTCGGGCGCCTCGTGCCCGGCAAGCCGGGGCGGCTCCTCGGGCTGGGCGTCGGGCTCGTGTTCCGCTTCCTCCCGGTGTTGCAGGCAGACCTCGCCCGGACGCGCGAGGCGATGGCCGCCCGTCTCGGCGACGAGCGGTCGATCCGGGAACGGGTGCGGATCGTCGCGACCGCGGGGCTGAACCGGGCCCTCACGCGCACCGACCGGCTGGCCGTCGCGCTCCGCGCGCGGTGTCTCTCGTGGAACCCGACCCCGCCCGAGTCGACGTTCGGCCGCGACGACGCCGCGGCGCTGGCGCTCGCGCTCGCGCTCGCGGCGTCGGCCGCGTGGCCGGCGGTCGCGGCGGCGGCGTGGTAGCGCGCCGCTGTCTCGAAGCCATCGAGTCGGTGTGGTCACGGCGACGCAGTCCCGGCGATGTCGCGACCGCCACCGAACGACCCGGTCGCATGCCGACGCGCTTTTACCGGATCGAGAAGCAACCTCCGGACAACAATGAGTGAGCGCGAGGCTGAGGACTGGCTGATCCGCTACCTGGTCGTGATGGTCGTCGCCGCGACGGCGCTGTTGATGCTCATCTACGGGCTCGTGTTCGCGCCGAGCGTGGCGGTGACCGCCGGCGCGCTCGTCGCGCTCGCGGCCGTCTCCGCCGTCGTCGTCATGGACCTGCGGTCGTGGCGCACGGCCTGAGACGGCCCGCGCCGACCGCGTAAACGGCACCGATCGCGACCGTCACGTCACTCGCCGGCGCCGTCGAGTCGGATTACCTCTTCGTCCGAACGAGCGAGCAGCCACGCGAGCGCGACCCGCCTGCGGGTGAGGTCGTGGGCGACGGCGACCTCCTCGAACGCGGTGTCCGACACTCACGCCGGCCCGAGGTAGCCCCACGCCTGCAGTCGGTCGCCGTCGCCGTCGATCCACCGCTCGCCGATGTCGTCGCGGTAGTACATGTTCGGGATCACGATGTCGTCGATGCGGCCGTACGCCTGCTCGCGGGCGGCCCCCATCGTGTCCCCCTTGCCCGTCACGACGAGCGGCATCCCGCTGTCGCCGGCGACGCGCCACTGTCCGTCCACCCGCTTCGTGTCCTCCAGGTGGATGCCGTCGCGGTCCTCGATGTCGAACACGACGGCCGCGTTCCGTGAGTTCTCGTCGTAGGTCGTCTCGTCGTCGAACGGGAACGGCGGCAGGACGACGCGGACGCCGATCTGGTAGCCGTTGTGGACGTCCAGTTCGGGGTCGTAGCCGTGGGCGAGATCGAAGAAGAACTGTCCAGTCGGGGACTCGAACGACTCCTCCTGCAACGCGATCGTCGGGTAGCCGAACCGGGGGGTGAACTCCAGGGGGTAGATGCCGTTCTCGTTGACGATGCAGTTGATGTCGATACTTCCGACGTACCCCTCCTCGGCGAGCCAGTCCTCCAGCTTGCCGAGTGTCTCCTCGAACAGCTTGTTCTGGCCGGCCCAGAACATCGACGTTCCCATCTCGCCGGTCGAGGGGCCGATGTTCCCCGGGAACAGCTTCTTGTGCTCGAAATTGAAGTTGACGTGGTCGACGAACCCGTTGCCGTCGAAGAACCCGCAGATCGCGACCTCGACGCCCTCGACCTTCCGTTGGAGCTGAAACCCCTTCATCCGGTGGCCCCACGCCTTCTTGTAGGCACGGAGCACGTCGACCACGTCGCTGCCGTCGTCCTCGTTGCCGACGTAGAGGAGCCGTTTGACGTTCTGGACCTCCCCGAGCGGTTTGATCACGTACGGCGCCGGGTTCGCCTGGACGTGGCGGGCGGCCTCGTCGAAGTCGTGGAAGACGTGGTGTTCGATGGTGTCGACGCCGTGCTCCTCCAGGATCTCCATCGCGTACCCGCGGTCCTCCTCGAGACGGTCGGTTGAGGGCGTCCCCCCGACGACGGCCTTCCCCTCCTCGCGGAGTTCCCGGGCGAGTTCCCCCGTACCGATGTCGGAGCCGACCCAGATGTCGTCGAAGACGATCACGTCGGCCCACTCGACCTCCGCGCGCCAGTCGTCGGTCTTGGGGACGAACCCGTCGCCGATCTCCCCGTCGCGCTCCGCCTCGATGTAGTACCGGACGTCGTGACCCTCATCGTGGACTTGCCACGCGAGGTCGGTGATCAGCGCGGCGTCGGCGGAGACGAACAGGAAGTTGTGGCGGTCCATGCGGATACGACGGCGCGGACGGGATTATACCCGGCGACGATCCGGTCGCCGACGAGAGGCGGATCCGGCCGATCCACTCCCGTGTGACGGTACCGCATCCCGGACCGTTCCGAAGCCGAACACTTTTTGACTGACTGGCCAGTTAGTTAGGGCAGACGCGGCGACCGGTCCTCGCGGACCGCCACGGCACACCCGCCCGCCGCACCCCGAACCACCGATGAGTCAGGAGCAAGACACGCAGACGGAGTTCATGGAGGCGACGTACCGCGCGCTGTGTAGGCACGGGTACGCCGACCTCACCATGCAGGACATCGCCGACGAGACGGACAAGAGCAAGGCAGCCCTCCACTACCACTTCGACGGCAAGGACGACCTGTTCCGGGAGTTCCTCGCGTACCTCCACGAGGGGTTCGCGGAGAAGATCGCGGACCATCCGGACGGGTCCCCCGTGACGAAGCTGGTGGCGCTGGTTCGCCGCGTGCTTGACCCGGTGGACGACGAGTCCGACCAGCAGTTCAACACGGCGTTCATGGAGATCAAAGCGCAGGCGCCGTATCGCGACGGCTATCGCGAGATACTACGGCGCTTCGACGCCGATCTGCGCGCGGAGATCGCCGGTCTCGTTCGGGCGGCGATCGACGCCGGACAGTACGACGAGGAGACCGACCCCGAGGAGGTCGCGGAGCACGTCCTCACCTACATCCACGGGACGTGGACCCGCGCGGCCGCCATCGGCGCGGACGTGGTGACGATGCGCGAGCACCTGATCGACGACCTCCTCGACATGCTCGTCGAGGACGCGACCGTTCCCGTCAGTGCGGAGTCGCCCGATGCGCCGGCGCTGGCCGACGACGACGATGACGCACTCGACGAGGACGCGACCGACGGCACCGCCGCCGGCGACGCGGACATCGACGACGGTGCCGACGCTGACGCCGACGACGACGCCGACGACAGCGACGAGGTGTCGCGCGAATGAGCGCCCGCGACCGACTTTCGTCGGTGTTCAAGGGTCGAGACGAGTTCGACCTCACCGACGGCAGCATCGGGAAGCCGCTGTTTTACCTCTCGCTGCCCATCGTCGTCACCAACCTCCTCCAGACAGCGTACAACCTCGCGGACACTCTGTGGCTCGGCCGATACAGCACCGAGGCGCTGGCGGCGATCTCGTTCGCGTTCCCGATGGTGTTCCTCCTGTTCTCGCTGGGGATGGGGATCACCGTCGCGGGCTCGGTGCTCGTGGCCCAACACATCGGTGCGGGCGAGGAGGCGGAGGCGAAGTACGCCGCCTCGCAGACCGTCTCGTTCGCGGTGATCGTCTCGCTCGTGCTCGGCGGCGTCGGCTACTTCGTCGTCGGCGACCTGCTCGGGCTGCTCGGGGCGTCGCCCGACGTGCTCCCGCTCGCGACGGAGTACATGCGGGTCATCTCCTCGGGGCTGGTGTTCATGTTCGGCTTCTTCGTATTCACCGCGCTCATGCGCGGCTACGGCGACACGATCACGCCGATGCTGGTGATGCTGCTCACGGTGATCGTGAACATCGTCATCGACCCGTTCCTCATCTTCGGGTGGTGGATCTTCCCGGAACTCGGCGTCGAAGGCGCCGCCTACGCGACGATCTTCTCGCGGGCGCTCGCGTTCGTCGTCGGCATGGCGATCATGCTCCGTGGCACGCGTGGCGTGCAGATCACCCCCCGCGAGATGGTTCCCAACCTCTCGTACGCGAGGAAGATCGTCCGGATCGGCGTTCCCGCCTCGATCGAGGGGACCGGCCGGTCGCTGTCGGTGAACCTGATGCTCGTCATCGTCGGGCTGTTCCCGACGACCGTCGTCGCCGGGTACGGGATCGGCGTGCGCGTGTTCTCGGTCATCTTCCTCCCCGCCATCGCCGTCGCTCGCGGCGTGGAGACGATGACGGGGCAGAACATCGGCGCCGACAAGCCCGACCGCGCCGCGACGGCCGCCGGGATCGCCGCCAAGACGATGTTCGCGATACTCGGCACGCTCGGGATCGTGGTGATCCTCGGCGCCCGTCCCATCGCCGCGGTGTTCACCGACGATCCGGCCGTCGTCGCGGTGACCGCCGACTTCCTGCGGTGGGTCGCGCCGACGTTCGGGTTCATCGGCGTGATGCGCGCCTACACCGGGAGCTTCCGGGGCGCCGGCAAGACGATGACCGCCGCCGCCATCTCGATCCTGATGCTCGGGTTCATCCGCCTCCCGGTGGCGCTGGGGCTCGCGCGCCCGGACATCCTCGGGCTGCCGCTGCCCGCGTTCGACTCGACGGGGATCTGGATGTCCTTCGCCGTCTCGAACGCCGCCGGCGCCGTCATCGCGTACCTCTGGTACCGTCGCGGCACCTGGCGCGACGCCGACCCTCGCGGGGAGGTCCCCGTCGGCGACGAGGACGACGAGCCCTCCGACGCCGCCCTCTCGCCGACCGACGACTGACCGAGCACAACTGACGGCGCCTCCGCTCCCGTACGGTCCGTGGGTGTACCTACTCGGCTTCACGCTGTGCTGACAGGCGACGCCGTCGCGATCCGCGGGACGAGGCGTCGCGCACCCGCGTGCGCCCCGCGGCCGGATTCAGATGATGTCGGGCCTGGTCCCGGTATCGGATATGAACGTTCGCGTCGTCCCCCCGATAGGACACCGACCCCGTTCCGTACGACGGAGTCGAACCGGAGTCGAACGGACGGCCGGATCCCCGGCTCCGGGAGTCGACGGGCCGTTTTTGTCCGGCCGCGACGACGTTTCGGACGTGAGCACCGACCTCGACGACGGAGCCGTCGACGGAGACGATACCGTCCGCGTCTGGCTCGTGGAACGGACCTACGGCGACGACGAGTTGAACCTCGTTATCCTCGTGTACGCCGACGAGACCGGCGAGCGCTACTTCCGGAAGGAGCGCGCGTTGACGAGCTTCGACGACGAGCGCGAGACGCCCGTCTCGCTGGTCGTTCCCGCGGACGAGCTCGGAACGACCGACGAGGGCGATCGCGAGCGTTACGCCGCGGAGGCGACGAGAATGGCCGCCGCTCACGACCCGGACGATCACGTCTGAGTGCCGGCCGACCCGTCGGGCGGGAGGCGACCGCCCAGAGCCCGACGGACTCTTGCGCGCTCGCCGAGTATCCGTGTGCAATGAGCGACGACGGGCCCGACGCGACGGCGGTCGACGTTGATAACGCGTCAGACTGCGAGAACGCGTCAGACGGCGAGGAGGGTTCCGACGACGAGGGGAGGTCCGACGGCGACACGTTCGGCGTCGGCATCCACGTGACGAGCGAGGAGTTTCAGTTCGTCGTCCACGTCCCGTCGGCGATCGACTCGGGGTGGAACGATCCCGACGAGTTCCAGCGACTGATCGAGCAGGTGACGTGGGAGACGCTCGACCAGCAGGAGACGCTGCGGGCGGTCGCGCGGACGACCGACGAGGGGGAGACGGCGACGCTCGGCACGGTGACGATGCGACCCGACGGCGACGTGGTCGATCGCTCGCTCGCAGTACCGGGGGAATAATCGCCTGATTGCGGTGCAGCCCGCCGAGGGCGTCGAGCGTGCTCTCAGCCGTCGTCCAGCGCGTCCAGCGACGAGCCGATCGCGTCGACGCGGGCGGGGTCATAGCGGGTGAGGTCGTAGCGGTTCGCCGCGACGGTGTCGCCCCAGACGTCGAGCGCGCCGAGGGTGACGAGCCCCTGTAGCGCCGCGCCCAGCGTTCGGGGCGTCGTCTCCGGGTCGGGAATGCTCGCGTGGATCTGTTTCGACTGCGGATAGCTCATCTCCACCGCGGTCAGCCCGCGGCGCGCCTCGCGCCAGTGCTGCCGGAGGTATCCGAAGTTGGTCGGGTCGCTGCGACGGAGGTGGGAGATCAGTCGCTCGGTGATCGCCCGCTCCGCGTCGTCGGCTGCGGCCGGGAGCCGCCGCGAGAGCGCCGAGAGGGCGGCATCGGATCCGCCGTCGGCGTCGACAGCGCTGTCGGGGGCGGCCGCGGTCGTATGGAACTGCACGCCGGCGGACGCGGCCACGTCGACGAGCTCCGAGACGGTCGCGTCGACATCCGCGCCCTCTGGAACGAGCGCGCCGAGATCGTCGACGACGACCGTTCCGCCGGCGTCCAGCTCGTCGTCGAGGTCGGCCAACGCGGTGTGGAGGTATTCGACCGGATCGGGAAGCGGGGCCTCGACGGTGTCGACGACGACCCCGCCGCCGATCGGCCGACCGGCGGACGCCGGCGAGGTGGCGACCGCGTCGCCGCGGACCGTCTCGTCGACGCCGACGAGGTACGAACGAGAGGGCGAGGACGGCCCCGCCGCCTCGACGGCGTGGTGCCACTCGTCGACCGACCGGTCGGCGAGCAAGGCGAGATGAACCCCGCCGGCGGCGGCGGCCGCCCTCGCGAGCGACGCCCCGTCGGCGTGGATCGCGCCGACCGATCGCTCGAGTACCTCCCCGGACATAACAGTATCAACGGCACACGCACCAGACATAAATTTACTGGGACAGATATCGGAAGTGATGTCGCACACCGTCGAACTCGTCCACGTACACGGGCAATGAGCGAGGAGCATACCGCGGGCGAACGCGACCCGAACCGGCCGTTCGAGGCCGTGCAGAACGCCGCCGTCGAGCACGCGCTGACGGCCGGCGAGTCGCGTGACGCGCTGGCGCTCGTCGGCGCGCTCGAACCGGTCCGGGGGCGACGCTCCGACCGCGATTCGGGACTCGGTCGGCTTGGGGACGCCTCCGACCGCGATCGCGAACCCAAATCGGCGTCGCGAACCCGGACTGGCACGTCCTCGGACGCGCCGTCGATGACGCTTTCGGTGGTGCTGGGCGCGTGGAACGGGCTCCGTTCCGGACCGGAGAACGAACTCCCGGCCGCATCGCCGTCCGCGGCGGCGACCGAGCCACGTCCGTTCAACGCAGACGATGCCGGCGGTCCGCCGGCGGTAGTCGGCGCCGCCGTCGCCTGCGAGCGGTTCGACCTGTCGCCCTCGGACGCCGCGTCGCTCGCCGAATGCGGGACGGCATCGGTCCGGCGGCTGGTCGCCGAGCGCGGCGGATCGGACGGGGCGGTGAACGACCCCCCGAGCGAGCGGTGACCGGGGGGCGGCGACCGCGGAGACACCCGGCTTTATAACCCCGCGGTTTATAAAAGAACGCAGAGGAACGACGACGCATGACGGACCCGGCAGAATCCATCGAGATTCAGAACGTTGTAGCATCGACGGGGATCGGGCAGGAGCTCGACCTCGAAGCCCTGGCCGAGGACCTCCCGGGCGCGGACTTCAACCCGGACAACTTCCCCGGGCTGGTGTACCGAACGCAGGAGCCGAAGGCGGCCGCCCTCATCTTCCGCTCCGGGAAGATCGTCTGCACGGGCGCCAAGAGCATCGACGACGTGCACGAGGCCCTCGGGATCATCTTCGAGAAGCTCCGCGGGCTGAAGATCCCGGTCGAGGACGACCCGGACATCACCGTCCAGAACATCGTCTCCTCGGCCGACCTGGGCCACCAGCTCAACCTCAACGCCCTCGCGATCGGGCTCGGGCTGGAGGACGTGGAGTACGAGCCCGAGCAGTTCCCCGGCCTCGTCTACCGGATGGACGAGCCGGACGTGGTGATCCTCCTGTTCGGCTCGGGGAAGATCGTCATCACGGGCGGCAAACGCACCGACGACGCCGAGGAGGCGGTCGAGGAGATCGTCGACCGCATCGAGGCGCTCGGCCTCCTCGGGTAGGCCCCTCACCCTCTCCGGGTAGGCCCTCCCTCCCACGGTTCCCCGCGGCCACGGTAGCGACCGCCTACCGTTCGGTCCGCGACCCGATCGCCGTCCGAACGCCGTGTTGTCGGGGAAATAAGTATATACTCGGAGGGCACATGCCCCGACATAGTGGCTTCCCGACAGGGCGCCGCCGACGCTCCAACGGCGTCGGCGCACACCGGTCGCGGCGGCTCGTCCACGAACACCCGGGCACGCACCCGCTCGCCCGACACACCCGAACGGGCGCGTGACGTTTCCGCGCCGCCCGAACGCGACCCCGGACGGTACGCGCAGACGGACCACTTCCGACGCCGCCTGCGCCAGCAGGGTCGGTACATCACCCTCCCAGTGGCAGGTGAGGCTATCAGGAACGGCCAGCTCCGGTGGAACACCTCCGACGGCTGGCGGTTCGCGCTCGTGCGCGACGGCGTTCGCTACGTGATCGTCGTCGGCGACACGGAGACCCCCTCGCCGGTGCTGGTCACCGGCTGGACGGAGATCGCCGACTGGGACGCGGCGACGGCGTCCGACCGCTGGGACGAGGCCGACATCAACACGATCCAGCTGCGCGCGGACCTCTCGGAACACAAGGAGCGGCAGATCCCCGGGCGGATCCGGCCGCGCGTCGTCACCCGTCCGTTCACGGTCGGCGGCCACCGCGTCCGCACCGGCGCCGGCGACGGGCACGTCGACTGCGTCGACTGCGGCGCGCGGTTCCGCTCGAAGCGCGAGCTGTGCGAGCTTCCCTGCGGCGCGCGCTGACCGCGGGGGACACCGCTTCTCGGCGTCCGCCGGAGCCGGCCGCCGAGCGCGGTTCCTTTACGCGCCGGCGACGTACCGCGAGCAATGACTGACGACGGCGACGAGCCGCCCGTGGGCGGTGGCGTCGACGAGGACGGCGACGGCGTCAACGTGAACGACGACGACGGCGTCGGCACGGACGACGACATCGTCAACGAGGGCGTCGCCGACGAGACCCCCGCCGACCTCACGATCGACGGCTTCTACGACGCCGTCGAGGCGGCGGGACGCCCGGTGCTCACCGCCTCGGGGGTCGCACGCGAGACCGACCGCACGCAGGCGGCGGCGCGCGACCACCTCGACGCGCTCGCCGCGGAGGGGTCCGTCGAGCGCGTCGACGTGGAGGCGGACCCGGTGGTGTACTACCCGAGCAGCTGGGGCGACCTCGCCGAGCGCGAGCGGGTGGTGATGTTCCCGACGCGCCGGCAGATCGTGGTGGACCAGCCGACGCAGTACACCCGCGCGATGCTCGCGGACTTCGCCCACCTCGTCGACTCGACCGGGACCGAACCCGGCACCCGCGGCTACCTCTATGAGATCCGCCAGGAGGACATCTGGGCGGCGCCGTTCGAGGAGTTCGCCGAGTTGCTCGCGCGGATGCGGTCGGTGCTGCCGCGGCGCTCGCCGCATCTGGAGGAATGGGCGGAAAACCAGTGGAAGCGCGCGCGGCAGTTCCGCCTTCGCACCCACGAGGACGGCTACGTGATCCTCGAGGCCGACCGCGAGGAGCTGATGGGCAACGTCGCCCGCCAGAAGCTCGACGGGTCGGCGCTGCAGGCGGAGCTTTCGGACACCGAGTCGTGGGTGAACGACGAAGAGATCGGCCACGTGAAGCGCGTCCTCTACGAGGCGGGCTACCCCGTCATCGACGAGCGCGACCTCGAATCGGGCGACCCCCTCGACGTGACGCTGGAGGCGGACCTCCGCGCGTACCAGACGGACTGGGTCGACCGCTTCACCGAGCAGCGCGCGGGCGTGTTCGTCGCGCCGCCGGGGTCGGGCAAGACCGTCGCCGCGTTGGGCGCCCTGGAGGCGGTCGGCGGCGAGACGCTGATCCTCGTCCCCTCCCGGGAACTCGCCGGACAGTGGCGTTCCGAGATCCTCGCCCACACCGACCTCGAGGACGCCGATATCGGCGAGTACCACGGCGGCGAAAAGGAGATCGCGCCGGTGACGATCGCCACCTATCAGACCGCCGGGATGGACCGGCACCGCTCGCTGTTCGACTCCCGCGAGTGGGGGCTGATCGTCTACGACGAGTGCCACCACATCCCCAGCCCGGTGTTCAAACGCTCCGCCGACCTCCAGAGCAAACATCGCCTCGGCCTGTCCGCGACCCCGATACGGGAGGACGACAACGAGGAGGAGATATTCACGCTCATCGGGCCGCCCATCGGCACCGACTGGGGCGCGCTGTTCGACGCCGGGTTCGTTCAAGAGCCGGAAGTCGAGATCCGGTACGTCCCGTGGCGCGACGACGAGGCCGAAAACGAGTGGGCCAGCGCCGACGGCCGCCAGCGCCACATGGCCGCCGCACGAAACCCCGCGAAGGCCGACGAGGTGCGTCGCCTGCGCGAGCGTCACGGCGACGCGAAGGCGCTCGTGTTCGTCGACTACCTCGATCAGGGCGAGGCGCTCGCGGCCGAGTTGGGCGTCCCGTTCGTCTCCGGGGAGACGCGCCACCACGTCCGACAGCGTCTGTTCGAGGAGTTCCGGCAGGGCGAGCGCCGGACGCTCGTCGTTTCGCGGATCGCCGACGAGGGGATCGACCTCCCGAACGCGGAGCTGGCGGTCGTCGCGTCCGGGCTCGGGGGGAGTCGCCGACAGGGCGCACAGCGTGCAGGGCGGACGATGCGTCCCGCGGGATCGGCGCTCGTGTACGTGCTCGCGACCCGGGGGACCAGCGAGGAGGACTTCGCACAGCGGCAGATGAACCACCTCGCGGAGAAGGGGATCCGCGTCCACGAGCGGACCGTCGAGTAGCCGACGCCGGCGCCGTCCTATCGTTCCAGCGGCGCGTCGTCGAACCGCGCCCCACAGTCGCCGCACTCGACGACCGGGTCGTTCGCGTCGTCCGTCGTGAACCCGAGGTCGTCTCTCCCGCAGTCCGGACACGGCGCGGGCGTGTGTTCCGCCTCGCAGGCTGGACACGCGAACGTCAGGTCGCCGTCGGTGGCGAGCCGGAGCGAGTCCGCCCCGCAGTCGGGGCACGTCGCCGGGACGCGCACGTCGTCGCTGTCGCGGGGCGCGCCGAGCGCGAACGCGACGAGGTCGTCGTCGCCGTCGCCGTCGTTGTGTCCGGTCTGGAACTCGCCGGGCGCGAACCGGATCGCCTCGCCCGCCTCTACCCGAACGTCCCCCTCGAGCGTCTCGAACGTCGCCGACCCGGCGACGACGACGAACACTTCCTCCTGATCGGCGTGTGCGTGGAGGCCGCTCGGGAACCCGTCGCCGGGAGCGATCCGGTAGCGGTTGATCGCGACGTGTTCGGTTCCGAGCGCGTCGCCGAGCCGGACCGTTCCCCGCTCCTCGTCGCCGCCGTCGCCGCCGTCGCTGCCGTCGCGAAACATAGCGTACTCCACGGCTACTCGCCTTCGCCGTCGTCGAACTCCGGTTCCGCCCACTTGTCGTCGGCGTCGACAGGGTCGACCGCGTGGGCCACCTGCGCGCCCGAGAAGTCCACGTCGTGCAGCGCCATGTTGAGCCGCTGCCAGCGGGCGCTTTGCTCGTCCTCCCCGGTCGGACCGACGCGGGCGCCGTGGGTCTTGAAGAACTCCCCGTCGCGGCCCATGCGGCTCCCCTCCCCCGTGTGCTTGTCGAACGCCACGTCGTACTCGCCGCCGGGCTCGAACTCGCCGACCGGGAAGTCCACCTGCGGCTCGCCGCCCGTTTCGCGCGCCTCGGCACGCTCGGCGGCGGCGTTTCGGAAGAACTCGTCGGCGTTCGGCGCCTCCCGGGAGGAACTCGCGCGTGCGCACGCCAGCGCGGCGTGGATCGCACACAGTCGGCCGCGCCACTCGGCGGGGTCCCAGCGGTCGGTCGCGAGCGTCTCGTAGCGGTCGACCAGCAGCGCGACCTCCTGGCCGGCACGGAGGTCCTCGACGACGTACAGGTGGAGGCGCTCCCAGAGGTTCCACGCGAACCCCGAACGGGCCAGTTCCCAGGCGGCCCACGCGGCGACCTCCTCGTCGGAGCGGCGGACCGCCTTCTGGAGCAGGCTGGACACCGCATAGCGGTTGTACCCGCCCTGCGTCTCGTCGGCGTCCATCGGTTCGCCGAAGTCGTTCGTGTCGTCGGCGTCCGGGTCGCGATCGGAGAGTTCCCCGTCGGCGCCGAACGTCGTCTGTCGGCTCGCGTCGTCGCCCATGACATCCGCGCTGTCCACGTCGCGTGCGATAAACCCCCCGACGGGGGCGTGGCTCGGCGTGACGTAGTGGGGTCGAATGAGAACCCTTAAGTCCGAATCGGCGGGTATCTGTTGATGTATCCGGGTTTAGCTCAGCCTGGTAGAGCAGCCGACTGTAGATCGGCTTGCCCCCCGTTCAAATCGGGGAACCCGGACTTTCTGTCGCCGCCACGGCGAGGGAGCGGAGCGACCGAGCCGGCGGCGACGAAGCCGATCCGTGAACCGATTTGAAGAGACGAGTCGCAGTCCGGAACGGCGAGCGGAGCGAGCCGCATGCCCGAACCGTCTCGGCGTATTCAAATCGGGGAACCCGGACTTCTGTTGCTGCCGTCGCTCCCGACCACGACCATATATAATCGTTTCCACGAGTTGTCGAGCCGACATGGTTCGTCACCGGTTGAAGGGGTGGGCTGTCGAACGCGAGAGCGTGAGCCGAGATCTCACGCGTCGCCGCGTCCTCGCGGGCGGCGCAACGGCCCTCCTGGCATCGATCGGCGGCTGCAGCGGCGCGACGCCGTTCGTCGGCAAGCGAACCGAGCGCGACGAGACGGTCGCCGTCGACGGAGCCGAACGGCTCGTCGCTCGAACCGACTTGGGCGACGTGACACTTCGTGCCGAAGCGCGCGACGACATCGGCGTGCGGATCACGAAGCAAGCCAGCAGCGTCACGGCGGACCTCTCGGATCTCTCCTTCCGGGTCGAGCGGTCGGGGGGCGATCTCGTCCTCCGTTCGGAGTTCACCGGGGACACGGAGTTCTTCGGCGGCCGCCCGTCGATGTCGCTCGACGTGACGCTGCCCCGGTCGCTGCCAGTGTCGGCCGTCCGGAGTTCCGTCGGCGACATCTCCGTCGACGGCGTCGACGGCGACGTGGACGCCGAGACGGACACCGGTGACGTCCGCCTCCGCGGCGTCTCAGGGTCGGTCCGGGCGGCGGCGTCGACCGGCGACGTGACGGTGGCCGATCCTGACGCGATCCGAGGCGCGCGGACCCAGACCGGCGACGTGACCGCCGATGTCCCCGACCTCGACGGCGACGTCCGGGTCGAGTCGCGAACCGGCGATGTCGCGGTCGCGGTCGGCGGGAACGTCGACGCCGACCTCCGGGTCGCCACCAGCACCGGCGACGTGTCGGTCGACGGGGTGTCGCTGTCGGAGGCGACCCGGACCGACGACCTCGTGACCGGCACGCTCGGCGACGGCGGCCCCTCCCTCGCCGTCGAGACCCGTACCGGCGACGCGTCGGTCTCCCCGCTGAACTGAGCCCCCGCCGAACACCGTCCCCCGATTCGGCCCTCCCCTCGTTCTCGATCGGTTCCCCGACGGCGAGCCGCATCACGTCGCGATCGCCACGGCGAACCTCCGGGTCGACGAGTCACAAAAAAGCGCGTGCCAGCGTATCAGGCGTCGGTTCGCGCGTCGGCGTCCGAAGCGTCGTCTCCGTCGCCCTCCGCGTCTCCGTCACCCTCCGTGTCCCTGTTTCCCTCGGCGGCGACGACGGAGCTGTCGTCGACGAGCGTCGACGTGACCGCCGCGGCGACGCGCCCGAGGAGGTTCGCGGCGTAGAGGGTGAGCAGGCCGACGAGCGCACCCAGACCCGCGGCGCCGAGCGCCCGCGGGAGCGTGTTCACGCGGTACACCCCGAGCTGATAGTCGATCAGCAGGAACTCGCCGTACGCCAGCGGCGCGACCAGCAGCCCCGACGCCAGCGACAGGCCCGTCGTCAACACGACGAGCGCGATCACGGCCAGCACCATCCGCCAGCAGAGGTACAGCAGGCCGGTCCACGTCGGGCGAGCGAACACGAGCCGCTTGCAGAACTCCGCGATCCCGAGGTCCCGCGACGGGAACCACGGCGACACCTCGACGCCGAGCAGGCCGGCCGTCAGCTTCGCGTCGGCCCAGACGACCGCGACCGCCAGCAGCAGCGTTCCCAGCACCGCCACCGGGGCGAGGATCGTGACGCTCAGCCCCAGCGTCAGCGACCCGGCCGCCGAGAACGCGATCAGGTAGCCGAACCCGAGCGGGACCGCGAGCGCGAGGTACAGGAGGCTTCGGTACGTGCGGGGATCGAGGGGCGCGCCCGCGAACGAGGCGAACGCGTCCCGGTAGTTCGTCGTCGTCATGCGACGGCGGGTACTGCGGCCCGAAGCCCGGTAAAACGGGAGCGCCGGCTGTTCGCCCGGCGGACCGTCGAAGGATACAAGTAGGGGTCCCCGGTCAGGTGCCGTCCAGCGAGTAGATCAGCGCGAGCAGGCCGGCGACGTTCGCACACAGCACCGCGAGGAGCGTCGTCGCGTCGTCGAGTCCGACGAGCGGCGCGACGCCGTAGGTGATCGGGAACGGCGCGACCGCGACGAGGGCGATGCCGACGGCGAGGTATCGCATCATCGCGCTGTCGTGTCGGCGGTACCCCCGGTAGGCCGTCACGGCGACGGCGGTGCCGGCGAGGGCCGTCGCCGCGGCCGTCAGGAACAGCAGCGTGCCCGCGTCAACGGCGGTCATAGATCACCCCCAACACGACGAGGAGCCCGACGAGCTGGCTGGCGGTCACCGCGAGCGAGCGAACCGTCGGGTCGGTTCCGGGGACGTTCGACAGCAGCAGGCGCAGGAGGATCGGAACCGTCGTCACGAGCACCAGCCCGACGCCGAGCAGGAGCCTCCGTCGTCCGCCGCTGTCCCGGTAGCCGTCGTACAGGCGACGGGCGAGATACAGCGAGAGCACGACGGCCACGAACAGCGCGGCGAAGACCAGCAGGACGACCGTCGGCGACCCGCCTGTCGTCGTCTGGAGCGTCGGGAGCGTCGGGACCGCGGCCGATCCGGCGAGCGCGCCCGTCATTTGAATCCCTCGTACAGCCGCGTGAAGCGGTCGGCGGCGTCGGATTCGGGTCTGTCGACCGTCACCTCGAACCCCTCGTCGGACAGTTCGAGGTGGACCGCCCTGACGCTGGCGCGATACGTCTTGTAGTGGTGACCGCCCGGATCGAGCTGCTGTTCGTCTTCCAACAGACCGGCGTCCTGGAGGCGCTGGACCCGACGGTAGACGGTCGAGGAGTCGGCGTCGCACGCCTCAGTGAGCGACTCGACGGACTTCGTGTCCCCGTACGTCTCCCGGAGGATCGTCCGGGCGTAGTCGTCGCCGAGGAGGTCGACGATCCCGTCCCCGTCGTCCCCGGCCATGATCACAGTCGTGTCGAGCAGCCGGCAAAAGCGTCCCGAATCCACGGTCGGTGTCGACACATCGTCCACGCGTACCCGGACGACACCCAAAACGACGGGCACACGGTTGCAGCGCCCCCGGATCGACCCGAACGTTTATGTCCTCAGATCGGACTGTTTTCGCGTGTATGTCCCTCCGAGCGAGCGTCGGCGTCGGACGGGGAGTCGCCGCGTTCCTCCTGTCGCCGTTCCGCCGCCAGACGTATCGCAACCTGGCGTACCTCGCGTTGGCGGTCCCGCTCGGGTTCGCCTACTTTCTCCTCGTCGCGGTCGGCGTCCCGCTGGGGATCGGGCTGGCGTTCGTGGTCGTCGGGATCCCGCTGCTCGCGCTCCTCGTCGCGTTCGCCCTCGGGCTGGCGGGGGTCGAGCGGTGGCTCGCGACGGCGCTCCTGGACGTGGAGATAGACCGCTCCGGCCCCGAACTCCCCGGGGACTCCCGTCGCGAGCGCCTCGTCTCGCTCGCGACCGACCGCTCCACGTGGACGGCGCTCGTGTACCTCCCGACCAAACTAGTCCTCGGGACGGCGTCGTTCACCCTGATCACGAGCACACTGACGACCGGCGTCAGCCTCCTGCTCGTGCCCCTGTACTACGACCAGCCGGGCCTGTACGTCGGCGTGGTCACCGATCGACCGGTGGAGTTCCACCCCGCGCTGTACGTCGGCTGGAACCGCCTGCTCGTCGGCTACGAGACGGTGTTTCGTCTCGACGCCTGGCGCGTCACGACCCTCGCGGAGGCGGTGGCCGTCGCGCTCGTCGGCGCGTTCGTCCTGCTGGTCGGGCTGCAACTGCTGAACTGGCTCGCGCGCCTCTCGGGGTGGTACACGCGGCTGATGCTCGATGGGACGTACGACATCGCGGGCGCGGTTCGACGGGCGGTCGGCGGTCGCGCGTGACCGGACGGCCGGCTACTCGCGCCCACCCCACACCCGTTTATCGGTGACCAGCTCGACCGTCATCGCCTCCCGGACGACGACCTGACACGACAGCCGCGGATAGCCGAACCGCTCGGCGGGTCGGTCGTGCCGTGGGACGGCGCCGGTCGACAGTCCTCGGACGCCGCAGGTGGCACAGAGACCCCGCCCGCCGTCGGCGACTCCCTCCCTCATGTCGAGAGGCTCGGCGCCGAACCGTAAAGGCCCCCCCGCGGACGCGACCGGCCCGGTCGACCCTCACAGAGTGAACAGGGATTTATACTGTGCTGGATATTCCACAGATATGACTAAGAGAGTATCTAAGGAACATGGGAACCGGACCGCCCCCGACGACGCGGTCGCCGAGCGGCTGGCCGACGCCGGCGAGCGAGAGTTGGTCGTCGGCGGGGACCGGCCGATCCGGATCTCCGCGGGCCATCGGCTCCTGCGACACGACGGGAAGTGCAGCCGGCCGCACGGCCACAACTACGAGGTGACCGTCCGGGTGACGGGCAAGCTCAGCGCCGAGGGATGGGTCGTCGACAAGGGCGAGGTGACCGCCGTCATCGACGAGTGGGACCACCGGTTCCTCGTCGAGTCGGGCGACCCGCTCGTCGATGGGTTCGAGGCGTCCGGCGACGACGACGCGCTCGTCGTCCTCGACGCGCCGCCGACAGCGGAGGTGATGAGCGTCGCACTGGAGGAGAAGCTCACCGAGCGCCTCCCGGACAGCGTCTCCGAGGTCGCCGTCGAGGTGTCGGAGACGAGCGAGCTGTGCGCGGGCGGGATCTGACGATGCCCGTCAGCGACGAGGTCGACGCCTCGACGACTGCCCCCGAGGGGCCGGCGCTCCCGATCAACGAGCTGTTCGCCTCCCTCCAAGGCGAGGGGAAGCTGGCAGGCGTCCCGAGCACGTTCGTCCGCACGAGCGGCTGCAACCTCCGGTGTTGGTTCTGCGACTCGTATCACACCTCGTGGGAGCCGACGCACGCGTGGATGGGCGTCGAGGATGTCGTCGCGGCCGTGGACGAGCGCGACCCCGACCACGTCGTCCTCACCGGCGGCGAGCCCACGATCCACGAGGAGAGCTTCGAACTGCTCCGACGCCTCGGGGACGACTACCACCTGACCGTCGAGACGAACGGAACCGTCGTTCCGCCCGAGGACACTCCGATCGACCTCGCGAGCATCAGCCCGAAACTGGCCACCTCGACGCCGACGCCGGACCGACCTCCCGCGGGGGCCGGTGGCGACGGCGTCGCCGACGCTGCCGACGCCGAAGCTGCCGACGCCGACCCGAAAGCGACCGACTGGACCGAGCGCCACGAGGCGAACCGGATCGACGTCGACGCGCTCGTGACGCTCGTCGAGCGCTACGAGAGCCAGCTGAAGTTCGTCGTCACCGGGCCGGAGGACATGTCGGAGATCACCGACCTCGTCGAGCACGTTCGCGACGCCGCGAGCGTCCAGATACCCGACCACGAGGTGCTCCTCATGCCCGAGGGACAGACCCGCGAGCAGTTGGCCGAAACCCGGACGACGGTCGCGGAGTTGGCCGCCGAGTACGGCTTCCGGTACACGCCGCGCATTCACGTCGACCTCTGGAACGACGCCCCCGAAACCTGATCGCTATGACCGACACGGAACCCACCGATACCACCGATTCAGTCGATCGAACCGACACGGAAGCATCGACCGCCGACCGCTCCGACCGGTCCGACCGCCCCGGAGCGGTCGTCCTCGTCTCCGGGGGGATGGACTCCGCGACGACGGCCTACGAGGCCCGCGAGCGCGGCTACGACCTCCACTTCCTGCACACCTCCTACGGGCAGAACACCGAGACGAAGGAGCGCGAGTGTGCCGAGGCGCTTCGCGACGAACTCGGGGTCCCGACCGATCGGTTCCTCCACATCGAGACGGACCACCTCGCACGCATCGGCGCCTCGTCGCTCACCGACGCCTCGATGGCCGTCGAGGACGCCGACATGGACGGCGAGGGCGACGAGATCCCCTCCTCGTACGTCCCCTTCCGCAACGCGAACCTCCTCTCGATGGCGGTCTCCTACGCCGAGGCGAACGACTGCGAGGCGGTGTTCGTGGGCGCCCACTCGGAGGACTACTCCGGCTACCCCGACTGCCGCCCCGAGTTCTTCGAGGCGTTCGAGCGCATGGTCGACGTCGGGACGAAGCCCGAGACGACCATCGACATCGTCGTGCCGTTCGTGGAGGACTCCAAGACCGACATCGCCGAGCGCGGGACCGAACTGGGCGTTCCGTACGACCTGACCTGGAGCTGCTACCGAGAGGAGGCGCCCGCGTGTGGCACCTGCGACGCCTGCGCGTTCCGGCTGCAGGCGTTCCAGCGGCTCGGGATCGAGGACCCGATCGAGTACGAGGAACGCCCGGACTACACCGGCGACGAGGACCCGACCGCCGGGGTGTAGCGTCGCCCCGTCCCGAAGAGAGCGACGCCGCCCCCGGCGGGCTCGCGAACCTTCTTCAGCGATCACGGATCCAGACGCACCGTGACACCGTGACCTGACCCTGACCCGCGGGCGTGAAGCGGTCGCGCGACGCACCGCCCGCGGTTCCGCCGGCTCGCGCCGCAGCGCCGCGGCCGGCGTTCGCGTCGCCAGTTCGCATCTCCCTGACAGACCGGAACCGCAAGGGATTCCCGCACACTCGCGTAGCCTCGGGTGTGCCGACCGTCGCCGCCATCGACGCGCTCGAGGATCGGGTGCCGCCGCTGGTCGGGCTCGCAGTCGCTGTCGTGGCGATCTCGACGAGCGCCATCCTCGTCGAGTTGAGCGGCGCCCCGAGCCTCGTGAAGGCGCTGTACCGCGTCGTGTTCACCACCGCGCTGCTGCTCCCGATCGCGGTGTCCCGACCGAGCGACCGCGCCGCCTTCGGCGACCTCGGCCGTCGAGATCTCCTGCTCGCGGGGGTTTCGGGCGTCGCGCTCGCGGTCCACTTCGCGTCGTGGTTCGAGAGCCTGCGCTGGACGAGCGTCGCCGCCAGCGTGACGCTCGTCCAGGCGCAACCGCTGTTCGTCGTCGCCGGGGCGTGGGCGGTGCTCGACGAGCGTATCGGCCGGACGACGGTCGTCGGCGTCGGCGTCGCGCTCGTCGGCATGGCTGCCATGAGCGTCGGCGACACGCTGCTGGGCGCCGCGCCCGCCATCACCGGGCCGGACCCGCTGCTCGGGAACGCGCTCGCGGTGCTCGGCGCCGCGGCCGCCGGCGCGTACGTGCTTCTGGGTCGGTCGCTCCGCCAGCGATTGCCGTTGCTCCCGTACGTGATCGTCGTCTACGGGACGTGTGCGCTCGCACTGCTCGCGGCGACGATCGCCCGCGGGCACCCGCTCGTGGGGTACGGGACCGACGAGTGGCTACTCTTCCTCGCGATGGCCGCGGGGCCGGGCGTGTTCGGCCACACGGTGATCAACTGGGCGCTCGCGCACGTGGAGTCCAGCGTCGTCTCGGTCTCGCTGCTGGGAGAGCCAGTCGGCAGCACGATCCTCGCGATGGTGCTGCTCGCGGAGTACCCGTCGCTGGTGACGCTGGTCGGCGGCGCCGTGGTGCTCGCGGGCGTCGTCACGACGACGCGGGCCCGCGAGACGTAACCAAGGGTCGCGGTCGGATCTCGTCGACAGTGTCGCGGGCGACCTCACTCCAGCAGTTCGCGCGTCTTCCGGTGACGATACCGGAACATCGCCTCGAACCCCGGCCAGCCGAGCGGCGACGCCGTCCGGCCGAGCGAACCGCCGGGGAGTTCGTACCGGACCTCGTCGTCGACGACGGCCTCCTCGCCGCTCTCGTAGAAGCGGTGGGTGTGGCGCCACGTCGGGAACGGGCCCCCGTCCATGGTGTCGACGAACCGCGCGCGTCCGGCCTCCGGGTCGACCTCGCGTTCCTCGATGTGCGAGGTCCACGACTGGCGCGGGCCGACGCCGAACGGTCGGGCGCTCATCTCGATAGCCGTGCCGGCGGTCAGCACTTCCGGGCTCTCCTCGCCGTCAGGTCCGACGACGCGCTCGACACGGAGATTCATAAATCCGGGCGTCAGCGCTTCGAGCCCGCCGATGCCGGAGTGGAACTCCCACACCTCGTCGAACGGCGCCGCGACTCGCACGCGTCGTCGGTACGTCGCCATGGTCGATACAAGGGTCGCAGGGTGAAACACGCATCGGCGGCGGCGATCGCTCGGTCTTTCACGAAGCCGTCGGGCACCTGATTGCGACAGGAGCGACGAAGGGGAGGTGGGGAAAGGGTCGGAGGAACGCGATCGGGCGTCACCGCGTAGCGGCGACGCCGACGGCGCCGACGAGCGCGCCGACGAGGAAGGCGGGTTCGGCCAGCGCGAACAGCGTCAGCGGGAACGCGGCGGCGACGGCGAACGCCGTCGCGAGGTCCGTCGGAGGGCGGTACGTGTCGTCGTGCCGGCCGTGGGCCGACTGTCGGGGATACATCGTCCTGGATGTGGTGTCGGTTAGCTGTCGATCCGGGGCCCGTCGCCCCTCGTGACACCCATTAGCTGAGTCACACTTGAACGTGAGCCAGCCGTGTCAACACACCCCGCGCCTTCCGGCGACACACGGCCGTATCGGTGGCTTTTACGACCGCTCCCCCCGAGGCGTCGCGTATGAGCGAGGACACCGACGAGAGCCAGGAGTTCCGCACCGAGTCCGACAGCCTCGGCGAGATGCAGGTTCCGGCGGACGCCTACTGGGGCGCCCAGACCCAGCGCGCCGTCGAGAACTTCCCCATCAGTGGCGTCACGTTCGGGCGACGCTTCGTCCGCGCGCTCGGTGTCGTGAAGAAGGCCGCCGCGCAGGCCAACCGCGACCTGGGGCACCTGGATGAAGACACGGCTGCGGCGATCGTCGAGGCAGCGGACGAGGTCATCGCCGGCGAGCACGACGACCAGTTCCCGGTCGACGTGTTCCAGACCGGCTCGGGCACCTCCTCGAACATGAACGCCAACGAGGTCATCGCCAACCGCGCCGCCGAGATCTCCGGGGCGGAGATCGGCGACCGCGTCATCCACCCGAACGACCACGTCAACTTCGGGCAGTCGAGCAACGACGTGATCCCGACGGCGATGCACGTCGCCGCGCTGGAAGCGGTCGAGAAGGACCTCATGCCCGCGCTGGAGGAGCTCCACGCCGCCCTCGAGGAGAAGGAGGCTGAGTTCGACGGCGTCGTCAAGACCGGCCGCACGCACCTGCAGGACGCGACGCCCGTCCGCCTCGGCCAGGAGTTCGGCGGCTACCGCGCGCAGATCCAGAAGGGGATCAAGCGCGTCGGCGACACGCGGTACCACCTCCGCGAGCTCGCGCTCGGCGGGACGGCCGTCGGCACCGGCCTCAACACGGACCCGGAGTTCCCCGAACTCGCCGCGGAGTACATCTCCGAGGAGACGAACACGCAGTTCCGCGAGGCCGACAACCACTTCGAGGCGCAGGCGGCCCACGACGCGATGTCGGAGGCACACGGCGCGCTCCGCACCGTCGCCGGGAGCCTCAACAAGATCGCCAACGACCTGCGGCTGCTCGCCTCCGGTCCCCGGAACGGCCTCGGCGAGATCGAACAGCCGGAGAACCAGCCGGGCTCGTCGATCATGCCCGGGAAGATCAACCCCGTCGTCGCCGAGGCGGTGAACCAGGTCCACAAGCAGGTCGTCGGCAACGACGCCGCGGTCTCGGCGGGCGCCGCCGAGGGGCAGATCGACCTCAACCTCTACAAGCCGGTGCTGGCGCACAACTTCCTCCAGTCGACGGCGATGCTCGCGAACGCGAGCTCGGTGTTCGGCGAGCGCTTCGTCGCCAAGCTCGAGGCCAACGAGGAGTACGCCGCCGAGCGCGTCGAGCAGTCGATGGCGCTGGCGACGGCACTCAACCCCGCGATCGGCTACGACAAGGCCAGCGAGGTCGCCAAGACCGCGCTGAAGGAGGACAAGACGGTCCGAGAGGTCGTGCTGGAGAAGGGGTACCTCACCGAGGAGGAGGCCGACGAGGTGCTCGACCCCGAGGCGATGACCCACCGCGGGATCCTCGGCGAGGAGTAACTGAAACGGAGCTGACCGCGGCTCAGTCGGATTCGGCCGCGCCCTCCTCCATCCGTTCGTAGCGCTCTCGGAACGTCGACTCGCAGGTGGGACAACAGAAGTGATACAGCGTCCCGCCCACCCGGCTCGCCACGCCCTCGCTGGTGACGCTGTTGCCGCACTCGGCACACTCCAGGGCGAACTCGGTCGCCGTTACGCTCGGGCTCCAGTCGACATCGGAGACGAGCTCGACCGTGTAGTCGTCGATCGCGTCGGCGCCGACGACCTCGGCGACCCACTCGTCGACCGCGTCGTCGGCGACCCGAGCGAACGCCAGCACGTCGCTCCCGGCGGTCGTGAACACGTGTTCGACCGCCTCGCTCGTCCGAAGCGACTCGCGGAGGGTGCCGGCGTCGCCCGGCGGGAGTTCGAACCTGAGCAACACCGGGGTGCCGGCCCGCAGCAGCGACCGGTCCACGTCGATCGTGAACCGCCTGATGACACCCGACTCCCGGAGCCGCGAGACGCGGTCCGACACCGCGGGCGCCGAGAGGTCGACCGCGTCACCGATCTCGCTGTAGGAGCGCCGGCCGTCGGCCGCGAGCATCCGGAGGATCTCCATGTCGGTCTCGTCGAGGTCGCGCATCGATCGGGGCGACGCGCGGGGCGGTGAAAAACGACTCCCCCGCCCGGTCCCGGCGACGCGGCGTCGGTCGGCCGCGGCGGGTGGCCTCCGATCATGACGACTGAAGGCCCCCGATCGCCGCGCCGGCTGTCGATCCGTCAAACATCCGATCCCGACAGTCTACGGGCCGGAACAGACCGGTACGTTCAATTCCTCCCGCTCGAAGGTATCAGGTATGCCTCAGCTCACAGCGAGAGCCACCGGTCGGGATCTCCTGCGATGTCGACGATGCGGGACGGAGTTCCCCGAGGGACGTGCGACCGAGGACGGCTGGCACTACGCGTGTCCCGAGGACGGCTGTGACGCGAAGGGGCTCGGGAAGGGCCTCAAGCGCGTCGAGTGACGGGAGCGGCGCGGCGACGCCGCGGCCGACGGGTGTGGTGACGATCGGGTTCCCGCACGGACTCACACCCTTTTTCTCCCCGGCCGCCGCAGGTTCGCGCAATGACCGATCGCTCGTTCGACCCCGAGGAACTCGGCCTCGTCGCGGGGCTGGAGATCCACCAGCAGCTCGACACGGCGACGAATCTCTTCTGTGACTCGCCGACGGCGCTCCGCGAGCCCGAGGAGGCCGAGCACACGATCACGCGCTACCTCCACCCGACGAAGTCGGAGCTGGGCGAGATCGACGACGCCGCACTTGAGGAGTCGCAGGTCGATCGCACCTTCGAGTACCTCGCGTACGACTCCACCTGTCTCGTCGAGGAGGACGACGAGCCCCCCCACGAACTCGACGGGGAGGCGCTCGAGGTGGCGATGCAGATCGCCGACCTGCTCGACATGCACGTCGTCGACCAGGCGCACGTGATGCGCAAGATCGTCATCGACGGGTCGAACACCTCCGGGTTCCAGCGCTCGACGCTGCTCGCCCAGGAGGGCGAGATCGAGACCGCCGACGGGCCCGTCGGGATCGAGGACCTCATGCTGGAGGAGGAGTCGGCGAAGCGCGTCGAGGAGACCGAGGAGGGCGTGCGCTACTCGCTGGATCGGTTGGGAATTCCACTGGTCGAGATCGGCACGAAGCCGGACATCACGACGCCCGAACAGGCCCGCGAGGCCGCCCAGCGCATCGGGATGCTGCTGCGTTCGACGGGCACGGTGAAGCGCGGGCTCGGCACGATCCGTCAGGACGTGAACGTCTCCATCGCGGAGGGCGCCCGCGTCGAGATCAAGGGCGTGCAGGCGCTCGACCAGATCGACGAGATCGTCGAGACCGAGGTACGCCGCCAGAAGGAACTCGTCGACATCGCCGCGGAGCTCCGCGAGCGCGACGCCGCCGTCGGCGACCCGGTCGACGTGACCGACACCTTCGCGGACACCGACTCCGGCGTCATCGCGGGCGCGCTCGACTCGGGCGGCGTCGTCCACGCGGTCCGGCTCGCCGGCTTCGACGGCCTCGTCGGGAAAGAGATCGCCCCCGACCGCCGGCTCGGCACCGAACTCTCCGATCACGCGAAGCGCCACGGCGCCGGCGGTATCTTCCACACGGACGAGCTGCCGGCCTACGGTGTCACCGAGGCCGAGGTCGAGGCGCTGCGGGAGGCCGTCGACGCGGCGGAGAACGACGCGGTCGCGCTCGTCGCCGACGATCCCGAGACAGCCGAACTCGCCATCGACGCGGCCGCCGAGCGCGCGGAGACGGCCATCAACGACGTTCCCGAGGAGACGCGCGGCGCCAACGACGACGGCACGACCCGCTACATGCGTCCGCTGCCCGGCGCCGCTCGGTTGTACCCCGAGACCGACGTGCCGCCCGTGGAGCCGGATCCCAGCGAGGTCGAGACGCCCGAACTCCTGACCGAGAAGGTCGAGCGGTATCAGGAGGAGTACGAGCTGGGCGCCGGGCTGGCCGAGCAGGTCGCGTACGGCCGCCGGATGCCGCTGTTCGAGTCGGTCGTCGCCGACGGCGTCGACACCACCTTCGCGGCGACGACGCTGGAGTCGACGCTGACGGAGCTGCGCCGCCACGACGTGCCGGTCGGCGAGCTGACCGACGACCACCTCCGCGACGTGCTCGCGCTCGTCGAGGACGGCGAGTTGGCGAAGGAGGGCGTCGGCGACGTGCTGACGGTGCTCGCGGAGCAGCCCGACCTCGACGCCGAGGAGGCGGTCGAGGAGGCGGGACTGTCGGGCGTCGACGAGGACGAGGTGCGCCAAGCGGTCGCAGAGGTCGTCGAGCGCAACGCCGAACAGGTCGAGGCCGAGGGGATGGGCGCGTTCTCGGGGCTGATGGGCGAGGCGATGGGCGCGCTGCGCGGGAAGGCCGACGGCGAGGTCGTCAGCGACGTGCTCCGGGAGGAGATCCAGAAACGGGCGTAAGACGGGACGGTTCGGCGGCTCCGACACGATTCTCCCGTTAATCAGGCAGCCGTGGTGGCGCGCGCCGGCGGGCCTCCGTGCCCGCCGGGAGCGCGCGAGGGATGAGCACCGCAACGCGAGCGGAGCGAGCGTGAGGAGCGCAATCGGTCGGGGAGGACGAGGCGGCGGTGCGGTCGCCGGGGGTGGGACTGAAAGGGGCCGCGGGGCTCGGCGAAGGAGCGGAGCGGTGAGCACCGCAGGCGAACGGAGTGAGCCGAGGAGCGCGCCGCCCGCACCGAGTCGAGCCCCGCGGGGGCTTTCGCGGTCGGCACCACGGTAGTCCGATCCAAGCCAGTCCGAACCGATACGCCACCGACGGCCACTCGTCCCGATCAACCACACGATTAAACCCCGCAACCACCGAACCAGGATCAGTGCCGCATCAGGAGGAACTCTCGAACCCCTACGGGATGGACACCGACTGCCGACACTGTCCCGCGCTCGTCGACTGCCGCGAGCGCGTCGTCCACGGCTACGGCGACGCCGAAGCGGAAGTGCTGGTCCTCGGGGAGGCGCCCACCGCGGGCGCCGAGCGCACGGGCGTCCCGTTCACCGGCGACGAGGCGGGCGAGCGGATCCAGGGGATCCTCGCCGAACTCGGCCTCTCACGGTCGCCGCCCGACGCCGACGAGCCCGACCTCCAGAACGTCTACACCACGTACCTCACGCGGTGTCGCCACCCCGACCGGGGACCGACCGACGAGGAGGTGGCGAACTGCGACGCCTTCCTCACCGCCGAGGTCCGGATGATCAACCCCGAGCTGATCGTTCCCGTCGGCCAGCGCGCGCTGGAGGCGCTCGCGATCGAGTACACCACCCGCGCGCCCGACTCCTTCGACGCCGAGGCCGAACACGCGACCACCGTCCGCGGCCGAGGGTTCGAGCTCCTGCCGATGAAGGACCTCGACGACCTCACCGACGCGGACGCGGACCGGTTCCTCGAACACGTGCGGGAGAACGTCTTCTCGCGCGACTACCGCCAGACGAAGGGCCGGCGCAGTCGCTGACCGCGGGCGATCACGGGTCGTCGACGCGCGGATGGCTCACCAGTACGGCGTTTCCCAGCGAGCGGGCGCGGTTCGGCGTCCCCACGCGACCGCGACAGCGACCGCGCCGGCGACGAGCGCGAACGTGGCGAGCAGCCCGAGTACCGGAACGCCGTCGGCGCCGACGCCGCCAGCGGCCAGCAGCGCGAGCGCGGCCGCGGCGGCGAGCACCGACACGAGCGAGCCGAGTCGGACGAGGGCGGCGGTCAGGTCCATGCCGACGCTGCGGCGCGGCGTTTGATAAACCCCTTTGCCGCTCGCGCCCCACCACGCCGTATGACCGTCGTCGCCGTCCTCGCCGACCCGCCACGTCCCGGACTCGCCCTGCCAGACCTCGTCGAGACGACCCCGCTGTCGGCCGCGGACGCCGCCGACCTGTACGCGGCGTGCCTGAAGGACGTCTTCCGCGCCGTCGAGCGCTCCGGCGGCGACCTGCTCGTCAACTACCGTCCCGACGACCTCCTCCCGGACGAGCACGTGACCGACACGTCGAGCGAGGCACAGCTGCGCGCGCTCGCCGGCGAGACGCTCGACGACGTGACCGAGGCGCGCATCGAGCCGCAGGTCGGCTCGACAGTCTCGGCGCGCGCGGGCAACACCGCGACGCATCTCCTGCGCGAGGAGGGCGTCGACTCCGTCGCGGTGACGCGGGGGACCGCCCCGCTGCTCACCCGCACCGTGATCGACTCGGCGGCGATGAAGCTCCGCGGGAACCAGACCGTCCTCGGTCCCTCGACGCGCGGGCGGACCTACTACGCGGGCTTCACGGCCCCCGTCGACTACGAGGACGCCTTCGGGGGGCCGGAGCTGGAGACGCTCATCGACCGCGCGAACGACGCCGGCCACCGCGTCGAGTTCCTCCCGATGCACGTCGGCGTCGAGACCGCCGCGGACCTGCGTGACCTGCTTCCGGTGTTGTGGAGCCGGATCGAATCCGAGCGGGTCGTCCCCGAGCACACCGCGACGTTCGTCCACGAGCGCGGCCTGCGGGTGCGCGACGGGGCAGTCGTGCTCGACGGCTGACCGAAGGAAGCCGGCGATCCGCTCGGAACTCGGCACCAAGCGGTGAATCGCTCGGACATCGACGCCGGCCGGCGACCGTTAGGACTTAGACGCGGACCGCGGAAGGACCGAGTGTGGTGGGGTGGCAGAGTGGCCTATTGCGTCTGCCTTGAAAGCAGATGGCGCAAGCCTCCTGGGTTCGAATCCCAGCCCCACCGAACTTCTCGAAAAACAGCGACACGTGAGCGGTTCGACCGCCCCGACCCTACAGGAACTGCCCGGCGACGTACCGCCAGACGCCCAGCGACACCGAGCCGACGATCAGCATCACGGCCGCGAAGGTGATCGCGACGCCGCCCTCGACGACCGGGGTCGCGCGGACGAGTAGTCCGATGACGGCCGCGGGGATCCACGACCGGATCGCCAGCGGCACCGACGCCTTCGCCGACTCGGCGGCGCCGGCGGAGTACGCGCCGATCAGCGGCGCGGCGACGACCCATCCGAGGAGGAACGGTGCAGCCACCGACAGCAGCGTGAGCACGTCGCCCGCGCCGGCCGGCGGGAACGGGACGGTTCCGTGCTGGATCGTGCCGGCGTAGATGAACGCGACGATGACGAGCAGGTCGCCGACCGCGAGCGGGAGCGCGGCCCTGTCGACCCGGTTCGCGAGGAACGAGCCCGAGCCAGTGTCCGTTGCCATACCCGTCCGTTCGTCCGATCCGGCTTAACGCCCGCGTTCCGCGATCGGTGCCAGCCGGCGTTATGGACTCGGCTTCACGCCGGCGACGGTGTACCCGAAGCCGGGCTCGACGACGTGTCCGCGCAGCCCCGCGTCGTCGAACAGCTCGGCGAGCGCGTCCGCCTCGAAGAACCGCGAGTCCATCCCCGCGACCGACTCCAGCGTCGCGAGCGCCCGTCCGCGGCGAGTCGAGGGGTCGAACTCCCTGATCACGAGCACGCCGCCGGGCGCCAGCGCGCGTTCGACCTCCCGGATCGCCGACTCGGGGTCGGGGAAGTGGTGAAGCGCGTCGGCGACGACGACTGCGTCGAGGCTCGCGTCGCGGACCGGCAGCGTCGCGGCGTCGGCGCGGACGCCCTGAAACCCGTCCTCGCGGGCGCGCCGGAGCATCCCCGCGGAGTAGTCGAACACCGTCGCGTCGACCCGCAGGTCCCGGAGCGTTCGGCTCGCGCGGCCGGTCCCGCCGCCCAGGTCCACGACGCGTTCGAGCGGGCGGTGCGCGAACGCCAGTCCCGCGCGCAGGTCCTCGGCGCGCGCCGGCGGCATGAACACGTCGTACAGGGGAGAGATCCGGTCGAAAAAGCCCACGTCGCCGTGACCGTACATACCCGACCCGACGGGGCGCGGGAGATTAGGCGTGGCGCTGAAGTCGCGGCCGCGCGTAGCCGACGCGTGGAGTTCCGACTGCTCGGCTGGCCCGAGGACGGAGTCGTCCTCCGGCTCGACCACCGCGAGTACGCGTACGCGGGGAAGTTCGTCATGTCGAGTACGGGGAAGGCTGTGGCCGTCGGCTCCGACGGCGACGCCGATACCAGCGACCGCGGCGACACGGATACCGACGACGGCGGCGCCACCGACGACGACGCCGTGTTCCGGCTCCCGGACGACCCGAAACGGGAGTACGTCGTGCCCGCGGGAGCGGTGGCGTTCAACGAGGACCGAAGCGACGCCGACGCGCTGTGGCTCCGCTACGTGACCGTCCGCCGCGGGCGACGCGGCGAGGGGATCGGTCCGCGCCTGTGCGCGTTCGTCGTCGCCCGCGCCGCGGAACGCGGCTACGAGCGCGTCCGCATCGCCGTCAACAACGCCTACAGCTACGAGGCGCTCCACAAGGTCGGGTTCGCATGGACGGGTCGCGAAACGGGGATCGCGGAACTCGTACTGGAACGCCCCTCGGGTGAGCCTGCCGTCGTCGACTCGGCCACCTATCGCGAGGGGCTGGCGACTATCGTCGCCCGCGACGACGTGGACGACGGCGAGCGGGCGTTCGCCGAGCGAAAGCGCGAGCGCGGACCGCCCGCGGTCGATGTCGCCTGAGCGGTCGCCGACGGTTGCGGACGGTCCCCGACGGTCGCCGCCCGCAGCGACTCGGGAGCTTCAAACGCCGCGGGCCCCACACGCCGACAATGGGAAACGCGGACCTGCGTGACATCGCGCACATCGAGGCGGTCGCCTTCGAGGACCTCTCCGGGGTGGTCGCCGTGGACGCGCACAACTGGCTGTATCGCTACCTCACGACGACGGTGAAGTTCACCAGCGACCACCGCTACACGACTGACGCGGGCGAGGAGGTCGCGAACCTCATCGGCATCGTGCAGGGGCTGCCGAAGTTCGTGGAGAACGACCTCACGCCGGTGTTCGTCTTCGACGGCGGCGTCACCGACCTGAAGGACGACGAGGTGGCGAAGCGCCGCGAGGCGCGAGAGAAGGCAGAGGAGCAAAGGCAGGCGGCCGAGGAGCGCGGCGACTCCGTGGAGGCCGCCCGGCTGGAGGCGCGCACGCAGCGACTCACGGACACGATCCACGAGACATCCCGGGAACTGCTCCGCTTGCTCGACGTGCCGGTCGTCGAGGCGCCCGCCGAGGGCGAGGCGCAGTGCGCGTACATGAACCGCGTCGGCGACGCCGACTACTCGGGCAGCGAGGACTACGACACGATGCTGTTCGGCGGCCCGCGCACGCTCCGCCAGCTCACCTCGAAGGGGGATCCCGAGCTGATGGACCTGGAGGCGACGCTCGCCGACCACGACATCACCCTCGAACAGCTCGTCGACGTGGCGATGCTGTGCGGGACGGACTTCAACGAGGGCGTCTCCGGGATCGGCCCGAAGACGGCGCTGAAGGCGGTGAAAGAGCACGGCGACCTGTTCGCGGTGCTTTCGGCGCGCGACGCGGAGATCCCCAACGCCGAGCGGATCCGGGAGTTCTTCCATTCGCCGCCGGTGACCGACGACTACGACCTCGACGCGACGATCACCCCGGACGTGGACGCCGCCCGCGCGTACGTCGTCGACGAGTGGGAGGTCGACCCCGACGAGGTCGAGCGCGGCTTCGAGCGCATCGAGGAGGCGCTCACCCAGACCGGGCTCGACGACTGGACGTAGGCGCCCCTATGGCGGCCGCTGTTCGGAACCGATGCGACCGACGCTCCGACGCTTTCGGTCGGATCCGATGGGATTAACACTGCCCGCCGGATAGTCGGAGACGCGCTCGGTTGGTGTAGTCCGGCCAATCATGTTGGCCTTTCGAGCCGACGACCAGGGTTCAAATCCCTGACCGAGCATGGTTCTCGGAACGGAGTGGAGAGAGCCACGCGCAGCGTCGGGATTTGAAGTAGACGGGACGCAGCGACCGAGCGGAGCGAGGTCGACCGTCCCGGTGTGGTTCAAATCCCTGACCGAGCACTTCTCGCGAACGGCTCCCGACCAACCTTAGCTCCCTTCACGCGGACCGTCGTACGCGTCGAGCCAATCCCCCACCACCGACTGGACCGCCCCGGCGGTGCTCCCCAGATTGAGGATCCGGTAGCCGTCGCCGACCTTCTCGTTCACGTCGTCCATGCCGAAGCCGAGCCCGCCGACCGGAACGTCCGCCTCCAGCGCCGCGGTCCGGACGCGTTCGACGGCGTCCTGAACCGCCGGGTGGTCGAGTTCGCCCGGGTGGCCGAGGCCCACCGACAGGTCGAGCGGGCCGATGAACACGAACCCCAGATGGGGGACATCGAGGATCGATTCGACGTTCTCGACGGCCTCGACCGTCTCGACGGTGGTGCCGACGAGCGTCTCGCGGTCCTCCGCCTCGACGTAGTCCTCCTTGAGCCCCCAGCGACGCGCGCGCGGCGCGGCGAGGCCGCGGTCCCCCGGCTCGCCGTCGTAGCGAAACCGGGCGGACCTGACGGCCGCCTCCACCTCCGCGGCCGTCTCCACCCGCGGGAGAAACAGCGACCGGACGCCGAGATCCAACGCCTTCCGCACGAGCGTCGGATCGGTGTCGGGGAGGCGCACGAGCGGCTCGATCCCGGTTCGCTCGGCCGCCCGCAGGAGACCTTCGACGGTCGCGCCGTCCCAGGGGTCGGGCCCGCCGTGCTCCATGTCGAGCCAGACGAAGTCCAGCCCGAGCTCCCCGTACAGTTCGACCATCGAGGGGTCGTACGTCGAGTCGAGCACGCCCAGCGCGACGCCGCCGTCCTCGATCCGGGCGCGAAGGCCGTTTCGGGGCTCCGAGATCGTCATGCGGTCGGTTCGACGGCGTGTCGGAAAAGCGCCCCGCGGATTCCAACCGGGCGGGGGCGAGGTGAGGTGAGATGTAGTGAGGGTGACTGTGTGACCGGCGGTTCAGGCCAGCCATTCCTCGGGCGTGGTGTCGTAGTCGACTTCGTCGGCCGCGATCTGTTCGGCCAGCTCCGGCTCCAGCGCGTGGCGTTCGACCGCCTCGCCGTCGTAGCGGAGCCGGATCGGCACCTCCTCGCCCTCCGGCTCGTGGCCTCGCCGGCGCGCGATCTCCACCTCGTGGTCGTCGTACTCGGTGACGATCGTCGCGAGGTTCACCGGCCGCCCCCACAGGTCGAACACGCGTTCGAGCGTCTGTTTCGCCTGCTCGATGTCGAGCGCGACGCCGTTGTAGCGGTGACCCAGGAGGAGCTCCCCGCGGTTGTCGTAGTTACCGTCGTACACCGCGACCGTCGGCTTCCCGAAGTTCGTGAACCGGAGGAGGAGCTTCCGCTTCACGTCGTCTGGGTCGACGCTGGCGACGCGGTACCCCTCGGCGGCCTCGGAGTACTCGTAGGTGAAGTAGTTCCCCTCGACGACGAACTCCTCGGTGAGGAACTCGTCGATGAACGTCACGTCGTTGTGGCTCTCGCGCACCTCGCGCATGCGCTCCCAGCCGGCGCCGTAGTCCACGTCCGCCAGCGCCGACGCCACGTCCGGGTACACCTCGTCGTCGAACATGTACCGCCCGATTCGCTCCAGCTCCGAGCGGCCGATCCGTTCGAGGAAGCCGCGGTTGGCCGGCTTCGACAGCGAGAAGTGCCGCTCGCACAGCCCCTCGTAGGTGAGGACGGCCCACGGGTACGCGTCCGCGTCGAGCTCGCCCTCTTTGGCCGCCGCGAGCGCGTCGGCGTCGACGCGGGGATCCTCGGGATCCAGTTCGTCGAGCGTGTCGGCCGTGACGCCCGCGATCTCCGGGTCGGGCTCCAGAAGGTCGGCGACCTGCTCGAAGTCGATCACGTCGTGGAAGGTGCGCCACGTGACCCCCTCGACGCGCAGCAGCTTGTCGACGACCTCGCGGCGGTTCGCGCCGTTCTCGACGTACCGCCAGATCTCGAAGCCGAGCTTGTAGGGGTTCAGCCCGGGCGAGCCGAGCACCCGCGCCATGTGGTCGGCGTAGGTGACGAACTCGTCGTCGCCGGCGAAGCGCTCGTCGCCCATCATCAGCGACTCCCAGTAGCTGGCCCACCCCTCGTTCATGACCTTCGTGAGCCGCTGTGGCGCGAAGTAGTACGCCTCCCGGCGCAGGATCTCGATCACCTCGTCCATCCACGGCTCGCGTTCGACGGCTTTCCCCTCCTCCTCGTCGTACCGCTTGCCGTGCTCGCGGAGGTACGAGAGCACGTCCGGGCGGGGCTCGGGCAGGCGGTCGCGGTCGCGCTGGGCGTCCACCCAGTCCTGGTCGAACACCTGATCGCGCACGTCCGCCGACAGGCCGAGCCGGTCGAGCCGCTCCTCGATGTCGGCCAGATCCTCCTCCAGCTCCTCGTCCCCGCCGCGCTCGGCAGCGAGCGCGCGGTGCTGATCGATGGTGTCCTCGACACACAACACGGCGTCGATGAGGCGCTCGACGTCCTCGCGGTCGATCTCGGGGTCGTCGACGTGGTCGGCGACGGTCTCCGCGTGGCGCTCCAGCATCGCGGCGGCGTCGGGGTCCTCGCGCTCGCCCGCGAAGCGGCCGAACCACTCGTTGTTGCGGAAGAAGTCCGCGTGCGCCTCGACGTGGGTGATCACCGCCTTCTGGTCGGCGGGCGCGTTCGACTCCTGCAGGAACGCGTGACAGGGGTTGTCGTTGTTGACGATCTCGAACGCCTTCCCCATGCCGAAGGTGTCCTGCTTGCGCTGGCGGTCGTACTTCATCCCCCACCGCCAGTGCGGGTACCGCGTCTGGAACCCGTCGTAGGCGATGAGCTCGTTCATCTCGTCGTGGGTCACGACCCAGTAGTTCACCGGGTACGGCCGGAGGCCCAGCTTCCGGGCGAGTTCCCTCGCCCGCTCGGCCGGCTCCTCCAGCTCGGCGGCGACGCGTCGGGTCGCGACTCTGTCGTCGTGGATCATCTCAGGTGTCCTCCGTTCCGTCCTCCGTCGAGAGGATCGTCCGGATCGCCTCGGGCACGTCGTCGCTCCCGGCGACGCGGGCGACGGCGACGTTGTCGCGGTCGGCCAGTTCCCGTTCGATCTCCTCGGCGTGGGTGGCGTTGATCGTGTTGCCGCCGGGCTGGGTCTCCACGTACGCGTGGAGGTTCGCGTCGATCTCGCGCATCAGCGGCACGACGTTCTCGACGGTGTCGTTGCTGGAGTTCTCGGAGTCGCCGGCGGCGAACACGTAGCGGTTCCACTCGCTCCAGGGGTACTCCTCGAGGATCTCGGCGGCCAGCTCGTAGGCGCTGGAGATGCGGGTCCCACCGCCCGAGCGGATGCCGAAGAACTCCCCGCGCTCGACCTCCCACGCGTCGGCGTCGTGGGCGACGTAGCGGAACTCCGCCTCGTCGTACTTGCCGGTGAGATACCAGTCAAGCGGCGTGAACGTGCGCTCGACGAGCTCGCGTTTCGTCTCGCGCATCGACCCGCTCACGTCGCGGATGTTGACGACGACGACGTTCTTCTGCTTCTTCTCGATCACCTCGGGCTGGCGGTAGCGCTCGTCCTCGCGGCGGAACGGCACGTCCCGCAGTCCGTCGCGCCGGATGCGCTCGATGACCGGGTCGCGCTCGACGCGCGCTGTGAAGTCGTCGAAGTCGGCGTACTCGTCCAGCGAGACGCCCGCCGCCTCGAGGTCGCTCACCGCCTCGCGGATCCACGCCAGCGAGACGAGCACGTTCCCCTCGCGGCAGAACTCGAAGACGTCGCGGGCGTCGGCGCCGGCGACCCGGCACGCCTCCTGGACGTACGACTCGTCGAAGTCGGTGGCGAGCTTCCGCTTGAGCCCGCGCTTGAACAGCTGCTCGAAATCGAGCGTGGAGTTGGGTCCCGCGCGCGTCAGCTCGGTGAAGTCGCCCTCCACCTCCTCGACGACGCGTTTGCCCTTCGGCTCCAGGTCGAGCCCGAGCTCCTCGTCGAGCTCGCGGGCGAACTCCTCGGGGTCCATCTCGTAGTAGCCGTGCTCGCCGCCCTCCTCGCCGGGCTCGCCCTCCTCGTCGCCGTCGCCGTCGGCGTCCCCGGGGTCGCCGGGCACGTCGACGGGCTGGCCCGGCTCGGGCGTGTCGCCGTCGCCCTGGCCGACGCCGCCCATGTCGCGGCGGTCGTACTCGAAGCCCGGGAGGTCGACGAGCTTCACCGGGATCCGAACCCGGTCGCGCGAGGAGCCCGAGAGGTCGCCCTCGCGGATGAACTCCTCGAGGTCGGGCCGGCGCTCGTCGCCGATCTCCCGGAACCGTTCGAGGTCCTCCCTCAGTCCCATCGTCCCTTCACCTCGCGCATCACGCGCCTGCTTGCCAGCTCGGCGGACGCCTCGCTGTACCCCTGTTCGGTCGTCATGTGTTCGATCGCCGCCCGCTTCACCCGGGCGGTCTCGGTGTTCGCCGGCGGATCCTCCCACTGTGCGGGGTCGAAGTCGTCGTAGATGCGGCGGACGTCCTCCCACGAGTGCGCCTCCAGCACGGCGCGGATCACCGGGACCGTCGAGAGGTCCACGTCCTCGACGGCGAACTCGTCGTCGCGGTGCTCCCACGCGTAGCGGTTCAGCGCCGTGATCACCGTCTCCCTGCGGAACTCCTCGACGGCGTCGCTCGGTTCGTTGCCGGCGTACTCGTCCTCGTCGAACCGACCCAAGTGCTCGGTTTCGAACACATTCATCAGCAGCGGGTCGGGGTCGACCGGGCCGCGGTCGGTCTCGACCTGTTCGTCGGCGTCCCAGGCGAACACGTGCTCGACGTACTCGGCGACCGTCTCCTCGGGGACGCCCTTGTCCGAGAGTACCGCGTCGAGCACGTCCGCCTCCTGGAGCTCGAAGGCGTGATCCTTCACGGTCGCCAGCCGGCTCTCGTACTCGGCGATCTCCGCGCGCGAGAACACCGGCGCCGACGACAGCCCTTCGGCCATCGCGTTGAGCACGTCCTCGGGGGTGAGCACGTCCTCGACGGGAAGCTCGGGGTGCGCGCGGTCGGTCTCGCCGTGGAGCAGGTCCGCGATCGTGTCGCGGGTGTACGTCACGGGGATGCCGTGGGCGCCGTCCTCGCCGTCGAAGTCGAACTCGTCGGCGTCGATCCGCTCCTCGCCGTCGGCGATCGTCCCCGTGTCGAACAGCAGCGCCTTGTCGAGCAGGCCGATCGAGGCGGGGAGGTCCTCCCCGTCGAGCCGGCTGACGACGGCGTACGTCGCCGCCGCCTCCAGCGCGTGGGGCGCCAACTCGCGCTCGCGGAGTTGGCCGCGGTCGTCGCGCATCCGCACCGACAGCGGCGCGGCCATCCGCTCGCGCAACCGCTCGTGTTCGGTCTCGGGGTCCGCCGCGTCGATGTCGGCCGCCCAGACGGTCGTCTCGTCGGTCAACTCGCGGTGGATCAGCTCCGTCTCCAGCGAGACGCTCGTGAGATAGCGGAACTCGTGGCGGTCGAGGCGACGCTTGAGCGCCTTCAGCGGGTCGCGGTCGTTGCGGTCGGCGAACTGCTCCAGCTCGGCGTCCAGATCGGGGTTCGAGATGACGACCAGCTGGGTGTCGAGGTCCATCCCGATGCTCTTGTCGAGCTTCACCCGCTTCTCGTCGGGGACGTTGAGCAGCTTGCGCAGCAGGTCTGCGTGCTGGCTGGCGTCCTCGACGACGGTGAGCAGGCCGTTGCCCTGCGAGAGCACGCCGTCGTAGCTGAACGCGCGGGCGTCCTTGCGGCCGCGGGCGCCCAGCTCGCGGAGCATCCCGGGCATCCACGAGCCGACGAGTCGCTCCTTCGGGCTGCCGTCGTCCTCGGCGTGGAGGACGCCGACGCCGCGGCCCACGTCGACGACGTAGTTCTTCACCCGGAGGTGGCGGCGATCGGTCGCCGCCGAGAACAGGTCCCGGCGGCCCTCCCGCCGGTACCGTTCCTCGAGGATGTCGAACGCCTCGCGGCTGAACGGATCGAGGTCCGACTCCGCCCGGATCGGGACGTGGTCGTCGTGGGCCTCGTTGAGCGCCGCCACGAGGTCGTCGCGGACCTCCTCGGGGAACACCGACAGCGGATTCGCCTGCACGGGCGACTCGTACCAGTCGTCCTCTGCGTCGTCGCCGGCGGCGTAGCTCAGCCCGCGCTCTTCCTCGCGGGCGGCGATGTTCCACTCGATCGTGTACCGCCGGCCCTCCTCGGTCCGCGAGTACGCTCGCAGGCCGTTGATCAGACAGCGCTTCAGCTCGGACTTCCCGGTCGCGGTCGGCCCGTCGAACCAGTGGATCTTCTCGTCTTTCCCGCGGCCGGCCGCGACCGTGCGGAGGTCGTCGACGAAGGCGTTGAGCACGCCCGTGTTGCCGAGGACGGCGTGCTCGCCGTCGTTCGCCGGGTCGTCGAAGAAGCGGTAGCGCTCGCGCTCGACGCCCTCCTCGACGACGGTTCGCGTGCCCATCGACTCGATCGCCGACAGGAGGTACTTGGCGGCGTGGCTGACGGCGTCGGGGCGCTCGAACGCGAGGTCGACGAACTCCGCGAGCGAACGCGGCGGCTCGTAGGCGCCCTCCAGCGCCTCGTCGGCGCGCGCGAGGTAATCGGTCATGCTCACTCCTCGAGTTCGCTCTTGGCGACCTCCGCGCCGGCGAACTCCAGTACCTCGCGGGCGCCCTCGGCGGAGTACCCCTGCTCCGTCAGGGCGTCGACCCACGCGGCGCGCTCGTCGTCGTCGAGTTCTCCGGCCGACACCAGCGCGGAGAAGTTGATGTTGTGTTTCTTGTCCTCCCAGAGCTTGCGCTCGAGGGCGCGCCGGAGGCGGTCGTTCTCCTGGGGATCGAAGCTCGACCCCTCGCGGGCGCGGCGGCTCACCCAGTTGGCGACCTCCTGGCGGAAGTCGTCCTTGCGGTCGCCGGGCACCTCCAGCTTCTCCTCGACCGACCGGAGGAACGTCTCGTCGGGCTCCTGCTCGCGCCCGGTGAGGTCGTCCTCGACGGTGGTGTCGTCGATGTACGCCATCACGTGGTCCATGTACTTCTCGCCCTGGCGGCGGATCTCGTCGACGTCGTACGCCAGCGCGTGGCGCACGTCCTCGATGGCGCGCTCCTTGTACTCCTCGCGGACGAGTTCGAGGTAGCGGTGATAGGTGTCGAGGTTCTCCTCGGGGATCGACCCGTGGTTCTCGAGGTTCGTCTCGAAGTGTTTGAACACCGCCAGCGGCGAGAGGTAGCCGCGGTCCCTGTGGCGGGAGTCCATGATCGCCTCGGCGATCTCGTCGCCGATGAACCGGGCGGAGACGCCCTCCATTCCCTCGGCGATGTCGGCGGCGCGGTCGCCGTTCTCCCTGAGCTTGCGCTCGTCGATCTCGTCGGTCTCGTCGATCTCGCCGTTGTACGCCTTCGCCTTCTGGACCAGCGAGACGGACTCGTCGGTCGGCTCCTCGATCCGGGTGAGCACGCCGAAGAGGCCGGCCATCTCCATGGCGTGGGGCTCGATGTGAATGTCGGGCACGTCGGCGTTGCGGAGCATCTTCCGGTAGATCTCCGCCTCCTCGTCGTACTCCAGGACGTACGGGTAGTCGATCCGCTTCGTGCGGTCGTTGAACGCCTCCATCTTCTCGTCGCCCTTCTTGTCGCGGTACTCGGGCATGTTCGTCCGGCCGACGATCACCTGGTCGATGTCGATCCGCGGGTTGTTTCGCGGCTTGATCGTCTGCTCCTGGCTGGCGTGCAGGAAGTCGTAGAGGAACTCCCGCTGGAGCTTCAACAGCTCCTCGCCCGAGAAGATGCCGCGGTTGGCGTTACAGAATGCCCCCGCGTAGTCGAACGCTCGCGGGTCGTTCTCGCCGTACACCGCGAGCTTCGAGTAGTTCACGTCGCCGGTGAGCTCCGTCTCGTCCTGGTTCTTCTTGTCCTTGGGTTCGAACGTCTCGATGCAGCGGCGCTGGTTCTCGTCGGCGACGAGCCGCACCACCTCGACGTGGTTCTCCAGCACCGCCTGCAGGTCGTCCTCGTAATGGGCGAGCAACTCGTCCATGTAGAAGCCAGACGCGGGGTCGAGGCTCTGCTCGTTGCGGACGGTGTAGGGCGCGTCGAGGTTCCCGTTCAGCTCCGCGATCACCTCGTCGCGCTGTTCCTGCGGAAGCAAGACGAGGGGCTCCTGGTTCATCGCCGAGCGAACGGTGTCGTCGGCGGGGTCCTGGTCCTCGATGACCGAACAGAGGTCGGTCCACCTGAAGGTGTACATCCGGCCCTCGTCGCTGCGGGTGTAGTCCTCGAAGTACCGCCGGACGAGCCAGTCGAAGTGGCTCTTGCCCGAGCCGACCGGGCCCAACAGCAGCTTGATGCGCTTCTCGGGGCCGAGCCCCCGCGCGCCGGATTTCACCTTGTTGACGAACTCGTGGATCGACTCGTGGACCTCCCGGCCGTAGAAGGCGTTCTCGCCGTCGTGAAGCGGGTCCTCCGAGGCGAGGAGGTACTCCACGACGCCCGCGTCCTCGTCGTAGCGCGTGCCGTAGTGGTCGAACATGTCGGCGACGCGCTGGTGGGTGTTGCGTGCGACTCTGGGGTCGGCCGTGACCTCCCGGAGATACCATTCGAACGGCTTCGCCTCCCGGAGGTCCTCCGGGACCGATCGCTTGTACTCCCGGCTGAGCTCCTCGAGTGTGTGCGTGCTCGATACCTCCCCTGACGCGCGGTCGTTCGCGTTGTCGGTCTGTTCACTCATTGTTAGCCACGTGTGCGGGGACGACCGCGACGGTCCCGCTCCGCAGGCACCCGGTGTCGACGCCGACGCCCGCTCCGTCGGCTGACCCCGATCCGAGCGCCGCCGGACCGTCGTGTCCGCTCGTGCCACACGACCGCGCGGGGATCCGGCGTGGGCGGCGTCTCCAACAGAACTCGTCGTGAGGGCGGCCGGTGGGGGTCGTTGCCTCCGTCCCGTGGTCGGACCGAGACTATATGTTGTGGTGGGTGTTAACACACATAAGCCTGTCGGCAAACGGGGCCGGTACCGTCGCGCCCTCGATCGGTTGTGCGATCGACGCATGTGCCGAATACCACCGAGAGGGCCCCGTTCATCGTATTTACCGGACGACACCGTCGTCGCGGACACGCGAGCGTGGCGCCTAAGCCGCCGGGCGGGCAAGAGCCGCCATGACCGACGACGGCGACGGGCGGCCCCCGGTCGACGGACCCGGGATCGGCGACGAGAGCGGGGAGGCGACCGAGGGCAGCGCGCTCGATGGCGACGGGCTCGACACGGGCGCGCGCGACGCCGACGCGTTCGATCTGGACGCCCTCGACCCCGACGAGCTCGCCGACGGCTGGCGGCTGTGGAACGAGGAGCCGAACGGCCGCGCGATCGTGGTGTTCCGCCCCGACGTGTTCGACGCCGATCGGTTCCCCGCGCCGTGTCTCCCCACGGTGTATCTCACGAACGGCTCCCGCCGCGCGCGACCGGGGTCGGGCCAGCGGACCACCGACGAGTGGCACGTCATCCTCTTCCTTGAGCCCGAAGTCGAGGTCGAGTCGACGACGTTCGACGACCGGACGGCCGCGCTCGACGGCGTTCGCGACGTGACCGAGCGGTTCGTCGCCGGCGACATCGACCACCGCGGCGCCTACCAGGTCCCGCGGGAGGCGTACCTCGACGCGCTCGACGACCTGCTCGGCGAGGAGTGACGCGGCGCCGGGTCGCCGCCGGCGGCGACGCCCTGTCGGAACCGCGGGGGACGACGACCCGGAGCCCCTCGGCGACGCCGTTATCTGCGGCGCGCGGGATGATCGAGACATGTCCACCGTCACGCTCATCGGCACGCGACTCGCGTCCGAGGGCACCGAGTTCGTTTACCGAGGGGAGTCGAGCGCCTGCGAGGGCTGTCCCTACCGCGGGCAGTGTCTCAACCTCGTCGAGGGGCGACGCTACCGGGTGACCGGCGTCCGCGACGGGACGCAGGCGCTCGACTGCGCCGTCCACGCCGACGCGAGCGTCCGCGCCGTCGAGGTCGAACCCGCCGAGATCACCGCGAACGTCGCCTCGCGCGGCGCGTACGCCGGGTCGCGGGCGTCGCTGGAGGGGCCGTGTCCGCACGTCGACTGCCCGAGCCACGAGCTGTGCGAGCCACTGGGAGCCGATTTCGACGAGGAATATCGTATCGCGGAGGTACAGGGCGACCCGCCCCACGAGGTGTGCCACCTCGACCGCGACCTGACGACGGTGACGTTCGAGACGACAGACGGGGGATAGCAGGGTCCCGTCGCGATGCGTCGTCCGGCCGCGGTCCTCGCGTGTCTGTGTCTCGTGCTCGCCGGGTGCGGCGCGACGGGGTCGCCCGGGGGCGACGCGCGGACCGTCGCTCCCGCGCTCGCGGGGACCCCGACCCCCACCGCGACCCCGGAGACGCCGGTCCGGCCGCCCGGCGTGAACGCCAGTGCATCCGGAATCGACCGCCGCGCCCTGGTGGCGGCCCACGAGGAGGCGCTCGACGGCCGGTCGGTGACGGTTCGGACGAGCCGCCGCGTCGTCGCGGACGACGGGACCGTGATCCTCGACGGGTTCCGGCGCTCCCGGACGGACGGGCTCGCACAGTTCTTCAGCCGACGGATCACCGAAACGCCGTACCGGCGGGCGGACGGTCGGACGTTCAACGTCTCCTACTGGCGCAACGACACCGTCACCGTCCGTCGGTGGCCCGACGGGAACCGGTCGGTGACGCTCGACACCGACTTCCCGACCCGGCAGTTGTTCGACCGGACGGGCGCCGCCGCCGTCGAGACCATCCTTTCCGGATACGAACTCCAGTATGCGGGGACGACGACGCGCGACGGGGAGACGCTCCACGTGCTGACGGAGGCGTCCGCCGAACAGCGGTACCGACCGCTTCGGACGAATGTGTGCCTGCGCGTGCTCGTCACCGGGGAGGGCGTCGTTCGGTCGATCACGGCGACCTACCGGACCGACGAGTACGGGCGGTCGGCGCGTGTGACCGTCGAGTTCCGCGTCACGAACGTCTCGGATACCGAGGTCCCCCGGCCGGAGTGGGTCGACGAAGCGCTCGCCGAGGACGGCTGACGGGTGACGGATGAGCCGTGTCCCCGGCCGGTCCGGGCCCCAGATACGCAGGTCGTCCCCGCTCGACGCTACTCGTCGCCCCGGGGCGTTCGGGTGCCGCTGGCGTTGACCGCCGCCAGCTCCTCGCTGTCGAGTTCGCGCATGGGGTCGGGGAGGTGGTCGGCGGCGGCGTCGAGGGCGGCCATCGCCTCGCGGACGGCGTCCGACTGCGGCCCCTCGCCGAGGTTGAGCTGCCGGAGGTACCCCCGAGCGAGGGCGGTGTAGACGCCGGCCTCCGCGAGATACGAGCAGCCGAGCATGTTCGCCCAGACGTGGCCCGGGCGGTTCACGGTCCGGTGGAACGCGTACGACCCGCCCAGCTCGCCCTCGATCGCCGCGACCGCGAGCGTCGACAGCCGCGACTTCGCCTCGACCCACGTGTCGAGGGAGCCGCCCCAGTAGCCGCGGAGCCGCTCGGCGTCGTACGCGAGGTCGACGTCGTAGGCGTCGTCGGGGACCGCCCGCGCCGAAAGCGCGTCGCCGGCGTCGGCGCCGGCGACCGCCGGGTCGACCCCCTCCTCGACGCCGCAGACGACCCGCAGGGTCGGCACCTCATAGCGGCCGGCGGCGTCCCAGAAGGAGTGAAACCACAGCGCCACCGCCCCCTCCGCCGCGGCCTCCCGCATCGCCGGCGCGACCGTCCGCGTGAGCACGCGGTGTTTGCCCGCCAGCGCGCCGTCGGAGTCGGCCGCGAGCTCGCGCCAGCGCACCGCGACCGCGAGGTAGTCCATACCGCGTGATCCGCGGTCCCGTCGGATAAACACCGATGGATGCGCGGACGACACCGGACGGGAACCGACACCCCGCCGCGGCGTCTCTCGGGTGTCCGTGCGTTCACGAGTCCAGACGGCTGCCGGCGACGATCCTCGTTCGTCCGAGGGCGGGAATGGAAGGGGCCGCGGGGGTGCGCGAAGGCGCGGACGGACAAGCACCGGAGCGAACGGAGTGAGCGAGGAGCGCAGCCGCCGCACCGAGCGCACCCCTGCGGGGGCTTCCGCGGTCGTCGGAACGCAGTCCGCGAGGACCTGAGACGGGGAACGACGGTTCGAGCCCGGGACAACCCACGGGGCCGACGGGGTTCGCACCGACACCGTTTTTCCCGAGCACCCGCCCACTCCGGTAGTGAACGTTCGCGGTCCCCTCCTGGAGGTCGGCGAGATCCGGCAGGTGAGCACGAAGTACGGCGAGCGCGACCTCGCGGAGTTGACGGTCCGACCGGATGGGGGTGCCGCGGACCCCGTCACCGTCACCCTCTGGGGAAAGTGGACCCACACCGCCGAGCACGCCGAGCCGGGGATGGAGCTGCTCGTCACGGACGCCGAAGTCGACGATTACGGCGACCGCGAGGGGTACACCACCTCCGCGGACTCGTACGTCGTCCTCGAACCGGACTTCCTCGTCGACGTGACCGACATCCGCTCGTGGGTGCAGTGCCCGCGGATGTACTACCTGAACAAGCTCTCGGGCATCCCGCTGAACTACCCGGTCGTCAAGGGGACGGTCGTCCACGAGGTGTTCGGCGACCTGCTTCGCGGGGTCGAGTTGGAGGAGTCCATCGACGACCGCGTCGCGGAGGCCGGGCTCGAACTCGGCCTGCTCGGGATGGAGCGCGAGGAGGTCGCCGACGAGGTGCGCCGCAACGCCGCGGCGATCGAGGGATGGCTGAATCAGGGGACGCTCGCGACCGACGGCGACGCCTCCGCGGGCGCAGAGGGCGAAACCACGGTCGTCGGCAGCGACGCGTCCACTGAAGCCTGCGACGACGCATCGACGAACACCGCCGCCGACGAAAACGCCTCCCGCTCGGAGTGGGACGGCGGCCCCGACGAGTCGGAGTGGCGCTCGGAGTACACGCTCATCTCGCCGACCTTCGGCGTGAAGGGGCGCGCAGACGCGCTCCGCCGCGGGCAACCCGTCGAGCTCAAGACGGGCAAGAACACGAACCGCGAGCCGCGGTTCCAGGACAAGATCCAGGCGGCCTGCTACGCGCTCCTGTTGCGCGAGCGCGGCATCGACGCCGACACCGGCACCCTGCTGTATACCAAGAACACCGCCCTGGAGCGCGGCGAGGAGTCGGGCGACCTCTCGCCGGCCAAGGAATTCTCCGTCGGGAAGGGGCTGCTCGATTTCGTCGTCCGCCAGCGCAACGAGATAGCCGCGACTGAGTTCGACATGAGCGTCCCGACGGGCTACGAGGCCGACGCGAAATGCGAGTACTGTTTCGAGCAGGACACCTGCATGGTCGTCTCGGGCCGCCTCGATCAGGAGTCGAAGGCCGGGCAGATCGGGACGGCACTCTCCGAGGAGGAGCGCGAGTACTTCGATGAGACCTATCGCGCGCTGGAGGAGGAACGCCGCGAGACACACGCCGAGTACCGGAAACTGTGGGAGCAGACCGCCGAGGAGCGCGCGGCCGACGACCGCGCGCTGATCGACCTGGAGCCGGTCAGGGAGGAGCCGCTCGGCGACGGCCGGTGGGGACTCACCGCCCGCAAGGAGTCCGACGCCGTCTCGAAGCTCCGCGAGGGCGACGTGGCGCTCGCCTCGGACGGCGATCCCGCGTCGGGCCACTCCGAGTTGGGCCGGATCCAGAAGCTGGGCGAGGAGGTCGTCGTCGAGACGGACGAGCCCGTGAAGCTGTGCCGTCTCGACGTGTACCCCTCGGAACTGTCCGTCTCGCGGATGCACACCGCCGTCCACGACTTCGTACTCAAGGGCGACCCCGACCGAAAGGACGTGCTGTTCGGCCGCCGGGAGCCCGCCTTCGGCACGCGTGACGACGACGCGACGCCGTTCATCGACAACAACGAGGCGCAGAACGCCGCCGTCGAGCGGGCGGTCACCGCCGAGGACTTCGCGCTCGTCCACGGTCCGCCGGGGACGGGCAAGACGTACACCATCGCCCGCATCGTCCGCGCGCTCGTCGAGCGCGGCGACAGGGTCCTCCTGTCGGCGTTCACGAACCGCGCGGTCGACAACGCCGTCGAGGCGCTGCGGGCGCAGGGCTTCACCGATGTCCTCCGCGTCGGGACGGAGACGGGCGTCCGCGGCGACATGCAGGACATCCGTCTCGTCACGCGCGGGGAACCGAACGACCGCGCGGCGAAGCTGAACTCGGCGCCCGTCGTCGCCGCCACCACCTCCTCCTGTGGGTCGCGGACGATGCGCGAGCAGGAGTTCGACGTGGCGCTCGTCGACGAGGCCTCCCAGCTTACCGAGCCGGGGACCCTCGCAGCCATCAACCTCGCCGACCGGTTCGTGCTCGTCGGCGACCACGAGCAGCTTCCGCCCGTCGTGCGCGCCGAGAACCGCCTGCGCGAGTCGCTGTTCCAGCGCCTCATCGAGGAACACCCCGACGCGGGCGTCATGCTCGACCGCCAGTACCGCATGAGCCAGCGCATTCAGGCGTTCTCCTCGCGGGAGTTCTACGACGGGAAGCTCCGTCCCGCGACACCCGAGGTGGCCGGGCAGACCCTCGCGGATCTCGGCGTCGACACCGCGGACCTCCCGCCGGAACTCCGGGATCCCGTCTCGTTCGTCGACCCCGACGGCGCCCGCGAGGGCAACGCCAACCCCGCCGAGGCCGACCGCGTGGCCCAGGTCGTGGAGGCGTACGTCGCCGCCGGCGTCGACCCCGACGACATCGGCGTCATCGCGCCGTTCCGCGCGCAGGTGGCGGAGATCGGTCGCCGGACGGACGTGACCGTCGACACGGTCGACCGCTTCCAGGGGTCGAGCGAGGAGGTGATCGTGGTCTCGTTCGTCGCGACGGGCGACCTCGACGGCCCGATCTTCGAGGACACCCGCCGCGTCAACGTCGCGCTGACGCGGGCGAAGAAGGCGCTGTGTCTCGTCGGGGACGCCGAGGCGCTCGCGTCCGAGCCGTTCTACGCGCGGATGCTCGATTGGGCGCGACGGTAGTCGGTCGGCGACATCGCCTCCGGCGTCCGCATCGCCCGCGACTCAGTCGTCCCGTTCCCCGTCGCGGTCCGATCGTCGGTCGGCGGCGTCATTGCCGCCCTCAGTTTCGTCCCCCTCGGTGTCTTTCCCCCCATCGCCGTCCTGGGTGTCGCTCTCCTCGTCGCCGGACCCCCGGCCGTTGGTCGCGACCGAGTCGGGTCCGTATGGCAATCCGTGGTCTGGCCCGACGGCGTCCGTCGTCGCGTCCGAACCCGCGTCCGGACCGATATCCGAAGTCGCCTCCCCCTCGGTCGCGCCTCCCTCGGCGCGACGACGGCGGTCGTGCCGCACGCGCCGGCGAGCCGCGAGGTCGTCCTCCAGCCTGTCGAGCAGTTCCTCGCGGAGCGCGTCGGCGTCCGCGGCGTCGAGGTCGTAGGCGATCGCGTCGCCGCCGAGCAGCCCCGAGGAGGACGCCGAGTCGCCGACGACGGACGCGAGGTTCCGTCTGCGCTGGAAGACGGTCCGGGAGACGAACACCGTCTGGAGCCGGAAGTACGGCACCAGCCGGGTGTGTCGACGCAGCACCCCGGTCCGGGTGACGAACCCGTCGCCGACGGTGGTGTGCCCGCGGTTCGCCCACGTCAGGTGCCCCGCGATCGGTGCCAGCGCGACGCCGACCAGCGGGAGCAGGGGGAGGGCCCCCGGGAGGTCGAACACGAGCCGGTCGACCCCGACCGCGAGGGCCGTCGCCACGAGCGCAGCGATCGCGTAGCGGGCGACGTACCGGCGTCTGGCGCGCGTCGGCGGGCGCGCGACCGTGTCGACGCCGAAGGCGTCGTCCGGGTCGTCAGGATCGTTCGGGCTGTTCGGGGCCTCCAGGTCGTCTACCTCCGCGTCGGCGTCCGTGCCCAGCTCCGCCCGCACGTCGTCGGCGAGCGCGACGACCCGAGACCGGGTGTCCAGCGGAACCGCCGTCTCGGCGCCGCCGTCGCCGCCGCCCCCACCCCCCGAACCCGGGGCGTACCCGGCCGTCTCGATCGCGAGGCTCGCGTAGCCGAGCCGGCGCATGACGGCGTTCTCTGAGACGGTGACCGTCTGGACCTTCGAGAGGGGGACCGTCCCGCTGTAACGGCCGAGGAGGCCGCGCTCGTAGCGGAGCTCGTCGCCGACGCGCTCCAGCCGGAACCCGTAGTAGCGGACGAACGTGAGCGCGGCACTGACGACCCACACGACCAGCAGGAAGCCGACTGCGCCGAGCAGACCCAGCGACAGCAGGTCGCCCGTCCCGAGCGAGGGCACGTCGCCGGGGCCGACCTCGACGTCGATGATCCCGTAGCGCACGAGCAGCCGGCCGCCGTCGAACAGCAGGTCGTCGAAGAGGCTCGCGCCGACGAACGGCGCGATCACCGCGCCGGGGCGGAACGACACCGCACACAGCGTCGCGAAGCGCCGCCCCGTGAGCTCGTACAGCGTCTCCGACTCGGCGGCGACCCCGCCCGACTCAGCGGAACCCGCGGATCCCGTCGCCGCGGTCGCACCGGCGGCGGTCGCCGACGGTCGCGTCCCGGCGCGTTCGGCCGTGGAGGCGTCGTCGGACGCCGACTCGCGGTCGTCGCGGGACTCGTCACCCCGGCCGCGGCGACCCAGTTCCGCCCGGAGCCGGTCGGCCTCGTCGCTCCCGACGGCGTCGAGGGTCGCCTCGGTGGCGCCGCCGCCGGCGGTCTCGACGGTCACGGTGGCGAGCCCGAGCGCCCGCTGGAGGATGCTGCGGCGCACGTCCACGTTCTGAACGCGGTGGAGGGGGATCTCCCGGTCCTGTCGGGAGACGACGCCGGATCTGACGACCAGCCGGTCGGACAGCACCTCGTACTCGAACCGGTACCAGCGGGCGAGCGCGGCGCCGGCGCCGACGAGGAACGCGGCCGGGACCGCGAGAAACGCCACCGGTCCGGGGCCGTCGCCGCCGCCCATCCCGGCGAAGGCGGTGCTCGCGAACAGCGCGAACAGCGCCAGCTGGCCGCCCGAGCGGAGCGCGCTGACGGCGGCAGAGGCGGGATGCAGTCGGGTCATCAGACGGCGTCGAACTCCGATTCGGTCGCGAGCTCGCGCAGGCGCTCGCGGAGCTCGCTCGCCCGCGCCGGCGTCAGCCCGGGGATCGTGATGTCGGCGCCGCGGGAGCCGGCCGTGTAGACGACGACCGAGGCGAGCCCGAGGGCGCGCTCGACGGGTCCGCGCCGGGTGTCGACGTGCTGGACGCGCACGTACGGCACCGACGTGTCGACCCGGGTGAGGACGCCGCGAACGAGATACAGCGAGTCCTCGCGCACCTCGAAGCGCCACACGCGATAGCGAACGACCGCGGCCCCGAGCCCGAGCACGACGACGCCGAGCGCGACCGCCGCGGCCCACGCCGGCGACACCGGAGCGCCGACCCGTTCGGCGACCAGTCCGGCGGCGAGTATCACGCCGCCCGGGACGAGTGCGCCGACGACCCACGCGAGGCGGACCCGCGGATCCAGCGATTCCATACCCGGCGTTCGGTCGCCTCCGGTAAACGCTGTGGGGTTGCCCGACCGGACGTGGTCGCGGCCGCGGTCAGGCCGCGGGTCGCTCAGTCGCGACCGGAGTCGGTCGGCGTCTCCGAATCGGCGAGCACGCCCCCGAGGTCGACGCCGTCGTACCCGTCGCCCCCGTCGTCGACCCCCTCGGCGTCGGCCGTTTCGTCGTCCAACTCCTCCATCACGCGGGCGTGGAACTCCGCCAGCGCCGCGTCCTCGTCCTCGGCGAGCACCGTGTCGCTGGCCGACAGCGTCGCCAGCCCGAACGCCCGCGGCGAGGGCGCGTCGACCTCGTGGCGGACCACCTCGATCTCGCCGGCCCGGATCGCCGCGAGCACCTCGCGGATCCCCGAGAGGTTCAGCTTGTCCTCGACGATCTCGCGGTACGTCTCCTCCAGCACCGCGAACGAGTCGAGGCCCTCGGCGAAGGAGACGAGCATCTCCGCGGACACCTGCTGTTGGGCGGCGGACTTCTCGTACCCTTTGTACCGCTTCAGGATCATCAGCGACCGCGTCGCGTTGATGCGGAAGTAGCGCTTCAGCAGGTCGGTCCCCCGGAGCGCCGACCGGAAGTCCGGGTACGCCTCCTCGGAGTCGATCGAGGCGATCACGTCCGCCACGTCCACCTTCCGGTTCAGCGGCATCGTGACGGTGAAGCCGTTGTCGGCGACGGCGACCTGGACGTTCGCGTTCGCCCGCCGCGAGCAACGGTACGCGACGAGCCGCGAGAGGCCGTCGTTGAACTCCCGGCCGTAGGCGCTGTGGACGTGGTAGTGGCGGCGGTACTCGGTTCGGTCGAGCACCTGCTCGACGACGAGCCGGTCGGGCGTCGACACCCCCTCCGGGCCGAGATACCGGCGCTGCTCGTCGAACATCCGGGTGATCGCGCGCACGGCGTTCTCGTCGAGCGGGAGCCGCCTGAGCCACCGGCGCGCGTCCGCCGGTCCGCCGGCGCCGAGCCGGTCCGTCACCTCCGCTTGGAACGCCAGGATCTCCCGGCCGAGGTCGTAGCTGAGCGGGAGCCGCTCGGAGAACCACGAGGGAACCGTCGGCCGCTGGCTCGACGGGTCGACGTACACCTTCGAGCCCCGGCGGTAGCTGTACTGGTACGTCGACCCGCCGAGTTGGAACACGTCGCCGGGCTCCAGCGTGTCGAGGTAGCCCTCGTCGAGTTGCCCGACCCACTCGTCGCCGCCGCGGACGAACACGTCGATCGTGAACGAGTCCGGGATCGTGCCGATGTTCGTCATGTAGATGACGCGCGCCAGCCGGCCTCGCTTCCCGATCAGCGGCTCGCCAACGTCGAACTCCTCATAGTGGTGCTCGCCGTCGGGCGGGTCGTTGGTGTCGCGCCACACCTTCGCGTACGCGTTCCGCTCCTCCATCCCCTCGTAGTCGGCCGTGAGATACCGCCGGAGCTGCTCCCACTCGGCGTCGGAGTAGTTCCGGTACGGGTACGCCGACCGAAGCGTGTCGCGCACGTCCGCCTCCCGCTTCACGCCGTTGATCGCCATGCCGTACACCTGCTGGGCGGCCACGTCCTGGGCGTTCTCGGGGACGAACACGCGGTCGACGAACCCCTCCTCGGCCTTGCGGAGCATCACCGCACACTCGACGAGTTCGTCGCGGTCGAGCGCGATCACCCGGCCCTCGACGGTCCGCCCGAGGCGGTGGCCCGCGCGACCGACCCGCTGGAGCAGCGAGGCGACCGACTTCGGGGAGCCGACCTGTACCACGAGGTCGACGTGCGGCATGTCGATCCCCAGCTCCAGCGACGTGGAGGTGGTGACCACGTCCACGTCGCCGGACTTCAGCTTCTCCTCGACCGCCTCGCGGTGCTCCTTCGACATCGAGCCGTGGTGACAGCCCGAGTCGGCCTCGTCGTAGCCGTAGCGCTCGCGGAGGTTCGTCAGTACACGCTCGGCGCCCGAGCGCGTGTTCGTGAACACGAGGGTGTTCTCGTGGCCGTCGATCAGCTCGCGGAGGCGGTCGTAGAAGCGCTCGTTGACCACGTCGCGGGGCGTGTCGATCAGGTCGTCGGTCGGGCACTCGAGCCGGAGGTCGAAGTCGCGGACGAACCGCGTGTCGACGATCTCGCAGTCGCGTGGTTTCCACTCGTCGCCGTCTGTCCCGTCTGCCGCGTCGATCGTGCCGTCGCCGGCGGCGTCGACCTCGCCGTCCCCCGCCTGCCCGCCAACCAGGAACGTCGCCATCGTCGACAGCGGCTCGATCGTCGCCGAGCAGCCGATCCGCGTCGGCGACCCCTCACACAGCCGTTCGAGCCGCTCCAGCGAGACCGCGAGGTGGGTGCCGCGCTTGTTGTCCGCGAGCGAGTGGATCTCGTCGACGACGACGTACTCGACGCTGCGGAGCGTCTCCTTGAACTTCGGGGAGTTCAGCAGGATGGCGAGCGTCTCCGGCGTCGTGTTGAGGACGTGCGGCGGCGACTCCAGCATCGCCCGGCGCTCCCCGTCGGGGGTGTCGCCGTGGCGGATCGCCTGGCGGATCCCGGTGTCGTGGCCGCGGTCAGCGAGGTTCGCCGTGATCCCCTCGATCGGCTCCGCGAGGTTGCGGGTGATGTCGTTCGCGAGCGACTTCAGCGGCGAGACGTACAGGCAGTAGACGCCGTCGTCGAGGCCCTCCTCCGCCTCGCGTTCGCGGCGAAAGAGGTCGTTGAGGATCGCGGTGAAGCTCGCGAGCGTATTGTGGAGATACATCGCACCTCGACCCCCGACAAAGTTGTGCGTATCCGGAACGCTGAGATCGACGATTTCACCGCTGTATGAAACGGTTCCGGTATCGGTCACCTCGAGCCACATGACGTTCTCGTCCCGCCGTCGGTTTACCTTGGAAGCGAGTTCGGTCGTAAAGGGGTCCGTAGGAAGATCAGACAGGACCTCTTCGAGGGCCGCCAGTGCACGTCCTGTCGCGTAACCGCTCCGTCTGACGACTTCGTATACGTTACCGAGCGCGTCGTCGAACGCCTCATCGTCCTCAAAGTATCGAGAGAGCCGTCTGATGTCCCGGTAGTCGAAGGCGTACTTGTCCGTCCACGTACCCGAACTTCCCCCGTCAGTATACGTCACGAGAGAGTCCCAGTTCTGGTGCTGTACATCGAACTCAGCGCACAGCTTCCGGAGGTTCGGCTTGCCTCTCACCGCGAGTTCGAAGTAGATACGTTCGGTCGCGTCTTCGGTGTTCGTCGCCGACTTCTGCATCGATCTGCGGGAACAAGTGATCCCGAACGAGAGGAAGAGGGCGTTCAGCTGTTCGATCTTGATCTCGTTCGCTTGGGTAACGCGAACTTCGTTCTCACGAACCTCCGACTCTAAGGACAGGAATGTCGATACGAACGCCCGTTTCACGTCGTCAGGAGCGTTCAATACCCAATCCGGGAACCGTACCTGACGCCCGCGTCCCGGGTCGATACTGAGATACGTTGAGAGGAAGACTGCGAACGCGCTCCCGCCGACCGTGTAGTTCGGACCGTCGTGGTGACGAACCTCCAGATCGAACCGATCCCGGACGGTCTCTCGGACGGTGTCCAGCACACCGTCACGGACGCTCTGTGCAATCATCACGCTCTCGTTGCGTTCGTACTCGCCGATGAGTCCCTCCGCGAGCACGAACGCGGCGAACGTCGCGATGTCCTCATCGACCGTTCGCGGCGAACGGAACCGCTCAACGGTGCCGTTCCCTTTCTTCGTGAGAATCTCGCGCTCGTCGAGCGACTCGGCCTCTCTTTTCAGGAGATTCACAAACTCCGTCGACCGGTGATCCGAGCGCCCAGTCACGAGATTGTACACTGTGGCAATGCTGACCCCGAGGCGCTTGGAGACATCCTCCATCGATAGCTCTGCGAGGGCCAGCGAGTCTCTGAGTTCCTCCTCGGATACGTCGGCAGTATCGTCAGCGGCCGAGAGCGCCGATAGGATCCGGTCCGCATCCGATCCCGTGAGAACCCTCGAAAATCGCTCACGAAGCCGTTCGATCGCGGCTGCTCGATCCGGTTCGATCGTTTGGGAGGGGAGATCGATCCGTTTCGGAACGCCGATCCGGTCGCCCTCGGAGACATCCGAGGCACTGACCCACTCTCTCCCGTCTGGACGCTCCATGAGCAACGGGTGATCCGGAGTCACCTCGACTTCGCGTCCGTACACCGTCTCGATCCGCCTGAGCTCGCCGTCGTACTGCTCCGTGTATACGAAGGAGTCCCTCGTTTCGACGTCGTCACCGTGTAGGGAGTACGCCGAAACGTCACTATCGTAGAGCTCACCCGTCTCTTCCACGTCGGCGAGTTTGTCAGTCCGCCGCTGCTTCAACTCCTCGGCGCGTATCACCCTCGCCTCACCAGCAGCTGTGACGACCATCGGAGTGTCGGGCCGCACGCACTTCCCGCTCCCCGTCGGCGACGCGACCAGACAGTTCTCGCGGTCGTCAATGAGGGGGATCGCCTCGCGCTGTGGCGGCGTGAAGAAGCCGCCGTTGCCCCCGACGTACGGGCCGAACTGGTCGACCCACCACTCGCGAACGCTCGGTTCCAGCCGGTCGAGCACGTCGCCGTCGGCGATCTCGACGGTTTCGGGATCGAAATCGTAGTCGGCGTCGGTCGCGGCGAGCAGCTCCCGACCGTCGGTCATTGCGATCGCCAGGGGCCGCGGCGGTAAGTGGGTTGTGGGGGTCAGGGGCGCGCGAGCGACGCCGCCCGAGCGATACGGTGCGTCGTCCGCCCGAACCGCAACCCCTTCCCCGACCGACGCGGACCCACGACCATGCGCGTCACGTTCCTCGGGACCGGCTCGGCGATGCCCGTCGCCGACCGCGTCCAGACCGGCCTGCTCGTGGAGTCCGCGCCGGGCGACCGACGCCCGCTGCTGGTCGACTGCGGCGCCGGGATCGTCCACCGGCTCTCCCAGACCGACCCCGGCTACGAGGCCGTCTCGACGGTCCTGTTGACGCATCACCACCTCGACCACGTCTCCGACCTCCTCGCGCTGCTGAAGGCGCGCTGGCTCGCCGGCGAGGAGCGCCTCCACGTCGTCGGCCCGCCCGGCACGAAGGCGCTGCTCGACGACCTGCTGTCGGTCGGCGCCTACGAGTACCTCGACGGCCGCGCGGACCTGAGCGTCCGCGAGGTCCACCCCGGCGCCGAGTTCTCGCTGGCCGGCCTGGACATCGAGGCGTTCGAGACCCGCCACTCCAAGCAGTGTCTCGCCTACCGGTTCGCGGATCGGGGCGGCGAAGCGGACACCGCTGACGACGGGGGCGACGCCGAGGCGACGGACGACGACCCGACGGACGGCGACACGGACCCGGATGCGGCGGAAGATACGACCGACGACGCCGCCGGCGGCGACTTCGTCTTCTCGGGCGACTCCGAGGCGTTCGCGGGGCTCGCGAACTTCGCCGAGGGGGCGCGCGTGCTCGCGCACGACTGCTCGTTCCCCGACGAGGTCGACGTGGACAACCACCCGACGCCGACGCAGTTGGGCGAGGCGCTCGCCGGCCGCGACATCGACCGCGTCTACCTCACGCACCTGTACCCCCACACCGAGGGTCGCCACGAGGAGATGCTCGAATCGATCGGCCGCCACTTCGACGGCGACGTGCGGGTCGCACGCGACGGGCTCAGGTTCGAGCTGTGAGCGAGGGCACGCGGTGAACCGCGACGCGCTCGGGTTCCTCACGCTCGCGGCGCTGTGGGGCACGGCGTTCGTCGCGACGAAGGCTGCGCTCGCGGAGTTCCCGCCCGTATTGCTCGCGGCGCTACGCTTCGACATCGCCGCCGCGGTCCTCGTCGCCGTCGCGGTCGCCTCGGGCGGGCGGTTCAGGCCGACGGGGTGGGGAGACCTCGCGCCGATCCTCGCCGGAGGGACGTTCAGCATCGGCCTCCACCACGCGCTGTTGTTCACCGGACAGCAGTACGTCCCCAGCGCCGTCGCGGCGACGCTGCTCGGGCTGATCCCCGTGCTCACGCCCGTCGCCGCCCGCGCGGTCCGGCCGGACGAGCGGATCGACGCCGTCGGCGCCGTCGGCCTGCTCGTCGGCTTCGCCGGGCTCCTCCTGATCGCCGACCCCGACGCCGGTCGACTCGCGGTCGAGGCGGTGCTCGCACGCGGCGACGGCCTGCTCGTGGGCGGAGCAGGTACGGGGCTGGGGGCGGTCCTCGTCGGCGGATCGGCCGCGAACCTCGGCGCGCTGTTCGTGTTCGGGTCGGCCGTCGCGTGGGTCGCGGGCGCGGTGACGACCCGCGAGGACGACGCGACGCTGGGGCCGCTCGCGTTGCAGGCGTGGATGGCCGTCGTCGGCGCGGTGTTGCTCCACGTCGCCGCCGCGGTCGTCGGCCAGTCGCCCGCCGCGCTCGACCCGTCGACGACCGGGCTGGCGTGGCTCGCGTACCTCGCGGTCGTCCCCGGCGCCGGCGGGTTCCTGTTGTACTTCCGACTGCTCGACCGGCTCGGCCCGATCCGGGCGGGGCTGTTGGAGTACGCCATCCCGCCCTTCGCCGCGCTGTTCGGGTTCCTCGTGCTCGGCGAGACGCTCGCGGCCAACACCGCATGGGGGTTCGGCTGCATCTTCGCCGCGTTCGTCCTGGTCCAGCGCGCGCCGATCCGGGGGGCGCTCCGGCGACAGTTCGGGTGAGTTCGTCGGCTCGGATCCACGGACTCGACGCCGTCGGCGACTTGTTGGCTGAGTGAGGACTCATGGCGAAACGGAGGGTTAATCCGTTCGTACTGTCAGTTCTCGGTATGTACGGGACGCCCGCCGATCGCGCGCTCGCGGTCCTCGCGGTCGGAGCGGACGCGAGCCGGGTGGGTCCGTCGTCAGCTCTCGAACGTGCCCTCCCCGAGTCGTCGTCCGTCGCGACCGTCGACTCGATCGCCGCCACCCTCGATCGCGACCTCGACGCGATCGATTGCATCGTCACCGCGTTCACGCTCGCCGACGGCACCGCGGTCGACCTCCATCGGCGGCTGTCCACGCTGACGGCCCCGCCGCCCGTCGTGCTCGTCGTCGACGCGAGCGACGGATCGGTGCCCGCGGGCGCCGTCTCGACGCCGTTCGCGGATGTCTTCGCCGCCGACCGTGACGAGGACGAACGCACCGACCGAGATCGGTCCGATCCCGCCCGCCTCGCGGCGGCAGTCACGTCCGTCGTCCCCGGCGACGACGGCCCGACGGTCGCCGACGGGCTTCCCCGGGACAGGCGCTCGCTCGACGCCCTGAAGGCGACCCTGTTCGACCGACTCTTCACCGAGATCCCGCTGCACTCGTACGTCAAGGACGGGGAGGCGCGACACGTGATGGTGAGCGAGGCGCCCGTCGACAGGCGGATCCACCGGTTCGGCGAGGAGTACCTCGGCCGACGCGACATCGACGGCGTCGTTCCGGAGTCGGACGCGCGCGAGCCGTACGAGGACGACCTGCGCGTGATCGAGACCGGAACGCCGATCGTGAACAAGGAGGAGCACTACGCGTCGGCCGACCGGTGGTTCCGGACCTCGAAGGTGCCGTGGACCGACGGCGACGGCGAGGTCGCCGGCCTGATCGGCATCTCCCAGGAGATAACCGCCCGAAAGGACCGCGAGCGCCAACTGGAGATCACCCACCACGTCGTCCGGCACACGCTCCGGAACAAGCTGAACGTGATCCTGGGTCGGTGCGACCGCATCCGTCGGGGCGGCCGCGTCACGAACAACGTCGAGCGGATCGCCGAGGCCGCCGCGGCGCTGACCGACACCGTCGACAACCAGCAGACGATCCTCGGGATGATGCTCGGGGACCCGGACCCGACGCCGACGGACCTCACGTGCCTCGTTCGCCACCGGATCGAGGCGGCCCGGACCCGTCGACCGGACGCCGAGATCGACGCCGCCCTCGACGACGGCGTCGTCGGGCTCGCTACCGAGAGCGTCGACCGCGCGGTCGACCAGCTCCTCGGCAACGCGTTCGACCACGCCGACGGCACCCCGGAGGTGACGGTCACGCTCGAGGACGGGGACGACGAGGCGCGGCTGTGCGTCCGCGACGGGGCGCCGGAGATCCCGGCGTTCGAGGTCGAGGTGCTGACCGGTCGCCGGTCGATCGACCACCTCAACCACACCGCCGGCCTGGGGCTGTGGATCGTTCAGTGGGCGATGAAACACTCGGGCGGGGAGGTCTCGTTCGACCGGACCGACGACGGCGGCAACGAGGTCACGCTGACGTTCCCGTATCCCGAGGCCGAGCGTGACGCCGTCGCGGACGACGGAACCCCCGAAAAAGTCGGGTCGGACGGCGCGGACGGCGCCTGACTCGCCCGATCCGCGTCCCGCTGACTCACCCGATCCGCGTCCCGGCGTCCCCGCCCGCGAGGAACGTCCCGACGGCGTCGGGACCGAACACGTACGCCGGCGAGCCGAGCGCGAGCAGCTCCCGCACCTTCGCGGCCATCCCCCCGGTCACGTCAGTCGAATCGCTGGCCCCGAGCGCGTCGGCGACCTCGTCGAAGTCGTCGATGTGGGGGATCACCTCGTCGTCGCCGTCGAGAACGCCCGGAACCGTCGAGCAGAGCCCCACGCGGTCCGCGTCGAGCGCGCTCGCCAGTTCCGTGACGAGTTCGTCGCCCGAGAGGACGGTGACGCCCTCGCCGGCGTGGACGACGCCGTCGCCGTGGAGCACCGGCACGAACCCCTCGTCGACCATCGTCGCGACCTGCTCGGTCATCAGCGTGAGGTCGCCGTCCGCGTCGCGGGCGGCCGCCGAGAACGGGTGCACCGGGACCGCGGGCACGTTTTCGCTATCCAGCCGCGAGAGGACGAACTGGTTCAGCGTCTTCATCGCGCCGTGGACGGCCATGATGCCGCCAACGTCGCGGATGCCCTCGCTCGCGCTCACGCCGTGTTCGGCGGCGTGGTGGTGGCCGAATGAGCCGCCGCCGTGGACGACCACGAGGTCCTCGACGGCACCGTCGTCGAGGGCGGCCGCGATCGCCTCCGCCAGCGCAGCGAGCGCCTCGCCGTCGAGCGTCTCCGGCCGGTCCTTCTCGGTGATGACCGACCCGCCGAGCTTTACGATTGTGACCATCTACGCCGCCTCCACGCGGACGCCCTCGGTCGCCAACTCGGCGCGGAACGACTGCTCGCACTCGGCGGTGTAGCCGAGCGCGTGCTGCGTCTCGTCGGTCGGATCGAGCGCGACGATGCAGCCGCCGCCGCCCGCGCCGGTGAGCTTCGCGCCGGCGGCGCCCGCGTCCCGGGCGGCCCACACCATCGCGTCCAGCGAGCGGGCCGAGACGCCGAGCGCCTCCAGCAGCCCGTGGTTGAAGTTCATCAGCTCGCCCAGATCGGCGAGCAGGTCGTCGCCGGGCTCGCGTTCGGGGTCGGCATCCGACAGGAGCCGCTCGCCCTCCCGGGTGAGGTCGCCGACCGTCTCGACGGTGTCGGCGGCGAACGCGTGCTCCTCCCGAAGCGCGCGAACCCCCGCGACGAGTTCGCCGGTGTCGCCGGCGCCGCCGTCGTAGCCGACGACGAACGGCAGCGGCGGGGCGTCGATCGTCCGCGTGTCGTCCCCCTCGACGCGGACGGCCCCGCCCATGGCGGAACAGAACGTGTCCGCGCGGGAGGCCTGGCCCTCCTGCACCTCGTACTCCGCCTCGTAGGCGCGCCGGGCGACCTCCTCGGGGTCGAGTTCGGTCCCGAGGGCGCGCGTCGCCGCGTCGATGCCGGCGACGACGACGGCCGCCGAGGACCCCAGTCCCGCGCCCAACGGGATCGCCGACTCGACGGTGATGTCGAAGCCGGCGTCGGGACGGTCCGCGGCCTCGCGCGCCTGTCGGACCGCCGCCTCGATGTACTCCATCGCCGCCTCGACCAGCGGCGCCGGGGCGTCGATGTCGGGTCGGTCGTCGATGCTCCCGCCCCAGGTGACGGTGAAGCCGTCCAGCGAGAGGTCCGCCGCGTCGACGCGGACGCGGCCGTCCTCGCGCGGCTCGACGGTCACCCGCGCGCGGCGCTCGACCGCACACGGCACCGCGGGCTCGCCGTACACGACCGCGTGCTCGCCGAAGAGGTACACCTTCCCCGGCGCGCTGCAGGTTGTCATACCCGCGACCAACACCCCGCGCCTAACAGCCGTTTCGACTCCCGCCGGCGAACCCCGCTCTCGACTTCGATACGCGCTGCGGTACGATTATATGAGACGCCCTCCCGTGTCGAACTGTGGTGCGGGGGAACCGCCCTTCGGCGGCGCCCGTCCGGCCACGCTCGAAACCGCGGACACGCGACCCGGGGAAAGAGGGAACGCACGCCGTCGCGACCGCGATCCGGTCCGATCGGCTCCGCGGTGGCGACTTCGACACGACGGCCGTCCCGACCCGATCGGCCGCACGCGAGTCGCCCCGATTATCTCGTTCGATACTATGGGCGCTGGAATTATGTGGGCGGCCGTGCCAGCGGATCGCATGAGTTCGACGACGCCGAACGCCGCCCCGAACGTGGACCGAAGTCGGGACGGCACGTGCTTGCGGGTCGAGCTCTCGGGGGAGTTCGAGGCCGCGGACGTCGTCACCGCGATGGCGCGTGCGCGCCACGTCGCCGAGGACTGCGACGCCGAGTTCGGTGTCGTCGTCGACGTTCGCGAGTTCACCGCCCGCGGGACCGCCCTCGCCGCGCTCGGCGAGTGGGAGACGTTCCTGCGCATGGCGGGCGCGACCGCGGTCGTCCGCGTCGGCGACGACGACGACGCCGTCGGCGGCGCCGACCGTCGTGCGTCGTCGATCGAGGAGGCCGAACGGATGATCTCCCAGTAGACACCGCGCTCGCTCGTTCCGATTCCGAGTTCAACCCGCGAGCGACGGCGTCGGTCGACTTCGCCACGACGCGACGGTGCACCGATGGGGAGCGACGGCGCCAGGACGCATCGACGCACCGGCGGGGGACGGCGCCGCCGCTGGCGGGCGTGAAGACAAAGGAGTGATCGCGAAATCCAGCCGCCGGCTTACAGCTCGGCCTCGAAGTCCTCGAGGGCGTAGCCGGGCTCGGCGCCGCGGTTGTCGAGCGTCTCGTTGGCGAGCAGCCAGTAGACGACCGACAGGGCGCGGCGACCCTTGTTGTTCGTCGGGATGACGAGGTCGACGTTGGAGACCTGGTTGTTCGAGTCGCACATCGCGATGACGGGGATGCCGACCGTGATAGCCTCCTTGACCGCCTGCGCGTCGCCGATGGGGTCGGTGACGACCACCACGTCCGGCTCGATGTAGCCGGCGTACTGGGGGTTCGTCAGCGTCCCCGGAATGAAGCGCCCGGTGCGGGCGCGCGCGCCGATCGCGTCGGCGAACTTCTCTGCCGGGAAGCGACCGTACTGGCGCGAGGAGGTGACGAGCACCTGCTCGGGGTCGTAGTTCGCCAGGAACGAGGCCGCGGTGCGGATGCGGCCGTCCGTCTTGCTCACGTCGAGCACGTACAGGCCGTCGTCGCGGACGCGGTGGATGAACCGCTCCATGTCCTTGGTCTTCTGCTGGGTCCCGATGTGGACGCCGGCGGAGAGGTAGTCCTCGACGGGGATGAGGAGGTCGGCCTCGTCGTCGGGCATGACGTCCTCGTCGAAGCGCGGACCGGCGTCCGCCTCCTCGTCGGCGGCCCCCTCGGCCCCCTCGGTCTCCTCGGGCTGTGCGTCTGTCTCGTCGGGCGACTCCTCGGCCGCGGCGGTCTCTGCGACCTCCTCCTCGGCGTCGGGCGCCTCTTCGGTGTCTGCGTCGTTCTCGGATTCGCTCATACTGCCTCCTCCGCGATGCGGATGAGTTCGTTCAGCTTTGCGGTGCGCTCGCCGCCGACCGTCCCCGTCTTGATGAACGAGGCGCCGGTCGCGACGGCGAGGTGTGCGATGGTCGTGTCCTCGGTCTCGCCCGAGCGGTGGGAGACGACCGCGTCCAGCCCGTTGCGCTGGGCCAGCTCGACGGCGTCGAACGCGTCCGACAGCGTCCCGATCTGGTTCGGCTTGATCAGGATGCTGTTGGCCGCGCCCTCGTCGATCCCCCGCGAGAGGCGCTCGACGTTCGTCACGAACAGGTCGTCGCCGCAGATCAGCGTGCGGTCGCCGACCTTCTCCGTGAGCTCGGCGAACCCGTCGTAGTCGTCCTCGTCGAGGGGGTCCTCGACGTACGCGAGGTCGTACTCGTCGACCAGCTCGGCCATGTAGTCGACCTGCTCGGCCGAGGTCCGCTCCGTGTCGCCGTAGCGGTAGACGCCGGCGTCGGCGTCGTACAGCTCGGAGGCGGCCACGTCGAGGCCGAATCTGATCTCGAAGCCGAGCGCGTCCTCCACGCGGGAGGTCGCCTCGTCGACGATCTCGAACGCCTCGGCGTCGGAGACCGCCGGCGCCCACGCGCCCTCGTCGCCCTTCGCGGCGGCGACGCCGCGGTCGTCGAGGATGTCGGCGACCGCAGCGTGAACGTCCGCGTTGGCGAACACCGCCTCCGCGACGGAGGGGGCGCCCACGGGCGCCGAGAGGAACTCCTGGATGTGCGTCGCGTCGGCGGCGTGCTCGCCGCCACCCACGACGTTCCCCAGCGGGATCGGGAACGACCGGTCCGCGTCCCGGAAGGTGCCGCCGAGGTGCTGGAACAGCGGCGCGCCCAGCACGTCGGCGCCGGCCTTCGACGCCGCCATGCTGATCGCGACGGCGCTGTTCGCGCCGATCTCCGAGAAGTCCTCGGTGCCGTCGGCGCCGTGCAGCGCCGCGTCCACGTCGCGCTGGTTGCCCGCGTGGACCGAGCCGACGAGCCGCGGGACCGCGTGCTCGCGGGCCCTAGCGATCGCCTCCTTGGGCGGGAGCTCGATCGCCTCGTACTCGCCCGTCGACGCCCCGGAGGGCGCCGCCGCGCGGCCGAAGCCGCCCGACTGGGTGAGCACGTCCGCCTCGACGGTCGGGTTGCCCCGCGAGTCGAGCACGCGCCGCAGCGACACCGACTCGATCAGCGTCACGTCACTTCCCCTCCCGCCGGACCGTGAACGGCAACACGCCGGCGTCGTACTCCTCGGCCGCGATGAGGATCGGCTCGGACTGGTCGCTGTCGATCAGCGCCGGCGCGCCGTACGCCAGCTGGAGCGACCGTGCGCCCAGGATGCGGGCCTTCTCGTACCGGTTGTATTCGAGGTTCCCGCTCATTGGTAGGGGGAGACGACGTCAACTAGGTCTGTGTGACTCACCATCATCCGCCGGCAGCAGTGGCGGTCCACGCCGAGCTCGTCGAGGACCGCCGCGGGGTCCTCGTCGCCCTCCTTGGCGCGGGCCTTGAACTCCTCCCAGTGTTCACCGATGACGTTGCCGCACGTGAAACACCGGACAGGGATCATCATGGGTGGATCACCTCAGCGGTACGACTTCTGGTAGCGGGCGCGCGCGCCGGGCCCGCCCCACTTCTTCGGTTCGCTCTGCCGGGAGTCGTTCACCAGCAGGGAGCGGTCGAACTCCATGAACGCGTCGCGCAGCTCCGCGTCGTTGCGGTGCTGCACGAGGCCGCGCGCGATGGCCGTGCGGACCGCGTCCGCCTGGCCGGCGAAGCCGCCGCCGTTGACCGACACCTCGACGTCGACCTCCGAGCGGAGGTCCTCGCCGGCGACGCGGAACGGCTCCAGCATCTTCAGCCGGGCCATCTCGGGTTCGACCAGCTCGACGGGCTGGGAGTCGATACGCACTCGCCCCTCGCCGTCCGTGACGGTGGCGCGGGCGACGGCGGTCTTCTTCTTACCGGACGTGTTCGTTACCATGTGACGTTAGCCCCCAGGTCCTCGGCGATCGCGCCGAGGGTGGTGAACTTGATGTTCGACAGGCGATCGAGGGAGGTGCCGTCGAGCACCTCCGGCTCCGGGGCGTCCTCGTCGGGCGAGGTCGTCTCGGAGTCGAACGGGTTGCCGACGTACACGCGGACGTTCTCGAACGCCTCGCGACCCTTCGTGGTCTTGTACGGCAGCATGCCGCGGACCGACCGCTTGAAGATGCGGTCGGGCCGCTTCGGGTAGTACGGCCCCGAGTCGGAGCCGAGGTTCGCGCGGGTGCGGTACTTCTCGAGCGTCGCCTCGGTGTTGCCCGTGATGACCGCGCGCTCGGCGTTGACGATCGCGACGCGCTCGCCGTCGAGCGCCTTCTGTGCGACCTGCGACGCGACGCGACCCATGATGGCGTCGCGTCCGTCGACGACCACGTCGGCCTCGAACTCTGCGAGACTCATCGGATCACCCGGACGTCGGTTCCTTCGGGGTTGTTCGACAGCGCTTCCTCCAGCCGGACGGCCTCGCCGGCCTGGTCGATCTTCGTCTCGGCGGTGCCGGAGAAGTCGACGGCGGCGACGGTAACGTCCTTACGGAGCACGCCCGAGCCGAGCACCTTGCCCGGCACGACGACGGTCTCGTCCTCGTTCGCGTACCGCTCGATGCGGCCGAGGTTGACCTCCGCGTGCGTGCGCCGCGGCTTTTCGAGCCGGTCGGCGACGTCCTGCCAGACGCTGGCATCGGACGAGCGCGCGACCGACTTCAGTTCGGCGATGAGGTTCTGAAGTCTCGGATTAGTCTTGCTACTACTCATAACGTAACCTCCTGAGTGGGAGTCGGTGACTCGGTAGCGACCGAGTCGATGTGAGAACGGGAGTGCAGGGGGCAGGATTTGAACCTGCGAACCTCTACAGGACAGCGCCCTGAACGCTGCGCCGTTGGCCAGACTGGGCTACCCCTGCTCGCGTCCCGTCGTTTGCCGTCCCACCGGATAACCCCTTCGGTCCACCCCGTCCGTGCGAGACGGTGACGGCGGGTCCGCTGGCCGGTCGAACCCGACGCGGGGGCGGACGTTCGGTGGGTGTGGTGAGACGACATGTGTTCGGTTAGACTGCGACCTTGTCTGCGAGTTCGTCCGCGCGGTCGCGAAGCGACCGGACCGCACGGAGAGTGAGTTCATCGACGGACATCGACCCGTCCGTCTCGATGTGGAAGACGAACGCGCCGGGAACGTCCTCGATATCCAGCTCCTTGCCGGGGTATCGGTTGGTGAGGTCGGACCCGAACTCCTCGGTGTGGACGAGCTCGCCGTCCTCGGTCTCGATGACGCCGCGGAGGATGTTCGGCTCCTCCTCGTCGAACTCGTCGGCGTCGCCGACGACGGTCACGCGCTGCAGGTGGCGGTAGCCGACGGCCACGCCGCCCTGGTGTTTCGCGTGTTCCTTGCCGGAGTCGAGCACCGCGTCGGCCTCGAACTCCAGGCGCTGTCCCTCCTTCAGCTCGATGATGGGGACGTTCTCGTCGGCGGGCTGGACGAGGTCGTCGGACGTCTCGATGTCGCCCGAGTACGCCGTCGCCGGCCCCTCGACGTCGAGCGCGAGGGTGACGGTGTCGCCGACCTCGTAGTCGTCGAGCGGCGTCGTCAGCGGGACGAGCCCCAGGCGGAGCCCGACCATCTCGTCGAACATCACCGACGAGTTCTCGACGAACCGGACGGTGTCGATCGAGAACGTCGGGACTTCCGAGAGGATCGTCCGGCGCAGACCGTTCGCTACCGCGGGGGTGAGCCCGCGGACGAGCAGCCGCGCGGATCGGTCGTCTCGGCTAACTACCTCGACGTCGAAGTCGTCCGCCATGGGTTACAGGCGGTTCTTCTTGGGCGCACGAGTGCCGTCGTGCGGGATCGGGGTCACGTCCTCGATGCGACCGATCTCGATCCCGGCGCGGGCGAGCGCGCGGATGGTCGGCTGCGCGCCCGGCCCGGGGGACTTCTGGGCGTTGCCGCCGGGACCGCGGATGCGGACGTGGACGCCCTCGATACCCTGCGCCTTGAGCTGCTCGGCGACGCCCTCGGCCATCTGCATGGCCGCGTACGGCGACGCCTCGTCTCGGTTCTGCTTCACCACGGCGCCGCCCGAGGACTTGATCAGCGTCTCGGCCCCGGTGATGTCGGTCACCGTGATGAGGGTGTTGTTGAACGACGCGAACACGTTCGCGATCGCCCAGCGACTCTCGGTGGTCTCTGATTCGCTCATTTACTGACCCTCCGCGCGTTCGGGGTGGAGTTCGTCGGCGAGCGGGGAGATCTCGTCGAAGTCGACGAGGTCCTCCTCGGCCGTCTCGACCTTGTACGACGGGCGCGTGACGCGGGCGTCCCCGACGACCACGTGGCCGTGGAGGATGAACTGCCGCGCCTGCTTCGTCGAGTTACCGACGCCGTTGCGGTACGCGACCGTCTGGAGCCGGCGTTCGAGCACGTCGGTCACGTCGAGCGACAGGACGTCCGTGATGGCGTCCGTGTCGTCGAGGATCCCGAGGCGCTGCAGTCGCGCGACGAAGTCGGCGCCGGCCTCGTTGGCCGCCTCGACGTCGCCCTGCGACTCGCCGATGAGGCTCCGCGCCTCGCGGCGGTAGCGACGCAGTTCCGACTGCGCACGCCACAGCTCCTCCTTGTTCTTCAGGCCGTAGCGGGAGAGCAGGTCCGACTCCTCGTCGATACGCTCGCCCTGGTACGGGTGGTTCGGCGTCTCGTAGCGCTTGGTGGAGGTTCCGGTACTCATTCGCCTTCATCCTCCGCGGCCGCTTCCTCCTCGGCCTGTTCTTCGCGGATCTCCTCGACGTTGACTCCGATGGTGCCCTCGGTCCGGCCCGTGGACTTGGTCCGCTGTCCGCGGACCTTCTGCCCGCGCTTGTGGCGGACGCCTTTGTAGGAGTCGATCATCTTCATCCGGTTGATGTCGTGGCGGCGTTTCTCGTTGACGTCCGCGCCCACGATGTGGTCGGTCTCGCCGGTGAAGAAGTCCTTCTGCCGGTTGACCATCCACTCGGGCACGTGCTCCGAGAAGTTCTGGACGACGTCGACGACGGCGTCGATGTCGTCCTGATCGAGTCGGCCGAACGTGGCTGTCCGGTCCACGTCGGCCGTCTCGGCCACCAGGCGCGCCGTGCGCTGGCCGATGCCTTTCATGTCGCTGAGGCTGCGCTCGACGGTCTTCGTCCCGTCCAGGTCCGTCTGGCCGATGCGGACGAAGTACTGGAGGTCCTCGTCGTCCTCCTCCGCGTCGGGCGCGTTCTCTGGTTCTTCTGCACTCATGTCTTGGGTGTGTGGTCAGCGTTGCGGCGGGGATTCGAACCCCGGAGGCTTGCGCCACTGAGTTAGCAACCCAGCGCCTTGGGCCAGGCTTGGCTACCGCAACACCGTGTGCTGTGTTATCGTCGCCTCGCGAGCCGCCGCGGCTCCGGACTCGGGACCCGATGCCCCTACAGTGTCTGCGTTCGGTGTAACTCGGAGCCCGCACTTAAGCATCACGAAACCCCCGGTCGCCGTGCCAGGGCGTCACGACCGTGTGAACGACCGACACGCCCGGGGCGGCCGGAGCCGATCGATCGGGGCACCCTGCGTGGCAGCGACCGTCTCGGATCTCAGGCGTGGTACATTTCAGGCGGACTCCACGTCGAGGAACTCGAACCGGGCACCGCCGGCCCCCGAGGCCGTCGCCGACGCGGTCCAGCCGTGGGCCGTCGCGATCCCGCGGACGATGCTCAGGCCGAACCCGGTCCCCTCCTCGTGGGTGGTGTATCCGTGGTCGAACACTGCCTCGCGATCTCCCTCGGGGATCCCCGGGCCGTCGTCGGCGACGTAGAACCCGGAGCGGTCGGGGTCGTCGATCCGACCGACGGTCACGTGCACGTCGTCGCCGCCGTGTTCGACCGCGTTGCGAAAGAGGTTCTCGAGGAGCTGCACCAGCCGACTCCGGTCGGCCCTGACCGACGGCGCGTCCGACGCGTCGAGCGTCGCCGCGGCGGTATCGACGGTCGACCATGCCTCCGGTGCCGCAGTCGACAGGTCGACCGGCTCGGTCTCCTCGACGACGCTGCCCGTCCGGGCCATGGTCAACACGTCGGAGATGATCCGCTCCATCCGCTCGTGCGCCCGAGCAGCCTTCTCCAGACGTTCGTCGTCGACCGATTCGGCCGCCAGCTCCGTCTGTCCCTTCGCGACCGCCAGCGGGTTCCGGAGGTCGTGGCTCACGATCGTCGCGAACTCCTCCAGCCGGTCGTTCTGGCGCCGGAGGTCCTCCTCGACGACCTGTCGCTCCAGCTGCGCGGACACCCACACGGCCATCAGCTCCACGAGCGTCACCTGCCAGTCCTCGAACGGCTCCTCGCGGGCGTCGCGGTCGTAGAAGCAGAACGTGCCGTACACCGATCCGTGGACGCGGACCGGCGCGCCCAGATAACACGAGATCCCCCACTCCGCGTGGCCGACACGCGCAGCAAGCTCCTCGTCGTCGCTCACGTCTGCCAGCGCCAGCGACTCCTCGGCGAGGACCACGCGCTCGCAGTTGGTCGCCGACAGGTCCACGGCGTCGCCGGCCTCGACGCTGTCGTCGGGGGCGTACACCACCTCGAACACGTACCGGTCCTCGCGGATCCGCGAGAGCGTGCCGTACTCGGTGTCGAGCATCTCCGCGCCGATCCCCAGCAGCTCGGAGACGCGCTCGTCGAACGGCCGGTCGGCGGCGACGAAGACCTCCGTGATCGCGGTCAGCGCCTCCTCGTGCATCCGGAGGCGCTCGCGCCGGTCGTGCTCCTCGGTTACGTCCCGGACGAACGCCGACAGCCCCGACGCCGACGGGTAGGCTCGGACCTCGAGCCAGGCGTCCAGCGGTTCGTAGCGCGTCTCGAACTCCACGGGCGACTGCGACTCCATCGCCTCGACGTATCCCTCGTGGACCTCGGTGTCGACGAACTCGGGGAGGAGTTCCCGGACGTCACGACCGACCAGCTCTTCGTCCGGGTCGGCGTCGGCGGCGTTCCGGACCATCTCGGCGGCCTGTTCGTTGAGATAGGTGAGCCGCCATTCGTCGTCGAGCGCGAGGAACGCGTCCGTCATCCGGTCGAGGAGCGCGGGTTCGATCAGCGAGTCGGCGTCGACGCCGGACATCTCGCCTCGCTGTGGGGTTCCCTCCTCGCGGTTCGTCATCACCGGTGGGGGGTCAGGAACACGGATAAAGTGTGCGCCGAACGAGCCGTCCGATCCGGATTAATTTTGGCTCTCCGTCGGAGGTAGTGTTCAGATAAGCTGATTCCATGCGAAGGCGAACGCTTGAAGCCAATTTTCGGCAGTCTCTGCTTCGGCGTGGCTGAAACAGTTTGAGAACTGGTTGGTTCGGCGTTTTAGTTCTCGAAAGACACGTTCGACGCTGTTCCGAGTACCGTGTTTCTCGTACCTGTACTCGAGGCTGTGGCGGTGGAGAGCTGCTTGCAGCCACGGTGCAGAATCGACGAGAAAGACCGCGTTATCGACGAGATGTTTGTCGCGGAGTTCGGCGAGGAACATCTCGGTGATCGCTTGATTTCTCGTCGGAGAGAGCTTGACGTGCAGCAATCGGTTCGTGTTGGGATCGACAGCAGCGTACAGCCAGAAGCGTTCGTCGTTGAGTTGGATCACGGTCTCGTCAACTGCGACGTGATCCGGGTTCGCACCATCGAGGGGCTGTAGATCGGCCTTCTGCACCCAGTTATGGACGGTCGTCCGACAGCGCTTGACACCCAACCTATCGAGAATCGAAACGGTATCCGAAAGTGATAGTCCAGCCAGATGGAGTCGGATACCGAGCTTCATCGCGGGCTCGGGTGTCGCCTCTCGCTCCAGAAAATCTAACTCGAAGCAGTCGCTACCTCCGTTGAGGCGGGCGATTTCGAGCATGAACCACTCAAATATCGTTCCGCCTCACTCTTCATCCTTATCTGAACACCGCCCCGTCGGAGGATCGATCAGTTGTCCGGCCAGCGCTCGATGTACACCGTCTCGTCGGTGTAGAAGCGCACGGCGTCGTCGCCCTGGGCGTGCAGGTCGCCGAAGAACGAGTCCTTGTCGCCGCCGAAGTGGAAGAACGCCATCGCGGCGGCGGTGCCGACGTTGACGCCGACGTTGCCGGCGTCGATCTCCAGACGGAACCGCCGGGCCTCGCCGCCGGCGCTGGTGAACAGCGACGCGGCGTTGCCGAACTGCGAGCGGTTCACCAGCGAGAGGGCGTCGCCGAAGTCCTCCGCGCGGATCAGCGCCAGCACCGGGCCGAAGATCTCCTCGCGGGCGATCGTCGCGTCCGGATCCACGTCGCCGAAGACGGTCGGACCGAGGTGATATCCCGACTCGGGCACGGCCTGCTCGCGACCGTCGAGCAGCACCTCCGCGCCCTCCTCGACGCCGGTCTCGACGTACTCCAGCACGGACTCGCGATGCGGGCCGGACACGAGCGGACCCATGTCGGTCCCCTCCTCCAAGCCGGGACCGATCTCCATCGACTCGGCCTCCTCGACCAGTCGCTCGGCGAACTCGTCGTACACCTCGTCCTCCACGACCGCGACGGGGTTCGCGAGACAGCGCTGGCCGGCGTTGGCGAACGCGGACGAACAGGTCTGCTCGGCCGCGAACTGCAGGTCCGCGTTCGCGCTCACGACGACGTGGTTCTTCGCGCCGCCCTGCGCCTGCACGCGCTTGCCGGCGCCGGCTGCCGTCTCGTACACGTGCTTCGCGATCGGCGTCGACCCCACGAACGAGACCGCCTCGATCCCGTCGTGCGTGATGAGCCGGTTCACCGTGTCGGGGCCGCCGTGGACGACGTTGACGACGCCGTCGGGGAAGCCCGCCTCGTCGACGAGGCTCGCGATCCGGTTGGCCGTGAACGGGTCGCGCTCGCTCGGCTTGAGGACGAACGTGTTGCCCGTCGCGACCGCGTACGGCAGGAACCACAGCGGGATCATCGCGGGGAAGTTGAACGGCGTCACCGCCACCACGGTGCCGAGCGGCTGTCGGACGGCCGTCTCGTCGATGTCCGGCGCCGCGTGCGGGAGGTGGCCCGCCTGCATCATGGTCGGGATGCCGCAGGCGACCTCGACGTTCTCGATCCCCCGCCGTATCTCGCCCATCGCCTCCGCCTTCGTCTTGCCGTGTTCGGTGACGAGTACCTCCGCAAGCGACTCCTGGTGCTCCTCGAGGAGCGCCTTCAGTCGGAACAGCGGCTGAATTCGCTCCTCGACGGCGGTCGTGGACCACTCCTCGAACGCCTCGTTCGCCAGCGCGATCGCCTCGTCCTCGTCGTCGGCCGACGAGAACGCGACCGATCCGACCCGCTCGCCGGTCGCGGGGTTTTCAACGTCCAACGACTCGTCGCCGGTCGCCTCGCGCCACTCACCGCCGACGTAGTTGTGAGCCACTTCGCCGTCCCCGATAGGGCCTACCATGACGATCGATCACGCACCTCGTGGGAAAGAGCTACCGTTGCCGGTAGTGTTGTGCGGGATCTCGGTCGGGAGCCGCGAACGGAACAGGACGGAGAACTGATTCGCCAGTTACGGGTGCGCGTAGAACGCGAGGTACTCGCCGGCGTCGGCCTCCTCGGCGTCGCCCGGGGCGGCGTCGAAGCGGGCGAAGCCGACGCGCTCGAACTGCACCAGGTCGTCCACGTCGTAGTCGGCGTAGCCGGGCTCGGCGTGGCCGACCACGTCGCCGTCCATCGTTCGGAGGCGCACGCGGACGTGCTCGTCGTCGCCGGCGCCGACCCAGTGGACCACGGGGACGCCCTCCTCGCGCACGAGGTCGATGTCGGTGCCGACCCACGCGAGCTCGTCGCCGTCGCGGCGCAGACAGCCGAGGCCCTTGAGCCAGACGCGCTCGCCGTCCGCGGGCGCGTCCTCCGACTCCAGCAGGACGCCCTCGCTCGCGGGCACGTCGCGGTCGCCGCGGTCCTCGTGGTTGGGGTGCAGCGGCGGGTGTCCGGCGTCGGGTACGTCGCCGGCGAGCGCGAACTCCTCGGGCGCGCCCGCGGGGAGCCGGTCGCGGTCGGTCGCGTCGGAGGCGTCGCCGTCGCGGACGAGGAACCGGCGGTCGGTGTCGTCGTCGATCAGGTCGCGGTTGTTCGCGTAGATGCTCGACATCGCCAGGTCGACGTTGCTCGTGGAGACGCCCAGTTCGACCATCGCGTCGACGATGGCCTGCCCGCGGATGCCGCGGCGCTTCACCGACGCCAGCGTCGGCGCGCGCGGGTCGTCCCAGCCGGTCAACTCGCCGGCGTCGACCTTCTCCTTGATCGTCGAAGTGGACATCGGCACGTCGTAGGCGTCGATCTGGACGTGCCCCCAGTGGACGACCTCGGGGTACTCCCAGCCGAAGTAGTCGTAGACGAACCGCTGGCGCTTGGCGGAGTCCTGGAGGTCGATGCCGCGGATGATGTGCGTGACGCCGGTGAGGTGGTCGTCGATGCCCGACTGGAAGTCGAGCATGGGCCACGCGCGGTAGTCGGCCGCCTCCTCGCGCGGGTGGGGCGTGTCGACCATCCGAAAGGCGACGAAATCGCGCAACGCGGGGTTCTTGTGGTGGATGTCGGTCTTCACGCGGAGGACCATCTCGCCGTCCGAGTACTCGCCGTCGACCATCGCCTCGAACTCCTCTCGAACGGTCTCGACGGACTTGTCGCGGTGCTCGCAGGCTTCGGCGTCGGCCTTCAGGCTCCGGAAGTGCTCGGCCGGACACGAGCAGGTGTAGGCGCCGCCCTTCTCGATCAGTTCACGGGCGTGGTCGTAGTACGTCTCGACGCGGTCGCTCGCCTTCAGCACCTCGTCGGGCTCGAAGCCGAGGTAGCCGATGGCGTCGAGGATCTCGTCGTAGGCGTCGAGATCCGGGCGCTTGGTCTCGGGGTCGGTGTCGTCGAAGCGGCAGAGCATCCACCCGTCGTAGATCTCCTTGTACGTCCCGATAACCGCGGGCATGCGCGCGGAGCCAAGGTGCCACGGGCCGTTCGGGTTCGGCGCGAGGCGCATCCGGATCTCGTCGTACTCGTCGGCGTTCGGGAGGTCCGGGAGGACCGACTCGTCCTCCTCGTCGTCGGCCTCCAGCTCCTCGACGAGGTCGGGGTCGAGTTCGAGCAGTCGCTCGCGGCGCTCGTCGTCGCTCATCCCCGAGACCTCCGCGACCACCGGCGCGACGACGCCGGGCACCTCGTCGCCGTGCGGTCGGAAGTCGGGGTTGTCGCCCATCAACGGGCCCATGATGGCGCCCACCTCCGGGTCCGAACCGTGCTTCAGAGCGTTGTAGAGCGCGTGCGTCTCCGCCTCGGCGCGCACGCGCTCCTCGAGATCGTCGTCCATTACGCCGGCGTTCTCCCCGCGCGCCCAAAACCGGTCCGGATCGGACCCGGATCCGGGTCCGAACCGCGACTCGCGTGCCCCGGGCTCGGGAGCGGTGAGAAACGGGTCGCGCCGGCGGGCCACCCCACCATGGGTCCGTTCCCGTCGACGCGACCGAGTGGTGTGCGTCGTGGCACACGCGGGTAGGGGCGTTCGGAGGCAGGGGACTCGCCGATATATGGGCGTCGACCGTTCACGTCGTTTCACGCCGGCGTCGACGCGCGAGCGACCGGTAGTCCGTGCGTACCGCAGTCGGCCACACCGGGTTTCATGTGCTCGCGAGTGGACCCCCGGCCATGCCAGTCTACTACGAGGACGTCGAGGTCGGCGATGTCGAGACGCACGGCGACTACGAGGTGACTCGCGAGGAAATTCTGTCGTTCGCCGAGCGGTACGACCCGCAGTGGTTCCACACCGACCCCGACCGGGCGGCCGAGGAGTCGCCCTACGGCGGCGTCATCGCCTCCGGGTGGCACACCGCCGCGATGACGATGCGTCTGCTCGTGGAGGGGACGCTCGCCGAGGCCGCGACCGTCGGCGCGAAGGGCGTCGACGAGCTCCGCTGGCCGGAGCCGGTGCGGCCGGGCGACACCCTCCGGATCGAGAACGAGGTGCTGGAGAAGGTGCCAGAACGCCCGGAACGGGGGCTGATCCGTGCGCGAACGCGAACGTACAACGGGGACGACGAGGCCGTGTTCTCGATGATCGGGAACGTGATGTACCTCCGCCGAGGCGACGACTAGGCCCCGATTACCGTTGCATGAGGCCCGATGAGTCGGACGACTCGTCGTTGGGGGCGACCTCAGCGCGCCCGCGGTTCGTCGTCGCGCTCGCGGTCGCCGTGGTCGGCGTGCTCCATGAGGTCGGTCGCCCGACGGAACACGCCCGTCAGCGTCGTCACCTCCTTGCTCGTCGGGTGCGCGCGGCCGACGAGCCGGCGGATCAGCCGCTCGCTGCGCTCGCGCTTGTGGTCGCGCGACTCCGCCTCCTCAAGGAACGCGCCGAACTGTTCGTAGAAGCGTTCGATCTCCGGCTCGGCGGCGCGCTCGTGTTCCACGTCCGGAAGCTGGTACTCGTCGAGGAACAGCGAACGGAGCTCGTACAGCGTCACCGTCGCCGCCTGCCCGAGGTTCATCACCGGGTACTCGGGGTTCGCGGGGACGGAGACGAGCTCGTCCAGTTGCGCCAACTCCTCGTTGTTCAGTCCGGTCCCCTCGCGGCCGAACACCAGCGCCGTGTCCGTGTCGACGGTCGCCAGCGACTCCCGCAGTTCGGCGGGCGTCTTGAACGGGAACCGGACGTGCCGGCGCGCGTCCTCGCCGGTGATCGCGGTGGTGCCGACGGTGTGGTAGTTCTCGACGACCTCCTCCAGCGCCACCGTGTCGGCGTTGGGCAGCACGTCCTCCCGGGCGTGACCCGCGAAGCCGTACGCCTCGCTGTCGCGATCGATCTCCGGCGGGTCGACCAGCTTCAGGTCGGCGAGGCCGAAGTTCTTCATCGCCCGCGCGATGGTGCCGACGTTGCCCGGCGTCTCCGGCTCGACCACGACGACGACGAACTCGCGGTCGTCGTGTGCCGAGTCAGCGGCGGTCGCCTCGGTCGCGTCGTCGCTCATGTCGGATACTCCCGATCGAGATCGAGGTCGAAATCGTCGTCGCCGCCCTCGGCGTCGTCCTCGTCGCCGTCGGCATCGTCGCCGTCATCGTTCCCCTCCCCGTCCTCGAAGTCCGGCCGTTCGTCCGCGAGGAGGTCGTCGTCCTCGTACAGGTCCTCGGGGTCGCGCAGGTCCGGCAGCTCCTCGGGCGCCTCCTCGACGTGCTCCATGCCGCCGTAGCCGTCGGGGGCGCGGCCGCCGTCGTCGAACCACTCGTGGAACGCGTCGCGGAACGTTTCCTCGCCGGCGATCGAGGAGCCGCCGCGCTCGCGGAACCAGTAGAGGAAGTCCGCCTCGTGTTCGTCACACAGCAGCACCTCGTCGAGCGGCTCGCCGTAGACGATGCTCGCGACCCTGCACTGCCGTTTGTTCTCCTCGCCGTGGATCAGATAGCAGGCGTCGCAGGGCTTGTTCATCACGACCTGAAGCCGCACGAGCCGGTGGCGGGGCTCCTTCGGGATCTCCTCCAGCGGCCTCCAGCCGCCGGCGTCGGTGAAGACGTCGTCCTCGTCGAAGCGCCAGCCGCGCAGGCCGATGCTCACCTTACCCATTTGCCCCGTCTTGCCGCGCGCCGGGGATAAGCGGCGCGCTCTCGGGCCCCGGGGGTTGGAGCAGGGGAGGGGGCGTGCTCCCGGCGCCGGCGGGCCGTGACCGTCGGTCCCATCGGACGCCGACGGCTCCGCGATCACAACACCGAAGCGCGACCCGCCCCTGCAACGGTTCATGCGAACTGTGGACGCCGCCGGCCTCCCGATCGGCGACGATCACCCGCCGCGGATCATGGGCGTGTTGAACGTCTCGAAGGAGTCCCCCTACGATCCCAGCGTGTACGACGACGCCGGCGAGGCCGCCCGCTACGTCGACGAGGAACTGATCGGCGAGGGCGCGGACATCGTCGACGTGGGTCTCGAATCCGCGAACAAGCGCTTCGAGGTGCTCTCGGCCGAGGAGGAACTGGAGCGACTCGACACCGCGATCGAGACGATCGAGAGCGTCTCCGGCGACGCCGTCTTCTCAATCGAGACGCGCTACCACGAGGTCGCCGACGCGGCGCTGGACCGCGGCTTCGACATGGTGAACGACATCTGCGGCTTCGCCGACCCCGAGATGCCCCGCGTGTGCGAGGAACACGACGCCGCGGTGGCGAAGATGGCGTCGCCGCCGGACCTGGAGCGACCGGGCGCCGTCGAGGAGGTGGACGACATCTACGAGGCGCTGTCGCTGAACGGCTTCACCGACAAGACCATCGTCGACCCGGCGTTCGGCGGCTGGTCCGAGGAGAAGACGCTGGCGGACGACCGCGAGACGTTCCGCCGCCTCCGGGAGTTCCGCGGCTACGGTCGCCCGATCCTGGTGTCGATCAACCGGAAGAACTTCCTCCGGAGCGTCGCCGGCCGCGACACCGAGGAGGCGCTGCCCGTCTCGCTGGCGGCGACCTCGATGGCCGTCGAACGGGGCGCACACATCGTCCGAACGCACGACGTGGCCGAGACCCGGGACGCCGCGCTCATCGGGACGGAGTTCGCCCGCGACCGCGTCCGGGCCCGGGGCGAGGTGTCCGTCGAGGAACTGGACGTGGCGACGACCGGCGACGCCCGCCGGCACGTCGACCGGCTCGGCGGCGACTCCGCCGTCGCCGACGACGCCGTGGCACGGGTGTACGAGTTCGGCGGGCTCGAACCAGAAGAGATCGGTGCGCTGCGCGCTTCTACCGCCGATTCGTCGGCCCTTCTCGTCGCCGACGGGACGGGATCGTCTGCCCTGCTGATCGGCACCGTCGCCGAAACTGTGGCGGCCGCACAGGCCGCGAGCGGGGCTACGGAGGCGTTGGACGCCGCGCTGTCGTGCGTCGCGCGTCCGACAGAGTAAGAAAACTTATACCCGATCGGTCGATAGCAGACGATGGAAGCCGGAAGGGCACCGCGGGTAGGGGTACTCTGGTGCGCTTTCGGCCCGATCCCGTATTACTGTGAGCCGTCACGCCGGTAGTCACCACCATGGAGTTCACCGACTGGGAGCCGATCTACGCGGCGATCCTCGCCGACTTCGGGTTCGACCGCGCCGCCGACGAGGCGGTCAGGGACCGCGCCGCCGCGTTCGCCGAGCCGTTCGACCTCGACCGGCTGGACTGTTCGGGCGCGACCGTCGCCGTCGCCGGCGCGGGGCCGTCGCTGGAGGCCGACGCGTCCCTCGCTCGCGACGCAGATTTCGTATTCGCTGCTTCGACCGCCACGGACCGCCTCGTCGCCGAGGGCGTCGCGGTCGACGCGATGGTGACGGACCTGGACAAGAACCCCGGGACCGGACTCGCGCGGACCGAGCGCGGCGCCGTCGTCGTCGCCCACGCCCACGGCGACAACGGGGACCTGATCGAGGAGTGGCTCCCGCGCTACGACGCCGCGAACACGCTCGTCACGACGCAGGCGGCGCCGGTCGACGCCGTCGCCAACTACGGCGGCTTCACCGACGGCGACCGCGCGGCGTTCCTCGCCGATCACTGCGGCGCCGAGCGGCTCGTCTTCCCCGGCTGGGACCTCGACGACCCCGAGGTGGACGGCGTGAAGGCACGCAAACTGGACTGGGCCGAACGCCTGCTCCACCTTCTGGAGCGCCGCCGGGGCGAGCGATTCGCCGTCCTCGACGGCCGACGCGACGGGATCGATCCGCTGTGACTGTTCCACGGCGTCCCTCTACCTCGGTTCCGCCCACCCGCTAAAGGATATTTTAGCTGATACTTATCCGCCGCGGGCGACACGGGACGGTATGGACGACACGGACACCGGCGCGGCGTCGCTCGGGACGACCATCGTCGGGATCGTCGCGCATGGAGACACGAACCGCGAGGGCGAGCCGACGAACAATACCGCCGGTGTCGACGCCGGCAACGGCGACCGCGGCGACCACGGTGATCGCGGCGACGCGGTTGTACTCGCCTCTGATCGTCGCGCGAGCCTCGGACGGATGGTTTCGAGCAAGGACGCCCGGAAGGTCCACCCCATCGGCGACGCGGCGGCGCTGGCGTTCACCGGCTCGGTCTCGGGCGCGCAGGCGCTCGTCGCCGACCTGGACGCCGAGCGCCGCCTCTACGAACTCCGCCGGGGCACCGAGATGTCGACCACGGCGCTGGCGGGGTATGCCGCCACCGCGATGCGCAAGCAGCGCTACGGCGTCCAGCACCTCCTCGGCGGCGTCGACGGCGACGGGGCCCACCTCTACACCTTCGACGGGGGCGGGTCGGTCCTCGAACAGCCCTACGCCGCCGACGGCTCCGGCGGGCAGTTCGCCTACGGCACTCTGGAGGACGGCTACCGGGAGGGGGTCGGCGTCGCCGACGCGGAGACGCTGGCCGCGCGCGCCGTCGCCGCCGCCAGCGAGCGCGACACCGCCTCCGGAAACGGGCTCCACCTGGTGACGATCACCGATGACGGGGTCGAGGAGGTCGTCTACGACGACCCGGCGGCGGTCGCCGCCTGATCGTCGGCGTCGTCTCCCTCCGGGCCGCCCTCCGTCGACCGCTCGGTCGGTCCCGTTCCCGATCGGTCGTCTTCCGCCGCGGTCACGCGGTCGGTCTCGACCACGGTCGGTCCGTCGCCCACGAGGAGCCGGAGCGTCTCCCCGTCGCCGGCGACCGAGACGCGGACGGCCGGCGGATCGGTCGACAGCACGCCCTCGGCCCACTCCGACCCGAGGTTCCAGATCGGCCGCTCGCGCACGTCGATCCCGTGATCGTCGCAGAAGGCGACCACGGCCGGGTGCTCCGCGAGCGCGACCGACACCGGAACCCGGACGCGGAAGTCGCAGTCGGCGCACGCGCCGGCGACGACGGGACGCGCCGGCGCGTCCGCGGCGTCCGCATCTCGTTCCCCCGCCTCGGCGGCATCCGGCAGCTCCGCCGGCTCGACGAACGTGATCTTCCCCTCGGCGCGGCCCGCGCAGTCGGGACAGACGCCGTCGGCGAGCTGCCGGAGGCGCGCCCGGTGGTAGGCGTCGAACGCCGGGAGCACCTCGTCGGTGTCGCGGTCGCGGACGCCGCCCGGCGGGAACGGGAGCGCGAGGAGTTCGGTCGCGCAGTCGGTGCAGGCGACGCCGACGTGGTTGTCGGCGATCCGCGCCTCCAGCGCCGCCGCGCCGCAAACCGGGCAGTCGCCGTCGACCGGCTCGGGGTCGCGATCCACGCGCTCGGTGTAGACGCCGGCGTCGAGCGCGCGGGCGGCCTGTCGGCCGGCGAACGTCGGCCGGTAGCGCCCGTCGTCGTCGGTTCTCACGTACCGGTCCGTCAGCTGCCGGAGGTGGTAGGCGAACCCCGCCGACGGGCCGTCGGGGTCGTCGGCGACGCGCTCGAACAGCTCGGTGAACCCGAGGGGACGGTCGGCGGACGCGAGCGCCCGGACCGTCCGGAGGCGCGTCTCGTCGGCCAGGGCGGCGAAGGCGTCGTCGGGCGCGACAGCGGACGCCCCCGCGTCGTCGACCTCGTCGGGGCTCGCGCCAGCCGCATCGGTCGCGTCGGCGTCTGCGGCGTCCGCGTCGTTGGCGGCGACGCCCGCGTCGGCTCCGTGGCCGGGCGACGCGTCGTGACCGTCGTTCATACCCCGCAGGATCACCGGCGGGGACAAGAAGCTGTCCCGGCCGGCGGACCGGCGCGCGGAGCCATCTGCGCGGCAGCGCGTCGCCTCGCCGTCGCCCCTGCGCTTACTACCGTCGCGCCCGTGTCCGGTTTCATGCGACTGTTCTGGCACCGGCGGGACCTGCGCGTCGCCGACAACCGCGGCCTCGCCGCCGCGGCCGACGCGACCGGGGACGACGGGGCGGTCGTCCCCGTGTTCGTCTTCGACGACGACGTGCTGGCTCACGGTGCGCCGCCCCGCGTCCGGTTCATGCTCGACGCGCTCGCGGCGCTTCGGGACGACTACCGCGACCGTGGCTCGGACCTGGTCGTCGCCCGCGGCGACCCGGCGGAGGTGCTCCCGGAGCTGGCCGACGAGTTCGGCGCCGAGGCGGTCGTCTGGAACGAGGACTACTCCGGGCTGGCCCGCGAGCGCGACGCCCGCGTCCGGATGGCGCTGGACGCCGCCGGCGTCGCTCGCGAGACCCGTCACGACGCCGTCCACCACGAGCCGGGCACGATCACGACGAACCAGGGCGACCCCTACGCAGTGTTCACCTACTTCTGGAAGAAGTGGCGCGACCGCGAGAAGGCCGATCCGGTCGACCCGCCCGCGGGCGACGACCTCGCCGACGCCGTCGCCGGCGAGCGTCTCCCCGGCATCGCGGACCTCGGGTTCGAGGAACCGGAGGCCGACGTGCAGGCCGCCGGCACCGACGCCGCCCGCGACCGGCTCGATAAATTCTGCGAGGACGCCATCTACCGCTACGACGAGGACCGTGACTATCCGGCGAGGGAGGCCACCTCCCGGCTCTCGACGGATCTCAAGTGGGGAACGATCGGCGTGCGGGAGGTGTACGCCGCGACCGAGGAGGCGAACGCCGAGACGGCAGCGATGGCCGACGACACTGTCGAGGACGACGACGCCGTCGAGGCGGTCGAGGAGTTCCAGTCCCAGCTCGCGTGGCGGGAGTTCTACACGCAGGTGCTGTGGGCGAACCCCGAGGTGGTGACGGAGAACTACAAGGAGTACGACCGCCCGATCGAGTGGCGGGACGACGAAACTGCGATTGAACACCTGGCGGCGTGGAAGGAGGGGAGAACCGGCTATCCGATCGTCGACGCGGGGATGCGCCAACTGAAGGAGGAGGCGTACATGCACAACCGCGTGCGGATGATCGTCGCGTCGTTCCTCACGAAGGACCTGCTGCTCGACTGGCGCCACGGCTACGAGCACTTCAAGGAGCACCTCGCGGACCACGACACCGCCAACGACAACGGCGGCTGGCAGTGGGCCGCCTCGACCGGGACCGACGCCCAGCCGTACTTCCGCATCTTCAACCCCATGACGCAGGGGGAGCGCTACGACCCCGACGCCGAGTACGTCGCGGAGTACGTCCCCGAGCTCGCGTCGATATCCGCCGACAACGTTCACTCCTGGCACGAGCTGTCGGTGGGTCGCCGCCGACAGCTCGCCCCGGAGTACCCCGACCCGATCGTCGACCACTCCGAGATGCGCGAGCGGGCGCTCTCGATGTTCAAGCGCGCCCGCGGCGAGGTGGAGGGAGAGGAGGAAGAGGAGGAGGCGAGCGCCGACTGACGCCGACGGCCCGTCGGATCACACGCCGATCTCGCTCACGCCCAGGATCGCCCCGCAGGCAGCACACTCCCAGACCGTCGCGTCTCCGGTGAACCGGGCGTCGGTCTCGCTCTCGACGACCTCGCGGATGTCCGTGTCGCAGTGGGGACAGTGACCCATGCGCCCTTCGAGCGGCCGGCCGCACATGAACCTGATCGCCGCGCCGTCGCTCCTCGTGACGGCACGGCTCACGGTACGACTATGCCGCCGGAGACCCTCCACGGGGTATGGACATCGCCGTGCTGCTGTACGAGGGGTTCGACGAGTTGGACGCGGTCGGCCCGTTCGAGGTGTTCCGCAACGCCGAGGCCGCCGGCGCCGATTTCCACACGGAACTCGTCTCGCTCGACGGTCCCGGAACGGTCACCGCGAGCCACGGGATGCGCGTCGAGGCCGAGGGCGACCTCCCCGAGCCGGGCGACCTCGACCTGCTCGTCGTCCCCGGCGGCGGCTGGAACGACCGCAGCGAGGCGGGCGCGTGGGCGGAGTACGAGCGCGGTGCGATCCCGGAGGTCGTCGCCGCCCACCACGACGCCGGCGCGACCGTCGCGTCCGTCTGCACCGGCGGGATGTTGCTCTCGAAGGCCGGGGTCTTCGACGGTCGTCCCGCGGTCACTCACGCCTCAGCCCTCGAGGACCTCCGCGACACCGACGCCGACGTCCGCGAGGAGCGCGTCGTCGACGACGGGGACGTGCTCTCGGCGGGCGGCGTCACCTCGGGGATCGACTTGGCGCTCCACATCGTCGAACGCGAGGCGGGCGCCGAGATCGCCGAGTCGGTGGCGACGACGATGGAGTACACCCGCCAGCACGACGCCTACGAGCCGGGCGCGATCGCGCGATCGGAGTGACGCGCCGGACGGAACGTCTCTTTTCGTCGCCGGCGCTCAGTCGTCGGTCGCCGGCGCCGCCGCGGGCTCCGGGGAGCCGTCGACCGCGTCGTCGCGCCAGGTGAAGAAGCTCGCGAGCGCGGGGCCGGAGACGTTGTGCCAAACGCTGAACAGCGCGGGAACGAGCGCCGCCGCCGGCGAGAACAGCGAGGTCGCGAGCGCCACCGCGAGGCCGCTGTTCTGGAGACCGACCTCGAACGCGCAGGTCCGCCGCCGGTCCGCGGACATCCCCGCCGCACGGCCGACGCCGTAGCCGGCGCCCAGCCCGATCGCGTTGTGGACCACGACGGCGAGCAGTACCAGCGCGCCCGCGGTCAGGATGTTGTCGACGTTCGCGCCGACCACGCCGGCGACGATGGCGACGATGGCGACGACGCTGACCAGCGGGAACACGTCGACGCCCGCCTCGGCGGCCTCGGGCGCCCGCCGGTCGAGGACGTACCGGATCGCGAACCCGAGCACGACAGGAACGATAACGATCTGGACGATGCTGCCGAACATCTGCGCGAACGTCACGTCGACCGTCTCCCCGAGCGCGAACAGCGTCCACGCGGGCATGACGATCGGCGCCGCGAGCGTCGTGAGCGTCGTGACGGCCACCGACAGCGCCACGTCGCCGCGGCCCAGGAACGTCATCACGTTCGAGGCGGTGCCGCCGGGGGCGGCGCCGACGAGGATCAGTCCGACGCCGATGGCGTCCGGGAGGTCGAGCAGGATGTACAGCCCGTAGGCCGCCAGCGGCATCACGAGCCACTGCGCGGCCGCGGCGATCCCGACGTCGACGGGGCGCTCGACCAGTCGCTCGAAGTCCTCGGGTTGGAGCGTCAGCCCCATTCCGAGCATGATCACCCCCAGCAGCGGCGTGACGTAGTCGAGGACCGGGATGAACGGGTCCGGGCGCACGAGCGCCGCGCCGGCGGCCGCGAGGACCCACACGACGAAGTACTTGCTGGCGATCCGACCCACCGCAGCGAGCTGATCGATCAGGGACACGACGTGACCGACGACCCCTCGCGCGTGAAAACGTGTCGCAGTGTACAAATCTCGCGAACCTGAGGTAAGCGCCCGCCCGACCGAGAACCGAACGGGCGGGGACGGATCGCAAGCCTGCGTCGGTTTCGGAGCGAAACGCTCTTGTGAAGTGCTAGCAGTCAACTTCTCAATCTTTAACAGCTATCCCGCCGTTGTACTGGCTGGAGGAATTCAACCATGAGCTACGAACTCGATCCGTTGCCGTACGACTACGACGCACTCGAACCACACATTTCCGAGCAGGTGCTGACGTGGCATCACGACACCCATCACCAGGGCTACGTCAACGGCTGGAACTCGGCCGAGGAGACGCTCGAGGAGAACCGTGAAAACGGCGAGTTCGGCTCGTCGCCCGGTGCCATTCGGAACGTGACCCACAACTCCTCGGGGCACATCCTGCACGACCTGTTCTGGCAGAACATGAGCCCCGAGGGCGGCGACGAGCCGTCGGGCGCGCTCGCCGACCGGATCGCCGAGGACTTCGGCTCCTACGAGGCGTGGAAGGGCGAGTTCGAGGCCGCCGCCGGCAACGCCTCCGGCTGGGCGCTGCTCGTGTACGACACGTTCTCGAACCAACTGCGCAACGTCGTGGTCGACAAGCACGACCAGGGCGCGATCTGGGGCGGCCACCCGATCCTCGCGCTGGACGTGTGGGAGCACTCCTACTACTACGACTACGGCCCCGCCCGCGGCGACTTCATCAGCGCGTTCTTCGAAGTCGTCGACTGGGACGAACCCTCGACCCGCTACGAACAGGCCGTCCAGCTCTTCGAGTAAGTCGGAGACGACGAACGGATCCGGAGGGATCCGAGCCGAGCGTTCGATTTCTTTCGACGCACCGCTCGTGAGGGGCGGCTCCGCGCCGCCGTGTACTCCCGCGTCGGGGGCGAGACGCCGACACCCACAGTTAGGACCCTCGCGACCGACACGCCGTCCATGGAACTCGCCGACGGCGTGTACGCCCTGGAGTTGACGATGGAACGGGAGGACGGCACGGCCACCTTCCACCCGGCGGCCGTGGAGACGCCGAAGGGACCCGTGCTGATCGACGCCGGACTCCCGGGACAGACTGACCAACTGGCTGACGCGCTCGCGACCCACGGGCTGGATCTGGCCGATGTTCGCACGGTCCTCCTCACGCACCACGACGGCGATCACGCGGGCGGCCTGGCGGCGGCGTGTGAACGCGCCGCCGACCCCGTCGTGTACGCCCACGAGGCTGCGGCGCCGTACGTCGACGGCCGGGAGTTTCCTATCAAAAGCGATCCCGAGGGCGAGCGCTACGAGCCCGTTCCGGTCGACGTGGCGTTGCAGGACGGCGTGACGTTCCGGACGGACGCGGGGCCGATGCGCGCGGTGTTCACGCCGGGTCACGCGCCCGGACACCTCGCGTTTCACTTCCCCGAGTCCGGCGTGCTGCTCGCGGCCGACGCGCTTCGCGGGGAGGACGGCGACCTGGTCGGCCCCGCGGAGCACTTCACGCCGGACATGGCCGAGGCGACCCGGTCGGTGGGTCGGCTCGCCGAACTGGGGGCGGGCGTGGGGACGATCCACTGCTATCACGGCGGGACCGTCGACGCCGGAATCCCCGAGATCGAAGCGATATACGAGTCGCTGGCGGCCGAGCACCCGGAGTAGAACGCGAGAGCCAAGGCGGGATCGAAGAAGTGAGCGTGGGCGAAGGCGATGGCGAGAGCGAGTCGGCGACCAGGGCTGCCGCCGCCGGACGATTCATACCGTCGCCGGCCGAGACGCCGACCGATGGAACACATCGACATCGACGACGCCGAGACGGGCGGGTTCGGCAGGGACGTGGAGATGCGCCGGCTCACCGACGCGCTCGGCGCCGAGGACATGGCGATCAACCACTACCGGCTCGACCCGGGCGAGGGGTTCTCCAGCGGAATGCACACCCACCTGGACCAGGAGGAAGTGTTCGTGATCCTGTCGGGGACCGCGACGTTCGAGACGGAGGACGGCGCCGTCGAGGTCGACGAGGGCGAGGCGGTCCGGTTCGCCCCCGGCGAGTACCAGACCGGGAGCAACGAGGGCGACGATCCGGTCGAGGCGCTCGCGCTCGGCGCGCCGGCCGACTCGACGGAGGTGCGCGTTCCGGTCACGTGTCGCGAGTGCGGGCACGACGCGCTCGCGGCGGTCCCCGGCGACGACGGCATGGGGTTCGTCTGCCCCGAGTGCGGCACCGAGGCGGACCTCCCGACGTAGACAGACCTCTCGACGGAGGCCGACTTCTCGACGTGGCCGGTCTCCCGCGCGTCGCCGGCGACGGGGACGCCTCCCGCAACCCGCCGCGTTTTAGCGACGGGCGGGGCTACGGTCGGGTATGCCGATCGAGAAAGCCGAGTTCCCCGGGCTGTACCCATGCGACTTCTACACGCCCGCGGAGCTGTTCGAGCCGGACCGAATGTACACAGTCTACGAGATCGCACGGCTCCTGCAGGGGCTGGAGCCCGACGCCGAGATCGACGAAGGGACCGAGGAGGTGCTGCTCGACTGGGCGATCCCGTGGATCATGACGAACGCCGAAGACCTCGTCGTCGCGGAACCGCGCGGGGACGACGAGCCGGGGTACTACGGCCTGCGGCGACCCGAGGATCTCGCTGGCGCCGATGGCAACGACGACGGCTCGACCGCCGGCGACGCCCCCGGACACCCGGACGACCCGTCGCCGGACGAGCAGTGAGGCTCCTCGTCGCCGGCGCGGACCCGGTGGACGCCGGCAAGACGACGTTCGCGGTCGGGCTCGCGGCGCGGCTCCGCGCCGACGGCGAGGGGACGCGCGTGTTCAAGCCCCGCGCCGGCAACGACCGGTGGTTCGACCACGACGACGTGCGCCAGGCGGCGGGCGACAGCCGCCTGTACGGGAAGGACATCGACCGACTGCTCCGGGCCGCCGACAGCGACGCGAGCCACGAGACCCGGAACCCGATCCACCGGCTCTGGCGACCGACACCGGGCGAGACCGGACTGCTCGGCGAGTCCGGGCGGACGTTCCTCGTCGACCGCGTCCGGACCGCCGACGGCGACGAGTGGGTGGTGAACGATACCGTCGAGATCCCGTCTCGGCTCCGCGAGGACCTCCCGCTCGCGGACGCCCGCCAGGTCGACTCGGTTCGGGCGGTCAACGACGCGATGGCTGACCTCCACCTGCCAGCGCTCGACCGACTGTCTGAGGACGTTCGGTCCGCCGGCGACGCGGGCGTCGCGCTCGTGGAGTCGTACGGCGACGTGGCGACCCCGCTGCGCGAGGTCTCCTTCGACGCCGTCGCCGTCGTCGACCCCGGCCGGTGTCGGGTGTACGGCGGCGACCGTTGGGCGCTCGCCCGAGAGGCCGCGACCGGCGGCCGCGACGAGGGAACGCTGGAGGTCCGCGTCGAGCGCGTCACCGAGATGCTCGATCCGCTCTCGACGCACGATCTCCGCCCGCTGACGGACGAGGAACGGGCCGACCCGGACGCCGTCGCCTCGGCCTACTCGGCGGCGTACGATGACCTTCTCGGGGCGGCCGGCGGCCGGTAGCTCAGGTCCGGTCCGGCCGATAGCCCGGGTTCGATCCGGCCGGCACGACTTCCCTCCGACCGAACCGATCCGGGAGCTAGCGCGTTCGCGCCGCCCGCCCGGCGAGTTCCACGTGCTCGAACGGCGAATCCAGCACGCTCGGCCCGTGGCCGACGTGGAGTTCCCGGAGGCCGTCGCCGTCGACGCGCTCGCGCACGCGGTCGATGCTACGGATCAGCGCGTCGCGGTCGCCCTCCTCCAGGTCCGTCCGCCCGAAGCCGCCGTTCTGGAAGATCAGGTCGCCCGCGAACAGCACGCCCGCGTCCTCGTCGTAGAAGCAGAGGTGGTCGTCCTTGTGCCCGGGCGTGTGCAGCGCCTCGTAGCTGCCGAGCCCCATATCGACACGTCCGCCGTCGGGGATCTCGTTGTCCACGCTCGGCTGGCTCGTGTCGAAGCCCCACGTCTCGACGCCGAAGGCGTTGCGGACGGCCTCGACGTTGCCGACGTGGTCGTGGTGCGTGTGGGTGAGGACGATCGCGTCGAGGTCGTCGACGCGTTCGCGGACGAGCGGGAGGATATCGAAGTTCGACCCGGTGTCGACGAGGACGCGCCGGCCGTGGTCACCGTCGTCGGCCGTCGCGGGCGCGTCGGCGCCCGCGGGGCCGGAGACGAGGAACGCGTTGCTCGTGAACGCCTGCACGCCGGCGGCGAGGTTGTGGATCATGGACGACGATAAGCGACGGCGGGTCTTGGGGGTTGGCGTTCCGGACGGGTGGCCGGGTCCGGTAGGTCTATCACGGACGCCCCGCCCTTCTCGCGTATGCAGCAGTACCTCTCGACCGTCGAGGACGTGATCCGGGACGGCACCCACAAGCCGAACCGGACCGGCGTCGACACGCTCTCGTCCTTCTCGGCGCACTACGAGGCCGACCTCGCCGACGGCTTCCCGCTGCTCACGACGAAGGACCTCTCGGGCTTCCGCTGGAAGTCGCTCATTCACGAGCTCCTGTGGTACCTCTCGGGCGAGGAGCATATCCGAGACCTCCGCGAGAAGACGGGTATCTGGGACGCGTGGGCCGACGAGGAGGGTCGCCTCGACACCGCCTACGGCCGCTTCTGGCGGCGCTACCCCGTTCCCGAGGAGGGGCTGGAGGGCGAGACGTGGCCCGACGACAGCCACCGCTGGATGAACGACGACGAGCGCACGTTCGACCAACTGGCGTACGTCCTCGACACGCTGCGGGAGAACCCCCAGTCGCGCCGGATCGTCGTCAACGCCTGGCACCCGGCGAACGCCACGGTGTCGACGCTGCCGCCGTGTCACTACACCTTCGTGTTCAACGTCCAGGGCGACCGCCTGAACCTTCATCTCACTCAGCGCTCGGGCGATCTGGCGCTCGGCATCCCGTTCAACATCGCCGCCTACTCGATCCTGCTGACGGCCGTCGCTCAGCGCACCGGTTTCGAACCCGGGACGTTCGCCCACAGCGTCGTCGACGCCCACGTCTACTGCGGCACCGGCGAGCGCGGCGACTGGTACGGCGACGCCGACGCCCGCGCGATGCTCCGTGACGGCCTCGCGGACGCCGAGTCGCGCGAGGAGTACGAGCGGCTGGCCGACTGGGTCGAGGAGACCGCGCCCGCCGAGGCCGACGGCGACGAGAAGAAGGATCACGTTCCGGGGCTGCTGCGGCAGCTCGGCCGCGAGCCGCGCGAGAAGCCGACGCTGCGCGTCGCCGACAAGCCGCTCGACGAGTTGGCGTTCGACGACATCGAGCTGCTGGACTACGACCCGGCACCGGGCATCGAGTTCGCGGTCGCCGAGTGATGCCGGACGGTCCCGGCCCGACCGACGGGTCCCCTTCGGCCGGCGCCGACGCGGGCGGTGACGCCGACGGCGGCGGCGATATTCGCGTTTCGCTCATCGCCGCCGTCGCCGCCAACGGCGTCATCGGCGCCGAGGGCGGGATGCCGTGGCACTTCCCCGCGGACATGCGCCACTTCAAGGAGACGACCACGGGACACCCCGTGATCATGGGCCGGCGGACGTACGAGTCGATCGCGAGGGACATCGGGGGCCCGCTCCCCGACCGGACGAACGTCGTCCTCTCGCGGTCGAACCCGGACCTCCCGGAGGAGGTGATCGTCGCCGGGTCCGTCGAGGAGGCGCTCGCGGCCGCCCGCGCCGACGCCGCCGAACGGGGCGTCAACACCGTGTACGTCGCCGGCGGCGGCGCCGTCTACGGGCAGTTCCTCCCGCTCGCGGACGAACTGGTGTTGACGGAGGTCCACGAATCGTACGAGGGGGACACCGAATTTCCCGAGTTCGACCGGGGTGAGTGGGTCGAGGTCGACCGGGGGGAACACGACGCGTTCGACTTCGTCGTCTACGAACGCCGGGAGTAGCGCGCGCGGTCGAGGACAGCCGCACCATGCAGAACGGCTTTCCGCCCGCCGCGCCATCCGTCGAGCGAACATGGTTCGCCCCCGCCTCGTCGCGCTCGCCTGCTGCCTCCTGCTCGTGCTGGCGGGTTGTGTCGTCGGGCCGGCGGGCAGCGACGCGACCGTCGGCGGCGGGGACACCGCGACCGCGCCGCCCGGTTCGGGCGGAACGCCGGCCACCGCCGCCCCGCCGGCGGACGGCATCCGCGTGACCGTCGTCGAGATCGTCGACGGCGACACGTTCCGGTTCGAGTACGAGAACGGCACGACCGACACGGCCCGCCTCCTTGGCGTCGACACGCCCGAGATCTACGGCGAGAACTCCCCGGACGAGTTCGAGGGCGTCCCGGACACCGAAGCTGGTCGCGCGTGTCTCCGCGAGTACGCCGACCGCGCCAGCGCCTACGCGAAGAACCGCCTGCTCGGCGAGGAGGTGACGATCGCCTTCGACGCGAACGAGCCACGTCGCGGGTACTACGACCGGCTGCTCGTGTACGTCCACCACGACGGCGGGTCGTTCAACTACGCGCTGATCGACCGCGGACTGGCCCGCGTGTACGACTCGTCCTTCGAACGCGGCGACCGCTTCTACGCCGCCGAGGAGCGGGCGATGGCCGCCGACCGCGGGCTGTGGACCTGCCGCGACGGCACGCCCGGCCCCGCCGGCGACGACGAGACGACCGCCACCGCGTCCGCGACGGCGACGCCCGCCGGCGACGGGGTCGTCGTCTCGCGGATCCACGCCGACGCCGAGGGCGAGGACGGTGAGAACCTCAACGACGAGTACGTCGTCCTCACGAACCGCGGCGACGAGCCGGTCGACCTCTCGGGGTGGACGCTGTCGGACGAGGCTGGCTTCACCTACGAGTTCCCCGACGGCGTGACGCTCCCCGCGGACGCGTCGCTCACGCTCCACGTCGGCAGCGGCGAGGACACCGAGACGGACCTGTACTGGGGCCGGGAACGACCGACGCTCAACAACGACGGCGAGACGGTGACACTGCGCGACGAGGACGGAAACCTCGTCGCCGAGCGGTCGACCTGAGGCGCCCCGCCTCCGGCGACACAGCTATCCGTCGCACGTGGATCGTTCGCATGTGCCACATCTTCGCTTCGACCTCTCGGTCGCCGTCACCGACGACGAGCGCGCGTCGTTCGCCGACTGGGTCGCCGAGACGTACGCCGAGGTCATGGACACCGGAACCGACCACGTCGGCGTGGCGGTCGTCGAGAGCGACCCGCAGTTGGGCGGGGCCGGGGAGGACGACCCGGTCGCGCTCGTGAACGCGGACGTGCGCGTCGGCCGGACCGTCGACCAGCGACACGCGCTTGCCCGCCGCCTCACCACGGAACTCGGTGACCGGTTCGGGATTCCGGAGCGGACGGTGTACGTCGTCCTCACCGAACACGAGGGCGCCGACTTCGTGCTCGGCGGGGAGCCGCTCGACGCGTGGGACCCCGCCGAGCGCGACGGTGCGAGCGTCGCCGGCGACGAGGGTTCGTAGGGGTCCCGGATCACGGAAACACCGTTTCTCAGGGTTTCCGCAGCACCGCCTCGTAGTGGTGGTCGTTCGAGTACCGGACCGTCGCGACCGGCCACTCCGAGCCGACGCACGCCTCCCGGAGCACGTCGGGCGCGAACGGCCGGAACAGCAGGGTGTCGCCCACGTCCCCCTCGTACTCGAAGTGCATCACGCGGTAGCCCATCCCCGGCGTGGGGTCCGGCCGCCAGCCGAGGAGGTCGCGCGCGCCGTCGGCCTCGGGGTCGTAGTTGTCGACGACGGCGACGGCGTCGTCGGTCGTCACGAACGCGAGGTCGGCGAGGAACTCGCGGAGGCGGTGCGGCGGTCGCGCCAGTCCGAGCTGGGTGCCGTGGGCGTACACCCCGCGGAAGCGGTCGCGGTCGAACGACTCGCGCAGCGCGAACATGTCGCCCCGGACCGCCGACTCGACGCCGCGCTCGCGCATCGTCGCGACGAGGTGGGCGGACGGCTCCAGCCCGACCACCTCCCCCTCGTAGCGCTCCTGAAACCGGAGCACGTCGCGTCCGGCGCCGGCGCCCAGGTCGAGCAGCGGCGCCGTCAGTCCGTCGGAATCGACCGTCTCGTAGGCCGACTCGTCGCGATCGGCGAAATAGAACCCCTCGATCGGGTGCTCGACGCGCTCGGCGCCGTCGACGCACCACAGCGGCTCGGTCTGCTCGTCGCGCGCGAACTCGCGGATCGCGCGGCCGAACGGGTCCGTTCGGTCGCCCTCGACGGCGTCGCCTCCGGGATCGGCGGTCGACATACCGACCACGACGGAAGTGGTCGGGAAAACGATATGTGAATGATGGTAGCATATGACATAGTGGGTGGGCACGGACAACGAGGGCGCAGAAACCGGCAAGGTTGGCAGCTACCACACCGACTACCGACGCGGCCGGCAGTCGGGTGGTATGTCCCAACTGCTGCCCGACGAGGCCGCGGACCGACTCGTGTCGACGTGCCGGACGACGGTCGGCGACAACGCCCGCTCGGTGACGTTCTTCACGCGGACCGACCACGAGCAGCTCTACCTCCGTGACGACCTGGAGCAGGACGCCGACCTGATGGCCTTCATCGGCACCGAGCGACAGGACTTCGCGATGGCCAGCGACGGCTACTCGGGCACCGAGTTGGGCGAGTACCGCTACACGCTTCGGGTGTTCGAGAACGGCTACGCCGTCCGGATCGACGGACGCGACAAGGGCGTGCTCGTCACCAGCGACGGCATGGAGCTTCGCGACTTCAACCACCTCGCCAGCGCCGTCTCCGCGACGCTGGAGGAGTGGGAAGGCGAGGACTGAGGACGAGCGCCCAAAGACGTTTCTCGTTCCTGCACCGAGTTTCGGCATGGTCCTCCCGCTCGAGATGGGCTGGCGACACCTCCTGTTCGAGAACTGGCCCGTCGACCCCGACGTGATGGACGCGCACCTTCCCGAGAGGCTGGAGCCGGACACCTACGACGGCTCGGCGTGGCTCTCCGTCGTCCCGTTCACCAACGTCGCCGTTCGGCCGAAGGGGATGCCGGAGGGCGCCGGCATCCGACTCCCGGAGCTCAACGTCCGCACGTACGTCACCCGCGACGGCGTCCCGAGCGTCTACTTCTTCAGCCTCGACGCGCAGGGCGTCGCCAGCGTCGTCGGCGCCCGGGTGTTCCACCGCCTCCCGTACTACTACGCGCGGATCTCGCTCGACTCGGACGGCGCGGGCGGCGTCCGCTTCCGGAGCCGTCGCCTCCACCCCGGCAGCCGGCCGGCGCGCTACGAGGCGACCTACCGCCCGACGGGCGATGCGTTCGACGCCCCCGACGACCCGCACGCCGAGTTCCTCGTCGAACGCTATCGCTTCTACACCGAGGCGCAGGACGGATCGATCCGCTACACGGACGTGGACCACGATCCGTGGACGCTGTACCCCGCCGAGGCCGACGTGACGACGAACACCCTCCTGCAGTCCCACGGCTTCGCGACGCCGGACGCCGACCCGGTGTACCACTACAGCCCCGGGTTGGACGTGGTAACGTCGCGGAGCAAGCGGCTGTAAGCGGAACCGCGGACGGACGTGAGGCGTCGCGGGCGACGACTACTTCCAGAGGGCGACGACTACTCCCAGAAGCTCTTCGTCCGCGCGTACTGGCGCTCCTGTTTCAGGATGTCGCGGTAGAAGTCGTCCTCGTCCTCGCGCAGTTTCCCGATGATCCGCGCGGCGTTGTGCGGGCCGACGCCGCGGGCGGCGAGCGCGATCACCGCCTGCTTGCCGTGCGCCTGCACGAGGTTCGCCGCGCGGTTCGCCTTCCGGGTCAGCTTCTCCTGTTCGTCGTCCTTGTCGCTCGCGCGGACCGCCTTCACGACCTCGTCGGCCCACGGATTCAGTGCGGCGATGCGGGTGGAGCCACACTCGGGACACTCCGGCGTGTCGCGGACGCGACGGACCTTCGTCCGCTGCTTCCATTCGCCGCAGTGGACGCACAGCTGGATCACGTGGTCGTCCATGATGCGGTCGCGGATCGTCTCGATCACGGAGGCGTCTGCGTTCTCCGGGACGAGGAACTCCCGCCCCGAGGAGCGGCCGTCCGTCCCGAGCGGCGTGCGTTCGCGGGCGGCGACGACCTCCACCTCGCCCTCGTCGATGTCCGCGAGCATCTCCGCGGTCTCCTCGACGGCGAGTTCGGTGTGGAACACCTCCCGAACCGCCTCGTCGAAGACGGGCGTGTCCTCCAGCGCGGCCATGAGGCGGTCGCCGCCGAAGCGCTTGTTCCCCTGGTAGCGCTTGAGCGCGCCGAACTTCGCGGCGACGTGCGCGAGCGTGAACTTCAGCGTGTCCGAGTGCTTCAGGGCGAGTTCGAGCAGGGCCTCGACGTGCTTCGGGTCGGTCTCCTCCAGCACCTCGATGACGGTTCCGGGGGTGACGCCGTTGGGCACCTCCAGCTCGACGCGGTAGGGGTCGGCCTCCATCCCGACCGACGAGCCGGTCCGTTGGCCGATGAGCGCAGAGAGGAGGCGCCCGAGGGTACGGTTCACCTCGTGGCCGAAGGCGGCGTTGACGGCGATGCTCCGCCCCCGTCCCTCCACGACGATCCGGTCGTCCGTCGGCATCGGGTGGCCGGCGTCGACGTGGCGCCCGACCGTGTCGAGGCCGACCGAGACGGTGTCGGCCTCGGCGGGATAGCGGCCGGCGAACTCGCGGGCGACCGCGTCGGCGTCGGCGCCGCCGGCGAACTGCGGCTCGGCGACGCCGCGCATCTCCCCGACCTCCGCGGCGACGGCGCGCGGGACGGGGATCTCCTGACCGGTCCAGGAGGGCACCTCGCCGGCGGGGTCCTCGATGGGCGCCACGTTCACCTCCGCCTCCTCGTCGTCGATGTCGTTGATGCGCCACAGCTCCCCGCGCTGGATGAACGCCTCCCCCGGCGCCGCGAAGTTGACGACGAACCGTTCGTCGAGCGTGCCGATCTGCCGGCGCGAGGAGATATCGTACACGTCGTACGTCTCCTCGTCGGGGATCATCGAGAGGTTCCGGTAGTAGTACTGCCAGGTGCCGCCGGAGGTCTCCAGCACGTCTCGTTCCTCGTCGATCCACAGCAGGCGGTTGCCCGACAGCTCCCTCGCCACCTCGCGGAACGTCTCCTCCGGGAGGTCGCGGAAGGGGTACGCCCGGGTGATCAGCTCGTACGCCTCGCGGGCGTCGACCTCGCCCATGTCCATGAGGAGGCCGACGATCTGGTTCGCGAGCGTGTCGAGGCTGCCGTGGTGGATTCCGGAGTCCTCGACCTCGCCCGCGACGGCCCGCCGGGCGATCGCCAGCGCCTCCATCGTGTCGTCGGGGGCGTCTGTGACGACGGTGCCGTGGCTGGTCTCGTCGCGGCGGTGGCCCGCGCGGCCGACGCGCTGGAGCAGGCGTGCGACCTCGCGCGGGGAGTTGTACTGAACGACGTGGTCCACCCGTCCCACGTCGATCCCCAGCTCCATCGACGAGGTGCACACGAGGCCCGCTATCTCGCCGGCCTTGAACGCGTCCTCGACCTCGATGCGGGCGTCCTTCGACAGCGACCCGTGATGGACGCCGATCGGCTCCCCCAGCGTCTTGAACCGGGATCCGAGCGCCTCCGCGGTCTGTCGGGTGTTGACGAAGATCAGGACCGACTCGTGCTCGCGGACGATGTCGCGGATCAGCCGCACGTGGCTCGCGATGTCGGTGTCCGTCGCCAGCTTCCCGGCGAGGCGTTCGTCCTCGGGCGTCGTCGCCGGCGACACCACGTCGAACTCGACCTTGCTCCCCACGTCGACCTCGATCACCTCACAGCCGCGGTCGCCGGTGAGGAACCGCCCCACCTCCTCCGGGTCGCCGACGGTCGCCGAGAGGCCGATCCGCTGGAAGTCGCCCGCGAGTCGACGGACCCGCTCCAGGCCGACGGTCAACTGCGCCCCCCGCTTCGAGGCCGCCAACTCGTGAACCTCGTCGACGACGACGTGATCCACGTCCGCGAGGGCCGCGCGGAGCTTCTCTCCCGTCAACATCGCCTGGAGCGTCTCCGGCGTCGTCACCAGCACGTCCGGCGGGTCGTTCGCCTGCTTGCTCCGCTGGTAGTCGCTGGTGTCGCCGTGGCGAACCTGTACGTCGAGGTCGAGGTAGTCGCCCCACCACTCCAGGCGCTCGCGCATGTCGCGGTTGAGCGCCCGCAGCGGCGTCACGTACAGCGCGCCGAGCCCCTCGGGGCGAGTCTCCGCCAATGCCGACAGCACGGGCAGCATCGCCGTCTCCGTCTTGCCGGTCCCGGTCGGGGCGATGACGAGGGCGTCCTTTCCGTCCGCAAGCGGCGGGATCGCCCGTCGCTGCGGCGCCGTCGGCGTCGCGAACCCCCGCTCGGAGAGGGCCGATCGCACCTCCTCGCCCAGCGCCGCGAAGGCGTCCATCCCCGTCGCTCGCGGCGTGTCGCTCATCGACGCGGATTGCGTCGCGAGCCGGTTAAGCGTCGCGCTCCCGGCGCTTGCCGGCCGCCTCGTTCCCGGCGCTCGGACCGCGCGTTACTCCCGGCTGACGGCGATGTTTCGGACGGCGCCGTCGCACTCCGGACACGTCCCCGGGTGGCTGTTCGACCGGGTCCGCGTTCCGCAGCCGAGGCACTCGAACACGCCCTCAGACGGGGTATAGGGGTCGATATCGTTTGTCGGCATGTCACACCGTATCATCCCCGAGGTTGTAACTGTTTCCTGCGAATCACTATGAGTAGTACTAGGTGTAAAAGGAGTGACGGTGAACGAACGTCCATTTCTATCCGCTACAGCAGCTCCTCCTCGGCCAACTCGACGGCCTTGCGAACGGCGCCCACCGAGGTGAGGTAGCCGGCGCCGACGCCCGCCTTCGACGCCTTCGCGGCCGCGCCGGTGAGCACTGTCGGTCCCAACTGCGCGACGGCGCCGTCGCCGACGGAGACGAGCCACCCGGGCACGTCGAAGCGATAACTGGCGAGCCGCGGCGCGAAGTCGTCCGGGGAGGCAGACAGCTCGTGGTCGACCAGCCGGCCGACGTTCTCGGCGGCCGTCTTCGCCTCCCGCACCGCCGCCGACGCGGACGCGGGAACCGCCTCGCCGTCGGCGTCGACGACGCGGGCGGCGTCGCCTAACGCGAACGTGCGGTCAGTGAGCCGGAGGTCCGCCCGGACGACGGGTCGGTCGCCGTCGAGGGCGTCGTCGCCGGCGATGCCGCCGGTCCAGACGAGTTGGTCATAGCGGAGATCGCCCGCGTCGGTGACGATCCGGTCGTCGAACACCGCCTCGACGGCGGTGCCGGTCTCCACGTCGACGCCGCGCGCCTCCAATTGCTCCCGGATCGCCCGGCCGAAACTCGCGGGGAAGTTCGGGGCGACCTCGTCCAACTGTTCCACCAGGGCGATCTCCACGTCGTCGGGCACCTCCACCCCCTCCTCGCGGGCCAGCGCGGCGAGCTCGCCGGCGACCTGCACGCCGGACAGGCCGGCCCCGCCGACCACGACGCGGCCGCCGCCGTCGGCCACGTCGAGGAACCGCTCCCGGATCGCGGCGGCGTCGTCGAGCGACTTCATCGGCGTCGCATGCTCGTGCAGCCCCTCGATCCCGTAGTAGGCGGTCTCTGAGCCGAGACAAACCGCCCCGAAGTCCCACTCGATCGCGTCGCCGTCGGCCAACTCCGCGCGGCCCGCCCCCGCGTCCACGTCGACGACGCGGTCGACGACCAACTCCGCGCGGTCGAGCAGGTCCCTCAAGGGAACCGAGATCGCGTCGGCGACCGCGGGGCGGCGGATCGCGCGGTGGGTCTCGTGGACGAGGACGTGCTCCTCGCCGTCGTTGACGAGGGTGATGTCGACCGCCGACGGGAGCCGGGATTCGAGCCTGCGGGTCAGGGCGACGCCGGCGTAGCCGGCGCCGAGAACGACGACGTGCATTCGGTTCGGGTACGGCCGCCGCGGGTAAGGGCGTGACGGGCGTCGCGCTCGTCGGTTCGTCCGAACGTTCACATATCAAGCCGGAACCAGCAGCTCCGTGACCTGAGGTCGACCCGCGGGCGACGAGCGGGTGTGCGGCGCACCGCTCGCGGGGGGCGGGGACGACCGACGGGGCCGAGACGACCGCGCCCCGTCGTCCCCGGACGCAGCCGCGCCGCCTGTCAGCCCGGGGCGCAGCGACGGCTCCGCGTTCGCCGGACCTGTGTCCCCACCCGTTCACGAAGTTCGGAGCGGTGTCCCCGGATCAGAACAGCGCCTTCGACTCGCCGAGGACGCGCGCCGGGCCGCCGACCTCCCAGATGTCGGTCTCGACGCCGACCTCGGCGACGCGCTCCTCGACGCGCTCGGCGTGCTCGGCGGGCGTGTTGACGTAGACGCTCGCGCCGGTGTCCGTCGAGAAGTACACCGGCACGTCTTCCTCCTGTCGGAGCTCGCGGACGGCGTTGAACACGGCGATGGTCTCGGGCTGCCAGTACACCCAGCCGGCGGGGCCGGTCATCGTCGTCGCCGTCAGCGACAGCGAGTCGTGCTCGGCGATCTCGAAGATGCCCGAGAACTCCCCGGTGCGAAGGCGGTCGCGCATCCGCTGGAGCTGCTCGTGGACGTGGGCCATCCGGGCGTCGAACATGTGGCTCGCCTCCGCCTCGCGGTGGGCCTCCTCGGTCTCCTTGTACGCGGGAACGAGCGCCGTCACGACGCGGAGGTCCTCCTCCGGGTCGAAGCCGTCGGGACCGACGCCGACATCGAGACGCTCCGAGCGGCAGTCCTCGTCGTTCATCCCGGCGTACAGCACCGAGTACGCGCCGGTAACCGCGCGCGCTGCCGACGAGGAGCCGCGGCGCGCGACCGTCGATATCTCGGGGCGCGTCATGTCGAGCCCCGCGGCTTCCACGAGCGACATCGCCAGCGCGGCGAAGCCCGATGAGGAGGAGCCGAAGCCGACGTTCGACGGGAAGGAGTTCTCCGACTCGACGCGGACGGCGGCGTCCAGGTCCGCGAGGTCGCGGACGTGGTCGGCGACCATCCCGATACGCTCGGCGCCGCGGCCGTCGACGACCTCGCCGTCGATGCGGTACTCGTCGTCGTCGGGTGCACCGTCCGGTTCCCACTCGACGGTCGTCGTCGTCCGCGAGGGGGCCGTACAGAGGCTGATCGAGTCGTGGTACGGGAGCCGCCGCTCGGCGTCGCGCATCCCGTGGTACTTCACGAGGCCCTGAATGGGGTGGGCCGTCGCCGTGGCCTTCATACCCGCCGAACGGGCGGGCGGGTGGTTAGTCGTTCCGAATGGTCGTATCCGGACCGTCGGCGTCGGCAGCGGTGCCGTGTCCGGGACCGCGTCGGCGTCGACGGCGGCCGGCCCGCGTCACTCGTACTCGTAGAACCCCTTGCCGGTCTTCTTGCCGAGGTCGCCGGCGGCGACCTTCCGCTTGAGGAGGTACGCCGGCTTGTAGCGGTCGCCAAGCTCCTCGTGGAGCGTCTCGCTTGCGTCGAGACAGATGTCGAGGCCGATGTGGTCGGCCAGTTCGAGCGGGCCCATCGGGACGTTCGTACCGAGCTTCATCCCCTTGTCCATGTCCTCCTTCGAGGCGACGCCCTCGTCGTATGCGCGGATCCCCTCGTTGATCCACGGCATGAGCACGCGGTTGGTGACGAACCCGGGCTTGTCGTCGCTCTCCCAGGTCTCCTTTCCGAGGTCCTCGGCGAACGCGTGCGCCAGATCCGTCACCTCGGCGGCCGTCTTCTCGCCGGTGACGACCTCGACGCCCGCCATGATCGGGACGGGGTTCATGAAGTGGAGGCCGACGACGAGGTCCTCGCGGTCGGTCGCCGAGGCGATTGTCGTGATGGAGAGCGTCGAGGTGTTCGTGGCGAGCACGACATCGTCGTCGGTCACGTCCTCGAGGTCCCCGAAGATGTCCTGCTTCACCTCCATGTCCTCGAGCGCCGCCTCGACCACGAGGTCGGCGTCGGCGAGATCGCCGATGGCTGTCGTTCCCGTGATCCGGTCCTGGATGGCCTCGGGCGACTCGTCGAGTTCGTCCTTCGCGTCGAGCCGGGACAGCGACGACTCGATCGACTCCAGCCCGTTGTCGACGAACCGTCGTTCGATGTCGCGCATCACCACGTCGTAGCCGGCGGTCGCGGCGACCTGGGCGATGCCGTTGCCCATGGTTCCCGCGCCGACGACGCCGACCGTCCGAATATCCGAGAGTCCGCGCATGGGAGGTGATGCCCCGGCGGTCACCGTAAGCGTAGCGGAGCGGCAGCGAGGGAACGCCGACGGAATTATCCACGAATGAGAATGTGCGCAGAAAGATTAAACCGTCCGGGTCCGACGCATCCGACAGGTGACCAGGTGTGGGGGATGAGGATGTCAGGGAGTTGAAATTCGTGGGGCCGGCGACGGCCGCGGTCCTCGCGGACGCGCCGTTCGGCGCGGCGGACGTTCGCGAGAAGGCCGTCTCCTACCGGATGCTGATCGACGCCGGGGTGAATCCGGGCGTCGCCGCTCGCATCCGTCGTGAGCACTCGCTGGCGTGGTCGTTCGAGTCGGAGGGCGAGGACCTCGCCCGCCGCTCGAGCCAGGTCCGTGGTCTCGGCGACGCCGAACGGGCGTGGGTCGCCGCCTCGTCCGGCGACTGGCAGGGCCAGGACTCCGAGGGATCCGACGCCGCGGAGGGCGGTGCGGGCGGCGACGACACTGACGACGACGTTCGGGTCGACACCGACGACGCTGCTGCCACGGCCAACGACGACACCGCGGCCACGACCGACGACGAGGAGACGGACGACGGGGAGGCCGCCGAACGGGCGTGGGTCGCCGCCTCCGCCCGCGGCGACGCGTCGGGCACGAAAACCGACGGCTCGGGCGACCCCGTCGCCGCGGAGTCCGCGTGGCGCGAGCGCTCCCGACCGACGCCAGTTGTCGACGTAGCGGGGGTCAACGATCGGGACGCAGCCGACCTCGCGGAGGCGGGGATCACCTCCGCACGCGCGCTCGCCATCGCCGACCCAGAGGAGATCGGCGAGGCCCTCGATCGCGACGCCGCGCACGTGGCAGAACTCCGCGACGCGGCCGCCGAACACGTCGACTGATCGACGGAAGGCGATACTCGCTGCCGAGTAAATATCAATCCTCGTACACCATTTGATTTATCATCGATGGCGTGGCGGAATCATACATGCTCCCCGACGCGGACGCGGCGATCACCCGGGACGGTAAGGCGCTCATTCTCGCGTACGACCACGGGATCGAACACGGCCCGGTGGACTTCGAGCCGAACCCGGAAACGGCCGATCCCGAGCGGGTGTTCGAGCTGGCGACCCACGACGCGGTGACGGCGCTCGCGGTCGGGAAGGGCGTCGCGGAGGCGCACTACCCCAGCTACGACGACGACGTGGCGCTGTTGGCGAAGCTCAACGGCACCTCGAACCTCTGGATGGGCGAGCCAGACTCCGCCGTGAACTGGTCGGTCGAGTACGCCGCCGAGCTCGGCGCCGACGCGATCGGCTTCACGCTGTACGGTGGCTCGAACAACGAGGTGGAGATGGCCGAGGAGTTCCGCGACGCACAGGAGGCGGCCCGCGAGCACGACATGGGCGTCGTGATGTGGTCGTACCCGCGCGGACAGGGGCTGAAGAACGACACCGCCCCCGACACGATCGCGTACGCCGCCCGGCTCGGGCTCGAACTCGGCGCCGACATCGCGAAGGTGAAGTACCCCGGATCGCCGGAGGCGATGGCTCACGCGGCCGAGATGGCCGGCCCGACGAAGGTGGTGATGTCCGGCGGGTCGAAGACCGACGACCGCGCGTTCCTGGAGACGGTCGCCGGCGCGATCGACGGCGGCGCGAAGGGGCTCGCGGTCGGCCGGAACGTCTTCCAGCGGGAGAACCCCGAGGAGATCCTCGACGCGCTGGAGGCGGTCATCTTCGAGGAGGCGTCCGTCGACGAGGCGCTCGAACACACCTCCGCCTCCGCCGTCGCCGACGACTGATGGAGGGAGCCGACTCCGATCCCGGCGACGGCGCCGCGGACTCGGCCGATCCCGACGCGGTCGCCGTCGCGGAGACGACACTGGAGGCCGTCGCCGCGGCGGCTCCCGAGATCCGCGCGGGGCTGCCGGGGCGACGGCGCTACCTCGACGACGAGAACCCGTCCGGCGAGGACGTGCTCGCGGCCGACGTGTACGCCGACGAGCTGCTGGAGGCGACGTTGGGCGACATCGACGGCGTCGGCACCTACGCCAGCGAGGAGCGCGAGTCGACGGTCGACACGGGCGACGGGGCGGTGTCGGTCGCGGTCGACCCGCTGGACGGCTCCTCGAACCTGGAGTCGAACAACCCGATGGGCACGGTCGTCGCGATCTACGACGGTGACCTCCCGGCCTCCGGGCGCGACCTCGTCGGCGCCGGGTTCGTGTTGTACGGCCCGGTCACGACGATGGTCGCCGGCGTCGGCGCGCCCGCTGACGCGACGATCCGAGAGTACCTCGTCACCGGAGAGGGCGACCGGGAGAAGCTGGAACGGATCGAACTCCCCGACGACCCGACCGTCTACGGCTTCGGCGGGCGCGTCCCCGACTGGCCCGACGACTTCGCCACCTACGTCGACGAGATCGAGGACGAGCTGAAGCTACGCTACGGCGGCGCGATGATCGCGGACGTGAGCCAGGTGCTCTCCTACGGCGGCGTGTTCGCGTACCCGGCGCTGGAGTCCGCGCCCGACGGGAAGCTCCGCCTCCAGTTCGAGGGCAACCCCGTCGCATATCTCGTGGAGGGCGCCGGCGGGCGCTCCTCCGACGGCGCCCGGTCGCTGTTGGACGTGGAGGCGACCGGGATCCACCAGCGGGTGCCGGTCCACGTCGGGAACGAGGCGCTGATCGAACGGCTCGAAGCGGCGCTCGACGAGGTTCCAGCCCGATAGCGCTTCCCGAACCGATAGACCCACACGTCGGGCGTGCCGAGGCTGGGTAATGAGAGACCGCTACAAGGCGCTCATGCTGCGCAGCTTCAAGGACGCGATGGACATCGTCGACGAGTACAACGGGTGGGCCGAGAAGGCCTTCGACGACTCCTCGCCGGTGCCGCCGCAGGCGGTGCCGCAGGTCGCATTGATGTTGTACCAGAGCCGGGTGATGGACGGGTGGGGCGGCGAGGGTGGGTTCGACGTGCCGGAGTTCGACGACAAGATGTTCGACTAGCGTCGCCGAACGAGCGAACGGAGTGAGCGAGTGAGGCGACGGTACCACGGCGTTCACAAATCGCACCGCGATTTGTGAGCTCACGAGACCAAAGGTCTCGTGAACGGCGAGGTCTGCGGGCCGAGCCGCCCAGAAAATTAGCGAGGCGCGAGGGAGCGAACGGAGTGAGCGACCGAGCGCCTCGGCCACACGGCGGCGAGCTTGTGGCCGAGCCACGAACATGGGTAGCGTCGACGAACGAGCAAGGACGCCCGCGACGGATGCCCTGGTTCAGTCGTCGCTCGCGGCCACGTCGGCTTCGACGGTGCCGACACGACGCTCGAAGAAGTCGTCGAGCAGTTCGAGGCTCCGGATCTTGTCGTCGATGTCCGAGGAGCCGTGGCCCTCCTCGCCGAGTTCCTCGTACTCGTAGTCGTCGCCCTCCTCGTAGCCGGCGTCCTCGAGGGCGTCGCGGAAGATGCGCGCCTGCGACACCGGGACCCGACGGTCGTTGACGCCGTGGACGATCAGGAGGGGGGCCGCGAGGTTGTCGACGTGGGTGACCGGCGAGCGCTCCTCGTACAGCGCCTCGTTCTCGTCGGGCTCGCCGAGGTACTTCACCATCAGCTCCGAGCGGAAGTGGGGCATGGTGTTCTCGGCCATGTCGAACAGGTCCGAGACGCCGACCCACGCGACCCCCGCGTCGTAGAGGTCGGGGAACTGCACCAGCTGCCAGTACGCCGAGTAGCCGCCGTAGGAGCCGCCGAAGACGACGACGCGGTCGTCGTCCAGCCAATCGTACGCGGCGAGGACGTGCTCGGCCGCGGTGGCAACGTCGCCCTGCTCGGCGCCGCCCCAGTCGTCGTACAGCTCCTCGACGAACTCCCGGCCGCGGCCGGTGGAGCCGCGATAGTTCACCTGGAGCACGGAGAAGCCGCGCGAGAGCAGGAACTGCGTGCGGTAGCCGAACGAGAGCGTGTCGCGGTGGCGCGGGCCGCCGTGGGGGTTGACGACCAACGGCGACGGCCGCTCGCCGGAGTCGTAGAAGATCGCGCCGATCTCCAGTTCGTCGTACGGGTCGTGCTCGACGGCGCGCTGCGGCGTCTCGGGCACGCCGTCAGACTCGACGGTGATGTACTCCGCGTCGGCGAAGTCGTCGGGGGAGAACGGGCCGTACTCGGCCTCCAACACCGTCTCGTATTCGTCGGCGTGGAGGTCGTACGCGAGCAGTTCGGGCCGGCGAGTCGGCGTGGTGTGCATGAGCAGCACGCGGTTCTCGTCGAGGACCCACCCGTCGTCCGAGGGGCCGCGACCGAAGGTTGACACGCCGCCGGGCACGTCGAGTTCGCGCCCCTCACCGGTCGTCGTGTCGTAGACGACCGGGACGACCTCGGCGTCGCGCGTCCGCGTCGCGAGGAAGCGATCGCCGTCGGGGAGGAAGAACTCGGGCGTCTCCTCGTACTCGCTGGTCCCGAACCACGTCACGTCGTCGGCCTCGAAGTCGTACACGCCGCAGCGACCCTTGTCCGGCGTGTTGTCGGAGACGAGCAGCGCCTCGCCGTCGGGGTGCCAGTCCGCCGGCGCCGACTCAGCGCCGGTCTCGCCGATCTCGAGGCTGCGGGCGTTCGATCCGTCGAGATCGTCGCCGGCCGCCGGCCGGCTCTCCGTGGCGCTTCGCGCCACGCTGGCGACGAACACGTCCGCGTTGTCGTAGTCGTCAGACGTGTTCGTCGTGAACGCGAACCGCTCGCAGTCGGGCGACAGCTCCGCCGTCCAGACGGCGCGGTCGTAGTCGGTGACCTTCGTCGTCTCACCCGAGGGGAGGTCGTGGCGGTAGACGTTCATCTGCCCGTCGGCGTTCGACCCGACCAGCAGCGTCTCGCCGTCGTCGCCGACCGACTGGAGCGTCACCTGTCCGTCCATCTCGACGACCGGTTCGGCGGTGCCGTCGCGGTCGATGGCGTGAACGTCGTTCTGCTCGTTGCCGGCCTCGTCGAGGTGGAAGAGGACGCGCTCGCCGGCGGCGTCCCACGCGAAGCCGTGGCGGGCGTCCTTCGGAACCTGACCGTCGGACCACCGGTCCAGTTCTCCGGTGTCGGGGTCGAGGAGGTACAGTTCGTTGCGGCCGTCGATGTCGTAGTACAGCGCGATTTCGGACCCGTCCGGGGTCGACGCGGGGTGCGCCATCGTCGGCAGCTCTGCGAGGGCTCGGAGGGTGTCGTCCGGGGTATCGGTCACGTCCACCGATTCGACCCCGGAACCTTCAGTGTACCCAGAATCGAATTTCTGAAAGTTTCCTGAACCGTTTGGCGGGGAGCGTCGCCCGCCATGGAAAACCCTTTCCGCAATTCTTGCGCACACCACCGTATGAAAGTCCACGTGGGCGCGGGTGCGACCGAGGAGGAGGCCGGCGCCATCGCCTCGGCGCTGGCCGAGCACTTCGGCGTCGACATCGAGGTGTACGCCGGCGACGACGCTCATGACGACGGCGGCGCTGCCGACGAGCCGATCGCGACCGCCGAGCCGCCCGAGATCGAGTACCCCTTGGACGACGACCTGGGTCCGACCGACCGCGAGGCCGAACTCCGCGCGGAGATCGACGACATCCTCGAGGGCGGCCCCGAGAAGTACAAGCAGCGGCTCCCCGAGCAGGGGAAGCTGTTCGTTCGCGACCGCCTCGACCTGTGGTTCGGCGACGGCGGGGCCGGGGGGACCGGCGACGCGAGTACCGAAGACGCCGCCGACGGCGTGAAGTTCGAGGACGGGAAGTTCGCCCACTTCGACGCCTGGCACGGGAACTCCCCCGACGTGGCGGAGGCCGACGAGGGCAACCGGCTCCCCGCGGACGGGCTCATCACCGGCGCCGCCGAGTTCGAGGGGCGCGACCTGCACTTCATGGCGAACGACTTCACCGTGAAGGCGGGGTCGATGGCCGGTCGCGGCGTCGAGAAGTTCCTCCGGATGCAACAGCGCGCACTCAAGAACGGGAAGCCGGTCCTCTACCTGATGGACTCCTCGGGCGGCCGGATCGACCAGCAGACCGGGTTCTTCGCCAACCGCGAGGGGATCGGGAAGTACTACTACAACCACTCGATGCTCTCGGGGCGCGTCCCGCAGATCTGCGTGCTCTACGGCCCCTGTATCGCCGGCGCCGCCTACACCCCGGTGTTCGCCGACTTCACCGTCATGGTCGAGGGGATGTCCGCGATGGCGATCGCGTCGCCGCGGATGGTGAAGATGGTCACCGGCGAGGAGATCGAGATGGACGACCTGGGCGGTCCTGACGTGCACGCGAAGTACTCCGGCAGCGCAGACCTCGTCGCCGAGGACGAACAGCATGCCCGACAGCTCGTCGCGGATCTGATGAGCTACCTCCCCGACAAGGCCGGCGAGAAGCCGCCCCGCAGCGAGCCGAAGCCGCCGACGTATTCGCCCGACGGCATCGACGAGCTGATCCCGGAGGCGCCGAACCGCCCGTACGACGTCCACGACCTGCTCGACCGCATCTGCGACGCGGAGTCCGTTTTCGAGCTGAAACCCGAGTACGGCACGGAGATCGTCACGGCGTTCGCCCGCATCGACGGCAAGCCCGTCGGCGTCGTCGCCAACCAGCCGACCGAGCGCTCGGGTGCCATCTTCCCGGACGCCGCCGAGAAGGCCGCCGAGTTCATCTGGACCTGTGACGCCTACGAGATCCCCCTGCTGTACCTCTGTGACACGCCGGGGTTCATGGCCGGCTCGCAGGTCGAGAAGGACGCCATCCTCGAGAAGGGCAAGAAGTTCATCTACGCGACCTCCTCGGCCACCGTCCCCAAGCAGACCGTCGTCATCCGCAAGGCGTACGGCGCGGGCATCTACGCGATGGGCGGCCCCGCCTACGAGCCGGAGTCCGTCATCGGGCTCCCCTCCGGCGAGATCGGGATCATGGGCCCCGAGGCGGCGATCAACGCCGTCTACGCCAACAAGCTCGCTGAGATCGACGACCCCGACGAGCGCGCCGAGCGCGAGGACGAACTCCGCGAGGAGTACCGCCGCGACATCGACATCCACCGGATGGCGAGCGAGGTCGTCATCGACGAGATCGTCCCGCCCTCCGACCTCCGCGAGGAGCTCGTCCAGCGGTTCGACTTCTACGAGGACATCGAGAAGTCGGTCCCCGACAAGAAGCACGGGACCGTTCTCTAGGGCCGGATCCGACCCGCCCGGTCCGACAGTCGTTCCGTTCACTGCTCGGATCCCTCAGACCGGCTGTTACCGCTGTGATAACGGCGGGTGACCGGATCCTTCCGGCTATCTGTTCGCGGTCGGAACGATAGATTTTACGATGGAGACCATCCCGTCACGCGATCCGACGGGCGTCGGTCGACGCCGCAGAAGTGAGGACAGAGCGCGCGTCAAGACCTCGATTTCGACCGGTAATGGACGGATCTTCGGCGGGTTCGGGACCAGCTATCGTCCGAGTTATTGTACTTTTACTGAACTTTAGAAGTGTCGTGGCTTCTCTCACCCTCGTCGGAGCGAGCGCGCCTCCGCGGGGAGAGGAGCGATGACAGAGACATATCAACACGAGCGATCGAGGAATCGGGAGGCCCGCGAGGATGAGACGAGTGGGTAGAAAACAGGTATTCGCGGTACTGTTCGCGGTACTGACGGCGACGTCGATGGCCGTCGGCACGGTCGCGGTCTCGGGGGGGGCCGCCGCCGCGGCGCCCGGCGATGTCGTTTACCGCGTGAACGCCGGCGGCTCGACCGTCGCCGCCGCCGACGGCGGCCCGGACTGGGCCGCCAGCGACGGAACGTACGTCTCCGGAGGGAACACGTACTCCCAGGACGTGAGCGTCTCGACGGACGCGAGCGTTCCAGGGTCGACGCCGACATCGGTGTTCACCTCGGAAGTGTACGGTAACCAGGAGTGGACCTTCTCGGAGAACATCCAGAGCGGCCAGCAGTACGAGGTCCGCCTGTACTTCGCCGAGATCTTCCATGGGGTTGACGGCGACGCCGGAGGCGAGGGGGACCGCGTCTTCGACGTCAGCGTCGAGGGCGAGACGGTCCTGGACGGCTACGACATCTACGCCGACGTCGGCGCGGCGACCGGAACGATGCAGTCGTTCACGGTGACGCCCGAGGACGGCGAGATCGACGTGGATCTCGCGACCGAGGTCGACAACGCGAAGATCTCCGCGATCGAGATCGTCGAGGCGGAGCCGCAGCCCGACACGCTCGGCGGCCCCTCGGACGCCGACTTCGGGTCGGTCGTCGTCGACGATTCCGCGACCGAGACGGTCACGGTGACCAACCTCGGCGCCGACGGCGACGGCGACATCACGATCACGGACGCGTCGGTGACCGGCACGGACGCGGGCGAGTTCTCGGTCGGCACCCCGTCGCAGACGACGCTTGCGCCCGGCGAGTCCGCGGACGTCCCCGTGACGTTCTCGCCGTCCAGCGTCGACCCGAAGAGCGCGACGCTGGAGGTGACCCACGACGGATCCAACAGCCCGTTGACGGTCGATCTCGCCGGCGAGGCGACGAGCGCGACGGAACCCAGCTTCGACAAGTCCACGCTGGAGGGATTCAGCGCGGGCAACCCGACCGCGATCGAGATCGGCCCGGACGGCCGGGTGTACGTCTCGACGCAGGGCGGCACCGTGTATGCGCTGTCGGTCGAGCGCACGGGTGACAACAGCTACGAAGTCGTCAACGAGGTCGAGATCGACGCGATCGAGGACATCCCGAACCACGACGACCTCGGGAACCTCGAATCCGGCCAGGACGACCGGCAGATCACCGGCCTGACGGTCGGCGGCACCGCCGAGAACCCGGTGGTGTACGTCTCCTCGAGCGACCCCGAGATCTCCGTCGGACAGGACGACGACACGACGGACACGAACTCCGGGGCCATCTCGAGGCTGACGATCGACGCCGGGAGCGACGAGACGCTGCAGACGAGCGATATCACGCACGAAGTGCTGGTGCTCGGGCTCCCGCGCTCGGAGGAGAACCACGCGACGAACGGGCTCGACCTCTCGGCGGACGGCGACACGCTGTACGCCGCCCAGGGCGGCCACACCAACAAGGGCGCGCCGGGCGACAACTTCGGCCACACGCCAGAGTACGCGCTGTCGGCGGCGATCCTCGAGATCGACCTGGCACAGATCGAGGGGATGTCCGCCGACAGCCACCAGACCTACGACAGCGATTATCCGGACCTGCCGTTCTACTACGCGTTGCCGACGATCGGCGACGACGAGGTCCTGCCGTTCGGCGGCGACGACGGCGCCAACCAGGCGGAGCTCGTCGAGGACGGGCCGGTCCAGATCTACTCGCCCGGCTACCGGAACCCGTACGACCTGGTCGTCGCGGAGAGCGGGCAGGTCTACGTCGCCGACCACGGTCCGAACGGCGGCTGGGGCGGCCAGCCCGCCGACCAGAACGGCGACACCGTCGCCGACGCCGCGTCGGTGACGAACCACCCGAACGAGGACGGCAGCTACTCCACGAGCGACCAGCTCGTGAAGGTCGACGAGGGGGACTACGGCGGCCACCCCGCGCCGATCCGTGCCAACCCGACCGGCGCCGACCTCTACGACGCGAACGGGGACGTGAGCCTCGACATCACGGAGTCGAACTCGCCGGTCCCCGAGAGCATGGTCGACCCGCGGCAGGCCGACTACATCCCGCCGACCGCCGGATCGCCCGACCCGGGCGCGCCCGCCGGCAGCGCGAACACGATGGAGGACCAGAGCGGGAACAAGGTCCTCTTCGCTCCGACCGGCGGGACGGCGCAGTACACCGCCTCGAACTTCGGCGGCGCGATGGAGGGCGACCTCCTGCAGGTCGAGCTCGGCGGCTCGATCAAGCGCGTCGAGTTGAGCGCCGACGGCTCGACGGTGACGAACGTCGAGACGGTCGGCAACACGAACGGACCGCTCGGCATCTCCGCCCAGGACGACGACGAGGTGTTCGGCGGGACGATCTGGATCGCCAACCACGGCGGCGACGACATCACGGTGTTCGAGCCGGCCGATTACGGGAGCGACGACGGTGACGGCGACGACGGCGCCGGCGACACCTGTACCGGCGCCGACGACGCCTCGCTCGACGAGGACGGCGACGGCTACGACAACGCCGACGAGATCGACGCCGGCACAGACCCGTGTTCGGCCAGCTCGACGCCCGTCGACTTCGACGACGACGGCACGTCGAACCTGAACGACCCCGACGACGACAACGACGGCCTCGACGACACCGAGGACCCGTTCGCGGTCGACCCGGACAACGGGCTCGACACGACGGCTCCCGTCCAGCACGACCTCTCCGAGCTGAGCCTGTTCGGCGAGAACGGGCAGGGCTGGACCGGCGTGATGACGAACGGGCAGGACTACCAGGACCTCTACGACCCGACGGAGATGACGGTCGGCGGTGCGGCCGAGGTGCTCACCGTCGAGGAGGTCCCACAGGGTGACGCGTACGCCGGCACGAACACCCAGCAGTACGGCTTCCAGTTCGGCGTCGACACGCCCGACGAGCCGTTCGTCGTCGAGACGACGGTCGCCTCGTTCCCGGAGAACCCGGAGGACTACCAGTCGGCCGGGCTGTTCATCGGGACCGGCGACCAGTCGAACTACGTCAAGCTCGTCGCCGCGGCCGACGGCGGCGACGGCGGCGTCGAGTTCGCCCAAGAGGTGGACGACTCCTTCGACGGCCAGATGACCGGGGAGAGCGCGGTCACGGGCAACGATGTCACGCTTCGAATGACCGTCGAACCGACGACGGACCCGGCGCCGAACAACGGCGTCGACGAAGTCGCGGTCACCGCCGAGTACGAGGTCGACGGCACCACGACCGAGGTCGGAACGACCGCGATGCCGGCGAGCTGGCTCGACACCTCCGACGGCGTCGCGCCCGCGGTCGGCATCATCTCGACGTCCAACGGCGCGAGCAGCACGTTCCCGGCAACGTGGACACAGATCTCCGTCGATTACGTGAACCCGCCCGCGAACGAGCCGCCCACGGCCGACGCGGGCGCCGACCAGACCGTCGAGGAGGGAACCCAGGCCACGCTCGACGCCTCCGGGTCACAGGACCCGGACGGTGACCAACTCGGGTACACGTGGACCCAAACGGACGGTCAAGACGTCGACCTCAGCGTGAACGACGGTGAGCAGACGACGTTCACCGCTCCCGACGTCGGATCGGAAACGACGCTGACCTTCCAGGTGAGCGTCTCGGACGGGCAGGACAGCGACGCCGACTCGGTGAACGTCACCGTGCAGCCCTCCGAGGACGAGCCGCCGGCAGGCGACGGGATGACCGTCGCGGAGGCGGTCGCACTGGGCGGCGAGAACGACTCGCAGATCGAGAACGCGGAGATCCAGCAGGCTATCAGCTGGTGGTCTGCCGGCAGCGAGGTCCCCGACACCGGCGGGGAGACCATCACCAACGCCCAGATCCAACAGCTCATCAACTACTGGTCGACTGACGCGGCCGTCGGCGACGACGGTGACGACTCCGACGACGGCGACGACGGCACCGACACGCCCGCCTCGGCGACGATCGAGGTCACGCCGGACACCGGCACCGAGGCGAGCACCTACGGCGGCGGCTCGTTCACGATCGAGAACACCGGCGACGAGGAGGTCTCCTCGGTCACCTTCGACCTCTCGTCGTCGGCGATGCCCGACGTGGTGTTCGACCCCAACGGAACGGCCGGCGATTCGGCCGCGAAGGGGCTGAACATCGACTCGGAGTCGGGTGACGGCGTCGGCGTCGTCAGCACCGACGACGGCGACGTCTTCAGCCAGCCGCACAACGGCGTGAACGGCTCCGACGGCTACGACGTGATGACCGTCGAGTTCGACGACTTCGACCCCGGCGAGTCGGTGTCCCTCTCGGTGGACAACGACCCGACGAGCATCAAGGACGCGAGCCTCGCCTCGCAGGAGGCCGGACCGATCTCCGGCCTCGAACTCGCCCGCTCCACCGTGAGCGTGGAGTACGGCGACGGCGGCGTTCAGGAGACACAGCTGTTCGGCGACGGGAGCGCGGGCGGCGCACAGGCGACGCTCGACGAGTCGGTCGCGCCGGCACCGAGCATCGACGTGCAGGACGTCGATCTCGACGACGGCGCGCTCCGCGACCACCACGGCGCGGCCACCGTGAGCGATGCCGACCAGACCGTGACCGTCTCCGGCGAGCCCGGCGAGACGGTCACGCTGCTTCACTTCGAGGGCGAACTCGAACTGACCAACGTCCCCGAGTACGACGGCACGCCCGGTTACGACATCGACGCCTACGAGGCCAACAAGATCGAGCAGGTCGACTACGAGACGGTCACGCTCGACTCGAACGGCGAGGCCGAGATACCCGTCACGCTACTCAACTCGACCGACGTCGGCGGCTACAACTACCTCGTGGCGACCCACGGCGAGCCCGGGTCCGACACCGGCCTCGCCTCGAACGTGGTCGTCCTGAAGTACGAGGAGAGCGCCGGCGACGGCGATGACGACGGTGCCGCCACCAGCTTCGCGGTGAACGCCGGCGGCGACGCCTACACCGCCGCCGACGGCACGGAGTTCCAGGCCGACACGAACTTCGACGGCGGCACGGCGTTCGCGACGGGAGGTTCGGGCACGCCCGCGGATCCCGAGATCGCGAACACCGACGACGACGAGCTGTACCACACCGAGCGGTACGGCGACTTCAGCTACGACGCCCCCCTCGCGGACGGCACCTACGAGGTCACGCTGCACTTCGCCGAGCTCTACCAGGGCGTGGCGAACGACGGCGGCGAGGGCGATCGGCTGTTCGACGTCTCGATCGAGGGTCAGCAGGTCCTCGACGAGTACGACATCTACGCGGAGGCCGGCGGTGAGCACGCGGCGATCACCGAGACCGTCACCGTGGAGGTCACCGACGGCGAGCTGAACGTCGACTTCAGCACCGTCGAGGACAACGCGAAGGTGTCGGCCATCGAGGTCGAGCCGGCCGACGGAGACGACGGCGGCGACAACGCCGCGCCGACCATCGGTTCCATCGCCGACCAGACTGTCACGGAGGGCGACTCCGCGAACGTCTCGGTCGATACCGACGACCCCGACGGCGACCCGGTGTCGCTGTCGGTGAGCGGTCCGGACTTCGTCGCCGTCTCGAACGGCGAGGTGACGGTCACCCCCGCGTCGGGTGACGCGGGGACCTACACGGTCGACGTGACGGCCGACGACGGCAACGGCGGAACGGCGACCGAGTCGTTCCAGCTCACCGTCGAGGAGCAGTCCTCAGACGACGGCGCCTCCCAGCAGGTGCTCCACCGCGTGAACGCGGGCGAGGGCGAGACGATCCCCGCGACCGACGACGGTCCCGACTGGACCGGCGTCGCGGACACGAGTTCGCCGTACCTCGCGGCTGCCGACGGCGGCAACTACGGCGACGGCACGATCGCCTCGACGACCGCGAACGTCCCGGCGAGCACTCCGGACGGAGTGTGGGACGCCGAGCGCTACGGGAACATGACGTGGGAGTTCGCGGTCGACGCCGGCGAGGACGTCGAGGTTCGACTCTACCTCGGTAACTCGTTCAGCGGCGCGAGCGAGCCCGGCGACCGCCAGTTCAACGTCTCGATCGAGGGTCAGCAGGTCCTGACGCAGTACGACCCCGTGGCCGACGTCGGTCACGCGACGGGGACGATGAAGAGCTTCACCGTCACCGAGGACGGCGACGGGACGATCACGGTCGTCTTCGAGCAAGGGGCGGTCGAGAACCCGGAGGTTCGGGCCATCGAGATCCTCGGACCGGAGGACAGCGACTCGTAGTCCCAACGCTCCGCCCGAACCGATGACCGGAACCTCCACACGCGCCGTCGCTGTCCGCCCGCGGTCAACCGGCGGGGTCGGCCCCGACAGCGACGGCCGCGCGAGGACGCGGACCGCCGACGACAGCCGACCGCTCTCGTGTGTCGCGACGCGGCCCCGACCGGCGCCCTTCGGGGGTAACGCTCACGAGAACCGACTCGCGCCGGTCGGGCCACTTCGGCCCCCGAGGTTCTCCCGCTCATCGGTCGCGGTCGGGCGAGACTGCCCCGACCAGCGAACCGAGCGACGAACGATCCCACGACGACACCCAACTCAACGACACCGACAACAACGATGAACGATACAGCACGCAGACATCTCAGACAGACGGTCGCGACGCTCGTCGCGCTCTCGATCGTCCTCTCGGTCCTCGGACCGGTGGGGACGGTTGCGGCGGATCCGAGCGTCTCGATCGATCAGACTGCCGGCAGCGACACGGTCGAACCGGGAGAGACGGTGACGATCACGACGACGCTGACAGCGGAGGACGTTAACGGTCCGCTCGTCGAACTGGACTTCCCGGACGGCTGGGAAGGCACGGTTACCGACTCGGACGGCGGAGCGGTGAACCCGCAGGACGACAACGGTAACGTCCTCTCGTCGAACTCCCCGTCGATCGTCTGGCTCAGCTCGGGGACCTACGAGGTCACGACCGAGCTCCAGGTGCCGGAGGACGCGACTCCCGGCGAGTACACGATCTCGACCACGGGGTCGGGAGTCGACCCGACCGACGATGACTCGCTCGCCAACGAGGACGACGAGATAGACTCGACGGAGACGACCATCACGGTCCAGGACCCCGACCAGAACGAGGACCCCACGGCGGCGTTCACCGCGAGTCCGTCCTCGCCCGACGCGGGTGAGGGGGTCTCCTTCGACGCTTCCGGCTCCAGTGACGCCGACGGTTCGATCGCGAGCTACGAGTGGGACTTCGGTGACGGGTCGACCGCCACCGGTGTCTCGCCGTCGCACACCTTCGACGACGCCGGCGAGTACGACGTGACGCTCACGGTCACGGACGACGACGGCGCCACGGCGACGACCACGGAGACCGTCTCCGTGAGCGAGCCCGAGCCCGCGAACGAACCGCCGACGGCCGACGCGGGCGCCGACCAGACCGTCGATGAGGGCGACGCCGTGACGCTCGACGCGTCCGACTCCAGTGACGCCGACGGCTCGATCGCGAGCTACTCGTGGACGCAGACCGACGGCCAAAGCGTCGACCTGTCGGACGCCGACGCGGCGCAGCCGACGTTCGACGCCCCCGCGGTCGACTCCGACCAGCAGCTCACGTTCGAGGTCGACGTCACCGACGACGACGGCGACACGGCGAGCGACACGGTCGTCGTGACCGTCGAGGCCGCCGACGAACCGCCGGAGAACCAGGACCCGACGGCCGACTTCTCCGGCCCCTCGAACGCCGAGACCGGCGAGTCGGTGAGCTTCGACGCGTCCGCCTCGTCCGACACCGACGGTTCGATCGCGAGCTACGAGTGGGACTTCGGCGACGGGTCGACCGCGACCGGCGTCTCGCCGTCACACACGTTCGACGACGCCGGCGAGTACGACGTGACGCTCACCGTCACGGACGACGACGGCGCCACGGCGACGACCACGGAGACAGTCACCGTGACCGCGGCGTCCGACGAGCCCGACAACGAGACGCCCGCGTCGACGACGATGAGCCTCTCGCCCGAGAGCGAGCTCGTCGCCGTCGGCGACACCGCCGAGTACGATATCGTCGTCGACGACGTCGAGAACGGGGTCGGCGCGTACGTGCTGACCGTCACCGTCGACGACCCGAGCGTGGCCTCGATCACGGACGTCGAGCTCGCGGACGTCTCCGACGAGGACCTCACCGACGTGCAGATCGCCGAGGACGGCTCCTCGGTGACCGTCGAGGCGGTCCTGGTCGACACCGACGACACCGGAGCCGTGACCGTCGGAACGGTCACGGTGGAGTCCGCCGGGGAGGGGACAACGGGGGTCTCGCTCGACGTCTCCGAGCTCGGCGACGAGTCCGGCGACCCGTACGAGGTGACGGACACGTCCGGCGCCTCGCTCGAGGCGTCCACCCTCGTCGTCGGCGAGTCCGACAGCCCGGCGCAGGACCCGGACGGCGACGGCGACTTCGAGGACATCAACGGTGACGGCACCGTGGACATCCTCGACGTCCAGACGCTGTTCGCAGACCGAGACGGCGAGGCCGTGCAGAACGCGCCCGACGCGTTCGACTTCAACGGGGACGGCGAGTTCACGCTGCTCGACATTCAGGCGCTGTTCGCCGAGGAGACGGGGTGAACTGAACGGATGTGGATGCCAGGGATCGACGCTCCGACGTCGTCCGTGACGGCGGCCCTGCTGGGGCTGCTGCTGGTGACCGCGGCGGCGGCTCCGGCCGTCGCGGCGACGGACACGACCGTGCGGCTCGTCGGGGCCGGGGGGACGACGGCCGTCGGCGAGACCACGACGGTCGCCGTCGTCGTCGCGGACGCCGAGGACGGGGTCGGCGCGTACGACCTGACCGTCGCCGTCGAGGACCCGGACGTGGCGACCGTGGTCGACGTGGAGCTCGGCGGCGACCCCGGACTCCGTGACGTCGAGGTCGCCTCGGACGGGTCGAGCGTATCAGTCCGCACGGCGCTGATGGAGACGGACGACGAGGGCGAGGTGACGGTCGCGACGGTCACCGTCGCCGGCGAGTCCCCCGGCTCGACCGACCTCGACCTCTCCGTCGAGACCCTCGGCGACGAGGAGGGGCAGGCGTACACGGTGACCGACGAGGACGACTCCTCGATCGAGGTCGCCGACGACGCCGGCTCGGACGGCGAGTCGGACGACACGGACGACGGAACCGGCGACAGTTCGACCGGCGACACGGACGACAGTTCGGGTGACACCGACGACGGGACTGACGGTACCCCCGACGACGGGTTCGACGGTACCCCCGAGGACGATTCCGGTTCGAACGCCGGCTCCGGTTCGGACGACACCGGGTCGGACGACACTGGGTCGGATTCCGGTTCGGACGACGCCGGATCGGACTCCGACTCGGGATCCACGACGACTTCCGTCGCGGACGACGGGGCGGAACCCACCCCGTCGCCCGAGGCCACGGCGACCCCGGCTGCTGAGACTGCCACGGAGGCGACCGACTCGTCGACGGAAGCCGCGTCCGACGCGGACGAGGACGACGAGCTCCTGGCCGTCGGGGTCGGGACCGACGGCTCGAACGCGCCGCTGCAACCCACGACGGTGGTCGTTCCGCTGGTGGCCGGGCTAGCCCTGGTCGGCGGCGCCGCCTACCTGTACCGGCTGCGCTGACCGGGCGGTTCCGGCCCTCGTTTTCCCCGTTCTTCCATCCTCGATCGCCCGAGCGACGCTCGTGGTCAGCGAACGGTGCCGGCTCACCGATCGAGCGCCGCGCGGAGCCGTCCGACCTCCTCGCGGACGGCCCGCCACGAGTCGATCGAACCCGGGATCGACTCCGTCTCGCCTTTCCGCCCGGATCGCGTGTGCTCGTCGACGAGCGACCGCACCGCCTGCGGGTCGTCGACGCGGCGGAAGGCGAGGTCGCCGCCGGCCGTCTCCAGCTTCACCGTCCCGTAGCCGAACAGCGATCCGGTGACGGACTGCTCGTACGCGGTGTTCTCGGCCATCGAGAGCCGCGCACGGGCGACGCGCCGGCCGACGATCCCGGTCTTCACCGACGCCGCGCGGTCGGTGAGGACGTACCGGGTGTTCACGAGCGACAGCACCGCGACCCCGGGGATCGCGAGGCCGACGAGGACGGCGAGCGCCGCGATCGCGAGCCCGAAGCGGCTCGTCGCCGCCGGCCCGACGGCGACCGCCATTCCGCCACCGGCGACGAGCAGCCCGACGAGGCCGGCCGGAGCCGCAGCCGAGAGCCGCGGCCGCCCGGTCCAGCGCACGACCTCGTCGTCGTCGACGGTGACCGACGCCGGAACGGCCCAGTCGGTGACGACACCGTCTGGTTCCGCGTCGGCGGTCATCGGTCGTCGTCGCCGGCTGTCGACGACGCGTCGGCGTCGGGGCCCTCGCCATCGCCGCCGACAGGGCCGTCCTCGCCGTCGCGGTTGTCGGCGTCGACGTCGTCCCCGGCGGCGTCAGCGGCGGCGCCGTCGTCCTCGACGGCCGCGCGGATCGCGCGCAGTTCGCCGAGGATGTCGTCGAGCACGTCGGCTTTCGTCTCCCCGTCGCCGGCGTCGCCGCGGCGGTCGCGGGCGCGGATGCGCTCGTTCACCAGCTCCTGGATCCGCTTGGGCTCGGCGACGCTGTCGAAGCTGAGCTCGACGCCCGAGCCGCCGGCCGTGGAGATGTCGACGCTTCCGTAGCCGAACTGCGTGCCGAAGAAGTCCTGCGAGTAGGAGGTGTCCTGCACCTTCTCGAAGCCGACCCGCTTCACGTCCCGGGAGACGACGCCGCGCTTCTTGTACAGCGCCTCGGTGGTGATCACGTACTCCGTGTTCTCCCGCGAGAGGTACGCCGAGACGACGATCGGAATGCCGACGAGCACCAGCGACAGGGGCACGCCGACGACGAGCGCGGGGACGAGGCTCATCGAGTGCGGCTTGCCCGTCCAGACGACCTCCTCCTCGGGGTCGAGCGAGAGCCAGTCGAAGCCGTCAGGAAGCGTGTCCTCGGTGGAGGGAGATTCCATGACCGTTGCTCCCGCGTCGGAGGTGATAAAATTCCGCGCCGACGCGCCGCGCGTCAGTCCGCCCGGTGGGACAGGAGGATCCGGCGGTAGTACGGCTCCATCACGCGGATCGCCTCCTCCCAGTGATCAGTGGTGTGGCGGTCGTGAAGTTCGACCCCGAGGAGATACCGAACCGGCGCGGCGCCGAACCCCTCGCGGCCGTCGCTCGGCTTGGTCGGGTACTCTTCGTCGCCGACCGCGGCGCGGTATTCGAGCAACTGCGCGCGCAACATCGGCGTCCAGTAGTCGCCGTTCGCCTTGTGGTTGCGCCACGCCCGGGTCGTCGCGGTCGCGTACTCGCGGTCGATGTCGGCGACGGCGGCACGCTCGGCCAACGCATCGTAGACGCGCCCCCAGTCGCCGCCGCGGATCGACTCGGGGTCGATCCGGTCGCCGTCCATGTGGTCGGTCTCCAACTCGTCTTTGGCCCACAGCGCGTCGACGTACGCGCGGGCCGCGCGCCGCGCGGTGTCGTCGTCGACGTGGGCGAACTGCCGGCGATCGACCTCGCCGAACGACTCGACGGCCGCGTCCCGTTCGCCCCGGTCGTGATACCGGAAACCTGCACACAGCTCGCGTGCCATGTGACGGGCGACGTGCTCGACGCGGTCGGCGTCTTCGTCGGCATCGTTCCGATCCGGGTTCTTCAGCGTCCGATCCGCCTCGCGATGTGCCTCGTGTCCGCGCGTGGGTTCGTTTCTCGTCATGTGCGGCGGCGGATCCCCTCCACCGGTGACACTACCAGTTTTCGATCAGACAGCGACAAAATCCTACTCCGGGCGATCGGAGAACATCGGATCGAACCGCGGCCGGTCCGACCGTCCGACGACCTACTCGGCGTGCTCGCGCTTCAGCGACAGCACGGTCCGCTCGAACGTGCACACGAGCGTCTCGCCGTCGTCTGCGTCCGGATCAAGCTTGTACGCGTCGACGCGCATCGTCACGACGCCGCGCTCGCCGTCGCTGGTCTCGCGCTTGTCGAGCACCGTCGACTCCGCGCGGACCGTGTCGCCGTGAAACACCGGGTTCGGGTGCTCCACGTCGTCGTACGAGAGGTTCGCGACGATGGTGCCGTCGGTGGTGTCAGGGATGGAGAGTCCGGTCGCCAGCGCCATCGTGTAGATGCCGTTGACCAGGCGCTCGCCGAACTGCGTCTCGGCCGCGAACTCGGCATCGAGGTGGAGCGGCTGCTGGTTCATCGTCATGTCGCAGAAGACCTGGTTGTCCCGCTCGGAGACGGTGCGGCGCTTCTCGTGGACGATCGTCTCGCCGACCTCGAACTCCTCGTAATACTTGCCGGCCATGCGTGGACCGACGGCCGGCCGGGTGAAAACCGTGCGGGAACCGTCGCCGTCGTGTCCGGTACCCGCCGCTGCCTCCGCGGTCGCCGCGACCCAGTCGGCGGGATTGATACGCCGGTCCGACGAACCTCGACCCATGCCACGACGCAGCGTCATGTTCTCGCCGGGCGACCGCCCCGAGCTGATGCGGAAGGCGCCCGCGACGGGGGCGGACACGATCGTCTTCGACCTGGAGGACGCGGTCGCGCCGGGCCGCAAGGCGGAGGCGCGGGCGGCCGTCCGCGACGTGCTCTCCGACCCCGACTTCGACCCGGACGCCGAGGTGTGCGTCCGCGTCACCGGCACCGAGACGTACCGCGATCTGGAGGTCCTCACGGACGACGGTGACGCCGCCTTCGACGCGGTGATGCTCCCGAAAGCGGAGTCGGGAGACGCGGTCGAGCATCTCGGCGACCAACTCCGCGAGCACGGCCGTCGGGTTCCCGTGATCGCGCTGATCGAGACCGCCCGCGGCGTCCTCCGCGCCGAGGCGATCGCGGACGCGAAGCCGACCGACGCGGTCGCCTTCGGCGCCGAGGACCTCTCGGCGGACCTGGGCGCGACGCGGACCGACGAGGGCACGGAGGTGCTGTACGCCCGCGAGAAGACAGTCACGGCCGCTGCGGCCGCCGGCGTCGACGCGATCGACACCGTCTACACCGACTTCGGCGACGAGGCGGGACTCGCCGAGGAGACTCGCTTCGCGGCGACGCTCGGCTACGACGGCAAGATGGCGATCCACCCCTCGCAGGTGCCGGTTATCAACGACGCGTTCACCCCCGACGACGAGGAGATCGCGTGGGCCCGGCGCGTGCTCGCCGCCCGCGAGGAGGCGGCCGCCGACGATCGCGGCGTCTTCGAGGTCGACGGCGAGATGATCGACGCGCCGCTCGTCGCGCAGGCCGAGCGGGTCCGCGAGTACGCGAGGCTGGCGGACGAGTGGGAGACTGAGGAGGAGGAGGAGGGAGAGGAGAGACAGTAAGGGTCGGCCCTCGATCCGGGTCGCTCGGCGGTTCGCTACCGGGTCAGGGCCACAGGCCGCGGACGCTCTTCGCCTCCGCGATACGGTCGAGCGCCACGACGTACGCTGCGTCGCGCCAGGTGACGTCCCTGTCCTCGACCTCGTCCCTGACGGCGTCCCACGCCGAGAGCATCTCCGACTCCAGTTCCTCCTGGACCTGTTCGAGCGTCCACGTGCGGCGATTGATGTCCTGGAGCCACTCGAAGTAGCTGACGGTGACGCCGCCGGCGTTCGCGAGGATGTCGGGGATGACGTGGACCCCGCGCTCGGCGAGGATCTCGTCGGCCGGGAACGTCGTCGGGCCGTTGGCGCCCTCGACGACGATGTCGGCGCGGATCTCGTTCGCGTTGTCGACGGTGATCACGTTGCCGACGGCCGCCGGGATCAGCACGTCGACGTCGAGTTCGAGGATGTCGTTCCCCTCGTCGAGCAGGTCGGCGCCGTCGGCGTCGGCGCCGTACTCGGTGACGGCGTTCGGCTGCTCGGCGAAGCTCGGGATCGCGTGCGTATCGAGCCCCGACGGGTCGTGAACGGCGCCGCCGGAGTCGGAAACAGCGACCACGTCCGCCCCCCAGTCGTCGAGCAGGCGGGCGGCGTTGGCGCCCACCGAGCCGTACCCCTGCACGGCGACGGTGAGGCCGTCGAGGTCGAAGTCGTAGTACCGGGCCGCCTCGCGCGTGATGATCGCGACCGAGCGACCGGGCGCCTCCTCGCGTCCCTCCGAGCCGCCGACGACGGGCGGCTTGCCCGTGACGACGCCGGGGATGGTCTCGCCCTCCTGCATCGAGTACGCGTCCATGAACCACGCCATCGTCTGGGCGTCGGTGCCCATGTCGGGCGCCGGGATGTCCTTCTTGGGCCCGACGAACTTGCGCAGTTCCTCGGCGAACCGGCGGGTGAGCCGCTCCTTCTCGTCGGTCGACAGCTCCTTCGGGTTGACGACGACCCCGCCCTTGCCACCGCCGAACGGGAGGTCCATCACGGCGCACTTCCAGGTCATCCACATCGAGAGGCCGACGCACTCCTCCTCGCTCACCTCCGGGTGGAAGCGCAGGCCGCCCTTGTACGGGCCGCGCACGTCGTCGTGCTGTGCGCGGTAGCCGGTGAACACCTCGACGGAGCCGTCGTCGCGCTCCAGCGGCACCGCGACGCGGTGGACCGTCGTCGGGTGCTTGAGGCGCTCGATGACGCCGGGGTCGACGTCGAGGTGGGCCGCGGCGTGCTCCAACTGCCGGCGCGCGGTCTCCAGCGCCGATTCGGGCTCGTGCTGTTCGTCGGTGGCGACGCGCTTCTCGCCGGTGCCTGCTGTTCCGGTGGACATGATGGGGTGTCGACCGCCGCGGACGCGGCGGCGTCGATGTCCGCCGGTCGGAGACAGATGAATATAGTATTGATGGTATGGTTGTTTCTAAGGTATATATATTCAATAATATCCGAGGCGATCCCGACGGTTCCCGGCGTCCTCGGGCGTCGTAACGCCAGTTGACCGTCCTCCGGTAAACATAACCGCCGACCGACGGAACGGGGGATCAATGACCGACCAAGCGAACCCCTTCGAGAGTCTCCAGGAGCAGGTCGACGACGCGGCGGCGCACCTCGACGTGGCCGACGACGTGCTCGAACGGCTGAAACATCCCGAGCGAGTGCTGGAGTTGAACCTCTCCGTCGAGCTGGACGACGGGTCGCTGGAGCGGTTTCGGGCGTTCCGGTCGGAGTTCAACGGCGATCGCGGCCCGTACAAGGGCGGGATCCGCTATCACCCGGGCGTCACGCGCGACGAGGTGAAGGCGCTGTCGGGGTGGATGGTGTACAAGTGCGCCGTCGTCGACATCCCCTACGGCGGCGGCAAGGGCGGGATCGTCCTCGACCCCTCGGACTACTCCGACGCCGAGATCGAGCGGCTCACCCGCTCGTTCGCCGAGGAGCTGCGCCCGTTCATCGGCGAGGACAAAGACATCCCGGCGCCGGACGTGAACACGGGCCAGCGGGAGATGAACTGGATCAAGGACACCTACGAGACGCTGGAGAACACGACCGAACCGGGCGTGGTCACCGGCAAGTCGCTGGACTCGGGCGGCTCGGAGGGGCGCGTCGAGGCGACGGGCCGGTCGACGATGCTCACCGCCCGCGAGGCGTTCGACTACCTCGACACGGACATCGAGGGGGCCAGCGTCGCCGTCCAGGGGTACGGCAACGCCGGCCACATCGCGGCGTATCTCATCGAGGACATGGGCGCGAACGTCGTGGCCGTCTCCGACTCCTCGGGCGCCGTCTACGCCGAGGACGGGCTCGACGCCCGCGACGTGAAGCAACACAAGAACGAGACGGGCTCGGTGACGGGCTACGCCGGCGCCGACGAAGAGTTCTCGAACGAGGACCTGCTCACGATGGACGTCGACCTGCTCGTGCCCGCCGCACTGGAGAACGCCATCGACGGCGACCTCGCCCGCGACGTGGAGGCTGACGTGATCGTCGAGGCCGCGAACGGGCCGCTCACGCCGGAGGCCGACGACGTGCTCACCGAGGCCGACGTACACGTGTTCCCCGACATTCTCGCGAACGCCGGCGGCGTCACCGTCAGCTACTTCGAGTGGGTCCAGAACCGCCAGCGGTTCTACTGGACCGAGGAGCGGGTCAACGAGGAGCTGGAGCGCCACATCGTGAGCGCCTTCGACGATCTGGTCGAGAGCTACGAGTCGCTCGACCTGCCGAACTTCCGCACGGCGGCGTACGTCGTCGCGGTCCAGCGGGTCGCCGACGCGTTCGCCGACAGCGGCAACTGGCCCTGAGGCGCCGAGGGCTCGACCGCCCCGTCTCTCGCAACCGCAATCGCTTTCGCGTGAACGGAATCGGTCTCGCGGATCGGAACCCGTGCGATCGCCTCGCACGACCGGACTATCCCTATTGTCGCGGTCATCCTCGTGTTCACATGCAACGCGCGCTCACGAGGCGACGCCTGCTCGGGGCGCTCGGACTCACAGGATCCACGGCGCTGTCGGGCTGTGTGGGCGGTATCTCCGGGCGCGGAGACGGCGCAATCACGGCCGGCGGCGTGTCGGGACCCCCCCAACGTGACGGTCCCTTGTATCAGCCGTGGGATCGCGAGACGGTGCGGGAGGCCGTCGTCGACGGCGGCCCCGGGAAGGACGGCATCCCGTCCGTGGACGACCCGTCGTTCGCGCCCGCGAGCGATGCGGAACTCGCCGACGACGAGGTGGTGTTCGGCTACGCCGGCGCCGAGGACGTGAAGGCGTACACCCAGCGCGTGCTCGTCTGGCACGAGATCGCCAACGACACCCTCGACGGGACGCCGGTCGCGGTCACCTACTGCCCGCTCACCGGCACCGCGATGGGGTTCGAGCGCGGCGAGACGACCCTCGGCGTCTCCGGACGGCTGGTGAACAACAACCTCGTCATGTACGACCGCGCGACCGATTCCCGGTGGCCGCAGGTGCTCGCGACGGCCGTCGACGGCCCGCTCTCCGGCGACCAGCTCAGGGAGTTCCGACTCGTCTGGACGACGTGGGGGCGCTGGCGCGAGGCCCACCCCGACACGCTGGTGCTGACCGAGGAGACCGGCTACGCCAAGCGGTACGGCTCGGACCCCTACGGCAACTACAACCCGACCAGCGGCTACTACGGCGGCGGGAGCCCGCTGTTCGAGTCACTCGACGATGGGTGGGCGGAGCGACAGGAGGACGCCAAGCGCGTCGTGATCGCCGCGCGGACCGCCGACCGGGCGCTGGCGTTCGACAAGCCGGCGCTACGCGAGCGCGGGCTGCTCGCGAGCGACGACGGCGCGGCGGTCGCCGCGTACGACCCGCGCCTCGACACCGGGTGGGTGTACCGCACCGACGGGGTCGACGTGTCGCTCGCGGAGCCCGGTCGGGTGTCCGTGGACGGCGAGCGCTTCCGGGCGGACGACCTCCCGCTCTCGCGTGTGTACGGCTTCGACGCGATGTGGCACGCCGCCGGCGGCTTCTATCCGGAGGTGGAGTATGTCGCGTGAGGCGGACGACGCCCCGTCGCGTCCGATCCTCGGCGCCGCGGCGGCCCGGACCCGGCGGGCGCTCGCGGCGACGCTGGGGGACCGTGTCGCCGCCGCCGTTCTCGCGGGGTCGACAGTGCTGTATCTCCTCGTGTACGCGGTCGCCGTCGGCGACCTGGGACTGACGGGCGACGGTGCGGCGGGGGACGGTACGACGAGATTCGCGGCCGTCGACGTGATCGTCGCCGCCGAGCCGGTCGCTCGGGCGGTCGGGGGCGAGGCCGTCGCGCTCGTTCGGGTCGGCCCCGTCGAGGCGTTGTTCGCGCCGGCGACGCTCGCGGTCGCCCTCGGGCTCGCCGTGCTCGTCGGCGCGAACCTCGCGCTCTCGGTGCTCGCGTGGCGTCGACCCGCGGCGTGTGCGGTCTCGCCTGCCTCGGGACTCGCGGCGGGGGTGCCGGCGCTGCTGTCGGGGACCGCCTGCTGCGGGCCGCTGGTGTTCCTCGCGCTCGGCGTGCAGGCGACGAGCGCGGCGCTGACTGCGGTCACGTGGCTCCGCCCCGTCGCCGCGCTGCTGCTCGTCGCCTCGCTGGTGTGGGCTGCGTGGCGGCTGGACGTTCGATCGCCGGAGAGTGAGTTCCCGGCGAAATCGCCTGCCGAGGCGTGATCGCCCGGGAAACGCGAGGTACGGCTACCCGTCCCGGTTCCGCTCAGTCGTCGCGCTCGTCATCCTCATCGTCTTCGTCTTCGCCGTCCGCCGTCTCACAGTCCCCGGGGACGACGGCGGTCTCGCCCGCGTCGCGGTCGCCGTCGTCGGCGAACGGCGCGCCGATCGCGATGTCGCGAACGTCGTCGTCGGTCACGTCGCCCACGTCGGCGACCGCGAAGCCGGCGCGGTCGACCGAATCGTCGCCGAGGAACGTGGCGGTCGCGTCCGCCAGATCGACCGTCCGGCCGTCGTCGTCGCCGGTCACGAGGTAGGCTGCGCCCGCGAGGAGTCCGGCCTCGGAGTCGTGGTGGGGGGCGCCGACAAGGACGGCGGCGTACTCGTCACAGGAGTCGTCGACGCCGGCGACAGCGAATCCCGCGAGGTCGCCGCGTCGCTCTCCCAGCAGCGTCCGGTCGGCGTCCGCGAGGCTCGCGTCGGCCCGCGACTCGTCGTCGAAGTCGCCGCCGTGGACGACGTACGCGGCGCCGGCGTTGCGACCCGCTTCGTCGTTGTGCGGCGCGCCGACCACCACGTCGCCCGCGCCGTCGCCGTTCACGTCGCCGGCGACGGCGACGGCCCAGCCGGCCTTGTCGCCTCTCGCCTCGCCGGCGAATCGCGCCGTCGCGTCCGCCAAGCTCCGCTCCCCGTCGGCGTCCAGGGCGTCCGAGACGACGTACGCCGTGCCGGCGTCCGTCCCCTCCGCGTCGCTGCCGGGTGCGCCGACGATCAGGTCCGACCGATCGTCGTCGGTCACGTCGCCGGCGGCGACGGCCCAGCCGGCCACGTGCTCGCGGTCCTCGCCGTGGAAGGTCGCGTCGGCGTCCGCCAGCGAGATGCTCGTCTCCTCCGGGCCGTCCCGGAGATCGACGACGTACACCGAGCCGGAGGCGTTGCCCGCCGGGTCGGCGGCCGGCGCGCCGACCACCGCAGCGCCGCCCTCGCCGTCGCCGGCGCTCAACACGTCGACCGCGAAGCCGGCGCGGTCGCGCTTCTCCTCGCCCGTGAGTCGGACGTCGGCCACGTTCGGCAGACTTCCATCTTCGATGTCGGAGCCCCCGTAGACGACGTACGCCGCGCCGGCGTCGGTCGCCTCGGCGTCGTCGCTCGGGACCCCGATGATCAGGTCGCTGTACTCGTCACCGTCGAGGTCGCCGCCGGCGACGGCCCAGCCGGCCACGTCGTTCTCGTCGGGCGCCGTGAACGTGTGGTCCGCCTCCGAGACGTCGATCTCGTCGGCGTCGACGGGGCCGTAAAAGAGGTACGCCGCCCCGCCGTTCTTCTCGCTCGTGTCCGCGCTCGGCGCCCCGACCAGCAGGTCGTCGTGGCCGTCGCCGTTCACGTCGCCCACGCCCGCGACGGACCAGCCTGCGTAGTCGGCCCGCTCGTCGCCGACGATCAGCGTGTCGGCGTCCCCGAGGTCGATCCCGCCGCCGGCGACGCCGGCGGGTCCGCCGCCCGTCGAGGATGCCCGGTCGGCAGCAGGGTCACCGATCTCCGTGCCCACGTCGGTCGCGGCCGCGAGCCCGGTGACGCCGACCGCGGGTGCAACCACCAGCACCGCGACCATCACGATGACCGCCGCCGGAACCCGTCTCATCGCCTCGAACCGTCGATCACGCTCCCCATCGTCCGGTTCACCGCCGCCGAGTTCGGCCCCGTTGAGTTCGTCGTCGCTAGTGACCATGGAACCCGCACGCGACGCGGGAGTTTTGTTATGAAGTTGACTCGATACGCGCCGGGACGAGTAGCGTCACAGTACGTGGCGAAACGTCCGCTTTCGGTCGGTTATCCAGGGGACGGCTCGCGATCGAGAGACACCGACGTGAACCCGAACACGAGGAGGACGGCGCAGTCTTCGGGTACGGTCGGCCAACTCGGGTCAGTGTCGGGTGCGGCGCTCGACCGTGACACGTAGCGCTCTGCGATTCGCACCGTGAGTTCGAAGAAAATCTGAGCGTTTCGAGTTCGATGAAGCTTACGCCTCATCGAACTACGAAAATCGGAGATTTTCGATTTGACTTCGACTTACGCCTCGTCAAACAGGGTCTCGCCGTCGACCATGTGTTCCTCGACGGTGTCCATGTCGAGGGTGAGGCCGATCCCGGGCTCCTCGGGGATCGTGATGTAGCCGTCCTCGATCACGTCCTCCTCGACGAGGTCCTCCCACCAGCCCAGCTCGTAGGAGTGGTACTCGACGGCCAGCGAGTTGGGGATGGCGGCGCCGACGTGGGCGCTGGCCATCGTCGCGACCGGCGAGGAGACGTTGTGCATCGCGACCGGGACGTAGTACTGGTTCGCCACGTCCGCGATCTTGCGGGTCTCGCGCATGCCGCCGACCTTGGGCATGTCGGGGGCGATGATGTCGACCGCCTGGTTCTCGATGAGCCGGCGCTCCTCGGTGACGCGGTAGCGGTTCTCGCCGACCGTGATCGGCGTGACGGTGGACTTGGTGACCTCCTCTTGCACCTCGAGGTTCTCCGGCGGGACGGGGTCCTCCAGCCACCACACGTCGTACTCCTCGATGGCGTCCGCGAGGCGCTTGGCGCTGCCGCCCGAGAACGTCCAGTGGCAGTCGAACGCCACGTCCGCTTTGTCCTTGACGCGCTCGGTCACTTTCTCGACGATCTCGGCCTTGTGGCGGATCTCGCCCGGCCGGAGGTGGCGGTTCGCGCGGTCCTTCTCGAAGCCGGAGGGCACGTCGAGGTCGAACTTGAGGGCGTCGTAGCCCAGCTCCTCGACGACGCGCTCGGCCTCGTCGGCACACGCCTCGGGGTCGGCCTCCTCCTCGGTGTGGCAGTCGCAGTACACCCGCATCTCGTCGCGGTACTTGCCCCCGAGCAGCTGGTAGGCCGGGACCTCGAGGATCTTGCCCGCCAGGTCGTGGAGCGCGACCTCGATGCCCGAGATGGCGGTGACGGTGACACCCTCGACAGTCCCCTCGCCGCTCATCTTCTGGATGAGGTGCTCGTACAGGCGGTCGATGTCGAGGGGGTTCTCCCCGACGACCATCGGCTTCATCCGCTCGATGAGTTCGGGGACGCCGGCGCCCCAGTACGCCTCCCCGGTGCCGACGATGCCCGCGTCGGTGTACACGCGCACGAGCGTCCACGGGAAGTTCCCGTCGACCATCGTGCACTGCACGTCCGTGATCTCCACGTCGCGGCCGCCGCCTCGCTTCGCCGTCACGCCCATCGTCCCGCTCGACAGCTCCCGCATCGTGTACTCCGCGTTCGGGTCGTGGAGCGAGTCGTAGTTCCTGCTCATACTCGCCTGTTTACTCGCATTAGTGTAAAGGTTGGCAGTCTCTCGCGGGGGTCGGTCGCGAGGGACGGTCGGCGGTACCCCGGCGGAACGATTCAGCGACCGCCCGACGAGCGGACGAGCTCGACGGCGCGGTAGGCGCCGTACGAGAGCGCGACGAACCCGACGACGAAGACGACGGCGCCGACCGCGAGGCCGTAGTCGCGCCAGGCGACGTTGACGGCGACGAGCAGGAGGTACACCAGTCCGGCGAGCGCGGGCACGCCGAGGATCGCCGCGATCAGGGATTTGGTCTCGTCGAACGGACGGCGGGAGGACACGGTGGTGGGCCTGACACGTTCTTGTGTGCTAAAGGACACGGAATCCCGAGTGTTGTCACGACGGCTACGCGTGTCACCACGAAGGACTGCCGAAGGTGACAGTCGCTTCCTGTTCGGTGATCAAATTTCGATCGCTTCACAGGAGCGCACCACGGTCCCTGTCTCGTTCAGAGAGTTTGAGAAGCGAGCAGCTCGCAATGAGAGGTGATCGTGCCACTCGCAGACCTACTCAGTTCCGGACTGGTTCGATGCGAATCGACGGCATTCACTCATTTTCGTATGGGTGTTCATTGAGTGTTCGACGTTGGTTACAACACCTTCGCCACCGGTACAACCATGATCGACCGAACCAACCGCTACCTACTCAAACGCCCCTCGAGGCGGTGCTCGATTGGACAGTACCATTCCGGCAGCCGAACCTCCCATCTGGTGTGTGAACATATCCCAGAGGTTCGGTGACGACCCAGTCGGCCACGGGGCAACATACAGCTATGACCACGAGCGAGTCGAACCCGACTGTTCCTCGCGCTGGGGTTCCTGCTGCTGTCGGCAACGAAGGCGGCTGACATCCTCACGGACGCCGTCGGGGTGACGCTGATCCCAGATCTACCCGAATTCTCCCTCATCGCGGTGGTCGTCTTCCGGGAGGTGAGAGCCGTCAACGGTTCAGGGGGCTCGGAACAAGGGTCGTACTGGCGACGGCCTGGTCGTCGAATTCTCCGCCTGTGAGGCGTACCGACGTACGGGATCACCCACGTACCGTCGCTGCTTCCGATCGGAGGTACCGAAGACGCTCGCACGTGTACGCCTTCCCCGCCGTGAACAGCGCGCTGCTCGTCGCCCGGCTGTTCGAGATCCGCCTACTGTTTATCCGATCGGGCGACGTTGTCCACCGCGATGGGTGTTCGAAGCATCGTCGGGACCCTTCTCGGGGGAGCCCTACTCGTGGTTGTGGCCCTGCTGCTCGTCGGACAGCTCATGGGCCAGCCCGTGCTCCTCGGATACGTCTCCACGGGCAGCATGGCCCCGGCGCTCCAGCCCGGCGATGGCTTCGTCGCCATCCCCCCCGCGTTCGCCGGGCCGATCGAGGAGGGAGACGTCGTCACCTTCGAGGCACGCGAGCTCAACGGCGGCGGACTCACGACCCACCGAGTGGTCGGTCAAACAGAGGAGGGGTTCATCACGAAAGGGGACGCCAACCCAGTCACCGATCAGGACGGGTCCGAGCCGCCGGTGTCGCGCTCGCAGGTCGTCGCGGTAGCATGGCAAGTCGGCGGCGACGTGGTCGTCGTTCCGAATCTGGGGGTCCTTGTAACGGGTGTCGGCGACCTCATCACCGGCGCCCAGCAGCAGTTGGCGGTGGCACTCGGAACCCGTGCGCTCCTCGGCACGCAGGGACTGGCGTATGTGCTGTTCGCCGTCGGCGTCGCGGGATACGCGCTCACTGCAGTGCTCGGCGCGCGGAGCCGGGAGCGCGTTCGCGGCGCCGTCCGACGGTCGACGGGGATGGCGAACGTCTGGACGATCGTCCTCGTGTTGGCGCTCGTGTTGGCGCTCGTGCTCACGGCGAGTATGATCTTCACCGGCGGGGAGAGGACCTTCGAGGTCGTCAGCTCCCAGAGCGACGCCGCCGGGATCCGCGTCATCCCGGTTGGCGGGACGGAGGAACTCACCTATCGGATCCCGAACCCGGGGATCACGCCCGTCGTCGTATACCTGGAACCAGCGAGCGAAGGTGTGAGTATCGAGCCACAGCGGGTCCGGCTTGCGGGCGGCGAGGAGGCGAACGTCAGCGTCTCCATCTCCGTCCCGGACCGGACCGGCGTGTACGATCGAGGGTTCGTTGAACACCGGTATCTCGCGCTACTCCCCGCCGACGTTATCGACTCGCTGTACGCGATCCACCCGTGGGCGCCGATCCTCGCGATCAACGCACTTGTCTGTGGATTGTTCGTGCTCGTCGCGGTCGCGGTCGTCGGGTCCGGCGTGATCCGTCTCGACTCGCGCAATCCGAACGTCTCGACGCTCGACCGGATCAGACGCCGGCTCAGGTGATCCGTTCCTCGTGGCGCGGTTGTTTTATTCTGTGCGGAACGGGGATGACTAACGCCTAATCTTAAATGTCTGGTTTGGTATACACCTGTAGGTTGCAATGAGCGAGAACGGAGATCCGGATCGGGGAGGCCGACCCGGCCGGATCGACGAAAAGGTGCTCGGCTCCTGGATCCGGGAAGTCGCCGACGAAACGGGGATGACCGAACAGGAGGTCCTCGATCGAATGCTCTCCGCCTACTGGCTGATCGACGAGTTCGAGGACCCATCCCGCGACGATGCCATCGATCGGTCGAAGCCGCTCGGCTTCGGGTCCGATCTCCCCGACCTCGGCGCCGATTCCCTCACCCCTGGGGTTTCGAGATTCGGGAACGACGAACCGGATCCGTCGGAACCTGAAGGAGACCGGCAGGGGGAGCCCGACCCGGAGCTGGCGCAGCTCTCCGCGAAGATCGACCGCATCGTCGAATTGCTCGCCGACGAGGCGGACGAGGAGTCGGACGACGAGCGGACCGACGCCAAGCTCGACACGCTCGACGACCGGCTAGACGCGCTCGACGACCGAACGGGAGCGCTGGCCGACACGGTCGACCGGCTTCGGAACTACGTCGAGGAGATCGACAGGGAGGCGCCCGATGCGGGCACCGTCGAGCGACTGCAGGACGCCGTTCCTGAGGTCGCACGCGAGGTACAGCAACTTCGCGAGGACCAAGACACGCTTCGTTCGGAGGTCTCCGAGGACTTCGGCCACATCGAGCGGATCCTTCGGCACCTCCTCGACCGAACCGACGAGCTCGAGCGCTCACTCGAGCGGGCCCGCAGCCACGGGGAGGACCGGGAGCGGAGCCGCGTGGACGAGCGGCTTACGAAGCTGAAGCGGACTGCGAGCGCCGAGGGAATTCGCTCGGCCGAGTGCGACGAGTGCGACGGCTCGGTGGACCTCGGCGTCCTCCCGGAGCCCCGGTGTCCGCACTGCGGCGCCGAGTTCATCTCGCTGGAGCCGAGATCGTGGCTGTTCGGGTCGAACACGCTCTCGGTCCGAAGATCCCGGAACCCGGACCCTCGCGAGCCGCTCCACCCGGACCGTGGGAACTCCGCCGAGGCAGCGGAGAACGCCGCGTTGACGGACGAGTCGACTAGAACCGGTCCACCAGACGACCCCGCCGCGGTTGACGAGGGAGACGATTCCGCCGAGCCTGCTGACCGGACGGGGGAAGCAGGCGAGAGATCGTCAGGGATAGCGAGCGAGATCGACCTGAGCGACGATATTCGACCAACCGGGGACCGGAGCTCCGACACCGACGGAGATCGGGCCGACATCGAGGACGGGACGGAGACGGGGTCCGGAACGCACGCCGATGCGAACGAGGACGATGGCGAGGAAGCGGCCGGGGAGGGTTTCGACTGGGATCGATAACGTCCCGGCCCCTCGATCCCTCTGATGCGACTGAAGTGGGCGTTCACCAGCCCTCGCGGGATCGATCACAAACTATCAGCGTGGGACTACCGTGGACGACGAGACTACAGCCGACGAAGAAGAGGATCAAGGCGACGAGCGGCCGCGCAGTTCCCTCGCCGAGCTGGCGGACCGCATCGCCGGCGGCGACACCACGGACGATCGGGCCGACGGAGAGCCAGACGGAGAGCCGCGGGATCGAAGGGACGCTGACCCGGACGAGGGGAGCGGAGACGACGGGATCGGGCTGGACCTGTCGCTGTCGGGGTCGTCGTCCCACGAGTCGAGCGGCGACGAGCCGACCGGCTCTGACGACTCCGACGAGCAGTTCTCGTGGGAAGAGCTCTCCTCGGACCTCTCGGTGTCGGACGAGGCCTTCCGTGCGGACGAGGTGCTGTCCGAGGCGCGAAACGTGATGCTCATCGATTCCCATGGGGACATTTCGCAGGGGCCCTGTTTCGAGTGTCTCGCCCGAGCGCCTTCCCGCGAACTGGGTGTCGTCGTCGTCACGTTCACCGACATCGCGAGCGACTGGCTCGCCGACTGGCGGACGCAACACGGCGACCTTCCGGCACAGGTGACGTTCATCCGGATCGGGGGGCACAACCGGGATGGACGAACCGAGACGATCTCGACCGAACAGGGACGGACGCAGGTCGTGCGGACCGGCGTCAGGAGCCCCACGGACCTCACCCGACTCGGTATCTCGATCAGTCGACGGCTCGGTGAGGCGGAGGACCGCGATCTCACCCCCGTCCTGTGTTTCGACGCGATCACTGATCTGTTGGAGTACGTCGACGTAGAACGGCTGTTTCGGTTCCTCACCACGCTGACCGGTCGGGTCGGGGCCCTCGGCGGGTCCGCCCACTACCACGCCGACGCGGCGGCGACCGACGAGGAGACGATCCGGACCCTCCGACAGGTGTTCGACGACACGATGTACGTCACGGAAACCGGCAGCCTCCGACCCTCGAGGAACGATTAGGCCGCGGTTTCGCGACCGTTCACGCCTCGCTCCCGCCCAAGTTTACGTCCGGCGGCGGCCCCTCGTCACCGAGGCGCATCTGACGGCTGGAGTACAGCTGCGCGAACGCCGACAGCGCGAAGCTCGCCAACACGACCGCCCCCCACGCGAGGTCCGGTACCGCGTCGAACGGGCGGACCTCCAGCCACGCCAGCGCGAGCACGATCGCGTTCGCCGCCGACAAGCCGGCGTAGTAGAGGCTCCACGGGACGCTCTCCTTCGGGACGACCTCGAGGTAGATGTCGACCGCACGCATGCGGTCGGAGAGCTGAACCGTCCCGGCGTCGCTGTCGTACTCGACGACGCCCTCCCCGTCGAGCGTGTCGAGGTGCGACTGATACAGCGAGACGTAGACCCGCTTGCGCTCCTTGGAGGTGATCTCGTTCGGCTGCTTGTCGTTCTCCCACGCGGCGACCTGTTCGGCCAGTTCCTGTACGCTCACCGGTTCCTCGCGCTGCTTGAGGTAGTGGAGCGTGTATCGGCGGCGACGGTTGGAAAGTACGGAGTAGAGCGTGTCGGGCGAAACGTTCCGTTGGTCATCCGTGGGTGTGCTCACGCCGAGATCGTCTAGTCGATTGGCCGGCATCGTCAGTGATGACGTGATAGCTCCCTCGCGTCACAAGGAAACTGTATGAATTCGATTTAAATATGTCCATTCTGTTCGGGCTGTGACAGTCGAATCGATCCGATGGGGGATCGGTGACGCACAACTGTGTCGGGTGTCGGTCACTGTGGCGGGACCTCGATCTGGTCGGATCCAACGTATTCGCACGGTAGATCGCTTTGAAATTCCATTTCATGTGAGCTGATTCGCCGTACGGTAACCAAGACTTAATGCCCAACAGCGACTCTATTTAGCCATGGGGCGCAGAGGCCGTGGCTCAAAGAATCGGCTCGGACGCCGGCTCTTCCTCCTGCTGGCAGCCGGTTCGGTAGCCGGCGGATTCGTCACGGCCTCGGGCGCCTACTCCTCGATGCGGGCCGGTCGAGAGACCAAGATAAACGTGGCCGGAGATTCTGACGCGTACCTCGGGCTCTCGATCCCTCCGTACGTTGACGCAGGTGAAAGCGGGGAGGAGCTGGTCACGATCTCCAACAATACGGGTACCTCGCTCACGATATCCGTCGGGTTGGTCAACGCCTCGGGAACGGTGTCACCCAGTAGTACCTCGGTAGCGCCAGGCGCGTCTCAGACGTTCACCGTGGACCTCTCCGCCGACGTCTCGGCGGGGGATAACGCCCTGACCGTCGATATCTCCGCAACCGACGGATCGTCGGTGAGCGTCGAGCTCCGCCGGAGCCTGGGTGTCCGGAACTTCCTCCGGCGTCTGGAGGACCGAACGGCGAACGACAACGCGCTGTATTATCTCTCCTATCGGCTCCAGAACATCGACAACTTCCAGTCGTACGAACTCGTAGTACGGAACCTCGACTTGAACTGGGTACAGACGCGAACGTACACGAGCACGGATTACGAGCACATTTTCCGAATCCCGGCGTCGGGATCCGACGGCGGCACGGCCGGGTCCAGATACGAGTTCGACATGCGGGTCTACGACGCCAACGGGCTGGCGATCCAACGAACTATCACGGACGTCGCCGACGGCAACGATCCTCCGGACAACGACAGCATCGGCGGGGGACCGGAGGACCCGGTGGTCGTCGACTTCACGATCACCGACAACGAGCAGTACAACACGGCCCATTACGTCGTCGACTACGAAGTGGACAAAACGAGCAACCTCCAGGAGGTCCGGGTCACGTTCGACAACCAGTCCAATTCGTGGGCAGATACGACCGAGACGAGCACCGACGAGCCCACCGGGACGGTCACGTACGACCAGGGCGGCGTCGCCGGCGACACCTACGAGATCACGGTGGAGGTCGTCAACGACAACGGTATCGTCACGGACTCGCTGACGAAAACGGACGTCGCCGACGGCACGGACCCGTAGCGCGTCCCGAGCGGACCCTTGACGGCAAGGGTCGTGCCGGCGACCGCCGATTCGGCGATTCTTCGCTGAAACGTGCGATTCCGACCGAGTAGGCACGCCTACCGCACTGTCTCGGCCGGAGTAGGGAAGTGTACCGTTCGAGTAGGCCGGTCATACAAAGGAGAAACGGGTGTATGGTGGAACTAAGCCTCGACGGGTCCCGCGGTGGACCGAACGGGCGAAACACACACGAGGTACACACGATATGAGACCCAAAGGAAAGCTGTTCGCGCTGCTCACGATCTTCGCCGCCATCGGGCTGGTGACTGCGAGCGGTGCGTTCACGACGGTGCAGGCGGATCGTACAGCGAATGTTGAAGTGAGCGGAGACAGTTCCGCACTGATAGGAATCACGGAGAACGAAAGCACGTCCTTAGCCAATCTGAACACTGATGACGGTGAGGCAACGTTCGAGTTTGGTAATAGCTCACATGGTCTAAACCAGAATGCCACAACGTCACTCACGCCCATAGCCGACATCACCAACAACGGAGACGAGGACGTGGAACTGACCATCAGCTTTAGTGACCTTCCGGAAAATTGGGGTGTCACCGCGGTTGATGGTGGCAACAACACCATCAGCGAAACTACTACACTCACACCCGGTGAGTCCATCGCCTTTGGTCTGGTGTTTGATATTCCATCCCAATCGATCACGGAATCTGAGGGATTCAGCTTTACGATCGAGATAAACGCTGACAGCAGCGAGGCATAATCTCGTAGCGTTCGATAAAATCGGTTAGGCGGAGTAGACACCGCCCCTTCCTCGGTCCCCTCTGCGGGCCTTCGCCAGCATCGCATAGCCGCTTGACCGCACCCACACTACACAGTACCCACGATGAACACCACCGCCGCGAGACTGGCGTCCGTCCTCCTCCTCGTCGCGGTGGTGGCAGTCCCCGGCCAGTTTCTGCTCGCGTCCGCGGCAGCTCCCACGGACGACGTATTCTCCGACCAAGGTGTGACGCTCCGGCCTTCCGAGGGGGCGAACGGCGACTACGCCAGCATCAACGACCAGGGCAACCTCACCGTGGACATCACGAACCCCGGGGTCAACGACGAGAGCCTCACCGTCATCCAGGACGTGTTCGTCATGGAGAACACCGGCTCGGAGAACCGGACTGTGTGGATCACCCACGACGCGAACGACTCCGTCACCCTCTACCGGACGATGGAGGGGGGCCTCGTCAACGAGTTCAGCGTCGGACAGCGCGCCATCGACGGCTCCGAGGGCGCTCTCACGCTCGCCCCGGGCGAGCAGATCAGCGTCTCGATGGCCATCAACACCCGCGGAAGCAACACCGCCGCGGGCGACACGATCCTCCGGACGATCACGCTGCAGACCCGCATCAACGAGACGCCGCCCGGCGACGGCACCGGCGGGCAGCCCGGCGCCGGGAGCGGCGGTGGCAACTCGGGCGCCCCGGGGGCCGGAGCGGGTGACGGCAACGACACCGACGACAACGATACCGGCGATATCCCCGTCGGCGCCGACGACGTAGCCGCCGAGACAGACACCGGCGAGGCGATCGACGTATCCGTCGAGGAGGTCAACCCGACGAGTCTGAGCGACAGCGGGGTGCCCGGGGAGGAGCCGCCGACCGCGGTCATCAGCGACCGAGCCAGGTTCGGCGGACTCGACGAAACCGACGACCCGGGCCCGTCCAGGGTCGACATCGTCACTGGAGTCGGCGAGACTGTCGAGTTCACGGGTACGGAGTCGCTGATCAAGACCACTCGGGGCATCGACCGGAACGAGCGGATCGTGAAGGCGGTGAACATCACCGTTCCGAGGCGGTTCGAGAACGGCCCCGCGTCGGTGAGTATCCGGATCGACAAAGACCGCCTCGGGGACACAGCTCCCGAGGACGCCCGTATCGGTCGGCTCACCTCGCGCGGGTGGCAACTGCTCGAAACCACGGTCGCCTCCGAGACGGACGACTCGGTGGTCCTGCGGACACGGACGCCGGGGTTCAGTGTGTTTGCGGTGTTCCAGCGTCCGGAAGTCACCTACACCTGGACGCTTCCGGACGGGACGACTGTGAACGGAGACAACGTCCGGACGGCGTTCGATGAACCCGGGATCTACAACGTCACGTTGACCGTGACCGACTCGGACGGTGACAGCGACACGACGACCCGACGGATCGTCGTCAATGACGACCCCGTCGTCGAGATCGACCGCCCTGAGAACGTCTCCACCGGGGAGACGGTCACGCTCACGGCGAACGTGACTGACGAGGTGGGCAACGCTACCGTCAGGTGGGAACTCCCGAACGGCACTGAGGCCACCGGCGAGAGCGTGAATTACACGTTCTCTGAGGGTACGCAGACGGTGCGCGCGGTCGCCGAGGACGAGTACGGCGCCAACGACAGCGACGAGGCGGTGATCGTCGTCGGCGCAGCCACCCGTGGCAGCGGCGGGGACGGAGGAACAGTGGTCGGCGAGGGATTCCCCGTGCTGGAGTGGCTGGTCGTCCTCACGGGCGCGCTGGCGGCGTTCAGCCTGCTCGCGTACTACCGGTTGCCCGCGGCGATCCCCTCGCCGGTGCCGCTGGTGGGACGGCTGTGGCAGTGGATACTCGCCGACCGGCGCCGCCGCCCTGACGTGATCGTCTGTACGGACATCTCCTGGGACGCCGACCGGAATCTGTTCCGGATCGGCCGTCTGGAGATAGAGGCGTTCGGGGCAGGCCTCGACCGTGTGGAGCTCGACATCACCGACGAGGTCGGCGAGACGCTCGGGCGCAAACGGATCGACGTCGAGGACGTGTACGAATACGAGTCGGCACCGGAGCTGGTCCCCGGGTTCTCCGATCGACCCGTCCGGCCGAACGCGGAGTTCACCGTCCGTGTCCGCGCGGTCGACGACCGGAACGCAGAGGACATCGTCAGGCGCGTAGTCGCGCCCGGCCCGGAGTCGGCCGTCGAGGGAGGCGTCGAGAGCGGTCGGCCAGCCGACTGACAGGGCACCGGACGGCCCGCCGTCGCTGTTCTGCGACGTGATGCAAAAACGATATGCTGTCCGAGGGAGTTGGCCTCGACGAATGGTGTCGTCCTCCGACGACCGACGGACGCCGGCCACGCCACCGACTGTTCCGGCGCGAGGAGGGCACGCATAGATGGCCGTCGGAGACCAACTCAAGCTCCAGCTCGCCCGCAACGGCCTGCTCATCGCAGCCGTTGTCGCCGTTGTCGGCGCGGCGTCGCTCGCCGGCGCCGGCTACGTGTACCTGACGCCGCCGACCGAGCAGGTGACCGAGGAGACGAACCGACAGCAAGTGGCGGCCGGCGTCGACACTAGCGCCGTCGTCACCGGCAACGAGACGCTGTACGACCGCGGGACGCGTCTCCGGAACATGCCGGTGTACTTCACGTCCGCGAGCCCGGACCTCACGCTCCACGTCGAGGCCTCGGTTCCCGACGACCGGCAGGTCACCGTCGAGCATCGACTACAGGTCGTCATCAGGGGAACGCGTGCAGATCAAGTGTTCTACGAGAACGCAACCGTGCTCTCGGGCGGACGGGCGACCGTCTCGGACGGGAACTACGAGCGGAACGCGACGCTGAACGTCTCGCAGTTCAGGTCTGAGGTCGCTACTGTTCAGTCCGCCGCGCCCGTGGGGACGTTCCGGGTGCTCGTCACGCTGGATGTCTCGTACAACACCACCGACTACACGGGCGAGTTCAACACCAGCGCGCCGCTCGTGATCACTGGCGGCGCCTACTGGGTCGATGGCGACATCTCGGACAGTAGAACACACAGCAGGACTGTCACCACTCGGGAGGTCGGATCCCCGAACATGAGACTCGTGGGTCTCCTCGCGGTCCTCGGAGTGGTCCTGCTCGTCGCCGGCGTACTCGTTCGTCGGGCGCCCACGCTGGTCGATGTGACTGCCATCGAGACGCAGGTAGCCCGCGATCGCTACGATGAGTGGATCTCCAACGGCGAGATCCCGACCAAACGCGAGAAGGAGTACGTTCGGACGGACTCGCTGGAGGACCTCGTCGACATCGCGATCGACTCCAGCAAACGAGTGATCCACGACCGCGATCTGGAGGTGTACGCGGTCATCGAGGGCGACCTCGTCTACTTCTTCTCCCCGAACGAGGACGTGGTCGCCGACTGGCTCGACGTGTAACCGAATGAAGCCCCGCCGACGAGACCTCCTGTTCGCATCCGGCGACCCAGCTCCGATGCTTCGAACGATGTACGTGTAGCGGTGTCTGGCCGAATCGGAGGGGAGAGTAGTACATCATAAATATGATAGAAACATTCAATTGTAATTACACATTTAATTGAGGTGGTGTAGGTGTGTGTCACAGCGATCCCGAAATTATCGACGAATACGATTTCGATCGGTCGATCGCCGCAACAGGACGTTTCTCGTATCCGGTCTCACACTCCTCGTCGTCAGCAAGATCGCAGACGTGGTGACGACAGCTGTGGGGCTACTGTTCATACCGGGAATCACCGAACTCAATCCGATCGCACAGAGTGTGTTTCAGAGTATGGGAACGGTGGTTGGCGTCGTCGTGTTCGGGTTCACCGTCGTGTTTTGTACAGCCACCGTCGTCGAGTTGGGTGGATGCGAACTGTATCGGCAGACTGGGTCCGAAGCGGCCACAGTGTGCCTGCGGTTCGGCGCGTATGGAACTCTCTCCATGATCTACTCGTACGCCGCGTATCAGAATGCGGTGCTGATCGCCGACAACGTGTCTATATGGCTGCTGCTGTGAGTTCCGATCGCTTTCAGTCCTGTTGACGGGGCAGTCCAGAGAGCGCTCGCCGGCAGGTACAACGCATTCGCAACGATTACAACGACGATCGACCGAACCCAGCGCTAGATACTCAAACACATCTCGAGGCGATGATCAATTAGACCGTGCCCACCCACCTTTTCCACTGCGGCCGGCTTCGCCGACCCTCGGCAAAAGCTGGTGAAAAAGCACTCCTCCCTCGTGGTTCGAGAGACGGCGAAGCCGTCTCTCGTCATTACCAGACGCCGGCGGCGTCTGGTCAGCGGCCGGAACGCGGAGCGTTCCGGCAGCATCACGAAAGGCGCCTCGCGCCTTTCGAACGACTTCAGGCGGCGGAGCCGCCATCCGCTCCGTCGTCGGCCCGTTTGCTCGCTGCGCTCGCCCGCGGTGGGTTCGCCTGCGATATCGGTAAAATAGACAGCGCTGTGAACCACCTGCTGTTATTGAGTTGCTGAGCTATTCATCGGAGATAGTCGAGACGACCGCGTCGGCACCGCACTCGGGACACAGGTCGTGATCGGCGTGGAATCGCGCGTCACACGTCCGGCACCGGTACTCGGCTTCCTCCTCGGCCGCCTCCTTCGCGCTCCGCTTGAACTGTTCAACCTGCCGTCCCAACCTGCTGAACAATCCCATACTCCATTCGACTGTGGCGACCAGGATTCATAAGCGTTCGTCGGGGAACCATCGATAGTTCCACAGGATTTCGCTAACACGATCGCCGTCGTGGGAGGAGCCCTCCCACAATTCCTCGACGACGATCGGCGGTTCGTGAACCGCATTCGCTTCGAGACACGCCGACAGCGGGTCAGGGTCGCGATCGCCGACGATTCCGGGATTGTCGTGTATACGACGTGAGCCGAGAGTCGCCGATTCCGAACGCCGCCCGACGGCTGACTCCGGACGTCCCTGTTCGCACCCGCGACCGCGATGTTGACACGACCGCCATCCTTTACCCCGACGAACGCGCGCGTCGATTCATGGAAGGACGCGCCGCCGCGCCGGGCGCCGGAACCGTCGTCAACGCCCTCGCGACGGGTCGCGGCGCCGCGTTCGCGCTGGATCTGGAGACGACCGCGACGGTCGAACTCGACCCCGACGCCGAGGGCGTGACCGGCGCAATCGCCGGCGCGCCCGACGGCGACACGACGCTGATCGAGCGGTGCGTCGAGCGCGTCGTCGACCGCTACGGCGCCGACGAGGGCGGCGCCGTCGAGACCGAAAGCGAGGTGCCGACCGCCGCGGGGCTGAAGAGTTCGAGCGCGGCCGCGAACGCGACCGTGGTGGCGACGCTGTCGGCGCTCGGGCTGGACGTCGCGAACGACCCAGACGCCGACGTGACGAAGACGGAGGCGTGCCGCGTCGGCGTGCGCGCCGCGCGCGACGCCGGCGTCACCGTGACGGGCGCGTTCGACGACGCCTCGGCGTCGATGCTCGGCGGCGTCACCGTCACCGACAACCGCGAGGACGAGCTCCTCGCCCGCGACGACCCCTTCGCCGAGCACGCGCTCGTGTGGACGCCGCCTCAGCGCGCGTACTCGGCCGACGCGGACACCGCCGCGTGCGAGCGCGTCGCGCCGATGGCGGAGCTGGCGACCGAGCTGGCGCTCGACGGCGACTGCGCGCGGGCGATGACGGTGAACGGGCTCGCCTTCTCGGCGGCGCTGGGGTTCCCGACCGACCCCGCGGTCGAGGCGATGACCGACTGCGCCGGCGTCTCGCTGTCGGGGACCGGGCCGAGCGTCGTCGCCGTCGGCGACCGCGAGGCGCTGGCGGACGTGCGCGAGCGGTGGGACGACCGGGACGGGGAGACGCGGCTGATCCGGACACGCGAGACCGGAGCGCGAGTGCTGTGAACGACACGCGACACGACGACACCGAACCCATGAGCTACGAGGACTCAGACCTGACCGACGAGACGCGGCGGACAGACGACGTACCGGCCGAGCTCCAGGAGATGAGCCTGGACGAACTGCGCGAGGAGATCGCCGACATCGACCGCGAGTTGGTCGAGCTCATCGCGCGGCGGACGTACGTCGCCGACACCATCGCCGATGTGAAGGAGCGACGCGACCTGCCGACGACCGACGAGACCCAAGAGCAGGCCGTGATGGACCGCGCCGGCGAGAACGCCGAGCGCTTCGAGGTGGACGCGAACCTCGTGAAGGCGATCTTCCGGCTGTTGATCGAGTTGAACAAGGTCGAGCAGCGGGAGAACAGGTAGCCGGAATCCGATAACCTGCGGCCCTTCTCCCGAACGCCTCACGCGACGGGTCCGATACCGCCCTCCTCGCGCGTGAGGAGGTAGCAGACGAACGAGGACAGCCAGTGCGAGCCCGCGTAGTCGTCCGTGAACGCCTCCTCGACGCCGCGGCGGGCGTGCGCGACGGCGGCCTCCCTGATCGCCGTCCGCCGCGACCCGGCGGGCAGCGCGTCGGCGACGCCCGCCAGCGCCCACGCCCGCGAGACGTTCAGACCGACCAGATGGAGCGCCACCCCGTCCTCGCCGTCGGCGACGGAGACGGGCGCGGGAAGCGTGTCCGCGTCGGGGAGGAAGCCGTCGGCCCACGTCGCGAACGCGTCGCCGTCGAGGACGCGCCGCATGAGGTCGGCCTCCGCGAGCGCGGGCGAGAGGAAGTCCCACCCCAGCGGCTCGTTTCCGATGGACGCGTCGGCGTCGTCGCGGTAGAACGCCAGCGCCGTCTCGACGACGCTCCGTTCGAGCGCGTCGTCGCCGACCGACCGGGCGTAATCGAGGATCACCGAGAGCGCGAACGCGGAGTTGCCGTGCGTCCCGACGCGGAACGGTCGATCCATCGGGAGAAACCGCTCGACGACGAGGTCACGGACCCGTTCCTCCAGCGGCGCGAGCGCGTCGCCCCACCGCGCCGCCCGCGGGTCGTCCCACCGGTCGAGTTCCGCGGCGAGCGCGAGCAGCCACGCCCAGCCGTAGGGCCGCTCGAACGTCTCGCGGTTCTCGAACCACGCGAGCTCGCCGGCGACGTGCTCGGCGGTCAACCGTTCGTCGATCCCCTGGGCGATCGCCTCGCGGTCGGGGTGGTCGGGGAACAGCCGCAGCGCCCGCACCAGACACCAGTGGCTGTGGACCGCCGAGTGCCAGTCGAAGCAGCCGTAGAAGACGGGGTGACGCTCGCGCGGCGGCGTCACGTCGTCGGGCCCCTCGATCGCGCCCGTCGCGTGAGGGTACTCGGTGTCGACGCCGTCGAGCGGATGTCGGGTGAGCCGCGCGGCCGCGTCCGCGCCGATCCAGTCGGCGCGACCGGCGATCAGCGTCTCGTCGTCGGGCGGCGAGAGGTCGTCCATACGGCGGGGTCCGCCCGAACCGAGTTCAATCGGTCGCCCGCGTGCGACGCGGTCACACTCGGTTCGGTCAGTACGTCCACAGGCGGCGGATCCGGTCGGCGACGGCTCCGTGTTCGGCCCGCAGCGTCTCGGGGTCGCGCTCGCCGTCGACGTTGATCACGTGGATCTCGCCGCGCTCGCCGCCGTAGACGTCCTGGAAGTCGTAGACGACTCCGATAACGTCCGTTTCCTCGGGCACGTCGTCGCTCCCGAGCAGGTGGTCGACCTGCCGGTCGACGTTGTACTCGACGAGCCGGTTCACGGCCTCGGCGTCGTCGAGGCCATCGGGGAGCCGGTCGACGCCGGGTTCGAGATGCGGGGCGAGCAGGTCGACGCAGTGGCGGATCCCCGCCGGCTCGTCGTCGGCGTCGAAGTCGCCCGTGAGCGCGCCGTACATCGCCGTCACGGCGCCGCAGCCGGTGTGGCCGACCACGACCGCGGTCCGCGTCCCGGCGTGTGCTAGCGGGTACAACACGTCGCCGGAGACGGCCTCGCCGGCGTCGGTGCGCTGGACGACCCGGTTGCCGATGTTGCCGCAGGTGAACAGCCGTCCGGGCGTGTCGTTGCCGAAGACGTGGTCCTGAAGCACCCGCGAGTCCGAGCAACAGACCGTCACGGCCTCGGGCTGTTGTCCGTCCTGTACCTCGTCGAAGCGACCGGCGAACGCGCGGGCGTGCCCGGCGTTGTCGGCCAACAGATCGACCGCCGTCCGGTTCATACGCACGTGGTCCGCGTCCGCGTACATATGTCTGGCTCGTCGGACCGAGCACCGGCGTCGGTTCGCGACCGACCGGTGACTGTCGAGCTTCACGCGCACGGCGACCGAAATTGAACGAAGGAGGGGCTCCGAGCCGTGCGCCCGTCGGGGTTCTGATCGCGCGTCGACTCGCGACCCGGTATGGTATTATGGTCCTAATATGGTACTGTGTGTCTAAGGTAGTTCCATGCAACGCTGAAATACCGGGAGGTGTTTTTCGGAGGCACGATGACAGAGCGAACGATGGGCGACATCAGCCACACCGCACCGCACGGCGCCTCCGCGGACCCCGTCTGGGAACGAGGCGGCGAGAAACCCGAACCGCGAGCGGACGGCGGCGACCGCGACGACGACTGACTTCTCACTGCGATCGATAGGCCCCTCGGAGAATCCCACCACTAGAGCGGCCGCCAAGCCCGGCCACCGCGTCGGCACTCGTTCCCACGACCGAACAGCGACCGCTCGGTCCGTGACCCGGGTTACCACCCCGAATAAATCTTTACTCAGTATAGAGTAATCGACGGAAAGACATATTGTGGATGAGCCCGAACGATGTAGTATGCCCCAGCAGGTCACCTTCGATTCGTACGCGGCGGCGGTCGCGACCGACGCGGACGCGTGGTCGCCCGACGAACGCCCGGAGACGCCGGAATCGGCCGACCTCCCGTACGGCGTCGACGCTCCGTCCGACGGCTCCGAGACGGTCGGGATTCCCGAGCAGTACACGACGTTCGGCTGCGTGGAGTACCGTCCGCGGGAGTGAGCCGGCTGCGGAAGTGATGAGTCGGCAGTCGAAGCGAGTCGACTGCCCGGGTGACTCGGCCGGGGCGGCGTTCTCACGGCCGATAGGCGCGGCGACGGCCTCTTATCGGCGGGGGCGAATCGGACGGTGTGATAACCGTCGACGGCCTGCGGAAGGTGTACGGCGACTTCGTCGCCGTGCACGGGAGTACCTTCGACGTGGAGCCTGGGGAGATATTCGGCGTCGTCGGCCCGAACGGCGCGGGCAAGACGACGACGCTCAAGACGCTCGCGGGGCTGATCGAGCCGACCGCCGGCACCGTCCGCGTCGCCGGCGAGCCCGCGGGCGACCCGGAGACGCGCACCGCCCTGGGATTCCTCCCGGAGGAGTCGCCGCTGTACGAGGACATGACCGCGCGGAGCTACCTCCGCTTTTTCGCGGACCTGTACGACGTGCCGCGCGAGACCGCGAACCAACGGATCGAGACGGCGCTCGACGATCTCGAGCTGGAGCACCGCGACCGTCGGCTGGGGGACGTCTCGAAGGGGATGAAACGGAAGGTCGCGATCGCCCGGTCGCTGGTCAACGACCCCGACGTGTTGATCTACGACGAGCCGGCCTCCGGGCTCGATCCACTCACGACCAACTACGTGCTGGAGTACGTCCGCGACCTCGCCGACGCGGGCAAGACCGTGCTGTTCTCGGCGCACAACCTCTATCACGTCGAGTCGGTCTGTGACCGCGTCGTGATCATGAACGAGGGCGAGATCGTCGCGCGCGGCACCGTCGAGGAGATCCGCGCCGAGCACGGGGAGACGACCTACCGCGTGTTCACGACAGTCCCCGTCGAGGGGAGCGAGCCCGACGGCGACCGCCACGTGTCGACCGTCGACTCGATGGACGCCGTCGAGGCGATCCGCGGGGCGGCGGCCGACGCCGGCGGCGAGGTCGTCGACATTCGTACGCGGGAGTCGACGCTGGAGGAGATCTTCCTCGACGTGGCCGGCCAGCCGATGCCCGGAAGCCGCCGCACCGACCCCGGGGAGGTCGGGGAGTGAGTCGCCCCGGCGCGGTCGTTCGCGCGCTCCTCGCCGCCGCCCGCCGGCACGCCCGAAAGACGGGCCGCGTCGCGCGCTGGGAGGTGTCGCGGACGACCGGCACCGTCGACCGGAAGACCGCCGCCCTCGGCGCCGTCGCGCTCCTGTTGACGGTGGGCGTCGCCGCGGGCGGGTTGTTCGCCGGCGGCGTCGCCCTCGACGACGACATCTACGCGGTCGCGGTCAGTCCGGACAGCCCGTACCACGACCCCGTGAGCGACTCCACGCCGCTGGAGGCGGTGCCCGTCGGCGCGCCGGGCGCGGACGTGTACGTCGACGACCGCGACCCGACCGACCGCGAGGCGACCGTCTCGGTGGCCGACACCCGGAAGGGACAGGCCGCCCTCGGCGCGTTCCGGTCGGCCGTCGAGCGGCACAACACACAGCTCCTGTTGGCGGAGGAGAACCAGTCGGCCGCCTTCCCGGTCGGCGTCACCCTCAGCTACGTCGAACGCGCGAGCGAGCGCGTCGGCGCCAGCGACGGGGCTGCCGGCGCGGGAGGCGACGGGGGCGACGGCGAAGCTGACGCCGGAGGCGCCGGACCCGGCGGCGCCGGCGACGGATCCGGCGGCTCCGGACCCGCCGCGGGCGACGGATCCGGGGACGGGCTCGGTGTCCCCGACTTCGGCGGCGTCGCGGGGCCGCTGTTCGGCGGCCAGCCGACCGGGTCGCCGGCGGAGATCTCCCCGCCGTTCCCGTTCTCCTCGCTCGTGCTCGCGTTCGCCTTCCTCGTGCCGATGAACTTCGTGATCCAGGCGTACGGCTCCACGGTCCTCAACGAGCGGATCAACCGCCGGGGGGAGCTGCTGCTCGTCGCGCCGCTGTCGCCGGGCGACATCGTCGCCGGGAAGACCCTGCCGTACGCCGCGGTCGCGCTCCTCGCGACGGCGCTCATCGCCGCGGGGGTCGGCGGCGGCCCGCTCTCGGTGGCGGCGGTGTTCCCCATCGCGCTCGTGTTCCTCGCGTCGACGTTCGTCGGCGCGATGTTCGCGCGCTCGTTCAAGGAGCTCACCTTCGTCACCGTCACCGTCTCCGTGACGCTGACGACGTACGCGTTCGTCCCCGCGATCTTCGCGACGGTGACGCCGATCGCGCTCATCTCGCCGCTGACGATCGTCGTCCGCGACCTCCAGGGGGAGGCGGTCGTGCTCGGGGAGTACCTGTTCTCGACGGGGCCGTTCTACCTCACGGCGGCGACGCTGTTCGCCATGGGCGTCGGCGTCTACCGCGAGGAGGACATGTTCACTCAGCGGTCGGTGCCGTTGAAGTTCCTCGACGCGCTCGCGGTGCGGCTGCACCGCCCCCGCGACGTGGCGCTGCTGTCGGCGCTGTCGATCCCGTTCGTGTTCGTCGCCGAGCTGCTCGGGGTCGCGCTGCTGTTCGCGCTGCCGCAGGCGGCCGCGGTCGTCGGGCTGCTCGTGATCGTCGCGGTCGTCGAGGAGATCGCGAAGGGCGTCGCGATCTTCGCGGGGTTCCACCAGTCGCGCTTCGAGCGCGACCTCCCCACGGCGCTGAAGCTGGGCGCGCTGTCGGGCGCCGGCTTCTTCCTCGCCGAGAAGGCGACGGCGATCGTTCAGGTCGTCGGGCTCGGCTCGCTCCCGCTCGGGCAGGCCGCGTTCGGCACCGCCGGCGTCGGCGCGGAGTTCGGTCCGGCGCTCGGCCTCGCGCTGTTGGCGCTCCCGCTCCTCCTGCACGTCGTCACGGCGGCCGTCGGCGCCGTCGGCGCGACGCGCGGCTGGCGCGCGTGGACGGCCACGCTCCTGGTCGCGATGGCGATCCACTTCGCCTACGACCTCACGGTGGTGAGCGTCCTTGGCTAGCGATCGCGAGAGGGACGGCGAGGAGAGCGTCCCGGTCGCCGACGGCGTCCCCGCCGACGCATCGGCGGAGGACACCCCGAACCCGATCCCGGGCACCGTCGCCGCGGGCGACCGCGCCGGACGCGATCCCCGCTGGACGATCGCGAGGCGGGAGCTGGCGTCGCTACGGTCGGAGAAGACCATCGTGCTCGCGCTGCTCATCCAGCTGTTCGTCGCGGCGTTCTCGTCGTTCCTCGTCGTCGGGCTCGTCTCGCTGTACGACCCCGGCGCCGCGGCGAACTACTCGGTCGACACGGCCGTCGCCGGCGACGACGCGGGCGACCTGCTGCGCGCAGTCGGGGAGACCGACGGGATGGAGGCCGAGCGGTACCCGACCCGGCAGGCCGCAGCCGACGCGTTCGCCGAGGGTCGGGCCGACGCCGCGTTGCTGTCGACCGCGACCGAACGGGGCACCCTGGAGGTCCGGGTGCTCGTGCCCGACGGGAACGTCGGAACGACGCTGGTCGTCGTGCGCGCCCGCGAGGCGCTGCGGGCGTTCGAACGTCTGGAGCGCGACCAGCGCTCGGCGTCGCTTTCGGCGGCGGTCCTCGACCTGCCGCCGCGGGCGGGCTCGTCGCCGTACTTCGGGTTCACCTACACGGTGCTCGTTCCTCTGCTACTGTTCCTCCCGGTGTTCATCGCCGGCTCGGTGACGGTCGACTCGCTCACCGAGGAACTGGAGCGCGGGACGCTGGAACTGCTCCGGGTCGCCCCCGTCACGATGACCGACATCGTCGAGGGGAAGCTGCTGGCGGCCGCCGGCCTCGCCCCGATGCAGGCGGCGCTGTGGCTCGCGCTGCTGTCGGCCAACGGGACCGCCATCGCGCCGTCGCCGACCGCGATCGGCACCGTCGCCGGGGTGGTCGGACTGCTCGCGCTCACCGCGGGGCTGGCCGCCCTGGTGACGGCGCTGGGCGCGGCGCTCGCGCTCACGGCGCCCGATCGACGGGCCGCGCAGACGGTGTACTCGCTGGGCGTGCTCGGGCTGTTCGGCGCGGCGGCACTGTCGCCGGTCAACCCCGCGAACGTCGCCGCGAAGCTGGCCGTCGGCAGCGCCGACCCCGCGTCGTATCTCGCGATCGTCGCCGTCGTCGTCGCCGGCGGGGTCGCCGTCGCGGTTGCCCGCGCCGGCGTGGCACGCTACGGCCCTGCCTGAGCCGCCGGGACGCCCGTACGGGTTCGGCTTGCTCAGGCCGCGACGATGTCCACGACCGTCTCCTTGCCGCACACGAGGTTGTACGCGCCCTCGTCGTCGTTCCAGAGGATCAGGACGTTCTCGACCGAGAGGATCGCGCCGTACGGCGCCTCGCGCAGGTCGCGGTTGAGCGACGACTCGCCCGTGAGCACGAGGTAGTGCTCCAGCCGCTCGCTGCCGTCGCCGACCTTGAACAGCGGGTTCGCGTCCGCGTCGTCGGTGAGGTCGCCCGAGAGCTTCACCGCGAGGAGGTTCACCCGGTCGGTGACGTGCTCCTCGGAGTCGGCCAGGCGGTGGTAGCGCTCGGCGCTGGCGACGACCGGATGGCGGCGCTCGCCGTCGGGCCGGAGGATCGCCCACGAGAACTTCACGTCGGTGTTGACGTAGGTTCCGGGCTCCTCGTCGTACGCGCGCGCCGCGGCGTCGTCGAGCGTCCGCTGGAAGCCGGGGGTCGCGAGATCCGGGCGCTCCTCGAAGGACCACCCGCGATCCTCGGGGGCGTCGCCGGGCCATAGCCGCAGGTCGGGCGCGTACACGCTCACGTCGCCCTCGGGCGGCGTCAGGGCGCGCTCGACGCGTCGCAGTTCCGTCGAGGTGTTCAGGTCCGCCGGCGCCAGCATGACACAGGAGCCGTCGGCGGCGAGCGCGTCGAGATAGCGCGAGGCGACCGCCGCCGGGTCGTCGAGTTCCGAGAGGACGTTGCCGAAGAGGACGAGGTCCATCTCGCCGACAACGTTCGGGTCGAACGCCTCGGCACTCTCGCGGTGGACCGTCGTGTGGACGTTCGGCCGGGTGTCAGCGAGCACCTCCTCCAGCACGTCGGCGTTCGCGCTCGGCTCGATCGCGTGGTAGTCGACCAGTGCGTCGTCGGGGAGGTAGTCGAACAGCCCGAGGGCGGGGCCGCCGGTTCCCGCGCCCACGTCGAGCACGCGGAGGGTCCGGGGAAGCAGTCCGCGGTCCGCGAGCCGGTCGAGCACGTAGCCGACGGCGGCGTAGAAGTCCGGCTGGTGGTAGACCGCGTACGCGAGCGCGGCGTCGGCGTCGTACTCGACGGGGCGCCCGCGGTAGTAGTCCTCCTTCAGCCGGTCGATCGTCTCCCGGAGCGCGTCGCCGGAGTCGCCCTCGTGCCAGTCGAGGCCGTAGCGCTCGAACAGCAGGTCCTCGATCGCCTCGGCGTGCTCGTCGGGGAACGCCTCGGGCGACCAGCCAGGCGGGTCGACGGGGTCGTCGTTCGCGGGGACGAAGGTGCCGTCCTCGCGCTCGTAGAGGCCCAGATCGAACGCCTCCTCGCGGAGGGCGGTGCGCACGACCGCCGGGTGCGGTCGGTCGGGGAGGTACTCGTACACCTCCTCGGGGTCGACGGGCCGGGCGTTGCGGAGGTACTTCGCGGTGTCGCGCAGCGCCTCGCGGTCGACGCTCACGGCGACCACCCCGCGGCCGCCTGAGGTCGTGGCCGCGGACACGGGACAGCCTGCGGCGAGTGAGTCATTACCGGCGGCTACTCGGTCGGCGTGGGTAACGGTTCTGTCTCGACGGCCTCACTCGTCGACGCGCGACGCGGGGCCGTCGGTCCGCTCGTCGTTTCCGGCTTCGGTGCCGGCATCGTCGCCGTCGTCGCCGTCCACTCGCGACTCGGTGTTCACGGCGTCGCCGGCGCGCTCGAACAGCGCCGCGAACTCGTCGCGGTCGGCGGCCGCCACGGCCCGCGCCGCCTCCGCGACCGCGTCGTCGCCGTCGAACGTCTCGCGGATGTCGGCGTACACGCGTGGCTCGCCCTCGGTGACGGTGCGTGCGATCTCGGCGAGCGGCTCGGAGACGGGCGTGTGGAAGCGCTCGTCCACGTCGCCGGCGGCCAGGGCGTACGCGAGGACGGCGGTGTGGGCGCCCGTCTGGACCTTCGCCATCGCGTCGTCGTGCTCGGCCGCGGTCGTCTCGAACACCTCGTTGCAGACGGCCGCGAACCGCTCGCGGACCCGATCGACGGTTCGGCCGGAGCGACCGGGGACGTACGCGATCCGGCCGGGGCCGCGCGGCGGCGCGAACAGCGGATGGAAACTGGCGTACTCGCCGGCGGCGTGGTCGGCCATCGCCGAGAGCGGCTCGGCCATCACGCCCGACACGTCGACGAGTGCCCCGCCCGCGGCGTTGTCGGCGTACTTCGCGACCGCGTCGGCGACGACGGGGATCGGCACCGCGAGCACGACGCAGTCGAACGACTCGTCGGTGTCGACCGGGACGACGCGGCCGTCGACGACGTCCTCGGCGGCGTCCATCGCGGTCTGGGGGTTCGTGTCCGCGAGCGCGACGCGCTCGCTGACCGGGCGGAGGGTCCGCGCGGCCCACCGGCCCATCTCCCCGGCGCCGACGACGAGCAGCTTCATGCCGTTCGGTATCCGTGTGGCGACCGAAAGGGTATCGGTCGGGGCGACGGTGTCGCCACCCCGACTGTGGGGGCCCGGAGCTACTCCACGGCCGCGCTCCGGTGCTCCTCCACGGCCGCGTTCTGGAGCTACTCCACCGCCGCGATCCGGAACCACTCCGACGGGAGTGTGTCGCCGCCGTGATCCTCGGCGGAACGGAGGCGCATCCGCACCTCCGACAGCGACACCGGATCGGCGAACCGCACGCCGACCAGCGTCTCCGAGTCGACCGTGCGCGCTTCCCCGCGGAAGTCGACCGCGCGGACGGTGACGCTGTCGGCACCGACACCGCCCTCGACGACCTCGAAATGCGCCTCCAGCAGTCCGGGCGCGACCTCGACGATCTCGGCGCCGTCGACGTCGCTGGCGTCGATCTCGATGGTGTAGGTACGGACGCCGTCGGGGGCCTGCTGACAGACGGCGACGACGGCGTCGGTCAGTTCGTCTGCGTCCGCGTCGACGCCGGCAGCGTCGCCGGCGGTCGGCGCGTCGGGATCGCTCGTCACGTCACTCCACCACCAGCTCCACGGGGTAGTCGCCGGTGAGGTTCTCGTAGCCGTCCTCGGTGACGATCACGATGTCCTCGATGCGGACGCCGCCCACGTCGGGGTCGTACAGGCCGGGCTCGACGGTGATCACGTGTCCCGGCTCCAGTTCCTCCCCGCGGGGGTTGAGTCCCGGCCGCTCGTGTACGTCGAGGCCGACGCCGTGGCCCGTCGAGTGAATGAATCCCGTCTCGGTGTCCGGGTCCGAGCGCAGCGTCGGGTGGCCGGTATCCTCGTACACGTCGCAGGCGGCCGCGTGCACCTCGGCGCCCGTGGCGCCCGGTTCGACAGCGTCCAGCGCCGCCTCCAGCGCCTTCTCGGTCAACGCGAACCACTCGGCGATCGTGTCGCTCGCCTCCCCCTTCGCGAACGTGCGGGTCATGTCAGAGTGGTACTTGCTCGCCTTCTCGCGCGGGAAGATGTCGACGATGATGCTCTCGCCGGCTTCGAGCGGGCCCGACCCGCGGTCGTGGGGGTCGGCGGCGTCGGCGCCGCAGGAAACGATCGTCTCGTCGAGCGCGCAGCCGTGCCGGAGGAGGGTGACCTCGATCTCCTCCTTGACGCGCTCGCTGGTGAGCGAGGTTTTCCCGCCGTCCTCGCCGCCCTCTCTCTCCTCGATGACGAGCGTGCCGTCGTCGGCCACGTCGGCCGCGGCGATCAGCTCCTCGGCGGCCGCCATGGCGGTCTCGTTGGCGTCGGTCGCCCGTCGGACGGCGTCCAGTTCCTCCTCGGTCTTCGTCGCGCGGACCGTCTCGATCACGTCGTCGCGGTCCACGTCGACGGCGATCCCCGCCTCGCGGAGGGCGTCGGCGACGCCGACCGGGAAGCGCTCGGGGACGAGCGTCGACTCGACTTCCAGGTCCGCCAGGAAGTCGGCGTACACGCCAGCCTGCGCCGCGGCCTGTCCTTCCTCGGCGGCCCGCTCGGCGTAGTCGTACGTCGACAGCCGCCCGACGGTGTCGGCGTGGGATTCCTTCTTCGCCCTCCCGTATTCGAGCCCGGAGACGAGCACGGCGAGCTCGTCGCCGGTGTAGGCGGTGAAAAAGGGGTCGGGGGCGTCGAACCCCGAGAGGTACAGCTGGTTCGAGTCGTCGCTTCCGGCGTCGATACAGTACGCGTCGGCGTCCGTCGCCGCGAGCAGGTCGTCGAGGGCGACGAGGCTACGTGTCATACTGGTGGATGTGGCGACCGGCGGGATAGTCGTTTTCGTCCCGGGAATTCGGCCGCGAACCCGCGCGAGCGCGCCGCGTCGCGCCCAACCGTCAGGTGCGCTCTGCTTCCGCCGGCCACCGTTCGCTGATCTCGCCGTTCATCGCGTACTCGAGCGCCCGCCAGACCTCCCCCGCGTCCCGGAGTCGCTCCACGCCGTCGATCCGATCCCCGGGGATCATCCCGCGGTCGAGGAGCTCGTCGAGGAGGCACTCCGCGTGCGATTCGTCCATGAGCAATCATGTACTACATGTGTTGTATTATTTCTTCCCAACTATTTCGGTGTGTCACGTGTGGCCGTGTACCCCGTCAACAGGGCCTCTCGGGGACGATAAGTGACGAACAGGACTGTCGCCGAATCCGCAACCGCTGTCGCGGTCGGTACACACTTGCCCGGCCGGGCGCACCTGCGCCACATGGACGCACACGTCTCCCCCTCGCGGGTCGCCGGCCGCGCGCGCGCCCCGCCGTCGAAGAGCTACACGCACCGCGCGATCCTCGCCGCCGGCTACGGCGCGGGGACGACCGTCACGGACCCGCTCGACTCCGCGGACCCGCGGGCGACCGGACGGGCCGTCGAGGCGTTCGGCGGCGAGGTCGCGTGGGTCGGTGGGAGCGACACGGAGGGCGACGACGACGGCGGCGCGAGCGCCGTCGAGGTCGAAGGCTTCGCGGGGCGACCGAACACCCCCGACGACGTGATCGACTGTGCCAACTCGGGGACGACGATGCGACTGGTCACCGCGGCCGCCGGACTGACCGACGGCCTCGCCGTGCTCACCGGAGACGAATCGCTGCGCTCGCGCCCGCAGGGGCCGCTCCTCGACGCCGTCGCGGGCCTGGGCGGCCGGGCCGAGTCGACCCGACGCAACGGGCAGGCGCCGCTGGTCGTCGGCGACGCGATGGCCGGCGGGACGGTCGCCATCCCCGGCGACGTGTCCTCACAGTTCGTCACCGCGCTCCTGATGGCCGGCGCCGTCACCGACGAGGGGATCGAGGTGGATCTCGAAACCGAACTCAAGTCCGCGCCGTACGTCGAGATCACCCGCGAAGTGCTCGCCGACTTCGGCGTCTACACCGAGCGCACGGAGACGGGCTTTCGCGTGCCCGGCGGGCAGACCTACGAGGCCGACGAGTACGCGGTCCCGGGCGACTTCTCGTCGATGTCGTACCTGCTCGCCGCCGGCGCGGTCGCCGTCGCCGAGGCCGAGTCGGTCGTCGTCGAGGGCGCCCGCCCGAGCGCGCAGGGCGACTCAGCGATCGTCGGCGTGCTCGACCGCATGGGCGCCGACATCGACTGGGACGAGGGCGCCGGCGAGATCACCGTCCGCGGCGGCGACCTCTCCGGGGTCGAGGTCGACGTGGGCGACACGCCGGATCTCCTCCCCACCATCGCCGTGCTCGGTGCCGTCGCCGACGGCGAGACGCGGATCGTGAACGCCGAGCACGTCCGCTACAAGGAGACCGACCGCGTCGCCGCCATGGCCGAGTCGCTGGAGGCGATGGGCGCCGAGGTGACCGAGACGCAGGACTCGCTGACGGTCCACGGCGGCGACTCCGACCTCGTCGGCGCGACGGTCCACGGCCGCGGCGACCACCGGCTCGTGATGGCGCTGACCGTCGCCGGCCTCGTCGCCGACGGGGAGACGACGGTCACCGGCGCCGAACACGTCGACGTGTCGTTCCCCGGCTTCTTCGCGACGATGGGGGAACTGGGCGCGGACGTGTCGGTGGAATAGGCCGGTTCCGTCTCCCGCGGGGCGACGACGCGTCGCTCCGCCGGCCTCGTCTGACTCGCCGGATCCGAGGAGCGGCGAGTCCGTCGACGCCGCGAGGCTCTCGATCCGAACAGCTTTGCTACTACACAACATACTTCACAGATCGGTGATCTACTCATGGCAACCGAGGACGTCGGCGGAACCGTGGCTGAGCCCGACGAGGCGGTCGTCGAGGCGTTCCTGACGGCGTTCGTCGCCGGCGACGCCGACCGGATGAGTGACCTCGTGACGGACGACTGCGTGCTCCACCGGCCGCGGTGGCCGCTCGATACGGAGGGTCGGGCCGCGATCGTCGAACTGACCGAGGGCAACGAGGGGAGCTTCGCTGACGTGACCGTCACGGTCGAGCAGTCCGTTCGATCGGGCGACCGCATCGCCGCGTACGCCACCGCGAGCGGGCACAACGTCGGGCCGATGCGGATGGAGGGTCGCGAGATCGCCCCGACGGGGCGGCGCTTCGAGGTGCCGCAGTTCGGCATCTACCGGGTCGAAGGCGGCCGAATCGCCGAGACCTGGGTGCTCGCGGACGCGCTCGGGATCGTCGAGCAGCTCGACAATCTCCCGACGGGACCGAGCGCGATGACTCGGATCGCGGTGAGGCAACTCCGGTGGCGCCTCGGCGGCCGACAGCGGCTCCACTGAGCGGCCGGTCCCCCTTCCGCCGTCGGTGCCGTTTTCGCCCGGGAGAGAGACGATCCGGCCATGACCGACCTCGACACGCCGCCGTTCGCGTTCGACTACGACCCCGGCACGATCCACTACGGTCGCGGCCGTATCGCCGACATCGGCGACGCGCTCGACGAGCGCGACCGCGACACCGCGCTCGTCGTCTGCGGCTCCAACGTCGCCGCCAACGCTGAGCTGATGGACGCCGTCGGCGACGGCCTCGGCGACCGCCTCGCGGAGGTGTTCGCCGGAACGACCACGGAGAAGCGCCTGCGGGAGGCGGCCCGCGCCGCGGAACGCGCGGACGACCTGGGCGCCGACGCATTCGTCCCGGTCGGCGGCGGCTCCAGCCTCGACGTGGCGACTGTCGCGTCGGTGCTTCGCGCCCGCGACCTGTCGCTGGCGGACGCCCGCGCGGAGGTGGCCGAGACCGGCGGCATCGCGACGCCCGAGGACCCCGCCTCCCTGACGCCGCTGTTCCCGGTGCCGACGACGCTCGCGGGGGCGGACCTCTCGGTCATCGCCGGCATCGCCGCCGAGGTCGACGACGGCGAGGACGGGGCGGACGGCACTCGGGTCGTCTCCACGGGCGTCGGCGGCCGCGACCTGATGCCGGAGGCGCTGTTCTACGACCCCGACCTCTTCGAGACGACGCCCGAGGGCGTGCTCGCGGGGTCCGCGATGAACGGCTTCGACAAGGCGATCGAGTCGCTGTACGCCGGTACCCGGACCGCCGTCACGGACGCGACCGCGACGCGGGCGGTCCGGCTGCTCGCCGACGGGCTGCCGGAAATGACCGACGACCCGGCGGCGATGGACCGCGCGGTCGCCGGGGTCGTTCTCGCGCAGTACGGCATCTCGCGCCCGGGCGACATGACTATCAACGTGATCCACGCGTTCGGCCACGGCCTGCGCGACGCCTTCGGGATCCAGCAGGGGCTCGCGCACGCGGCGGTCGCCCCCCACGCGCTGCGGGCGATGGCCGACGCCGGCGTCGACCTCTCGCTGCTGGCGGCGGCCTTCGAGGTGGATGGCGACGGCGGCGACGGCGGCGTCGAAGACCCTGCGGTCGAGGAAGCGATCGCCGAGGTCGAACGGATCCGCGACGGGCTCGGCCTGCCCGCGTCGCTGTCGGCGATCGACGGCGTCGACGCCGACGGGCTCGACGAGGCCGCGCGCGTGACCGCCGGCGACTCGCTGTTGTCGTACGCGCCAGACGGATACGATCTCACGGAGGCGGACGCGCGGGCGGTGCTGGAGGCAGCGTTCTGATCCCACGAGGGGTCGGACGCCGTCCGGACCGGCGACAACCGAACTGAACCGACCCGGCGTTCACCAACCGCTTTGCCCCCTCGACACGGATCGGGTCGCATGAGCGACACGGATTCCCCGCCGCGCCCGCCCGACGCCGTCCCCGGCCCGGACGGCCTCCCCGTCCTGGGCTCGTTTCTCGAGAACCGCCGCGACTTCTTCGCCTTCCGCGACCGCGTCGCCGCCGAGTACGGCGGCGTCGCGCGCTATGAGATCCTCGGACAGGACGTGATCCTGCTGACCGACCCGGACCCGATCCGGACGGTGCTCGTGGCCGAGAACGAGACGTACGTGAAGGGCGACCTGTTCCAACAACAGCTCCGACCAGTGCTCGGCAACGGGCTGCTCAACAGCGAGGGCGACTTCTGGCGCCGACAGCGGCACCTCATCCAGCCGGCGTTCACCCCCGACCGCATCGCGGGCTACGCCGACATGATGGTCGAGACGACCGACCGGACGAGCGCCCGCTGGGACGACGGCGAGGTCCGCGACGTGCACCGCGACATGATGGGGCTGACGCTCGACATCGTCGCCCGCGCGCTGATGGGCGTCGACATCCGCGATCGAACGCCCGCGATCGGCGGCGCGCTCGACACCGTGATGGAGCAGTCCGCGGGCGGGAGCCTGCTCGATCTCCTTCCCCCGTCGGTGCCGACGCTCGGGCGTGAGAGGCTCCGCGAGGCGGTCGCCTCGCTCGACCGCATCGTCGACGAGCTGGTCGACGAGAAGCGCCGCGCGCTGCGGGAGGGCGAGATCGAACCCGACGCCGACGTGGTCTCGGCGCTCCTGACGGCCGAGGACGACGACGGCGAGCGGATGGCCGCCGAGCAGGTGCGCGACGAGGTGAAGACGCTGCTGCTGGCGGGTCACGAGACGACGGCGCTGTCGCTGACGTTCACCCTCCACCTGCTCGCGCGCCACCCCGACATCGAGCGACGACTGCTCGACGAACTGGAGGCCGAACTCGGCGACGACCCCGCCGGGTTCGACACCGTGCGGGATCTGGAGTACCTCGATCGGGTCGTCACCGAGTCGATGCGGCTGCTCCCGCCGGTTCACGGCATCCTCCGCGAGCCGACCGAGGACGTCGAACTCGGCGGCTACCGCGTGCCGGAGGGAACTCCCATCGCGATCAGCCAGTGGGTCGTCCACCGCGACCCCGCCCACTACGACGACCCGCTGGAGTTTCGCCCCGACCGCTGGACCGACGAGATGGAGGCCGACCTGCACCCGTTGGCCTACTTCCCGTTCTCCTCGGGCCCGCGCCGGTGCGTCGGCGATCGGTTCGCCCTGTTGGAGGCGAAGCTGATCCTCGCGACGCTGCTGCGGCGGTACGCCTTCGAGGTCGTCGATCCGGTCGACCTCGAATCGAACCTGGAGGCGAGTATCACCACGCGCCCGACCGGACCGGTCCGAATGCGGCTTCACGAGCGCTGACGGGGGCCGTCCGACCGATCCCGTCCGCCGCCTCCGCCCCGGCGGTTCTTCGGACGTTCGCCGCATTTTATACCGCCGACCCCCCGAACACGAGCATGAACGGCAACGAGTTCGGCCGGCTGTTCCGGCTGACAACCTACGGCGAGAGCCACGGCGAGGCCATGGGCTGTACGGTCTCGGGGGTGCCCGCGGGCGTCGAGTTGGACGAGGAGCGCATTCAACGCGAGCTCGACCGGCGCAAGCCCGGCCAGTCGATGATCACGACCAGCCGCGGCGAGCCGGACGAGGTGCGGATCAACTCCGGGATCCAGGACGGCTACACCACCGGCACCCCGATCGGGATGGTCATCCAGAACAAAGACGCCCGGTCAGGCAAGTACGAACCCTTCGTCACCGCGCCACGTCCCAGCCACGGCGACTACACGTACTCGGCGAAGTTCGGCACGCGAAACTGGGGCGGCGGCGGCCGTTCCTCGGCCCGGGAGACAGTGAACTGGGTCGCCGGCGGCGCCGTCGCGAAGGCAGTACTCGACCAGAGCGACTACGACGTACAGATCAAAGCGCACGTCAACCAGATCGGCGACATCGTCGCGCCGGAGGTCACTTTCGAGGAGATGCTGGAGCACAGCGAGGAGAACGAGGTCAGGTGCGCCCACACGGAAACGGCCGCGGAGATGCGGGAACTGATCGACGAGTACCAGGAGGCCGGCGACTCCATCGGCGGCGCCATCGAGTTCGAGGCGCGCGGCGTCCCGCGCGGACTCGGCGCGCCGCGGTTCGACGCCTTCCCCGCCCGCCTCGGCCAGGCGATGATGTCGATCCCCGCGACGACGGCCTTCGAGTTCGGGCTCGGCCGCGACGCCCGCGAGGTCACGGGACACGACCGCAACGAGAACTGGGAATTCGACGAGGGCGACCACCCCGAAACGGTCAGCGAGGAGGGCGACCCCGTCCCCGTCGGCAACGATCACGGCGGCCTCCAGGGCGGGATCACGACCGGCGAGCCGATATATGGCGAGGTGACCTGGCACGCGCCCACATCGATCCCGAAAGAGCAGACGACCGTGGACTGGGAGACGGGCGAGGAGAAGCAGGTGCAGGTCGTCGGCCGCCACGACCCGGTGCTGCCGCCGCGTGCGGTCCCCGTGGTCGAGGCGATGCTGTACTGTACGGTGCTCGACTTCATGCTGCTCGGGGGACGGATCAACCCCGACAGGCTGGACGACCGCCCCGGCGAGTACGACACCGACTACCACCCGAGCAGCCCCGGGAACGAGGAGTAGCGGGAACGAAGCCGGAGGACGGATCGCACGCACCCGGCCGCCAGACTCCCCCTGTTATCGTCGAGATTCGACGAACTCCCGGATATCGGCGGCCGTGGACCCCTCGATCGGGTCGGTTCCCCACCGGAACGCCGGGAGCGTCTCGACGCCGCTGTCGCGGCCCAGTTGTCGGTCGGAGAGCGTCTGATTCCGCCGCCGTCGCGTCCGTGCGGCCTCGACCACCGCGTCGCCGTCGACGCCCACGTCTCCGGCGAGCTCCCGAAGCAGGTCTAACGAGTACTCCGGCGCCGCCTCGACGAGCGCCTCGTGGAACGCCCACGCGTCGGCGCGGCTGCCCCGGGCGCGAACCTCGAACAGCGCGCTGGGCAGCAGCATCGACCACTCGTTGACCGGAAGCGGGAACATCAGTAGCGTCGGTCGGAACCTGCCCTCGGCGAGGAGGTCCGACAGCTTTGGGAACTCCTCACGCCACCACCGGATCGACGGCTCGTGGGCGTAATCGAAGTAGACGGCGACGAGCGTGCCGCCGCCCGCATAGATCTGCTTCACGCCGGCGTATGGGGTACGAGTCCCTTCACGGTAGCTGAACGTCTTCGTCGCCTCGGCGGTAGTGAACTCCTCGGTGTGCCAGCCGCTGCGGGGCTCGTCGCCGTCGGCGTCGCCGCGCAGCCAGCGGAGGCACCCGGATGTTCCGGCGAGTGTCGCGGTACCTGCGGCCGCGAGGAACCGTCTGCGCGTGGGCCCGTGTTCGAGACCGGTCATGATTCGTTTTCCTCCCCCGGGTTAGCGTCGCAGAAATTCACTGTAGCGTACGTTCGCCCGTCCTGAACGATGTATATCCCGACGCCGATGGTGTCGTGACTCGGAAGGAGCATCCCCGTGTTGTGTTCCGGGGATCGAATGAATCCACGAAGGATGACCTCTGCAAGCTCCTCTTCCGTTTGCGTATAGCTCCTGTTCCAGAAGACTCCTCTGAGGTTTTCGCCACCCCCACCGCAGGCATAACTGCTTGCCCGAACGCGGTCCGTGAACGTCTCACCATCGGGATTGGTGTGGTTAAAGAAATCCCGTGTGGCCATGTCATACGAGTGATGGCGAGCGATACGGGCAAGTCGAGGATCTGAGACCAATCGCCCAGAGCCACTATCTGCTCGATAGTTGTTTATTTTATCAACTAATATATACTCAGATAATGTAACATTAACATCCTCACGTGGAGTCTTATTTTTTAACGGAATTGGGGTCTTGACTTCGCTATCCAATTGTTGATGACCAAATTTCGGAGTTTTCGGGTTGTTGCCTTCCATTTCTACTGGCTCTTGGCTATGAACGATCGGCTCGGGATTCGAACCGACGGAGGAGAGACAACCAGCTAACGAGATCATCGCGACAAGTGTGAGTGCAATCGTGAATCTTCTATTCATTGTACCGACCTCGGGCGGGACAGACCGGTTTGAACGATCGAGATTGCCATAATATCAGTGATAATTTATCATATATGTATGTTCGTAATTAGTCGTCAGCACATAACGGAATCGTGATTGCTCTCCTCAGATCCACACCGAACTTCGACCGTCCGGAGAGTCCCCGAGATATACGAACCAGTCTCTGGCTTCTTGAGTGAGTGCTCTTGTTTCACGGTCCTTCCTTCACGCTCCCACAACCATTCGGTCCAGGATTCCGTTTCCGCGAATGTTTCCGTAGTAACGGTGAACTCACGCTCGCTCGCGTACTCGTGGTAGTGAACTGTCCGAGTCCGTTCGACCTCGGTCTTGTACAGGTAGTCGGTGTCGTAGTACGTGTAGCCGCTGTGGTCGTGGCCGGTGTACCAGACATCGGTATCGTATCTCCAGTTGGAGCACTCGCGTGAGAACCCTCCGTACGGGCTCGGATCGAGGTCCCAGTTCGTACACGTTCTCGTGGTCCGGGTGTGTCGCTCGCGGTCGTGATTATGTCCGTCGCCGACGACGACCCGATCAGTTCTGGTTTCGCCAGTGTAACTCCACCCCGGGCGCTGGAACTTGCTCGAAAGCCACTGGTATTTGTCCTCGTAGTACGTCCGTTCCTCGGTCCGAACGTTCCGTTCCACGATCTGCCAGTCGTCTCCTGCCCCGTCCGGGTCCGACTGCCTGACACGAGTGATCCGGCGCGATCGCTGCTCAACGCTCGTCCCGGTCGATACCCAGTTGTCTCCGAGCATGGACGGTCGTCCTGCGTCGGCCCTGACAGAGACCGTTCGTCCCGTAAAGTACGTCCCGGAGTCGTATACCGATCTTTTGAACCAGTCTTTCCCTGATGGTCGATCCTCAGAGATGACACGTTCAATCGTATTACCAGTTCTCTCGTACCAGTACTCGGTGTAGGTCTTCGGTCGAACGTTGATGTCGACGGTTTTCAACGCCTCACCGTTCGGGCCCTGTGTCGAGATCAGCCTCGCCTTGTACGCTCCTGGGTCGTCGTACGTGTGAGCGATCTCGACGTTCCGCAGTGACGAGGTTCCCGAACCGCGCGCAGCACTCCCGTCACCGAAGGTGAGACGGTAGTTCTGGTTCGATCCGACGATGAACGTGACCTGAACGCCGGGTTCGATCTTCAAGCTGTGTTTCCTCGCTGAGTCACCCGATTTCATCGCATAGAATACGATGTCGTCGTGAGTCTGCACCGAGTGAACGCGGCTTATCCACTTCTGTTCGTCCCGATCGCCGTCCGCGTCGATCGCCGAGAGCGAAACCTCCCTTGTGACCTTCCCACCGTGTTCGGAGACGAACATATGACGGATCCCGGTGTCGCGAGTGCCCGAGAATCGGCCGAGTGTATCGACGACGACGGCCCGATTCGTGTCGTTTATGCGCCACGTCGCGCGAACGATCTTCGGCTCTTCATGTGTGACCGTCGCTAGAAATTCGTAGGTGCCGAGTTCTACGGAGTCCGTTTCCGATGTCTGTTTCGTGTCGTCAGTGGCGTATCTCGACGAGATTTCCGAGATATAGGGCACGGCCTCTCCGGTCCCGAAACTCGTCTGTGTCTCCACGTTCGTCTCCTTCACCGCGGTCACGGTGTTCCCCTCGTCGTCCGTAACCGTCGCCGAGACTTCCACCGTGTCCCCAAGCAGGCCATCGATCCCGACGTTGTTCACGTACCGATTCGACTTCCGTTCGAGCTGGTTCTGCGGAGGTTCCCAACTGATCGTCAGCTCCCCGCCGTCCGGATCGTACGCCTCCAGCGTGTACTCCTGAGTGCTCCCCATCGGCGCGGTGTCGGGGCCGTCGATAGAGACCACCGGCGGTCCCTCGTCGTACACTTCGACGGTCTTCGTCGCGGTTGCTCGCGCCCCGTCGTCGTCAACGACAACGCCGCGCAGCGTGTACGTCCCCGTTTCCGTGAACGTGCGCTCGACGGTCGCGCCAGTCTCAGAGCGATCGGGCCACAGTCGTCGAACCACGGTTCCGTCCGGGTCGCTCCCTCGGAGCACGAACGTCGCCTCGTGGCCGGACGCGACGCGGTCCGGGCCCGCAATGCGGGCGGTCGGGCCCTCGTTCGAGTCGTCGGTCGTGGATCCGGTGGCGTCGTTCGACGCGAGCACGCGCACCGACTTCCGGAACGTCTCGGTCGCGCCGTCGTCGTCCGTGACGCGGACGCTGAACGCGAACGTCTCGCCCGCCGGAAGATCGACGATGCGATCGACCTCGCGGGTCGACTGCCCGTCCGACCAGGCGTAGGAGGTGATCTCCCCGTCGGGGTCGTACACGTCGGCCGTGAACGTCGCCGTCTCGCCGCGGACGACGCTGTCCGGTCCGCCGATTTCCCCGGTCGGCGGTTCGTTCGGCTGCGGGGTCGATTCTCCGGACTCGGTGTCGGACGGCTCCTCGTCCGGGGCGGCCACGTCGACGTACAGCGTGTCGCTCCGCTCGACGCCGTGGTCGTCGGTCACGGTTAACGTGACCTCGTATCTGCCGACGGTCGACGCGGTGAACGTCGTCGAGACCGCCGTCGGATCGCTCGGCTCGATCTCCCGGCCGTCGGGAGTTCGGATCGCCCACTCGTGGGCGACGAGCTCCCCGTCGGGGTCGAGCGAGCCGCCGCCGTCCAGCCACACTACGGTGCCGCGCTCGACGTGTTGATCGAGACCGGCGTCGGCGAGCGGCGGATCGTTTTCCGCCGCATCGTGCGCGGCGACCGACGCGGGAACGGCCGCCACGACGAGGATCGCCGCGACGGCCAGGGAAGCGCATCTCATACTCTCTGTCCGAGATGCCTCGCTATCTGTTATAAGATTTTAGAACTCAAGCGAAAAATTATAGTTTCGAAACGAGAGTCTCAGACCCCGGAGCGTGTCGATCGACCGAGCTGTGGGCCGACCGTCACCGATATCGTGATCGTCGCGTGTCATTTGGTGAACCGACACCGGTTCCCGTCGGACTGGGCAGCCGATCACTCGTCGGCGGGGTCGATCCCCGAAACCCTCACGATCGACCCTTTGCGAACCTATAGCAAGGCATTTTACGTGCGCAAGACAACCGTCAAATACTGCCCATCGGAGGGCCGATCAGTACCTATGTCAGCCGACGAACTCATCTGGCGGATCGCTGGCGGGTCGGGGGACGGTATCGCCTCGACCAGTCAGAACTTCGCCAAGGCCCTGATGCGGTCGGGGCTGCACGTCTTCACGCATCGTCACTACCCCTCGCGCATCCGGGGCGGCCACACCTACGTCGAGGTACGCGCCTCCGCCGATCCCGTCAAGTCGCGGGGCGACGGCTACAACTTCCTGCTGGCGCTTGGCGACTCGTTCGCCCGCAACCCGCAGGACGAGGCCTACTACGGGAACGAGGAGGCCAAGCCGCTCGCGGAGAACCTCGACGAGCTCCGCGAGGGCGGGGTCATCGTCTACGACTCCGGGCTGCTCGACCCCTCGGAGGTTCCGAACTTCGAGGAGCGCGTCGAGGAGAACGACTGGCACGTGTACGACATCGACCTCCGGTCGCTCGCGCGCGAGCAGGGCCGGGAGGTCATGCGCAACACCGCCGGCGTGGGCGTCACCTGCGCCATCACCGGGATCCCCCTCGAAGCGATCGAGGAGCTGATGCGCGACGCCATGCCCGAGAAGATCCTCGAGCCGAACCTCGAGATCATGCAGACGGGCTACGACCTCGTTCGCGAGGAGTACGACGTCGACGCCCCCGACGTGTCCGTCCCGTCGGGAGAGCACGACGAGGAGCAGGTGCTCATGTCCGGCTCCGACGCCATCGCCTACGGCGCCATCGACGAGGGCTGCCGGTTCATCGCCGGTTACCCCATGACGCCGTGGACCGAGGTGTTCACCATCATGAGCCAGAACCTGCCCGAACTGGGCGGGATCTCCGAGCAGGTCGAGGACGAGATCGCCGCGGCCGCGCTCGCCATCGGCGCCTCCCACATGGGCGTCAAGGCGATGTCCGGCTCCTCCGGCGGCGGCTTCGCCCTGATGGGCGAGCCGCTCGGCCTCGCGGAGATGACCGAGACGCCGCTGGTGCTCATCGAGGCCATGCGCGCCGGTCCCTCGACCGGGATGCCCACCAAGCCAGAGCAGGCCGACCTGGAGCACGTCCTGTACACGTCACAGGGCGACTCCCAGCGCGTCGTGCTCGCGCCTGGCACCGTCGCCGAGGCGTACGAGGCGTCCCGACGGGCGTTCCAGCTCGCCTACGAGTACCAGATCCCGACGATGATCGTCTACGACCAGAAGCTGTCGGGCGAGCTGACGAACGTCCCAGCCTCGCACTTCGACCGCGAGCCCAACGGCGACATCGGCATGACGCTCACCGAGGACGAACTGGCCGACCAGCCGCACACGGCCGACGGCAAGTTCCACCGCTTCCAGCACGAGGGCGAGAACGGCGTCTCGCCGCGCTCGGTGCCCGGCCAGAAGGCCGGCCGCTACCTCGCGACCGGCAACGAACACAACCCGGCCGGCCACATCAGCGAGGACCCGGACAACCGGGTCGCGCAGATGGACCGTCGTCAGCGCAAGCTCGACGCCATCCGCGCGGACCTCGACGACGACGGGCTGCTCGTCGAACACGGCCCCGAGGAGGCCGACTACGGCATCCTCACCTTCGGCTCCCAGCAGGGGACCGTCGAGGAGGCCGTCGACCGGCTCAACGAGAACGGCACGTCGGTGAAGGCGCTGACCGTCGCCGAACTCGCGCCGTACCCGGTCGACGCGGTTCGGTCGTTCCTCGACTCCGTCGACGAGGCGCTCGTCGTCGAGATGAACGCGTCGGCGCAGTTCCGCGGTCTGACCCAGAAGGAGCTCGGCACGCACGGGGAGATGCTCTCCTCGCTGCTGAAGTACAACGGAAACCCCTTCGAGCCCGCGGAGATCGTCGAGGGGTTCACCACGAAACTCGTCGACGGCGGGGAGCTCCCCGGCAACGAGACGAAGTTCGTGCCCGCGGCAGGTGACTGACAATGAGCGCATTCAGTGCAATCGGCGAGGAACGCGAGATCGACCGTAACGAGTACACGCCCGAGATCGAACCGCAGCCGACGTGGTGTCCGGGCTGTGGCGACTTCGGCGTCCTGAAGGCGCTGAAGGGCGCGCTGCCGGAGGTCGGCCGCACGCCCGAGGAGACGCTGCTGGTCACGGGGATCGGCTGTTCGGGCAAGCTGAACAGCTACCTCGACAGCTACGGCTTCCACACGATCCACGGCCGCTCGCTGCCGGTCGCCCGTGCGGCGAAGCTCGCCAATCCCGGCGTCGAGGTCGTCGCGGCCGGCGGCGACGGCGACGGCTACGGGATCGGCGGGAACCACTTCATGCACACCGCCCGGGAGAACCACGATATGACGTATATCGTGTTCAACAACGAGATCTTCGGGCTGACGAAGGGGCAGACGTCCCCGACCAGCCCGAAGGGGCACAAATCGAAGACGCAGCCCCACGGCTCGGCGAAGACGCCGATCCGGCCCCTGTCGCTGTCGCTGACCTCGGGCGCGTCGTTCGTCGCCCGGACGGCCGCGGTCAACCCGAACCAGGCCCAGCGTATCCTGAAGGAGGCGATGGAGCACGACGGCTTCGCGCACATCGACTTCCTGACGCAGTGCCCGACGTGGAACAAGGACGCGAAGCAGTACGTCCCGTACACGGACATCAACGAGTCCGACGACTACGACTTCGATCCGACGAACCGCGCGGACGCCCAGGAGCTGATGCGCGAGACCGAGGACAAACTGTACGAGGGCGAGGTGCTCACCGGTGTCTACTACCGCGAGGACGACCGCCCCTCCTACCAGCAGGAGAAACAGGAGATCGGCGAGATGCCCGACGAGCCACTGGCGGAGCGGTACTTCGACGGCGACTACGAGTGGGAGCGCTCGTACGACAACTTCATCGACAAGCACAAGTGAGCTGTCGGGCGGACGCACCCGTCTGACGGCCTCGTCGTCACGCGAATCGGCGGTCGCGGACCGCCGTCCGCTTCCGGCCGGCTCGCGGGGTTATCGTCGACACAACTACCGTTTTCTTATTCGCAAGGTATTTTTTCTGCGGGGCGAAATCATACGGCAATGAGTACGTCCTCGACGGCCGACCGCATCCTCGAAGCGCTCGAGGAGGACGCCCAGGCCTCCTACGCCGAGATCGCCGACCGCGCCGGCGTCTCGAAGCCGACGGTGCGGAAGTACATCAACAAGCTCGAAGACGAGGGCGTCATCGTCGGGTACTCCGCGGAGATCGACCCCAAGAAGCTCTCCGGGCAGACGATCGCGCTCGTCGGCATCGACGTGGACAGCGAACGCTACGTCGAGGCGACGCGGGCGCTGAAGGAGCTCGACTCGGTCGTCTCGCTGTACACCTCCTCGGGCGACCACATGTTCATGGCCGAGGTCCGCGCGGCCGACGGCGAGGAACTCGGCGAGGTGATCTCCGAGGACATCGGCGGCGTCGAGGGCGTCACCGCGGCGCATCCGTCGGTGCTGCAGGAGCGACTGAAATAGCCGACCGGGCGACCGGTTGGGCGTCTGGTTGGACGGTCGACCGTGGCGGCCGGCGGGGCCGCCGGGGGGACACTTCGACCGATCGGCTTCACTTTCACCGCGGGTGGCGACGGTTTTTGAGGGTTCGGGGACTCACCGACACGTATGGAGGAGACGCTCCCGGGGGCGCCGACGGACGAAAGTCGCGGCGAGCGCGTCGTCCTCCACGTCGACATGGACTGTTTCTACGCCTCCTGCGAGCGGCTGAAGGAGCCCGATCTCGCGGGCGAGCCGATCGTCGTCGGGATGGGGTACGAGCCGGGCGACACCATCGGCGCGGTCGCGACCGCGAGCTACGAGGCGCGCGAGTTCGGCGTCGAGTCCGCACAGCCCATCTCGAAGGCGCTGGAGCGACTCCCCCGCGTCGCTGACGCCGACCCCGACGACCCGGACGCGCCCGACCCCGCGGAGGCGGGCCACTACCGGCCCGTCGACATGGCGTTCTACAAGGAGGTCGCCGGCGACGTGAAGTCGGCGCTGCACGACCTCGCGGACACGGTCCGGGAGGTGAGCATCGACGAGGCGTACCTCGACGTAACCGACCGTACCTCCTGGAACACGGGCGAGGGCGCCGGCGACGCACCGCTCGCGGAAGGGTTCGCGCGCCACGTCCGCGAGCGCATCGAGCGCGAGGCGGGCGTGTCCGCGAGCGTCGGCGTCGCGCCGAACATGGCGACCGCGAAGGTCGCCTCCGACTACGACAAGCCCGAGGGACTGACGGTCGTCGAGCCGGGGGAGGTGGCCGACTTCCTCGCGCCGCTTCCCGTCTCGGACATCCACGGCGTCGGTCCGGTCACGGCCGGCGACCTCGCGGACATGGGCATCGAGACGGCCGGCGACCTCGCCGACGCGGACCCCGCCGAGCTGGAGGCGCGGTTCGGCTCGCGCGGCCGGGAGTTCCACGAGCGCGCGAACGGGCGCGACGACCGCGAGGTGACGCCTACGGGGCGCCCGAAGTCGCTGTCGCGGGAATCGGCCGGGCGGACCGCCGACGCGGAGACGCAGCGCGAGCGGGTTCGCGCCTTGGCGGCCGACGTGGCCGAGCGTGCGCGCTCGCGCGGCGCGATGTACCGTACGATCGGCGTGAAGGTCGTGTGCCCCCCGTTCGACGTGAACACACGCGCCGACTCGCTGCCGGGGCCGGTCGACGACCCCGACCTCGTCGAGGAGGTGGCGCTGGACCTGCTGGAGGAGTTCGCGGGGGAGACGGTCCGCAAGCTCGGGGTCCGCGTGTCGAACCTCTCGTTCGCCGCCGAGGAGCAGGCGACGCTCGGCGGGTACGAGGGCGCGGCGCCCGCGTCGGCGGCCGACTCCGAGGAGGACCGCGACGACGACCGCGGAGCCGACGCGGACGCCAACGCAGACTCGGATGCGGAGGCCAACGCCGACGCCGCCGGCGACGCGGACGCGGACGACGTGACGCGCCGGTCGGCCGACGGCGATGCGACGCTCGACGAGTGGGCCGACGAGGGTGACCCCGACGCCGAGCGGGAGCGCCGCCGGCGACGCCGACGGGGACAGGTCGACCTCGGGGAGTTCGGGTAGGCCGTCGACGACGGCGGCGGGTTGCCGCCCGCCGACGAACCTTTCGGGCGCGGACGACACGGATCGAGCATGGCAGGCGTCGCGACCGGACTGGTGCTCGGGAGCCTCGTGGGCGCGGTGGCGACGGCCGCCGGGTCGTACTTCGTGTTCCGCCGCCGGCGACGCGCCGAGACGGACCACCTCCGCCTCGCGTTCCGAACCGAACTCGAGGCGCTGTCGTACGTGGCCGACCTCGCCGAGGAGGGTCGCTACGAGGCGCTCGCCGCGAGCGTCGAGCCGCCGCAGGTGTACGAGAACAACGCCGACCGCGTGGGGCACCTGACGGACGACGAGGTCGAGGCGCTGGTCGCCTTCTACACGGACCTGTACTGGCTCCGGGACCAGCAGGACATCGAGGACAAGAAGGACCGCGCCGACGAGGTGGCGCGCGAGTGGCACGAGGCGGTCGAGGCGGTCCGGGCGGCCGGCTGACCGCGCGGCCGACCGACCGGGCAGTCGCCCGACCGGATCACCTCCGTCACCTCGCTTGCCGCCGCCGCGCCTCGCGTCCTACAGGCGTTCGCGTGCTACAGCCGACGCCGTCCGCTCGCGCCGACGGCGTCGGCGAACAGCGGCAGCGCGGGGATGACCGTCTCGACGGGACCGCCGTTGAACCGTGCGAACAGTCCCGCCACGTCGTCGACGGCCTCGGCGTCGAAGCCCGCCGCCACCGCGGATTCCCGCGAGAGCGCCGGGCGGTAGGCCAGCCCCTCGACGTAGTCGTCGACGACCGCCGACGCGTCGGTGACGGCGGCGTCGAAGTCATCGGAGAGCAGTTCGGGTTCGAGGTCGCCCCACAGCCGATCGAGGAAGCCGGGCCACTGCGCGAGACAGCGGTAGATACTCGGGAGGCTGTCGTCGTCGAAGCCGTGGAACGCACGGACGGCGTCGACGGCGTCGGCCGCGGCGTCGGGGACGGCGTCGACGGCGACCATCGAGGGGTCGAGCCCGCGGTCGGCGTCGAGGCCGGCGGGGTACGGCCCGGTCGCGGACGGGTCGTCGGGCACCGCGGTCCCCACGTCGCCGCCGTTCATCGCGCGGTCGACCAGCTCGAACAGGGTCGCGAGCCGCGGCGAGACGGCGTCGAAGGTGGCGATCTGGCCGCGCAGCTCCCGCGCCTCCGCCGGCGCGAGGTCGAGGTCGCCGGGGCGGTAACGGGGGCCGTCGACGGCCGAGAGGACGGCGTCGCGGTAGGCGACCGACGCCTCGGCGAACGCGCGCGTCTCGAACGCCGGTTTCACCTGTCCCCACAGGTAGCGGGTGAACTTCGGGTGGTTCGCGGTCGCCGTCCGCCAGATCCAGTTGACGACCGGGGCACGGAACGTGGCGCGGACGTCGTCGTACACCCCTGCGCGCCAGCCCGTCGCGTCGGCCGCGTGGAGTTCCAGGCTCGTGTCCATGCGCGGGCCGTCGATCGGTGTGCACCTAAATCCACGCCGCGGCTGTGCTGGCGACGCATCGTGGGACGACGCCCAAGGGAGTGTTCGCCGCCCACACCGACCATCCGCCGCCCATACGGAACGTTCGCCGTCGACCGCCGGCGTCAGCCGTACGTCTGACGCGACTGCCGAACTTTATACCCGGTGGGGAGCCAGGGTTCGGTAATGAGCGATGAGACCATCACCGTCGCGGACGTGAGCGACGGGGCCGGCGGCGAGTCCGGGCTGTCGGCCGGCACGCCCATCTCGCTCCCGGTGGTCGAGATCCTGACCGGGCGAGGGTTCATCACGGGCAAGTCCGGCAGCGGGAAGTCAAACACCGCCTCGGTCGTCATCGAGAAGCTCCTCTCGAACAGCTTCCCGGTCCTCATCGTCGACTCCGACGGCGAGTACTACGGGCTGAAGGAGGAGTTCGAGATCCTCCACGTCGGCGCCGACGAGGAGTGCGACATCCAGGTATCGAGCGAGCACGCGGGCAAGATCGCCTCGCTCGCGCTGGAGGACAACGTCCCGATCATCCTCGACGTGTCCGGCTACCTCGACGAGGACGAGGCCTCCGACCTGATCCGCGAGACGGCCAGACAGCTGTTCGCCAAGGAGAAGAAGCTCAAGAAGCCGTTCCTGATGCTCGTCGAGGAGTGCCACGAGTACATCCCAGAGGGCGCCGGGCTGGACAAGACCGGCAAGACGCTGATCAAGATCGGCAAGCGCGGGCGCAAACACGGCCTCGGCATCGTCGGCATCTCCCAACGCCCCGCCGACGTGAAGAAGGACTTCATCACCCAGTGCGACTGGCTCTGCTGGCACCGGCTCACCTGGGACAACGACACGAAGGTCGTCTCCAGGATATTGGGAAGCGACTACGGCGAGGCCATCGAGGACATGGACGACGGCGAGGCGTTCCTGATGACCGACTGGGCCGAGTCGATCCGCCGGGTGCAGTTCCACCGCAAGCAGACGTTCGACGCCGGCGCGACGCCCGGTCTCGACGACTTCGAGCGCCCGGACCTCAAGTCGGTGTCGGGCGACCTCGTCTCGGAGCTGCAGACGATCACCGACGAGCGCGAGCGCACCGAGTCCGAACTCGCCGATCTGCGCCAGGAGCTGGACAAGAAGAAGCAGAAGATCACCCAACTCGAACGCGAGCTGGAGGAGGCGCGGGACATGTCCGACATGGCCGACACCTTCGCGCAGGCGCTGCTCCAGAAGGCCGATGCCCCCTACCGCGGCGGGAGCGGGGAGAACTTCGGGCGGGGGGCGGGCGACGTCGGGGCGGCATCCGAGGCGAGCGGGTCGGCACCGGAGCCGCAACGCCGCGACGGGGATGCCGAATTCGGTGGAGTCCCGGGCAACGACCAGTCCGAACTGCACGACTACGAGGACCCCGAGGCCGCGGCGGCCGCCATGCCGGTCGAGACGGACGACGGCGGACGGGACGGCGCCGCGTCCGAGCAGGCGGGAGAGCGCACAAGCGACGTGTCCGACGCGGCCGCCGGCAACGGAACCGCGGAGGCGGCGGGAGCGGCCGACGCCGCCGGCGACGCTGCCGACCCGGCGGACTCGTCGAGGGGGGCGAGCGACGACCGCGTCGCGAGCGCGGTGCCCCCGACCGACGGCGTGGACATCTCGCCGGCCCGGTCGCGCTCCGGGTTCGACGGCATCGAGGACGCGGCGGCGTTCATCGACGGCGACGAGTTGCGCCGCCGCGAGGCCGTCGTCGCGGGGTTCGTTCGCGCCGTCGAGTCGCTGGAGGAGGTGACCCGCGGGATGCTGTCGGCCTACCGCCACGCCGGCCGCGCGACGCCGGTCGAGGCGCACCGCGCCGCCGACGGCTCGGGCGACCGTCGGTACGCGTACGCCCGCAACAAGGTGCTGCGACGGGCGGGATTCGTGGAGCATCGCAGCCGCGGCGAGTACGCCTACGCCCTGCCCGAGCTGGTTCGTCGGGTGTACGGCGAGCACACGGACGAACAGGACCTCGTGGAAGTGATCGCCGAGATCGAGGCGCGCGCCGGGCTCGACCCGGACGTGTCGCCGTGAGGCCGTGACGCTGAAACTCCCGCCCAGCGGCGACGACCGCTGGCGGCTGGCGGCGCACGCGCGGGTCATCGTCTACGAGACCGACGACGGCAACGAGCTCCTCACCGTGTACGACTGCGGCGCCGCCCAGAAGCCGCCGTCGGCGCAGGTGATCGGCAACCTCGTGCGCGTGAACGCCGATCACGAGCTCGAACACGGCCCGACGGGGTACGCCGTCAGCATGCGGGAGGCCGCGGACCTGGTCAAGCAGGACGACCACCACTACCTGATCGAGGCGGTCGACCGGGACGACTGAACTCCGCTGGACGGCAATCGAGTGTCGACGCCCGCGTCCGTGTGTGAGTAGTTCACGATCCGGGGGAAGCCTCTTGACGCTCGGTGTCGACGCTGTCGTCAATGGAGACCTCTTCTCCGTCCCGTTGACCGACGCGTCGGCGAGGGCGCGCCGGTCGACACGGCGGGGACCGCGCGGTCCCCGGGACGCACGACCAGCGAGCGATCGGCGGCGGGCGCGGCGGGGTCGGGACTCACCTCCCGACTTCGACGGGCGCGCGGCCACAACACACAGTGAACGTACGAGACAGACTCACCGGCGGGCGGGCGGTCGTCGCCGCCCGCGACGAGGATTCGACGCCCGATACGACGGAGATCCGGCGCCTCGCCGAGGCGGCGGGCTACGACGTGGTCGGCGAAGTGACACAGCGACGCGCGGAGGACCTCCGATACAACCTCGGCGAGGGGAAGGCGGGCGAGTTGGCGGACCTCGTCGCCGAGGTCGACGCCGACGCGGTCGTCTTCGAGGGCGCGCTCACGCCGGGACAGTACGCCGACCTGCTTGACCTGCTCCCGCCGGCGGCGACGCTGGTGGACCGCTACCGGCTGGTGCTGGAGATCTTCGCCGAGGGGGCGGGGTCGGCCGCGGCGAGGACGCAGGTGCGGCTGGCGACGCTGCGGTACGAACTCCCGCGGGTGCGACGCACGACCGAGGAGTCCGTCCTGAACCGGGCCACCGAGAAGGGGTCGCCGGTGCTGGACGTGGAGCGTCGGATCGACACGCTGGAGGCGAAGCTCGACGACATCGCCGACGCGGCGGCCGACCGCCGCGAGCGACGCCGCGAGGAGGGGTTCGACCTCGTCGCGCTCGCGGGCTACACGAACGCCGGGAAGTCGACGCTGCTGCGGCGACTGGCGGACGACCTCGCGGTCGAACCGGACGACAGCAACGACGGCGACGACGACCCCGGAGGTAGTCACGCGGACCTGACGGAGACGGCGCCGACGGAGGACCGCCTGTTCGAGACGCTGGAGACGACGACGCGCCGGGCGACGCTCGGGGGCCGACGGGCGCTCCTCACCGACACGGTGGGGCTGGTGGCCGACCTCCCGCACGACCTCGTGCGATCCTTCTCGGCGACGCTCGACGAGATCGGCGCCGCCGACGCCGTGCTCGCGGTCGTCGACGCGAACGCCGACGAGGAACAACTCCGGCGGCGCCTCGAAACGACCGTCGAAGTGCTCGCGGCGGACGCGACCGGGCCGGTGATCCCCGTCGTGAACAAGGTCGACCGACTGGACGACGCCGAGCGCGAGGCCGCCTTCGCGGTCGTCGACGAGGTGCTCGCCGCCGGCGACGTGGACACCCGCGAGCCCGTGGCGATCAGCGCGCTCGACGGGACGGGCGTGGACGCCCTCCGCACGACGGTGATCGAGGCGCTTCCCGGCGCGACGGCGACGCTCCGCGTGCCCAACTCGGGCGAGGCGCAGGCGCTCGTCTCGTGGCTCCACGACCGCGGCGACGCCGACGTGACCTACGGCCCCGAGTCGATCGAGGTCGCGTTCGCGGGGAGGCCGTCGATCGTCGCGGAGGCCCGGCGCCGCGCCGCCGACCTCCGGCCGGACGACGGCGACGGGTAGCCGAAGGCACATCCGCGTCGAAGGCCTTTCACCGGTATGGACGCGACGCTCGAACTCCCGACGGGCGAGACGGTCGACACGGAGACGGTGTTCAGCTTCAACGGCTACCCGTACCGCTTCCGTCCCCTCGACCACGGGGAGTACGCGTTCGCGCTCTCGCCGCTGGTGTGGGGCGGCGGCGACATGGACGTGCCCTTCGAGGACCGCGCGGAGCTCCGCGAGCAGTGGGGCCCCGAATCGCGTGGCGTGCTGACCGACGAGGAGTGGCGCGACTGGCTGGTCGAGGCCCGGGCGGACGACCGCTTCGGCGACGACGAACTCGACGCGGTGGAGCGGGAACTGTTCGGGACCGAGGCCGGGCTGCTCGACCGCGTGAAGCGGACGTTGGGCGTTGGATGACTGCGGGCGGCGACCGCGTCGCCCCCGGCCGCGCGGTCGCCGAGGATCCGAGCGCGCGGCCGGAGTACGCATCCTTAAGAAGCGTCCACCACTTCTCTCGCGCATGAACACGCGCGACCTCTCGGCGAACGCGCCGTACGTCCCCGGCCGCGGCGTCGAGGAGGTGGCCCGCGACCTCGGGCTCGACCCCGACGAGCTGGTGAAGCTCTCCTCGAACGAGAACCCGTTCGGTCCCTCGCCGAAGGCCGTCGAGGCGGCGAAGGCAGCCGCCGAGTCCGCCCACGTCTACCCGAAGGCCGCACACGCGGACCTCACCGAGGCACTGGCCGAGAAGTGGGATCTTGCCCCCGAACAGGTGTGGGTGAGCCCCGGCGCCGACGGCTCGCTCGATTACCTCTCGCGGGCGATGCTGTCGCCCGGCGACCGGGTGCTCACGCCCGACCCGGGGTTCGCCTACTACCCGATGAGCGCGCGCTATCACCACGGCGAGGTGGCGACGTACCCACTCGAGAAGGGCGACGGCTTCGCCCAGACCGCCGACGCGATCCTCGACGCCTACGACGGCGAGCGGATCGTCTACGTGACGACGCCGCACAACCCCACGGGGAGCGAACTTCCCCGCGACGAGCTCCTCGCGCTGTTGGAGGGCGTCGGCGAGGAGACGCTCGTCGTCGCCGACGAGGCCTACGGCGAGTACACCGAGACGCCCTCGGCGGCGGGGCTGCTCGGCCAGTACGAGAACCTCGCGGTCACGCGCACCTTCTCGAAGGCGTACGGGCTCGCAGGGCTTCGTATCGGCTACGCGCTCGTACCCTCTTCGTGGGCCGACGCGTACGCCCGCGTCAACACGCCCTTCGCGGCCAACGCCGTCGCGCTCGACGCCGCGCTCGCGGCGCTCGGGGACGACGAGCACGTCGAGAAGAGCGTCGAGTCGGCGACGTGGGCGCGGGAGTACATCGCCGACGAACTCGACGCGCCGACGTTCGACAGCGCCGGCAACTTCGTGCTCGCGGAGGTCGGCGACGGAAACGCCGTCGCGGAGCGCACACAGGAGCGGGGCGTGATCGTCCGCGACACCGGCTCGTTCGGGCTTCCCGACTGCGTACGGATCTCCTGCGGCACGGAGGCGGAGACCCGCGAGGCGGTCGCGACGCTGAACGAGGTGCTCGCGGACCTGGAACTCGGGGTCGAAGCGTGACTGGGGGCGGTCCCGTCGACCGCCTCGCGGTCACGGGCACCCCGGGGACCGGGAAGACCACCGCGACGGACCTGCTGGCGGCCGAGCGCGGGATCGAGGTGGTCCACCTCAACGACGTGATCCGCGAGGAGGGGCTGTACGCCGAGCGCGACGAGGAGCGCGACTCCCTCGTGGCCGACCTCGATTCGGTCGCCGAGCACCTCGGTGACTGGTCGGGCGTGGTCGACTCCCACCTCGCGCACTACCTTGACGCCGACCGCGTCGCAGTGTTGCGGTGTCGCCCCGACGTGCTCGAACGGCGGCTGATCGAACGCGGGGAGAGCGAGGCGAGCGCACGCGAGAACCGCGAGAGCGAGGCGCTGGACGTGATCCTCGGCGAGGCCGTCGACCGCTTCGGCGAGGATCAGGTGTACGAGATCGACACGACCGACCGCGACCCGGAGCGCGTCGCGACCGAGCTGGGCCGCGTGCTCGACGGCGACCGAGAGCCGTCGGCGGGCGAGGTCGACTTCGTGGAGTACCTATGACGCTGGATCAGCTCCGGCCGTTGGCGGAGAAGGGCCTCAGCCCGTTCGTCCGGGTCGCAGACGGCCTCGGGCTCTCCCCCGACGGCGTGAGCGTCATCGCGTTCGCGTGCGCCGTCGCCGCCGGCGTCGCGTTCGGGCTCGCGCCCCCCGCGGAGGCGCCGCTGTCGTACGTCGCCGGCTCGCTGCTCGTGTTCGCCAACGGGTGGCTCGACCTCGTCGACGGCGCGCTCGCGCGGGCACAGGGGACCGACTCTTCCGGCGGCGATCTGCTGGATCACGTGCTCGACCGCTACGCCGACATCGCGGTGCTCGTCGGCCTCTCGGCCGGGATCGGCCGCTACGGGCTCGGGCTCGCGGCGGTGACGGGGGTGTTGATGACCTCGTATCTCGGCACGCAGATCCAGGCCGTCGGCATCGGCCGCGAGTACGGCGGGCTGTTGGGTCGCGCGGATCGGCTCGCGCTCGTGGGCGTCGTCGGCGTCGTCGCCGCCGCGGTTCCGGGGCCACTGGTCGCCGGCCTGGGCGCGGTCGCGGTCCTGTTGCTCGTGTTCGCGATCGTCGGCCACCTCACCGCCCTCCAGCGCTTCTGGGGCGCGTGGACCGACCTCCGGTGATCGCGGTCGTGTCGCGCGAACCGACCGACGCGGGACGTGTGCGCGGACGAATACTTTTGTCCCCCGGGTGGAATGGCGATGGTATGACCGGTACGACGGAGGGCCCCGACGCCGCCGAACCGATCCGCCGCGGGTCGGATTCCACGCTCTCGTCGGCGCTGGCGAAGCTCGACGACGGGTGTTGCGTGCTCGTCACCGGGGACGTCTCCGAGGAGGCCTATCGCGTCGCGTCCTCGCGGTACTTCGGCGCGCCGCACCGACGGCGACGGCGGGTGCTCGCGCTCACGACCGGGGGCGCGGCGTCGCCGGAGGCGTGGCTTCCGGACGGCGTCGACGCGGCGGACGACGGTGCCGCTGTCGTTCGCCTGGACGGGACGGTCCGGGACCCGGCCGCCGCGGCGGGATCCGACGCCACCGGATCGGGATCTGACGCCGCCTCATCCGGACCTGACGCCGCCGCGCCGTCGGCGTTCGAGTCGGAGGCCGAGACGACCGAAACGCCGAACGCGGATACCGACTCCGGCGCGGGTCCGGATCGACTCGATCTCGACGGGACCGTCAGCGACCACAAGACCGTCAGCGACGACGGAGCGACGGACGGGGAGGCGGCGACCGTCCGGACGACGCTGCTGGACGCGATCGACGAGGTCGACGAGGACCGATCGAACCGGCTGGGCCTCCGGGTCGGCGTCTTCCGGGTCGACATGCTCTGGGCGACGCTGGGCAGCGAGGCGACGGGGCAGCTGTTGCGCGAAGTGTCTCGAACGACCCGCGATCGCGGCGGCATGGCGCACTTTCACCTCCCACGACCCACGGACGGAGACCCGCGTTCGGACCCGATCGTCTCCGAGTTCGTCGAACTCCTCGACGACGACCTCGACGTGATCGTCGAGCTACGATGCCGTGAGTCGGCGCCCACCCCGGAGGAGCGATGGCACATCGTCGGCTGGGGAACGACCGAATGGAACGCGCTCCGGTGACCGCATGACGGAACGAACCTCCCGATCGCCGACGGACGAGGATCCGGACATGGACGAGGCTCCGGACGCGGCCGCGGTTCGGCTCGTCCCGGCGCGGGGGCGTGGGCCCGGAACGTTCGAACTCGTCGACTCCATCGAGGAGGTTCGCCTCCCTGTCGCCATCGAGGGGAGCGAGAACGGCTCCCGGCCGGCGACGACGCGGCTGACGACCGCCGGCCGGTTTCACGCGCCGGTTGACGGCTGCTGGGCGGTCGATGCGACGGCGGTGACGCCGCTTTGTACGGCCGACGTGTACGTCCGCGACGCGGACAACACCGTTGTCGCGACCGCGACGGCGGAGGCGCCCGCCAGGATCCCCGCCGGCCCGCACGTGTTGGAGCTGTCGACGGCCCCCGTGAAGACGTACGTCGCCGTCGACGGACCCGCTCGCGTCTCCTACGAGGACCGGTACCCGCGGGTCTCGCTGGACGTTCCGGAGCGCGGCTCCGGCGACGACGCCGACGGCGAGATCCTGCTCGGCGCCCGGTCGCGGCGCACGTCGCCGGCGGGAACGGTGACGGTTCCGGACTCGCCGGCGGGGCTCGCGCGCGCGGTCTCGACGTTCGGGTCGGCGCTCGCGACCACCTCCCCGGAGCGGTCGTTCCCGACGCTTCGGGGACACCCGCCACTGATCGAGCGCGGGGAGTCGTTCGAGACGCCGCAGTTCGTCGAGCGCGTCGACACCGGCGTCACGATCGGGGTACCGTTCGCGTACGACGCCCTGTACTCGGCGACCCCGCTGGCGTTCTATCTCAGCGCGGACATCGAGGAGAGCGCCGACCCGTACCTCCGGGCCGGCGAGTACCGCCACGACCTCCCCCGGGACCCGGACACGCTCGCGGCCGAGCTCGGCGACCTCCTCCGGCACTGCTTCACGCTCGATTGTGCGACGCGGGCCTGCTCGGTCGGACTGTACGATGTGGACCTGCACGTCCACGAGGTGCTCACCGAGCGCCTCGACCCGCCGTGGGCGGAGTGGTACGAGGCCGACCTCGCCGAGCGCACCGCCGCGTACCTCGACGTGCCGACGGAGGCGACGCTCGACTGTCTCGACTGGCCGCACACGACGGACGTGGTTCCGGTCGCGGAGAACGCCTCCGCGCTGCCGTTCCTCGCGGCCGACCTCTCGGTCGTGCGCTCCCCGCCGCCCGAGACCGACGCGACCAGCGACGGCGGCGTGACCGAGCTCGACGACTTCGTTCGCACGTCGCGGGAGGCCGTCAGGAACGCCGCGCTGACGCGCAGCGCGAGCGAGGCGGACGGCCCCGCCCTCGACCCGACCCGGGGGCCGACGCAGAACGCCCTCGACGACTCCGAGTCGATCGTGACCCCAGAGCCCGCCGACAGCATCGCGCAGGCGTGGATCGGTCCCGGGTTCCCGATGCGGGCGGCCAAGCCGACCGTCGAGACGTACCGCCGCCGCCTCGATCGCACGCCGGCGGAAGACCTGACGATCGGCGTCACGGTCGTCTGCAACGACGAGGCGATGGTCGACGAGCTCGGCGACACGTACGGCTTCCGCGATCACGTCACGTTCGACATTCGCGAGGAGCGGGATTTGACCGTCGAGGAGCTGCGCGAGCTGCTCGCCGACGAGCACGACTTCTTCCACTACGTCGGCCACGTCGACGAGCGCGGGATGGAGTGTTCCGACGGCTTCCTCGACCTCCGGAGCCTGCAGACGACGGGCGTCGACGCGTTCCTGCTCAACGCCTGTACGTCCTACCAGCAGGGGATGGGACTGGTCGAGGCGGGCGCGCTCGGCGGCGTCGTGTCGCTGACCGACCTGCCGAACTCGCTGGCGACGCGCGTCGGCCGCGACCTGGCGCGGCTGTTCGACGCCGGGTTCCCGCTGTACGCCGCGCTCGACGTGGTCGGGACGGGCCCGTTCGCCGAGAGCGCCTACAGCATCGCGGGGGATCCACTGGTACAGTTGTGTCAGTGCTCGACGGGAGTCGGGTTTTTACTAGAAATAACGGACATAGAGATGGAACAGCGGGAAGTAGAAGTCACACCGAGCTGGTATCCTACAAAGCGACATGGCTTGGGTGGGATGGCAAAGCCAATTATGATGAGTGTAGAGAGGCAGTGGATCGCGACCGGAGCAACAGCTGCTATCGATACCTCGATAGACCGCCTATTCGAGTGTCTGAACTCTGGCAGATTCCCAGTCCGATTTGACGGGGATCTGTTGTGGAATTGGGATATTACGGAAGAGATGTTGTCATCTACGGGCCAGACGTGACCGTAGCGCCGGCGACGGCATTCCCCGCACTCGACAACAACAGCACGAGCGCGAACAGCGCGCCCATCATCCGCGGGTGGTCAGCCAGCCATTCCGTCATTGCGGCGTCGTTGTCGGACATTGCAATCCCTTCCTTCGTTGGTTTCTGAATGAATATATCGGAAAGATTCTGATATCAAATAACGCGAACCAACTACTGATATTTAGGGTATTTAAATACCGGTCGAACGGGCCGGCGGTGGCACACGTTTTATACCGCACACCGCGCTAGGTCGAGGTATGCCCCAGTGTGAGATGTGCGGCGCGGAGAAGGCGTCGCTCACCACCACGAAAGTCGAGGGCGCGGAGCTGGAGCTGTGCTCGGACTGCTCGGACTTCGGCACCGAGGTCCGCACCGAGAGCTCCTCCTCGACGTCCACGAAGTACTCCACCTCCTCGTCTTCGTCGTCCTCGTCGGACTCCGCGAGTTCCTCGTCATCGTCGTCGTCCTCGTCGTCGTCGGGACGCCGCCGCGACATGTTCGACGACATGGAGACGGTCGCGGGCGACTACGACGACCGGATCCGGCAGGCCCGCGAGTCGGCCGGGCTGAGCCAGGAGGACCTCGCGAGCGACATCAACGAGAAGGCATCCGTCATCCGGAAGCTCGAACGCGGGGACATCCTCCCCTCCGACGAGGTCCAACAGAAGATCGAAAAGAAGCTCGGGATCTCGCTGGTCGAGGGCGAGTCCGTCGACGACGCCGACTGGGAGAGCTCCTCCTCGGGAAGCATGACTCTCGGCGACGTTGTCAAGCGCAACGACAACTGAGCGACGCCGCGGTCATCGCGATCGTCCCCGCCCCCTCCGGCGCCGCACGTTGTCGGGTGCATCCCCCGCCGTCGGCACCACCGCCGTCCGCAACCGCTGTCGCGACCGAAGCGACTTTTCGCGCGCCCCCCGGACCCATCGACCGTGAGCGACTCCGACACCCTGATCCTCGTCAACCTGAAGGCGTACCCGTGTGACCCCGTCGAGATCGCCGAGGCGTGCGCGACCGTCGCCGACGACACCGGCGCGCGCGTCGCCGTCGCGCCGCAGGCGGCACACCTATCGGCCGTCGCGGACACCGGCGTCGAGACGTGGGCACAGCACGTCTCACCCGTCGAGCACGGCAGCCACACCGGCTCGACGCTGGCGGAGGCCGTCGCCGACGCGGGCGCGACGGGCACGCTGATCAACCACTCCGAGAACCGGCTGAAGCTGGCCGACATCGATGCCTCGCTCGCGGCCGCCGGGCGCGCCGGACTGGAGACGGTCGTCTGCGCCAACAACCCCGCGCAGTCGGGCGCCGCGGCCGCCCTCGGTCCTGATGCCGTCGCCGTCGAGCCGCCGGAACTCATCGGCGGCGACGTGTCGGTCGCGACGGCGGACCCCGCGATCGTCGAGGACTCCGTCGCCGCCGTCGAGGCCGTCGACGCCGACGTGGACCTGTTCTGCGGCGCCGGCGTCTCGACGGGCGAGGACGTGACCGCCGCGGGCGAACTCGGCGCGACGGGCGTGCTCCTCGCCTCCGGCGTGGCGAAGGCCGACGATCCCGAGGCGGTGCTGCGGGACCTCGTCTCGGGGCTGTAAGCGACTACCCCTGCTCTCGGTCACTTTCGTGCCGGGCCTGTTCGTCGATCTCCCGGATCGCCTGCTCCTGTTCGCTCCGGGTGATCCCGCCGGCCTCGGCGAACCGACCCTCGTACTGCCAGTCGGGAACGAGCGACCAGCCGTCGCCCTCGCCCTCGCCGTCGTCGCCGCTGCCGCCGCGATCGGCGTCGGTCCGGCCGCTCACGACCGCGCGAAGGCGTCCGAGGAGGACAAGTACGACCAGCGCGAGCGTGGCGCCCGCGATCGCGATCCCCAGCCGCTCGTCGAGGTTCCAGAGCACGGAGGCGACGATCGGGCCGATCAGGAGGGACACGAGGACCACGGCGGTGACTCGTCGCATTGGGAGACGATCGATGCGACGGTACAAACGAGTACCGCCGCGTTCGCCGGGACAGCCCCGATCGACCGTTACTCCTGATTAACGTCGTGTTCGAGGACGCCGACGCCCTCGACCTCGACCTCGACGCGGTCGCCGTCCGCGAGCGGACCGACGCCCGCGGGCGTGCCGGTCGCGACCACGTCGCCCGGCTCCAGCGTCATGTACGTCGTGATCTCCTCGACGAGCTCGGGGATGGAGAACATGAAGTAGTCGCGCGAGGAGGACTGCTTCGTCTCGCCGTTCACGCGGAGTTCGACGGCCGCGTCCTCGGGCACGTGCTCGGGGTCGGCGATGCAGGGGCCGATCGGCGCGGCGCCGTCGAAGGCCTTGCCGCGCACCCAGTTTTGCTCCTCGTTCTGATCGTCCCGGTTCGACACGTCGTCGAGGCAGGTGAACCCCGCGACGTAGTCCATCGCGTCCGCGGCGGCGACGTTGCGCGCCTGCTCGCCGATCACGAACGCGATCTCGGCCTCGTGATCGACGCGCTCCTTCCCGCCCGGGAGCGTGACCGTCGAGTTCGGATCCGCGACCGCGTTCGGGGGTTTGAGAAACAGCAGCGGGCGATCCGGGACCTCGTTGCCGAGCTCCTCGGCGTGATCGGCGTAGTTGCGGCCCACGCAGACGATCTTCGTGGGCTCACAGGGTGCGAGCAGGTCCACGTCGTCGGCGTCGGTGTCGTACGTCTCGCCGCCCGCGGTCACGGTGCCGTCGTCGTACGTGCCGCGTCGGACGGTCCCTGCCGGGTCGCGGATCCTGGCGTAGCGCATTGTCGACGGGTCGGCTGGCTGGTGCTTAGGCGTTGTGAGTCCGGTAGCCGACGGCGCCGCGGCTGGCGTCGTGGAAGCCGAGAGAACCGGGATGGCTGCCGCGGTTACAGCTCGACGGCCTGCTTCTGCCCGAGCGATTCGGGCACCGTGAAGCGGATGGTCGTCGTCGCGCCGGCCATCGTGTTGATCTTGATCGTGACCTCGTCACCCTCGCCGAGGTTGCTCGGGGCGTCGGCGGGGCCGTTACCGTGGTCGTTCAACTCGAACTCGACGTTGAAGCGGTCGTCGGCGTCGTTGAGGACCGTATCGGAGTCGTCGGTGTTCTTCACCTGGTAGGTGTTGAACGTCCAGTCGGTCGCGCTGGAGGTGGAGTGGGTCAGTGTCTCGGTTCCGCTCGGGCCGATCCAGTTGATCGTCGCGTTCTCCAGGTCGATCTCGCCGGCGCCGGGCGCCTGCGTCACGGTGACGTTGACGCTCTCGACCGAGTTGTCGGTCGTGTTGACCGTCCCGGTCGTGACGACCTCCTGGAGGCGGTTGCTAACCTGTTTACTGCTCTGTTGACCCGTTTCCTGCGACTTGCTCTGGAGGAAGCCGGCGGTGTTGATGAGGACGCCGGCGGCGATCGCCGCCACCAGCACCATCGCGATGAACACGATGAGCGTCCCGATACCCACCTGCCCGCGCTCTTCCTCGTCCGTGATGAATTCGAACATCGGTGGTTGTGCTCCCACGCGCTCTCGCACGTCGGTTACCCGACTCGATGCCGCTCCCCTACATATACTTCAGCCGCCGAGAATCAACCCTGAATATCGGTCGTGTCGAGCCGATGCGGACTCACCGAGGGGTCCCGTCTCACCGAACGGTCGCGTCCGTGATCCGCGCGAGCCGTTCGGCGACGGCGTCGTTCAGGCCGTCCTCGGTGACGCGCCAGCGCCAGTTCCCCTCGGTCGTGCCGGGCGTGTTGAACCGGGCGTGGCTGTCCAGCCCGAGCAGGTCCTGCATGGTCGTGACCGCGAGCGTCGCCTCGGAGTTCCACACCGCCTCGACGAGGTCCCACTCGATCTCGACGCCGTCGGTGCCGAGGTTGTAGTGGAGGCAGTCGCGCTGTCGGTCCCCCAGCGACTCGTAGTAACCGACGGCGGTATCGGTGTCGTGGGTCGACGTGTACGCGACGCAGTCCTCCGGGTAGTGCATCGGCTGATACATGTGGCCCTGCTGGCACCAGTCGGCGTACTGGGGCACGCGCATCCCCGGGAGGTCGAACGCCTCGCGCAGCCCCGCGCTCTCGGCGTCGAGAAAGCCCAGGTCCTCCGCGACGAACGGAAGGCGACCGAACTCCCCGCGCACGGCCTCGAAGAACGCCTCCCCCGGACCCTCTCGCCACTCGCCGTCGGCGGGGTCGTCGCTGTCGGCCGGGATCGCCCAGAACTCGTCGAACCCCTTGAAGTGGTCGAGGCGGGCGTAGTCGACGAGGTCGAACAGCCGACGGAGCCGGTCGAGCCACCACTCGTACCCCGTCTCGGCGAGGCGGTCCCAGTCGTACACCGGGTTCCCCCAGCGCTGCCCGGAGTCGCCCATGTTCGGCGGGACGCCCGCGACGGCGGCGGGGCGGCCGTCGTCGTCGAGGTCGAACGCCTCGGGCGCGGCCCACACGTCGGCGGAGTCGAGCGCGACGTAGATCGGGAGATCGCCGAGGATCTCGACCCCGCGGTCGGCGGCGTCCGCGCGCAGGTCGCGCCACTGTCGGTCGAACGTCCACTGGCAGAACGCCCGGAAGTCGACCTCGTCGGCGAGCTCGTCACGGTAGTCGGCGAGCGCGTCGGGGTCGCGCGTCCGAACCGGCTCGGGCCACTCGGTCCACAGGGTCCCGTCGAACTCGCGTTTGAGCGCGCGAAACAGCGCGTAGTCGGCGAGCCAGTCGGCCTCGCGCTCGCGGAACGCGGCGAACGTCTCTCGTTCGTCGTCGCTCGCGACCTCGCGGAAGCGGTCGAACGCCGTCCGGAGACGGTCCAGCTTGACCGACTCGACGGCGTCGTAGTTCACCTCGTGGGGAGAGAAGTCGACGCTTTCCCCGGCGTCCGGGGCGGCCTCGTCGTCGAGGTAGCCGCGCTCGGCGAGGTCGACGAGGTCGATCAACAGGGGGTTCCCGGCGAACCCGGAGAACGTCTGGTACGGGGAGTGGCCGTGGATCCCGACGGTCGGTCCCAGCGGGCACACCTGCCAGATCGACTGGTCGGCGCGGTCGAGGAACTCGAGGAACGAGCGCGCGCCCGCGCCGAGGTCGCCGATGCCGTGGGGACCGGGGAGCGCGGTGGGGTGGAGCAGGACGCCGCTCCGGCGGTCGAATCGCATCGGGTGTGGGCTCGGTGGCGAGCGGTATCAAGTTCCGGGTCGTCGGGGAGGGATCGGGACGCCCGGCGAGCGTCGGGTGACCGGGAAGACGAGTCGCCGACCGAGCCATCCGATGTCGTCGCACGGTCGTCCCAAGGGATCGATCCCTCACATCGACGCCAAGTGACTAAGTACTGCACCTGCAATACTCGACTCGATGCCGTACACGGTCCTAATGCTCGGGTGGGGGTTTCCGCCGAACGTGACCGGAGGACTGGACACGGCGGTCGGCGAGCTGTTCGAGCGCCTCGACGCTCGCGAGGGCGTCGAGGTGAAACTGGTGTTGCCGGCGGAGTACGCCCCGGAGGGACGCGACGGGATCCACGGCGTACCGACCGGCGAGGGCGACATCATCACCCGGATCGGCCGCCTGTCCGGGGAGTTCGTCGAGCGCGCGGCCGACGCCGACATCGTCCACACGAACGACTGGTTCGGCTACAACCCCGGCTCGCGCGCGCAGGCCAGCCACGACGTGGAGTGGGTGACGACGTTCCACTCGCTGTCCTCCGACCGCAACGCGGACCCGCCCGAACGCGAGAAGCGAACCGAGGCGCGCGTGGTGAACCGATCGGATCACCTGCTCGCGGTGAGCGAGTTCACCGCCCGCAAGATCGCCCACGAGTACGGCGGCGACGCGGAGGTCATCTACAACGGCTTCTCGCGGGTCGAGCCGACCGGTCGGGACCTGAAGGCCGAGCTCGGGATCGACGGCGAGATGCTGTTCTTCGTCGGCCGCCACACCGACCAGAAGGGGCTGGCGTACCTCCTCTACGCGCTGCCGAAGGTCCGCCGCGACGACGTGACGCTCGTCATCGGCGGCACCGGCCACCTCACCGACCAGCTGAAGCGGTTCGTCGAGTTACTCGGGATCGGTGACAGCGTCGAGTTCGTCGGCTACGTCCCCGAGGAGGAGCTCGGCGACTACTACGCGAGCGCGGATCTGTTCGTCTCGCCGTCGCTGGCGGAGCCGTTCGGGATCACCATCGTCGAGGCGCTGTCGGTCGGCACGCGCGTCGTCGCCGGCCCCAGCGGCGCTGCGGAGGTGCTCCCCGGCGACTGCCTCATCGAAGTCGAGCCGAACTCCGACGCGATCGCCGCCGGCATCGAGCGCGCGCTCGCGCTGGACACGCCCATCGAGTACGAGGAGCGAACCTGGGACCAGGTCGCGGACGAACACGTCGCCTTCTACGAACGGATCCTTTCGGAGGAGTCACCCGACGGGGAGTGACCCGGCGGACCCCATGGACCCGGCGCGAACCGCCGGTGTCGCTATCTGAGCAGCCGAAAGTCGGTGACCGGCTCGGGATGCACGATCCGGAAGCCGTCGGCCGTCGGCTCGAGCCCGACCCGATCCGGCGCGGGGCCGCCGCGCTGGTACGGGCTGTCCGACTCCCCGGGCGACTGGTAGGGGCTGTCGGATGTCGCGGACTGATACGGACTGTCCGAGGTCGCAGACTGGTAGGGGCTGTCGGACGGCCGAGGACCGGTGCCGTAGGCGTCCTGGCGCGCGCCGTCCTCGGACTCGGGGGGCCGCTCGAAGTCCTCCGGCGGGAGGTAGATCCGCTCGCCGGAGGCCGACTCGACGACGACCGCGGCGTCGCGATCGCCCGTGACGACGATCACGGTCCGGCCGTCGGCGATCTCCACGTCGACGGAAACCGGGCGGTCGCTCCCGTCCGTCTCCCGACGCCCGTCCTCCGCGTCCTCGCCGTTTCCGTCCATACCCCGACGATTCATCGGCGGGCACTTAGCGATTCCCCGCGTCGACGCGAGCCGGGACCCGGGGGTCGTCCGGCGAAAGAGCGAAACCGCTACCGCTCCAGCGGCCAGCCATGGAGCATCCGGGGCAACCGCGCGTGTGTGCGGCGGGCGAAGCCGTCGAGCTCGCGCCGCGCGATCCCGATCCGGGCGTCGACTACGAGTGGAGTGTCGTGCAAGCACCTGCCGGATCGACGGCCGAGACCGGCGAGGAGCCGGTGCAGTGGTTCGAGCCCGACGTGCCCGGCCGGTACCGGCTCAGGCTCGCCGGCGGGGGAACGACGCACGACCTGACCGTGCGGGCGTTCGCCCCGGGAACCGCCCCCGCCGGCGGGGACGGCCGGTCCGCCAGCGGCGACGCCGTCGGCGACGATCGGTCGGGACAGGAGGGACAACGGTCCGGATCGGGCTCGGCCGCCGGGTCGGCGACGCATTCCGGGTCCATCGGCGGCGGGGGCGACCCCGAGCGCCCGCGCGTCCACCTGGAGACCGCCGTCGGCGACGAGGAGGTCCGGATCGACGCGCGCCTCGATCCGGCAACCGGAACGCGCGTCGAGTTCCTGCTGGACGACCGCGACGACCTCGGCGAGTCGGACGTAACTGTCGAGGGCGGGACGCTCACGGTCGCGCGCGACCGGCTCCCCGAGCGAGCGCGGGTGTACGCCGTTCCCCTCACCGACGACGCCTACGGCGTACAGGACGCCGTCGACCTGCGCCGCGCCGGCGACGAGGTCGCGGTCGACCGTCCGTACGACCCGCCCGAATGGGCGCTCGACTCGACCATCTACGAGGTGTACGTCCGCACGTTCGCCGACCCCGAACGCGGCCGCGAGCCGTTCGAGGCGATCCGCGGGCGGCTCGACCGCCTCGACGAACTGGGGGTCGACACGCTGTGGCTGACGCCCGTCCTCCAACACGACGGCGAGCCGCACGGCTACAATATCACGGACTTCTTCGAGATCGCCGCGGACCTGGGCGGCCGCGAGGAGTACGAGGCGATGGTCGACGCCGCCCACGAGCGCGGGATGACCGTGCTGTTCGATCTGGTGTGCAACCACTCGGCGCGCGATCACCCGTTCTTCCAGGACGCGTACGGGGACCCCGACAGCAAGTACTACGACTGGTACGAGTGGCAGGAGAACGGCGAGCCGGGCACGTACTTCGACTGGGAGCTGATCGCCAACTTCGACTTCTCCTCGCTGGAGGTGCGCCGGCACCTGCTGGACGCCGTCGACGAGTGGGCGCCCCTGGTCGACGGCTTCCGGTGTGACATGGCGTGGGCTGTCCCCGACGGCTTCTGGACGGAGGTCCACGACCGCGTGAAGGCCCACGACTCGGAGTTCCTCCTGCTCGATGAGACCATCCCGTACATCCCCGACTTCCAGGGAGGGCTCTTCGACATGCACTTCGACTCGACGACGGCGTTCACCCTCCGCGAGGTCGGCGCCGGAAACCGGCCCGCCGAGGCCGTGCTTGACGCCGTGGACCAGCGCCGGAGCGTCGGGTTCCCGGAGCACGCGTCGTTCATGCTGTATCACGAGAACCACGACGAGTCGCGCTATCTCGCCTCCTACGGGGAGGACGCGGCGTTCGCCTCCGCGGGGGCGCTCGCCACGCTGCCGGGCGCGCCGATGGTGTACGCCGGCCAGGAGACCGGCCAGCTCGGCCGCCGCGACCAGCTCGACTACGGGAACGCCCGCACGGACCTCACCGAGCACTACCGGCGCCTGCTGGCGCTGCGCGGGGACCACCCGGCGCTTGCTCACCGGGCGACGCTGTCGCGCGTCGACTACGAGGTCGCCGCCGGCAGCGCCGAGTCGGTCGTCGCCTACCGCCGCGAGGCCGCCGACGGCGAGGCGGTCGTCGTCGCCCTCAACTTCGCCCCCGAGCCCGCGACGGTCGCCGTCGACCCCGCCGTCGGGACCGAGGACCTCGTGACTGGCGCGGCGGTCCGACGCGACGACGGGGCGGTGACCGTCGACGACGTGGTCGTCGTGCCCGTCCGCGGGTAGGCGAACGCGACGCTCCCGCGTGTCGCCAGTTCGGGCGGGTCGCAACCGCGGTTCGACGGGGCCGGACCGCCCGCGTCGACCCCGACTGTGAACTGATCACGTACCGCTGAGACTTTACCCGCCCGAGTTGTTGCTCGGGTAAATGCGGCTGCGAACGGCACTCAACGACTACAAGCGCGACCGGGAGCACGGCTCGGCCGGCACCGCCAGCACCGTCCGCGGCGGGCTGTCCGGACGCGGCGAACGGCTTGTTCACGTCGCCCCGACCGGCGGGATCCGCGACTTCTCGTCGGCGCTGTCCGGGCTCTCGGGTATCGACCGCTCCCGGTTCGGTATCGAGACCGGCGAGAAAACGTACTGGTTCGACGAGCTGGAGACGGTTCGCCAGCACTACTACCGCGAGACGACGCTCGTCGAGACGGAGTACGACGCCGGCGAGTTCACCGTCCACCAGTACGACCTCACGCTCGGGCGCGAGCACGTGACCCACGTCGAGCTCCGCGGGTCGATCCCGCCGGAGGCCCACCTGGTCGCGTTCCTCACGCTCGCGCCGGAGGGCCAGGAGACGCGCGTCGGCCGGCTCATCCACGAGGGCGCGGGCCCGATCGACGGCGACGCGGTGGAGGTGTTCCACCGCGACGAGCACGACTTCGTCACCGCCTCCACCGGGCTCGAGGACGTGCGCGGACAGATCCCCGAGCGCTTCGAGGAGCTGCTCGACCCCGACCCGATCGCGCTCCCGCGCGACGGCGCGTTGAACCGCTACGAGGACACACACCTCAGCGGCGACGTGGTCGTCACCGCGCCCCTCGAACGGGCCGGTCGCGGGCTCCGAACGACGCTCGTGAGCGCGTTGACCGACGGCGACACCGACCGCGAGCGTGCCCTCGCGGACCTCCGCGAGTGTGCGACCGACCACGCCGACGCCGACGAGCTTCGAACCGTCGCGCGCGAGCGCGCCGCCGTCGCGATCGCCGACGACGGTCCGCGGCGGGGGACGGTCCGCGCCGACATGCGGGCGCTGTCGCTGCTTGAGGCGCCCAGCGGCGCGCGGATCGCGGGTCCGGAGTTCGACCCGTTCTTCCGAAACTCCGGCGGCTACGGTTACACCTGGTTCCGCGACGACGCGCGGATCTCCCACCACTTGCTCGATGCGAGCGAGCCGCTGGGGCTGGATCTCGACCCCGAGGTGCTCGCGCGAAGCGCCCGCTTCTACTGTGAGGCCCAACAGCCTGACGGCTCCTGGCCCCACCGCGTGTGGGCGGTCGACGGCTCGCTGGCGCCCGGGTGGGCCAACGCGCACGTCGAGGGACGCGCCGGCTCCGACGAGTACCAGGCCGACCAGACCGCGATCACCGTCGCGTTCCTGGCGACGCTGCTTCGCGAGCACCGCGACACGCTGTCGCACGACGACGAGCGGCGGATCCGCGAGAGCGTCGCCGCCGGCGTCGACGCGCTCGAGGACGCCCGCGGGGACGACGGCCTGCCGCGGCGCTGTCAGAACCTCTGGGAGGACATGGCGGGGCGGTTCACCCACACCGCCGCGACGTTCATCGAAGCCTACGCCGCCGTCGCCCGCGCGCCGGTGAGCGAGGACCTCCGCGAGCGCGGCCGGGCGGCCGCCGAGGGGACGTTCGGGGCGCTCGACGCGCTGTGGGACGACGAGCGCGGGACATACGCGGTGCGGCTCGTCGGCGGCGAGGGCGACGACCGCCTCGACGCCTCGACGTTCGCGCTCGTCGACGCGCTCGCGGCCGTGGAGGCGGTCGACGGGATCCGCGTCGACCCCGAGGACGTCGACCGCGTGGCCGATCACGTGCGGGCGTCGCTGGAGGGGCTGTACCGCGACCCGGCCGAGTCGGCCGTCGAGGGGCTGATCCGCTACGAGGGCGACGAGTGGCGCACCGAGGGGCAGGACGGCGAGAAGGTGTGGACGCTCGCGACCGCGATGGGCGCCGGCGGCGCCGCGACGCTGGGGGCGCTGTTGGAGGACCGCGGGCGCGAGGAGACCGCGGCGTGGCTGTTCGAACGCGCGGCGGAGCTGTACGGCCTGCTCGAGGACGGCGGGCCGTTGACGACGCGGATGGGGTACCTCCCGGAGCAGTGGTACGACGACGGTACGCCCGACAGCGCGACGCCGCTCGGGTACGCTCACTGCTTCCGGCTGGGCGTGACCGCCACGCTCGCCGAGCGCGACGCCCTGCCGAGCGCGGCCGCGGCGCCGTCGGCGCCCACCGACCGGCCGCGGTGGACGACCGGCGAGAAGTTCGGCGTCGGTACCGTCGCCGACCACGGCGAGCCCGACGCCTCCCGCGTCTGGTTTACGCTGACCGAGGGGGCGCTCACCGAGGTCCGCTTCCCCCGCGTGGACCTGATGAACCTGCGCACGCTGGATTTCATCGTCTCGGCTGCCGACGACGACTACACGGTCCGGACCCACGTCGAGGGGCAGCGCGACGACGAGGACACCGTCGAGCGACGCGTCCGTCCGGTCGCCGACGACGCGCTGGCGTACGAACACGTGATCACCGAGACGGGCGACGGCCGCGGCCACGAGTGGGAGCTGCGCGTCGAGTACGCGGTCGACCCGAACCACGACGCGCTCGTCGCGGACGTCGAGTTCCGCGCCGGCGACGACGGCGAGTACCACGTGTTCGTGGCCGCGGACACGGCGCTCACGAACACCGGCACGCGCGACCGGGGGCTGCGCCTGGGCCAGCCGGGGAGCCACCACCTCGTCGCCCGCGACGCCGGCGCCTACACCGGCGAGCGGGGCGACGCGCGGCTCGTCGACGAGGGCGGGAACGGCTACTCCGTCGCCGTCGCGATGGCGACGGTCGACCGCTTCGACTGGGCGACCGTCTGTGCCGCCGGCAGCGACGAGCTGTCGGCGCTGTTCGCGACCGGCGAGGTGCCGCGGACGCGCTCGTCGGTCGACAACGACAACGTCGTCCTCGTGGGTCGCCTCGGCTCCGGGCGACACACGAGCGAGACGCTCTCGCTCGGGTTCGCGCGGCAGGCCGACGCCTCGGCGGCGCTGGGCGAGGCGGTCGGGTCGCTCGCGACCGGCTACGACGAGGTCGCGTCGGCGTACCGCGAATCGTGGCGGGACTTCCTCGCGGACCGACCCCTGCCCGACGCCGTCGCCGGCGACGACGAGCTCGCGAACCAGTACCGCACGGCGCTGATGACGCTGCGCGCCGTCGAGGACAAGACCTACCGCGGGGCCAGCGTCGCCTCGCCGTCGGTGCCGTGGGGGGAGGCGGTCCACGCCGACGAGCAGAAGGGGTACGGCTACAACTTCGTGTGGGCGCGGGACCTGTATCAGGTGTTCACCGCCTCGCTGCTCACCGACGACATCGGCACCGCCATCGATCAACTGGAGTACGTCTACGAGTACCAGCAGGACGAGGACGGTTTCATCCCGCAGAACACCTACCTCAACGGCATCACCCGCTGGGGCGGCGAGCAGATGGACAACATCTCGTTCCCGGCGGTGATGGCCTACCAGCTGTGGGAGGCGGGCGTCGACTTCGCGGACACGCTGTACGACTACGAGCACGTCCGCCGGTCGGCCGACTACGTCGCGCGCAACGGCCCCGCCAGCGGGCAGGAGCGCTGGGAGGAGGAGGCGGGCTACTCGCCCTCGTCGATCGCCGCCGAGATCGCCGGGCTGGCCTGCGCCGGGAAGCTCGCGCTGGAGACCGGCGACGAGGCGAACGGGCTCGTGTGGCTCGCGCTGGCCGACCGCTGGACCGGCGAGGTGGAGACGTGGACCGCCACCGAGACGGGCACCGCCCGCCACACGCACACGCCGTACTACGTCCGCGTCACCCGCGACGGCGACCCCGAGGCGGGCCACCTCCGCACCCTCGCCAACGACGGCCCGCGCCTCGACGAGCGCGACATCATCGACGCCGGCTTCCTCGAGCTCGTGCGCCTCGGGATCAAGCCGTGGAACGACGAGACGGTCCGCAACTCGGTGCGCGAGGTCGACGACACCATCCGCGTCGACCTGCCGGCGGGCGTCGCCTTCTACCGCTACAACGGCGACGGCTACGGCGAGCTCGACGAGGGAGACGTGGGTGCCCCCTGGTCGGTCGAGAACCACGGGAAGGGTCGGCTGTGGCCCCTCCTGACGGGCGAGCGCGGCGAGTACGAGCTTCGGGTGGACCCCGCCGAGACGGAGCGCGAGCCCGAACTGGATCCGACCGCGCTGCTGCGGACGATGCAGCGGTTCGCCAACTCGGGCCGGATGATCGCAGAGCAGGTGTGGGACCGCGACTACCGCACAGAGTACGACTGGGAGTACGGCGAGGGGACCGGGAGCGCGACGCCGCTGGCGTGGTCGATGGCGCAGTTCGTCCGCCTCGCCCACGGCGTCGACGCCGGCGAGCCCGTCGAGACGCCCGCGTTCGTCCGCGATCGGTTCCTCGACCGGCGGCTCCACGACAGCGACGAGAAGCCCGCCCTCCGCGTCGACACGAACTTCCAGGGCAACAGCGTCGTCGTCTCCGGCGAGACCACCGGCGCGCGCGTCGCCGTGACGACGCCGGTCGACTCGGCGATCGTCGACGCCGAGGACGGGGAGTTCGAGGCGACGCTGGACATCGGCTACGGCGAGAACGACATCACCGTCGCCGCCGCCAGCGACGCGGACCTGGAGACGGCCGCGACGACCGTCTCCCGGTACACGGTCTGACCGTCGGTCGGGCTGGCACCAGCCAGCGCCGACCCCCACCCGCGTCGTCCGTTCCACGCCGGTTCCCGGGATCGGCGACCGGTGATCGCTCGTCCACATCGCGCCGAAATTCCTAGTAGGAGTATATACACCATCAGGGGTACCTTTACCACCGGACGAGTCAATTAACTCATATGACCGAGCCGGAGACGACGTACGTCGGGAAGGCGTGCGCGTACATCACTCGCGGCGGCTCGCAGTTACTGGTGTTCGAAGGACCGGGACACGACGGGCTCCAGATCCCGAAGGGAACGATCGAGCCCGGCGAACGGCCGCGGAGCGCGTTGTTTCGGGAGGTACGAGAGGAGAGCGGCCTTGCGACGCTGGCGAGCGTCGACAAGCTGGCGACGGACGTGTGGACCCGGCGCGAGTCGCCGCCGAAGGCGTACGTGCGCCACTTCTATCACGCGAGCGTCCACGAGCCGCGCGACGAGTGGACCCACGTCGTCCGCGACGGCGGCGGCGAGCACGGCAGCGAGTTCGCGTTCTCGTGGGTCGACATCGACGAGGCGCGCGACCGGGAGTTCGCGCTGGCGCTGGACGACTACGTCCACCGGCTCTCGGCGGTCCCCAGCGCCGTCGAGGTCGCCGGGGCGGCCGACTGAGTCGCGGCCCGCCTCCGGACCACCCGCGGATCGCCTCGCAGCCGGCGAACGGATTTATGTGTAATTCGACCGAACACACGGGTGCATGACATCCATGGACCTCACCTGGCACGGTCACTCCACCTGGACCGTCGAGATCGAGGACACCACCTTCCTGATCGACCCGTTCTTCGACAACCCCCACACCGACACCGACCCCGAGGAGGTCGACCCCGACCACGTGCTGCTCACGCACGGCCACGCGGACCACATCGCGGACGTGGACCGGTTCCGCGGCGCCCACGTCGTCGGCACGCCCGAGGTCACCGGCTACGTCACCGACGAGTACGGCGTCGAGGACACCACGGGGATGAACCTCGGCGGCACCGTCGAGCTGGGCGACGCGTTCGTGACGATGGTCCGCGCGGACCACACGAACGGGCTCGACACCGGCTACGGCGCCTCCGGCGGCACGCCCGCGGGGTACGTCATCTCCGAGACGAAGCCGACCCAGGAGTCCGACCCCGACAGCACGTCGTTCTACCACGCCGGCGACACCGCGCTCATGACGGAGATGCGCGACGTGATCGCGCCGTTCCTCGAGCCCGACGCGGCCGCGGTCCCCGCCGGCGACCACTTCACGATGGGGCCCGCGCAGGCGGCCATCGCCGTCGACTGGCTCGACGTGGACTACGCGTTCCCCATGCACTACGACTCGTTCCCGCCGATCGAGATCGACACCGACGACTTCGTCCGCGAGGTCCGCGCGACCGGCAGCGACGCCGAGGCGGTCGTCCTCGGCGACGACGAGACGTTCACGATCGGGGGGGAGTAAGTCGCCGCCGGAACCGGACTCGACGTCGGTATCCGTGAACCGGTGTCGTCCGCAGTAACAAGGTTTACGCGCGAACCGCCCTTGGTGCCGGACGCATGTCCGATATCGAGACTTCCACCGTCAGCGAAGAGGGCTTCACCAGCACGAGTCAGGTCGGCGACTTCTCGCTCACCGTCGACGCGCTCGGCGAGGACGGCCCCGACCCGAACTCCGTCCTCGTGGCCGACTACGCCTCCTGCTTCCTGCCCGCCTTCCGCGTCGGCGGCCAGCAGCGCGGGCACGAGGACCTCGGCAAGGTCCAGATCGACGCCGAGGCCGACCTCGACGACGACGACGACCTCACCGCGATCCGCTTCGACATCCACGTCGAGGCGGACGTCGACGACGAGACGCTCGCCGACATCGTCGAGCGCGCCGAGGGCATCTGCCACGTCCACTCGGCGCTGCGCGAGGGGCTCCGCGCCGACATCACGGCCCACGCCGACGCCTTCTGAGGCCGGCGCGGCCGCTCACGGGACGAATTCGTTTTTCGGGAAACGACGACCGGGAGCGGCGGCTTCGCGCCGCCTGCGGACTCAGCGGCGGGCGTCGTCGCCGCGGTAGGATCGGTACGTCATCGCGCGGCCGTCGATGATCACGACCTCCTCGTCGGTGCGGTCGCTCGCACCCCCGACGGGGTCGTCCGGCTCGTCACGGAAGACGTACGGTGAGTCGCGCTCTTCCATGGTAGTGGATACCACATCACCACGTATAAATCTTCGTCAGACAGTCTCTGCCATGATTTTTGGGGCGACATCGGCGTCCGTCGGATCGCCGGATCTCCGGGCTACCAGTCGGGCGAGGTTTCAGACTCCCGGCCCGCTCACTCTTCACGGGGCCCGTTGACTCGTCGCGGGCGATCATCACCCGCGGGCACGTTGACTCGTCGCGGCCGTAGGACTCCCCGCCCGTGGCTGGCCGGTGTGAACCCCCACCCGTCACGGATCCGTGAACGGTAACGCGTATGTGTCGTCGGTCCTCGAATCGACATACAGTGACCGCCGCGCAGTTGACGTTGGTGCAGATCGACAACTACGGCCCGTGGACCGTGACGCCGGAGCCCCGTCGGGAGATGGACCTCCAGACGCTCCAGTCGCGCCTGTTCGCGGACATGGCACAGTACATCGGCAACCGGGGCGGCTACGTCTTCTTCACCCGCTTCGACAACATGGTCGCCGTGACGAACGGCCTCGACCGCCGGGACCACGAACTCCTCCAAGAGTCCGTGGGGAACCGCTACCCCGTCACGGTGAGCCTCGGTGTCGGCGTCGACGAGGTGCCGATCGAGGCGCTGGAGACGGCTACCGAGCGGGTGCAGGCGGCCGGATCCGCCCAGTCGTCGGACCGTAGCGAGGTCCTCGCGGGCGAGTTCCACGGCGGCGACGCCGCGGACGACGTTCACATCGCGCACTTCGACGTGAACGACGCGACCGGGAAGTACACCGACCGGCTCAACGAGTTCGACTCGTTCATCAACATCGAGCAGGGGTACGCCTCGCTGATGAAGTACATGCGTGAGGAGCACGGCGCGCTCTCGTTTTTCGTCGGTGGCGACAACGTCATCGCGGCGTGTCCGGACCTCTCGCACGACGAGTACATGGGCGCCATCGACCACGTCGCCGCGGACGCCGACGTCCAGCTCAAGGTCGGGGTCGGCTCGGGCGCGACGCCCCACGAGGCCGGCTTCGCGGCGAAACACGCCCTCGAGGACTGCCGCTACGAGGGGACGCTCGTCGAGTTCGCCTGAACGCGACCGAACTTCCCGACACCGACACGGTTGTGTCGCCGCCGACCCGACGCACCCCCATGACCGACCGCGACTCCGAACCGCCGGCCGCGACGGATCCGTCCGGGTCCCGCCGCGATCGCGCCCGCGCGAGCCTCCTCGGGGTGGCCTGCGGCGACGCCCTCGGGCGCCCCGTCGCCGGCGACGCCCCGGCCGCCGTCCGCGACCGCCACGGCCGCGTGACCGAGATGCTCGGCGCCGACGGCCGCCCCGCCGGAACGACTACCGACCCAACGGCCGCCGCCGTCGCCGCCGCCGAGCGACTGCTCGACCGAGCAGACGCCGCCGTGAGCGCCGACCTCGACCCGCCATCGGCGGACCGCCCCGGCGCGCTCCTCGCCGCCGTCCCGTACGGCTGCCTCGCGGGGGACGCACACGACCGTGCCGCCGCGGCTGCCGAGGCCGCCCTCGTAGCCGGGACGGCCGCCGGCGACGATGTCGCGGCCGAGTCGTCCGCAGCGCTCGCGACGGTCGTGGGTGAACTCGTCGACGGCGAATCCGTCGCGGACGCGGTGTCGACGGCCATGAGCGTCGCCGTGGCGCGGGACGCGCCGGTTCCAGTGCGCGAGACGCTGTCGGTCGTCGGCGACCGCGGCGCCGTGACCATCGACCCCGCGGGCGACCCGGCGGCGGTGTTCGAGACGGCGCTCCACGAGGCGGTCGCCGCGGCGGACGCCGAGGAGGCGATCGTCTCGGCGGTCAGCCGCGGGGGGCACGCGAGCGTGCTCGGCGCCGTCGCCGGCGCGGTCGCGGGGGCACGCTTCGGAGCGGTCGAGGAGGGGGACGCGATCCCGGCGCGCTGGCTGAACGAACTCGGCGGGGCGGCGGATCTCCGGGCGCTCGCCGACGCGCTCGTCGCGCGGGAGGTCCGGATCGACTCCGGGGTCGACACCGACGGGGACGCCTGAAGCGACTGCAGTGGGAACCCGTGTCACCGTTCCCGAAGCTTCGTGAGGGGGGCCGTCATCGGATCGGCCGTGCACCACGACTACCACGTCCACTCGACGTACTCGGACGGGTACTTCATCGAGTTCATGGCGACGGCGGCCGCGGAGGCGGGGCTGTCCGGCATCGGCATCGCGGACCACTGCGTCGTCTCGGAGGACCCGGCCGAGGACCGCTACCGCCGCGAGATGGGGTTCAACCTCGACCTCACCTACGAGCGCCGCCGCGACGCGATCGAGCGACTGCGCGACCGCGTCGACGTGCGCCTGTTCGACGCGGTGGAGTTGGACTACGAGCCCCGCGACGAAGCGGCGATCGCGTCGTTCCTCGAGGAGGCGGAGTTCGATTACGCGATCGGGAGCGTCCACGACCTGGAGGACGTGAACGTCCACGTCCGCGACTACTTCGCCGACAAGTCCGAGCGGGAGCGTCGCGCGCTCGTCGACGAGTACTTCGAGAAACTGGTCGCGCTCGCGGAGTCCGAGCTGTTCGCCATCGCGGCACACCCGGACCTCGTGGAGCGGAACCCCGCCCTCCGCGGGCTTGCGACCCGGGATCACTACGACCGCGCGGCCGCGGCGTTCGCGGAGTCGCGGACGGTGCCCGAACTCAACGCCGGGCGCGTGCTCGACGACTACGGCGCGTTGCACCCCGCGCCGGGGTTCCTCGACGCGCTGGCCGACCACGGCGTCGCCGTCGCGGTCGGCACCGACAGCCACCGGCCGGCCGCCATCGAGCCCCGCGTCGAGCGAATCGACGCCGAGTTGGCCGAGCGCGGGCTGGAGCCGGTTCGGGTGATGGACGTCCCGGACGCCAGTTGACTGCGAGAATCCCGCGGTTATTGGATGTGGCCTTCCTCGCGGAGCTGCTGGGCGTCGTCGGACTCGTAGCGCCAGACGACCTCCGCCTTCTCGTCCTGCCAGTCCCACGGCTCGGCGATGACGATGTCGCCCTCCTTCACCCACGTCCGGAACCGCATCCGGCCGGGGATCCGGCCCATTCGCTCCTCCCCGTCGGCACACCGGAGGGTGACCCGGCGGCCGCCGAGCATGTCGGTGACGGTTGCGAACACCTGGTTGTCGTCGGGCATCCTCAGTGGCTTCCGATTTCCTGTGTCGTCGCTCATGGACGCGGGTAGGTGACCGAGTGGGATAAGTACGTGTATTCGGCGAGCGACGGACGCCGGCTTCGACAGCCGACGGCCGACACCGGTCGCGTCCGACTCGGTCCCCTCAGCGGTCACGTCCCGCGGTTTTCGGTCGTTCGCTAAAACTCCGTTTAGGGAGGCTTTTTCCGGCGTCGACCCATACCCTGGAGCGATGACCGCACTCGCGACGACGATTCACGTCGGTGGTGGCCGATGAGGGGGAACGACCAGCAGGCGTACGACCGCGGCACGTCGCTGTTCTCCCCGGACGGTCGGATCTATCAGGTCGAGTACGCCCGCGAGGCCGTCTCCCGGGGCGCGCCCTCCGTCGGCGTCCGCACGAGCGAGGGCGTCGTGCTCGCGGCGCAGGCGCAGGCGTCCTCCAGCCTGATGGAGTCGGAGTCGATCGAGAAGCTCCACAAGCTCGACGACCACGTCGGCACCGCCAGCGCGGGCCACGTCGCCGACGCCCGCCAGCTCATCGACTACGCCCGCCGGATGGCACAGGGCAATCGCCTGCGGTACACGGAGCCGGTCGGCGTCGAGACGTTGACGAAGTACGTCACCGACCACATCCAGGAGAACACCCAGCGCGGCGGCACGCGCCCGTACGGCGCCGCGCTCCTCGTCGGCGGCTTCGAGGACGGCAAGCCACGCCTGTTCGGCGCCGACCCCTCGGGGACGCCCCACGAGTGGAAGGCGACCGCGATCGGCGGGTCCCGCCAGGAGATCCAGGAACTCCTCGAGGAGGAGTGGAGCGAGGAGCTCACGCTCGATGACGGGATCAGCCTCGCGCTGCGCTCGCTGTTCGAGGTCAACGACGAGCTCACCCCGAACGATGTCTCGCTTGCGACCGTCTCCGAGGACGGCTACACCGCCTTCACGGCCGACGAGATCGCCGACCTCGTCGAGGGTCTCGATCTGAATACCGAGGAGGACGCGGACGACGACGCGGACGACGAAGCCGAAGAGTAACGCGCTCGCTCGGCCGCGACGCGGTTCGAACCGGGTTCCGTTTTCTCGACCCGTGCTCCGGCGACCGCGTCGGCGACGCCGACATCGGACCGGTCGATTCAACGGCGCCGGCGTCGTACCACGGACGATGACCGACGACGCGCTCGCGACGACGCTCGATCGGATACGCGTGTTCCCGATCAAGTCGCTCGACGGAGTCGACGTGGACGCCGCAACCCTGGCGCAGGCCGGCGGGCTCGCCCCCGACCGCGAGTTCGCGATCCTCGACGCCGACGGCGACTACGTGAACGGGAAGAACGAACGCCGGATCCACCGCGTGTCGGCCGACTTCGACCTCGACGGTCGGACCGTCGACCTGGCCGTCCCACACGACTCGGACGCACCTGCTGCCGCCGCCTTCCACCTCGACGACGACCGCGACGGGATCGAGTCGTGGCTCGGGTCGTTCCTCGGGTACGACGTGTCGCTGGCGGGCGAACGCGCCGGCGGGTACCCCGACGACACGGAGCTGCCCGGCCCGACGGTGATCTCGACGGGGACGCTCCGCGAGGTCGCCTCGTGGTTCGACGGCGTGACGGTCGACTCGATGCGACGACGCTTCCGCGCGAACGTCGAACTCGCGAGCGAGGAACCGTTCTTCGAGGACCGCCTCGTCGCCGAGCCGGGCGAGCGCCTCCGCGTCCGCGTCGGCGACGCCGAGCTGCTCGGGGTGAACCCCTGCCAGCGCTGCGTCGTTCCCTCCAGGAACCCCGACACAGGGGAGGAACTCGACGGCTTCCGAACCCGCTTCATCCGCAAGCGCGAGGAGACGATGCCCGACTGGAGCGGCGGCGGGCGCTTCGACCACGCCTTCCGGCTGATGGTGAACACCGAGGTTCCGGAGGCGAGCGTGGGAACGACGCTCCGCGTCGGCGACGACTTGCGGATCCTCGGCGTCGAGAACGAGTGAGAGTCTGGCCGCGGTCGGGGGTCGGGGGCGCCCTACTCCGCGTGCTCTTCGTACTCCTCGGGCGTGTACGTCTTGATCTCTAGGGCGTGCACCTCCCGCGTCATCGCGTCGCCGACGGCGTCGTACACGAGTTCGTGCTGCTGGACAAGCGACTTCCCCTCGAAGGCAGGGGAGACGACGACCGCGGCGAAGTGGGCGTCCTCATGGTCGGGGTCGGGCGCCCGCGGGGTCGTGACGGTCGCCTCGCAGTCCTCGATGCCGGCCTCGATGGCCGCCTCGACCTCCTCGGTGCTCATGCTCATGGGCGAGGGTGGGCGGTCGTCGGGGAAAAAGCGGTCGGTGCGGGCGGCGACATCGGCGGACGCGCGGTCCCGACGGGCTTACGACCCGAGGCGGGAAACGGGCGGTCGTGAGCGCCGGCACCGCCGAGGGCGACGATCCGGCGGATGCGGTTCGCGAGCGGTTGCTGTCCGAGCACGGCTCGCTGTTCGACGCCGTCGACGCCGTCGCCGACGCTGTCGCCGACCGGTGGGACGGTCCCGACCGCGGCGACGCTCCCCGAACGGCCGATCGCGACGCGGTGGTCCCGACGTTGCGCGCGGCACTCGTGGCCGCGGACGTGCTCGACCGTCTCCCAGCATTGCTCGCGACGGGCGCGAACGCGCTCGGCGTCGACCTGCCGGCCTCGCCCGTTCCGGCCCCGCCGTACCTCGTCGTGACCGCGACCGGGCCCGTGGTGCGGGCGACGCTCCCCGACCGGGGGCGACTCGTGATCACCGTCCGCGTGTTCGACGTGGACCGAACGGGCGCGTCGCCGCGATACCGCCGGCTCGATCGCGGCGTTCGCGAGACGCTGACCGTCGAACTCCGGTAACGCCGGGTGGAGGACACGACACCGTGGAGTTTTCACCCGGGACGTGAACCCCGAGATATGACCGAGATCGTCGACTACGAGCTGTACGCGGTGCCGCCACGGTGGCTGTTCTTGAAGCTGGAGTGTGCCGACGGCTCCGTCGGCTGGGGCGAGCCCGTCGTCGAGGGACGCGCGCGCACCGTCCGCGGCGCCGTCGAGGAGCTCGTCGAGGAGTACCTGCTCGGCGAGGACCCCGCGCCCGTCGCCGACCACTGGGAGCGGCTCTACCGCGGTGGATTCTACCGCGGCGGCCCCGTGCTCATGTCCGCCATCGCGGGGATCGACCAGGCGCTCTGGGACCTGAAGGGCAAGCATCTCGGCGCGCCCGTGCACGAGCTGCTCGGCGGCCCGGTCCGCGAGCGCGTCCGCGTGTACCAGTGGGTCGGCGGCGACCGGCCCGCGGGCGTCGCGGAGGCGGCCGAGGCGAAGGTCGACGCGGGCTTCACCGCGCTGAAGATGAACGCGACGCCGGAGCTGGAGCGCGTCGAATCCCCGGACACGATCGATCAGGCCGCCGAGCGCCTTCGGACGGTTCGAGAGGCCGTCGGCGACGAGATCGATATCGGCGTCGACTTCCACGGCCGCGCGACGAAGACCGCGGCGAAGCAACTGGCGGCGGCGCTGGAACCCCACGACCCGTTCTTCATCGAGGAGCCGGTCCTGCCGGAACACAACGACGCCCTCGCGGACATCGCCGCGAGCACGAGCACCCCGATCGCGACCGGGGAGCGGATGTTCCATCGCACCGACTTCAAGGAGGTGCTGGAGACGAACGCCGTCGACGTGATCCAACCGGACCTGAGCCATGCGGGCGGCATCACCGAGTGCCACCGCATCGCGTCGATGGCCGGCGCCTACGACGTGTCCGTCGCGCCGCACTGCCCGCTCGGCCCCGTCGCACTGGCGTCGTGTCTCCAACTCGACGCCGTCGAGCCGAACGCCCTCATCCAGGAGCAGAGCCTCGACATCCACTACAACGAGACGAGCGACGTGCTCGACTACCTCGCGGACCCCTCGGTGTTCGAGTACGAGGACGGCTTCGTTCCCGTGCCGGACGACCCGGGGCTCGGCGTCGACATCGACGAGGACGTGCTCCGCGAGCGCGACGGTCACGACGACTGGCACAACCCCGTCTGGCGCCGTCCGGACGGCAGCGTCGCCGAGTGGTGAGTCGGCGACGGAGCGGCGATCCCAGACTACCCACGGCTGTATCGGGGTAGTCCGAGGCGACGACGCCGAACAACCGCCAGCGACGATGACCGGACCGGGAACAGGGCGGGACTGAAAGGGGCCGGCGTTCTGCGGTCGGTGCGGCCGGCGCGCTCCTCGGTCGCTTCGCTCCCTGCGGTGCTCACCGGTCCGCTCGTTCCCGCAGAACGCCGGGGGCTTTCGGACGGATCGTCGCAGCAACTGTCACCGTGACGGCGGTCACGATCACCGCGCCGAGCACACCGACGACCCCGCCGACGACACGGTCCGATCACGAACCAAGCATCAAGTCACCCGACCGAGACACGTAACACGAACAATGACCAGCTACGACACCTCCGCCATCGACGAACTCGAACCGCGAGCGCGATACGAGAACAAGGTCGCCGTCGTCACCGGCTCGACCCGCGGGATCGGCGCGGGCGTCGCCAAGCGCCTCGCCGCCGAGGGGGCACAGGTCGTCGTCACCGGCCGCAGCGCAGACGCCGGGGCGGAGACGGTCGCCGCCATCGAGGACCTGGGCGGCGAGGCCGTCTTCGTCCGCGCGGACATGCGCGAGCCCGACGACATCGCGGCGTTGTTCGAGGCCACCGCCGACGAGTTCGGCCGCCTCGACGTGCTGGTGAACAACGCCGGCGTCGAGACGTACACCGCCGCCGACGAGGCCGAGCTGGACGACTGGAACTTCGTCCTCGAAACCGACTTCCGCTCCTACTGGCTCTGCGCCAAACACGCCCGCGAACACATGGACGAGGGTGCCATCGTCAACATGTCCAGCAACCACGCGTTCGCGACGACGCCGAGCATCTTCCCGTACAACGCCGTCAAGGCGGGGATCAACGGGATGACCCGCGCGATGGCGATCGATTTCGGCCCCGACGTGCGTGTGAACACGGTGAACCCCGGCTGGGTCGCCATCGACCGCACCACCGGCGACATGGACGAGGAACGCCGTGAGGAACTCGCGAGCATCCACCCGACCGGCCGGATCGGGACTCCGGGCGACGTGGCCGCCGCGGTCGCGTTCCTCGCGAGCGACGAGGCCGGCTTCGTGACCGGCGCGAGCCTGACGGTCGACGGCGGCCGCGACGCCGTGTTGCAGGACGACTTCCTCCCCGACTACCGCGAGCGCCGCGAGGAGTAGCGAGGCGCCGACCGCCGCTTCGCCGCGACTCCGGCGGAGGTAAACCGCCGCGTCCCCTGCCCCCGGATATGAACCCCGACGAGGTCCGCGACGACTGGGCCGAGCGCGAGGGAGAGTTCTCCCCGCGCTACTACGCCGAAAAGGGCCCCGACGACACGAGCGACGCCCTCCTGTCCGCCATCGAGTTCTATGTCGGCACCGACGCCCGGGTGCTCGAACTCGGCTGCGGCTCCGGTCGACACCTCGAACACCTCCGCCGCAACGGCTTCGACCGGCTCACGGGCGTCGACATCAACGACGAGTCGTTCGACGTGATGGCCGAGTACTTCCCCGACCTCGCGGAGTCGGGCGAGTTCCACACGGGCGCCATCGAGGACCTGCTCCCCGAGTTCGAGGACGACGCCTTCGACGCCGTCTATTCGGTCGAGACGCTCCAGCACGTCCACCCCGAGGACACCTGGGTGTTCGAGGAGGTCGTCCGCGTCGCCTCCGACCTGCTCGTGACGGTGGAAAACGAGGGCAACGGAGCACAACGGGGCCGCGAGGGCACCGAGGTGAGCTACGTCAACGACGAGTTCCCGCTGTATCACCGCAACTGGAAGGACGTGTTCTCCCAGTTGGGCGGCGTGCAGGTCGTGAAGGAGCCGACGAAGCGGGACACGGTCCGGGCGTTCAAACTCGCGTAGGGGGCTCGGATCGAGGGCGGCTCGCGTTCTACCGGTCGGTCCCGCTTTCTTACTGGGCGGCTCGCCACAGGGAGCTCGCCGCCGCTGCGCCGAGACGCTCGCTCCGCTCGCGTCTCGCTTACTGGGCGGAGCGGCACAAGGACCGCTCCGCCGTCATGCCGGGACCTCCCTACGGTCGGTCCCGCTCACTTCCCCTCGAATTCCGGCTCCTCGTCGGACATGAACGCCATCACGCCCTCCATGAGGTCGTCGGTGTTCATCAGCTGACCGAACGCCTGCGCCTCGATCTCCAGCCCGGCGTCGGTGTCGTCGCGCCCGGCGAGCATCGCGCGCTTCGTGTAGCGCTGGGCGACCGGCGGACCGCCGGCCAGATCCTGCGCCAGCTCCATCGCGCGTTCCTCCAGCTCGTCGTTCGCGACGACCTCGTTGAGGAAGCCGTAGTCGGCCATCTCCTCGGCGTCGTAGCGCTCGGCGGTGAAGATGATCTCCTTGGCGCGCCCCTCGCCGACGATGTGGCGCAGGCGCTGGGTGCCGCCCCAGCCCGGCAGGAGGCCGAGGTTGTGCTCGGGCTGGCCCAGCTCCGAGCGCTCGGAGGCGACGCGCAGGTCCGCACAGGTGGCGAACTCCATCCCGCCGCCGAGGCAGAAGCCGTCGATGCCGGCGACGACCGGGAGGTCCGAGGACTCGAACTTCCCGAACGTCGACTGCCCCTTCCGGGACAGCTCGACCGCGTGCAGCGGGTCGCCGCCGCCGGCGGCCATGCTCTGCACGTCGGCGCCGGCGGAGAAGGCGCGCTCGCCCTCGCCGGTGACAAGCACCGCGCGCACGTCGTCGTCGGCCTCCAGCTCGTCGATGGCGACGCCGAGCTCGTCGAGCAGCTCGCCGGAGATCGTGTTCATCCGGTGGGGGCGGTCGAGGACGATGTGGCCGACGCGCCCCTCGCGCTCGATGCGGATCGTCTCGAAGTCGACCGTGCCCTCGGCGGCGGTGTCGTCACTGCCGTAGAAGCCGTGACCCTCGTCCACGAGGTCGCGGAGGAAGTCGACCGCCTCGTACCGCTCGGCGCCCGTCTCCTCGTGGCGCTCGTCGAGCGTCTCGAGCAGCGCGTCGAGGCCGACCGAGTCGGCCATCTTCGCGGGCCCGTCGGGGAAGCCGGCGCCCAGCTTCACCGCCTGGTCGATGTCGCCGGCGTCGGCCACGTCGTTGCCGATCAGGCCGGCGACCTCGTTCGCCATGACCGCGAGCAGGGCGCGCTTGACGCCCTCGTCGGCCTCGTCGGAGGGCACCTCCGCGCCCGGGCCGTCCTCGTAGTCGTAGAAGCCCTTCCCGGTCTTCTTCCCGAGGTTCTCGTTGTCGACCTTCTCGACGAGGAGCGGGCACGGCTCGTAGGCGTCGCCGAGCACCTCGTGCATGTACTCCAGCACGTGGACGCCCACGTCGATGCCGACCTGATCGGCCAGCTCGAAGCTCCCCATCGGGAGCCCCATGTCGTACTTCGTCGTGGAGTCGACCGCCTCGATTGTCGCCTCGCCCTCGTGGACGAGCCACGCCGCCTCGTTCATCAGCGGGACGAGCACGCGGTTGACGATGAACCCGGGCGAGTCCTTGCGGACCCGGACGGGCGTCTTGCCCATCCGCTCGGCCACGTCCTCGACCAGGTCCATCGTTTCCCCGGACGTGTGGGCGCCGGAAATGACCTCGACGAGCTGCATGCGCACCGGCGGGTTGAAGAAGTGCATCCCGCAGAAGCGCTCCTCGCGCTCGGTCACCTCCGATAGCTCCGTGATCGAGAGGCTGGAGGTGTTCGACGCGAAGACGGCGCGGTCGGGCGCGTGCTCCTCGACCTCGGCGTACACGTCCTTCTTGATGTCCATCTTCTCGGGCACCGCCTCGATCACGAGGTCCGCGTCGGCGACGGCGTCCTCGACGGGGACGACCGGCGTCACCCGATCGAGGGCGGCGTCGGCCTCCTCCTCGGAGATCTGGTCCTTCTCGGCGAGCTTGCCGAGCGACCACTCGATCTGGTCGTAGCCGTTCTGGACGAACTCCTCGTTGATATCCCGCAGGTTCACGTCGTACCCGGCGAGCGCGGCGACCTCCGCGATACCGTGGCCCATGTTTCCGGCGCCCAATACCGCGACCGTGTCTACGTCATCAACGTCCATGTGACTCGCCTCGAAGTCCCCCCGATTCAACGTTTCCCTCCGTCGCGACGGGAACACGACACCAGTTTTCCGGAGTTGCTCGCTCCGCCTCGAATCGCCTCTCGACTCCCCCATATCCTCCCCCCGATCCCCGAAAGCCGTTTCTCGCCCGCGCCCCCACCACGGGGTATGCCAGTGGATGCGGACGCCGACGCGTTCGACGAGCTCGACCCGAGCGACCGCGAGGCGCTCTCGGCGCTGCGCGACGACGACCTGCTCGGTCCGGTGATCGACCGACACGGACCGCTCACGATCGAACCCGCCGCCGATCCGTTCGAGCGACTCGTCGTGTCGATCCTCCGCCAGCAGGTGTCGATGGCGTCCGCGAAGGCGACGCGCGAGCGCCTGTTCGACGCCGTCGAGGTGACGCCCGCGGGCCTGCTCGCGGCCGAGGAGGCGACGCTGAAGGACGCGGGGCTTTCCCGACAGAAGACGCGGTACGTGCGCAACGTCGCCGAGGCGTTCGCCGACAACGACTGGGACCACGAGGCGTTCGCCGCGATGAGCGACGACGAGGTCCGCCAGGAGTTGACCGCGATCACCGGCGTCGGCGAGTGGACCGCGAACATGCAGTTATTATTCACCCTCGGTCGTCCGGACGTGTTCCCCGTCGGCGACCTCGGGATCCGGAAGGGGATGGAGGAGCTGTACGGCCGGGAGATGAGCCGCGGGGAGATGGTCGAGGCGGCCGAGCGGTGGGCGCCGTACCGCAGCTACGCGTCGCTGTACCTGTGGCGCGCGAAGGAGGACATCGCCGCCGGCGTCGACGAGGTCGTCGGCGACGAGTAGGGGACGGGACGGGACGGCGAGCGTCCGCACCGACGTTCCCCAGGAACCGCGTCGCCACTCGGCGATAACTGAACTCGAGAGAGCGAGAAGCGGCGAGCCGACTTACAGCTCGACCGCGCTCTTCTGTCCGAGCGACTCGGGCACCGTGAAACGGATGCTCGTCGTCGCGCCGGCCATCGTGTTGATCTTGATCGTCACTTCGTCGCCCTCGGTGAGTTCGTCGCCGCCGGTGAACTCGCTCACGTCGAACACGAGGTTCAGGCGGTCGTCGGCGTCGTTGAGGACGTTATCGGAGTTGTCGGCGTCCTTCACCGCGACGTAGGAGAACTCGTCGCCGCTGGGAGCACCCCCGTCGCTGTAGTTCGAGGTCGTCGACGTCAGCTGGTAGGTCCCGCTGGAGCCGATCCACGACACCGTCGCGTTCTGGATATCTATCTCGCCGGCGCCGGGTGCCTGCGTCACCGTCACGTTCACGAGATCGATCTTGCCGGCGTCGGTCACGTTCCCGACGGTGGCGACCTCCTGCACGCGGTCGCTGACCTGCTTACTGCTCTGTTGACCCGTTTCCTGCGACTTGCTCTGGAGGAAGCCGGCGGTGTTGATCAGGACGCCGGCGGCGATCGCCGCCACCAGCACCATCGCGATGAACACGATGAGCGTCCCGATCCCGACCTGCCCGCGCTCTTCCTCGTCCGTGATGAATTCGAACATTGTGTCTCGTTCCGACCCGTCCGCGACGGCGGATCGGGTATACCCGGATCGGCGCCGAGCGCGTTGATATACCTTCGCCGCCGAGTTTCAGCGTCGATAACGGGACGGGCCACGTCGTCGCCACTGCGGTCGGGAAGCGTCGAATGAACGGAAAACGGGAATGAACGGAAAACTGGATGCCGAACGGGCGCGCCTCGCGGGCGGGATCGGTCGGTCCGGTCAGGAAGACGCGAACCGCGTGGATCGGGATTACTCGTCGTCGGCGTCGTCGTCGCCGTCGTCCTTCATCGTCTGGAGCTGTGAGACCAGGTCGTCGGTGGAGGCGCCCGCCTCGAAGCTCGCCTCGCCCTCGTGTTCGTTCTCGTGGGCGTCGACGGTCGAACCGTCGCCCGCGTCGCCGCCGTCGTTCTGTTGACGCTCCTGCTCGGATTCATCGTAGCTCCCGAAGCCCATACCCCACAGTGGTGAGCCGAGAGGGATAAGCGACCCGGCCTGTCGGGCGAGTGTGAGTCGCTGCCGCATTACTCCTCGCAACCTTCCTACTCCTCGCTTCCCTCTTCTTCTTCCTCGTCGCTCTCGGGGTCACGACCCTCGTCGGCGCGGCGCTGCACGTCGACGCGGTAATGCTGGAGGATGTCGCGTCCGAGGAGCACGGGGTACTCCATGTGCGAGCGGTCCTCCACGCTAGCCGTGACGGTGTGCTGCTCGCCGCCGATGCCGACGACGAGGTCGACGACCGGGCGGGCCTTTCCCGACTTCACGGAGCCGGACTTGATCCGGGTCATGCTCTTGATCGGGCCGGCACCGATCTCGGCGGCGAGCTTCGTGTCGATCGACGAGCGCGTCGCGCCGGTGTCGGACTTGGCGAACGCCTGGGTCGACCCCTGCGTGCCGGCCACGTGGACCTCCTCGATGTAGCCGATGAGCGTGGTCTGGCCGTCGTTGATCCGGCGCTGCGGCGGCATGCACGACGGCGTCGAGTCGTCGAGCACCGCCGACAGCTCGGCGACGCTGTCGTCGTCGACGGCGCCGCCGCCGCGCTCGATCGCCAGCCGAGCGATGTGGGGAGCCGGCGAGCGGCCGCTCGCCTTGAACAGCCCCTTGAACCCGGCGGTGGGGTTGACCTCCAGTACGTACCACCCGTCGTACCCCTGGACGAGGTCGACGCCGGCGTAGTCGAGGCCGATCGTCTCGGTCGCGTCGAGCGCCATCTCCCGGACCTCCTCGTCGAGGGTCTCGGTCGCGTCCTCCACGTCGCCGCCGAGCGCGACGTTGGTCCGCCAGTCTCCCTCCGGCGCGTAGCGGTTCATCGCGGCGACGACCTCGCCGCCGACGACGTACACGCGGGTGTCGTGGTGTCGCGCGTCGTCGCGGTCGATGAGGTCCTGGAGGAACGCCTGTCTGTTCCCGACCATCGGGTTGACCGGCTCGTCGAGGGGGATCTTCCAGGTGCCGCCGCCGTGGGTGCCGATCGCGGTCTTGTACACGCCCTCCTCGCCGAAGCGGGCGCGGCCCTCGTTGAGGCGGTCGTTCGACAGCGCCAGCAGCGCGTCCGGAACGCGGACGCCGGCCTCAGCGAGCGCGACGGCGGAGGCGAACTTGTGCATCGCCGTGAGCACCGCCGACGGGTCGTTGAGGACCGGTCGCGCGCGGCCGAACGTGTGGGCGAGGCCGAGCCCCTCGGCCGGCTGTTCGATGTTCGACAGCAGCATCCGGTTGGCGATCACGTCGACCTCCGGCTCGATCGTGACCTCGCCGTCCTCGATGCTGACGGCCGCGTTTTCGCGACGGAGCCACACGGGCTCGTGACCGAGCGCCTCGATCGCGTTACAGATCGCCTTCGTCTCCTTGCTCGTGTGCAGCGAGAGTACGCCGACGCGTACCGGATCTCCACTCATACAAACTGACTCGGCGGCGGCGTCAAATGTGTCCCGGTCGGCCGAACGGCGTGCGAGTCGAGTGCACGCACCGCCGTCGACACGTTGCCGGGCTGTCGACCCGTCTGGCGGCCGACGCGGTAGTTTATCACGCTCGGTCGCACACCGGCGATCATGACCGACGCCGACGCCTTCACGTACAACGGGGGCCGGGTGGACCCGGGGGAGCGACAGAACATCCGGTTCGTGGTGTCGGAGACGTACCTCGGCGACCCGGTTCGGATCCCGGTGACGATCATCAACGGCGAGCGGCCGGGGGCGACGGCGTTCCTCTCGGCGGCAGCCCACGGCGACGAGCTCAACGGCATCGAGGTCGTCAGGGAGGTCGCCCACGAGTGGGACCTCTCGGAGCTGTGGGGGACGCTCATCTGCCTACCCGTGTTGAACGTCCCCGGGTTCCTCGCCCAACAGCGCTACCTTCCGGTGTACGATCGGGACCTGAACCGCTCGTTCCCCGGCTCGTCAGACTCGACGAGCGCCAAGCGGATGGCCGCGCGCATCTACACGAACTTCATCGAGCCGTGCGACTTCGGCCTCGACTTCCACACGTCGACGCGGGGGCGGACGAACATGATCCACGCCCGCGCAGACATGGGCGATTCCGACGCCGCCCGCCTCGCCCGCGCGTACGGGACGAACGTCATCATCGACAGCGAGGGCGCCTCCGGGATGTTACGGACGGAGGCGGTGACCGACGGCATTGCGGCGATCACCGTCGAGATGGGCGAGGCACACCGCTTCCAGCGGGCGCTCATCGACGAGGCGCTCTCCGGGGTTCGATCCGTGTTCGCCGAGTACGGCATGCTCGAGGCCGAGCAGGTTCGCTGGCCCGGCTGGCGGACCGTGATCACCGAGGAACGCGAGAAGACGTGGCTCCGGGCCGACGCCGGCGGGATGGTCGACATGCACTTCGAACGAGGGTCGCTGGTCCACGAGGGCGACACGGTCTGTACCATCACGAACCCGTTCAAGGACGACAACGTCGCCGTCGAGGCGCCCTTCACCGGACTCCTCGTCGGGATCCTCGAGAACCCGGTCGTGTACCCCGGGAACCCGCTGTGTCACCTCGTCGAACTCGACGAGCGAACCCGGCGGGTGGTCGAACTCGACCAGAGTCCGTCCGGGACGGTGGCGTAACCGACCGCCCGTTCACTCGACGACGCGCAGGTCGGGAGCGACGACGACGCTGCTCCCTCCGTCCGGCGGCTCGAAGGCGACGGTCCCGTCCTCCCGCGGGGAGGCAGACCACGCGAGGAACCCGCCGAACCGCCGCCAAGCGGCCTCGCCGGCGGCGATCCGTTCGGCGGGTTCACTCCGCTGCTCGGGACGGGCGTCGATCCCGTCGGCTCCGGGGTTCCCGAACAGCGGGTGGGTCACGCGCCCCCTGCCGCACGTCTCGCAGACGACCTCCGCGAGGACGGGATACGCGGCGTGACAGTCGGGACAGATCCCGTCGCGATCGTGGTCGAGACACTGCCTGAGTCGACCGTCGACGACGCCCCCGCACTCCAGACAGACGCCGTCGACCATGGGTCGCAGCCGGCGTTCGAACACTCGGTGTGCCCGCCGGAACAGCGGGGTCGGATCGAGCTGTTCGACGACCGTCGGCGGAAGGACGATCCCCGTGATCGTCCCCGCGGGGCACTCTCCGGCGCCGAAGAGCCCCTCGCAGGCCGAACAGCAGGTGAACAGGTGGTGGTCGGCGTAGATCACGTGCACGTCGCCGCCGCAGCGGGGACACCGCGCGTCGACCGGCTCGGCCTCGAGGTCGGCGTCGCCGTCGACGATGCCGCGCTCCAGCAGCCGAACCGTCTCGCGGCCCGGTTCGAGCAGCCGGTAGCCGCCCGGGGTCTTCTCGACGAACCGGCCGACCAGCTTCCCGAGGTGGTAGCCGAACTTCCCGCTGTCGGGCTCCCCGACGGCGCGGCGCAGGTCGCTGTAGGCCATCGGGTCGGTCCGGGGACCAGCACGCTCCTCGTGGTCGGCGAGCACGCGGAGTATCGACAGCCGGAGGTCGTCGCCGAGAAAGGAGAACGCGTCGACCGCGCGTTCCGTCGAACGATCGGTCACTACCGGGCGTGCGGTGCACGGCGGCATAACCTTCACGCCGGCGGACACCTTCGCCGAGCCCTCTGCGATCCGGCGGGTACACGGCGTCTTCGTTCGGTTGGTCGGTCACACGAGGGCCCGACGCCGCGGCGATCCGTCGCGCGGGCGTGCGAGTGCGTCACGTAACTACTATACCCCCATAGGACGGAGCCACGGACGTATGAGCCAGTCGTATGACAGGGGCCTCGTCGAGGACTTCGGTCGGTGGCGGGAGTTCTCGGCGGGGATGTGGGCCTGGGTGTTCCACAAGTTCACGGGCTGGGTGCTCGTGGGCTACCTGTTCACCCATATCGCCGTGCTGAGTACCGCCATCTCCGCGGCCGGGCAGACGCAGCGGATCGCAGCCGAGAACGACGTGTACACGATGGTCATCCAGAACCTCGAGAGCCTGCTGGTCGTCCGCATCCTCGAGGTCGGGCTGCTCGCGGTGGCCGTCTTCCACATCCTCAACGGCTGCCGGCTGCTGCTGGTCGATCTCGGGATCGGGCTGGAGAGCCAGGACAAGAGCTTCTACGCGTCGCTGGTGCTGACGGGCGCCATCGTCGTGGCGTCGGTGCCGACGTTCCTCTCGGGGGTGTTCGGCTGATGGCCGAGCGCTACTCCTCGTTCGAGACGGGCGGGCGCCGGTGGCTGTGGCAGCGCATCACCGCCGCGTTCCTCGTGGTGGTGCTCGCGTTCCACTTCTTCCTGCTCCACTTCGTCAACCACGCCGACGAGGTGACGTTCCTTGCCTCGAGCGCCCGGATGACGGACCTCACCTACTACTCGCTGATGGTGCTGTTCCTCGTCACGGCGACGTTCCACGGCGTCAACGGCGTCTACAACGCCTTGGAGAACCAGGGGCTGACCGGCACGAAGAAGCAGGTCGTCAAGTACACGCTGATCGCGGCGAGCCTGGTGCTCGTCGTGCAGGGGATCCGCACCGCGAACGCCTGGGCGGGGCTCCCCACCTTCTGACAATGAGCACGCAAGTTCCAGAGACGGAGACGGAAACGGAGACCGAGGCAGAGACCGAGGTCGAGCACGACGAGCCGCTCGCCCCCGCACAGGAGGAGCGGATGCGCAAGAAGGCGGAGGCCCGCGCCGACCGCGAGGAACGCGCCCGGCGGGAGGCCGCCGAGCGCGCCGAGGGCGACGACGACACCTACCACCTGAAGGTGTTCCGATTCGACCCCGAGGTCGAGGGGAAGCAGGAACCCCGCTTCGACGACTTCCACGTCCCCTACGAGAAGGGGATGACCGTCCTCGACGCGCTCATCTACGCCCGGGACACGTTCGATTCCTCGCTCACGTTTCGGCACTCCTGCCGGCAGGCGATCTGCGGGTCGGACGCGCTGTTCGTCAACGGCCGCCAGCGCCTCGGCTGCAAGACGCAGCTGTCGGACCTAGACCAGCCGGTTCGCGTCGAGCCGCTCCCGCACGCGGAGGTCGAGAAGGACCTGGTCGTCGACATGGACCACTTCTACGACCAGATGGAGGCGGTCGAGCCGTACTTCGACGCCGACGAACTCCCCGACGGCGAGCTCGAGGAGCAGCGCCAGACACGGGAGAACCGCGAGAAGGTGAAGATGTCCACGCGGTGTATCTGGTGTGGCGCATGCATGTCCTCGTGCAACATCGCCGCGGGCACCAACGAGTACCTCGGCCCCGCCGCGATCAACAAGGCGTACCGTTTCGCGATGGACGAGCGCGAGGGGGAGGACCGCAAGCAGCACCGGCTCAACATCCTCGAGCAGGAGAACGGCGTCTGGCGGTGTCAGACCCAGTTCTCGTGCACCGAGGTGTGCCCGAAGGACATCCCGCTGACCGAGCACATCCAGGAGCTCAAGCGGGAGGCCGTCAAGAGCAACCTGAAGTTCTGGTAGGCTCGGGCGGCTCAACGGCCGGTATCGACACGCGATTGAAGTAGACGGAACCCGAAGCGCGGGTACCAACTACCCGACGGGAGTCGGCGCCCGCGCGGCGAACAGCGATCGAACGCGGACACACGCACGAACCGAACGCGGACACGGACCAAACACAACACACGACACATGTACGAACACGACGTCATCGTGGTCGGTGCCGGCGGCGCGGGACTCCGCGCTGCCATCGCCGCCCAGGAGGAAGGCGCGGACGTGGCCATCGTCTCGAAGCTCCACCCGGTGCGCAGTCACACCGGGGCCGCGGAGGGCGGCATCAACGCGGCCCTGCGCGAGGGGGACTCGTGGGAGGACCACGCCTACGACACGATGAAGGGGTCGGACTACCTCGGCGACGCCCCCGCCATCGAGACGCTCTGCAAGGACTCCCCGAAAGAGGTCATCCAGCTCGAACACTGGGGGATGGCGTTCTCCCGCGAGGAGGACGGCCGCGTCTCCCAGCGGCCGTTCGGCGGCCTCTCGTTCCCGCGAACGACGTACGCGGGCGCCGAGACCGGGCACCAGCTGCTCCATACGATGTACGAGCAGCTCGTCAAGCGAGGCATCACCGTCTACGACGAGTGGTACGTCTCGGATCTCGCCGTCACCGACGAGGAGCGCCCCGAGGACCGCACCTGTCACGGCGTCGTCGCCTACGACATTCAAAGCGGCGAGCTGTCGGGCTTCCGCGCGACGGAGGGCGTCATCCTCGCGACCGGCGGGCTCGGCCAGGTGTTCGATCACACCACTAACGCGGTCGCCAACACCGGCGACGGCGTGGCGATGGCCTACCGCGCGGGCGTCCCCATCGAGGACATGGAGTTCATCCAGTTCCACCCGACGAGCCTGCCCAGCACGGGCGTGCTCATCTCCGAGGGCGTCCGCGGCGAGGGCGGCATCCTCTACAACGCCGAGGGCGAGCGCTTCATGTTCGAGTACGGCTACGCCAGCAACGACGGGGAGCTGGCCTCCCGCGACGTCGTCGCCCGCGCGGAGCTGAGCGAGGTGAACGAGGGCCGCGGCATCGACGACGAGTACGTCCACCTCGACATGCGCCACCTCGGCGAGGAGCGCATCATCGACCGTCTGGAGAACATCCTCCACCTCGCGAAGGACTTCGAGGGCGTCGACGGGCTGGAGGAGCCGATGCCCGTCAAGCCCGGCCAGCACTACGCGATGGGCGGCATCGAGACCGACGAGAACGGCGAGACGTGCGTCGGCGGGCTCTACGCGGCCGGCGAGTGTGCCTGCGCCTCGGTCCACGGTTCGAACCGCCTCGGCGGCAACGCGCTGCCCGAACTCATCGTCTTCGGCAAGCGTGCGGGCGCCCACGCCGCGGGCAAGGACCTCGGCACCGCCGAGATCGAGACGGGCCAGCGCGGCGAGTACGAGGTCGGCGAGGTCGACACCCCCGTCCAGCCCGGCGAGGTCGAGCCCGCGGGCGGCGAGAGCGACGCGGTCGCCGACGGCGGTGTCGCCGCCGAGACCGGCTCCGGCGACGGCCACGACATCGTCGAGCGGGCGGTCACCCGCGAGCGCGAGCGCGTGCAGTCGCTCATGGAGAAGGACGAGGGCGTCCAGCACGCGGAGATCCGTTCGGACGTGCAGGAGTCGATGACCCGGTACGTGAACGTCTTCCGCGAGGAGGAGGGCCTCAAGCGGGCGCTCGAGGACATCGCGGAGGCGCGCGAGCGCTACCGGGACGTGTTCGTGAAGGACCCCTCGCGCACGTTCAACACCGACCTCATCCAGACGCTGGAGACGCGCAACATCCTCGATCTGGCGGAGGCGATCACCCTCGGTGCGCTCGCGCGCGACGAGTTCCGCGGCGCCCACTGGCGCGCGGAGCACCAGGAGCGCAGGGACGACGAGTGGCTCAAGCACACGATGCTGTCGTGGAACGACGGCTCGCCGGAACTGTGGTACAGGCCGGTCATCCTCGAGGGCGAGGACAAGGAGTACGAGCCGAAGATCCGCTCGTACTGACTACTCCCGTTCGCGACGTCCGCGCCTTCTCCCGTCGTCGCTCGCCGTCAACAGTCGAAACTCCCGGCCCGATCCCGGGGACGATGGATTTACTCGAATTCGCGTACTTCGTTGATACCCGCCGAGACCCGTACGATCGGCCGTTCGAGGCGATTTCGACGTTCGTCGTACCATGGTTTTACGTGTGTCGAAGCGTTGGATGCGTTCAAGATGGCTACGACGCACGCGGATGCGGTCGAGGAGCAGTCGAACACAGAGACGCCGATGACACGGCTTCCGGACGGGGTCTCCTCGCCCCGGGCGAAGCTGGTGTATCTGTACCTGGCGACCCACGGCGCCGTCTGTGAGGACGACCTCTGTGACGGGCTCTCGATGAAACGGATCTCGCTGTACGCCATTCTGAAGACGCTGCGTGAGGCGGGTCACGTCGAGAAGGCCGACGGTCGCTACGCGCTGGCGTAGAGAAAGCCTGAGATTTTCCACGACAGTCCCGAGCCCCTCAGCGACCGCGCCGCGTCGCGGATGGGAGCGGTGTGACGTGTGTGCTAACTGCGTGTCGTTCCCCGACGCCTCACGGTCCCGGCGAGAAGTCGGGCGCGTACGCGACCTCCCACAGGTTCCCGTCCGGGTCGGCGAAGTAGCCCGAGTAGCCGCCCCAGTCGGCGTGTGTCGCCGGCTTCACCATCGTCGCGCCGGCGCGTTCGGCCTCCGCGAGCACCTCGTCGACGCGCGCCTCGCCGTCGACGTTGTGCGCGAGCGTGACGCCGGCGAACCCCGAGCCCGCCGGGTCGACCCCGACGTCGGCCGCGAGCGCCTCGGGCGGGTACAGCGCCAGCCACGTTCCTGACAGTTCGAAGAACGCGATCTCGCCCTCGGAGTCGTGTTTCGGGAGCCCGAGGCCGTCCTCGTAGAACTCGACGGCGGCCGCGAGGTCGTCGACGCCGAGCGTGACGATGCTGATCGTAGGGTCCATCCGGAAACGGACGCGTCCGGGGACGCTGAACCTGTCGGCGTCGCCGACGACGGGCGCGGCGCCGTGTCGGCCCGGGCGCGGGTTCCGTGCCCCTCAGCCGCCGAGGAAGTCCTTGCGGACCTGCTCGTCGTTCAACAGCGCCTCGCCGGAGTCGACGTAGGCGTTCTCGCCGTTGACGAGCACGTAGCCGCGGTCACAGCGGCGCAGCGCCTGCTTGGCGTTCTGCTCGACCATGAGGACCGCGGTGCCGTCGTCGTTGATGCGGTCGATGCGGTCGAACATCTCCTGCACCAGATCGGGCGCGAGCCCGGCGCTTGGCTCGTCGAGTAACAGGAGGTCGGGGTCGAGCATGAGCGCGCGACCCATCGCGAGCATCTGTCGCTGGCCGCCCGACATCGTGCCCGCGCGCTGGTCCGAGCGCTCCCGGAGGATCGGGAAGCGGTCGTAGATGACCTCGATCTGCTCCTCCGGCACCTCGTCGAGGATGTACGCGCCCATCTCGAGGTTCTCGCGCACCGTGAGGCTCTCGAAGATGTTGTCGTTCTGCGGGACGTAGCCGATCCCCTCGTGGATGATCTCGTCGGGCTGGAGGCCGTGGATCGGCTCGTCGGCGAACTCGATGGTGCCGCCCATGTAGCTGGTCAGCCCGAACACGGACTTCATCACGGTCGACTTGCCGGCCCCGTTCGGGCCGACGATGGTGACGTACTCGCCGTCGCCCACGTCCAGGTCCACGTCGGTGAGGATCTGGAGGTCGCCGTAGCCGGCGTCGAGGTCCCGAACCCGGAGCAGACTGTCCTCCGGGTGCGTCGCCGCGGCCGCGCGGGTTGCGCCCGTCGACCCGTCGGCGTCGGCCGGGTCCTCTGTCGCATCGGTATCCGCCGGCGGCTCTTCGGTCGCCGTCGCGCCCTCCCGGGTCGCTTCGCTCTCGGCTTCATCCGAGGACTCGCGCTGCTCGTCCTCGCGGGTCGCTTCGCTGTCTCGCGGGTCGCTTTGCTCCCCGCTCGACTTCTCGGGGCGCTCGCTTTGCTCGCGCCCCGCACTGCTCCCCGCTCGGGCCGGGGGCTCGCTGCGCTCGCCCCCGCTCTCGCCACTCATACGTCGCCTCCGAGATACGCCTCGACGACGCGTTCGTCGTTCGTGACCTGTTCGGGGGTGCCCTCCGCGAGCACCGACCCCTGGTGCATGACGATGACGTGTTCGCAGTTGTTCATGATGACGTCCATGTCGTGTTCCACGAAGAGGAACGTGTTCCCCCTGTCCCGTAGCTTGTGGATGCGGTCGAGCAGCTTCTCCTCCAGCGTCGGGTTGACCCCCGCCAGCGGTTCGTCGAGCAACACCATCTCGGGGTCGGTCATCAGCGCACGCGCCATCTCCAGCAGCTTGCGCTGACCGCCCGAGAGCGTCCCCGCGTACTCCTGGGCGAGGTGGTCGATCTCGAAGAACTCCAGCTGCTGCCACGCGCGTTCGAGGAGCTCCTCCTCCTGTTCGACGACCCGGCCGCGCAGCCCCGGGACGACCGCGTTGGTGAGCCGCTCGCCGACCTGCCGCTTCGGCGCCAGCATCATGTTCTCCAACACGGTCATCTCGGGCAGCTCGCGGGCGATCTGGAACGTCCGAACGAGCCCCTGTTGGGCGATCGTATGGGGCGCCATCCCGGTGATGTCGTCCCCGCGGAACGTCACCCGCCCCGCGCTGGGAGTGTGCACGCCGGTGATACAGTTGAACGTCGTCGACTTGCCCGCGCCGTTCGGGCCGATCAGGCCGGTGAGCGACCCCTCGGCGACCGAGAAGCTCGCGTCGTCGACGGCGGTGATCCCGCCGAAGGTCTTGCGGAGGTTCTCGACGACCAGCGGGTGTTCGTCGGCGTCGCGTGCACCCTGTGCGGTCGCCTGCGACGGATCCGGGTCGGCCGAGTCGTCGGCCTCGCCGCCGGTCGCGTCGGCGTCCGGCCGTCCGGACGCGTCCTCCGCGCTCATTGTGCACCTCCGTCGTCGGCGGCGTCGTGGCCGCCGTCGGGACGGGTCAGCGGGATCGCCGCGGCCTCCTCCTTGCGGTGGCCGAGCAGTCCCTCGGGACGCCGCTGCATCAGTACCACGAGGATCACGCCGACGAGGATGAATCGCAGCGCCGAGACGTTGCCGAGCATGAACGCGAGGAACGGGAGCACCTCGCCCTCGATGAACGGCCCGACCGCCGCAGGGAACGTGCTCGGCGTGTCGCCGAAGTCGACGAAGTTGGTGACGACCCGCCGGACGTACACCGGGCCCTCCCAGAGCGCGCCCGCGAACAGCGCGCCCCCGAGGACGCTCCCGGTGTTGGAGCCGGCGCCGCCGATGATCAGCGCGACCCAGATGTAGAACGTGATGATCGGCCGGAAGGCGCCGGGGTTGGTGAACCCCTGACTCCCCTGCCAGAGGATGCCGCCCAGCCCCATCAGCCCGCAACCGAACATGAACGCGACGATCTTGAAGCGGTTCGTGTTCTTCCCGAGCGACTTCGCGACCGTCTCGTCCTCGCGGATCGCCTTCAGCACGCGGCCGAACGGGGAGTTCCCCGTGCGGACCAGCAGGACGTAGAACAACGCGACGAACCCCGTGAGCACGAGGACGTACGCCCAGTTGCTGATAACGGGGGGTTCGACGGCGAGATCGAGCGTGAACGCCGGTAGCGGGACGACCCCGAGCCACGACGATCCGGGCGGGATCAGCTCGATCCGGAGGTCACGAAACAGCGGGAACAGGACCGATCCCAACAGCGCGGGCTCCGCGCCGGCGCCGAACCCGTCGTAAAACAGGAGCCTGACAGGGTTGCCCGGCATCGTGATGCCCGTCGCGCCGCCGGTGCCGGTCGTGACGCCGGCGACGGTGAACTCCTGGAGCGTCCGGGAGTTGAGCGTGAGCCGGATGATCTCCGAGAACGCGACGGTGACGATGGCGAAGTAGTCCGCCCGGAGCCGGAGCGCCGGAAGCGCCGCGACCAGTCCGACGAGGGCGGCCGCGAGCACGCCGCCGAGGATACCGATCGGGAGCGGCAGCCCCAGCCCGGGCACCGACGTGGCACCGGCCTCCGTGGGCGAGGAGAGGATCGCCATTACGTACACGCCGACGGCCATGAACCCCGCGATGCCGATGTTGAACACCCCCGCGTACCCCCAGTGGAGGTTGAGCGCGAGCACCATCATCGCGTACACCGCGGTGAAGAACAACACCGAACTGAGCGCGCCCATGAGCCCGTTGAACGGGAGCCCGAGCGCGACCGCGAACACGAAGAAGACGACGACGACGTGCCCGAGGATGATGAGCAGTTTGTCGACGTCGGATTCCATCCACCGGTCCTCGAGCCACGCGACGTACGGCTCGCTCGGCGGCGCCGTGGCGACGTACAACACCCCGACGGTGATCGAGAGGTAGACGAACCAGATGAGGCTCCCCCCGATCGGGAGCGTTCCGAGGTCGAAGCCCGCCACGAGCGCGAACAGCACGCCCCCGACCAGCAGATGTCCGATCGCGGTCGCCCACGCCGTCGCGCCGCCCTCGCGCCAGCGGTCGCGGAACCACTCGCGGTACGGCGTCCAGCCGGGGATCGTCCGGCTATCCTCCTCGCTGGCGTCCGCGGTCCGTTCGCCCGCGTCGACGGATTCCGTCGGGGAGCTCACGCAGTCGTCACCCCCGAGAAGATGCCGTCGGGCTTGAACAGCAGCACGAAGATCATGACGCCGAAGGCCGCGACGGTGGAGAACTCGCTGGGGAGCCACACGAGCGCGATGCTCTGTGCGATACCGATCGTGACGCCGCCGAACATCGCGCCGTAGATCGAGCCGATCCCGCCGAGGATCACCGCCGCGAAGATCAACAGCAGGAGGACCCAGCCGAACTGGAAGTTCATCGCCCCGCGTTCGAGCGCGATGAGGAAGCCGCCGGCGCCCGCGAGCCCGCCGCCGATGATCCACGTAAAGCGGACGACCCGTTCGGTCGGGATACCGGTGACGCGCGCGAGGTCCTCGTTGTCGGCCATCGCACGCATCGCCTTCCCGAGCTTGGTCGTCTGCAGCAGGAGGTGAACCCCGAGCATCAGCCCGGCCGCGATGAGCACGAGCGCGACCTCGTGCCCGCCGACCTCGAACCCGCCCCCGAGCGCGAGCTGTGGCACCGACTGCGCGTCGGTGAGTCCGCGGGTGCGCTGTCCGAAGACGATGTAGATCGTGTACCGCAGCGCCAGCGCGACGCCGATCGAGGCGATGAGCAGCGAAATGCCGCCCTCGTCGCGCATCGGCTTGTACACCAGCCGGTCGATGACGAGCGAGAGCACGACCGTGGCCGCCGCCGCGACGATCAGTCCTGCGACGATCGCCAACGGTGTCGCGAACGCCGACACGCCCAGGTCCCTCGTCGAGACCGAGCCGATGAACAACAGCGTCGTCAGGTCGAACTGCCCGGCGCCGGCGAACACCCACGTCACCGCCCAGCCGGCGAACGCGCCGGAGGTCACGTAGTCGCCGTGGCCGAAGTTCGCGAAGTTCAGGATGCTGTACGTCATCGAGAGCCCGACGCCCGCGAGCCCGATAGAGAGCCCGACAACGAGCCCGTCCCACAGGAACGAGGCGAGTTGCCCCGCCGTGAGGCCACCGGGGGCGGCGAGTTGACGGACGAGATCGAACGCCAGAAGCCCGATGATGCCGACCACGACGAGGACGAACGGCCGCGAGACGGCCAGGTCTCTGCCGCGTGAGTACGTTTCGCTAATGCCCATTGATATTCCTTCTCACGATTCGTGAGGTACCCCGACGCACTTAACCATTCTCTCACCCGCAGCACAGCGTCGCTGAACCGACATGACGGGAGGAGAGCACAAGGGCCAAGCCCGTCGCGTCCGTTCCGATCGATCGGATGCCCGCCGACCCGCCGAACGCCGACACACGCGATCTCGACCGCCTCGACGGCGGAGAGTCCGGTTCCGCCGGCGACGGCGTCACGGTCGAGTCCGGGACGATGGACGACGTCGACGCGGTGGCGGACCTGTGGGTCGCCCTCGCGGACGGCCAGCGCTCGTACGGCACCCACCTCGCGGCCGCGGAGAACCGCCCGGACGCCGCCGACGCGGCCGCGCGCGCGGTCGTCACCGACGGGCTCGTCGTCGCCCGGGGTCCGGACTCGGACGAGTCCGACCCCGGCGACACGGACGGATCTGATTCGGACGGCACGGGATCGCCGCGCTCGGAGTCGGATGCGATCGTCGGGTTCGTCACCTTCGGCGTCGAGTCCGGGCGCTACGATCTCGACGTGACGCGCGGGGTCGTGTACAACCTCTTCGTTCGCGAGCACTACCGCGGTGTCGGTGTCGGTTCGCAACTGCTCGCGACCGCAGAGTCGTCGCTCGGGGACGCCGGCGTCGACGTGATCTCGCTGGAGGTGATGGCCGACAACGCGGACGCGAAACGATTCTACGACCGACACGGGTACGAGCCCCACCGGGTCGAGCTGGAGAAGCCGATCCGGGGGGACGGAAGCGATACCGATTAAACGGAGGACGCAGTACGACCCCAGTACGCGCCGGGGGAGCATGGGCGGTGCATGCACTCGACTTGTAATCGAGACTTCGCGGGTTCGAATCCCGCCCCCGGCTGTTCTGTCGGACCACGGGCACTCGCAGACGCCGGTCCCTACCCGACGAGATCCTAGACGCGGTCATCGGAGGTGGAGAGGCGTGAGCGCGGCCGAGTCAGCGATGCTCGTCGATCCACGTGCACCACGCTTGGAAGTCGTCCGCACCGCATTGGTCCGCGATGGATCGCAGGGTTCCGATGGCGATGTCGTCGTGCATCGGGACGTCGACCAGCCGGACCTCGCCCGTGTCGGGGTTCTCGTACCGAAGTCGGACGTGGCTCCCCTTCCGGTGGACGGGCGCGCAGCCGATGCTAATGAGTACGGAAATGACCTCCCGCCCGGAGTACCCCGACCGCATTTAGTGGAGGAAATCGGGGAGTTCGCCGTTCTCGTCGCGCGCAGCCTCGACGTCGTTGGGATCGATCCCGAGTTCATCGGAACAGAACGCGTCGGGGTCCTCGATCGGGTCGCCGCCGCCCTCCTGGAGTGCCAGCACCTCAGCGAGTTGGGACAGCGCCTCGGCCTTCGTCTCGCCGCCGCGGGCGAGTCCGGTTTCGAGGTCGCGGGCCGTGATCGAGCCGTCGTCCTCGACGATGAACTCCACCCCGGATTCGTGGTTCTTGTCGGACGCACTTGCCATACCTGCGATTCGTATAGCCGGCCGATATGCGTTCGGTCAGCATTCGTCGTCGAGACAGTCGTCGTTCACCGGGTCGAAGTCATCCGCATCCTTCATCCGCATCCTGATACTCGTCGAGTCGATTCAGGCCGGCGTGGCCGATCCATCCTCTCATCGCTCTCGGACCCCCGCCGACCTCGGTAGGGTCGCGTTTCGAGCGACGCGGCCGCAGTCCGGTCGCCATACCATGACGTATCAGTGCTATAACTTTTTATCGGTCGTTCGAACGCCGAATCCGACACGTCCGCGGTCGGGCGTGCGACACCATCATGCCGCATTCGGAACCATCGCTTCACCGACCGAGTACGCGACGCCTCGTTGACACGGCCGGCCCTCCAGTACACCAACGGGGGATGAACGAATGACCGGAGACGGGCCCGCACGGTCACCGCTCGCCGTCGTGACGGCGGTGGTGCTCTGTGTCGTGCTCGCGGCGGGGGTCGTCGGCGTCGCCGGCGTCGGCGGGGACATCGACACCGTCGAGAACACCAACGTCGGCGTGCTCGGACTCGACGGGGGCGAGGAAACCTCCCATGCCGACCCCGGCGCCGTGCGGGCGGCCGCCGACCGCGGGGGCCTCCCCGACGGGAACACGTCGACGCTCGAAGTGATCGCCGCCCAGGGCGACCGGTTCAGCTACCGGATCGTCGTCGAGGGCGACGCCACGTCGGCCGTCCTCGACGGCCACTCCGCCGACCGTGACGACACGATCCGGTACGACGGCGACGGAACGGTCACGATCGCCGGCGAGACCGGCGACGGAGCCGGCGACGCCTACCTCGTGACCGGCGAAATCCGGTCCGTGCAGGTGATCGGCAACGCCTCGCCGTACCGGATCGAGCTGGACGACGAGGACGTGACCGGTAGCCTCCCGACCGCAGACGATGACGCCGGGGACGCTGGGGACGGCGAGACCGACGGTGACGGAGTCGACGAGGACGAAACCGAGACGGCTACTCCCGCCCCCGGCGACGGGGACGAGGACGCCGGGGCGGATCCGCCCGACGACGTCGGCACCGAGACCACGGAAGACGACACCGAAACGCCGGAGAGTACGACACAACCGCCCGCTGAGGAAACCGAGACGCCGGAGACCACGACTGAACCGTCCGCGGACGAAACGGAACCGCCCGAGCGTACGACGGAACCACCTGAGAACGACACTGAAACACCTGAGCAACCGGACGAGACGCCGGGATCCGAGGACGGCCCGGAGCAGCCTGACGAGACCTCCGACGGCACACCCGCGCAGCCCGACGACGCGCCCGACCGCGAGATCGACTCCTGCACGGTCGTCGACGAGCCGGGACGATACGAGGTGACCGACGACTTCACGGCCGACGGCGACGGCGTCTGCCTCCACGTTCGCGCCCCGGACGTGGTCCTCGACGGGAACGGGAACACTATCGCCGGCGACGGGAGCGAGGACTCGATCGGGCTCCTCGTGCTCAACGGGACCGTCGGCACCGGCGATGTCGGCGACCCGCTGACGAACGTGACAGTCCGCGACATGGGCGTCACGGGGTTCGACACCGGCGTCCAGGCCGGGTCGTTCGACGCGGTCGGGACGAGCCTCACGCTCGTCGGGGTCGACGCCTCCGGCAACGCGGGCGCGGGCGTCTACTTCAACGAGGTGGACGACTCGACGCTTCGCGAGATCACCGCGAACGACAATCGCCACGGCGTCCTCCTGTGGGAGACGTACGACATCGAGGTTCGCGGGCTCGCCGTCGAGGACAACGACGCGCAGGGCCTGTATCTCGCACAGAACGTCGGCCGAAGCACGTTCTCGGACGTGCGCGCCGTCGGCAACGGCGCGGACGACGGCGGCGCGGCGATCCGCCTCAGCACCGACGTGGAGAACAACGTGATCGCCGACAGCGTCGTCGCGGACAACGACGGCCCCGGGATCGCGTTCTCCGACAGCGGCGACAACGTGATCCGCGACACGACGATCGAGGACAACGCCGCTCCCGGCGTCGTCGGCGACTACCCCGGCGGCGACCGACTGGAGCGGGTCGCGCTCCGCGGGAACGGCGACCGGCAACTCACCATCGAGCGCGGCGAGTTCGGCGTGACGGCGGTCACCGTCGGCGACGGCGTGACCGTCTCCTTCGCTGACGGCATCGCCGACCTGGGGCTGAACAGCGACGACCCGTACGAGTTCGACACGGTCGAGGGCGCCTCCCTGCCCGGCGACCCGCCGGGGACGCCCGTCGCGAGCGAAGCGCTGTCGGTGTCGGGTGCGACCGTCCCGACGGAACTCTCGTTCGAGATCGACGGGACGACCGACACCGGGGCTATCGACCTCTGGCGGTACGACGGCGATAGCTGGACCCGCGTCGCCGACGGTAGCATCACGGACGGGCAGTTCACGGCTACGGTCGAGGCTGTCGGCGTCCTCGTTCCGCTCGAATCCGTCGACGAGTCCGAGGACGGCACCGCGACACCGGACGGTCCGGAGGGCGACGGGACGGAGACGCCAGCGGGCGACGAAACCGGAACGGAGACGCCGGGAGCCGACGATGAGGGGACCGTGGCGGCCGACTCGGGGACCGAACCGTCCACGCCGGAGGCTGACGACGGGACGGCCACTCCGGCCCCCGACGACGGCGATTCCGAGCGCGAAGGGACGGAGACCGCGACGCCGACCCCCGACCCCGAGGAAACGGAACCGCCCGCCTGACCCTCGACCGACAGCGGGGACTGCGCCGAGCGACTCCGAGAGTTCGATCGACGCCCTTCGGCGGTATGAGTCGGGGGAGGCGCACCGACCACGGGGGGTCGTCGAGGACCGGACGGTCGCCGGAGAGGGAACCTCGCGAAAACGGGTGACGGATGGAACGTCACCCGTCGGGCCGAATCCGGATCGGCCGCGCCGGGGGGCGCGGCCGCGGTGGATGCGATGCGATGGCGACCCGCCGTAGTAGGGGGCCAGTTCGGCGGTCGTCCGAGCGGCGTCGGGCGGCGCGTGATATCGCCGGTGCCGACGCGTCTCGGTCGCTACTCGCGTCAAGGGAGGCGACAAACCCCGTCCGCGAGCGATCGATACGAGGCCCGACTCGGATATTGTTATCACCCGTATATCCTCAGTCAATTAGTTGACTATTGATGGACGCGTGGCGGATGAACGATGCTGCGGTGGAACCGGAGTCGTCGTTTCCAGCCTTGGCAGCGGTCGCTCACGGCGTCGTCACGCGAAAAATGGGTACCGGACCGGTCGGTCCGGCTCCGCTGCCGTGGTGTCCATGTCGGGCCAGTCGCGACCATCGGCGGGTCCGAACCGCCGTCCGTCGCCGCGAGGTCTCGCGGCCGGCAGGGGGCAGCACCGCCGCGAGCGACCGATGAACGTGGCGCGACACTGATAGTAATCGGCCGCATAACCGGACGGATCTGCCACAACTCGGGGGAGTGCGCCGTTCCGGATCCGGTCGCGAGGGTGACGGACCGGTTCGGTGACGGAACGGTTTTGACGCGTCCGTCCCCGCCGTACGACGTGCGACGGGACGTTCACGGCACGACCGTCGTCGGCGTCGATGTCGGCCCCGACACCCGCTGTGCCCACTACGACGGACCGACGGACGTGATCGCCCTGCGGCTCGGCTGTTGTGAGCGGTTCGTCCCGTGCGTCGAGTGCCACGACGCCGTCGCGGACCAAGGATCCGAGCCGTGGCCGCGCGACCGCTTCAAGGAGCCCGCGGTGCTGTGTGGCGCCTGCGGCGCGACGCTGTCGGTCGAGGAGTACCTCGACGCCGGATTCGCCTGTCCGGCGTGTGACGCGGCGTTCAACCCCGGCTGTGCGTCCCACTACGACAGGTACTTCGAGGGCGTCGAGCCGGACCGGTCGTAGGCGACGGAAGTGAAGTCGTCGCCGACGGAAGTGGAGTCGTCGCCGACGGGACCGGTATCGTCCCCGGCGACCGCGGTCGCCGAGCTTCCTGCCGCCGAGCCTACGCGTCGACCTTCTCGGCGAACTTCTCGCGCACCTTGTCGATCTTGGGCTGGGCGTGCATCGAACAGTAGGCGTCGTTGGGGTTCTTCGCGAAGTAGTCCTGATGTTTCTCCTCGGCGCGATAGAACGTCTCCAGCGGTTCGAGTTCGGTGACGACCTCGTCGTCGTAGCCGCCCTCCTCGTCGAGCGCCTCGATGTACGACGCCGCGATCTCGTGCTGTTCGTCGTCGTGAGACAGCACGATCGACCGGTACTGGGTCCCGACGTCCGGTCCCTGCCGGTTCAACTGCGTCGGGTCGTGAACGGTGAAGAACACCTCCAACAGCTCCTCGTAGCCGATGACATCGGGGTCGTACGTCACCTGCACGACCTCCGCGTGTCCCGTCGTCCCCGAGCAGACCTCGCGATAGGTGGGGTCCTCGGTGTGACCGCCGGCGTAGCCTGACGTGACGTCGTCGACGCCGTCGATCTCCTCGAAGGCCGCCTCGATACACCAGAAGCAGCCGCCGCCGAACGTTGCGCTCTCGGTCATACCCCCGATCAGGGGCGCGACGGGTATGTACCTTGCCTGCCGGCGGGAGGTGCGTCACCAGCCTCGCCGTCGTCACCGTGTTCGCCGGGCGCCGACGAGGAACGCCGGGTTTCGCGTACCGCGGCGCTCGAACACCGTGTCGGCCACGAACGCCAACTCCCAGCCGCGCTCGGGGGTGAACAGATCGCGCAGGTCCGCCCGCGACAACGACGCCCAGGTGGGAGCCACGTCGTCGCCGCGGGCGTCACACACGAGGAAGTACCACCCGTCCGGGCGCAGCGTCCGCCGGATCGCCTCGGTCGCGAGTCGGCGCTCGGCCGGCCCGAGACAGTGCAACATCGCGGAGTCGACCACCGTGTCCGCGGTCACGCCGAGCGCGTCGAGCCGGAGCGCGTCCCACACGAGGAAGTGGGCGCGGACGCGTCGCCAGCGTGCCTTCTCCCGGGCCTGCCGGATCGCCGTCGGCGCCACGTCGACGCCGACCACCTCGTGGCCCCGCCGCGCGAGAAACAGCGACAGCTCCCCGGTGCCGCAGCCGACCTCGATCACCCGTCGGCCGATCCGGCCGGCCTCCGCCAGCGCCACGAACGCGCGCTGCGGGCGACCGATGTCCCAGTTGGGGGAGGCGTCCCGGTAGCTGGCGTCGAAGCCGTAGGCGGCCGCGGGGTTGACGTAGTCGAGCCCCGGGTCCGTCGTCGCCGACATACCCGAGCGTCGGCGCCGGGGATGTTAGTTCCCGGCGGCGACTCCACCCGTCACAGACCGGCGAGGAGCCGTCGGAGGAACCGGTCCTGGTTCGGGAGGTCCTCGCGCTCGGCGCGGTCCTCCGACAGCGCGAGCCACCGCAACACCACCACGAGGTCGTGTTCGGGGTCGACCCAGACGACGTTCTGCCCGTGGCCGAGCATCGCGTACGCCGATTCGGGCGCCGACGGCCACAGCGTCCGGTCGGTGTTGAGCCACAGCAGGAAGCCGTAGTTCGGGTTCACCTCGCAGGGCGCGGTCGCGGCGTCGACCCACTCCTCGGAGAGGAGTCGGTCGTCTCCCCACCGTCCGCGGTTCACCAGGAGGTGACCCGCCCGCGCGAGGTCGCGCGCCGACCCCCAGAAGCCGCCGCCCCAGTGGCCGCCGCCGGAGACGGACTGCATGGTTCGTCCCTCGATCTCCACGTCGGAGTTGTGGTAGCCGTGCCACTCCCAGGTCCGGGTCGCCCCCGCGGGATCCAGCACCTCGTGGGCGAGCACGCGCGGGAGCGGCTTCGCCCACAGGCGCAGCAGCGACAGCGCGAGCCGGTTGATCCGCACGTCGTTGTACTCCCAGTGGGTGCCCGGGGCCGCCAGGTCGCGGTGTTCCCCCTTCCCCGGGCCGCCGGTCTTGCCGACGCCGCGGTTGCGGTCGATGCTGTCCGGGCGGTCGAACAGCGTCCCCTCCCACTCGCTGGTCTGCTGGAGGAGGTGGCGCCAGGTGATCGGCGCGTTCTGAGCCGAGTCGAAGCCGCCGTCGTCCGCGTGCCCGCGGCTCTCGGCGACGCGGTCGTCGAGCTCGAACAGCCCGCGGTCCCAGGCGGCCCCCGCGACGATCGAGAGGAACGACTTCGCGACCGAGAAGGAGTGGTCGACGCGGCGGGTGTCGCCCCACTCGGCGACGAGTCGCCCCTCCTTCAGGACCAGTCCCGCGGGGCCGCCGCGGCGGTCGGGCATCGGCCCGAGCGTGTAGCCCATCTCGCCCTCGGACTCGTCCCACGGCTCCTGGTTCGAGAAGTCGTACGCGACCTGCTCGGGCGGGGTACCGGTCGTCAGGTGGAACTCGACGGCGTCGCGGACGGCGTCGGGGTCGAGGCCGACCGCCTCCGGGTCGACCGGCTCGAACCCCTCGTCGCCGGCGTCGGGAAACTCCATGCGGGGCGGTTCCGCCCGCGGGACAAAAACCGACGGGAGCCGGCGGGCGACGCCGGGGACCGAACACCGGGAGCCGGCATCCGTTGGCCGACATCCGTGGCCGGGGTCCGCGAGCCGGCGTCCACGCCGCCGCGGGAAACGAGCGGACTTACAAGGACCCTCGCAGAAGTGCGGGGACATGAGCGATCGCGACCCCAGCGACGACAGCGAGGACCCGAACGCCGAGGTCCAGTACCACATCGAGGTCGGCCCCGACGACGTGGCCGACACCGTCCTCCTGCCGGGCAACCCCGAGCGCGTCGACAAGGTGACCGCGCTGTGGGACGACCACGAGGAGGTGGGTCAGCACCGCGAGTACCGCACCGCCACCGGCGAGTACGACGGCGAGGCGCTGTCGGTCACCTCCACGGGGATCGGCTCCCCCTCGGCGGCCATCGCCGTCGAGGAGCTGGCACGCGTCGGCGCGGACACGTTCATCCGCGTCGGCTCCTGCGGCGCCATCCAGGAGGGGATGGACGTGGGCGACCTGGTCATCACCTCCGGCGCCGTCCGCCAGGAGGGGACGAGCAAGGAGTACGTCCGCGAGGACTACCCAGCCGTCGCCGACCACGAGGTCGTCTCGGCGCTTGTGGCCGCCGCCGAGCGCCTCGGCTACGACTACCACGTGGGGATCACGATGTCGGCGGACTCCTTTTACGCCGGGCAGGGCCGGCCCGGGTTCGAGGGGTTCGAGGCCGCCGGCAGCGACGCGCTCGTCGACGAACTGCGCGAGGCGAACGTGAAGAACATCGAGATGGAGGCCGCCGCGATCGCCACGATCGCGAACGTGTACGGCCTCCGCGCCGGCGCCGTCTGCACGGTGTACGCCAACCGCGTCACCGGGGAGTTCCGCACCGAGGGCGAGTCGCGAGCCGCCGAGTGCGCCAGCCTCGCGGCGGCGCTGTTGGCGCGAATGGACGAGGTGAAGCGCGAGGCGGGCGTCGACCGCTGGCACGCCGGGTTGTCGCTGGAGTAGTCGGCGTCGCCGGCGCGGTTCGGTGCCGCCGGGGTCGCCGGGCGTCGCCTGCGCGGTCGGGGTCGGATCGGACGCCGAACCGCCCGTTGCTGGCGGTTTCAACACGCATTTATCCACCGCCCGGAAACGCACGGCCATGAGCCAACAGGTCGTCGTTGTCGGAGCCGGGTACGCCGGCGCCGGGACGGTGAAGTCGTTCGAGGACGCAATCCAACCGGGCGAGGCCGAGTTGACGTGGGTGTCGGACACCGACTACCACCTCGTGCTCCACGAGGCCCACCGCGTCATCCGCAAGCCGGAGGTCGAGTCCAAGGTCGCCATCCCGGTCGAGGAGATCAAGGACGACGACACGAACTTCGTGAAGGGCCGCGTCACGGAGATCGACGCCGACGAGCAGGTCGTCCACACCGGCGACGGCGACGAGATCGACTACGACTACCTCCTCGTCGCCGTCGGCTCGGCGACCGCGTTCTTCGGCATCGACGGGCTGCGCGAGCACGCGCTCACCCTCAAGACGCTCGACGACGCCCGCGAGATCCACCAGGCCGTCAAGACGGCCGGCCAGGAGGCCACCACCACCGAGCCCGCGACGGTGCTCGTCGGGGGCGCCGGCCTCTCGGGGATCCAGTCGGCCGGCGAGATCGCGGAGTACCGCGACGACCACAAGGCGCCCATCGACATCGAGCTCGTCGAGGGGCTCGACTCGGTGTTCCCGAACAACGACCCCGAGGTGCAGGGCGCCATCCGCAAGCGCCTCGACGAGAAAGACATCGCCGTCTCCACGGGCGAGTTCATCTCGAAGGTCGACGAACACGCCGTCTACCTCGGCGGCGCCGAGGCGGAGTACTACGACGAGGACGACGACGGCGACGCCCCCGCGAGGGAGGACATCGACTTCTCCGAGGACCTCATCAAGGAGTACGACGTGCTGCTGTGGACCGGGGGGATCACCGGCCAGCCCGAGGTCGAGGACTTCCACCTCCACGCCGACGACCGCTCCAACCGCGTGTACGCCGAGTCGACGTTCGAGACGAGCGACGAGAACGTGTTCGCCATCGGCGACACCGCCCTCGTCGAGCAGGGCGACGAGGAGTTCGCCCCGCCGACGGCGCAGGCCGCCTGGCAGGCCGCCGAGGTCGCCGGCGAGAACCTCGCGCGTGCCGTCCGCGGCGCCCCCCTGAAGTCGTGGCGCCACGAGGACAAGGGGACGCTCATCTCGGTCGGCGAGGAGGCCGTCGCCCACGACGTGAAGGCCGCCGGGTTCGAGGTCCCGATCAACACCTTCGGCGGGCCGGCCGCCAAAGCGCTGAAAAAGGCCGTCGCGAGCCGCTGGATCGCCGACGTGTCGGGCTACGGGCGTGCGCTCAACGCCTGGAACGACATGTAGACCATCGCAGGATAGTCACCGCAGACACGCAGTGCCGTCCGTTCTCGCGGTCCGTCTCGCCCGTCAGCCACGCCGTCGACGTGGGGCTCCGTTACTTCTCGCGGTTGTCGAGGTGCCGGCTCCGGGCGTGACCGCGCAGCATGTCGAACGTGAACCACGCGGCCGCTCGCGCCCGCTCGCGGACCCGTTCGAGCCGGCCCGGTTCCCGCTCGGTCGTTCGGTCGTCAGTCATCCGTATCGCCTCGGATCGGGGTTCCCTCGGTCGGTTCGCGACCGGATCAGTGCTCGGGCGGCTCCGACGGCGCCTCCATCCCGTCGATCTTGAGGATGAGCACCGAGGCGGTGTCGTCCTTCCCGTCGACGGTGCCGTCGATGACGAGCTTCGACAGCGGCGTCGGTCCGACGCTGACGGAGTCGCCCTCGTGGAAGTCGCGCACCGACCCCTGGACGTGGATCTCCGCGCGGCACAGCTCCGGGTGGTGGACGGAGGTGAGGTTGATCTCCTGGACGTTGACGTTGTCGAGGCGCTCGCCCTCGTGGAACAGCGGCGTCGACGCGGGCTCGTCAAGGTTCTGGAGGTCCAGCGCCTCGAAGGCGGTCGCGGTCGGCTTGTATCCGCCCTTCGGCCCCGGTACGCCCTCGACCAGCTGCAGCGCCTTCAGGCTCTGCATCTGGTTGCGGATCGTGCCGGCGTTTCGCCCGACAGCGTCGGCGATCGTCTCCCCCTTGACCGCGTCCTCCTCCTCGCGGTAGAGGTTCACCAGCTCGTTGAGGATCTTCCGCTGACTGTCGGTGAGTTCGATGGACGACATTTGCTCATTGTCGTCCGGGAACCCGCATAAAACCACGGACCCGAACCCCCCACGTGGACGATCCCCACACGGCGGCCGGTTGACACTGAGTGGGCGGGCGTGATCGCAGGACAACGACGGGTCGAGCGAGCCGGGTCGTCGGGACCGAACGGCCCCCGATGTGCGGCCGGCACATCAGCCAACCGACACGGCTTTGCCGGCGGCCGAGTCCATCCCGAGTATGAACGACACACGCGTGCTGGTCACCGGCGGCGCGGGGTTCATCGGTTCGAACCTCGCGAACACGCTGGCGGCGGCCGGCAACGACGTGATCGCGCTCGACAACGGCTATCTGGGGACGCCCGAGAACCTCTCGGCGGACGTGGAGTTCGTCGAGGCGGACGTGCTCGATGAGGACCTCCCGACGGACGTGGATTGCGTGTTCCACCTCGCGGCGCTGTCCTCCCGGCAGATGCTCGAGGAGAACCCCCGACAGGGCGCCCGCGTCAACATCGAGGGGTTCGTCAACGTCGTCGAGCAGGCCCGCGCCGACGGCTGCGACACGGTCGTGTACGCCTCGACCTCCTCGGCGTACGGGAGCCGCACGGAGCCCAGTCCCGAGGACATGGACCTGGAGGCGTCGACGGGGTACGACGCGTCGATGCTCGGGCGCGAGCGCTACGCGGAGTACTACAACGACTTCTACGACGACCTGACCTGTGCCGGCGCGCGCTTCTTCTCGGTGTACCAGGGCTACGGCGGCGCCGAGGGGCACAAGGGCGAGTACGCCAACACGGTCTCGCAGTTCGCCGACGACATCGCCAACGGCCAGTCGCCGGTGCTGTGGGGCGACGGCTCCCAGACGCGCGACTTCACGCACGTCGACGACATCGTCCGCGGGCTGGAGGCGATCGCCGACCACGAGCTGGCCGGCGTGTACAACCTCGGGACGGGCGACCCCTACTCGTTCAACGAGATGGTCGAGCTGATCAACGACGCGCTCGGCACCGACGTCGAGCCGGAGTACGAGCCGATCCCGCTGGAGAACTACGTCCACGACACCTGCGCCGACATCACGAGGATCCGCGAGGCGACCGGCTGGGAGCCACAGGTCGACTTCGAGGAGGGCGTCCGGCGCGTGTGCGCGCCGTATCTCGACGACGAGTAGGCGAAGACGGACGACGGCCGGCGGCGGGGAGTTCCGGAGTTCCGGTATCGTTCTGCGGTCAGCAGCTACCGCCGAACCCCGCAGCCTCGGGGTCGCCGATCGCCGACGGAACCGTCACGACGACGGGGTCGGCGCCGCCGGCGTCGTACACGAGCGAGCGCTGTGCGAGCCAGCGGTCGTACGTCGCCGGCGGGATCGTCGCCGGCGCGGCCGGGAACAGGTGCGCGCCGGTCGTCGTCCACGAGCGCTGGGAGACGACCGGACACGCCGGCGACGGCCCTCCACGGAGCCACGAGGCAGTCGGCCCGACGCTCGCGTCGACGTTCCCGTAGTAGTTCCCCGGGACGCGGACGCCGGTGTGGGAGCTGGTCCAGGTTCCCTCGATATGCTGGGTCGCGAAGGTGCCGGCCGCGAACTCGGATTCGGTCGTCGTGCTCGGATACGATCCGGTGTCGAGGTTCACGTACGCGACCGGGAGCGTCGCCGCCATCGCGACGACGAGCACGGCGACGCCCACCGGTCGGGCGGCCGCCGCCAGCGGCCGAACGACGGCACCGATCGATCGAACGGCGCCCCCCAGCGGGCCGGCGACGCCCAGCCATCGCCGGACGGCGGATCCCCCGTCGGCAGCGACGCCCGCGAGTCGCTCGCGCGGTTCGAGCCGCGAGACGACCGCGGCCGCGAGCACGAGCACCGGGAGGTGGACGTGCGTCTGTGCGCGCAGCGCCGTCGCGAAGTACTCGGGCGTGAGCCCCGCGGTGAACGAGAAGAGGATCTGGACGACCGGCGCGAGAAACAGCGCGAACAGCGCCGGCTCGACGGGGCCGGCCCGCCCGAAGCGATGGCCCGCAAGCGCCGCCAGCGCCGCGGGCACGGCGAACGGAAGCACGAACAGGAGGACGAGCCGCGGCGTCGCGGCGGTCCCCGGGAACACGACGGTCCGGGCGTTGACGGCGATCGCCGCGAGGATGAACGCCAGCGGGGCCACCGCGGCGAGCCGACGCATCCGGCGTGTCGTGCGCTGGTACCACGGGACCGCGGCGACGAGGACGACGAGCCACGCGGCGAACAGGCCCGGAGAGGACTGCACGCGGTCGACGTACGGGACCGTGAGCGGCGTCGACGCCGCGAGCGTGTAGTAGGCGACGAAGTACGCACAGAAGGCGAGCGCGACCCCGGCGGCGACGAGCCGGCCGCGGGTGAGGGGCCGGCCGATCAGGTGGCCCGCGAGCAGGCCGATCAACACGAGCGCCGCGATCAGGGTGCTGAACGTGTGCGTGACGGGCAGCACGAGCAGGATGACGCCCGCGACGGCGAGCCATGCCCCGCGCTCGCTCCGGGCGTACAGGTGGACGGCCAGCGCGAGCAGCGGGATCGTCACCAGCGTGATCGCGTCGTCGTCGGGGACGCCGGTGCGGCGGACGAAGACGCCGTCGACGGCGAGCGCGAACGCCGCGAGCACGGCCGCGCGAGCGCGCCGTCGACCCGGCCATCCGAGGCTCGCGCCGAGCCGGCGGGCGAACACGGCGCCGAGCAGCACGCCCGTCGTCCCGATCAGTGCGTACAACGGTTGCGCGAGTCCCAGCGGCGCCGCGCCCGTCACCAGGCTGCCGGTCGACAGCAGCGCCGTCGAGGCGAGGGCGTCCACCCGCATGCCGACGAGGTCGATGTGCCCGGCCGCGTGCACGTCGTTCGCCAGCCTCGCGTAGACGATCCCGTCGAGCGTCGCGGGGAGCGGGCTCCACCACAGCGGCGCCAGCCGGGCGCCCGCGCCCACGACGACGCACGCGAGGATCGCGAGCGCCCGGCGGTCGGGACCGTTACTCATCGCTGCCCTCCGTGGGCGGTCCGGTCGCCGGCTCGTCGCGGACGAGTCGCGCGGGGGGACGCGCCAGCAGCGACGCGGTCGCCAGCCCGGCGCCCGCCAGCGTCACCGACAGACCGGCGAGTGCGGCCGCCGCGAGCAGCCCCGGCGACCCGGTCGCCTGGATCCGGACGCCGAACACCGTCAGGTAGCCCAGGGCGCCCGCGATCCTGAGGCCGGCGACTCCAACCGGGACCGCAACCAGCGCCGCGAGGACCCCGATACGGAGGGCGTCGCCGAGGACGATCCGGAACACCCGCGACGGGGATGCGCCCGTCGCGCGGTGGATCCCGATCGTCTCCCGCCGGCCGTGGACCGCCCGCGAGAACGTCGCCGTCGTGCCGCCGACGGTGAGCCCCGCTGCCAGCGCGAGGACGGTCCCGAACACGAGCCGGAGGTTGCCGAACGCCGTCTCGACGGCCCGACCGATCCCCGACGTACCGGCGCGGCCGCCGGTCGCCAGGGCCGCCGCGACCCGCTCGTCGCCGGTGACACGGAACGACTCGACGGCGACCGTCTCCCCGTCGACCTGAAGGGTCGCCTCGTAGGTCCCGGGCGGCTGTCTGGGGAGGCGCACGCCGATCTCGCGGGTCGCGCCGGAAGCGAGGGAGACCGTTCGCTCCGTCCGTCCGTCGGGGCCGGCGACCGCGACGGACACGTCCTCGACCGGGTCGCCCCACGGGTTCGACAGCGTCGCGGTCACCGTCGCGCGGGTGAGCAGATCGGGCGACTCGGGGCGAACCGCGAGCGACGCGGTCGGCCGGCGGGGTGCGTCCGCTGCGACGCGCATCGCCGCTTCTCCAGTCCGGTTGCCGGCGCGGGCGCGGATCGTGAGGTCGCCCGGGTCGCCGGTCGAGAGCTGTGCGATCCCGGCGTCGGTCGTCGTCGCGGTGTCCTCGCCGGCGGTCACCGTCGCGTTCGCCACCGGGTCGCCGTCGGCGTCGCGAACGCGGACCGAGAGCGTCGCGTTCGGGGGGCCGCGCTCGGGGAGCGGCCCGAGCGTGAGTCCCCCGCTCGTCGCGTCGCCGACGCGGATCGTCCGCGTGATCTCGCCCGCTGAGATGTCGATCGTTCCGGGCGGTCCGGTCTCGACGGCGACGGGGATCGTCGCCTCGCCGCCGGGGTCGAGCGTCACCTCGCGCTCGACCGTCCGGTTCCCCACCGTGATCGGGACGGTCGCGGTCGTTCGCTCCTCGCGCCGGTTCTCGACGACGACGGTCGCCTCGACGGTGCTGTTCGGCGCCGCGCTGTCCGGAGCGCGGATCGCCGTGATACGGGTCGACCGCGCGTCGACGCCGTCATCTGGGAGTCGCTCCGCGCGGACGAACTGCGCCGTCCCCGGCGGCTTCCCGGCGAGGCCGCGTGCGGTCGACAGCGGCACGATCAGTTGGTCGTCGAAGGGGCCGGGAGCGGTGAACACGCCGACGACCTCGACGCGGGCGAGCCCGGGGCGGGTCGGCCCGCCGAGGGTCATGCGGTCGCCGATCCCCACGTCCATCGTCCGCGCGAGGTCGGCGCCGATGACGGCCTCGTCGGCGGTCGCCGGGCGACGGCCGTCGACGAGCGACTCGTCGGTGACCGAGGCGAACGCGCCGTACTCGGCCCCGCGGACCGTGTACGTCCGGCCGTCGTCCACCTCGAACAGCAGCAGCTCGGGGCTGGCGTCGATCCCGCGGTCGCGCAGCGCGGCCGCGTACGTCGTCGGGACGGTGCTCGCGATCGGGTGGACCGCTCCGGGCTCGGTGATCGTCGCCCCCTCGCCCCCTGAGAGCGGGGCGACGATGCCCGCCATCGACCCCACCAGGACGACGAAGGCGACGAACGCCGCGAGCGTCGCGGCGGTGGGCACGGCCGTCCTTACGTCGAGCACCGTCGGCTCGGCGACCGACCGAAGCCGCGCGAGGCGGGAGGTGCCGGTCGTGTGGGGGTGGGCGTCACGGCCGTCCGCCAGGGGCGAGCCGCGGACCGCCGGGACGGCCGCGAGCACGCCGCTGACCCCGCCGAGCGCGACGACGGCCCCGAGGATCGGGATGATGACCCGTGCGGCCGCCGGCGTCAGCGTCGGCGACAGCGAGGTCGGCAGACCGGCGAACACCGCGACGCTGACGGCGGCGTTGACGCCGATGACGCCGGCGGCGTACCCGAGGGCGGCGCCCGCGGCCGACAGCAGCGTCGCGCGGACGCCGAAGAGCGCGAGGATCGTCGCCGGCCGGGCCCCGGTGGCGCGGATCACCCGGATCGTCGCCCGGCGGTCGCGGACGGTCATCCGCGTGACGCTGTGGACGACCACGCCGATCAGGACCGCGCCGCCGGCGACGACGACGCCGAGGGCGGTCAGCGCCTCGCGCGTCCCGAGCACGAAGAAGGCCAGCGCGGTTCGCAGGGGAACGCCCGAGAGCGGAATCTCCCCAGAGTTGACCGGGTGGACCACGAACGCGCCGCTCGTTCCGAGCCGGTCGACCGTCGAGGCGTTCGCCACGTACCAGCCCTCGGGGACGGTACTCGCGCCCCCGCGGGGGGTGACTCGAACTGTGGTTGACCCATCGGGACCCTGGAGGGTTCGGGTCGTGGGGGCGTCGAGCGTCCCGAGCGTCGTCCCGCTGCCGGTGTGGAGGTCCGGGGCCGCCGTGGGGGACTCGGGTCTCGCGAGGACGTAACGATCGGAGCCGTTGGGGGTGTTGGCGAGGGCGAAGGGGATCACCGTCGCGTTCGCCGGCGCTGCCGCGGCGGCCGCCTCGACGCTCGCGTGGGTCGTGACCGCGCCGTCGCTGTCGTAGCCGGCGGCGATCGCGGTCGTCTGGTCGCCGGCGACGACGACGAGCAGGGCCGTCCCGCACAGGAACGCGACCCCGACCGCGACGACGAGGATCGCCAGCCGGTCGCGACGGGACCAGCGACCGATGAGGAGGCGACGATAGGACATCTACGGGGTGTGGTGTTGGTCGCACGCGACCCGGCGTGCGGTGTGTGGGATGGAAGCCGGCGGTAATACGCAAAAAGCTTCACACTTCTCTCGGGTCGACTGTGGTGGTCAGCGGATGGTGGGAGTTCACGGACCTGCTTCGATAATCGCCGTGAACGAACAAACATCGGCTCTGTTGAAATCCTCAATAAGAGGCACGCTCAGACCGGACTGTGGTCAGTACACTCGACAAATCCAATCGCACCGGGTGAACAGTCAGGACTCGTCAGGATCCCACTCACCACAGTTACACCGGGAGTGAGCGTCAGCGAACTTCACAACGTACCCGTGAACCGCTTCAGCTAACTCGTGCATTCCGGTCGCTAAGTCACGACCCGGTCGATCGATGTCGTAGTAAATCCGAGCCCGGTGTTCCGAACGGAACGAGTCGATCCGACCCGGAATTCCCGTGTCGGAGAACACACCACGCCCTTCGATTTCTTCGAACACCTGCTCGTGCGCCCGGAAGTCAGACGATTCCGCTGCAGTCTGATCCACTACATAGAATTGGAACGACCGCTCGATCGCATTGAACGACAGCTCCACGATGCTGACGTAGTTATTCGTTCCACGCCGTAGCTGCCGACAGGTCCCGAGCATCGCGCACGCCTTTCCGAGTTGTACGTCAGCATCTGCCTGCTGCCACGACAAGGAATCCTGTACCGGCCCCGTCTCACCGTCCGCGAGCAACGATTCTACGGTCTCGACTGCATCGACCACGTCGTCAAGCCTCATCGGCGAACACCTCCCGTTTCACGTCGTCCAACACAGGCGTGTCGTGTACCGTGATCCCCTCAGTGATGACATCCCGAATCCGGTCGTGCGTCACTGCAGAATCCCGCGTTTCAACGACGATGTGTGCTTCGTACCGATCACCGTCGAACTGTTCGGATGCGATGTCGTCCTCAATTCCGTGCGCTTCGCGTTGAGCGTTCATCCGCCCGTCCTCGATAATCACGAACACGTCAATGTCGCTTGCCCGGTCCGCGTCACCCCGAGCGACACTCCCGAACAATACGATGCCCGCGTCGTCGCCGATTCGGTCAACGATCCGGTCACGAACCGCTCGCACGGGGGCATGGTATTCTGGCTGCGGAATCGCTGTGATGGGATCGTCGCTGCGAACCAGTTTCTCCGGGTTGATTTGTACCTGATTTGCTCGGCCGTCACGGTCAACGGTGACAACACCGAGTTCTTCAAGCGATTCCACCGCGCCATTGACGTTCCCCATTCCCTTCCCCGTGAGGCGGTGAAGGTCGCGGTTTGAAAACGTCTTCTCAGGATTATCGGTGAGTATCTGGAGGATATCGGCGGTGGCATCGTGGGTGAACGCGTTACGGTCTCCGACCGGGATGGGGATACAGACGTGGGGTCCCTCACGGTCTCTCGATGATCGAACTGTATTACTGTTCATGAACAGATAGACGGTTCAATGAATGTTAAACATTAGGCTCACAGCACACCGGCAAATCGTCACCGGACAAATGAACTCTGAGATGCAGCGTCTCCTCGGTATCGATCGCCGCCGACTCGACCATGCGACTCCCGGCGAATCGCGATCCCAGTCGTTCCAACACGGACCGATCGATCGGCGCCGGACTCGCGCCGTCGTCCGCCGGCACCATCGTCAGCCGTGTGACCGCGCTGTCGAACCCGCGGCGTTCCTTCGGGCGCGTTCGTGCAGGCGACGCTCCTCGATCGCGGTGGCCCAGTCACCCAAGTCGGCGTACACGTCGTCGACGCGGTCCGCGTCGAATTCGAGGACATCGACCGCTGCGGGCGAGTCGGCGCCGTACCGGTTCCGGTACGTCTCGATCCGTTCAGTAAGCTCGGACACACGGGCCTGCAACTCGTCGACGGAGTGCTCCCGCGCCAACTCGTTCACCCGTCGCCACTCGAAGTAGTCGTCGTTGCGCTCGTACCTGACCGGTCTTCCCTCGTGCCGGATGACGATACCGAGGTCGGCGTAAAACGAGAGGTGTGTCCGTGCCGACTCCGCCGAGCAGTCCGCTTGCTCGGCGATCTCGGCGGCCGTCATCGGGTCTCGCGCATGCAGCACTCCCCCGTAGACACGCTGTTTCGTGTCCTCCCCGTCGAACGGGCTGTCGAAGGGGGGCGGACCGCCTTCACGGCTGTCGTCCGTCATACGTGCACCAACGGACGTAGCCAATATATTTCTTTTGTAGACAAAATATATGGCTCTGGGTGCTTCCGATACCTTCCACCGCTTGGGGGAGTAACATTCCCTCTTGAACGCCGCCGAGCTGGTGCGTGGAGCAGGACACAGGTCATTATCGAGATAATCATTATCTAGAGTGTAGGCTACCACGGCCTAACGGCCGTGGCATTCAGCATGGACTCTCGCTCTAACCAAATCTGGTACGGATGTAAGCCCGTTCGCGTTCAGCATCCCGCTGTTCAAGCGCACGCCCACGGGTGCGCCTCCCTCGTCCCCAGTTTGGTTACGAAGGAGTTTCAGCCCGATGTTCTTCGAGGCGTTGTAGTCAGCGTGGTTTTCGTATTCACACTTCAGACACGAGAACGTCTCTTGGTCGGGCCGATTCTGCTCGTGTGTGAATCCACAGTTCGAACACCGACGGCTCGTGTTTCGGGGATTTACCTGTCCAACCGACAGGCCACGGTCTTCGGCCTTGTAGCTCACGTAGTCGAACAACCGTCGGAACGCCCACTCGTGGTGCCACGTCGCCTCGGGGATGTTCTCACGGATGCCCGTGAGCTTCTCGAAAGCGATCTGCGAACAGCCGTAGTCGAGTGCTTCGGCGACGATCTCGTTCGCCACGCGGTGCAAGTACTGTTCAAAACGTCCCGTTTCGGTTTGACCGACCGATTGGACGTTCTCATGCGCCCATCGGGTTCCACACTGCTGGAGCGATCCACGACGCTTCTCGTACTCCCGTCGCCAATGGTTCATCTCGTCTGCCGACCAGAATCTTCCCGTCGAGGTGACGGCAATATTCTCGACCCCGAGATCAACACCGAGAACCGTTCCGTTCTCGGAGAGGTCGGGGACGTCCACATCCGCCTTTGTTCGGACGTGGAGGTAGTACGAGCCATTGCGTCGATGGAGTGTCGCACCAGTCGTCTCCCACTCATCAGAGCGGAGATACTGTGCGTGTGGTGTTCCAGTCAGTTCGTCGGGGAGGACGTAGTTGACCGTGACACGCCCATCGACGGTCGAGAGCGTTGCGTGGTCGTCGTTGAACGTCGCGTTCCGCTGATTGTACTCACAGGAGCGCGAAGTGAATCTCGGCAACGACGCCTTCTCGCCACGCTTCCACTTGGCGATAACCGACTTGAGCGCGTCGACCGCTCGGTTTCGAGCCGACTGGACGTGGTTACTGTGGAGTCGCGTCGCCTCACGAACGTCGTCGTATGTCGCCTCTTGGAGCTTGTACGCACGGGTTTCAACCCAGTCTCCCTCGGAGGCGACGGTAACGACGTAGTTACAGGCCCACAGAAATTCGTCGACCGTTTCCGAAAGTAGGTTCTCATCGCTGTCGCTCACGTCGAGTTTGACAGGGACGGTGCGACGAACCTCCATACTATCACAAGAATGCCCGTATTTAAAAACTTTCAAACTTGTGACGGGGGGTCAGCCTGCCATCGACGGTGGTATCGCTCACAATTGTCGGCTTCCTCCACGGGCTAAAGCCCGTGGTATCCGCCTTGAATCTCTATGAACAGGGAACCCGTTCAGCTTGACTGAAGTTCTGGACAGACCGAAAGAGAACGTCTGCGTATCGAATACCCGAATATCAGTCGTCGTCAGCGGTGTACGCACCGCCACGTCGCTTGATCCGAGCGACAACAAGTCGCTGGTCAGCTTGTCGAAACGAGACGGAGAGCCGAAACTCTCCGACACGGATCTTCTTGTAGGGACTGTTCTGCAGTGGCTCGCCGTAGTCAGGCGGATCCCGCCATGGAGAGGTGACGATCTCATCGAGCTTTTCGATGATGCGGTCCTGCTCGTCGAGCGACAACGAGTCGAGGTCGGATTGCGCCTTCGAGGCGAGTACCCATGTCCACCCGTCGTCACTCATCGGCGGTTCCGAACCGTTCGCGGGCTTCCGCCGCACTCATGGTTTGGTCTTCACTGATATCCTCCTCAGCGGCGAGTAGGGCGATGAGCTCGTCACGGTCGAACGTCGGGAATTCGACTGCATCCCGGAGCGTATAGCGAATGAACTCGCTGCGGCTGTTGAACCCTCGACCCTGCCACGTGGCGTCGATCTCTTCGAGGAACGACTCGGTGGCTTTGAAATTCACCGTGACGATATCGTCACCACCCTCACCGTTCGTACTTGCTTTAGACATATCAGCATATTACGCTCGTCTTACGATAATCGTTTCGCCGACGGGCTCACGCTCGAACTCGAGAGGACAGTAAAGGGGGGGACGACTAGCACGCAATAATTTGCGGAGAGATAGAATTATTGTGTTCGGTCGGATAGTGTCCCATATGCCATCCGATGAGCCCTCCGACGACGAGTCCGAGTGGGTACGGACGTGGAAGGCGAACGCGTCGGCGTTCGATAGGGTGAAGTCGGTCACGATGACGCTCTCGGAGCCACAGCCCGTCTCGTGGATCGCCGAGGAAGCGGCGGTCTCCCCGAATACCGCGCGGGACCACCTCCGCCGGCTCATCGATCTCGGCGTGGTGACGGCGACCGAGACGGCGGGGACTCGCCACTACTTTCCGGACCCGTTGTACACCAGGCTTCGGGATGTACGAGAACTGCTTCAAGACACGACGAGGGAGGAGCTCTCCGAGCAGGCCGCCGAGTTGAAAACCGACATCGCAGCTTGGAAACGCGAGTACGATGTGGATTCGCCGGCCGCGTTGCGTGAACAAGCGGCTTCGGACGGCGTGTCTGCCGAGGAGGCGTACGAACGCACGCGGGTCGCGAGCGACTGGGATCTGGCCCGATATCGACTTTCGCTCGTCCAGGACGCCATCGAGAACTACGACCTCTGGACAGCCGATCCGTCGTCGCTCACTGCATGACCGGCGACCGGGACACGCCGGGAACCTATCCTGACGTCGGGGGCCAGCCCGCTGGCGTCTCGCTGTGGGATCCCCACAGGAATGGCGTCCGCGCTGACGGCGGTGGAACCGCTGGGCGGGATCGCCACCGCATTTTACGCGAGTTGCGCAGCGAGTTGGTGCGACATCCCGGGGTTCGATCCATCGAGGGAGAACCACCCGTGGAGTACCGTGAACTTCGGGCGACGATCGATCCGTCGTGGTTCGGCCGCGGAGCAGAGATAGCGTCACTTCGGGTGACGTGGATTCCGGATCCGTCACCCGGGCCCGAAGCGTCCGACCGTGCGACCGACACGTGGGAGCGCACACCGATCCGGGCGTACTACACGCTTCACTACAGTGAGTCGGACGGAGTCGACTGTGGGTTTCACTGCGAGCCGAACCCACACGTCGACGGCCTGCTCCATTATCAGGAACGGGACGGCGAAACGGACACATACACCTACGAGCCGGTCTCGTTCGGCGCACGCTCCGTGGTCGGGCTCGTCTGGGAGCTGATGGATGCACTCGCCGAACGACTCGACGGTTCGGAGTCAGTTACCTACGACTGAAGTCGTGAGGTAGCCATCGTTTTCGCGGAGCAGGCGGCACGCGTCGAGCAGGCGACAGGCTTTCCGCAATTGGATTACGTCGGCCTCGTGGGCGTCCGGGCCGAGACCTTCCTCGTAGTCCAGCCGTCCCAGTTGGCCTCCGAAGGCGTCTTCGGCACGAGCGACGGCCTCGGCGAGGGCGGCCGGCTCGTCAGGCATCGCTCATCACCTCCCGCTTGAGATCACGAAGTTCCTCACTGTCGACGAGAGTGATCGCGTCGGCGAACACCTCTTCGAGGCGATCCCCGTGGCCGCGTGCCGATTCAGGTGTCTCGACGAGAATCTGGAACTCGTACCGGTCGCCGTCGAACCGTTGCTCCCCGAGGTCTTTCGCGAGTTCGTTGGCTCGGTGCTGGTCGGTTCGGTCGTCGGTGAGCACCCAGAGGTCGATGTCACTCTGGCGGTCAGCCCGACCTCGGGCGACGCTGCCAAACACGAGGGCGCCCTGAAGTTCGCCTATCTCGTCACGGACGCGGTCGAGTGCCGCTCGGATGGGTCGATGGAACTCCGGCTGGGGGATGCGCAGGACAGGATCGTCGGACTTCCGTACCCGGGTTCGATTGATGCCTACGAGACGACGGTTTCCTTCCGTCGAGACGGTGACGATGCCGTTGGTTTCGAGGACATCGACGGCCCGCTTGACCGACTGGGCCGCGTTCTCGGTGAGCCGCCCAAGCTGCCGAATCGTGAACTGCTCGTAGGGATTGTCACTCAGGAGTCGTAGAAGATCGTCAGTAGCCGTGTGACGGAACAGATCGGGATCCGGAGCCGGGATCGATACCTCGACCCTGGCTTGGTCTTGGTCGGAGGTCTCGGTTTCTTGTCTCGTCATGCGTTACATGTCTCGTCTTAGGAGACATTAGGTTTTGGGAGGTAGGTCCGAGCTTGCGGCCACCGACGCGTCCGTGGGTGGTATCTCACAGTGTCACCCGCCGAGCCGGTCGCGTACGCGATCCCGACGGTGGTCCTCGAATACATAGCTAACGGCTGGCCGTCGTCGCGGTCGGCGAGGGGAGATCCAGTAGATCGTGGGGAAGTCCGGGGGTGGGTGATGGTGGACGGCGACGAAGTTGGTCGGTAGCGGAGCCACGGATCATCGTTCCAGGGGCCGGAGACACGCCCGTCGCTGGGCCGTGAACACGGCCCGTTTCAAGGGAACTTCGATCAAGAGCCCTCGGACTGAACCCCCAGAAACGCAGAGCTTGTCGTCTGAGGCTAACGACTAAACCATGTCAACGCGATCGACAACGGACGATGGCGACTGCCGACGAACAGATCCGCGTCAGCGATTCGGTGAAGCGAGAACTCGACCGTCGCCGCCGGGACGGGGAGAGCTACAACGATGTCCTGCAGCGCCTGCTCGAGGACGACCGCGACCTCCTCGCCGGATTCGGTCGGTGGTCGGACGACCACGCCGATCGGGTCCGAGCGGCTCGCAAGCAGTCTCGGTGAACCGTCTCTGGCGTCTGCTCAGCAGCCAGAACGCGGAGCGTTCCGGCAGCACCACTGTATCGAGTTCAACTAGCATCTGAATTTTGGGGACGGGCAGGAGAGCGTCTTCGTTCGGGGATCGAGGTGGAGTGAGTGTGTCGAGGGGGCGCTTGAGTGTCAGTTGTCGTAGTCGATGCCCGCACGTCGGTCCACAGCACGGCGACCGTCGATTGTCGCGGTCGGGGTGACTGTCCACTCCCAATGGACCGAGTTCGCGTTCGGATCGCGGTGTCGAGTCCCGCCGTCATAGTCGGATTTATGAGGGATACTGTTTGACAGAGAACATGAGCTTCGACGCCGCGGAGATCCGCGCGGACTTCCCCGTGCTCGACCGACGCGTGAACGGCCACCCGCTCACGTACCTCGACAACGCCGCCACCACGCACACGCCGCGCCAGGTGTACGACGTCTTCGAGGAGTTCTACGCTGGCTACAACGCGAACATCCACAGGGGGATCCACGAACTCAGCCACGAGGCCTCGATCGCCTACGAGGAGGCCCACGACCGCGTCGCCGAGTTCCTCGGCGCCGACGGTCGCGAGGAGATCGTCTTCACGAAGAACACCACCGAGAGCATCAACCTCGTCGCGTACGGGCTGAGCCGGGGCCTCGACGCCGGCGACGAGATCGTGACGACGGAGATGGACCACCACGCCTCGCTGGTGACCTGGCAGCAGATCGCCAAGCGCACGGGTGCGACCGTCCGCCACATCCCCGTCACCGCCGACGGCCACCTCGACATGGACGCCGCCCGCGAGCTCGTCACCGACGACACCGCACTCGTGTGTGCGCCCCACGTTTCGAACGTGCTCGGCACGATCAACCCCATCGAGGAACTCGTGGATCTCGCGCACGACCACGACGCGTACGCGGTCGTCGACGGCGCCCAGTCGGCGCCGACGCGGCCCGTCGACGTGGGGGCGATGGACGCGGACTTCTTCGCCTTCTCGGGCCACAAGCTCGCCGGCCCCACCGGCATCGGCGGGCTGTACGGGAAGCGGGCGATCCTGGAGGAGCTCGACCCGTTCCTCTTCGGCGGGGAGATGATCCGAAACGTCACGCTTACCGATTCGACGTGGAACGAGCTCCCCTGGAAGTTCGAGGCCGGCACCCCGCCCATCGCGGAGGGCATCGCGCTCGGTGCCGCCGTCGACTACCTCTCCGAGTTGGGCATGGAGAACGTCCGCGCCCACGAGAACGACCTCGCGCAGTATCTGTTGGGGGAACTCGCCGACCGGGAGTTCGTCCGGACGTACGGGCCCGAAGTCGGCGAGGAGCGCACCGGCCTCGTCTCGTTCAACGTGCAGGGCGTCCACGGACACGACCTCTCCAGCCTGCTGAACGACCGCGGCATCGCCATCCGCGCCGGCGACCACTGCACCCAGCCGCTCCACGATCGGTTGGAGATCCCCGGCTCTGCACGCGCGTCTGTTTATGTGTACAATACCCGAGAGGACATCGACCGGCTTCTGGATGTGGTGGATTCCGCTCGCGAGGACCTGGATGGGTACCTCGCGTCCGAACGCTATCACGACCTTATCAGCGAGCATTATGAGAATCCCCGGAATCAGGGTGGGCTCGTGGATCCTACGTTCGTGAAGTCCTCAGAGGAAACGACGTGTGGCGACGACGGCGAGTTCCACGTGACGATCTCGGACGGCCGGATCGAGGAGATCGCCTTCGAGAGCCGGAGCTGTGCGGTCAGCCGTGCCGTCGCCAGTCTGCTTTCGGAGAAGCTCGAGGGGATGACGGTCGAGGAGGTCGCCGAGCTCGATGGGTACGTGGTGAGTGCGTTGGAGGGGCAGTACCCCGACCTCCGGCGCGAGTGTGTCGAGGGGCCCGAGGATGTGATTCGGGAAGCCGCTCGTGAGTACGTGATTTCGGGGTAGGTGAGTGGTGGGGTAAGGGTAGGTGTTCGCGAAGAGGGGGACCACAGCTACTCAACCCAGCAGAGCACTACCGTAGTTCTTGGACAAGGGCAGCAACCGCCTCGTCGACGAGGTCGTTGTCAAGTCGACCCTGCCAGAAGTCAATGTCTTCGTGGTCGATCGATTACACGCCCCACGGGACGATCCGACTTTCGTCCGGTGTCCCACCGCGAAGCCAGCTCCTCTCAGGGATAGCGATGAGGCCGTCCATCCAGGACTTCGACGTAAGCGTCACCGCGATATACTGCTCGCCGTAGAACGGATGTCCCTCGTGGTTCGAGAGAATGAGCCAGGGCCGAGCGTTCTCGTCACCGTTGAACGGGTCGTCACCGTAGACGACATCGCCCCGCTCGAAGACGGGGGCTGCTTCGTCGTCGGTCACTGTTCGTTCTCCACACTCGGATGTGCCTCACTGGGCGCATGTTCGCGCCAAGCCTCCGTGTCCTCTGTGCCGAGTCGGTCGTTGAACAGGGCAGTCGCTCGCTCGTAGCCACTGTATCCGTGGAGGCGGTCGGTGTCGTCGGTTATCGCCCAGTATGTCGCCTTGTGTTCAACGAGACCTCGGTCCTTCAGTCGTGAGAGTGCGGTGCTGACCGCGCCCTCGTCAATCCCGATCTGGGAGGCGATCTCGCGCGCCTTGAACGCCCGATCCCCGTTAGCGGAAAGGAATCCGAGTACCTGGTCAGGGACCGAAAGGTCCTCGAGCTCCTCCTCGCTCGTGTTCTCGAAGGTGTCTCGATCGATGGACATCGTTGATTGGTGAGACGGTACACACTGTAATGAGTGGTAGGTGTGAAAGCTACGAAAATACCGAACGTGAGTGAGGGGTGAGCTCTGGGTAGATCGCTGGGTGGGGATATCGAATCGGGTTACTCCAAGTCAACCCGTCGTGAACCGCCTCAGGGGCAGACCTTGTGGCTTCCCGGGTTGCGATCCTCGTGACTGGAGGCGCAAGGTGTGGTCAATGCGCTCGCCAGATTGATGGGCGATTCGTCCGTACCCCGGCCGATGACGGACGAACCGCTGCAGGCGACCGTTACCCAGCGGGGTGTCGTCTTCGCGCCGACCGACGAGGTATTGATCGTCCGGCGAGCGACCGACGGCGGCTGGGAGCTGCCGGGCGGCCGCGTCGACCACGGCGAGCGTGCCGTCGCCGGCGTCCGCCGTGAGATCACCGAGGAGACGACGCTCGACCCCGAGGTCGTCGCGCCCGTCGACACGCTCGTGTGGCGCAATGATTCTGGGGATGGGCGGTTCGCCGTGTACTACTACTGTCGGGTGGATGAGCGGGACGTGTCGCTGTCCGGTGAGCATGACGAGTACGAGTGGACGGTGGTGCGTGAGGCTCGACGGCGATTGAGCGAGCCGCAGGCCGCGGCCGTTGTGCTGCGTTGGAGAGGCGGCGGTCGGAGTAACGTGAGCACCACCTCTGGATTATAGTGAGCGATCTCGTGACTTGTTTGCGGCCGGCCGGTATTGATCCGAGTCGGCTTTGTGCCGTCGAATGACTCTCGGTTTCGAGCCGAGGGTGCATCCTCGCTGGCTCGACCGTTCGTTCGTGTTCTTCCTATTGTTGCGGTTCCATCTCGAACGCTTCAGTTGTCCAAAGGTATTTCATGTACACGTTTCACAAGTAGCCAACGAGAACGGCACGGGCTTCAGTTGTCCAAAGGTATTTCATGTACTGTCGTACACGTGAGGACACGATGGCCGGGGACGGGCGAACCGAGTATTGTCCGCGGTGTGATGACCATTGTGAGGTGATCGAGACCGTCCCGTGGCAGTCGGACATGTGCAAGGAGTGCGGCGCCTCACTCGATGGGAATGAATGAGTGGAGCTGAATGCTGCCGACGATGGGTGAACAGGCGGAGTAGTTTCGTCGATTGATCTGGCCCAATTAGTGGAAATTGCGTGGACTACCAGGTCCGTCATTCGAATACGATCCCGTTCCGTCGGTCGTTTGCGCGCTGACCGTTGATCACCACCGGGGCCACAATCGCGTCGAACGCCTCGTCGAGGGTCGCGATCTCCTCTCAGTCGGTCACGATGAAGGCGGTGGGAGCGTCGTTGAGAGGTATAGTTGGTCGTAGTTCCTGAAGTACCGTACCTGTGGCCGTTTCCAAGTCAGCTTCGACATTCAGCGCAGTGGACCTGTCCCCCTGGTTTCGGAATCTCCATATCCAGTGGATTCTCGTAGACAACTTCTCCACACGCATCGCACACTGTCGGTACTTCCTGTGAGAGCCACTGCTGGATCGTTTCACGGGACAGCCCACAGTTCGCACAGATCGCTGCAGTCGGTACGTCCCGGAGATCATCCGTGTCGAACGTGTGCGCTCGTTCAGCACATGCATCGACACGGGGATCCGTCGACGCCCCTGACTCTATGAGTTCGAACTCATCATTCCCAGCGACGGCTGGCGCTTGCAACCCAGTGAACTCAGAGCCATGTTGGACGCGTGCGGTCATCTCAGCTCCGTTCCCCTCCAACAACCGCATCCGATCGACATCGAGGACGCGGACAGGGAGACCCGAGGGACCGAGATATTTCGACCCGATGAACTTCTCCTCGATGTACTCCCATGCGGTCTCGTACTGCTCGCGGAATGCCTCCATTGGGTCTTCGTGGTCGTACTGCTTCGCCAGGTTCGCGCCCTCCCGTGCGAAGCGGACCTTCGCGAATGCCACAGGGAGGTCCTCGATCTCACGGAGCTCAAGCAGCTGCCGATACGCCTCGACCGTCGCCACTCCGTCTTCAGCCATTTGGCAGACTTCAACGAGTTTCCGTCGCGCCTGCCCACGGTGACCTGCATCAGCCAAGTTGACCGCGTCATCGACTAGTTCCTGTTTGTACGCACGTACGTCGGACGCCGACGCGACATCCATCCGAACCGGATGGTGCAGTGTCCCGCGGCGTGCGGACGCGACCCGCTGGCGTGTCGAGATACGGTGCTCTGCTGCACGAATCTCTCCCCGAAGCTTACTGAGCGCGATGGCGTCTGCGAGCGGTTCGCGATCGACATGGATTCGTTTGGTCTCCTGCTTGCGCCAGTCTCCGTGGTCAGCGTCCAGTATGTCCCAACAGTAGCGCTGGAGGACTGTCCAGTACAGTTCCTCCCGAGACCGATCACAGATCACGAGAACAACCGGGACAGACGCCTGCAAGCAATCCTCAACAAGAAAATCCGTCTCAAAATCGTGCCAGACAGCCTCCGAGTCATCGAACCCCTCGGAAGCCTTCAGCTGGATGTAGAAGGGTGACGGAAGGACGCGATTACCGTGTTGGTCTCTGGTGTCGACCTCGAATCCCTCCGTGGGGCGAACCTCGAAGTCAAACGCGTAATCCTCGTCGAGTGAGTTCACCACCCACTTCGAGAGCGTCATGCGCAACCGTCCCCGCGAATAGCGTTCGAGTTCGTGGTTTCGGTCCGTCTGCTTCCCCATAGGTGACCAACAGGTTCCGTGCCCCTGAAGACATCGGCGATAGTAGGAGAAGGAGGAAATTCGGTAGTCGGTGAACCGTATTTGTCCTAGTGGTAGGCCAACTACCAGGTTAGCCCCTCGTACACGATCCCGTCCCGATGGTCGATCGCGCGGCGGCCGCACCGTGCTCCTAAAGCTCCTCAATGATCGGCATGGCACGAGAATTCCGGGTATCGTCCGTACCCGGTTTGAACGCCAAGCCAAGTGTCCCACCAGCGCGAGTAGAACGGCCTTGCGACCGCGCTCCTCACCGTCGATGAGCACATCGACGACGAGGGCGGCATGTCTCTGTCGAGCCGACGTGGGTAGTTGAATGCGTAACCGGTCTCGGCTCACGGGTCGCCGGTGCGTTCCGGAACCGAACGGGGGAAGACTCGGCTTCGAGGCCACCGCCTCGACCTCGTCGCGGCCGCCCGCGAATCGATGAAAACCAGCGTCGTCGATCCGAACCGCGTCGCCTCTATGGAGTCCCGATGTGGGTCAGTCGCTGCCGAATATTTGGCGCGACATCAGAACTACGGGGTACCCATCAGGTAGTCCATTTTGCAGGAGGAACCTTAGACGCTGCTCTGTCCGGTTTTCCCTTGATTTTGCTCCAATAGAAGGTAACAGTGCTTAAACAGCGCGGCGAGACATACGTCAGTCTCCTTTCGAATTTATAATCAAAGGCTATGAGGGTAACAGTAAGGCTATCCGAATCTCTATACACGTCGCCATTGTATCCAATTTATCAGAAGTCCAAGTGTTTTCCTGCAGGTACAGGCACGAAACGTGACGATTCGTATTCACACGACGGCGCCGGTTGTTTATAAAGAACTCGGCCCCGGTCGATTAGATATCGTCACGCTGCGTGACAGCACTCGTCGCCGTCTGGTGATTCGCTAAATACACGGTACTGCGGCGGGGTGATAAATGTTCGGTATTAGTCAAATAATAGCATAATTACGGATGGATGGGGGGAGTATTTATCGAAGCTTCGGAACTGGTCGAAACGACAGTTACCAGGTAAGCCCTTCGTAGACGATTCCGTCTCTGCGATCGATCGCCCGGCGGCCGTCTATGACAACGGGTGTGGCCATGGCGTCGAACTCCTCGTCGAGCGAGGTGATTTCCTCCCAGTCGGTGACGATTAGGGCGGCTGAGGCGCCATCAAGTGCGGCTGCAGGGCTTTCTGCGTACTGGATGTCGGGGAAGTGCTCGCCCATGTTCTCGGCAGCGATGGGGTCGTAGGCGGCGATCTCGGCGCCGCGTTGTTGCAGCCCCTCGATGACGGGGATTGCGCGAGAGTTGCGGACGTCGTCAGTGCCGGGCTTGAACGCAAGGCCCAGAACGGCGACGCGTTTGTTCGTGACGTCGACGTGTTTGTCCATGAACGAGAGGAGGCGCTTTGGTTGTTCGTCGTTCACCTCGGTTGCGGCGTCGAGCATGAACGGTTCGTAGTCGTGCTGGCGGGCCGCTGCGCGGATCGCGGCGGTGTCCTTGGGGAAACAGCTTCCGCCCCACCCGAGCCCGCTGCGGAGGAACTGTGCGCCGATACGGTCGTCGAGACCGATGGCGTCGGCAACCTCGTAGGCGTCGACGCCGAGCTCCTTGCAAATGTTCCCGATGTCGTTGATGAGGCTTACTTTGGCTGCGAGGAAGGAGTTGTTCGCGTACTTGATCATCTCCGCCGTTCGGGTGTTCGTCTCGACGACCGGTGCTTGGGTTCGTTCGACGAGCGGGTCGAACACCTCGTGCATATCCGCGAGCGCACGGTCGTCGTCGGCGCCGAGGACGATCTTGTCCGGATCGAGGAAGTCGTGGACTGCCGTTCCTTCTCGGAGGAACTCAGGGTTCATCCCGACGCCGAAGTCTTCGCCTGTGGTCTTGTTTGACTCTCGCTCAAGGATTGGGGTGATTTCGTCCTCGGTGGAGCCTGGGACGACCGTGCTCTTCACGACGACAGTGTGCCAGTCATTCTTTTCGGCGAGGGTTTCGCCTAATTGTTCGGCTCCGGCCTCCATGATCGAAAGATCGATGCTGCCGTCGTCGTTCTGCGGTGTTGGGAGGCAGAGGAAGGTCGCGTCGGTGTCGAGAAGTTCGGCGTAGTCGGTGGTAGCGCGGAGCCGGTTTGTGCTGTTGGAGCCGGCGTGTTTCTTGAGGAGCTCCGGGAGGCCGTCCTCGTGGATGGGTGCCTCGCCGGTGTTGATGACGTCGACGGTTTCCTGATCGATATCGATGTTGACGACGTGGTGGCCGAGATCCGCGAAGCAGGCCGCGATCGTCGTGCCGACGTAGCCGCTGCCGACGACGGAGAGGTGCATGGCGTCGGGTAGGCGAGAGGGTCACTCATAGATTTGGTTATCCGTGTGAAAAGACATATGCCGGAGTATGACAACTCCAACATAGTCATGAAAGCCGTTGTACTGGCCGCCGGCGAGGGGACGCGGTTGCGTCCGCTCACAGAGGACAAACCGAAGGGGATGGTCGAGGTCGACGGGAAGCCCATCCTGACACACTGCTTCGAGCAGCTGGTGGAGCTGGGCGCCGATGAACTGGTGGTGGTGGTCGGCTACCTGAAGCAGAACATCATCGAGCACTACGGCGACGAGTTCGAGGGGGTGCCGATTACGTACGCACACCAGCGTGAACAGAAAGGGCTCGCGCATGCGCTGTTAAACGTCGAAGAGCACATTGACGACGACTTCATGCTGTTGCTCGGGGACAACATCTTCCAAGCGAATCTGGAAGACGTGGTTCGTCGGCAGCAGGAGGACCGGGCAGATGCGGCGTTCCTCGTGGAGGAGGTTGACTGGGAGGATGCTAGTCGGTACGGGGTGTGTGACACAAATCAATACGGGGAGATTACTGACGTAGTGGAGAAGCCAGAAGAGCCGCCGTCGAACCTGGTGATGACCGGGTTCTACACGTTCACCCCGGCGATTTTCCACGCGTGTCACCTCGTGCAGCCTTCTAACCGTGGCGAGTACGAGATTTCTGAGGCGATTGATCTGTTGATTCAGAGTGGGCGGACGATCGACGCGATTGGGTTGGAAGGATGGCGGATTGACGTTGGGTATCCCGAGGACCGAGATGAGGCAGAGAAGCGGTTAACTGAGACTCAGAGTGCTGAATCTGAGTCCCAACCGTCGGCCGAGTCTTAAGTTTCGAGGTTCACTTGGTTAGGTTTCGTTCTGTTCTGAGCGCCTCTGGGTACGGCTCCACGTATGGGTGGATCTCCAGATCAGAACACAGTGGTAAAACCCATTTTAGGGAGTCGTGGGCGTAGTCTCACAATCGAACAGATCGCTCCAGCGAAGAAATCGAAGCAGATTGCCCGACTGTGTGTTACAGGAAGCTCTGACGGTAAGGAGTTGAATGCTCGGTTGTCGTCTGCACCGAACATGATTGTTTTGATTCAGGAAATCCTCAACCAGAGTTCCCCTCTCTGCAACGCTAACCTTTCGACTGAATTGAATACAGCTCTTTATATTTTCCGTCTTTATCGACTAGTTCAGTATGTGTTCCAATTTCTATCACCTCACCGTCATCCATTGTATATATTCGGTCAGCATTCTGCACTGTGGACAGCCGATGTGCAATTGTGATCATTGCGTAGTCCCGGTCCATCGCTTCGATAGCTGCCTGGACTTCCTGCTCCAAGTTCGAGTCAAGGTCACTCGTAGCTTCGTCTAGGACCAACAGGTCTGCATCCTCTAACAGCGCTCTTGCTAACGCAACACGTTGCTTCTGTCCCCCAGAGAGTCGGACTCCGTCGTCGCCAAGCATCGTGTCGTACCCGTTCGGCAAGGTTCGTAAGAATTCGTCAACTCGTGCGATTTTGCAGATACGATTCAACTCTGTTTCCGTTACGTCTCGATTTCCAATCGTGAGGTTATACCGCAGCGTATCGTTGAAAATGAACGGACTTTGGCGCACAATCGAGAGTCGGTTCCTCCACTCATTGATGTCCATTTCGTGGATCGGTACGCCGTTTGCCCGAATCTCACCTTTGTCTACCCTATAGAAGCGAGCCAGTAAGGACACGATAGTTGATTTCCCGGCACCAGATTGCCCAACGAACGCTATGAACTCACCTTTTTCAACCTCAAAGCTAACTCCACGGAGTACCTTCTCTTTTTCGTCATACGAGAATTGAACGTTATCGAATTCAATGTGATCAATCTGTGCTGGGACATCATGTATGGGTTCATTCGTCTCTTCCCGACTCTTTAATTCCTGAATGAATTTCTGGGTTCGAACGAGATGCGGCAAGTCATTTTCGACTTTATAAAATAGCTGGTTTAATCGACTCACATTCGGCCCCAGTCGGAACATAGCGAACAGAAACACACCGAGTGCTCCAACTGATAAATTAGCGAACGTTAATGACATATATATGAGAACAAATACGGATACTGCGACACCGAGATTGTAGAAATTATTAATTGCCGCTTCATTACGGCGTAGTTTGATACGAGAGTCAGTAAACTGATCAATTGCAGCCATGAAATCTTGGTACAACTCATCAGTCAAACCGAATATTCGAATATCCCGAATTCCCTGTGTTCCTGCTTGTACCGCTTCCTGTCGCTGTTCGTTTGCTTCGGCAACCAACTCTCCGATGTTGTATCCTGGTTCAACGATGTGCCGAAGTAATACTGTGATTCCACCGAGAACGGCAAGCGCAAATATCGTAAGCCTTGGCGCCATCAAAAGTGCGATCAGCAGATATGCCAGCGATAAGAAAAGTACTCCTGAGAGTTGCACGACGTGCTGAATCGCTCGGCCAGCGTAGTTTGTCTGTGTGACAATAGCGTTCAGAATATCATCGGACCCTTCCTCATCAAAATACTCTATCCGAGCATCTAATGCACTTCCATACGCTCGCATCTGCAGATCTCGGATGTAGTATGTTCGTAGGGCCTCACGTAACCAAGCTACGAGGAAACTCATTGTGTAGCGGGCGGTCATCACCACCGCAACGCCAACAACGACGAACCCTAGGGTAAATGGGATACCCAGAGTTTGGTATACAGATACAAACATGCCCATTACTCCGTCCGCTTGAGTAACGGGGTCTTCCGCTCGTGCGAGTTCGATAATTGGTAGAATAAAACCTAAGCCAACCCCTTCGAAGATTGCAGCAACGAATCCGAGCCCAATAATGGGTACTGTTAACTGGGGGTTGAAGCGAGCCACATCAAGTAGCGCATTAATTTTCTCTCGACCAGACACTGTGTTGTTTTCCGAATCAGACATAAATGGGGGTGTGAAGAAACTTCTATTAGTAAGAACATATGCCATCAACAAAAGTACTCTGACTTCAGGACGCGTGAGCAATATGAATAGCAGGCGAATTGTAAACGGTCGGACGAGAACGTTCGGCACCCAATATATCGAGAATCAAAACGGGCTCGGAAAGTGATAATCCAGCCTGATGGAGTCGGATTCCGGGCTTTATCGAAGACTCGGGTGCCGCCTCTCGTTCCAGAAACTCTAATTCGAATCAGTCGACATCTTCGATGAGACGGGCGATCTCGTGCATTGACCACTCTAAAAGATCTCCCAACTCATCCATCATCCTTATGTGATGACCACCAACATCCTAAAACTTATTTACCTCCCATAATTTTCCTGGGTTAGTATGGGTCGATTAGTTTTTTCAGATGTCGATGGCGTTCTCACAGACTCAAAAATCAATATAGGCCAAGACGGTGAGATTTTCAAATCGTTTAATGTGAAAGATGGATATGGGATCGTCCAGTGGCGGAAACAGGATGGTAATGACTTCGTGTTTATCACCTCAAGGGAATCTCAAGCTGTTGTTAATCGCGCGTTGGAGCTTGGTGTGGAAGAAGTCCATCAAGGGGTGAAAAATAAACAACGAAAAGTCAAGGAGATCGCGTCTCGTCTCGGGTTCGATCTGACGGATACAGTTTATATTGGTGACGATTTGACGGACTTACAGAGTCTGAAAACCGTCGGCACGGCCTGTTCTCCTAAAGATGCGGCTCCAGAAATTAAAAACGAGTGTTCCTACGTCAGCCAGTATAACGGTGGTGACGGAGCTGTTCGGGACATCCTGAATTATTTAGAATCTGTTTCCCAAACGACACTCGGTGTTATCCCCGCTCGATACGGGTCAACACGCCTGCCCGGCAAACCATTAATCAAGCTCGCTGGTAAGCCGATGATTCAGCATGTATACGAGCGTGCGAGAGACGCAACGCTGCTTGATGATCTCATCGTCGCAACAGATGATGAACGCATCGCTGAGGCGGTTGAGGCAGTCGGTGGTACCGCAGTGATGACCGACCCTGACCATCCAACTGGAACGGATCGGGTGGCAGAAGTCGCAGCGAACGTGGAAGCAGACTTTACGATCAACATTCAGGGTGACGAGCCGTTAATCGACCCAGATGTCATAGACGCTATCGTGTTAGCTCTTCGAGAAAGCTCTCCGAAAGTTGCAACCCCGATTTCGACAATCGAAGACAACTCTCTTCTTGATGACGAAAATACCGTAAAGGTGGTAACCGACACCAATGGCAGAGCACTCTACTTTTCACGGGCGAAAATACCGTCTGGTGGAGAAGTAGGTAATACATACAAACACATTGGCCTATACGGATTCAAGACAGAGTTGTTACTCGATTACGTCAATATGGAGTCGAAGCTAGAATCCGCTGAAGACTTAGAACAACTCCGACTGCTCGAAAACGGGTACGAGATACAGACTGTAGAGACGGACTACGACCCCAAAGAGGTTAATGTGAAACGTGATATACAAGTAGTAGAAGAAGAAATGCAACGAGAGCGCACCAATGAAACTCACTAATAGTATCTCGGTCTCTAACGAAGACCAATTCTTCCTTATTGCAGGACCGTGTGTGATCGAATCAGAGAAACAAGTGCTGCAAACAGCACGAGAACTAAAAGAGATTACTAACCGCCACAACATCGAACTAATCTTCAAGAGCTCGTTTGACAAAGCCAACCGCTCGTCGATTAGTTCCTACCGGGGCCCCGGGATGGAACGTGGACTCGAAATTCTGCAGCGCGTCAAAGACAAGTATGATCTGCCGGTTATAACTGATTTCCACGCCCCTGAACAGGCAGAGGCGGTCGCAGACGTGGTTGACGTTCTACAAGTGCCTGCGTTCCTCTCACGACAAACGGATATGCTCACGGCTGCCGGTGAAACGGGGTTACCAATTAATGTAAAGAAAGGACAGTTTCTCTCAGCAGATGGCATGGACAATGTTGTTAACAAGATTGAATCCACGGGGAACGAACAGGTTATGCTCTGCGAACGCGGTGCGATGTTCGGATATAATAACCTCGTTGTCGATATGCGGAATTTAGATATCATGAAAGAGCTTGGCAAGCCAGTCGTGTTCGACACAACACACTCGGTGCAGCGTCCGGGCGCACGCGGTGACTCCAGTGGTGGCGACCGTCAGTTTGCGCCGACGTTAGCGCGGGCTGCACTCGGAGCTGGGGTGGCGGGTATCTTCGCTGAAGTGCATCCTGATCCGCCGTCAGCTAAATGTGATGCAGCCACACAACTTCCCCTTGATGAATTCGAATCGCTTGTTAAAAAATGGAAAGCGATTGATGACACGGTGAAGGATAGTGAGCGACATGACTGAGATGGACAAGACAGACGTTTATGAAGCTGTTTCTCACACGCTGTCGGTTCAAGAGAACTCTATTGCTACGCTTCAGAATGCGGAGACAATAGCGGAGATAACACAAGTGGCAGAAGTAATTAGCGAGGAGAACGGTCGAGTAATATTCTCTGGTATTGGCAAGTCTGGAGATGTAGGCAAGAAGGTCTCATCCACGTTCAATAGTATTGGGGTGTCTTCACACTTCCTTCATCCTGTTGAAGCACTTCACGGCGATTTGGGATCTCTTTCAGCCGAAGACCTTGTTATTCTCATTTCGAATAGCGGAAATACTGACGAGATGGTGGAACTACTGCAATTTATTCGTTCATTTGATGCGACAACTGTGGCGATCACGTCCGACCCTGAATCGAAGTTAGGTAAACAAGCGGATTATCACGTCAATACGAAAATTGAGAAGGAAGGCGCAGTCGTAGAATTAGTCCCGATGGCCAGTGCCACTGCTACGATGATTATCGGAGACTGTATCGCAAACGCCTTGATGACGAATCGGGACTTCAGCCAACAGGAGTACGGCCATTTTCATCCTGGGGGGGCGATTGGGAAGCGTCTGTTGCTAAACGTTGAGGACTTAATGCACAAGGACATTCCAAAATCTCGGCCGGCAGACACATTAGCCACAGTTGCTCTGAAAATAAGTGAAGGCGGTAAAGGGATTGCTGCGATTCAGGACGAGGAGAACTATTTGAAAGGTATCTTGACGGATGGTGATATCCGTCGACTGATTGAATCTGGAAAGGATCTGCATAATGTCGTAGCCAAAGAAGTAATGATTACTAACCCAATTACGGCTTCCGAAGATATGGCCGCAATAAGAGCTCTAGAAGTTATTGAAGAGAACGACATTTCACAACTTGTGGTAACTGATGATTCTAACAGGTTTTTAGGTGTCGTACACATCCATGACATTATGGAGAAAGGGCTAACAGTTTGATTTCCCTAACAAAAGGCAAATACGTTTAAATAGGGGATTGATGATTTTAGGGGCGGTATGGTTTTTGCTGCTCCGAAGTAGCTTACTGGGAAATTTGTTCTTTCTCATTTGTATCCGAGAGCAGCCAAGCGTGAGTCTACGTTCATCTGGTCCCCGTGGCGGATGGACGGTTCAGTTACTTCGGGATCGTAGGTTCGGGTATCAGTTCCGCTCGTCCGTATGAATGGAACCTCTCGAAGACACGACACCGCCAATGGCGGATGACCATAGATTCCTAGACTTCCGAAGGCGTTCCCGTGGTCGGATGTCACGACTACACTCCCGACGTCAGCATTACTCAGAAGCAACTCTACCTCGTTCATCACGAGCCGGAGGTTCTCCCGGTACGCCGTCCAAACCTCCTCTCGGCCCACTTCACCCGCCTCAAGGAGACTCCAAACGTTCTGTTCGTCACCCTCTTTGCGGAACGCGTAATCAAGATTGACACCGTCAGCGAGCTTGTTGTCGATAAACGGATAGTGGGGTTGCATGTAGTGAACAATCAACCTGTCGGGGTTGTTCTCTCGCAACTCAGTTATGGCGCGGTCAGTTACTGGTCGTGGTGGTACGATACCGATGTCTTCGTCCCAGTGGGTCTGCCAAAGTTCGTCAAGTAAGTTAAAGCGCGCTGGATCCAGTTCGCTCGAGAACATATTTGCAGTGACATATGTTGTTCGAGAGACTTCGTCCTGGTACTCCGTCGCGAATGTCCGTTCTAGCCATTGCTGTGACTTCGACCCGACCGAGTGAATTTCGGCGTACTCCTCGGGGAAGTCGTACTCTGGGTATACTTCACGCATCAGGTCTGCCCGGCAAGCGTCGAGGACTAACAAAAGGTCCCAATCGAAATCATAGATGTTCGGCCCTCGTTTATACCCTAACTTGTCAAGTCTGCGGAGCGGACCGTTCCGAAATACTTCAACCCCGACGGTTCTGGCAGTCGACCGAACCCCTTTTTCTCTAAGCTCACAAGCCGTATTTTGCAGAAAGTCGAATACAGACATATTGAAAACTCATTGGGCGTCTATTATATGTGTTGTGATAGCAAAACTTTTGCCCGCAAATTTCTACTGGTTAAGGCTCCTCGCTCGAATCACTTCAGCTATCGCGTCTGCTGCCGACTCCTCTAACAGGAACTGTTCGTGAGCGAACTCACGCTGTTCCGAGGCTAGTGCAGTAACCGACTTGGGCGTTTGTTCGGAAACAAACTCGGACAACGCCTCATTGGTCTTCAACAAGGGTACTTGAGGGGCACGCGCGTATGGTTTATTCTGGATTGCTGGATACCAACTGTTATAACAAACTGTTGGTGTACCGTTGAGCATCGCCTCAAGACCCACGTTGGAGTTAATCGTCATGAGTAGCGACGCATCTTTAATTTCTCTCCCTAAGTCGTCGCTCGCCATCGTTACGTAGTCACAATCAGCTAGTTGGTCAACTTGTCGTTGATAGAATTCCGGGGTTTCGTCGGGGTGAGTCTTTATTTTAATCTCGTCAACTAGATTGCTTTCCATACACGCCTCCAATATGGTCTTCAGGAACTCGCTTCGGACATCATCCTCAAAAGGTTGGGTCGCAATGAGAACAGTGAATGGGGTTGTTTCTTCTAGCTTATTCGGTGTCCCAAGCGAATTAACGTCGTATGCTACCTCAAAGTACGGCCGTCCGATTTCTAACAGTTCTGGGATATCACCCCCGTCATATATTCGCTTAATGTGATTGACGCCGATCTTACTTGGAACGAAGTATGTCGTGTCAGATGGTGGAAGGAATTCTGTGCCCGTTACAGTTGAGTGATGGACGTAATATGTATCCACATCCTTACGCTGTGCCGCCTCTAGGATAGCAAAGTCGCGTGGGTTCGGACCCCCAATCACGGCCGCATTAACATCGGTGTTTTCAAAGTAGTCTACGGCCCAACAGAAATACATGAGCGATCGGATATTTTGTTCAAAAACTACTCTAGTAGCAGTCTGAACGGTGTTTGGAAGTGCGACGCCGTACTCACGCTTAAACAGCGGTAGGAGGCTAGCGACCATTTCGTCTCTCCCAACGGGGTTCACAATCTCTCCAAGGACCCGAAGCTCACGGCGGATGATTCCCAATGTAATGTAATTCTGATACGAACAAACATCAGGCTCATAGTCAAGGTTTAGGGAGGACCAATAGAACTGCAGACGGAGTCGTGGAATCAGACAGTTTGCATCACCATCAAGAGCCTCTGCAATGGGGAGTGTGCTATCGAACCGGTCCGGATATGGAAACACAGAGATTGGTCGGCCATTAGGCGAATAATCCTTCGGCAGTACAAGACTTAACAACTGATCAAGAAGGAGGAGGCCAGCCTGTCGAAATATACGAGCCGTCTTTTTTGCCCATTCTACGACTTGTTCGACACCTGATTGTTCGTTTTGGCAGCTAAGTTTACAGTCTAGCTGTGTACAAACATCCTTAGCTACTGCTACGTACACTTCTGGTAACTGACTGTCAACGATTAGTTCGTCTACATTATTTTCAGTAATGTGAGTCATTAACCTCTGCGCTAGCGGAACGAGATCAAGGAGGGCCCCCTTGTCTGGATACGGCGTCGCCAGATGTGTCCAGATTATCTGGTATAATGGGACCGACCACTCCTCCTCAGGGCGATGTTCGTACATTAATCGGAGAACTTCAAAGACGGATTCGTCGTCGACGGCGGCGAGTTCCTCACGCAGTACGAACGTCTCTTTATCCCATCCGTCCGGAGCGTCTCCTGCGGTCTTCATAAAGAATGACCGCTTCATGTATAAAGGAATTTACTCCGCAATCGTAAACGATTGTCGGTTCGTCGAACATAGACCGGTTAATTTAACTAATCCTGTAAATCACTGTCAATTAGTGTACTAGCGTGTCTGCCATACGAAGTTTGTGTAACAACTGGTATCGGCCGAGATGGTGGTATCGCTCGGGACTCCCGTTCCTGATGAAACAGTACTACTCGAACCGGCCGAATCGTGGAAGCCGGATTATGGATGAGGACTGGGACAATCTGCTAATCCTTGATGCCTGTCGTTATGACCTCTTCGAAACTGCGAACGCCTCTTTCGAGTTGGCCTCGAGGGCATCACTTGAGTCAAGACGCTCACGTGGGTCGAACACACCCGAGTTTGTTTCGGAGAATTTCGATGATGGCCCCTATCTGGATACCGTATACATCACAGCGAATCCGCAGGTGAACCTGAATACTGACGCAGAATTCTTCGATCTAGTCAACGTTTGGGAGGATAGCTGGGATGACAATCTGGAAACTGTCCCACCGGAGCCGGTTACTACCGCGGCACGGGCCACCGCTAAGCGCGCACCGGAGAAACGTCTTATTGTTCACTACAATCAGCCGCATTACCCGTTCATCGGTGAGACAGGGCAGGAAATTGCGACCCATGCGGGCATGGAATACACGCGACGCGTTCTAGAAGGGGAGGCACCGGAGCGTGATCACGACACGGTTTGGGAACAGCTCAAGGATGGCACTGCATCGGTCGACAAGGTATGGGAGGCATACTACGAGAACCTCGTTCTAGTCCTCGACGAAGCGTTGACGTTGGTCGACGAGTTGCCCGGGCGTACTGTCATCACTTCCGACCATGGTAATCTGCTCGGTGAATTCGCTTGGCCGTTTCCCATTCGGCTATATGGCCACCCTGGACACATCCATACGAAACACTTGGTCTCAGTTCCGTGGTTGATTTTCGAGAGTGATGAGCGCAAAACAATAACCGCCGGGGACGAGGGCGTCAAGGGAAGGACCAGCAAAACTGACGTCTCGGACAGACTGGAAGCGCTCGGGTATATGTGAGTGCAACATTCAGATCAAAAGGATCTTTAGGCAATCTTCACCGAATCACCGACTTGAGATCATCAATAGTCCGAAGATCCGTCTTGAAGAACTCCTCATTATCGGTGATTCGTTCGGGCTCCCACTCCCACCAAGCCGTTTCTAGCAGCTGTTCTCGCATCTCCTCGTCGAAACGATACGATTTTGGCTCAGCAGGCACACCAGCCACGACAGCGTACGGGTCAACGTCATTCGTAATGACCGATTTCGCCCCGACAACGGCACCGGGACCAATCTGGACGTCCGAGAGAACGGTGACGTCCGCACCAAACCAGACGTCAGACCCGATTTCGATCGGACCCTTAGACGTATGCGGGAGCTCTTGCCCGAGAAAATTATCGTAGAATCTCATCTGCATTCCGGGTCTTGAAGTGACGTGATCTTCAGCTTGGAATGTCGCTCGACGTGCAATAGCACAGTACCGGCCTATGTCTACCGATCCGACCGCCTCGACTTCACGAACGAGGTTTGTCCAACGCCCCACGTCTATGTCTCCGTCTAGACGACTCTCCGGGCCTACTCGGGCCGACTCATGGACTGTTACGTCGCCTCTCAATCGTGAACCTTGACACACAGTCGCTTCCGATTTAAGCTGTGCATTTCCCTCAATTGACGTTCTGTATCCTATCTTTGCCCCCGGTGCCGACGAGATTGATGTATTGGCAGGTGATCTATTGATTATATACCGAAACATAGTCGGGTATCCAAGCAACCCGATCAGCTTGGATAGATGATTTTTCACATTCATTAGCTGAGTATGGTAAGGTAGTCTTATTATAGGTGTTTTATAGCTTGGGATTATTAAGTATTGTTATGATGGCGCATTTTATGTAAATTTGACTCTCTTAACTTAACATTGCGAGTTAAAACATGGATTGTATGTCCAACCTAGAAAACTCAACTATTCGTTTCAGTTGTGGCCGGCGTGGTTTTGATAGTCGTTGTGTCTCTGTATATATCAAACCAGAATATACTTGTGTCTGTTCTATCATCTAACCGAAGATGGATATCACTTGCAAATTCACATCTTCTGTTGAGGAGTATGAAGGGACCAAACTAATTGGATTTTGTCAGTGGCGGCAATGTGTAGATGAAAGTAACTTACCCATTGAAGCGTTCAGTAAGGCTACTACTCGGCCTGAGGTCAAAGATGTGGCCCGTTCGGTTACAGGCTTTTTCTCAGTATTGACTCCCATCGATGATGGGTGGTGTATCGCGGCCGACTATATTAACAGTTACCCGATTTACTACGTGTCGACAACGGGACCAATTCATCTCACAGACTCTCAAGAGCATGCAATTCAGGAGTTATCGAACACTGAATTTGATACAGTGTCTACAGCAGAATATCGTACCGCAAGCTATGTCACAGGGCCACAAACCCTTTTAAAGGGCGTTAGCCAGTCTCAAGCGGGTGAAATCATCCATTTATCTCCTTCTGGTATCGACAAGGAGAGGTATTTCAACTTTGAGTATGGAAACCAGCATGATCGAACGTTCGAGCACGTCCATCGAAATTGGGAGATATGTATATCCCGACTCATTGAATATGCGAACGGCCGACCGATCTGGGTGCCGCTAAGCGCTGGTTTTGATTCTCGGTATATTGTCACTGCGTTAGCCGAAATGGGGTATCCGAACTTGAACTCGTTTTCGTGGTCGAGTCGCCCTCAACAAGACGAACACCTGACCGCAGAACGTGTTGCCCGCTCTTTGGGCGTAGAACACCATCACTGGGAACCATCCCATGAGGATTGGAGGAGAATCTATCGTAGTAGTGGGCGTGAGGAGCTTGACAATCAACTCTGGTTATCGAGTGTCCCTGTACTTAGGGAATGGGGTGCGGTTCGTGAACTTGCGAACCAAGGCACGGTTCCTGAAAACAGCGTTATTGTCCCTGGACATTCGGGAGATATGATTGCAGGCAGCCACCTATCCGATGTGGCACTTTCTCCACCGGTATCCGAGCGGGAGGTCATTGATGAAATACTGAGAATCCATTACCGATACAATGCTATAGACCAAACCCAGGAAGAACATATTCGGGAGCGTATCCGGGATGTAATTCAGTTCGGTGGTGGTCCTCTGACCCAAGCACTCGAGGCGGTCGAACGGTTCGACTGGCGAGAGCGACAAGCGAAATGGATTACGGCGGCAACAAAAACTCATGGGCAAACAGGATTAGATTGGTGGCTACCGTTTTGGGATGCAGAGTGTGTTGACTTTTGGCTGGATACATCATTTAAACAGCGTAGCGGTCGGCGATTCCAAAGAAAAGCAGTCCAAGATAAGTACCGTTCCGTTGCAGATAATCCTGTAGGCCATTTTGCTGCGACCTCCTTGACTGGCCGAATAAAAAACATAGGCCGTGAATCACGAATTGAGCCTCTTCTACGGAAAATGTACAATTACGCGACCTCGATTTTGGAGAGTCCCAAGCAGTCAGTCCAAACGCCAGAAGAGATATATGAGAATTTGGAATACCGATTTGGGATGATCCCTCGTGACACGTTTTTACAGGCCTACAATGGAGACGCCGATCACCGCGCGTATCGAGCTAGACTGCTGCTCGGCGATATTGATGTTGGAGATATTACCCACCCTATAGATAGAGTCGACCAATAAAAGGAGTGGCTGGTATTATGTATTTACCAAGAACTATCTCAATAACTGCCCGTAACAGAAGATATATTGCCCCCAAGCTCGGTATCCGGTTGTGACTGACGCCCCTCTGGTTTCTGTTGTCATACCTACGTATGACCGGCCAGACAGAGTCGGTGACGCTGTCAGCAATATTAGAGAGCAAACCTACCGACCGATTGAGACAATCATCGTTGACGACTGTTCGCCGACACCGGTATCCGACGTAATCAAAGATGAATTCGGGTCACATCACGGAGTGACGATTATCCGCCACGACGAGAATCAGGGCGCGAACGCGGCGAGAAACTCTGGAATCAAACAAGCGAACGGTGAATACGTAGCGTTTCTCGACGACGATGATCGTTGGTTTCCGTCGAAACTCAGGCGGCAGGTCGATACACTCGAGTCGGCCGAGGCTGATACTGCAATCGCGTACACAGGGAAAGTCTACGTCAATGATGAAGGGCTCATCCAGAACGTTTCGACGCATTGTGTATCCGAGAAGCCCACGAAGCAGCTGTTAAAGACGAACCTCGTTGGTTCCTTCTCTACCCTGCTAGTTCATCGAGATGTCTTTGACGACGTAGGGGTGCTTGACGAAGCGTTCCCCTGCTGGCAGGATACTGACTTCCTCGTCAGAGCGACCCAGACGTACGACCTCGCATGTGTCCCCGAACCCCTGACGGTACGGGTGTACCACGGTGATCAGATAACCGGGGACTTCGACGCGCGGACTGAGACCGCGCTTCCGCTGTTCCTCGAAAAGCACAGTGATTTGGCTAATGAGTACGGCGATGGGTTCGAACGACAAATGCGGTCGCGGCTGTTTTTCAATGTCGGTTGGAATGGGGTCGTTAATGGCCATACTCTAGCAGCGTTCCCCTACATTCTACGAGCTATTAGGACCGATCCGGCTTGGATGCGGCCGTACGCGGCACTACTTGCGTGCATCGGCGGCGACCCGGTAAGACGCCTGCTGAGCGCTCTCAACAATTTCCGGTCTGATGACGATCCACGGGTCGGTGACACGATTATCGATACGGACGGTGAGCTTTCGATCCAGTCGCCGAAAGCGGCCGAAAAGTGGGAAGAGACGTTACCGGAGGCGGTTGTCGTCCAATGACAGTCGACATCGGGTTTTTTCTCCCGTCGTTCGACATCGGGGGCGCGGAACGGGTCACAATAAATTTAGCGAACGGGTTCGCCAATCGCGGCTACAGCGTGGACCTCGTTCTCCCCAGTCCTCAAGGGCTGCTCCGTACAGAGGTTGACCCGCGGGTTCGCGTTGTCGACCTTCAGTCATTACCGTTTCCGGGTTACACCCGGCTCGGGGACATTCCATTCCTAATGAGGTATCTCCGTCGGACGACCCCTACTTGGTTCTACACCGCTATGAATCACATCAATGTTCCTAACCTAATTGCGTGGAACCTAGCTCGCGTGCCGACCCAAATTATCGTGACGGAACACATCGACCCTAGAGTTGCCGTAGTGAATTCCACTAAAAACAGATTCGTCTACGCAGCGGCTAAAGAACTCTACTCGACAGCAGGCAAGTTGGTCGCTGTTTCGGACGGCGTTGTTGAGGGACTCAGCGATATTGTCGGTGTAGATCGCGACGCAATCACTCGAATCTACAATCCCATCGTTTCCGAGACTCTCCGGGAACGAAGTATGGAACCGCTCAACCACAAATGGTTTTCGTCAGATGATTACAAAGTTGTACTCGGTATTGGCCGTCTCTCAGAACAGAAGCAATTCTCAGATCTGGTGGAGGCTGTGTCACTGCTCGCGGACGAGTCAGTTCGCCTGGTGCTCATAGGTGACGGCCCAAAACGTGATGAACTGGCGTCGCGTATCGCCGAACTCGGATTATCGTCGTCGAGTGAACTGCTCGGGTACGTCGACAACCCGTATCAATATATGCGGAACGCGTCAGTGACGGCCCTTCCGTCTATCAGGGAAGGGTTTGGAAACGTCCTCGTTGAGGCGATGGCTTGTGGTTGTCCCGTTGTTGCAACGGACTGTCCAAGTGGCCCGGCGGAGATCTTGGACAACGGTGAGTACGGTCGTCTCGTATCCGTCGGTAATCCGTCTGCGCTGGCAGCCGCTATCGGTGAGACCCTTGAGGAACCGGTTGATGAGGACAAATTGATAACCCGGGCGTCGGATTTCAGTATCAAAGCTGCAGTGGATCAGTACGAGCGTCTACTTTGGGGGTGACAACATGACACGATTTGGATTTTCGGACGGCCGACTTATGAATCGGCAGTGGCAGGAGACCGCTCTTGTACTGTTGACTGCGCCAGTCAGCATTGGAGCGCTAATTGTTGGGTGGGCCGTCGACGTAACAATAATTCGCTTAGTCGCCATATCGGTGGGTATTGTCGTAGCTGGATACTATGTTTATCTCTTGTTGCCGATGCGTGAAACAGATATTTTTCAACTCAATTATATGAAAACTCAGGTGCTAGATGTTGCAATATATCTCTTGCTCGCAACTCTCGGTGTCACTATTATAGATCTAATCGGCCAGGGTGTCGTTCCAGCGCTCGTTCCAATCATCGGTGTCGTGATTGCAATCAGAGTTGTTCACGGCGTAGATAGTCCCTACAGAACGCTCACTGAAATCCTATTATTTGGATTGATAATCAGAGCAGGTCTGTTTTTCAGCGCTCCTGTCTACGGTCCCGATATCTTTCACCAGGGAATCCCCGGGTACATTATGGCGACTGGGGAACTAATCCCATCGTCGATACATTACTATCACGCGTATCCGGTATCACATACTTTAGCTGCTATCGGCGGATTAGTTACTGGGCTCTCTGTCGGACCAACGACGGGTCCCGGGATGTTTCTGTTCATTGGGTTGGTCCAGTCCCTCGCATACCTCGGAGTTTATTTGTTGTGTCTTAAATTGGGCTGTGGGCACCGTCAATCACTTCTGGTCCTCCTCGTGACAATCTTATCGGCGGGACCACTCATCCGGGGAAGCCAACTCTTTGCGCAGACATATGCAGGAGCTATGTTTGTACTTGTACTCCCGATACTTGTTCGCTCTCGAGGCACGAGACTCACCGGATTGCTCTTTCTATATTTTGTCGCCGCATTTGGAGGTCACCACTCTATGATTGTTTCGCTCACTGGCCTAACACTTTGTCTCTGGATAGTACAGTCCATCACCGACCGGATTTCTCCCTCGCTTCTTGATACCGACCAGTGGGGGACATCACGCTCGTATGGTCTCGCTATATTGTTCTGTGCCACTGCCTTTATTCATTATATGATATACATTAAACAATTCAAGGGTTATTATGGCCGAATCACAACGATTCTCAATCTTGATCGAGGAACTGCGCAACAGGTCGTTAGCGAATCAACGCATCCACCTACAATAGAAGTTCTCGGCTATACGCCCCCTGCAGTTCTTTCATGGGCCACTCCGCTTCTTGTTCTCGCAATCATATCGGGGATAGCTGCGCTAATCATAGTTTCAAAATCAATCAGGGGGGAAGATCAAATTCTGCCGTTACAATACAGCGCAGTAGCTGTTTCCATCGTCGGCGTATACGGTGTTGCATACCTGATTGGTGGGCGTGCTGCGGGTATTCGCCTACTTCCACAAGTCACTGTAGTCGCTGCTCCACTGGTCTCGATTATATTTGTGTCTCTTCTCCGTCGACGCGGCTTACCGCTGGTTTACGGACTGGTCGGTATTCTTCTCATTGCAGGAATATTCACGCCTGCGGTTTCTATTCCAGAACGTACCGCCGGGGATTACCGTCCGACTGCAAGCCATAGCGATCTTGCTAATGTTGAATGGACAACTCGTCATGCCGACCATTTCATGAGTGACACATTCTTAGTTCAAGTCGCACATTGGAAGCGCCTTTCAACCGGAACACAATCCTCTGAGCCGGAAGGTATCATAGGGTTGCGCCAATCAGATCCGGAGAGTGTCGAGATGTATCTTCATCCGGAGGATTCTAGTCTACTCATCCATCGGGCGTACTTCACTAGATATTACGGTGTCCAACGACCGCACTCGGCCAATCTAGTTTATACCAACGGTGAAACTACCGTACACAACCTATAACGTTTTCGTCACTAAATCAATACGAGGAGGACGGTTTTTGTCGAACAACGGTTCACAGCCGTGCGGACCTTCACAATAGTGCGATTTCATCTCGGTATGTTCAGGTTGAACAGGTCACCTGACGCGAGCGACCGCCGTTGTGCGTCCGCGTATAGCCGAACGAATCCGGGGGACACAAAGTTTGCCCCAGAACTCAGAAACACTTCTCAGTCGGATACAAAAGCCTTGAACGAAGTTTTTGATACCGCGCATTGAACTTGGTCTCATTAAAGGGACTGTCTGATATATTACCGACCCATATCATCAGCTCTAAGGTGTCCTACGGATTTTATCGGATTAATGACCAACATCGTGTTGGTGAGTGTGGATTGTCTTCGAGCCGACAGGGTTTACAATCACCACCGCTATACGACGCCGACGCTCCACAAACTCCAAAAGGAAAGTCTCATTTTCGACGCCGCCTATGCGACCGGCCCGTACACGACTGAGTCGATTCCTGGATTGATCGCCGGTCAACACTCTTACAACGGCTGGTACTACGGTAACGACGTCACGTGGAAAGCGATTGGTGACGGTCCGACGCTCGCGTCGTGGCTCCGTGACCAAGGCTTCGAGACGGTCGCCACGCTCACCAACCCACACCTAAGCCGCGCCCGGAACTTTGATCGCGGATTCAACCAATTTGAGAACCTCCGTCTCGGCGACGAAACCGACAGTACAGACGACCGTGACAAAGGAGGGCTGCTCCAGCTAGGGTCTCTTCTCTACGATATCCGGAGCCGGATGCGGAACTACGATACTGTTCGTAACCCGTACATGTTGCCGGTCATGGTCTACCGGTATCTGCAGACGAAGCAAGGATGGCCGACAGTAGACGGTGAAACCGTCGTCGACAATTTCACGGACCAATTAGAGCCTCTCTCCGATGGTTTCTTCGCGTGGACTCATCTGATGGACCTCCACGCACCACTCCGACCGTCTACTGTCCGGGCTGGCGGACTGTCAGCCGTTACGAGCACGTACGGCCAGTTGCAGTGTGATGCGGCCCGCGCGGCACGCGTACACGAACCACGATATGATACGATGTACGACAGTGCCCTCAGATACGTTGACGAACGTATTGGGGACGTGATTGACCACCTCCAGCGTACCGGTGTATGGGATGATACGGTTCTCGTCGTCACGGGAGACCACGGCGAGGTACTGTTCGATCGCAACGACGTGTATGGTCACCCGCCCCATCATCTCTATGATGAACTGCTACATGTACCGCTGATTGTTAGGACACCAGACGATCGTGCAGGGCGAATCAGCACACCGGTTTCCTTGGCCTGGCTCCACGAAATTCTCGCTGTCCTCTGTGACTTTGAGGAGGGCGAGTTCCCGGCGACTAGTGGAACGACATCCCTCCTAACCGATAGTGAGAGTTCGGCCCCCGTCGTTTCCGATACGCTCGACCGGACTGGCCACACACTCGCGGTTCGAGACAACCAGCGAAAAATTCTCCACCACGAACCTGCCGACGAAAACTCGCAGATTGACTACGATTACACCACTCGCGACATCCAGTTCAACTATCGGGAAGACCCACGAGAGCGTGCCACTATCCAGTCGGACATTTCACCAGATCTCACCGCGCTCGCTCATGATCTCGCGATCCACCCATCCGAACTCCCATCCGTTCAAGGCGAGTTTGGCCGAGACGTCGAAGAACAACTTCGGGATCTGGGCTACAGGGCGTAAACCTATGTCGGATATTCCCGCACCGGTGGAATCAGTCTCCGATGAGGTCATTCTCGTAGGTCTCGACGGTCTGGGGTTCGGAGAGATCGGTCAATGGATCGATGGCGGTATCCTCCCGACGCTCTCGTCGCTTGCAGACAACACGGCTACCGATCTAAAGAGCACTCACCCGCCATGGACGCCCTGTGCGTGGCCGTCCTTGCTCAGCGGTCGGAATCCAGGAAAACACGGCGTGTTCGACTTCTTCAAGCAAGAGGGGTATGAAAAACAACTTATCGAGCGATCGGACGTCGATTCGCCGTATCTGTTCGACGTCACCGCCGAGTGCGGTCTGACGCCAGTGGTGATTAACTATCCGATCACCCACTCCGCACTAAACATTGAGAATGGCGCCATGGTCCCTGGCTATTTAACTAGCGAAGACACACCTTTCCACCCGCCGCATCTCCGGGAGCAGTACGAGGCTGAGAACGGTAAATACCGGATCTACCCCGACTACGGAACGGACGATGATCCGATCGCTGAGTACGTCGACGTCGCGCGACATCGGCGTGATATCGCCCGGTTCCTCGACGAGCGGTTCGACTGGGATCTCCTCGCAGTTCAGTTCCAGGTAACGGACTCCGTCTTCCACGACCTCGACGATCGCGAACAGATCCGTGAAGTTCTTGAAAATGTCGACGAGTTCGTCGGCGACATTATCGACCTCGGTGACGACGACACTACAGTCATCATCGCCTCTGATCACGGGATGGGTGACTACGACTGGACCTTCTACGTCAACTCTTGGCTGGCCGAACACGGCTATTGTGAAACAACAGAAGGGGAAGCCCAGTACTTCAGACAGCAAAAGGACAAACTGAAAGGAAAATCGGACGAGTCGAAAAGCTCCTCAACCATGTCAAAGGCTGTAAGCACCACAGCAAACACGCTCTCTAAAGTCGGACTCTCTCCACGCAGAATCCATAGCGCGTTGGAGTCTGTTGGCCTGGCCAGCCACGTTGAGCGAATTCTTCCTGCCGATGCACTTGTCGCCGCACAGAATCAAGTCGTCGATCACGAAAACTCGATTGCGTATCAACTCCTGTTCAACAGTCTCGGAATCCACCTCAACGTCGAAGGCAGGGAGCCCCACGGGATGGTCCCGCAGAACGAGTATGAGGAGGTCCGTTCCGAGCTCATCGACGAACTCAAAGAGATCCGCGACCCCGACGGGAAGCTGGTGTTCGACGACGTGCGACCTCGAGAAGAGGTGTATGAAGGGAAGCACGTCGAAGACGCACCAGACATCATCCTGTTCCCACGGGACTTCCGCTACGACGTGAGCGGGTCGATCCTCGACACGTTCCGTCGGAACCCCCACAAGAACCACAAGCCGGAGGGCATCCTCATCTCGAATCGTGATCTCAATGTTGACCCGGAGAAAGGTGCATCAATCTACGATATCGCACCGACCGTCGCGGCAGAATTAGAAATCCCGGTCGACACCAACACCGATGGTCGAGTCCTCACCGACGTCGAAGAAACCGTCGAACGACAAGACTGGGACGAACTGGCTGGTGACTACGCGAGTGGAGGCTCTGATCAGGATACCTCCAGCGTTGAAGACCGACTCGCTGACCTCGGCTATATGGAGTAATCAGGCGAGGTCCTGGTACAGGCTGTATGTGCGTTCCGCCACGCCTTCCCAGGAGTACTCATCCTCGACGAGCTGCCGAGCATTCTCGCCCCATTTACGCGCCACTTCCGGATTCTCCAGGGTTGTCCGTAATGCGTCCGCCAACTCACCGGGTGATTTGGCCGGTACGAGATATCCCGTTTTTCCGTGATCCACGAACTCCTCGATTCCCTCCACGGACGACGCAATTACCGGCGCACTTGCAGCCCACGCTTCGAGCAACGTGAGCGGATGTCCTTCCCAGACGGAAGGCAGAACGAAGGCGCCTGCCGTGGCGTAGTACTCCGGTATTGCTTCGTCCGGAACGCGTCCCTCAAACGAGACACGGTCTGAAATCCCGAGCTCCTGGACTTGCGCTTCGAGTTCTTCTCGTTTCGGGCCCGTTCCGACGATGCGAAGCGTCGAGTCGGGGAATTCGTCCTCGACTCTCGCAAACGCGTCGATAAGGTCCGTCACCCGCTTTTTCGGCGCCAGACGGCCGAGGAACAACACGTCCTGAGTCCGATCAGCGTCTACGTCAAACCGATCAAGATCGACACCGTTCGGAATCGCTCGCACGTCCTCGTGGCCCGTCTCCAGAAGGTCCACGTGCTCGTGATTCACCGAGATCACCGAGTCGTAGTCGAAACCAAGAACGAACTGCTTCTCGATGCGGCGCTTCACTCCTGCAAGCGCGGACTCGTCACGTCCAACTCCGGAGGTCAACGCAGTTCCGTGGACAGTGAACACCGTCGAGGACCCGGAAAGAGCACCGGAGAGTCGGGTGGGAACAGCCGGGAGGAACGTATGGCCGTGAATCACGTCGTAATCACCACGAACCAACTTCGGGATTGGTGTCAGCATCGACGAGATGCGACCAACGGGGTTCCAGTACTCCGTACACGGGGAAACACGGTACACCGTTACGTCTCCTGAAGCGTACTGCTCAGTGTCTGTGTGTCGTTCCCCATCCTTCGCAAGCGCTCGAGTATAGATATCCACGGTACAATCGTGGTTTTCTGCGAGGGCGATCGCGAGCTCCTTCACGTGGACTGGGCCGCCACCAGTTCGCGGCCACCAGTCGTCTTGCACCATCGCAATCCGCATCACTCCGTATACCCCAACGCATTCAGTCGCCGCTCGATCTCTTCATCAACCTCTTCCTCTGCAGCCCCATCCCCGTTCTCGACGCGAACACGCTGCTCAACGTGGGCCTCCAGTTCAGAACGAAGCGACCGATCCGTCATGTCTCCAAACTCGATTGCCCCAGAATCCAAATCACGCTCACCAAAACACGCACCGTCCTGAGTTCGAACTGCATACCGTCGGAGATGACTATGTTCGTCCTCGCCACGGGCCTGGGAGAACACGCGCCGATTCCCATCGACGTCCTCCAGCAGCGAAAACGACGCCGACTCACCAATACCGCTCTTGATCGTCGCCACGATATCCAGCGTACTCACCGGCTCCTTGACGACCCGACCTGCACCACCGGGCGGCCGAACGAACAACGGAACGTGCGTGATTTCGTCGTGCAGATATCGCGGATGCTCGTAGTACCCGTGCTCACCGAACGCATCACCGTGGTCAGCCGTCACGATCAACAGCGACTCCTCCAGCAACTCACGCTCCCGAAGCGCCTCTAGGAACTGCCCGATCCGCATGTCGTTGTACCGAATCTCCCCATCGTACAGGTCAATCAACAGTTGCCGCTCCTCCTCAGTAATCGACTCCGGCTCGTCGATGGCCCGCTGATACAGCGACTGAGCATCACGGCCTGATAGTCCATCATCCGCGTACAGCGTCGCGTACTCACCGGGCGGCTCGTACGGTCCATGGGTGTCCATGTAGTGGTTCCAGAGGAAGAACGGCTGGCCCTCCTCCAACGAATCCACCCAGTTCAACGACCGTTCGTTGATCTCCTCGGCACGGGCGTAGTGGCGATTTCGCAGTTTATCCAGCGCCCGCTGGGCCAGCGCGATCAGCTTGTGCTGGCCCAGGTGGAGGTCGTCGTCGAAGTGGTCGAATCCCTCGTCGAATCCGTACGCCCGCGAGACGAACGGATTCGAGTGGAACCCACCAGTCGCGAACCCTTCCTCGGAGAGCGTCGACGCCACCGTCTCCGAGGCAAGGTGATACCCCGAATCGACGGCCACGTCAGGGTACTCCCCGGTCAGCAGTGCCGGAACAGCCTCCCGCGTGTGCGAGCTCGCACTGTACGCGTTCGTGAACCGGATACTCACTTCGGCCAACTCGTCGAGTACAGGAGTCGTTTCTCGTTCGTAGCCGTAACAGGAGAGGTGATCCGCTCGCAGCGCGTCGGCCGAGAGCAGGATCACGTTCTCCCAGTCCGCAGTCATCGTGATTGGGAGAGACCACTACTCGGGTAATAACTTTGCGTTCCGACCTGTTAGAGGGAGAACTACTCTCGACGCGCCCAGTCCCGGAACCGCTCCACGTCGACCCGGAAGATCGGCTCCTCCTGATGGCGCTCCGCGTAGATCATCCCGACCAGGAAGTAGACGCCGACCATCACCGCAGCCAGTCGGTAGGAGTCGCTCGGATCCGCCTGATCAAACAGCGGATGCAGCCAGAACACGTTCCCGAACGCCGAGTGACCGATTTCACGAAACGCGTTCTCGTATATCGGACTCACGCGCCAGAAGTCAGGCATCATCGCCCAGACGCCGCTCGCGACCGAGATGGCCATGAAGTACCGCGTCCGAACAGGGAGATACGCGAGGAGGAGGGTCATGCACAACGCGCCGAACGCGAAGTGAGTCAGTGCGATGCTCATGGCACCCCGTTCAGGACGAGGGTATACGTACTTAGGGGTATGGATAACCACGGCGCTCGCTCGTCCGAAACCGTATTACCAACCGAACGACACTCCTCATCAGAATGCGCGTCGCCTTCGTCAGTAACGTCGTCTACCCCTTCGTCACCGGCGGCGCCGAAAAACGCATCCACGAGATCGGTACTCGCCTAACCAACAAGGGCCACGACGTCACGATCTATGGACGGCAGTTCTGGGACGGCCCTGAAGAGACCACCCACGAGGGGATGACCCTCCGCGCCGTCGCCCCCGGAACCGAGCTCTACACCGGCGACGACGGCCGACGCTCCATCACCGAAGCGCTCGACTTCGCTGCCCGCACAGTCTACCCCCTCAACAAATATCTCCGCCAGAACGACCATGACGTCGTCGTCGCCTCCGTCTTCCCGCACTTCCCCGTCCTGGCCGCCAAGCTCGCAACCGTCGGCACCGACACCCCACTGGTCACCACTTGGCACGAGGTCTGGGGCGACTACTGGAACGACTACCTCGGCCACCTCGCCCCATTCGGGAAACTCACCGAACAAATCACCGCCAGAATCCCACAGCACCCCATCGCTGTCTCCGGCATCACCGCCGACCGCCTCGCCCGTATCGGCCAGGACCGAACCCGTATCCGGACCATCCCCAACGGCATCGACTTCGACCAGATCCGCGCCATCGAGCCCGCCGCCGATGGCTTCGACGTCCTCTTCGCCGGCCGCCTGATCGAGGACAAGCGCGTCGACGTACTCCTCCGGGCGTTCGACCGCGTCGCCCCCGCCGACACGACACTCGGCATCGTCGGCGACGGCCCGGAACGCGAAGCGCTCGAACAACTCACGACGACTCTCAATTCAGCCGACCAGATCACCTTCCTCGGCTTCCTCGACGACTACGCGGACGTGCTCGCCCATATGCGCGCCGCGGACGTGTTCGCCTCCCCGAGCACGCGCGAAGGCTTCGGCATCACCTACGCCGAGGCGATGGCCGCCGGCTGTACCGTCATCGGCGCCGACCACCCCGACTCCGCAGCTGACGAGGTGATCGGCGACGCTGGGTTCCTCGTCGAGCCAACCGTCGACGCCCTCACGAAGACACTCGAAGCGGCACTTTGCGGTGACCGACCATCTTCGGACCCCGTCGAACGCGCGCAGCGATACGATTGGGACGCAGTCGCGGACCAGGCTGAAACTGCTTATCAAAATGCCATCGACGGATCCTGGTGAAAACCTGCCCTTCACAACCTCCGACATTCACGTTACTCCCTAGATCCAGCCCTCTTCCCGACAAACACGCCGGGAAACCCTCCGGACGACTCGGCCAATTCTTCGAGATCATCCCCACCAATTCTCCCGGCCCGAACCAGCGCCCCGATCTCGGCGTCGGTCAACTCCCCATCGTCCTCAAAACGCTGATACAGCGCCTCGATATTGGGGTCGTACTCGACCGAGATGGACACGTCCGCGTCGGTCGCCCGACCCCCCGACTCAGAAAATTGGCCGACGGTCGCCCCCTGGAGGATCCCGTGCTCGAGACACGTCTCGAGCCGATGACGATCGCCCTCAACCCCGAGATACGCAAACGCGACCATCGACGCAAGGGCCTCGTCGGTTTCCTCCTGCCCCAGCTCCGCGAAGACCTTATCCCGCTCCCCGGGTTCGAGGAGCACGCTCAGTAACGCGAAGTCCTTGAGCCCGTTCACGATCCGTTCGCGGATGGCCTGCCGTCGGTTCGCATCCGTCTGGGGTTGGGCGTACTCTTTGTGGCCGCAGAGATACTCCCGGTCGGTCGGAGAAAGGATCCCGCGTGGTCGGTCTTCGGGCGTGAGAATCGGCCCTAACTCCCGGTCATCGTCGACGTCCTCGACGCCGGTGAACAGTTGGTCGCTAGGGATGTCCCGGTCATCAGTCATAGTTAGTCAATTACTGCCTAAATCTATATTCTTTTTCATCCATTACTACTTTGCCATACCGGGACGATCTATTACCTGGACAGAGAACATGGCGACAATAACATCCGCGACCGGCCATCAAGGTGCTCGCACGCCACGTCGATACCCGGTGACCGATACTGGCCGAGGAGTGACAGAGAACGACCTGATAACTGGCCGTCGGAATAATTGGCCAGGCACGGGCTACAAGGTGCTATTCCGAAGAATTCGACTCAGCCACGACTCTGAGAAGACCTCGTTCACCGACCATCGACGACCGGGTGTCCTTCACCAACCCCCGACCAATTCACCGACCAATTACGAGGGGTACCTCCGTCGACCTCTCGTAAAACCCGGTAACCCGACTGTTCGGGGGAATCCGACTACGAAAACACAGGGTGTAGATCGGACCCGACACCCGACGTCCCGGCCAATTCCGGACACAAATGGTCGGTCTTGCCGACCCTTCACGACATTCCGACCCGGCCACTGGCCCATTGGACCCGGTAACCGAGTCCCCCAATGTACGGAGTTGGTCGGCGAATGACCGACACAAACGACGGTTTCGACGAATCCGACCGGCCCAAAGACATCCCGGAGAATCCCGACCAACCCACGACCAATCCCGACCAAGACCAGGACGACTCAGAGAACCCGACTCGGAAGATCCGGACTGATGGTGGGGAAGTAGTCACGGGCCCGGGCCAGCATGCCCACCAAACGCCACAACCCCACGGTCCCGAGACGCCGGATTCCCGGATGGTTGGTCGGTCCCAGGATACCCACACCAACCTTGCCCGACCAACAGAAAGTACTAACAGCCAGACCGACAGCTCACCGACCAATTTCGCCGAGCCGTACACTGATTCGAAAACGACCAATTCCCCGAATGGCGACCAACTGTTCTCCGGGGTTGTCTTGGTCGACGCCGTCGCCGAGTTCTACCTTGACACAAACCCCTGGGACGTCCAGCCGAACACCGTTACAGCCTACAGAAACCGACTCAAGTACTTCCAGGAGTTCTGCGCGAAACGCGGCATCGAGGACCTCGGGACCGTCCAGCCCAAGACACTCGACGAGTTCCAGAACTACCTTCACAAAGAGTCCTCACTTGAGGCGACGTCCTCGATCAAGGGTTGTCTGGCTGCCCTCCGGAAGTTCCTCCAGTACTGCGAGCGCCGGGGCGTGTTCGACCACGGGTTCCACAAGCTCGTCATCCTCCCGACGCTCTCCAAACACGAGGGCCAGGACGAGCGCTGGCTGGCCAGAGAGAGCGCCGAGGAAATCGTCGACCACCTGGAGACGTACCGCCCCTTCACCAAGGCACACGTCGTCTGGGCCATCCTCGCGGAGACCGGGATCCGGCAGTCTACACTCTACGCGTTGGACCTCGACGACTACGACGCCGAGGAGCGTTACCTCTCGATTGTCAACCGAGAGGAGACCGGGACGAGACTGAAGAACGGCTACAGAGCCGAACGCGAACTCAGTATTTCCGCGGACGCCGCCCGGGCCATCGACGGCTACATCCAAGAGAACCGGAACGCCGTCACCGACGACCACGGACGTGAGCCACTCGTGACAACGCGCAACGGCCGGCTCCAGAAGGGCACGATCCGCCAGTACGTCTACGCCTGGACCCGGCCGTGTGCCACCGGCCAGGACTGCCCGGTCGGCGAGGATCCAGACACGTGCGACGCCGCCCAGACGAATAACGCCGCCTACGACTGTCCGGAATCCCTCTCCCCACATCCCGTCCGTCGAGGGTACATCACCCATCTCCGGGCCAACGGTGTCCCCACCGAGGACGTGATCTCGAAGCGGTGTGACGCCAACCCAGACACGATCGAACGGTGGTACGACATGAGCACCGAGTCTGACCGACGCGAAGCGCGACGGGAGTACGTCGAGGACCTGTAACCAGGTCTCATTGCACCATTCAGGCCAACGCTTAACCGAGCGCATACGTCTAATTATACATGAGCACAGGGCGCGAAATCCGCCTCATTGAAGAGTACGACGGTGGCTGGTCGGCCATCGACGACGGAACTGGCGTCGCGAGCCAGGGCGAGACGCGTCGGGAAGCCCTCGACAACCTCGATGAAGCGGTCGAACTGACCAAGGAAGAACGAGAAGCGGACACCGACGCACCCGAGCCGGATGCGCCGTGGTTTGAGGCGTGACGGACGCACCGCGAGACTTCTCCGGTCAAGATATTGTGAAGGCACTCACCAGCCTCAACTATCGGAAAGACCGCCAGCGCGCAGCCACGTCATCCTGGAGTACACAAACCCCGATACTGGAGAGGTTCGAACGGTAACGGTCCCGAAGCACGACCGCCTCAAAATCGGAACGCTCCAAAGCATCGCGGAACAGTGCGGTGCAGCCGACTTCCACAAGTGGTGCCGCTGGGTCGACGATCTTCGGTAGAGCCAAAATCGGGCTATCAACCCCGCCTACACGTTATCGAGATACTCCCGTCGTTGTTCCATCTTCTCTTGGTCAGTGCGCTCGTCGTAGTGCTTGTCGATAACGCCCTCAGAGACGTCTGCACGATCCGAGACAATCTTGGTTGGGACGTCGGAGCGCAACCAGTGCGTGATCGAACCGCGCCGAAACGGGTGGGGTGAGACGGACTCCGGGCAGCTACTGACCTTGCCGTGATCGGTCGACTCACACATCTCGGGGTTCCGATCCAGCGGGCATCGCCGTTTGTACCGGCATGGTTGGGTGTACTTGTACGCATATCCCGCTATTGTGCCCTTTGCGATGCGCCCGTTCGTGGTAGTGATGAGTGGATCTCGACCGTACTCATCGGTGACATCAGGGCGCTTGAGCTCAATCCAGTCATCGAGTAGGTCAGCGAGCGACTCCGAGATGGCGACGTGGCGCTCGGACGTCTGTTTGTTCTTGAGTGGCGTCCCGGTCTCGGGCCGATGCGTGAACCGGAGAGACTGTTTCTCCGCATCGTAGTCGTCGAGATCAAGCGATCGAACGGCGCCACAGCGGGCCATCGTGTGCCACATCACCGCCAGCGTCACGTGGGGCCGACTACAGTAGTGGAACCGGTCGAGGTTTTTCAGAACTTCTTGGGCCGTCTCCGCGTCGAGTTGCTCGTCGCGAACGTCGTCGTCCCCGGAGATGGTCGGGGGCTGGACGCGCTCGGAGAGCCCGCTCTCGACGGCCTCGATGCCTTCACACCACCGTATGAACACCCGGATGGTGGTCATCATCGAGTTCTCGGTCGACGGAGCCCAGTCGTTCGCCTTTCGGCCTTCGAGTTGGTACTCTTTGACGAGGCGACCCGTCAGTTCGTTCATGTTGGTGATCCCTCGCTCGTCGAGCCAGTCGACGAACGCGGAGACGCGCCACCGATGGGACCGGATGGAACTCTGAGAGAGGGTTCCCTCCTTGTCCGCGAGGTACAATTCGAGTGCGTTTCGAGGTTCGATTGGATCGAGGTCTGACATACTAGTTCACGCTCACGTTGGGTGCGCGAACCACCAGACAGCGCCGAGATCCGAATCGCGTTCAGCTAGTTCGGACCCTGCAGCTCATCTGATGATCTATGCTAAACCAGATACATTCGTTAGCAATCGTCGTTGATACGATCGGGACCCCTTCGCCGACGACGCACTCGCCGCGTACCAAGCGGCCGTCGACGGTGAGTGGTGAGGGACACCCTCTGCCGTTCTCCAAGGAGAGCGATCTCGCATGTACGGGTGAAAACCAAGTGGCTAGTCAGCGCTAGCGGGAGTGCTGTCTCCGTCGACATCGTCGAGAAGGGGGTAGTCGATGTGCATCTCGATTGTATCGAAGGGGACAACTGGCTGGATCGCTCCGCCAGGGCCTCCCTCCTTGAGCTCGAGGATACCCAGCACATCCAGCTGTTTCAGATCTGCATGGACATCGGAGACGTCGCGGTCGACGAGTCGTGCAGCCTCACGCATGCTGGATGGGCGCTCTTTGGCGATCGCCTGGATGAGATCGAGGCGCAGTGGTGTGAGGCTGTCGACGAGATCGTCATAGGTCCCGAACTGGAGTACTGCACGCTCATCGCTTGCATCCAGTCCATCAGCCTCGGCAGTCTGAATGAACTGGAGCGTGTCCTCTCGGAGCTGTGCTCGGTCGCCGACGATGATGTGAAGCGTGGTCATGTTCGGGTGGGTTGGATCTGTATTGTGTCTGCAGTTCAATAGGGACGGGGTGGGGTGCCACCGATCGTGTCCCAGTATTCGTCAGCACTGGCCCAAAACTCGACGATGAGTTCTTCCATACCAGGGAACTCGACGTCTGCGTCCCCAGCAGCGGTGTGGAGTTCGTGGCCTTTGGTGTCTTCGTGAGCGTTGTCGTAGCGGATGAGCGTCAGATCTTGCAGCGTTCCCAGGTGCAGTGTGTACTTCCAGCCGGACGGGTAGGCGTCTGTGTCGGTCGTCCGTCGGATGACGACGTTCTCGACGAGTCCAGCTTCGACATGGGTGTAGCGGTGCGTGAGTTCTTGGCCCATCCCTCACCTGTTGGTTTGCCGCCCAACACGATAAGTGTGTTGGGTATACGCCCAACAATTACTCAGATGATGACGGGGTCTCGCAATCCTACTGTGGGGCGATGAGTTCACTCGTTTCCGCTCCAACTGCCGCTTCGATATCACTATCAACCCGGCCGATGGTTGCTCACGACGCGTCCGATCACCACGTCATCCCTTCATACGTCAGTCCCTCCCGACGCTCGATCACGCGACGACCGTCGACCACCACGGGCTCCGCCATCGCGTCGAACTTCGAATCGAGCGCGGCGAACTCGTTCCAGTCGGTGACGACAGCGGCACCATCAGCGCCGGCGAGCGCATCCGCACCGGAATCAGCATACTCCATGTCGGGGAAGTGCTCGCGCATGTTCTCGGTCGCGACGGGGTCATACGCGACGACGGTCGCCCCCCCAGCTGCAACGATTCGATCACGGGGGTAGCCCTGGAGTTGCGAACGTCGTCGGTCCCCGGCTTGAACGCCAAGCCCAACACCGCGATCCGAGCCCCATCCAACTCCACCGCCGCCGCCAACAACTCGACGAGCCGCTCGGGCTGGCGATCGTACACCTTCACGCCGGCCATCTTCCACGCGTGCCACCTCGTCCAGCCCAGCGACCGCGGCGAGTACGAGATCAGCGACGCGGTCGGCCTCCTGCTGGAGAGCGGCCGGACGATCGACGCGATCCCGCTGGACGGCTGGCGGCTGGACATCGGCTACCCCGAGGACCGCGACGAGGCCGAGCGTCGCCTGAGCGACGAGGTGGAGCCGGAAGCCGAGGCCTGAGCGGTCACACGGCGGCGACACGGGACGGAGAGACCGCACGAGCGACCACAAGTTGACGAAACCCCGAACCGACGCGATGGCCGTCGACCTTGCAGGAACTCTCTCGCGTGCCCTCGTTGTCGACTGTCCGCCTACCGAGCTCTCAGACTGAAGGCCTCCACTGGGTACCGCGTCGGTGACGACAATCTCGCCGCTCACTGAGAGGCCTCAATGGATCTTTCGGCTAATTCACTGGAGGATGTCCAACGTGTAACTAGTTATTAGGAATACATCGGTGAATCGCCGGTCCTCGTGCTGTCCGCTGAGGCTATACGGTCACCGAGATGATCATGTTCTCACCTTGCATTGAGGCATCAACCAGCGCACCGTTCCAAGCTGTGAGTACTCGAAGGACTCTCGGTGTGACCTCACTCGTCGAGAGCGTCGCCTCAACAGTCCACTGGCTGTAGCCTCCGGTACCTGGCGCGTGTACAGTCACATCGTAGACTGGCACACACTGAGCCAACGCGCTCGACAGTTCGTGGGCGTGGATCCGAGCGAGTACGGTACAACTCACAGGTTCACCCTCACAGGCGGATCTTCGTTCAAGTTGCTCGAGCTGTATTCACTTGATCGAGTTTCTCCACAGTAGCACTTGAAGCACGAGAACACACCCGTTCGAACAGTGTCGTTCTCACGGTCCACCCCTATACAGAACGTACTCTCGTGACGGCAAGCATTCGATTCGTCGTCGCTAGCTATTTCAGTCGGTGTCGTATCTATTGACATGGGTTGTTTCTCCTTGTAGAACACCCACCGCCCACCTGTTCCAACAGGGGGCATTTCACCAGCATCAGTAGCTGACTGTGGTGCGTGTTCGTAGTAGACCATTGTTCCGGATAACCCATAAAACCTTTGAAGCGCAGAAAGAGTATCCAGTAGCATGGGCACCGAAGAGGCCGCGAACCGACAGAAGGTTAGTGACGACCAGGTTATCCAGTTGTTCCGAGACGCACGTCAGCCGATTCGGACCGCAGGCGATCTCACTGAACAGTTGCCCATCACCCGCCAAGCTGTGAATAAACGGCTTAAGCGACTTGCTTCGCAAGGGCTTCTATGTCGACGAAAAGTCGGCAGTTCGGCTGTAGTCTATTGGCTCCCAGAGAGTTAGTCCAGATCTGCGGTTGCTGCCACCTTTCTCCCTGCAGGTGTGATCCAGTACACCCGTGCTGCTCCGCCCACTTTTCGGCTTTCAAGATAGCCAGCTTCAACAAGTGATTTGAGTCGCTTGTTTACGCCCTGTTGTGTCATCTCCATCTGCTCGGTGAGCTCACCCGCAGTCACGATAGGGTCCGGAGAGAGGGCGACGAGTTGGAGAATCTGCTCGTCTGGGACTTTGGGATCCGGACCGGGCATATGGATCGAATCACCATAGCACTGAGTAAAGTTGTGTGTGGTTGCTATCTGTTTCTACGCAACACCGTTTATGCGCAACCACTAAGTAGTGGCTCTACCTTCGAAGAGTACGCGACTCCACACGCACCCGCCGCCCACAGATGTGGCGGCTGACGCTCCACCGTCACCCGCCGTGTGGGGTCGCACACAAGCGACATGACCGATTCGCACACGCGTCGGCATCAACGTGCCGACACCGAACCAGTCGCAACACCCGCAAACCAATGACCGAGCACACCTGGAGCGATCTCACGAGTGCACAACGAGACACGCTCGTCACCATCGCTCGATTAGAGCGCGATGACATCCCAGCCACGAACCAGCGCCTCACCGAACTAGTCGACGACTCCAGAGCACTCAAAGACCTCCTCGGAACGGCCATCACAACCGAACAAGACACGTACACACTCACGAACAGCGGGCACGCACTCCTCCGGCAGCACCAGGCTCGCCTCACGAGTATCCTCGGGCACCCCAACTCCGATGCAACAGTCGCAGTACCGTTCTGCCCGCAGTGTCACGCCCCGATCACGCTGTTGTCACCACGAGACAACACCAGTGTCCGAGCGACACCCTGTGGCTGTCACCTCGAGATCGACACCGAACGCGACCCACTATACGAAACCCTCACCGACGCACTCGCACTCGCCCACAACAGGGACGCCCGAACACACCTCCGACAGGCACTCCAACTTACCATCGCGCGGGGTGAACAATGAACTACGATCCACTTACACCGTTGATGGTGATAGAAGGCCACGTCCTGACGTGGGACGGGCGTGCGGACCCGGTGACGGTCATCGATCAGAGTGAGGAACGCCTGCTGGTCGAGACAACGACTGGTGACCAGCTCTCCCTCACGGCCGTCGCTGATGGACTCGCTCTCGAGAACACGGACGAACCACTGGAGAACCCGCGTGTTATCGGCACGATGCCGTGGCGCAAGACCAAAATACTCGCCGACTATTACGAGGAGAAACTCGGGCGAGATGGGCAGAAGATACAGTCTGCTGTCGAGTATGCCGAACAAACAGTTGGCACCATCGCTGAACTAAACCGCCAACTCGCTGAACTACAAGCTGATCCAAGATCCACCGTCAGTGCTGTTCGATGTGGGTATCATACGTGGCTGATCTACAACACCAGATTCCAAGGTAACGCCTCACTGTCGGAACTCGCCGACTCACTCACAGACCGGGAGCTCGTCGAGACGGCCTCAATTGAGGACGACACCGTCGTCGTCACGTTCGATGAAGCGGCGACAACAGTCCCGCTGCTAGTCGCACACCTCGTCTATGACGCGGGGTGGGCGATCGCGTCGGTCATTCCGCACTCGACTGACGACCCACTCACGATGACGGTCACACGTCGGCCGGAGGCGACCACACCGTAGCGACGGTCGACCCTCACCACTCGTTCGCTCGCCACACCACTAGCCACAGCACTCGCACTCTACATGTCACACACCCCATCGCCCGAAGCCGCACCGTCAACAACTGAGACCACGATCGACCAGCTCGTTACGCTCGTTCACGACCAGCAGTCGACAATTGCCGACCTCGAAGCGACCGTCAGTGACCAAGCCGAGCTCATCGAGACACAACAGCAGCGACTGGAGACGCTCTGTGAACGCGTGAGCGAGCTGGAGAACGATTCGACCCCAGCAGATGCTCCCCAGCCCGTCGAACTCGCAGATCGCCTTGAGACGCTCGAGCGCACGGTGACGATCAAACACGACCGCCACCTCTCGTGGCTTGACCAGCTTATCGTCGGCGACGAGAGCGGCTACCTGACCGATGACCAAGAGGCACTGCTCGCAGAACACGACTCGCTCATCGACGCACTCGATACGAGTACACAATCTGGCGAACCCACAGACAGTGACACGACCCGGCTGCGTCGCGTCGTCGATGCGATCGCCGAGAAAGTCGACCTCGACACGTCATCGCCACTCGGTGGAGCAACAGAGGACACACTCACCCGCTTGCTGAAACACGGGCCAAGCGACATCACCGACCGGGTGTATGCCGTGCATCACCGCGCTCGCGACGTGCTCAGTCACATTGGCGACTGGGGGACGACAACCAACGATGCGTACGGTCGCCGGATCACCATCTCAGCACCGGTCGTCAAAGAGAAGTTGAGCCTCAAACGCGATGAACAGCTCTCCTCGACGGAGGTCCGCCGTATCTTCGAGAAGCTCGAAGCGCTCGCTGCAGACTCACCGCGAGACGTGACGGCCGATACGGGCGGCAGATCCCAGAACCGACTCATGATCGCGCTTTCGGAGTCCTGACAGCTGGTGATACCCCACCCACGAGCCTTGGGGTGACACCACCCCGCGATACACGCGACTACCCTGCCTGGGATACCCATCCCAGCAGCTGATCGCGCGGTGCGTGCCCACGCACACCCACACGCTGTGTGGGTGGCTAGCTGTGGGTGCGTCTCGAAGAGCGGTGGTCGGCGGTGGTCTGTGGGACAGTACAGGAGTTGTACGGGCTGTCACCAGGTGACAGCGTCAAGATATGGAACCGAGATGAGTCGTCGAAACCATTGACAGTCCGTCTCTACAGGCGGAGCAGACCGAGTGCTTCGGGGCTTGACCCCGAGGCGGTTCACAGCCGCAATATCGTTACATCCCGAGACATCACACTCAAGCGGGTATCTGCGGGGGGTGTACGCACCAACCAAACTCGTTCCAGACAAGTCCAACGATACTACCAACGACACACACGCCGCCTGCTGAGCGGCCGTCGACGGCGAGTGGTGACCGACCGTTCCGCCAGATCGTGGTGTCGGCTCCGGCGTCCCCGTCGCCCCGCCCCCCGCGATCGCGTGCTCGGTAGTCGCTCCGACGCAGATTTGAAATTGAGAATAACCGACACACATGACAACTAACATCCGACGGGCTGTATCGAACATCACACAGCTACCAGCTCTCACTGTCCTGCTCGTGGGTGGCGGCATCATCTAAGTCTGTACTCAAACATGTATTACCTGCTCAGCGGCGTCGAACTGTATCTCCGTCGCGCTCGAGAATCTGCTTTGCGACTAGTCGATCAATTGCTTCATCGACGGTGTCTTTCTGGTCGTCCGAAAGTGCTCGCACATTCGCGAGAACTCTATTCCGAAGTACTTCGACGTTGTCGATCCCATCGTCAACAGCACCCAGAACGGTATATTCGACCTCGAACTCCGTCGCGAACTCTGCGATACGAGCGGTGAACTTGTTTGGGAGCCCCGACAGTGAGTTTACCGCTATCTCGATAGTGAATAGGGGATGCGAACGATCACGGATCTGCCGTGCTTCAGTCGTGCCGGTATTGAAGGGTCGCTGTTCGTCGATCTCAGTGAGGATTGATTCGTAGTCCAGCCCACGCTGGGCGTATTTCCGCATATCTTCGATGTCACGTCGACGGCCACTCGCTAGATCACCGCCGGAAACCGCTTTCAGCAGGAACATATCCTCATCCGAGAGGATGAACGCTGTTACCAAACTCCCGGTCCAGAACTCTTCGGCCCGGTCGCGCATCCGGTCGGTGATCCAGACTTTCCCGACGATCTGCTGTTCGAAGATATCGATTCGAAAACCGCGCTTGTCGTGATGGAGTTCGACGGTTTTTCCGACGCCCTCGAACGACTCCGTTGGTTCGTCGACAACCGTGAATCCCTGTGACGTGAGCGTCTGGTAGACGTGTTCGAACTCAGAAAGAACACCCACCGCAAGATCGATATCTTCGGTTTGGTCTTTCAACCCCCGGACCGTCATCGCAGATCCGCCGAGGAGATACACCGTCACGGACTCCGATAGCTAGGTATCGAACTCCTCGAGGAACTCTTTGACCGCCTCGCCACCTGTCAACTACCCCACCCTACTTCGCTCACCCTGACGGGTTCGCTCGTTGAGGGTGGGGCTTGTCCGTGAACTCGGCGTCGAACCCTTTCGGGTGGGCGGTGAATCCGCCACTCGGCGTCACTGTTCCAGACTTCAGGGCGAGCTGACTGTCGCCCGTCCGCCGAGACGACTGTTGGCCCCGGCGGACATACCGCATACCGATGTTCTTTGCCGCGTTGTAGTCCGCGTTCGCTTCCGACTCGCACTTCACACACCGGAAGTCGTTGCGGGTCGGGCGATTCTCGTCTGCCGTGAAGCCACACTCGGCGCACCGATTCGACGTGTACGCCGACCCGACTTGCTTCACCGAGATACCTTCCGCTTCGGCTTTATACTCCACTTGCTCGTACAGCGTTCGGAACGCCCACTTGTGACCCCACGACGCACCTGTGCGGTCGCGGATGTGGGTTAGGTTTTCGAAGACTATCACGTCACACTCGTATCGGAGTGCTTCATCCACGATCGCGTTCGACGCTCGGTGAAGTACGTCGCGGACGTAGCGAAGTTCCCGGCCACTCGACTGTTCGAGCGTCCGGTGGGCGCTTCGCGTCCCGCTCTGTTGGAGTCCGGCGCGTACTTTCTCGAACTCGCGGAGGTCGTGAGCCAACTCCCGCCCGCTGAAGAAGAAGGCGGTGCTGGTGACAGCGAGGTTTTCGATACCGAGGTCAACCCCGAGGACCGTTCCGTCCTCGGCGGTGTTCCGCTCCGTATCGTTCTTGTACCGGCGGAAACCGATATGCAAGAGGTAGTCGCCGTCACGGGCGGTGAGCGTGCTTTCTGTGACGCTCCACTCGTCGGAGTCGAGGTACTGTCGCTGGTAGCCATCGTCGGCGTCGGGGAGGGCAAGCGGACACCGGACGCGACTCTCCGTGGTGGAGAGCGACACCGTATCATCATCGAACAGCGTCATGGTCCGGGTGTCGTACTTCACCGTGGGTGCGGTGAAGGTGGGCTTACTCACCTTCTTGCCCTTCGCCTTCCGTTCGATACAGCTGGTGATGGCTTGTGCGGCTTGGTGGGTGGCGAGAATCGCGTGCTGACTCCCGAGGTCGGTGTGTTCGCGCACGTCGTCGTAGGCGAGGGGCTGTACGTCGCTTTTGGTGTTGCACGTGCCCCACGCCATGTCCGTGGCGAGTTGGCAACCACGCTTCCACTCGGAGATCGTCTCTTCGAGGAGGTCGCGTTGCTCGTCCGTTATCTCAAGGCGAGTGATTGCCGTCCGACGCACGTAGTCGTCTGCCACGTATTCAATGTGGTCGCTGGGCTACTTATACGTTGGTGGGTGCAACCAATACGAACGCGCTCCTCCCCTCCCTACTCGCTCCCTTTGGTCGCTCCTTGAGGAAGGGGACTCCGCGCTACCGCTTCAGTTGAATACCGTCATACTACACCGTACTGCTCTTTGAGCGCCATAAATTCTGATTCACTTGGAAGGACGACAGGGATCTCGTCCGAGTCTTCGACCCCTTCCTGTGGTGCCTGGTACATCGCAGCGACCGTGGTTTCCAGATCGTACCACGTTGCCGTTTCTGTGAGCGTCTCCTGGTCGATATCTAACGCCTCGATCAACAACATTGCATAGCTAACCCGGCGGGAGCCGCTATCGAGGGCAAGCGTGTGACACACCACTTCGCCCGGTGTGAGTTCCTCGTCGGGCGCGTACCAGAACGCGGGCTCACCTGCAAGGAAGAATTGTAGCCCGTAATCCTCGAATCGACCAAGCCCGGTCACCTGCCAATCTGGTGCGTCTAGTAGCGCGTCTGTATCTTCAGTGGTCTGCACGCGGACGAGTGTTCGTTTCGGGTCGCACCACTCGATAGTCGCACTCGGCGCGATATCCCGGGCTCGCGATCGGTGCTCGTGGGTCACGACGGCCTGCGCGAACGCCAGCAGCGGTGCGAGGTCCTCACTTACCGCGTAATCGGGGCCAGACGGGGACAGCATTGCCCGGTTTTTGAGCGGCGACAGCGCCTTGTGAACGCCTTGTCGAGTAATCCCGAGTCGCTTTGCAATCTCGGATACTCGACGGGGTTCGTCGAGAAACCAGCACACTTTGAGGGCGGCGGGCGAGAGGAGGTCAGCCCATTCAACGTGATTGAGCTTCGACTGCAGCGTCCGGTACGCTTCAATGACCGGGTGGTCCGCGACACGGACTTTCCGCTGGTTGTTGGGCCTACGGCGTTCGATCAAGAGCCCCGCGTCCAGCAAGTCATCGAGCACCTCGTAGATGTGTGTCTGTGAATACCCGGTTTCAGTTGCGAGATCCACTGGCGTCGCTTCTCGGCCGGTACTCAGAGCGTCAATCACGGCGATTCCGGCCTTTGAAATCACTGTGTATACCCTAAACCCCATCCATATATAAAGGTTTCTGGATTTGGGTTGACAATCGAGTTATTCCGGTACGATGTCTGCGAGTGCGTTCTCTAGAGACCCGTGGAATTGCCAACTCGCCCGCTTGAACGCCCCGCGGTCTGGATGTCGAGTTCTTCACCGGATTCGTCCACTTCCCAATTCAGGGTCCCGAAGCAATGTACTTCGCAGAGTTGGCGGACTGCCTGTGCATCGATTACGATTGCGCCGGTCGATGTCGTCCAACGTATACCGTCGTCATTCAAATCCGGTGCGTTGGCACGCTCATCGACGTCGGTCTTCAGTTCATTGCCCGGTTCGTCCATCATCTCCCACAGCAGGCCGACCACAGAACGTGTGACAAACGACACGCCTCGTACGTGTCATTCATCCAGTCTCGTCTAGTACTCTATCTCGGATATCTGTGACCCGTCCAAAGAAATAATAGAAGAAGTCGCGCATCGGTGAGTATGACTGACCGTGGACTCGACTCGTGGACTGACGACCTCACTGCACGAGAGCGTGTACGAGAGATCGTGACCACGATCACCGAACCGCGGTCTGTCGAATGGGTCCGTGAAGAAGCGCAGGTGTCGTCGTGGCAAACTGCGAAAGACGAGCTGGAGATGCTGGTCGACTTCGGGCAAGTACAGGCTGTTGGAGGCGACGACGGAAACAGGAAGTACGCGCCGAACTACCAACGTCGCTACTTCGACGAGGTGGCCGAGTTGATCAACACGCACACGCGAGCAGAACTTCGTGATGAGATCGCCTCCATTCATGCAGACATCGACGAGTGGAAGGGCCGATTCGATGTCGAATCCTGGGATGAATTAGAAGCGACGCTCACTGATGACGCCCTCGACAGTGAGAGAATTCGAGAGCGCAACCGCATACTACGCCAGTGGGAACGATACGAGGACAACAAGCGTCTCCTCAAACATGCGCGTCAACTACCCCACCCTAAACGCCTTCGGCGTTTTGAGGGAGGGGCTTGTCCATGAACTCGGCGTCGAACCCTTTCGGGTGGGCGGTGAATCCGCCACTCGGCGTCACTGTTCCAGACTTCAGGGCGAGCTGACTGTCGCCCGTCCGCCGAGACGACTGTTGACCTCGACGGACATACCGCATCCCGATGTTCTTTGCTGCGTTGTAGTCCGCGTTCGCCTCTGACTCGCACTTCACGCAACGGAAGTCAGTACGAGTCAGGCGGTTTTCGTCTGCAGTGAACCCGCATTCGGCGCACCGCTTCGACGTGTACGCCGAACCCACTTGCTTCACCGAGATGCCATCTGCCTCGGCTTTGTACTCTACTTGCTCGTACAGCGTTCGGAACGCCCATTTGTGCCCCCACGACGCGCCTGTCCGGTCGCGGATGTCGGTCAAGTCCTCGAACGCGATCACGTCACACTCGTATCGGAGTGCTTCATCCACGATCGCGTTCGACGCTCGGTGGAGTACGTCGCGGACGTATCGAAGCGCACGTCCACTCGACTGTTCGAGTGTTCGGTGGGCGCTCCGAGTGCCGGTCTGTTGAAGTCCTGCACGCACGTTCTCGAACTCGCGGAGGGTATGAGAGAGTTCGCGTCCATTGATGAATCGGGCGGTGCTAGTGACGGCGAGGTTTTCGATACCGAGGTCAACCCCGAGAACCGTTCCGTCCTCGGCGGTGTTTCGCTCGGTGTCGGTCTTGGGTCGGCGAAACCCCATATGCAGGAAGTAGTCACCGTCGCGAGTTGTGAGCGTGCTTTCTGTTGGCTCCCACTCGTCGGAGTCGAGATACTGCCGTTGGTAGCCGTCGTCGGCATCGGGAAGGGCAAGCCGACACCGGATGCGACTCTCCGTTGTGGAGAGGGACACCGTATCGTCGTCAAATAGTGTCATTGTCCGGGTGTCGTACTTCACCGTAGGCGCTGTGAAGGTCGGCTTGCTCACGTTCTTGCCGTTGGAGCGGCGTTCGAGACAGCCGGTGATGGCTTGGGCGGCTTGGTGGGTGGCGAGAATCGCGTGCTGACTCCCGAGGTCGGTCTGGTCGCGCACGTCGTCGTAGGCGAGAGGCTGTACGTCGCTTTTCGCGTTACACTTGCCCCACGCCATGTCCGTGGCGAGTTGGCAACCACGCTTCCACTCGGAGATGGTTTCCTCAAGCAACGTTCGTTGCCTGCCGTTTACCGAGAGGCGGGTGATTGCCGTCCGACGCACGTAGTCGTCTGCCACAATTCAATGTATGTACGTACCTACTTATAGAATAGTGTCTGTACTCGATACGAACGCGCTCCCCCCCTCCCTACTCACTCGCTCCGCTCGCTCCTTGAGGAAGGGGACTCCGCGCTACCGCTTCAGTTGAATGTGTTTGACCGGCGAATCGATGATCTCGTGGATATTCTCGATGTGGTGACGTGGGAAGACGGCGTCCCTCACCTCCCGAACGAAGCAGTCCGGTAAACACCGTTTGGAACTACGTAAGTAGAGTCCGCATGTCGAGTGTTTTCACGGGTGACCCCCTCACTCACTGGTTCGGATCCGGCGAGTGAAACCCAGACGAGTCGCCGAAATCATTGTACACAATGCATACATTGCGAATAGTATGGGAACGATCTCGGCATGCGTGCCCGATGAATTGGAAGCAGAACTCGACGCATACCTCGAAGACGAAAACCTCGACCGAAGTACGGCTGTTCGAAAGCTTCTCTCGGAGGGGCTTGCTGAGTGGCAACGCCAACGAGCACTCGACCAACTTGCAGCTGGAACCATCACGTTCGCTAAAGCGGCCGAGCTGGCGGGGATGTCCGTCTGGGACTTTGCACAGCTCGCCAACGAACACGATATCACCTGGGTGGCCGACGAGCATCTCGACTCGGACCTCGAGGCGCTGTGAATGTGGGTCTTCGACGCAACGCCGCTCAGCTACCTCGCGAAGGTCGATCGACTCACGCTCGTCCAGCACCTCGAGGTGTCGTGTGGTATCGCCGAACTCGTCTACGTAGTGTATTAGTCTATAGTGGGAGAGAGCAAGCAGCCACGTATCACTCGATTCGGTAGCAACGTTCGCACCAAATTGTTTCGTAGAAGTTTGTTTAAACTGTACTGAGACACCAGTTGCGGGTACAGGGAGGTGGGCGAACCAGTTCCCACCATTGGGGAGGAGAGCAACACCTTTTGTGTTGGAGCCTGTAACAACGGGTGATGCCGTGGGACGACGATAACGGTGCAACGCAGGTACTCGACGTCCGCGAGCGGTTTCCCGAAAACGCGACGTACGTGCAGATCAGTGCGTACCACGTCCCCCGCTCAGACCGCTACCCCGACGGCGTCAAGTATTCGATGCAGTACGGGCACACGAACGCTCCTGACGGCGAAGATGGCACGATCATCCGGTACGACAACTTTCCGGATCATCCTGGCGCACCGGTCCATCACAAACATACAGAGGACGGAGGGATCGAGTCGGTCGCGTTCGACGGCCTGCGCGAACTCTACCGCGAGTTCAAACACGAGGTGAGAGAAAATGACGAACCCTGGGACTGACCCCGACGAGACGACCGAGAACCGCATCATGCACATCCGGTTCGCCACGGGCAATGCTGACCGCGTCGAGGAGGCGCTGGCGGCACTCGACCGTGGCGATGAGCCGGTTCCCTACCTCGAGCGCGTCTACCGTGACGTCGACAACCTCCACCGGGTGACGCGACCGAAGAATCTGGAGCTCCTCCGCGTCCTCGCGAGCGAACAACCGGAGAGCATCCGGGAGACAGCGCGCCTCGTCGACCGTGATGTCCGGCAGGTTCACCGGAACCTGGAAGAGTTGGAGGAGCTGGACCTGATCAGCTTCGAGAGCGAGGGACCGGGGAAGCCGAAGCGGCCGCACGTGTGGTACGACGAGATCGCCGTTGAACTCCCGCTGACCGCCGGCGACGGAGCGAACGAAGACTCTGTCGAGGCGTAGGCTACGCCGGCGGCCGCCAGTCGTCGAGTTCATCGAGCGTCCAGTCCCTGCACAGCCGGTTCTCGTTGATCGAGGATAGCCATCTCCTCGAAGAGAGTGAAATACTCCCCGCGGTACACGGCGGGGCTTCCCAGACGGTTGGAATACCAGTTGGTTCGTGTACAGCGAGGACCCCCAAACCACGACAGCGGTATCGACCACACCACCGTGCTACACGATTTCCCTGAATACCTACCTACCCAGCAACGGGAATCGACTCCCCAGCCCGGCCACCCGTCCGCCGATCGGCTGGGGCAGACTCCGACCGACCGCCACGTACTATCGGGAGCGCCCGTATGTTCGACCCAGGAGATGCTCCGGACGGTGCTTCGCCACGTCGAGAGTGGCCCGCTCTCGCGTCAGCTCCGACGGTTCGTTATCGTCGGGACCATCGCGGCCGGAGTCCAGATGGCCTTGCTCTGGTTGTTCGTCGAGACTGCTGGAGTGCATTATCTGATCGGGGCAGTAGTCGCGATCGAGATCACGATCGTCCTCTCGTATGTCCTGAACAATGCGTGGACGTTTCGGCGGATGCAGAACTCGGGAGTGGGCGGATATGTGGTGGGCCTGCTCAAGACGAATCTCGTTCGTGGAACGGCGATTCCGATCCAACTCGTGGTGCTGTACCTGCTCGTTGACTGGCAGCAGGTCCCGTATTTGCTGGCCAACGCGGTTGCCATCGTGTTCAGCGGGCTCTATCGGTACGTGCTCGATGTTCAGTGGACCTGGGGATGACATCTTCACTGGCTAATTCGCCAACCGAGTAGGACCGATCCCGCAAATAGTCGATAACCCGTAGCTCCGCTTCCCTCATAGATTCCAATTTCACCGATGTATTTATACGTATATCGGTGAGTGTGGAATTCAGACCCTTGGCGCTCAGATCGGGTCGTCAAATGGTGAGGCGTTTGTACAAACGTATTCGGGGAGGCAATTCGATCTGCGAGTCCGAACTACTCGAGAGTGATTAGATATATGTGGTACTTAGTAACACACACTGACTAATTTTAATACAATTGCCACGATATTCCAGGCTGACGTCCGATACACCCCTCAAACCGAGAGAATTCAACACGATGATGATCACTCGCCTCACCCCGCGGCGTGCTCGTTCTCGCTTAGCCGCGGGTCCCGTGTTCGGCGAGTGCCTACAAGATCAGCGTGCGAAGAGCCCGGGCGCAAACCGCCGGATCCACGTCGACTTCGAATACGAGAGTTCGACGCAATCCGGCGACGGCCGGACACTCTCACCCGCATAACTCGGCCCCCATACGGACTACCCGTCACGGGTCGGGGAACACGGGATTGCCGCCTGCCTGTGCCCGGTACTCGCTCAGGACACAGCCTGATGCGAGTGCGGGATGCCAGGCTCGCGGCTGCTTGGTTTCCGTTCGTCCCGATACAGGAGCGAGCGGACTCCGTCCGCGCTGAGCGTACGGAAGTCGTTAGCCAACAGCCCCGCAGCGAGAGCTGCGGCTACGTCGAGCCCCGGAGTCTCCGCTGGCGAGGGACGCCGGACTTTGAATCCGGAGGTCGCCGGTTCGATTCCGGCCGGGGCGACATGCCGACGTGGTGTAATCCGGCGAGCATACGGTCCTGTCACGGCCGTGATCCGGGTTCAAATCCCGGCGTCGGCGTGGATGCGTGGCGTGGCCACGTGGGGATACCCATCGAGGTAGGCAGCCCGTTGGTGCGATCAGCTAGATCGTTCCGACGATGCTGGGCCCAGCAGGGTCTGCAACCTACATGAGCCGGTGTGGTATTCCAGGGAACACCCGAAGTACGCCCCCGCGATGAGACGCGCAACCACAACTACTCGGTCGCGGTTGCACAGTTGGAAACAGTCGTACAGATAGCGAATCAGCTGCCGAACGCTCGGCAGTCCAGTAAGCCGATGGTCCAGCGGACGACGATCTGTGCTTTAGGCGCACAGGACCGAGGTTCGAATCCTCGTCGGCTCACTGTGCCACGACTGGGTATTGGGGAACCCAGCGGCCTGCTATGCCGTGGCCGTCTATGTTCGGCCTCCCGGTTCGAATCCGGGCTGGAGCATTCTCCAACAGTCCGAGACCCCCTCACTTCCAGCCGACGAGACTGAGGGACGGACAGCTGTGGAGAACTGACAGATGCCCATGAGTGAGTTCCGAATTGTGGTGCTGCGGGATAGGGTAATGGCAGTCCACGGGGCTCATATCCCCGAGGCCCAGGTTCGACTCCTGGTCCCGCAATGGAGGACAACAATGGGACTATTCGATACAGTCGAACTCTACGACGACGTCCACCTACCGGAGTACCCCGAAAGGATGACTCCTGCCGAGGACGTCGACTGGCAGACGAAAGGCATCGATCGACCGACCATGACCACATTTCGGATTACGGCGGACGGTCGGCTCCTCGAAGAGGAGTGGCACACCGAAGCGGTCCCGCCAGAAGACCGACCATACGCGAGCCGTGACGACGTCGACGAGGACGATTTTCGCTACATGGCCGGTAGTCTGAATCGAGTCCACGACGGCTGGATCGAACGAGACGACTACCACGGCCGCTTCAAGCTCAAACACTCCTTCGAGGATCTCGATACACTCGTCACGTATCAAGTGACGTTCACGCACGGGCAACTCGAGGGCTTCGAGCGCTTGCAATAATCCGTGCGTGTCCGCCGCACCTCAGCGCTTGATTTCGTCCCTACTGCGCTCCCGGAGTCTCCGTTGGCGAGAGACGCCAGTTTTTCAAACTGGAGGCCAGGGGTTCGATTCCCCTCGGGAGCACTCGGGGGGCTGGCTCTGACAGCGTTTTCCCGTGTCTGACATAGCTGGCAGCCACGGATCCGTGACGCTGTCACGGTCGGCTTTCCCCAAGCGTGTGGTCGTCCAGGTGGTGCGTTCCTTCAGCCCGCAAAGCACACCAACGGGAGTCATAGCCCGTCGCACCACCGGTTGCCCGACCGCACGTGGCGACCGTCGAGTCGGAGCGTTGCTTCGCTAGGAACTCGCAGGTTCAAATCCTGTCGGTGGCGCAGTCCATCGAGAACATCCCGGACAAAGAGCGTACGAGAGGACGCTCGACACCGGTTCCGCTCCGACAGTTTTCCGGTCGCCGTGTCGCCAGTGGCCGTCGATCTGGAGCGTTATGTCGATGGCACTCTACGGGTTCGAATCCCGTCGTTCGCTCCAGAAATTGTTCGGCCACTCGTGTTCCCGTAGCTCAGTCAGGACAGAGCACCGTCAGAGCGAGACTCTGACGAGCCCTCCTTCGGGTCTTCGAACCTCACGAGGACACCGGCCTTCGAAGCCGGGTGTCGCACGTTCGAATCGTGCCGGGAACGTCCAGCCGAGCGATGCGAGGCTGGTTCGGGAAGTTTCTCTCCCGATACTCGCTGCTCACAGAGTGAGTGGGCAACATCGGTATCGGAGTCGCCTGTCGCGGCTCCAAGTGATAGGATGGAATTCAACACGCCAAAGCAAACGGTCGCGGAGGCAACGCGGACCACCAACTACGAAGGTGGGGAAGCGTTCGAGCCTGCCGACCCCCGACTCGCACTGTACAAGCAGACGATCAACCAACTGCTGGAGGGCTCGTTCTACGAGACCGATGACGAACAACTCGCTGCTGTCGTTCGCCAGTTCGATGCCGCCGCAAACGAGGACCCGGAGTTCGTCCTGAAGCTCGCGGCCTATGCTCGCCAGGAGCTCTACTTGCGGGACATCCCACAAGTGCTACTCGTACTGGCAGCCAACGACGACCGATTCAAGGACGACTCCCCCGAGTCGCTCATCCGCGAATGGGCGCCGGCGATCATCAAGCGGATGGACGAGACGGCCACCGCGCTCGCGGTCCACGATCAGCTGTTCGGCGGGACTGCGCCGTGGCCGCTTCGACGCGGGATCGAGGACGCGCTGGTGGAGATGGCCGACGCCTACACGCTGGGCAAGTACGACCTGTCGCGGCGCGAGGTGACGCTGCACGACGTCTTCAACCGCGTCCACCCCACGCCCGTCGACGCCGAGCAGGAAGCGCTCTTCGAGCGGTTCATGCGTGGTGGCCTTGACGACTATCCCGACGTCGACCCGTTGCCGGCGCCGAACACGTGGGAGACGGTTATCTCCGAGCGCGGCAACACCCAAGCCGCCTGGGAACTGCTCATCGAGGACGACGAGTACACGCTGCCCATCTTCGCGTCGATCCGGAACCTCCGGAACATGCTCGAAGCCGGCGTTCCGGAGGACACCGTCGTGGATCACCTCGACCTGGAGGCCGTCCGACACGCGCCGCTGTACCCGTTCCGGTACTACCAGGCCTACACCGCGCTGCAAGACGCGGATGTCCAAGCACCGACGGTCGAGCAGTGGCTCGAAGACGCAATTGATGTCGCGGTCGAGACGGTGCCTGGCGGATTCGGCGATACCGTTGTCGCAGTCGACCTATCGGGATCGATGGATCATCCGCTGTCTGCGAACAGCACGCTCCGACTGAAGGAGATCGGTGCGTTGTTCGGTGCGATCCTGGCCGACCAGGGTGCTGACGTCGGCGGGTTCGGCGATGACTTCCAGACCGTTCCGATGCACGTCGACACGCCAGTCCTGCAGCGCCAATCGGCGGTGTTGGCGATCGACGAGGACGTCGGGAACTCGACGAACGGTTGGAAGGCTATCAGGCACCTCCACGACCGCGAGGATGCTGTTGAACGCATCATCGTCTTCACCGATATGCAGATCTGGGACAATACGCCGTTCACAGCCCGCGATTCCCAAACAGTCAAAGACGCGTTCGATGCCTATCGGGACGAGGTGTCTGCGGACACCGCGCTGTATCTCGTCGATCTCGCGGCCTATGGCGACTTGGTGACACCAGAAGGCTACGAGAACGTCTACAACATCTCGGGGTGGTCGGAAAACGTCCTCTCGTTCCTCGAACACGCCGAGAATCCGAAGCAGGTCATTGATGAGATCGAGGCGTTCGAGCCGACCTAGCCCTGTCCGAATCTTTCTTTGAGAATGTGCGAGTGGTGGAGTTCGGAACCAAGCGGTCGTGCCACGATCGAGACGGGCGTTCGAACTGTCCCTCGCGCACTCTGAGTACAGTTGTGGAACATCTGGACCGTGAGACGCGCCTTAACGGAGAGGATAATACAGTGTAGTAATTCGCGTGGGGCGTTGGTTCAGCCAGATTCATCCGTGTCAGACAGCACGGCCCAAAACCACTTCTGAGCCGTCCCGGAGAAATTCACGAATGCCACGACGAGTGTCTTGGGACGGACGAGACAGGTCTTCAGGCGCTGGATGAAGACAGATCCGGGCGCGGCATCTCTTCGATGTCGCGGATGCGGTCTGTCTTCTCGACGGACTGGTACTGTCGTTTCCAGGCGTTTTCTGGGAACAGACCGTTCTTGTCGAACAGTTTGCGAGCTGGCTCAGTAAGTCGGTAGAACTTGAAGGGGTAGCCTCTGACACGGTTCCCTACTTCGAGTTCCACTTCCTCAACTACCCCCACATCCATCAGCGTCTTCAGATGCCGACGGATCGCGTCGTCACTTAGTGGAGGATTCATATAATCCAGTTCCTCCACAGTGGGGAGTCCGTTCGGATGGCCGACAATGTCCGCAAGGATGTCGGCCCGCTTCGAATCGGTGGCTTTCTGCAGTGCCCTCCAGGTATTGAACTCCTCAGTATCCTCAGTAGGGGGGTCATCAGCCTGGGGCGGGACGTGGCTCATATCCGTAGACATGTTCCCGACCAGCATAAACACTTGCATCAGAATGAGGTCGGTAGCACAAATACTATCACAACTAATTGGACGGAGATACCATAATTGAAGTGGTGAACGGACAGTGGACACCTATGGATAGTGGCGAACGATCGGGGGACGAAGACGATTGGGAGAGATCACAGATCCCGGATGCAGACGAGATCATGGACGGGATTGAGAGTATCAGCCTGACGCCAACGGAGCACCAACGGATCAAGGACCTCCTCAACGGTGAACGCCTGAATCGAATCAAACGGTTCGACCGCCGATACCTCGTCGTCGGGGCGGGTGGGGATACAGCAGCAGCCGAGCGCCGGATGATCGTCTACGACCTGCTCGACGAGCGTACTGATCCCCCGGCTATTGCTACCCGTTTGGAAGACTTCGGCCTCACCCCGGAAGACATCCGTCTGTGGGGACGCGTCTTCGATATTCTCTGCGGGGAGGCGACGCACATTGTCGGAGTACTCGAGGATTTCGACGGCGGCTACGTCTGGGAACTAGGCCTGCTATTTGCACCGGAGTACCGCCAGAAGGTATGGATTCTCAAACGGGCATATGAGAGCGAACAGGAGGAACGCAGGCGATACGAGAACGGGATGGCAGCCTCACACGTCGAATTGCTTCTGACGGGAGAGCAGAGCGTTGAATGGGTAGATGTTGAAGACCTGAAGGCGGCGACGAACAAGATTCCATGAACTACCCTACCCTGCCGCTCGGCTGACGGCTCGCGCTTGAGAGTGGGGCTTCCTGCTTCGATGGCGCGCTTTGCAGATGAGGAAGTGTCTATAGGGAGTGCAGTCTCCACAGGCGTGTCTCCAGGTTATTCCTTCATCGCAAGCGAGAACCGAGGATACGTCTACCGGCTCTGTTGAACCCTCAGAAGATGACCAGAATGGTGTGCAAGATACAGTCGAAATACCGAACCCAAAGGGTATAGATGGGATGTCCTTACAATGGGTCAAAATGGCTAGAATTGATGCCACTATCGAGACGTTACAGGAGTACACTTTCGTTCTCAAAATCCTCTTGTTGGTTCTTAGTGCGGTTTCAATAATCGGAGGTTCAAACCTTCTTTCGACCAAACCTGTCTTGGGAGGGACTCTGATTTTTTCCGGTATTCTTCTCGACTTTGGTGTGTTGTTAATATATAAATGGGAGATTGAGACGGTTCAGGACGAGATAGAGGACACTCAGACGGAAATTAACCAAACCAAAAGTGAGGTGAACGCCACCAAGAATGAGATTGCCCAAACCAAGGAAGAAGTAAACGCTACAGGAGAGAAAGTAGAGGGAGTTCAGGACTCTATTTATGAGAAGTTCGGAAGATACCGAGGCAGGGACAGTCTGGAGGGTCGAACAAATGAGTTAGAGGAGCAGATCGAGGATGTTGAGGAGGAATTAGAAGAATTGAATGATACTCTGTTTTCCCTCAGTGGAAGATACAGAGGGCGAGATAGCATTGAAGAACGAATTGATGAACTCGAAGAGACGATTGAAAGTCTAAAAAGTGAACTGAACGACTGGGAGAAAGAAATGGGCGGAAAAGGACGCCGTTTCAAGCGCTTGTGATTTCATCACCGAAAGCAACGGTTCCCCCTGTGCGAAGACGTACCAATCCGTACAGTTGTGCAAATTGATTGAAGTTTATACCGCGGTAGAAGCGTGCCTCACCCTCGGCATGTACAAGAGATATATTCAGAAGAGTGGTATCAACATTGACGAGTGAAATAAGAGCCCTATATGAACTCTCGGTTGAACAAGTGACCTGAGGTTCAAGTTTAAACGGTGGATTTCACGAGCATGAATAAAACAATATTAATAATCGATTTGATCTTGGCTCTGCTCATTTCCTCGATCATTACGTCTGCTCTAGGTCCTGTATTTGAGTTGGGGTACACACAATGGATGGGTGCTGATGGGAGCGATTGGCCGTTACTAACCCGAATTGTATGGACACTGGTGGGACTCTTCTTGTATAACCTACCAAATCTGATGGCGGTGTTTTCAATCATTGAAATAATACGGGCAAAATATTGATCATTTGAACAAGTACTACCCAGATTCGCAGTTCCTTCCTATCGGCCAATTCAGATGCATATCACTGGAATGAAGGGGAGGAATGGCCTTCTGAATTCACCCTCTGCATCCTGCAACTCGTCGGTGTCTGATTTCGACTGGAAGTGACTCTATATCCCAATTCAGCGGTCGGCGCCCCCTCGGTAGCTCCCCTCACGAGTGGGTCACGTAGGCTTATTACGTACTATTGCAGTCTATTACACATGCCCATCAGCATCGACCACTTCGAGGACGATCCCCCGGACGTCCTCGATATCCAGGAGGGGACGCAACCGTATCGCATTCTTCAGTTCCTTGCCGAGAACAGCGAGCAGGCGTTCACACAGACGGAGATTCACGAAGCAACAGACATCAATCGCGGGAGCGTTGGAGCTGCGCTGTCGCGCTTGGAGGAACGGGGCCTCGTCCGCCACCGCGGGCGGTACTGGGCCATAGCAGACGATGATCGCCTCGCCTCGTACGCGGCGCAAATGAACGCCAGCTCTGTCTCGACGACTGACGATTCCTACGGGGAAAAGGCCTGATCTCGGCGTCCTCCCAGAACTGGTCGGCTACGGTGACCAGTGAACTCGCGCTGTTCCCTTCGATGTGGCTCTGGTGAACTACCCCACCCTACCGCTCACCTGACGGCTCGCGCTTGAGAGTGGGGCTTCCTGCTTCCACGACGCGCTTTGCAGGTACGGACGTATCCACAGGGAACGCAGTCTCCACAGGTGTCTGATTGATGGAGTCGAACCTAAGTATGTGTAGACTCCACACATGCAAGAATGGCAGAAGAGAGAACCCGCGTCGATTTCAACGCTCCGACGTCCCTCGTCGAACGCGCAGACAGCGTCGTTGAGATCCTCGACATCTCTCGAACACGGCTCCTCATCGATGCCCTCGAGGACGAACTCGAAGAACTCGCAACCAACGAGGAGTTTCGGCGGCGGCTCAGCGACGCCTACTACGACGGCCGTATCGACTACGACACCGTCGAATCCGTCCTGGGCCGTGAGGAAGCGCTCCGAATGAAACTCCTGCGAGAATCGATCGACCGGACGCCCCCTGAGCCCCAACTTGAAGATGGCCTGCCGAGCGACGATGCGTTCTACGATGACGATCTCCCAGAGTGGACGGACTCGCAGTCATCTGAATCGTCGGACGATGAGTCGCACGCCTGAGGATGTCGGAGAAAGCCGTTGCGGTTGTTGATACCAACTATTGGTGAACTACCCCACCCTACTCGCTCACCGCTGACGCGGTTCGCTCCTTGAGGGTAGGGCTTCCTGCTTCCACGACGCGCTTTGCAGATACGGACGTATCCACAGGGAGCGCAGTCTCCACAGGCATTGATTCGGAGTGAACCACCCCTACTTCTTCGAGACCGCGAGACAGAATATTCCACGCCGCATTCGCGTCCCTATCCGCCTCAAACCCACACGAAGGACACGAGTGTTCACGAACCCACAGCGGTTTGTCTGTCTTGACGCCGCAGGACGCACACTCTTTCGTCGTATCTTTCGGGTCAACTGCGGCGAAGTGCGTTCCTTCGCGTTCACACTTGTATTTGAGCATCCGAAGGAATGTCCCCCACGCCGCGCCTGCCCGGTTCCGCGAGTTGCCCGGCAGTTCGACCAGCCCCTTCGCGTCCAAGTCCTCGACCGCCACGAAGTCGTACTCGGTGGCGTAGTAGTTCGAGAGTTTGTGTAAGAAGTCTCGCCGCTTGTGCTTCAGGTCGGCGTGACGTTCGGCAACGACCTTCCGTTGTTTCTCCCAATTCGCAGAGCCGTGTTCCTTCCGCGAGAGGTTGCGTTGAGCGCGTTCCAACCGGTCGCGCTCGTCGCTGAAATCGGGACTTTCGATGGCGTATCCGTCGGTGTCGTGGGCGTACTTCAGGATACCAACGTCGATTCCAACGACTCGTTCGGGAGTCTCCGGTTTCCTGGGCGTTGCTTCGTCTACGTCGATACCGAACGTGGCATACCACTCCCCTGTCGGTTCCTGCTTGACCGTGACCTGTTTGATGGTCGCGTTCTCGGGGATGTCGCGGTGAAGGTGAATCGAAATCTCACCGATTTTACTCAACCACAACGTAGGCCGACCACTCGTATTCTTGAGTTTGAAGCCGGACTGGTTGTAGGTGAGCGACCGATACTCCCGAGGCGGTTTCCACTTGAGCATTCCCACGGCGCGTCCGTTCTCCTTCTGCGCTGTGAGCGTGGAGAGGTTGTCGTAAACGCGCTTGACGACCATCTGGAGGACTTTCGAGTGAACATCTCCGAGGTCGTCCCACCACGATTTGAGGTCGGGAAGCCGTCCCTGAACCTCGTAGCGAGCAGGAATGTCGTCTGCCTCGTTGAGCAGGTAGAGGATGTGGTTGTACAGTTGTCTACAAGTATCGACTTGGTGTAGAAGTGTCTCGGTGAGGGTGTCTGACGGGTCGAGTCGATACTTGTAGTTGTAGTGCATGGACTATTCGTTTGAGTCGGGTTCGGAGACTCGCACGACTTTCACGTCGGCTCCGCGCCAGCGTTTGGGGACAATGACGTGGGCACTGTTCCCCGACGGTTTTGCGGTTCCGTCGAGGACTTCTTGGCCTTCGATTTCAAACCTATCCATCACCGATGTATATACTATGGATAGACATAAAGGTAGCGGTGGGCCTGTGAGTCGAGCGGTGGACGTGTTTGAGAATCGTGCGGCGCTGTATCCCCTCCCTACTGCGCTACTCGGTCGCTTCGCTCCCTGCGTTGCTGCTTGAGGAAGGGGACTTAGCACCTAATTCCATTAAATCGTCATTGAGTTCCGTTCTACCCGTCCATCCGTTATCGTGACTGTGTCTTTCTCTTTCAGTCGCCTCACAACCTCCTGTACGTCCGCTGCAGGCCAGTGAAGTTCTTGTTGCAGGTCACCCACTGATTTCGGTTCGTCAAGCGCGTGCAGCATTTCGAGTTCCTCATAGACGCGCTCGGTGATCTCCGCAACGGGCTCGTGCAATGGCGTCGTTACATTGTGTTGCTCGGAAAGATCAGTCAGCGCCTCGTTCACGTACGTCACGAAGAGCTCTTGATTTAATAGATCAACCTGCGTTTTGAGTTCTGCTTCGACGACGTCGAACTCGAGCCCGGTCTGCATCAACGAAAACATATCCTCGATGTCGTTCACCCGACCGGCGACTGCTTTGAACAAGAAGATGTCTTCTGGACCTACGAGCTGGACCACCAGGTTACCTGGGTTGAGATACCGTTCGCTCCGCTCACGAATACCTTGAGAAAGAATCAGTTTGCCAATCACCTGCTGGTTGAATACGTCGATACGACACCCATCATCGTTCTCGAGGATTCGTTGGGCACCGAGTTCTTCATACTCTTCGTTCGGTTCCCTGACGATATCGTATCCCAGTTCGAGGAGCACCGCTTGGAGCTGACTCAGATCATTGCCAGAGGAGACGATGAGGTCGATGTCTTTTGTGGTTTCTTTGAGTTCACGAAACGCCATCGACCCTCCGCCAATCATGAAGACGGTGAGTGGGTTGTCCAGCTGCGTGCCGATACGCTCGAGTTCTGAGCGAATGTATGAGCGATCGAACCTCGCTCTCATACGGTCACCTCGTATTCGTCTGCCAGTTCCTGGAAGTCCTCCCACTCAGGTAGCCGGGACGTCCGCTGGTCACCGCTGGTGTCGAGATATGTGCATAGTTCCTCGACGGCGTCGTCGACGCCGTACGTGGCGGCTTGGGCCCGGAGTTTGTCGCGGTCGATGTCGACCTGACTGAGCAAGAGCAGGCAGTACGACTGCGCCCGTGTACCCGAATCGATCACGAGCATGTGACAGCACAATGTCTCCGGCGAGAGCTCATTCGTCGACTCCGAGTAGAAGTAGTATCGACGTTCACGTGCCAACAGCGGGAGGCCATATCGCTGGAATTGGTCTGGACCTGTCGGAAGGAACTGTTCCTGGGCGATCTCAGTCGTCGTCTGGACAAGGAATTCATCGAGAGACTCCCACAGAATGGTGTACGTGTGGGTCTGTTCTTCGACAGTGTTGCGGTGAGTGTGATGGGCCAACTCACGAGCGAGTACGCTCAGCTGTTCGAAGCCGTCATTCAGTACATACGCTCCGTCGTCAGTTTGGTAGACGATTCCGCGATGTTGAAGCGGGGCTAGTGCACGGTGGACGGTGCTTCTGTGGACGTCGGCATGGCATGCGAGGTCGGTCACGGTCCGTGGGATGTCGAGATAGTAGCACACACGGAGGGTTGCACCAGACAACAGTTCCGGCCAGTCAATGTGTGAATACTGCTGCGTGAGGTCCGTGAGTACCTCGAGTGCCTTTGCGTCCGACAGCCGGAGTTGCTTTGTTTTCCCCTTTCGGCGTGTCTCGACGAGACCAGCCCGTTCGAGCCGTTGAAGCAGTTCAGAGGTGTAGCTGAGACTTCGATCGAGATTCGTTGCGAGTTCAGAGAGCGTTTGCTCACCATGGAGAGCACTGAGGGCGCGAACTTCACCTGCTGTGAGCATGCTATTGCATACTAGCGAATCGATATATAAATCATTTCGGTATTTTGCAACACACGATGGACGCACTCGAGGGCGAAAAGATACCACTGAAAGTCCTCCGTTCAGAAAGCCCTGGTGAACTGCCTCGGGGTCAAGCCCCGAGGCACTCGGCCTGTTCCGTCTGTAGATGGGTTCCTGATGGTGACCGACAGCCCCTGCTATGCGTTCGTCTCAGTAGTCAGCAGGTCAGACAATTCGAAAAGCCGGACGTCAGCTCGTCTGTCAGCGGTGTGTTGGAGGTCGTCAGTGTACCCGGAGCGGCTGAACAAGACGTACAGCGTCTCCCCGTCTGCCGGCTCTTCTGACCATCGGACTTCCGACACTGTTCGCTCGAGGTCGGCGAGGACGCCTTCGCTTACGGGTTGGGATGTGAATTTACACTCGCCAGCGACGAGGCCATCGCTGGTGAGGCCGAGGACATCCAGTTCGTGTTCCTTGAACCACCACTGTCCGAGGTCACGGAATTGCCGAACGATGAGGTCTGGGAGCGCTCGCTGGCAAAGCCGTTCGAACAGCGGGCTCACGTAATCCGCTAGGTCAGGTTCGACGAGTTCGTCGTACGCATCGTCCTCGAGCATCCGAAGCTGGTCCTGGTTCCCGTAGACGAATCGGAACCAAAATCGAAACAGCGGCGCAGCGATACGATACCGGCCGCGTTTCGACGCCGTCGGTGATTCCGTTACGGGGATGTGGCGTTCGACGAGACGGAGGCGGCGGAGTTTCTGGAGGTACGTGCTGAGCGACCCTGACTCCACGCCGGCCATACCGGCGATTTCGTTCGGGGTGCGTCGCCCGTGGGCGAGCGCTCGGAGGATGCTGAAGTACGTATTCGGCTGTCGGAGTTCGGTTCGGAGCAGGAACTCGGGTTCGGAGTATAGGAGCCCGCGCTCCGAGAGGATCCCCTGCTGGACGTTCGTTCCAAGCGACTGATCAGGATCGATGGTCTGGAGGTAGTAGGGAGTGCCGCCGTAGATCGACCATGCCGTGATGGCTGTCTCCGGATCGTACTCTGGGAAGAACTGGCGCGCGTCGGGTACATCGAGGGGCTTGAGATCGATCGTCGCGGTCCGCCGGCCGTACAGGGGTGCGCTTCCCGAGAGCACCTTATCCTCCATGACACTGATCGATGAGCCGACGAGCACGAGCGTCATCCCAGTCTCCTGTAGCTCCAAGTCCCAGACTCGCTGGATCCGTGACGGGAGCGATTCGTCCTCCCCGATAAGGAACGGAAACTCGTCGATAACGACGACGGCGTCTTGGTCGCCGAGTGTGTCGAGAAGTACCTCCCAGTCGCGGCGGACGTTCTGCAACGATGGGAACTGTGCAGTGGCGGTGTCGACAAACTGTTCGAGTTGGTTCTGTGCCGTGGACTCGACGGCCTGGTAGTAGACAGCGTCATCCCGATCAATGATAGACTGGCGAACGAGCTCGCTTTTGCCGAGGCGACGACGACCATAGATGACGACGAAGTCTGCAGTCTCGGACTCGTAGCAGTCCGTGAGTTGATCGAGTTCGACATCTCGATCAATGAATTGCTCCATACCTCCGATACTATCCCCATTCAAATAGAACTCCCGATTTTGGAAATCATAGTTTCAGAAATCTCGATTTCTATCTGCTGTTTGCCTCAGGGCTCTCAGGTGCTCACTCCAACGTTGGTCACCTGCAACGCACAGCCCTTCGACCAGATACGCGTCGCCGTGGTCCAGCGACAGTGCGAGTCGGTCACGGGAGAGTAGCCGTATTTGAGCCGATCGAACCGGACAGTACAGCCGTTTCAGTCATCGAATCGGCGCTGTTCGGGCGTGTTACGTAGAATCAAGAACGTCTCCAGTTCTCCGCACATCCCACAAAAAATACTCTCCCCGGACTGACGCTACGCCAGACTTGGTTCACCAAGCGCATCCCGCAGATGCTTCATGGTGAACACCTCGGTCAGTCCGGCGCAGTCGATCGCATCGTTCACGTCACGCATCGGCGTTCGTTGACTATACGAACTCTCGATTCGTGGCTCCCCGTCTGCCGGGTCAGAGAGCGGTCCGATAATTGCTTGATGGGCAGCCTTCCGGGTGACGGCCGCCCACAACACCTCTGAGGCTCCCAACTCGGCCATCTTGTCGAAGTCACGCGGAGCGGCCTCCGCAGCGTCGTTGTTCTTGCGTTCGCCTTCGCCAGCGACGACGACGGTTCCATCACCATCAACGCCGGCGACATCGACACGAAACGCCACCTCTGGCGGTTCATAATACGGGATCACCCGCTCGACTGGTGACTCCTCACTGTGCTTGTACTCCGTCACAATATAGCGACGCAGCGCCTCGACTAACGCCCGGTGGGTGGCAGTCTCCTCGAGGTCGCCGTAGCCGTCGCCATGATCGATCCCCTCGCGATTGTGCTCGTTCAACAGCGCGCGACCCTCGCGAGTCACGGTGTACAACGTCGCACGTAGGCCGTCGTCTCGCTTCACCAGGCCCGCATCCAGCAACTCATCGAGCTCGTCACGAGAGAGCCCACAGTACTTGCGCAACTCGACCATCGAGTCGTGCACGAGGTCGTACTCCGCAGGCGAGTAGACACCCCGGGTCGCATTGAGGACGACCTGGAGGAACACCATCCCACGGATGGAGACATGCGCCGCTGCGACCTCCTCGGCCGACAGCTTCAGCCGTGCCTCGATCGTCGGGATCGACTCCGGCGCAATGTCAGCCAGGGAGTGGTGACACCGCACGGCCTCCAACAACCCAGTATACGACGGGTCGTATAGCCGCGAACACGAGGGGTGCTCACAGGCGATCGCGTGGTGGGAGTCGGCATACGAAACACAGTCGGGCAACACCGATGTCACCGGCAGTGTCGTCCCTGTCTGGATAACCGACGGCGTCTCCGACGGCTCGGAGGCGTCCGCGACAGTGACGTGTTCGTATGCGTTCGGGTGGATCCCGCACTCCTGGCGTGTCCGCTCGATGAGTTCCTCCAATGTTGCATCAAGTTCCCGACGCTCGTCAGCCGACAAGGGCCGCGCACTGTCGGGATACCCCGCAGGCAACTCCGGCGACCGGATCGGCACCGTCGTCGCCGAACGCCCGTCGAACGTCTCGGGCGGTGGCCGAAACAGCCACCGCCCCTGTGGCAGCGCACTCAACACCTGCTGTGTCTCGGCGGGCGACATGCTTCGGACCGACAACTGACTCGCCAACACGGGATCGTCGGGAATCTGCCCGGCGATAAACGCGTGTGATTCCGTCACCAGTTCGCGATAGAGCCGGTCAGGTGCATGCGAGTCGTGTTTGGCCTGGCCGGGGAACTGCATCGAGGCAACGAGCGACAGCCCGTAGCCGCGGCCCTCCGAGAACATCTCCGACAACAGCGGTGTCAACGCGATGTTGGCCACCTCTTCGATGTGCACGAGCACGTGCCCCGGCGTCACGTCGAAGGGGAGTCGCGAGCTCCGGCGTTGCAACGCGAACCACAGCGACGCCAACACGACGATCGCGATTGCCCGTTGGGCAGCGCCCGCGATCCCGCCCAGATCGAACAGGACGGTCACATCCGAATCCAGCACCTCCTCAAAGGTGAACTGCGGCGTGGACTCGTCGGTAGCGACGTGATTGAAGATCGCCGCGAGATCAGCCTGCCCGGAGACACGCTCCAGACTGGTCACGACGCCAGCCATGGTCGCACTCCGGAGGTCTTCACGCTCTTGGGCGAGCCCCTCCAACACGCGGGCGGCCCGGTCGCTGGAGACGGCCGGCACCGAATCGCCGTGTTGGATGGCACGCGCTTCCTCGAGCAAGGCGCTGTGGCGAAACGTCTCACTCCCGTGTGCCGGATCGAAGGCCGCACGGATCAACGCCCGAATGGTCGTCTCTGTTCGCTTGCCGAACTCGCCGTCGCCGACGAGATACCGGATCACCTCCAGATACCGGTCAGCCCGGTTCTCGATGGCTCGCGACCGCTCGATCCCCGCGTCGAGATCCGCGCGGATGTCGAAAAACGACAGCGCGGGCAACACCTCGCCGACGGGAATGTACACGACAGAGTCGAGATCCTCTCCGCGGGCAACCAGCGACCGAATGATCCGTTCGCTCATTCCGTCGCCTTTGCCATCGATGAGGATCCGTGGCCCCGCCAGTTCCTGGTGTGCCGAGGCGAACAGCGCCTCACCGAGGACTGACTTGCCGGTGTTGGTCTTGCCACACACCAGCGTGTGAAACGGCAGACACTCCACGGGGATCTCGACGGGGCGTAGTCCGTCACCCCGTCGCTTCTCGATCTGGCCGATCGTGAACCCCACTAATCGTCACCCTTGAACATATCATCAAGGTCGTCATCGTCGTTCGAGAACTGGGACTCACGGTCGGTCTGGCCGAGAGCCCCCGCATTTGCGTCCGTCTCCGAGGCAACGAAGTCGATCACGCCTCCCGGGAGGACGATCGGCGTCCGCTTCTCGCGAAGCGGGTTCCCGAACGGGCCCGGCAGCGAGATATCCTGCTTGACGATCGATCTGGACCCGTCCCAGACACAGTTCGGACTGAGCACCGCCGGCGGTGACCGGCGAGCCGACCCCACAGACTGGCTGTTGATGTGGATCGTCGCTTTCAATCCAGGCGTTCGGTCGATGTAGGCCTTGATATCGCCCAAGGCAGAGGTGAGTGCATCGGTTCCAGCGGATTTGTGACCGACAGTGAAGCCGACAGCCGTCGCCTGGAACTGCCCGGTCGCAGTCTCAGCGTGCTCCACGATATCCGATGTTTCCGGATGGGCACTGTCTCGCTTCTCCAACTGCCTGAGGCGGAACAACGGAATGTCGACAGGCACGAGGCGGAACTCAACGCCGGCATACGGGACGCTCGATCGCCGAAGTGTCCGTACCAGCCGCTCGCCGGGGATTTGGTTCAGGTCATCCTGCGAGGTTGCTTCGGGGACGATGATCGATCCCGGGCTCTCCGCTGCGACCGTAATATACCCAGTACACAGCGTCAGGGTGTCCGAGGCCTTCCCACAGGCGTCAGTCGCGGCCGCATGCAGCGTTGCATGTGTCGAGGGACCACTGTCTACATCGCGACCCAGACTTTTGTCGACGACCGCATCGACATCGATGTCGCCGTCAGCGCCGATGGTCGCTTCAACCCCTGAGTCCGTTTTGACTACTGTGCTCCGGGCGGTTGACTCGGACGTCATCCCCCGAGTCATCGATGGGATGAGCACAATGATGCCCCCTATCACGAACAGCACTGTCACAACCGCCAAGACGCCGATCACCCGCCCCCCGAACAGCGGGAATGTCCAGAGTGCGCTTCTGATGAGCGGGTGGAGCGTTCCAGGCAGATACTGTATTGGGCTTGTGGGGTCGACGAACGCCCACACTGCGCCCACAACCGCGACGACGATGCTAATTGCAATCGGGATGGTGATAACCCCGACCCACCGGTTCTTCGTCCGCAGTTCATCTCGAACCGGTTCAGTGACAATTCCACAGACCGCTGTGAGCCGCTCGAGCGCCCGGGTGAACAGTGACCGGCCCGGGACGCCGTGGTGCAACTCCTCGCCGAACTTGCTCGCGATCACCTCATCCGATAGCCGATCGATCAGTGAGTGTGCTCGCGCCGATACGTCAGGCCGAGATGCGTTGTCTTCTTTCATTTCTGCCAGCGATTTCGATGTTGAGAATCATAGTATATAAGAACTAGTCCGTTTATTTGATACGTGCATGGGAATTTCTCGCAAGAATGTACCGGAGTCAGACGGTTTTCTTGCTGATATTGAATGTCTGTAGGACTGATAAGTCGGGGATTCCTCGCGAGCTGATCACTGTCGACGCAGCTGTCCAGGTCGCTCCGGCAGCCACCCGAAGGGTGGATCACCGATCCCCACCCCTTCGTTTCTACTCCACAGCTACGTGAGGGGACAATCGCCGATTGTGAGAGGCTCTACGCCAAGGATCGCCCGTCCACAGGCTGCATGACGCTCCGCAATAGGGAAGAGAGAATCCAAGCAAAGAACAATACAGTACAGACAGCCACAGACGCGACACGGGGGCCAGGGGCCCCGCACATCGCTTCCGCCGGAGCACCGACGGAAGCGGAGGACAGCGATGTGACGCGTCTTGGCAGTGATCACGTCCCACGTCCGGTTAGACTATCTGTTCCACATGCTCGGCCCGATTCGGTCGAAATCAGCGTCCGTTCACAGAGCCACAGCCGTGTATTTGGGACAGAGAGTCTGTGGAACGGTAGATCTGCGATTTACCGCTGATGTGTGGCGACAGTCGGTGCAGCCCGTGGGCCTCGCATCGACAGTGGGTGAACCAGTGTTCGGTGCGGTGATTGCAGTCTGTCGTGGTACAGTCGGGCGCACATCTGCCTCGCCGATGTTCCTCATAGCCTTGCTGTGACGGACAGATTGCGCTCAGGGACCATTCCCTGTCAACTGAGTGTTCTGGTGCATCACCAGCCGATGTCGTGTGTCAATACGGACGTGGTCGTCTCCAGCGGTTCCAGCCCGTTGTGGTTCCGACGACCGACCAGAAGCCGAGGCGATCGCTGCTACCGCTCGGCGTGACACAAGGTCGAACCCACTCATAGGGAAGCATGCAGTCGGATGAGTCGCCGTCAAAACCGGCCACGCCACCGAAACGGGGTCCAACAGGTTCTCCAAGTCCAAGCAGCATGCTCACGCCCACGACTAGGGATCACTGTTGCACCAGATACAGCTAGCCAAGGCTTCCACAGAGTCACACACCGGCTCACTGGTGCAATCACCGGTTATGTGAGTTCTTCTCTGTCGGCTCGCCGCCTCCGACATCCCTCACCGCAGAACTGACGTGGCGGGGCACCAACCTCTGCTCTCTTCTGCTGGAAACTCCATTCTCTGCGATGGCTTGTCACCCTCTCAGAACGCAGCGAACAGGTGTGTCGTCTTCGCCGATGTCACATCAGCCGGGACTGTGTGTGAACCGGTCGGCCTCGCGGCCGTGGCGTCGTCGCGTGTGGCCCACCGCGCGTCGCTTCCGTTGGGGGTGGGCTCGTTTGCTACTGACTGGTGTATTGGTATTCTATTCTCCTCTTGCGGACCCTGTGTCAAACCGTGATCCGTCCGGCTCGATTCAACATCCACCTACTGAGCCTTTGATTGGTTCACCATCCTGTGGAGAGACTTCAGAACCAGACTGGAACTATTTGGCCGACTGTGTCTTGAGACAGTAAATGGGTGGTAGAGGCCTTCCACAGGCCATATTCGCCTGTGGAATTCTACCGATGAGTCTGTGGAATCTGGTGTTATGGGATCCGTGGGTGTCGCTGAATCACCTTGCGCCGGGTATTCCAATACGTTCGTTTCGAGTGGAATAGATTCTGTTCAGAATTGCCTGTGGACGTTGCTGGGGTCACTGTTGTGGGGCCCCTAGCAGACATCTTCAGGCAACCCGAAACAGCGACCTGATTGCTGCAGGTGTCAGCATCGGCCCAGAGGGAATCGCCGGCGAGTGCACCTACGGCCGACGACGAGATCGCCGATTCGACGAAAATGCCGAGGATGATGGTTCAGTCCGGTCCCACGGATGACACAGAACCTCGGCACTCCAAACCACTGCCATGGTGGTGTATAATTCGACCTGATCAAACAATCAGTGCGAAGCGGGTAGGCCCGGAGCTGACTGACGCTACCGCTTCAGTTGAAACCCGCGACGGTCGAAGTATCGCCACCACACCGCCCCCGGGATATAGCCGAGACGTGAACGACGCGAGCCCCGCGGCCATGAGAAATAGACCGCCTGCTGCAAGCAGAAACGGTTCTGCACCGAGAACCAACATGACGGTATCGCCATCGAACCCGGCGCCCTGCACAGGGAACTCTCGGTAGAGCGGCCGTGGGGACTGAACCAGATTGAATACCGCCCGAACTGCGTAGAACAGAACGATGCCGCCCATGACGAAAGAGAGGTGCGACAGGCGTTTCCACCGAAGTCCTGCGACCACGCTTCCGACACTAAGCGCCCCTAACTGCACGAGCAGTACCTCTTCGTGATTCAGGCTTCCATCCCAGCCGGACATAATGGTCCCCTCGTATCCCGGAGCGACGTGGACTAACCCCTGATAGACGCCGACACCGATGGCTGCAAACCCAGCGATAGCCAACGCTAACGGGACGAATCGATGGATATCCATAATTAGATATGCGGAGTAAGATAATTAAAAGATACTTGTATATATACGATAATAAGCATACGAGGCACCGTCGAGCCAGTCGTACTCTACTCACACCGTGCTGTTGCGGTAGTATACGTGTCCGTCAAAGAGCAGTCGGGCGGTGCGACCGACGCGGACCCGGTCGACCGTCGTTCCCCCGTCACGCGTCGATCCCTCGACACCGATCGTGATCGTCCCCTGGGGGTGGCCGATGACCACGTTGGGGCCCCCGGCGTCCCGAGCGAACTCCGCCGGGATCGTGCCATCGAGCTGGGTCGCAGCGGCGAGACACATGGCGCCGGTCGTCGCGTACGAGTGGTGGGGTGTCTGGGTCGTCACGATCCGGGACGTGATATCGAGGTCGTCGTCGTTGACACGTTCGCCCGAGGCGGTTCCGAACGATTGCGGTTCGGAGACCACCGCGATCTGGGGGATCGCCGGGCAGTCGTCGACGGCGTCGCGCCGGTCATCGACGAGACCGAGGCGTTCGCAGGCTGCCCCTCTGAGGAGTTCGAGTCGGTCGAGGAGGTCCGGGTCGTTCAGCGTGTCGGGGAGCTCCGTTCCCTCGAGCCCGAGGTCACGGGCACGGAGGAACACGTTGGGGTTCGCGATATCGACGATCGAGACGGTGTAGTCCTCGCCGGCGACCGAGAGTGTCTCACGGGCCGCACCGGTCGGCAACGTCCGGCCGGTGACCGAGCCGCCCGGGTCCCGGAAGTACGAGTCGATCCGGGCACCGGTCCCCGGGATCCCGTCGACGTGGTACTCGCCGTGTACCGCCGGTTCCCCGTCGGCGATCGGGACGACCTGGTCGATATACGTGTCCGTGTTCGTGTTGTAGAGGACCAGTTCCGTCTCCGGGTCACGAGCGTCGACGAGTCCGGTCGCCGCGGCGAACACGCCGATACCGCTCGTCAGGTTCCCACAGTTCCCCGACCAATCGACGGTCGCGTTGTCGATCCCGACCTGCCCGAACGTGTATTCGATGTCGGCGTCCGGCCGGTCCGCCTCGTCGACGATCATCACCTTGCTCGTGTGGGAGTTTCCTCCACCGATGCCGTCGATTTGTAGCGGGTCCGGGGTTCCGAAGAGCTCGATGAGGATCTCGTCCCGTAGCTCGCCGGCCGGCGGCAACTGCTCGGGTGTCACGTACAGTCCCCGGCTCGTTCCGCCGCGAATCAGGGTCCCCCGAACGGATCCCTGGATCGATTGGTCGACCATGCCGTCGGGCTCGTGTTCCTCCGGCGTAGGTGTTGTGTCGTGGGGGGATTCACGCCACACGTCGCCGTCACCGGGGATCCGTCCATCGCGCTCCCCGAGCGGGGGGTCAGTCGTCGTCGGTCGCGAACCGCTCCTCGAGGTCGTCGACCGCCGGCTTCCCGACGAGGTCGGTGTAGTAGTCCCAGTCGACGACGGCGTCGGGCGCCTCGTACTCCTCGTCCGTCTCCACGGCCGTCGCGAGCTCCTCCAGCCCGCGTTTCATCCCCGCGGTCGCCGCGGCGGTGATGAGCCGCGGGTAGATGACGACATCGACCCCCATTTCGTCGAGGCGTGCGGCCGGGATCAGCGGCGTGGTCGGTCGGCTCCGGACGCCGAACCCCATGTTGACCGAGAGCGGTGCCTCGACCTCGTCGGCGACGCGACGGATGTCGTCCGCCGAGCGCAGCGCGTCCGCGAAGACGACGTCGGCGCCGGCGTCGGCGAACGCGTTCAGCCGCCGGATCGCCTCGTCGAGCCCGTCCGGCTCGGTCGCGTCGGTCCGCGCCTTCAGGAGCATGTCCGGGGCGTGCGAATCGCGTGCGTCCGCGGCCGCCTCGATCTTCGCGACGGCCTCCTCGAACCCGACGACGGACTTGCCGGCCATGTGGCCGCACCGCTTGGGCCACTCCTGGTCCTCGATCATGACCGCGGCCGCCCCCGCGTCGGCCAGCCGCCGGATCGTGCGATGGACGGAAACCGCGTTCCCGTAGCCGGTGTCGGCGTCGACCCAGATCGGGATCTCGACCGCGTCCGCGATCTCGCGCGACTGATCGGCGATGTCCGGCAGCGTGAGGAAGCCGACGTCCGGCTGTGCGAGGCGACTGTTGGAGACCCCGGCACCGGAGAGGAACCCGCTCTCGAAGCCCTGTCGCTCGACGAGTCGCGCACTGATACCGTCGTATACGCCCGGAACGACCGTGATCTCCGATCCGGCGATCGTCTCCGCCAACCGCTCGCGCCCGTACATACGAGACAGACGACACCCGAGGCGTAAAGTACCGATCGGCCGAGTCGTCGGAGCGCGCGGTCAGGCGGAGTCGAACACCCACAGGAGGACTGACAGGCCCGTCGCGACGAGCAGCGCGGCGGTGAGGATCCAGAACGCCGGCCGAAGTCCGGCCGTCTCCGAGACGACGCCGACGAGGGCGGGGGAGGACGCCCCGGCGACCATCTGAATCGTTCGTACCGCGCCGAGGCTCCCGCCGGCGACGGAGGTCGGAATGACCGACATGAGGTACGCCCCCCGAACTGGACGGTAGCCGTGTGCGCCGAGTCCGAGACACACGACTGCCCCACCCAGCATGAGGGGACCGGCGGCGTCCGAGAGGAGGAGTATCGCTCCGAGCCCCGCCGTCGCCAGCCCGACAGTGAGCGCGACGAGCGGGAGCGCCCCCGTTCGATCGCTTATCTCCCCGGTGAGCAACTGAACGAGGCTCACCGCGAACAGGACGCTGAACAGCAGGCTCGCTGTGGTGGTCGTGAGGCCGGCCTCCCGCGTGAAATACAACGGGAGGAACGCGAGCGTGGCGTTGTAGGCGAACGAGAACAGGGTCGTGACGAGGACGAACACGGAGAAGCGCCACTCCCGAAACAGCGCTCCGTACTCGCGGATCGGGACGGTGGTCTCGGTGTCGTCCCGGTCCGTCTCGAAGTCCGGAAGCCGTCGGGGAACCCGGGCGACGAACCCGACCGTAACGCAGATCCCGACGATCCCGGCGACGAGGAAGGTCGTTCGCCAGCCGGCACCGACCACCCCGGGCGCGTTCGCGAAGAGCACGACTGCGGCGGGCGCCGCCGCGCCGCCGAGGGTCCCGAACGTGTCGAACACGCCGAGGGCACGCCCGGTCTGTCGCGGATACGTCCGCGAGAGCACCCGGATGCCGACCGTCTTGACCGGGCCGGTACCGGCGCCGATCGTCAGCATGGCCCCGACGAGGACGACCAGCGGACTGTCGACCGCCAGCGCGAGCGCCCCGACCGCCGCGAGTACGGTCCCCCCGCCGATGACGGCGACGGAACTAACCCTGTCGGCGATGAGTCCCGACGGGAACTGCATCGCCGCGTAGACCATGAGCAGCCCGCTGAACGCCCCACCGAGGACCGCCGGCGACACGCCGTACACGCGGCCGAGTCGTTCGAACAACGGCGGGAACGCGAAGCGAACGAACTTGCTCAGGAACCACAGTCCGGAGGTGAGCACGATCGCGTCGAAGCGGCCGATCCGGCCGACTAGCGATCGGATCTCCGCGGTCACCACGTGCGCTCTCGGACGTCGTGTCCGGTGGATAGCATTACTCTGGTTCTGGCTGGAGCGACCGATGATCTCTCCCGACGCGTGACGGATAGCCGACGAGACGAGCGCCCTCCTGTCGTGTCGAGTCTCAGTGCTATCCGAGGGTTCTTAACATGTGTCATGCTACGCTGTGTCAGGATGAATCGGCGGGAACGAATCGGTTCGTCTCCGAGGTATCTCGATACCGCTCGGATCGGTATGATCGACCTCCGTACGTCGTCGGTGCCCGGACGACGATGACGCTCCTCGATGTCGACGACCTATCGGTTCGGTACGACACGCGTGAGGGGCCGCTCCACAGCGTGAACGGCATTTCGTTCGGTATCGACGACGGTATCAACTACGCGCTCTCGGGTGAGTCGGCCTCGGGAAAGTCCACGACCGCGAAGGCCATCCTGGGGCTGTTGCCGGACCACGCGGAGATCGAGTCGGGAGCCATCGAGTTCGAGGGACGGGACCTGCGCTCGCTGACGCCGTCGGAGCGGCAGGATCTACTCTGGGAGGAGATCGCGTTCATTCCACAGACGGCCATCGACGCGCTCGACCCGGTGATGACGGCCGGCGCACAGATCAGGCAGGCGATCCAGACACACCGGGAGCTCTCGGAACGCAACGCCCGTCGGCGCGCACGCGAACTGTTCGAGATGGTCGGGCTGGACCCCGACCGGGTCGACGACTATCCCCACCAGTTCTCGGGCGGGATGCGCCAACGTGTCGTCATCGCGATGGCGCTCGCGCTCGATCCGAAGCTCATCATCGCGGACGAACCAACGACGGGCCTGGACGTGGTGGTCCAGGACAAGATCATCGACAACATCCTCCAGATACAGGAAGAGACCGACAGCTCGCTCCTGTTGATCACGCACGACTTGAGCGTCATCGCCGAGACCTGCGACGAGATGTCGGTCATGTACGGCGGGAAGATCATGGAGCAGGGCCGCGTGGAGAACCTCCTGCTCAACCCCACGAACCCGTACACGATGGGGTTGAAGAACGCGTTTCCGGCGCTCGACGACGACGCCGACGACCTCGTCTCCGTCCCGGGAAAGCCGCCGAGCCTCGGCACCGAGCCGACGGGCTGTGTCTTCGAGCCGCGCTGTCCGTTCTCGAGCGAGGAGTGTGCGACGACGGAACCGGACGTGGAGACGATCCCGTACCGGAACCAGCGAGTCGCCTGCCACAACGCGGATCGAGCCGCACGGATACGCCAGGAGGCCGACGACGCCTCCAGGTGGGGCGGCGCCACGGAAGGGTCACGATCCCGTGACGGTGAGGTGTTGCTCGAAGTCACCGACCTCTGCAAGTGGTACGAGCGTTCGGAGTCGCTGTTGGGGCGCTTCCCCATCGACGGCCTCTCGCCGACGGTAACCGGCATCTCGAACAGCGTCCGCCGGTGGTACGAACAGCGCGGCGAGATCCTCAACGAGGTGCTCAGGGACGGCGGATCGCACGTTCGCGCCGTCGACGGCGTTTCGTTGTCCGTCGCACGTGGAGAGATCCTGGGCGTCGTCGGCGAGTCGGGCTGTGGGAAGACGACGCTCGGCCAAACGCTCGCGCTTCTGGAGGATCCGACGGACGGCGGGTTCGAGTTCGACGGTCGCTCACACGAGTACTATCAGGACGGGAACCTCCAGTCGTTCCGGCAACGGGTCCAGATCGTCTTCCAGAACCCGTACGACTCGCTGAACCCGCGGCTGACCGTCGAACAGTTGGTCAAGGAGCCCCTGACGATTCACGACTACCGGACGGACGAGAAACCCGAGGCCGTCCGGGAGGCGCTCGAGCAGGTCGGGATGGCGCCCGCCGAGAACTATCTCGAGAAGTATCCGAACGAGCTGTCCGGCGGGCAGCGACAGCGTGTCGCGATCGCCCGTGCGCTCGTTATCGACCCGGACTTCTTCATCTGCGACGAGCCGGCGTCGATGCTCGACGTCTCGCTTCAGGCGGAGGTGCTCAACCTGCTTCGGACGCTCGCGAACACGCGGGGTATCGGCGTGTTGTACATCTCCCACGACCTCGCGAGCCTCACCCAGATCGCCGATCGCCTCTCGATCATGTACCTCGGACGGTTCGTCGAACAGGGACGGACCGAGCGCGTCGTGAACGACCCGAAGCACCCCTACACGGAGGCACTACTCTCGGCCGTCCCCGAAACGGACCCGCGCGGCAGCCGCGAGCGCGTGTTCCTCGACGGGAACCCGTCCGACCCGGTCGGGGAACCGCAGGGGTGCCGGTTCGCCCCCCGCTGTCCGAAGGTAACCGACGAGTGTCTGGACGCGGAGCCCGAACTCGACGAGTGGACGGAACCGGACCACTCGGCCGCGTGTTTCCGGCCGGCGGAGCGATCGGAGCCGGACGAGCCCGCACGGGTCAGTGAGTCCGTCGACGACTGACCGGGTGAACGGTCGCACTCGTCGAGTGCCCTGGGCCGCGCACGCTCACGACCGACTCACATCGGTCGCCCCCGCGGCGGTCGACCTCCCGACTACGCCGGACGGCACGTGTCGAGGGCGACGGACGTCCGTGCTTCACACTCGACCACGTCACTCCCCGTAACCGCCCATTGATCTTATCCACCGACGGTGTGAGTCTCAGACATGGTTCAGCGCTCGCTGCTGTACTCGCCCGGGGACGACCGTGAGATGTTGAAGAAGGCCGTCGAGACCGGGGCGGACACGGTCGTCTTCGATCTGGAGGACGCCGTCGCGCCCGCCGCGAAGGAGGGGGCGCGGGCGACCGTCCGGTCGATGCTCGACGACCTCGACGACCCGACCCCGGACGTCGCCGTCCGCATCAATCCGTACGACCTTTCGGGACCGGCCGATGTCGCCGCAGTCGTCGGCGAGACCGAACGGCCCCCCGACAGTATCCTCCTCCCGAAAGTGAACGACGCCGAGCCCGTCGAGGCCCTCCGTGACCAACTCACGGAACTCGGGGCGGACGCCGTCGGCATCGTCCCGCTGATCGAGACGGCGGCGGGTGTCATCGCCGCCAACGAGATCGCGGCCGCACCGGGCGTCACGGCCGTCGCGTACGGCGACCAGGACTTCACCGCCGATATCGGTGCGACCGTGACCGACGACAAAACGGAGTCGCTGTACGCCCGCCAGCGGACGGTCGTCGCCGCGGCCGCCGCCGGCGTCGACGCGCTCGACACCGTCCACACCGACATCGGTGACACGGAGGGACTCCGCGAACAGACCGAGTTCGTCGTCGAACTCGGCTTCGACGGGAAGCTCGCGATCCACCCGGACCAGATCGCCGTCATCAACGAGGCGTTCACGCCGGGGGAAGACGAGCTCGAGTGGGCCGAGACGGTGCTCGCCGGGCAGGAACGGGCGAGCGACGAGGGCGACGGCGTGTTCACCGTGGACGGGCAGATGATCGACCCGCCGCTGGTCGAGCGCGCTCGGACGATCGTCCGGCGGGCGGAGGCTGCCGGGATCCGGTAGCGACGACCGCTACCGACCCCGAGATCGACGGACTACGCGACCGAGTGCTCCGAGGCGATCCGCTCGATCGAATCGCGGAGTCGCTCGCGATACGTGTCGAGGTCGTCGCCCACGATGGGGTTACCGTGGATCGGCGCGACGGCGTTCACGTCGTACGACGCGAAGATGTCGTCGAGCGTCCGGTCGACTTTCTCCGGGGCGACATAGCGGAGCCAGACGAGGTTGTCGCGATGGTACTCGTAGATCCGTTCCGTCGGGGTCGACTCCGGGAAGTCGTCAGAGAGGGAGTCGCATCGCCCGGGGTCGTGGTAGTTCCCGAACCCGTCGGCGGTGAAGAGGACGCCGTCGCCGTGGTCGTAGATCCACGTCGTGTGCGACCGGTCGGCCAGCGGCGGGTCGATGAAGCTGAACTCCCGGCCCTCGATCGTCAGCGAGCCGCCGATGTCGCACTTGCGGGCGTCCGGGAGCCCCTGCTGGGCCGGCGACGCCGACGAGGCGACGAGTTCGACGTCCTCGGTGTCGCCGCCCAGCGGCGAGACGTTCGCCGCGTGGGGATAATCCGAGTGTGAGAGGACGATGGCGTCCGGCCCGTCGCCGTCGGTCGCCTCGTCGACGGCGGCGGTGATCTCCTCGCGGTGGTAGAACGACCCCGAGTCGACGAGGACCGTCCCCTCCGGCGCGCGAAGGAGGTACAGCGAGACGTGTTCGTGGTCCCCCTCGTGTTCGTAACACTGGTTGATCCACTCGACGCTGGGGGTGACCTGGACCGTCATGCGTGTCCCTCCGCGCTGGCGTGTGCGCTCGTCTCCTCGCTCGTGGTGGTGTGTGCGCTCACCTGCTTGCTCGTGTAGGTGTGTCCCGTCATCCGTTCACCCGAGGGTTCCCACCCGGCCCTGTTCGTCGATCGTGCGCGTCACGTCCTTCATGAGTTCCATGTAGTCGGTGGCGTCCTCGCGGATGACGAGCCCGTGTGCCGGCGCGACGATCTCCGGGTCGAACTTCTCGATCAGGGCGTCGATCTCCGCGTTCGTCTTCTCGACGTCGACGTACTGGTACCAGAACAGCACCCGTCCGTGAAACTCGACGAGCCGACTGCTGTCGAACTCCCCGTCGAGTTCGTCCACGAAGACCAGCCGCTCGTCGTCGAGGTGCGTGAACCCCATCCAGTCGACCGGGAACAGCGTCCCCGTCTCCCGTTCGGTCATCCACACCGAGACGGGCGCGTCGAGGAACGTCGCCTCGTGGAACTCGACGGTGCGGTTCCCGAGGTCGATCTCGTCGCCCTCGGTGACGTGGACCCCGTAGTCGAGCCGGTAGAGTTCGTGGTCGTTCCCGTAGCCGGGAGCGACGAGCGTCGTCTCCGGGTGCTCCTCGAGGATCGCGAGCGCGTTCCCCGCGTGGGGGACGTCGGGGTGGGAGACGACGAGGTAGTCGAGCCCGCGGTCGCCGACGAGCTCGTCGATAGCCGCGAGGATCTCGTCGGTGCTCGCGGGCGACAGCGTGTCGAACAGTAGCGTCTCGTCGCCGCCGTCGACGAGGTACGCACACTGGGGCACGTACGCCTCCCGCCCTTCCTCGTACCATTCCGGCTCACGGTCCGCCAGGTCCCACGACTCCGTCCTGTCCGGCCCGGCCTCGTAGATCCAGTGGAGACCGGGCGCGATCTCGCGTGGCATGCGTTCACACCTGAACTGGCCGGCACAAAAGCCGTGGTGACCGTTCACTCCCCCCTATTTGAACGCCGGCGAGCATCGACGGCTATCGGGTACGGGTCGCCGCCGCCATCGGACACTCCGGGATGGCGTCCGGGACGTGAACGACCCGTTCGTGGATCAGTCGACCCGGAACTCCGCGAGGGTCTCGGGGTCGATCTCGATGCCGAGGCCGGGTCCGTCCGGCACGGGCACCTCGGTCCCCTCGTTGCGGATCGGGTCGACCGCGAGTTCCTCGCGGATCGGGTTCGGCGTCCGGTCGAACTCCAGGCGCGGCGATCCCGGAAGCGTCGCGAGCAACTGCAGGCTCGCCGCGAGCGCGACGGCGCTCCCGAAGACGTGCGGGTACGTCGCCAGCCCGGCGGCGTCGGCGATCTCGGCGGCCCGGCGCGACGAGGTGAGCCCGCCGGCGCTGGTTACGTCCGGCTGGAGGACGTCGACCGCGCCGGCGTTCGCCACGCGCCGGAACTCGGGCGCGAACGCCCAGCATTCCCCGCCGGCGATCGATACGTCGCTGTCCTCGGCGAGTCGTGCGTACGCGTCGATCCGGTCGGGAGGGAGCGGTTCCTCGAAGAACTCGACGTCCAGATCCGCGAGGCCGTCGGCCACGCGGCGGGCCGCCGGGAGATCGTAGGCGTGGTTCGCGTCCGCCATCAACGCGACGTCGTCGCCCACCGCCTCCCGGACGGCGCGGACGAGTTCCACGTCGTACTCCGGCCCCCAGCCGAAGTGTCGCTGCATGCCGATCTTCATCTTGAGTGCGCCGAACCCGGCGTCGACGTGGGACTCCGCCTCCGAGACGACCGACTCCCTGACCGTCTCGAACTCGTCGGCTGGCGGCCAGAAGTGTCCGGTCGCGTACGCGGGGACCGCGTCGCGCCGTCGCCCCCCGAGCAGCGTCGCGGCCGACGCCCCGGCCGCGTTCCCGCGGAGGTCCCAGAGCGCGAGGTCGACACCGCTGACGGCGCCCGCCGGAATCGTCGAGTGGTACGCCGACCGGAGGTCGTGAACGAGGTCCCCGTGGACCGACTCGACGCGTTCGGCGTCCCGCCCCCGAAGAACCGCCGCGATCCGGTCGTCGATCAGTTCGCGCGTTCCCGCTATCGGCCCCCAGCACTCGCCCCAGCCGACGGCGCCGTCCGCGGTCTCGATCCGAACCAGACAGTACTCGCGCGAGTCGATCCACTTCTGTGCGTTCGCGAACCGCTCGTCGAGCTCTCGACGTAACGGAACCGCCTCGACGTGTCGGATCTCCATCTCGTTGTGGGCCGATCGGTGCCATCCCTGATAAAGAATGATTACTATGGCGTCGCTTCGGGGGCAGGTACAGGCCGGTCTCCGGAGTAGCGACCCCCATGGAAGACACCGACCCGACGCTATCGAGCGCCGACCTCGCGGTCCCGGAACTGGGTCCGCTGTTCGACCCGGACTCGGTCGCCGTCGTCGGCGCCAGTCCCGACTCGTTTTACTCCGGGAACCTCGTGGACAACCTCCTCGGATACGGGTTCGACGGAACGTTGTACCCCGTCAATCCCGGACGTGACGAGGTCTGGGGGCGGGAGTGTTACGACGACATCGACGACGTGCCCGAGACGGTCGACCTCGCCGTCGTGAGCGTCCCGCGAGAGTACGTCGTCGATGTGGTCGCGTCCGCCGGCCAGCGGGGCGTGCCGGTCGCGCTCGTCCTCACCGCCGGGTTCTCGGAGGCCGACGAGGAGGGCCGCGACTTGGAGGCGCAGCTCGCCGAGGCGGCCGCCGACACCGGTATCCGCGTCGTCGGACCGAACTGTATCGGCGTGATGTCGGCCAGGGGCGCGACGCTCACGTCGACCTGTTCACGCGAACCGGAGCCCGGTCGGATCGGCCTCGTCAGTCAGTCAGGCGCGCTGGCGTTCACCACCTTCTTCGAGCGTGCGGCGGACAGGGATCTCCATTTCAGCCACATCGTCTCGACCGGCAACGAGACCGACCTGACGCTGACAGACTACGTCGCCTATCTCGCCGAGCGGGACACCGTCGACGTGATCTGTACCTACGTCGAGGGGATCGACGACCCCGAGCGGTTCATGCGTGTCGCCGAGCGGGCGACCCGCGACGGTACCCCGGTCATGACGGTCAAGATCGGACAGTCCGACCTCGCCGAGGCGGCGACGCTCTCACACACCGGCTCCCTCACCGGTGGCGACGACGCGTGGCAGGCTGCGTTCGATCAAAGCGGCGTCCAGCGGGTACCCGACATTCCCGACCTGCTCTCGCGGGCGACCGCCCACACCGCCTACGACCACGTCGACGGCGACCGACTCTGTATCGCCTCGACCAGCGGCGGCCTCGCGAGCCTCCTGGCGGATATGGCGGACGAACGGGACCTCGGGTTGCCCGACATCGACGGTGAGACCGAACGAACGCTGCTGGACATCGACGAGCTGCTGACCTTCGGCGGCTTCCATAATCCCGCGGACATCCGCGGGTACGGCGCCGAGGTGCTCCCGGACATCGCCGACGCGCTGCTGGCCGACGACGCCTTCGACGCCTACCTCTTCGCGATCGGTCTCCCGGGGGTCGACGAGCGCGCCGAGACCATCGCCGAGGATCTGGAGGAGATCGTCGCGGGTGCCGACGACCCGGTGTACGTCCTCTGGACCGGGCGGAAGGAACCGGACGACCCGACCGTGACGCCGCCGTACGCACGCCTCCGGGAGTCCGTGCCGGTGTACGAGGACCCGGGGCGGTGTCTGGACGCGATCGCGTCGACGACCCGGTACGTTTCGGACCGCGACCGCGTCGCCGGACGGCCGTCCAGGCGCGATCTCGCGGAGGATCTCGACGCGCCCGACCTCGACGTGCCTCGGGGGCGAGTCCTCGCGTGGGACGAGGCGGAACCCCTCCTGGACGCCTTCGACGTCCCCGTCGTCGAGACGCGCGTCGCGACCGACCCCGAGGAGGCGGTCGCGGCCGCCGAGGCCGTCGGCTATCCGGTCGTCCTGAAGGTGGACTCGCCGGCGCTCCCCCACCGGACGGACGCCGGCGCCGTCGCGCTCGACCTCGACTCGCCGGAGGCGGTCCGTGAGGCGTACCGAGACGTGCGGGAGGCGGCGCTGGCACACGTCGACGAATCGGACGTAGCCGGCGTATTAGTCCAGCCGATGGTGGACGACGGCGTCGAGGCCATCCTGGGAGTCACCCCCGGCGACGTGTTCGACTCGGTCGTCACCGTCGGCCCCGGCGGTGTCCTGGTGGAGGCGCTCGACGACAGCGCGGCACTCGTCCCGCCGTTCTCGCCGGTCGACGCGCGGCGAGCCGTCGAGGGAACCGCGCTCGCGGACCTGTTGACCGACCGCCGGGGCGGGGAGGCGCTGTCCGTCGACGCCGTCGTCGACCTCCTGGTGAACGTCGGGGAGTTGGCGGCGTCGGTGGACGCCGTGGCCGAACTCGACCTCAACCCGGTCGTGGTCACGGAGGACGGACCGATGGCCGTCGACGTACTGGTCCGGACGGACGAATAGCCGGCGTCCCCTTCGAGACTGACCGTCTTCGACTCACAGGGTCGCCCTCGACCGTCGGTACCGTCCAGTCCGGCCCCGATTCAGTCTCTTTGCTCCGACCTCGTCGTTCGTGGAGCGTACGACGATCGCTAACTTCGAGAACGGCCGAATGTGAAAAAAGAGTCGAACGTGAACGGGATACGAACGAGGAGAACTGCTGTCGGCTACAGCGTCATCTCCTCGCCGATCGCGTTCGAGATCTCGTCCTCGTGTTCCTCGGCGTAGCGTTCCAGCAGTTCCGTCTCGACGTCGTCGACCGGGAAGTAGCAGGCCGCCTCGTGCCCGTCGTCGGCGAACGCGGACCGCGACGGCTCCTCGCCGCGACACTCCTCGGTCGCCTTCGGGCACCGGGGTGCGAAGTTGCACCCGTTCGGCAGATCGACCGGGTTCGGCGGCTCGCCGGGCAAGAGCACCCGCTGACGGTCGATGTCCGGGTCCGTCCGGGGTGAGGCGGCCAGGAGCGACGCCGTGTAGGGGTGTTTGGGCGTCCGAACGACGTCCTCCGTGTCCCCGAGCTCCGCGATCCGCCCGAGGTACATCACCGCGAGGCGGTCGGCGATCTGGGTGAGGCTCGCGAGGTCGTGGGAGATGTAGATGATGCCGATGTCCCGCTCGTCGGCCATCTCCCGCAGAATGTTGAGGATATTGGCCTTCAGGGAGACGTCGAGCATCGACGCCGGCTCGTCGCAGATGAGCAATCGCGGCTCGAGTACCAGCGCCTGCGCGATGGCGACGCGCTGGCGCTCTCCGCCCGACAGCTGCGCCGGCAGCTTGTCGAGGTACTTCTCGGCCGGCTTCAGGCCGACGTCCTCGACCGTCTGTCTGACCCGGCGGTCGATGGCTTCGCGGTCGACCCCCTGGATCTTCAGGGGTTCGGAGACGGCCGCCTCGACCCGCTGGCGCGGGTTGAGGGAGTCGAACGGGTCCTGGAAGATGAACTGTACCTGCGAGCGGAACTTCTTCGTGCTCTCCTCGAGCAGCTCGTCGACCGAGGTGCCGTCGACGTGGATCTCCCCGCCGGTTCGTTCCTGCAGCGCGGCGATCACCTCCGCGAGGGTCGATTTCCCACATCCCGACTCGCCGGCGACGCCGACGATCTCGCCCTCATGAACGGTGAGGTCGACATCGTTGACGGCCTTCACGTAGTCGGGATCGTTCCCGCGAAAGTCGTCGAGGATCCCCTGTGGCTGCTCGAACCACTTCTCGAGCCCGCGGGTTTCGAGGATGACGTCGCCGGTGTCGCCCGTCCTCCCGCTTTCGTCCCGGGGCTCTATCCCCCACGTCTCGGGGTCTTTGGCCTGCTCCCGCATCTCGTCGGCCCGGTCCGTGTAGTGACAGGCCGACAGTTGCCCGTCCGTCTCGACCAGTGGGGGATGGCGTTCCCCACATTCCTCCGTGGCGAAGGGACACCGGTTACGGAACACGCAGCCGGTCGGCTCGCGGGTGAGATCCGGCAGCGACCCCGGGATCGAGATCGCCTGCTCGTCGAACTCGTCGACCTCCGGGAAGGCGTTCTTCAGGCCCATCGAGTAGGGGTTCGTCGGCGCCCGGAACACCTCGTCAGTGTTGCCCTGCTCCATCACTTTCCCGCCGTACAGGACCGACACCTCGTCGCACGTCTCGGCGACCACGCCCACATCGTGGGTGATGAGTAGGAGCGAACTCCCCGTCTTCTCTTGGATCTCCAGCAGCTTGTCGATGATCTTGTCCTGGACGATCACGTCCAGACCGGTCGTCGGCTCGTCGGCGATGATGAGATCCGGGTCCAGGGCGAGCGCCATCGCGATCGTGACGCGCTGGCGCATCCCGCCCGAGAACTGGTGTGGGTAGTCGCCGGTCCGTGCGGGATCGAGCCCGACCATCTCGAACACCTCGGCGACGCGCTCGTTCGCGGTCGCTTTCGAGACGTTCCTGTGTTTGCGGATGGCCTGCCGGATCTGTGCGCCGACTGTCATCACCGGATCCAGCGAGTCCATCGCGCTCTGTGGGATGTACGAGATCTCCTCCCAGCGGACCGACCTCCAGTCGCGCTCGGAGAGATCGATCAGCTCCCGACCGTCGAACCGGATGCTTCCCGAGCGGATCTCCCCGTTGTCGTCGAGGAGTCCGAGGACCGCCTTGGCGACGGTCGACTTGCCGGAGCCGGACTCGCCGACGAGTCCGTAGTTGTCCCCCTCGTCGATCGAGAAGGAGACGTTGTTGACGGCGTGGACGTCCCTGTTCGGCATCCGATACGTGATCTTCACGTCGTCGACTTCGAGCAGACTCATTCTTGCTCCGTTTGTAGGTCGGGGTTGACTATCTCCTCGAACGCCCGCCCGACCAGGAAGACGGACGTCGTGACGGCACCGATACCGATCGCGGGCGGGAGTACCCACCACCACGCGACGCGGATGGCGCCCGAGCGGAACACCTGCTGGAGCATCCGGCCCCAGGAGGTGGTCGTCGGGTCGCCGAAGCCGAGGAACGCGAGCGACGCGCCGGCGACGATCGACCAGCCGACGGCGTACGCGGTGTAGAGGAAGCCGATCCCCAGCACGTTCGGGGCGACGTGCAGGAACATCGTCCGCATGTGGCCGGCGCCCCGCGCCCTGGCGGACTTGACGAACGTCCGCTCTTTGACCGTCATCACTTCCGAGCGGATGACCCGCGCGGGCATCTTCCAGAGGAAGACGACCAGCACAGCGGTGATCAGCCAGACGCTCGGGGTCACGAACGAGAGGATCACGAGCGCCATCGGCAGGAACGGCAACGCGAACGTCAAGTCGGTCAGCCGCATCAGGATCTCGTCGACGCGGCCGCCGAAGTAGCCGCTCGTGAGCCCGACGAGGAATCCCAACACGCCGGTCCCGACGCCGCCGAACAGGCCGACGATGAGCGTCGGCCGTGCGCCGGCGAGGAACTGGCTCAAGACGTCCTTTCCGAACGAGGTGGTTCCCAAGATAGCCTTCCCGCCGGGCTCCTGGAGCCGCATCATCGACCCGCCCTGTTGGAGCGTGTCCTGAATGGGCTGGTAGGGGGCGATGTACGGCCCGAAGAGCCCGAGGAACACGAACACGACGAGCGTCACGAAGCCGACTTTCGCCGCGGTGTCCTCGAGGACGTAACTGAGTGTCCGCTTGGCTCGCCCGAACTCCGAACGCAGTCTGTCGACCGCGGTGTCGGTATCAAGCGTGTATCCCGACATCAGACATCACCCGCCTCGACAGTCGGATCCAGTTTCGCGTACGCCACGTCGGCGGTGAGGTTCATCACGATGACCGCGAGCGCCATGATGAACACGGCCGCCTGCACCGTCGGGTAGTCCTGATTGAGGATCGCTTGAACGAGCGCGCGACCGATACCCGGCCACGCGAAGACGACCTCCAGCGTGATGACCCCCTGAAAGAGCATCCCCGTCCGGAGCGCGAAGTAGGTCACGAGCGGCAGCAGCGAGTTCCGCCCGGCGCGACCGAGTTGTTCCATCTCGGACAGCCCCTTCGCGCGGTGGAGCATGAGGAACTCCGAGCCTTTCCGTTCGACGACGGAGTTGCGGGCGAGCATCAGGAAGTCGCCGCTGTAGAACATCACCGTCGCCGCGAACGGAAGCGTGTAGTGTTTCAGGAAGTCGACCGAGAGATACGTCTCCAGATACCCGTCCGGGTTCGCCAGCGGGCTGCGCATCCCGAACGCCGGCAGCCAGCCCAGCCCGTACGAGAAGATGATGAGCAGGAAGATCCCCGTCACGAAGATCGGGACCGCGCGAAAGACCGTGGTCACGACGATGCTCGACTGCTCGAACCACGACCCTCGGTTCCACCCGGCGTACATGCCGGCGACCGAACTGATGACCGCCGTCACGACGAGCGCGGGCAGAAGCAGGACGAGGGTGTTCACCAGCGCGGGAACGATGATCTCGCCGACCGGGCGTTGCTGGGTGAGCGAGATCCCGAACTGGAACGTGAACAGGTTCTGGATATATTTCAGGTACTGGACGTAGATCGGCTCGTCCAGCCCGTACATTGCGCGCACCTGTGCCACTTGCTCGGCCGTGAGGGCCCCGGACGCGACGAGTCCGCTGAACGGGTCCGAGGGTAACAGCCGCAGCGTCACGAAGATGATACTGACGGCGATCAGTGTCAGCATCACCGCGATCGCTGTCCGCTTTATCAGGAAGCGTCGAAAGCTCATTTTGGATGTTGAATCGTGATGCTAGTTACGAGAAGTCGGATTGATCGAGTTCGGAGCGGGAGGCGTGTCCGTTCTCGACGCGCTCGGCGAACGCGTCCCAGGCGTCGCCCTGGGGCCACACCAGCATGTCTTGGTCGTCGAAGGTGTACCCCGCCTGCCGGAGCAGTTGACGGGCACCCTCGACGTCGTACTCGTACGGCTCGGTTTCCCCGTGGAACGGCGTCAGGAGTGGTGTGAGGAGGTTCTGTCCCTCGATCACCTCACCACGCCCGCCGAGCGTGTTCTGGACGAATCCCTCCTTGTCGAAGGCGTGACTCAGCGCGACACGGAACGTTTTGTCCCGGAACAGCGGAACGAGGTGGCTGAGGTGGACGTCCGTGGGGACGTAGTTCCGCGCGGTCTGTTTCTCGACGCCGCTCCCTTGGGCAGCGCGGTCGGCCTGCAGGTTCGAGACGGTCGTCCCGATGGCGTCGATGTCGCCCGACTGCATGGCGCCGATGAGCGTCGACACGTTGCCCACGTTCGCGTGGACCATCTCGTCGATCCCGTCGCCGGGGACGAAGTAGTCGCCGAGGAGTTCCTCCCGGACGTCGTCGTCCCACATCCAGTTGTTCTCGTGTTTCTCGAGCCTGAGCTCGGAGCCCTGCTCCCAGTTGACGAACGAGAACGGGCCGGTTCCGACCGGGTTGTCGGGGTTGTACTCGGCGGGACTGTCGACGTCCTCCCAGCGGTGTTTCGGGATGATGGCGCTGCGGACCACGCGCTGGGTGAGGAACGCCGCGTCGGGCTCGGTGAGGTTGAACCTGACGCGCCCGCCCCCGCTCTCCGAGACGATCTCGACGCTGTCGATCGTCCGGACGAACGCCCCCTGCTGTGGCGCGTTGTTCTCCTTGTACATCTCGACGCTGAACTTGACGTCGTCCGGACCGAACGACTCCCCGTCGTGCCACTCGACACCTTCGCGGAGGTCCATCTCGACGGTCGTGTCGTCGACGACATCGGCGTTCGTTGCCAGCGCCGGGACGATCTCGAGCTCCGGGGAGGCGTCGAACAATCCGTCATAGACGTTGAGGAGGCGCTTCTCCTCCTGGCCGCCGCTGGAGAACGGGAGGTTCGTCCCCTGCATCCCTGACGTGACGCCCTTGACCCAGGTGGTCGAGTCGCCCTGCGGCTGGAGGTTCACCTGCGTCCAGATGAACGAGTCCCGAGTCGTTCCGTTACCCGGCGTCGGGACGTACCCCTCCCAGTCCGCGGTGTTCGCCACCGTGATGACCTCCGGGAAGTTCGCCGCGATGAGGTAGGCGTCCTCACTGAGTTTGCGCTGGATCTCCTTGCAGATCTCGGCGCGTGCCTCCACGTCGCCGATCGTCTGCGCCTGCTCGTCGAGGAGCTCCGTGATCTCGTCGTTCTTGTAGTTGTAGTAGTTCCCGCCCGTCTCCGGGTGCGCGCGCATGAGGAACGGGTTCGGATCCAGGCCACGCTGGGGGTCCGGACCGTGGAGGTTCATCGTCACCGGCACCGGGTGCCCGATGTCCGCCCGCCAGAACTCGCCGTACCGAGTACTGGGTTGGACGGTGATCAGGTTCACCGGGACGCCGATGTTGTTGAACGATTGCTGAACCTCCAGCGCGAACTCGCGCATCCACGGGGTCTCCGCCTGCGCGAAGTGCGTATCGACCTCCGGCACGGACTGTCCTTCGACGGCCGTGTACTCGAACTGGATCGCCTCGTCGTTGACATCGACACCTTTCGTCTCGACGGGCCATTCCTCCCAGAACCGTGTCTCGATGGATTCACCGCCTCCGTTACCACCACCGCCATCGCCGCCACCGCCGCCGCCGCCACCGCCACCACCACCGTTGTCGCCACCGCCACCGCCTCCGTTACCGTCATCGGATTGGTTCCCTCCACATCCCGCCAGCCCGGCCATTCCCGCCGCACCCGCGATCCGCATGAATCGCCGGCGCGATGCGTTTCCAGTCGTCCCCGATTCGATCTCGAACGGCTTGTCCTGCGACATACCACCTGATCGAATAGGTGGTATCTGCCTCAACCTGTTCCCGATGGCCGCCAATATGCATCATCCTTTATTAGGTATGCCGGGAGCGACGGGAGCGACTCGGTTGGATACGCCAAGCGGACCGCAATATGATAGTTCAGAAATACAATGAGGATTCGACATGAAGTAACGGGGCGCTACATTGGGATCGATCGCGATTCGCTCGATCAGATCGCGGACAGATTAGGGCTCGTTCGTGTCCCCGGCCCGTTCGCTTCCGGACCCCGAGAAGACGAGGTCGAACAGCCGCTGCTCCGCGAGCCGGAGCCGTTCGCTGAGTGTCGACTGTGCGATATCGAGTTCGGCGGCGATGTCATCCGCCGACGCCTTCCGTGGAACGTCGAAGTAGCCGAGCCTGTGGGCGGTTTGCAGGACAGTAAGCTGTTCCTGCGAGAGTTCGTTCCGCAGGACACGCCCGAGTTGCCCGCTGCCGAACGGTTCGCCGGTGGTTTCGACTTGATTGACGCTTAATAGCTTGAACCGTCCGAACTGTTCTTCGATCTGCTCTGCGAGCGCTCGAAACGATTCCCACTCCTTGACGGTAACAACTCCCTCAAACGAGTCGTGGTGGAGTTGGAGTCGATTCGGGATCGCCCTTCCACGTAAGATCACACCGAGGAGGAACGGATAGGGTTCCCGGGCGACGACGGTCAGTCGATAGCTCGCGTTGTCGACGGTCGGGCCCGATACTCGTTCGTGATGAAACAGCTCCACCCGCGAGAGGTCCTCCGTCACCGACTCCGGATCGAATTGAGACCGTGACGTGACGAGGAGCGACTCGATCCAGTTGCCCTCGTCCGCGTAGAACGCGTTCTCAAACTCGATCCGTTCTCCGTCCGGGATCCGTTCCATGAGATCCCGTACGACCCCGGACGCATCTGTCCGAAACTCGATTCGAAGGATACCAGATCACCACCCAGGGTGTATTGAGCGTTCCCACGACCCACATATAAAATTTGGTTAGAGGTCTAATATTGGCGGAGCGCGGCGCTGAGCCTCCGTTCTCAGCGAGTGCCGACTGAACGGGCGGCGAGAACAGCACGGAATCCAGAATAATGTCATTTGAATGGCTGTTTCGGTGGCAGGCGGATGAACCATTCGAAGGTACAGTCCTTCTCTCGCTCAGCGGCGGAGTACTGTTATTGTGTTGCACTGTGCAAACACCGGTAGTTATGGAAGGGACACTGACGGAGAAGGTGCTAGAAGACCACCTCGTCGACGGCGAGATCGAGACGGGCGAGGAGATCGGCATTACGGTCGATCAAACCATCGCTCACGACCTGACCGGGACGATGGCGTGGCTGCAGTTCGAGGCGCTCGGCCTCGACGAGGTACAGGTCGAGGTAGCTGGCCAACACTGCGACCACCAGACCTACCAACCGGATTTCAAGGTGTCCGACGATCACCGGTTCCTCCGTTCGGCGGCGGGCACCTTCGGCGCCTACTTTGCGAGACCGGGGACAGGGATCCTCCATCAAGTTCACAAGGAGAACTTCACGGCGCCCGGGAAGACCCTCATCGGCGCCGATTCGCACACGCCGACCGCTGGCGGTCTCGGGTGTCTCGGAATCGGCACCGGCGGACTCGACGTAGCCACCGCGATGGGCGGCGCACCGTACTATCTCGACATGCCCGAAATCGTCAACGTCCGCCTCCAGGGCGAGCTTCCCGAGTGGTCGACGGCGAAGGATGTCATCCTCGAACTCCTCCGCCGGTTCTCGGTCAAACACGGCGTCGGTAAAGTGTTCGAATACACCGGTCCGGGCGTCGAGAGCCTCTCAGCCCACGAGCGCACCGTTATCGCCAATATGGGAACGGAACTCGGTGCGACAAGCTCCGTTTTCCCGACGGACGAGCGAACGAGGGAGTTCTTCGAGCGCCTCGGCCGGCCAGAAGACTACGTCGAACTGAAACCCGACGACGACGCGGAGTACGACGACGAGATCGTGGTTGATCTCTCGGAGATCGAACCCTTGATCGCCTGCCCGTCCATGCCCGATAACGTCGTGCCGGTCCGGGAGGTTGCGGGGACGGAGACCGAACAGGTACTCGTCGGCTCCTGCACCAACGGCGCATACGAGGACATCCTCCCCGTCGCGAAGATGCTCCGGGACCGTGAGGTAGCCAAGCGGACGGAGACGATCATCGCGCCCGGATCGAAACAGGCAGCCGAAATGCTGGCACGGAACGGGCACACGGCCGAGTTGATGGCCGCGGGCGTCAACTTCTCCGAGGCGACGTGTGGCGCCTGTATCGGGGCCGGCCATGTCCCCGCTTCCGACACCGTGAGCGTCCGTACGTTCAATCGCAACTTCGAGGGGCGGTCCGGCATGGAAGACGACGTGGTCTACCTCTGCTCGCCCGAGGTGGCCGCGGCGACGGCCCTCACAGGGGAGATCACGGATCCGCGCGACCTGGCTGACGAACTCGGCGACTTGGAGGCACCGGGATTCGAATACCCTGAGCGGTATATCGGCGCCAGCGAGTCGGACATCATCATGCCCGAGCAGGCCGTTGACGACGGGCTCGTCAAGGGGCCGAACATCGACGAGGTCCCCTTGAAGGACCCCCTCGGCAGCGATCTGGCGGGACCGGCGCTCCTGAAAATGCCGGACAACATCACGACCGACCACGTTATCCCGGCGACCCAGGAGGTGTCGGTATACCGCTCGAACGTGCCCAAACTTTCGGAGTTCACGCTCCAGCGGGTGGACGAGACGTTCGCTGCCCGCGCCGCGGAGGCCGACGGCGGCTTCCTCGTTGCCGGCGAGAACTACGGCCAAGGGTCATCGCGGGAGCACGCCGCGCTCTGTCCGATGTATCTCGGAATTCACGGGGTCCTCGCGCGGTCGTTCGCCCGCATTCACAAGTCGAACCTGATCAACTTCGGCTTACTCCCGCTAACCATCGACGAGGAGACGTATGACGAGATCGAGCAGGGCGACGATATCGAACTCGTCGATGACGCGCTCGAGGTGGTCGAGAGCGGTCGCCGGACGTTCACGGTCCGAGTGAACAACGACTGGGAGGCGAACGCCCGTCTGGACGCCAACGAGCGTGAACGCGATCTGCTCGTTGCGGGCGGGAAACTTCCGCACACCCGGCGAGCGTTTGCCGACGGCGTTGACGAGGAGTCGTAGGTGGACCCTCCGGCAGACGGCGCCGGATACGTTGACTGGTTTCACTCCGGGTTCTACAGTTTCTGTCCTCCCGTCTGAAATCGGGGGATTTCCGAATGGTTTGTTGCCGAGGGGCTGTCCGGGACCGAGGTCGTGCTCTCTTCGCGTTCTTCCTCGAGTCACTGGTCGGCGACAATCAACGGACCTGTGAGCTCACAGGCGTGTGACTGCAGCGTCGTCACGACGCTCGCGACCTCTTCGAAGCGGGGCTCCCCTCAACACAACAGCGGATCTTTCTACTCGAGTGCGTTCCGGTGCTTGCGAAGCGTCACCGGCGTCGTGTCCGCAGCGATCCCCAATTCCGCTTGAGTGAACCGATCGCGGACATGTGAGAACCGCCACCGAAGTCATGGTAATATCCGACCGGGAGACCACGGATCGAACCCCCAGCTACAGATAGTTTGATTTTCATTTGTCTGTGAGCAGCGATGGTACTCGAATCGGTCGCCGAGTACGACGAGTCAGCGGTCGGTGACGTGGGCGCACACGCCGTCGTCGGCGGCGGGAGCATGGCAGGGTTGCTGTCCGCTCGCGTGCTCGCCGACGGATACGACCGGGTGACGCTCCTCGAACGGGACCCGCTGCCGGACGAGGCCGTCGCACGTCCGGGCATCCCGCAGGCGAACCATGTCCACGTGATGCTCGAGCCCGCCCGCGTGATTCTCGAAGCCCTCTTCGACGGCTACCAGTCGGAGCTGCAACCCGCCGGCGGGGTCATCATCGACGCCTGTCGGGAGTTGGACTACTACGAGAACGGCGCTGTGTTGGCGGCCGCGGAGCCGGAGATGTTGATGCCCTGCGCCAGCAGAGCGCTGTTCGAACAGATCACGCGACGACGCGTCGCCGCGACGGCCGGAGTCACGATCCGGGACGAGTGTCACGTCACCGAGTACGAGACTGCCGCCGACGCGGCCACGGTCGAGGGCGTCTCGTTCATTGACCCCAACGGCGACGAGACACTGCTCGACGCCGATCTCGTCGTCGACGCGACGGGACGCAGGTCGAAGACGCCACGGTGGCTCGATGAGCACGGATACCCGACGCCTCGGACACAGCGGGTCGAGATCGATCTCGCCTACGGTACCGTGATACTTGATCGCCCCGCCGCGGACACGTCGGCGTACCTGTGTGCTCCGTCCGCGCCGACTACGAGAGGCGGGACGGCAGTTCCGATCGAAGCGGATCGATGGCTGGTGACGCTGTTCGGACTGCACGGCGATCACCCGCCGTCGGACCGGCCTGGATACCTCGGGTTCGCTGACGCGCTGCCGTCCGATCAACTCGCGACGTTGCTCCGGGAACGCGAGTGGCGGAGCGACGAGATCGCGCGGTATCCGTTTCCGGCCAGCGAGTGGCGTCGGTACGATGACCTCGAACGGTTCCCGGACGGACTTGTCGTGACCGGGGACGCGATCGCGAGCTTCAATCCGATCTACGGGCAGGGAATGTCCGCGGCCGCGCTCGACGCGCTGCAACTGCATCACACGATCGCGAACGGCCCCGAGAACATCGGCGTCCGATTCTTCGACCGTGTCGCTGACCACCTCGATGTCGTGTGGCAGATAGCGGTGGGCGCGGACTTCGAGTTCGAGGAAACGACGGGAACGAAGCCGACCGGTGTCGGGCTGTTCAATCGCTACGTGGACCGGGTGGTTGCCACTGCCCACACCGACGCCACCGTCGCCGAGGCGTTCTACCGGGTGCTCCGGCTCGAACGCGAACCGACCAGTTTGTTCCACCCGCACATCGCCGCCCGCGTCCTCTGGCCGTCATGACGGCCTGCACTGTAACCGCCATCGGAACAAGCTTCTCGGAGTGTATGAACGGCGAAACACGTCAACCTCGTTCTCCAGTCATCGAGTAGGAATGGACGGCTGAGACCGGTATATCGAGAATGAGCCCTCCTTCCGGAGCTGAGTAATCGTTCGCGGTTTCGACAGAGACCACGGGAGGTTCCGTTATTGGACCATCGGGGGGTGCAGTTGCCCGGTGAGTGAGGCTACTGTAGCAATCGAACGGGAGGCGTGACCTCGCTGCGTCTTATCGGACTGCGTACAACGTCCTGTCGTTGCCCGGAACGTACAACGTCTCATCGACCAAGATCGGATATTGGCCGCCCCGGATCGCCGTCGCCTTCCACCGCTCGGCACCCGTCTCCCGGTCGAACCCGCGAAGCACACCCGCTCCGAGATAGAGCATCTCGTCGGTTACGATCGGGCGTGCATCGCCGGACCGCGGAACCGAAACCGACCACTGCTCGACCCCGTCGGCCGCACTCACGGAGTACACCTCGTCACCGGCGGTTGCGAAGTAGACGTCCCCGTCAGCGACGGCCGGGGAGGACGTGATCGACGGGGCCCCGGAGGTCGTGTTTACCTCCGTGGGCCGGAACCGCCACTCGACCGTCCCGGTCGTCGCGTCGAGTGCATACAACAACCCGTCCCCGGATCCGACGTATGCAGTTCCGTTGGCGACGGCGATCGCGTTGCGCGTTCCCCCGCCGGGCGGCGCGTCGAACAGGTCGTGATCGTCGGTCTCGAACCACCAGCGTCGGGTTCCGTCGTCCGCATCGATCGCATAGATGTACTCCCCGCCGCCTACGTACACCGTGCCGTCGACTACTGCGGGTGGCGAGAAGATGTCGCCGAGCGTCTCGTACGTCCACTCGATCTCCCCGGACGCCACACTGAGCGCGTACAGTGTTTGATCGGTACAGCCGACATACACTGTGCCATCGACAACTGTCGGTGCCGCGAGAACACAGTCGTCCGTCTCCGTTCGCCACCGAACAGCACCAGTATGGCGGTTGAGTGCAGTGATCGCGCCGGCGGTCTCACCGTCGAATGGAGTCAGACTCTCGACGACGATCAGCGTGTCTCCAGTGATCGCGAGCGATTGTGCATCGACTGAGTCCACAGCCGCGTTCCACCGGACGCTCCCGTCCGCCGCGTCGATCGCATACACGTGCGTGTCGTCATCGGGATACCCGTTCTCGCCGATATACAGCGTGTCATCGATGTGGACGGGGCCCGCTGTAAGCGACTGTCCCGTCTCGACTAGCGGTGAGACGACGACGGTATCGGTTGGTCCCGTTCCGTTGACCGCAGATGTCTGTGCGGCATCAGGCCCGTGCATCAGCCATTCTGACGACTCACTCATCGCTTCCCACCGCCTGAACTACTCCGTGTGATTCACAGTCGCCGCCGTGTCGGCGATAGAACATTAACACGAACTCGATATGATAGTTGAATAAACGTTTCGGCTACGGAGTGAGCCCGGATCCCGTCGGACCGACGAGTCAGCCGGTAGTGGCCGTCTCGATCAGTACGTGTCCCCCCACCGCGTAAATCGACAGGGGGTAGTACGACTTCGTCCGGAGAGTCCTCCCCGGGGTCAGTCGTCCGCCGTCGGCACGTCCGGTGAGGAACCGGCGGACTTCGGGTCGAGGCCGCGACGCCGGGCGTCGAACTCCGAGAGGCCGTAGACGAGCCCGACCAGCGCCAGCACGCCGACCGGGAGCAGCACGAACGGGCTGATCCGGGTGAACCCCCAGACGAGCATCAGCCCGGCCACCACGACCACGACGGTGATCGCGTAGTAGATCTGCGTCCGGACGTGGTCGATGAGGTCCGCGCCGGTGAACGTCGAGGAGAGCACCGTCGTGTCCGAGATCGGCGAGGAGTGGTCGCCGAAGATGGCCCCGGAGAAGACCATCCCGACCATGACCGCGACCATCGTGTGGGTGCCGGCGATGTTCCAGGCGACGGGCACGGCGATCGGGGTCACGATGCCCATCGTTCCCCAGGAGCTCCCCGTCGAGAAGGCGATGAACGCGGCGGTGAACAGCACGACGACCGGGAGCAGTTCCGCCGAGAGGCCGGCCGACTCGGCCCAAGCGGCGACCACGTCGCCCGTGCCGAGCGCCTCGACGACGTTGCCGATCCCCCACGCGAGCACGAGGATCGTCACCGCCGTCAGCATGATCCCGAAGCCGTCGATGGTGGTGTCGACGCTCTCGCCCAGCGAGAGCAGCCCGTAGGCGTACCCGAGCGCGTACGTCGTCGCTACCATCGCGAACGACCCGAAGATCAACGCGACCGCGTAGTCGGCGCCGGTGACCATGTCGTACAGCGTCGCGCCGGGCCCGTAGCCCGTCCACAGCGCCGAGCCGACGGTGACCCCGATCAGCACCAGGATGGGCAGGAAGAACGACAGCAGCTTCGGGTCGTCGACGTTCGGCTCGCCGAGCTCCGCCTCGACGTCCTGCATGGGTCGGGCGTCGTCGCGGGTCACCTTGCCGGTCTCGGCGGCGCGGTGTTCGGCCGTGAGCATTTCCCCGTAATCGCGCTGGCTGATCACGACGATCCCGACCATCACGATCGCCAGGATCGCGTACATGTTGTACGGGATCGACTGCAGGTACACCTCGAAGGTGTCCGGGATCTCGTCGGCGGCCAACCCCGTCGCCTCGTAGCCCGACTCGATCATCGACAGCTGGAACGCGACCCACGAGGAGATCGCGAGCGTCGCGACCGGCGCCGCCGTGGAGTCGACGAGATAGGACAGCTTCTCCCGGGAGACCTTCAGGTGATCGGAGACGTCCTTCATCGTGCTCCCGACGACGGCCGTGTTGGCGTAGTCGTCGAAGAACAAGACGACGCCCAGGAGCCACGCCGCGACGCCCGCCTTTCGTTTCGTGTCGATGCGGTCGATCGCCCAGTTCCGGACGGCGTGTGAGCCGCCCAGCCGCCAGATCATCGCCACCGCCGACCCCAGCAGCAGGGTGAAGATGATGATCTGGGCGTGGAACACGCTGTCGCCGATCGCGGCGGCGATCCAGTCGAAGGTCTGTCCGAGCCCGAGCCCGCCCGTGACGATGACGCCGCCGGACCAGATGCCCAGGAACAGCGACAGCACCGCCTTCCGGGTCGCGATCGCGAGCACGATGGCCAGCAGCGGCGGGACGAGCGAGAGCGCGCCGAATTCTGCCATATGTGAACATACAGCAAGATATTATGTAAACTTCTCCGGGGATCCCACCGCCGCGAGATCGTACTGTGTCGGTCGCCAAAGGTGCGGTATTACGGAGAGATCGGTTCCGTTCGACAGGGATGCGCTGTCGCGGCGGGAACCGGTCCCTACCCACTGATCCCGCTTCGGAACCCCTTGCGGACCGTCATGGCGTGCGCGTAGTCCGATTCGGTCAGGATACCGACGAGCTCGCCCGCCTCCTCGACGATGGCGGTCGACCCGCCTGCCTGGTTCAACGTGGCGAGCGTGTCGAAGGCGTCCGCGCTCGCGTCGACCCGCGGAACCTCCTGCATCACCGCCTCGACCCGGGTCGACCCGCGGTCGTCCCCCCGAACCGAACGGAGCCCGGACAGCGAGACGAGCCCGACGACCGCCCCGGCGTCATCTGTGACGAGGTGGACGGTCTGCCGGTCGCGAAGCATCCGGGAGCCCAGCTCCTCGATCGTGGTGTCCACCGAGACGGTCGGGGGATCGCGCGTCATGATGTCGCCGACGGTGATCCCCTCGAGGAGTTCATCCAGCAGGACCGTCCGTGACTCCGTCGTCGCGGCGCCGTAGACGAAGAACGCCAGCAGGAGCATGACGATGTTGAACGAGACGACGCCGACGATGGCGAACAGGAAGGCGAAGACGACGCCGACCCGTGCGGCGATCCGCGTCGCGGTGCCGTACGGTCGAGAGCGAGCCAGGAGCGCCCGGAAGATCCGGCCGCCGTCCATCGGAAACGCGGGCAGGAGGTTGAACCCGGCCAACAGGAGGTTCGTGAACGCGAGGTAGCCGAGGACGAACCGCGTGACCGGGATGGAACCCGGGACGACGAGCGCGCCCGCGTAACACACGGCGGCGACGAGCACGCTCACGACCGGGCCGGCGATGGCGATCCAGAACTCGCGGTTCCACTCCTTGGGTACCGACTCCAGGGCGGCGAGCCCGCCGAGGATCCACAGCGTGATCGACTCGATCCCGATGTCGTAGCGCAACGCGACCCACGAGTGGCCGAGTTCGTGGAACAGGACGCTCACGAACAGGCCGACCGCGGCCGCGATGCCGATCACCCACGGCGTCGCGCCGGCGCCGAGGACCGCCAGGTCGAACCCGACGCCGGTGAACCCCTCGATGATCCCGGCGTAGAACGCGATCTGCTGGCCGCTACCGATGAGCCACGCGAGCACGGGCAGGAAGATCAACAGCGAGGTGTTGATGCGGATCGGGATGTCCCAGATCTCCGTGATGGTGTAGCTTCGCACGGTTCGTGCTCTCCCCGGGGACAGGTAAGTGACGTGAACGTGGAAGTTCAGTGTTCGCAGATCAACACAGCAGCTCTTCTCCCGCCGCCACGAGCATCTCCGCCACCTCGATCACCTCGTCGGTGTAGACGAACTCGCCCGCGCTGTGGATGTTCTCGCCGTCGGGGCCGACGATGACCGTCGGCAGGTCGGCCCGGTCGCCGAGGTAGTTGAAGTCCCCGACGCTGGCGAAGTAGCCGAGTGCGGGGGGCTTGCCGGTGACCGTGCGCGAGGCTGACTGCAGCGCCCCTACCAGCGGGTGGTCCTCGTCGGTGACGTAGGGACCGTACGTCATGTCCGGGTCGGGTGCGTCTCGGAAGGACACCGCCACCTCGCTCTCGATGTCGAGCGCGTCGATCGCCTCCTCGGCGTCGGCACGGACCCCCGCTTCGGTCTCGCCGACGACGACGTGCCGGTCGACCATGAGGTGGGCCGACTCGGGCACCGAGAGCGTCTGGCTTCCGCCTTCGAGCAGGATCGGACAGGTCGAGCCGTCGCCCAGCTTCGGATGCGATCCCACGGCTAGGTTGTCGAGCGCGTCCGCGACCATCCCGGCGTCGACGACCGCGTTGACCCCCTTGTACGGCTGCGAGCCGTGGGCGGCCTCGCCCGTAATCGTCACGTCGTAGAGGAACCGACCGCGTGCGCCGAGCAACAGCGCGGGGTTTTCGAGGTCCTCCTGCGCGAGGACGGGCCCCGGTTCGGTGACGACGGCCATGTCCACGTCGTCGGTGTAGCCGTCGCGAATGAGCCGGTCCGTGCCGAGCCCGTAGGGGCCCTCCTCGTCGACGACAGCGGTGAGAAGCACGTCACCCTTCAGGTCTCGTTCCGCGAGCGCCGCGAACGCGACCAGGACCGACGCGAGTCCGCCCTTCATGTCGCAGGCGCCCTGGCCGTAGAGCTTCCCGTCCTCGATGCGGCCCGAGCAGGGGTCCTCGTCCCACGCCTCGACGAGTTTCACGGTGTCCATGTGCGCGTTCAGAAGGAGCGTCGGCGCGTCCGGGTCCGACCCCTCCAGTCGAGCGATCACGTTGTCGCCCTCGTACTCCGTGATCTCGGGTTCAGAGACGTGGTGGTACGTCGGGTCGAGGTCACGCTCCGCGAGCCACTCGTAGACGAACTCGGCACACTCGTGTTCCTCGAAGTACGGACTGGGGATCCGCACGAGGTCCTGGAGGAGGTCGATGATCTCCTCCGGGTCGACGTCAGTCATCGGACGTTACCTCGATGTCCGGGTCGTGTTCCGCGTCCGTGGAGTGGACGCCCGGCAGCGTCGCGAGGATGGCCTCCACGTCCGTGTCCGACTGCTTGCCGCGGTACCAGTAGGCGCCGAAGACGGCGAGGCCGACGACCATCCAGGGGACATACACTTGGAGCGACCCCTGATACGCCTGCGTCAGGAGGGCGCCGGAGCCGATGATGGCGACGACCGCCGTGGCGAACAGCCCGTAGCCGAGATCGAAGCCGGCCGCCTCGCCGAGGCCGGTGTCGCCGAGGAGGATGTACAACACGGTCACCGAGACGCTGAAGTACGCGATGAGGTAGCTGAACGTGGCGATGGCGATGGCCTGCGCCAGCCCGGTCGACCAGAACGTCAGCGCCGAGGCGACGACGTACAGCGTCAACAGCGAGAAGTGCGGCGTCCCGAACCGGTCGCTGACGGCGACGAACTGCGTCGGGAACACCTCGTCCCACGCCCACGAGTACGGCATCTTGATGCCGGCGGCCATCACCGCGTGCACGCTGGAGGCCGTCGCGAGCAGGCCGCCGATCGCGACGATGGCGGTGCCCGCTTCGCCGAGGAACACCTCGGCGGCGGTGGCGAGCGGCCGGGCGGAGTTCGCCAGCACCGTGTAGTCGCTGACGACCCCGTAGATGACCGCCGCGGTCCAGACGTACAGCAGGATGAGGATGGCCGTGCCGCCGGCCATCGCCAGCGGGAGGTTCCGCGAGGGGTTCTTCACCTCGGCGCCCATCTGCCCGGCGACGGCGATGCCGATGTAGGCGTAAAACAGCGGCACGGCGGCCGCGATGAACCCGTCGAACCCGCCGGTGAAGAACGGCCGGTAGTTCGCCGCGTCGATGTTCGCCGTCCCCGGAACGACGAGAACGAGGATGGACAGGATCAGCGCGCCGAAGATGACGTTCTGGGAGACGCTGTACCCCTTCGACCCGACGAGGTTCACGAGAAAGAGGACGGTGAGCAGCCCGAAGCCGGCGCCGACGGTGAAGTCGATGCCGAACGGGAGCGTCACGTTCGGGTAGAACACCTGTAAGTAGCTCCCGAACCCGATCGCGAGGGCGGCGTCGGCGGCCATGTAGCCGAGCCACTTCGACCACGTGACGACGAAGCCCGGGAGGCGGCTGTCGAACGTCCGTGAGATGTACGCGTACGACCCCGCGGCGGCCGGGAAGATGGTCGCCATCCAGGAGTAGTTGGTCGCGATGCTCATCGCCAGGATCCCCGAGAGCACGACGACGAGGATGACGCTCGGCCCCGTGGTCGAGGAGGCCGTCCCGAGCGTCACGAACAGTCCGGCGCCGAGCGTGCCGGCGACCACGGTGCTGACCGCACCGAGCAACCCGATATCGCGCGAGAGGCTGTTACTGTCGCGTCTCTGTGTGGATGACATACGCTCGCATGGACGAACGATAGTCAAAGGATCGGTGGCTAGAATGAGAGGCTACGCGCCGAGGAGCTTCGACTCGGCCTTCCGGAGGTGTTCGAGCAACGTCGCCTTCGAGACGTCGAGCCGCTCGGCGAGTTCGCCCGCGCTGGTCTCCCTGGGCCACGTGTAGTAGTCCTCGCTGCGGGCGAGTTCGTATACCTCGCGCTGGCGCGTCGAGAGGTCGTCCGTGTTGAACATGCCTGTCCCGGCGGAGGGGGCGGTAATGAGCTCGACGCGCACGTCGGCGTTCTTCTCGGCGCGGACCTCCTCCAACCTATCGTGGACCGTCTCGCGGCTCTCGTTGACGAGGACGGTCCAGTACTCGCGGCCGTCCGCTATCCGGACCGGTTCGTCGGGGATGAACCCGCGAGCGACGAGCGCGTCGTTGATGCTGTTCTCGATGTCGTACTCGACGACGATGCCGCGCGTGGCGTGACCGGCGACGGGCTCGGGAACGCTCCGCTGCTCGTCGGTCTCCCAAACCGAGTGAGTGAGCGGGGACTCGGTGATGGCCGCGATCAGCTCGTCGACGATCTCGGTGGACTCGCCGTAGGCGGTGAACCGACCCGTCGCCCGCCCGTCGATGGTGTGGACGCCGTGACCCAGCAGCCCGCCCTCGGTCGACTCGGTCACGCGGAGCGTCCAGCAGTCGGGGTGCCAGATGTCGAGTCTGACACGGACGCCCGTTTCGCCGTTTGTTGTCCCCGCTATACCGCGTTCCATACCCCGAGTATGAGATGTGTTGGCAAAAGACTACCCCACCGTCGCTCGTTCGAGTGGGTGCAGGTTTCGGTATCACCGTCGCGAAGACGATGGCCGCCGACTGCACCGTCATCGCGGCCGACCACCCCGACTCCGCGGCCGACGAGCTGATCGACAACGGAGATCGAGCTGTTGCAGTTGTCGGAAAATGTATCAGCCGTTTCAACAACCTAGGACGCCTCGGAAACTCACTTCATGTTCTCATTCCGTCCGGTGAAGCTGCTGGACCGTCAGCGGCCAATTCGCGTAATAGGGGCTGGCGATATCGTTGACGTAGCCATCGAAGTTCTGCCCGTCCACGCCCCAGCGGGTCTTTGGATAATACCAGGTCATGTACGGGCAATCAAGATAGATGCGTTCGATCGCCTTGGCCGCCGCACGGTTGCGCTCTTCGGGATCCAGACTCTGGCGCATCGTCTCTAGGAAGCCGTCTGCGCCGGCGTTGACAAGGCCGTACCCTGTCGCATTGTAACTCGGGGTATCCTGGTTCCCGTCGCTGTGGTCGTCTGCACGTGACGAGTGGAAGTACCGGTACAGGTGAGTCCCGTATGGCGAGGTATCGGCCCAGGCCATCGGGAACATGTCGTACTCTTCCTCGTAGAAGACACGCTGCACAAGCGAGTTGAACGAGATGGGCGACATCTCGATGGGGACGCCTAAGCTCCTGAGCGTCATGATCCACGTTTCGATCATCTGCGCCTCGGCCGGTTTCTTCTTCGGGGGGTCCATCAACAGACTGATCGGGCCGCCGTGTGCCTCCGAGAGTGCAGTCCCATCGACGTAGAGTTCCTGTTCCGACCCTTCGTGTTCCCGCAACGTCTCGCTCTCGATCGGACCGAGCGAGTAGTCATGACGCGAACTGGACCGGCTGGCGGTTACCCCCGAAAGAGTACCCGGATACTCCTTCCCGACGTAGGTACCGCCCGTTCCATCGATAACCTCACCGTCCGTGAGGAACGCACGGATCCCCTCGATGTCGGTCACGCCACTCGACCCTCGGAACGCGAATGCCTCGGTTGCGGGATCCGTAAGAAGCTCCCCATCGTACACGGACTCCGGACGAACGGCACGGTAGCCGGGCGGGTGGGGATAATCCCCGTCGTACGCGTACCCTCGTTGAAGCCGATCCGTCCAGTAGATGTCGTCGAACGCCATCGAGATGGCTTGTCGGAACGTGATGTCGTCGAACGGGGTCCGCCGGAGGTTGAAGCCGAAGAACGCGAAGCCGCTGCTGTACCCATCGACCAGCTGCGTTCCCTCCTGTGACTCCGCTTGGTCAATGTACGATGGTTTCAGGCTCCCGTACACTGCGTCGACCTCCCCTTGGAAGTACGCCCGGACCAACGCGCTTTGGCTTCCGTAGATCCGGTAGTTCACCGCGTCGAGGTAGGGGCCACCGGCGACCAGGTCCTCGTGCTCCTCGATCCAGTCCAGGGAGGAGAGACTCTCGTAGTCGTCGCGGAACGTTACCTGCATCGCCGTGGCTGGGTCGAACGTCGTTACCCGACCAGGACCGAGACCGACCGGGCCCCCGTTCTCGGTCGGTTCGTACGTCTGGGGGTCGGTCCCGGCCCACTGGTGCTCCGGAAGCAACGGAACCCCGCCGACCTGTCTGGTTTCCCACGTGCTGATCACGTCGGACAGACGCAGGTGAACGTCCCAGTCCCCCGAGGCGGCTTCGACCGATTCGATGGGCTCGAGCAGGCTCACATACCGACTGGGTTCGTGTTCGAGGAGGTAGCGGTACGTGAACAGAACATCGTCAACGGTGAACTCTTCACCGTCGTTCCACGTCAGCCCGTCGCGGACGTCAATATACACATCCGCACCGCCGTCGCTCGTCTCTTCGATGGCCCAGTCGGTGTAGACGTTCGGACGCACCTCGTAGGTGAACGGATCGACCGTCGTCCCTCGCTCGTAGACGAGATCCAGCGCGACGCCGGCGTAGGCACTCCCGGTCCGGAGGACGTTCATCGTATCCGGTTGGGAGGAGAGCCCGTAGGTGAACACACCACCCGCTCGAGGGGTGTCGGTCGATGGCTCGCTGCTTGGTGTGGCCGTCTCGGATTCGGAGTCCGTCGGTGTGTTCGTGGGTGTACTCCCGGTTCGACCGGAACAACCTGCGACTGCGGAGGTAACTACGGCGGTCGAGGCCCCCGCCAAGACACGGCGGCGTGTTTGTGTGTGGTGGTCGTTGTCGGCCGATGACTCCTCCATCGTGTTCGCGTCGACTGATAACCGCGTGAACACGTCGCCCGAATCAAAGAATGTGACAGATAACCCTTGGGGTAGTTTACAGCCGAGGACATCGGCTCGTAGAACGCTGTGTGAGGGATATCCTCGGTTAGGTACCCTGGCTGTAACCGGGCACGTGAGCACAACGGACGAGCTTGAAATCCTCGACTCACTGAAGAGTGGGGAGGTCTCCGTGGACGATACTGCGCTCTCGAATACCCGTTACCCAGACGCAGGAGCTATCGAACACTGATCCAGGCCGTCCTCAGGGATACTCAGGACTCAACAGCACAGCGAGGCTGTCCACTCGAAGGCGACGCTCACCCGCGCAGGTCGGTCCGGATCGTTCGCGCCGTGCTTATCACCTGCCCGGCGATGTCCTCCTCGAGCTGCCGTCCCCGCAGTCGTTCCCCCGGGCCACAGATGCCGACCGCCGCCGCTGGCGCGCGCTCGAGCGGGGTGATCGGTGCGGCGACGCCGATCGTGTCCGCCGACTGTTCGCCTCTGCAAAACACCACACCGTTCTCGCGGATGCTCCCGAGCTGTGCGGCGAGGTCCGCCCGCTCCGTGACGGTCTTGTCCGTCATCCGGTCGAGCCCGCGGTCGTCGACGATCTCGTCGACCCTGGCCCCGTCGAACGTCGAGAGTATCGCCTTCCCCGGGGCGGTCACGTGGAGGGGGATCCGACTCCCGCTCGTGTACTCCGGCGTCCACGCGTCGCTGCTCGGTGCGACGTAGACACAGACGCCCACGCCGTCCTCCTCGACGAACAGCGTCGCGACCTCCCCCGTGACGCGAGCGAGATTGTCGACGCGGCGTCGCACCCGATCGAACTGCGGGAGCTGTCGTCGGGCACCGTCCCCGAGACCGACGAGACCGAAAGAGGGGAGATACGACTGTTCTTCCTTCCGGACGTACCCGAGGTCGACGAGCGTGTTGAGGTGGGTGTGGACGACGCCCTTCGAGAGGTCGACCGCGTCGGCGAGTTCGGTCACCCCCATCGGTCGTCCGGCCTCGACCAGCCGCTCCAGTATTCGGACGGAGTGCACCGTCGCCTGGACCCGTTGTGAGCCACGGCCGGTCATCCTTACCCCGTGCGAACGACTACCACCCATTTAGAACTTGTTCTCCACAGCAAAATCGAGCGGTCCGATCCCCGCCACGAGATCCCGAGTGAGACATAGTCACACGGAGCGGATCTCTCGGTTAACAAACAATTATGAAGGTTCGGAGACTTCTGTTTCGCCATGCAAAACAACCCAATTCTCCTGTTTTCGCGGTTTAGCGGTTATCTATCGACAGTTCACAGCTCACGCCGATGGCTTTATCATTATCTTTGGGTGGGGCTCTGACGCGGTGAGCCAATGAAAACCGCCACCCTAACCGACGCCCGCACGATCGAGGCCAGCGACCGGGAGCGACCGGACCCCGATCCGGACGAAGTACTCGTCGCGATCGGTGCGTGTGGGGTCTGTACGACGGACCTGCATATGTACAGCGGATCGTTCACGGTCGACTACCCGCTGGTGCCGGGCCATGAGAGCGCCGGCGAGGTCGTCGCGGCCGGCGACGCCGTCACCGACATCGGCGAGGGGGACCGCGTCGCGATCAACCCCTCGGTGCCGTGTCACGACTGCCGAGCGTGTACGGCCGGTCGCGAGAACCTCTGTCGGGATCTCACGTCGATCGGCGGCGCGGCCGAACACGTCATCGACGGAGCGTTCGCCGAGTACGTGGCCGTCCCGGCCGGGAACGTCGAACGGATCGGCGACCTCGACTACCGGACGGCGGCGCTCGCGGAGCCGCTCGGCTGCTGTATCCAGGGCGTCGACCAGGTCGACCTGACGACCGGCGAAACGGTCGCCGTGGTCGGCGGCGGGTTCATCGGCCTGCTGCTCGTCCAGTTGCTTCGGACGAGCGGAGCGGGGACCGTCGTCGTCTCCGAACCGATCGAGGAACGGCGTGCGGCGGCGCTCGACCTCGGGGCCGACCACGTGGTCGACCCGACGGCCGAGGACCCGACGAGCGCCATTCCCGACCTCGTCGGCGACGTCGACGTCGCCATCGAGGCCGTCGGGGTCCCGACGGTGACAGAACAGGCCCACGCGCTCACGGGACCGGGCGGCCGAACGCTCGTGTTCGGCGTTCCCCCCGAGGACGCGACGATCGAACTCTCGCCGTTCGACCTGTTCTACGAGGAGCGGGAGGTCATCGGGACCTACTCGCTCACGCCCGACACGTTCGCGCGGGCGGTGACGCTGCTCGAGAACGGCCGGATCGACGTCGAACGGCTCATCACCGACGAGTTCGGCCTCGACGGCCTCGAGGAGGCGTTCGCCGAGATGGAGAACCGACAGGGACTGAAGAAGATGGTGTACCCCGACCGGTGACTCGGATCGCTCGCTAACCAGCCAACGAAACCCACAGAACACGACCATGACGGACACATACGATCGACGGACGCTACTGAAAACGGCCGCGGGAACCACGCTCGGAACGGCACTCGCCGGGTGTACCCGTGGCGGAGACGGATCGGGCGGCAGTACCGACGGCGGCGGCGACGGCTCAGACGGCGGATCCGGCGGCGGCTCCGACGGCGGGTCGGACGACCTCGCCATTCCGCTGAGCGAGTACGACGCCGACATCGACTGGACGCAGTTCGAGGGCTCACAGATCAACATCGGCGCGGTCCAGCACCCGTGGGTGGACGCGATCGAGCCCGCGGTGCCGGTGTTCGAGGAACTGACCGGGATCGAGGTCGTCTGGAACGTCCTCCCGGAACAGCAGTTCCGGACCAAACGCCAGACGGACGTGAGTACCGGCGCGGGCCAGTTCGACGTCTTCTTCATGGACCAGGTGGTGAACCAGTTCCGCAACGAAGGCTGGATCCAGCCCCTCGACCCGTACTTCGAGGACGACAGCATGTACGACGAGGACTGGTACCAGCCCGACGACCTCTTCGAGTCGTCCCGGTGGCAGGCCCACGGGGGCGGCTACAGCGACACGTGGACGGGCCTCCCGATCACCGTCGAGGTGCAGACCCAGTTCTACCGGACGGACCTCTACGAGGAACACGACCTCGAGGTCGCCGAGACGCTCGAGGAGTTCGTCTCGAACGCGCAGACGATCCACGAGAACGAGGAGGGCGTCGTCGGCACCGTCGGCCGTGGCGAGAAGGGCTACGGGATGAACATCTACGTCCTGAACACGTTCATCCGCGAGCACGGCGCACAGCTCTGGAGCGACTTCCCGGACGACTCCGGCCTCGACACGGAGGGCGTCATCGAGGCGGCCGAGTGGTACACGAACCTGCTTCAGGACTACGGCCCGGAGGGTGCCTCGACGCAGACGTGGTCGGACGTCCTGTCGACGATGCAGGAGGGACGGGCCGGCCACATCGTGTCCGACGCCAACCTGTTCTGGCCCGGCCTGACCGGGTCGGGGTCGTCGGTCGCCGACGACATCGGCATCGCGAAGGTGCCGCGGCCGTCCGACGGCGAGTTCGCTCCCAACGCGTACAACTGGCAGATCTCCACCTCGAAGAACGCGGAGAACTCCGAACAGGGCTTCCTGTTCATGCTGTGGGCGACCTCGCAGCCGACCAACGACTGGATGCACCTGGAGAACGAGGCAGCGTTCTCCGTGCGCCAGTCCGTCTGGGAGAACGACGAGTTCCGCTCGCGCGTCGGCGAGAACTTCGCCCAGGTGACGCTCGAATCGCTGCAGGAGGCCGCCCCCGACCCGTTCGACCGGAAGTACCCCCAGTGGGGCCAGCGCTACTCGGAGGAGCTTCAGCGGGCGATCGCCGGCCAGAAATCCGCCGAGGCGGCGATGACGGACGCCGCGTCGATCGCCGAGGACATCTACGACGAATAACGCCGCCACACCGCCAGACTCGGATCCGCAACACGACCCACCCGAACCCACATGAGCACCCAAACACAGACGGAGGCGCCGACGAAGAACGAGCCGCGGTTCGCCCGCGTGCGGGACCTGTGGAACGAGTACCTCCCGTACTGGTTCATGGCGCCGATGGTGATCGTCATGGCGATGATCACCGTCTTCCCCGGCGCCTACGACCTGTACCTCAGCCTGATCGCCGAGCCGACGCTGAACGTCCTGAACGCCGAGTTCGTCGGGCTGCGTAACTACGAGACGGCGTTCACGCGCGGCGGCGCGATAAACTCGTTCGTCATCACGATCACCGTCGTCGCCAGCGCGTTGCTCCTCGAGAGCGTCCTGGGGTTCGTCCTGGCCGCCCTCGTCGCGGGCGTGGACTCCTCGGGCGCCAAGTCGTTCTACCGGGTCCTGTTCATCGTGCCGATGGCCGTCGCCCCCGTGTCGCTGGCGACGATCGGTCGGATCATGTTGAACAGCGAGATCGGGATCATTCCGTACGTCATCAACACGGCGACGCCGTTCGCGGCGCCGGCGTTCCTCTCCGACGTGCCGCTGTTGACCGTCGTTCTGCTCGACACGTGGAACTGGACGCCGTTCATGTTCATCATCTTCTACGCCGGCCTCTCGTCGGTGCCCGAGACGCTGATCGAGGCGTCACGGGTCGACGGTGCGCCGCTGTGGCGACGGTACCTCCACGTCATCATCCCGTACATGAAGCCCGTGGTGTTCGTCGCCATGCTCATCCGGATGATCGACCTGTTCCGGACGTTCGGCGTCGTCTACGGGCTGACCGGGGGCGGCCCCGGGACGGCCACGCAGCTCGTGAGCATCAACATCTACGAACAGATGTTCATCAACAACCAACCGGGCGTGGCGGCCGCGATGGCGGTCGTCTACCTCGGCCTCGTGGTGGCGCTCGCGAACGTCGTCATCGCGAAGGTCGGCTTCGAGGGGGTGTGGGACTGATGGCGACCCGGGACGGACCCGCCGAGTCGGCGACCGGCTCCCAACGCCTCGAGAAGGGGACCCGCGAGACCCTCGTCAAAGTCGCCCGTCACGGGGTCCTCCTCACGTGGTCGTTCGTCGTGTTGTTCCCCCTCTACTGGGTGGTGTCCATGTCGCTGAAGCCGCCGGGACAGGCCAACTCGCTGCCGCCGGACTGGGTGTTCCTGCCGACGGTGTACAACTACATCCAGTTGGCCCAGCGCGGCGAGTTCGTCACGGCGTTCGCGAACAGCGTGATCATGGTCGCCGCGTCGGTGGTCCTCGTGTTGCTGATCGGCGTGCCCGCCGCCTACGTGCTCTCGCGGTGGGACATCCCGAGAGAGCGGGACGTGCTCGTGTGGATCCTCTCCTCACGCATGCTCCCGCCCATCGCCGTCGTCATCCCCTTTTTCGTCATCTTCCGGGCGCTGAACCTGTTCGATACGCGGATCGGGATGGTGATCATGTACGTCAGCATCAACCTCTCGCTGGTGGTGTGGGTGATGAAGGCGTTCTTCGACGGCATCCCGGAGACGCTCGAGGAGGCCGCTCGAGTCGACGGCGCCACCCGGTTCCAGAGCTTCCGGAAGGTAATCCTCCCGGCGGCCAAACCCGGGATCTTCTCGGTCGCGATTATCAGCTTCATCTTCGCGTGGATCGAGCTGCTGTTCGGGCTCGTGTTGACGAGCTTCGAGGCCGTTCCGGTGACGCTGTACGTCTACTCGTTCATCGGCTCGCGCTCGATCGAGTGGGGCATGCTCGCGGCCGCCTCCACGGCGATGATCGTCCCCGTGGTGATCTTCCTCATCGCGGTGAACAAGTACCTCGCCGCGGGGCTCAGCTTCGGCGTGGTGATCAAGGAATGACTGGCGATCGACGACCGACTCACGGCACGGGCAGGCGGGACGCATCGACCGCGAACCACCCCACAGCGGCGGGGGCGGACAGCCGCACTACGGAGGGCAACTAATGGCAAGCATCACACTCGACAGCGTAACGAAGCGGTTCGGGGACGACGAGTCGATCGTCGCGGTCGACGACGTCTCCCTCGACATCGAGGACGGCGAGTTCGTCGTCTTCGTCGGCCCGTCCGGGAGCGGGAAGTCGACGCTCATGCGGATCGTGGCCGGCCTGGAGACGCAGACGGAGGGCGACGTGCACATCGGCGACTCGCTCGTCAACGAACTCGGTCCACGGGCGCGGGACATCGCGATGGTATTTCAGAACTACGCGCTGTACCCGAACATGACCGTCGAGGAGAACATGTCCTTCGGGCTGAAGATGTCGACCTCGATGTCCGACTCCGAGATCGAAGCGCAGGTCACCTCCACCGCGGAGATGATGGACATCGGCGAGCTGCTCGACAACACGCCGGGCGAACTCTCCGGCGGGCAACAGCAGCGCGTCGCGCTGGGGCGGGCGATCGTTCGCGACCCCAACGTCTTCCTGATGGACGAGCCGCTGTCGAACCTGGACGCCAAGCTCCGGACGACGATGCGGACGGAGATCAACCGGCTCCAGAACGACCTCGGCGTGACTACCCTCTACGTCACCCACGACCAGACGGAGGCGATGACGATGGGCGACCGGCTCGTCGTGCTCGACCAGGGCGAACTCCAGCAGATCGGCACGCCGCTGGAGTGCTTCTACCGGCCGGCGAACCGGTTCGTCGCGGGGTTCATCGGGTCGCCCTCGATGAACTTCTTCGACGCTACCGTCGAGGGCGACACGCTCTCGTGTGACGGCTTCACGTACGAACTCTCAGACCGGATGGAATCGAGCGTGGGCGATCGGGAGGCGGCGACGCTGGGTGCGCGGCCCGAGGACATCGATCTCACGGATGACCCCGTCGAGGCGAACAGTTTCGAGGTGGAAGTCGACGTGGTCGAGCCGATGGGGAGCATCTCGTACGTGTACGCCAGGCCGGTCGACCAGTCGCACGACGACACGTTCGTCGTCGAAATCGACGGCCAGCGGCCGATCACGGAAGGCCGCCGGCTGTACGCGCACGCGCCGGCGACGGACGTCCACCTGTTCGATGCGCGAACCAGCGAGACGATCCACCAGCGGAAACTGAACGAGAAGGCACGGGAGGCGCTCTCCCAGCGACTCCAGCAGGACGCGACCGCCGGGGACGACTGACCGCCGCGCGCCTCCCGCACGCGGGTCCGTCGGTCGACGATCGCCAGCAGTCCGTACAGCACCAGTCAGCACACAGCACCAGTCAGCACACCTCACGACCTACCACTCACCACGATCCATGGATTCACAGGACACCTCACAGTACGAAGCGCGCCAAACCATCTGCGAGCTCGGTCGCAGTTTGCTCGACGACGACCTGACCACCGGAACCGGCGGAAACCTCAGCGTCCGCCTCGACGACGACCACATCGCGATCAGTCCCTCGGGTGTCCCCTACGGGGAGATCGAACCCTCTGACGTTCCCGTCGTCCGGACCGACGGGACGGTCGTCGCGGGCGACGGTGACCCGTCGACGGAGCTCCCGATGCACCGCGCGGTCTACGACCGACGCCCGGACGTGGGCGGCGTCGTCCACACGCACTCGCCGTACGCGACCACGTTCGCGTCGCTCGGGGAACCGATCCCGGCCTCGCACTACCTGCTCGCGTTCGCCGGCACCGAGGTCCCGGTGACGGAGTACGAGACGCACGCCACCGAAGAACTCGGGGAGGAGGCCGTCGAGGCGCTCGGCGACTCGGCCAACGCGACGCTGCTGCGGAACCACGGCGTGTTGACGACCGAGTCGTCGCTGGCCGACGCGTACTCGGTCGCACAGATGGTGGAGTACTGCGCCCGCATCCACTACCAGGCGAGCGTCATCGGCGACCCGGAGATACTGCCCGACGAGGAGCTCCACCGGATCCAGGGGAAACTGGACAGCTACGGCACCTAGACCGATGCAGCACGTCGCCATCGACATCGGCGCCAGCGGGGGGACGGTGTACCTCGGGACGATCACGCCCACGGAGTTCGCGGTCGAGGAGGTGCACCGGTTCGACAACCGCCCCGTCGAACGCGACGGCCGCTACGTCTGGGATCTCGCGGCCCTTCGCGAGCGCCTGATCGACGGCCTCCGGGCGGCCGGCGAGCGGGTCGACGCCGTCGACGTGGTCGGGATCGACACGTGGGGGCTCGACTTCGGGCTCGTGGCCGACGGCGAGGTGCTCCGCGACCCGACCTCCTACCGCGACCCGAACGCGACGGCGACCCGCGAGGCCCTCTTCGAGACGGTGGACCGGCGCCGGATCTTCGAGGCCACCGGCATCACGAACTGGCGCACGCCGAACACGCTGTGGCAACTCCACACGCTCGCACGCGAGGACCCGGAGTTACTCGACCGGGCCGACGGGCTCCTCATGATGCCCCAGCTCCTGTCGTCGCTGCTGGGCGCCCGCGAGTGCAGCGAGGTGACGATCGCGTCCACGACACAGATGGTCGATCCCGGGGAGCGCGCCTGGGCGACGGACCTCCTCGAGGAGCTGTCGCTCCCGACGGACCTGCTCGCGCCGCTCGAAGAGCCGGGGCAGCACCTCGGCCCCGTCAGCGACGACGTCGCCGCGGCGCTCGGGTCGACTCCCGAACTGGTCACCCCCGCGAGTCACGACACGGCCGCGGCCGTCGCCGGCCTTCCGCTGGCCGACGACGCCGCCTTCCTCAGTACGGGATCGTGGTTCGTTCTCGGCGTCGAGCGACGGAGTCCCGTCCGGAACGACGCCGCGTTCAAGCACGCCGTCTCGAACGAACTCGGCGTCGACGGGACCGTCCGGCTCCTGAAGAACGTGAACGGCTTCTTCCTCCTCGAGGAGTGTCGCGAGGCCTGGCAGGAGGAGGGGCGGTCGGTGGACTACGACGGCCTCCTGTCGGCCGCAGAGGAGGCTCCGGCGCGTGCCGCGCTCGTCGATCCCGACGCGGAGGCGTTCGGCATCGACGCGCCGATGCCCGAGCAGATCCGGTCGTACTGCCGGGAGACCGACCAGCCCGTGCCCGACGGTCGAGGGGAGGTCGTCCGGTGTCTCATCGACAGTCTCGTGACGAAGACCGCGATCGCCCTCGACGGCATCGAGGCGGTCGTCGACGACCGTCCGAAGAGCATCACCCTCGGGGGCGGCGGGGTCCGAAACGAGCTGTTCTGCCGACTCCTCGCCGACGCGACGGATCGGCCCGTCGTCGCCGGGCCGGTCGAGGCGACCGCGGTGGGGAACCTCCTGACGCAGGCGCTGGCAACGGGCACGGTCGAGGATCTGGAGCGCGGCCGTCGGTTGATCGAGTCGGCGTTCTCCCCCACGCGGTACGAACCGGCCGGGACCGGCGAGTGGGCGGCGGCGAAACGGCGGCTGAAGGCGCTGTCCGCGGCGTGACGAACCGACGAGTTTCGGCCGTTCGCGTAACAGCCGCGACGGCCGTTCCGTGACAACCCACCGCCCCCGGAGATCACGTCAGCGGGAGGTGTACCCGCCGTCGATGACGACCGTCGACCCCGTCATGTACGAGGAGGCGTCGGAGGCGAGATAGACGACGAGTTCCTTGAGCTCCTCCGGGCGACCGAGCCGCCCCATCGGCGTGTTCTCCACCCACTCCTCGGCCATCTCGGGGTTCTCCTCCAACACCTCGTCGACGAGGTCCGTCCGCATGTACCCCGGGGCGATGGCGTTGACCCGGACGCCGCGGTCGCCCCACTCGACGGCCAGCGACTGGGTCAACATCCGGACGCCGGCCTTCGTCGTGTTGTAACTGGCCTGCTTCTGGGGGACGTTCACATCGAAGCCGGACATCGAGGAGATGTTGACGATGCGCCCCTCGCCGCGCTCGAGCATCCGTTGGCCGACCTGTTTCGCACAGAGGAAGACGCCGTCGAGGTTGACGGCGACGACGCGCCGCCACGACTCGATGTCCGTCTCCTCGGCCGGGGCGTTCTCGACGATCCCGGCGTTGTTCACGAGGACGTCGATCGGGCCGAGCCGGTCGGTGACGGATTCGACCATCGACGCCACCGACGCCTCGTCGGTTACGTCCACGCCGACGGCGATCACCGCCGATTCGGTTCCCTCCCCGAGGGTCGTCGCCGTTCGCTCGGCCTTCTCGGTGTTCACGTCCGCGATGGCGACATCGGCCCCCACGTCGACGAGCGCGCTCGCCATCTGCCGACCGAGCCCCTGCGCCGCACCCGTGACGACCGCCGTCTCCCCGTCGAGCGAGAAACTGTCGAGTACGCTCATGGTCCGTGCCGATCCCCTCTCCACACCACCATATCAGTACTCCCTCAGAACCCGGTGCGACCCCACCCTCCGTCCGGCGCGACGACTGTCGCCGAGGAGGCCCGCAGGGCAGCCGCTTGGACCGCTCCGATCGGCAGCTTTTCGTCGGTTCAGTATGTCAGTATTTATCAATGCGGACCGTTGTTTTGCGCGAGCCCGGCCAGTTCGAGATGCGGGAACGGGATCGACCGGAGCCGGCCGACGACGAGGTCCTCGTCGCCGTCAGGGACGTGGGCATCTGCGGCTCGGACGTCCACTACTACGAGCACGGTCGGATCGGCGACTACGTCGTCGAGGACCCGCTCGTCCTCGGGCACGAGAGCGCGGGGGACGTGGTCGCCGTCGGCGAGAACGTCGAAACGCTGGTGCCGGGCGCCCGCGTGACGCTCGAACCGGGGGTCCCGTGTCGGCAGTGCCGCCACTGCAAGCGCGGGGAGTACCACCTCTGCACGGACGTCGAGTTCATGGCGACGCCGCCCCACGACGGGGCCTTCGCCGAGTACGTCGCCTGGCCGGCGGACTTCGTCTACGAACTCCCGGAGGCCGTCTCGCTGCGGGAGGGAGCGTTATGTGAGCCGCTGAGCGTCGGGATTCACGCCTGTCGCCGCGGCGATGTCGGCGTCGGCGACACGGTGCTCGTCACGGGCGCCGGCCCGATCGGGATGCTCGCGATGGAGGCCGCACGCGCGGCCGGTGCGACCGACGTCCTCGTCTCCGACGTCGTCGGGTCGAAACTGGACCGCGCGCTCGACCGGGGAGCCGACCGCGTCATCGACGTCACGGAGACCGACCTCGACTCGGCCGTCGACGAGTACACCGACGGCGTCGGCGCGGACGTCGTCGTCGAGGCGTCCGGCGCCGAGCCGTCCATCGAGTCGACGCTCGACGCCGTGCGACGCGGCGGGACGGTCGTCCTCGTCGGGCTCGCCGACGAGGCGGAGGTCCCGCTCGACGTCCTCGAGATCATCGACAACGAACTCGACGTCCACGGGTCGTTCCGCTACGCGAACACCTACGACGCCGCCGTCGACCTCCTCGCCGACGGAACCGTCGACGTGGAGGGGATCGTCGACTTCACCGACCCCCTCGAGGAGATCGACGCCGCGTTCCGACGCTCGATGGAGCCGGACACGGTCAAGGGGATGATATCGATCGACTGAGGCGACCCGATCGCCGGTCGAACGACCGATTCCGGACGCGGCGGGTGTCGCGCCGAACGCTCCTCACCACTCGGCGATCCGGCCGTCGTCGTGGTACCAGAGGGGGTTGTACCAGTTGACGTCCAACCTCGACTGTTCGCGCACGTACTCCTCGTCGACATCGATCCCCAGCCCGGGCCCCGTCGGTCGCTCGACGTAGCCGTCCTCGAAGGTGAAGGTGTCGGGGTCCTCGAGGTACGCCAGTCCGGTGCTCTCGCTCGGGTCGTGGAGGCTCAGATCCTGTTCCTGCATGACCGCGTTGTGCGAGGTGAACACCGCCTGAAGGTTCGCCGCGAACGCGATGGGACTCAGCGGACAGTGGGGGATCACGGCCACGTCGAACGCCTCGGCCATCGTCATCAGCTTCCGGAGTTCGGTGATCCCGCCCACGTGAGAGACGTCGGGCTGCAGCACCGAGACCGCGTCATCGACGAGGAGCGGCTTGAAGTCGTAACGAGAGTAGAACCGCTCGCCCGTGGCGATCGGAACGGTCGTCCGGTCGGCGATCGATCCGAGCTTCTCGGTGTGTTCCGGCAGGACCGGCTGGTCGACGAACATCGGCTCGTACGGCTCGAGCGCCTCCACGAGTCGCATCGCCATCGGCTTCGAGACGCGGCCGTGGAAGTCGATGCCGAGGTGGAGGTCGTCCCCGACGGCCTCACGGACCGTCGCGACGCGTTTCCGCGCCGTCTCAACCCCGGCCGGCGGCTCCAGCGGCGCGAACTCCGCCGTCGCGTTCAGCTTGAGCGCCCGGTACCCCTGATTGCGACGCTTGATCGCCTCCTCGGCGATCTCCGCGGGGTCCTCGCCGCCGATCCACTGGTGGACCATGACCCGGTCGCGGACGTGGCCGCCGAGCAGTTCGTGCACCGGCGCGCCGTAGTGGTGCCCCTTGATGTCCCACAGCGCCTGATCGATACCCGCGAGGGCGCTCATGAGGATCGGGCCGCCCCTGAAGTACCCCCCCTGATACATGGTTCGCCAGTGGTGCTCGGTCCGAAGCGGGTCCTCGCCGAGGAGATAGACGTCGACGAGTTCCTCGACGGCCGCTCGGACCGTCTCCAGCCGTCCCTGGACGATGGGTTCACCCCAGCCCACCAGTCCGTCACTCGTCTCCAGCCGGAGGAGCAGCCACCGCGGCGGGACGGCGAACAGTTCGTAATCCGAGACGTGCATACCGCCGTATCTCCGAGGGGCGACTTGAATGATGGGCTGCAAACGGGGACGGGAGCAGGCTCGGACTCTCGACCGCCGTCCCACGGGGACGTACCGGCGGACTCACACGGGGGTGAGAAGACACAGCTTACTTCGTTCGCCGTTCGCTGTCGCGCTCTTCCTGGGCGGCTCGCCCACAAACTCGCCGCCCTGAGGCCGTGACGCTCGCGTCGCTCGCGCCACGCTCTCGCCGCGCTTATTCGCGTCCACCACCCAATCGAAGGTATGAGCGCCCCCCACCGCAACGACATCGCGCCCGCGAGCGTCTCGGTCTCCCTCCGCGAGGAGGGCGTCGAGGTCGAGTACCTCGACGGCCGCGTCACCTTCTACCACGGCGTCCCGAAGGTCGTCGAGGACACCCTCACCACCCCGCCGGGCAAGGAGACCCACGTGCTCGTCACCGACCCCACCGAGACCGAGGGCGTGCTGCTGTACGTGAACGACCTGAAGACGCACGACGACATCCTCGAACAGACCGGCGTCGGCCGCGTCATCCTCGGCGAGGGCGACGAGGAGGAGCTGTTCCCGGGCGTCACCGCTCGGCGTCCGGGCGGCCAGCGCACCGAGATCGAGGCCGACCCCGAGGTCGCCGGCGGGCGCGTGTTCGCCTTCGTCGAGGACGACTGGGGCGAGCAGAGCTACGAGTTCGCCGCGGGCGACGACGGCGCCGACGCGCGCGACGCGGACGGCGAGTCGACGACGGACGCGGACCGCGCCGGCGACGCCGGAAGCGACGGGGACGAGTGAGATGAGCCTCCGGAAACCGTGGCGGGATCTGGACCGATCGGCGGCCGCGGCCGCGCCGGACCGCTTCGGTGTCTACGAGCTGGGCGACGACGACGGGGAGCCGGTCGGGTACGGGGTCGGCGTCCTCCGCGACGAAGTGAAGGAGGCGCTGGCCTACGGCGACGCCGCGAAGGTGCGCTGGCTCATCGCGGAGTCGCGCGAGCACGCCGAGCGGCTCGCTGACGACCGGTTCTGACCCCCCCTCTCCGCCGTCGGCGCGCGACGTCGCGGCGATGACGGACGTTACTGGAGGTACGAGGGGTCCTCCGCGTCGCAGTGTTCCTCGTGCTGTTCGGCGTCGTCGGGGTCATCGAACAGCAGGCCGCAGGCGTCACACTGGTACCAGGTCATGTCGTCACGCTCCGTTGCCGTGACCATAGGTAGCACTCACCGTTCCGGCGGTAAATCGCTACCGGCGGTTTCCGGCCGCCGACTCAGAAATCGGGGAGGTCGTCGGGCGCCTCGAACTCGCTTTCCCAGTCGACGTACTCCTCCTTCAGCACCTCGCAGACGACCTGCCCGAACTCGGTGAGGGCGGCGTTGATCGCCGACACCTGCCCCCAGCTTTCGAGGTCCGGGTGGGGGTCGCGCTCCTTCCAGTCCTCGGGGATGCCCGGCGCGTGGTAGCCGACGCGGTCGGCGAAGTCGTCCCAGAAGAAGTCGAACCGCTCGAACAGCCCCAGGTCGCCGGCGATCCGCCACGTGTCGGCGTCGATGTCGGCGTCCACGGCCCACCGATCGAACGCCTCCTCCCACGCGCCCTCCTCCAGGAACGCCTCCAGCTCTTCGCGGTGGTACTCGTCGCCGGCGACCTCCGTGTCGTCGTACTGGCTCGGGTCGACCGTCGACAGGGTCGGCGTCGGCGGGGTGTCGGCGTCGAGGCTCATGTCAGTGCGTACCCCCGCACCGGGCAAATGCCTGCCGGAGCGATCGGCGCGACCGGGTCGGATCACGTCGGACCCCGTCGAACCGCGCCGGACCACGCCGGACCGCGGCGAAGCGCGATCCCCAGACCGGGGCACGGTGGCCGAGAGCGCCGGAGTTATTCGGATCAGGGCCGTATCGTGGTTCATGCCAACACGACGCGACGTTCTGGCGGGGCTCGCGAGCGCGGGCGCCGTCGGCGCCGCCGGCTGCGTGCAGGTGGGCTCCTCCGACGCCGCGCCGCGGGCGACCGACACGAACGGGACGACCGCCGCCGACGCCGGCGGGGCGGGCGCCGCGTCGTCGGCGACCGAGACCGACGTGTACCGGTCGACCATCGAGTCGGTCGTCGGGATCCTCAACTACGGCCCGAGCGGCCCCCAGGGCAGCGGCTCCGGCTTCGTCGCGGGCGACGGCTACGTCGTCACGAACCAGCACGTCGTCGCCGGCGCGAGCGAGGTGAAGCTCCGCTTCCAGGGGAACACGTGGCGCGACGCCGAGATCGTCGGCACCGACGCCTACTCGGATCTCGCGGTGTTGCGCGCCGAGGACCGCCCCGAATCGGCGACGCCGCTGTCGTGGGTCGACACCGACCCCGAGCCGCCGGTCGGAACGCCCGTCATGGCGATCGGCTCGCCGTACGGCTTCAGCGGCTCCGCCTCCACCGGCATCATCTCCGGCGTCGACCGGGTGTTGTCCGCGCCGAACAACTTCACCGTCGCCGACTCGGTACAGACCGACGCCGCGCTCAACCCCGGCAACTCCGGCGGCCCGCTGGTCACCTACGACGGGAACGTCGCGGCGGTCGCCGCCCGCGGCGGCGGGGACAACCTCGGGTTCGGCGTCTCGGCCGCGCTGTCGAAGCGCGTCGTCCCCGAACTCGCGGAGAACGGGGAGTACGACCACCCCTACATGGGGGTGCGCCTGATCGAGGTGTCGCCCGCCATCGCCGAGGCGTACGACATCGACGACGTGGGCGGCGTGCTCATCGTCGAGGTCGTCGAGGACGGCCCCGCCGCCGGCACCCTTCGAGGGACGGACGGGTCGACCGCCGTCGACGGCGTCAGCGTGCCCACCGGCGGCGACGTGGTCGTCGGGATCGCCGGCACCGACGTGGAGGTACAGGCGGACCTCTCGAACTACCTCGCGTTGGAAGCCTCCCCCGGCGAGTCGGTGGAGTTCACCGTGCTTCGCGACGGGTCCGAGACGACCGTCTCGTTCGAACTCGGGGAGCGTCCCGACCCCGGCGTCTGAACTCCGGTCGACTCCCCTGAATTTCGGTCGACTCGCTATCGTCCGTCGCGTTCCGTCCCGTTCGCATCGCCGCTCGTTCCGTTCGTCTCGCCGCTCGTCCCGTTCGTCTCGCCACCGTCCGCGACCGCCGATCCCTCGTCGAACTCGACGCCGTCGGGGCCGTCGACCGCGTCGTCGCCCGCGCGGGGCTCGACGCCGCCCTCGGCAGTGGCCTCGGCGGCGGTCTCGAAGCTCCCCGCCAGCTCCCGCAGGTCGGCCGCCCGCTCGGCCAGGCGCTCGACCTCGCCGCTCACCTGGTTCAGCGACGCGGACTGCTCGGCGGCCGCCGCCGACACGCTCTCGGCCTCCGCCGCCGCCTCCTCGCTCACGCTCGCGACCTCGTCGGCCATGGCGACGACCTCCTCGGCGCTGGCGGCCTGGTCGTCGGCGGCCGTGGAGATGGACTGGACGCCGTCGTTGGCCTCCTCGACGGCCTCGACCACGTCCCCCAGCGCGCCAAGGCCGGCCTCGATCGTCTCGGCGCCCTCCTCGACGCGCTCGGTCGTCTCCTCGATGTCGTCCACGGCGTCCGCGGTCGACGACTGTACGGCCTCGATCCGGTCGGCGATTCGGCCGGTTGCCTCTCGCGTCTCCGTGGCGAGCGTCTTGACCTCCTCGGCGACGACCGCGAAGCCGTCGCCCTCCGCGCCGGCACGGGCGGCCTCGATGGAGGCGTTCAGCGCCAGCGTGTTCGTCTGCTCGGCGATGTCGTCGATCAGGTCCACGATGTCGCCGATCGCGGTCACCTCGGATTCGAGCCCGCGGACGACCTCGGCGGTCGTCTCGGTCTGATCTTCGATGGCTTCCATCTCCGCGACGGCGTCGTCGGCGAGCGCGGCGCCGCGCTCGCCGCGTTCGGCGGCCTCGTCGCTCACGTCCGCGACCTGGTCGGCGGTGGCGGCGACCTCCTCGACGGCCGCCGAGAGGTCGGACATCTCGCCGGTCACCTCCTGGAGGTGGCTCACCTGCTCGTCGACGCCGGCGGCGATCTCGTCGGTCGAGTCGGCGACCTCGCCGGCCGCGCGCTCGGCCTCGGCGACGCCGGCGTCGGCCTCCGCGCTCGCACTCGCGACGGCGGCGGCGACGCGGTCGACCTCGCCGACGGTCGCCGACAGCTCGTCCATCATCTCGTTGAACTCCGTGGCGATCCGCGCCATCGACTCGTCGTCGACGTCGGCGTCCATCCGGGCGGTGAGGTCGCCCTCGGCCGCCCGCTCCATCGTCTCGCCGTACGACTCGGCGGCGTCGGCGAGCGCCTCGTTCGTCGCCTCCATCTCCGCGATCAGCGACCGGAGGTCCTCGCGCATCTCCGCGAGCGCGTCGCCCAGGTCGCCCGGCACGTCCCGGTCGAGCACCGGGGCGTCGAACTCGCCGTCGGCGACGACGGTCGCCTGCGCGGTCGCGGTCGCGAGGTAGCGGCGGACCTCCTCGAAGGATCCCTGGACCGCGCCGACCTCGTCGATCCGGTCGTCCGCGTCGCCGGCGGCCCCGTCGGTGTCGCCGGCAGCCAGCGCCTCAGCCCGGGCCGCGAGATCGCGCAGCGTCCGCGAGGTCGACCGGCCCATCGTCACGCCGATGAGCAGGAAGCCGAGCGCGGCGAGGCCGATGACGGCTCCAAGCGCCGTCTGCACCTGCGTCACGAGCCCGTAGGCGACCGACTGCGGCACCGACCTGACGACGACCCAGTCGGTCCCCTCGACGGGCGCGTACGCCATCACGGTGCCCGAGTCGGCCATGTCGTGGGCGCCGGCGCCCTCGACCCCCTCGGCGATCGCGTGAGAGTCGACGCCGCCCGCGAACGTCTCGGTCAACGCCGCGGGATCGGAGGCGAGGTGGATCGCGGCGTCCTCGCTGTCGACGACGCGGAGGTTCCCGTCGGAGTCGACCGTTGTCCCGCCGGCGACCGCGCTCGCGTCGACGGTCATCACGACCGCGTTCGCGGTGCCGGGAACCCAACTCGCGAACGCGATCCGGTGGGTCCCCTCGTGCTCGTAGGTCTTCGAGAGTACGGAGCCCGTCGGCGGGATCGCCGCGAGGTCGCTCGCGCCGGACTCCCACCGGACGTGGTCCAGCGAGGACCCGACGGCGTCGTCGCTCGTGCTCCGCTCGACGCGCATCGAGTCCTTGTTCACGTAGTGGAGGGCGACGACCGAGTCCGGGAGCTTCCGGTGTTCGAGCTCGATCGTCGTCTTGACCGCGTCGGCGTCGCCGGCGTCGGCCTTCAGCTGCTGGGAGACGAGCCGGACGGTCCGCTCGTTGTTGTCGATCCAGATCGACACCTCGCTGGCGGTCGTCTCGGCGTTCGCGGTCAGGTCGTCGTGGGTTCGATCCGTCAACTGTGCGGCGACCTGTCCCTGGAGAACGACCCCGGCGCCCGTGACGATCAACAGCGTCGCCAGCGTGAGCGCCGTGAACTTCCGGAGGTACGTCCGTCTGAGGACGTCTGGAATACGGCTCATATCCCTCGTTTCCGCGAGGGGTATTTACGCCTCAGGCCTCGGCTATCAGTTCGGAAAATTGCCGTATCGGCGCGTGTTATCGCTGGACATGGGACGATCACCCGGCGTGGACGCCCGGCGTGATCGGCCGGCGTGACTGTCGGAGCGGGCGTCAGCCGAGCCGTTCGCTCACGTCGGCCAGCTGCGTCCGCCGCTCCTCGGTCGCCTCCTCGCGCAACGCCGTCTCCTCGGGCGTCGGACAGTCGAGGTCCGGGACGGGCGTCGGCGAGCCCTCCTCGTCGAGCGCGACGAAGGTGAGAAACGAGGTGGTCGTCCGGCGTTCCTCGCCCGTTCGGGGGTTCTCGGCGCGCACGTCGACCTTCACGTCGACGCTGGTGCGGCCGGTGTTGAACACGTACGCCTCCAGCACCGCGACCTCGCCCAGATCGATGGGCGCGATGAAGTCGACGTGGTCCATCGACGCCGTCACGCACTGGCGCCGCGAGAAGCGCATCGCCGCGATGGCGCCGCAGATGTCCATCCAGTGCAGCACGGCGCCGCCGAGCGCCCGCCCGAGGTTGTTCGTGTCGTTGGGAAGCAGCAGCTCCGTCATCTCGGTGTAGGAGGCCGCGAGCGTTCCCTCGCCGTCCTCGCGGGCGCCATCGTCGCCGGATCGGTCGACGGTTCCGTCGACGGCCTCGTCGGCGTCACTCATATCGCGTCCTTCCGACGGCGCCGGTATCAAGCCCTGCGGTCCGCCCGAACCGTTATGCGGCGCTCCATCGAAGAGTGTCCCGTGATAACGAACCGCGAGATATCGTCGCGGGCGCTGTTCGAGGAGGCCCTCGACGAGCTGGTCGAGTCGGCGCGCGAGAACGACGTTCCCGACGAGACGCTAGCGGAGGTGCTGCGCACGCGAGCGAGCGGAGTGGACGAGGGCGGATCCGAGGAGAGCAGCGAACCCGACGGGAGCCCCGCCGCCGGCGACGTTCAGCGGTAGCGGAAGTCGTCGTCCGCGTCCGACTCCGAGCGCCCCGGATCGCGGTCGTCGGGGTCGGTGCCGTGCGGTCGGTCGTCGTCGTCGTCGGGGTCGCCGTCCTCGTCGACGTCGACCGACTCCGGCGGTTGGCCGGCGGCGTCGACCACCTCGTCGCTGACGCGGATCGGGCACTCCAGGCGCGCGGCGATGGCGATGGCGTCGCTCGGACGCGCGTCGAACACGAACCGGTCCGGCTCGCCGTCGACGTAGCGCTCGGCGGTGAGTTTGCCGTAGAAGGTTCCCTCGACGATGTCGTCGATCCGGACGGAGTCGACGGCGCCGCCGAACTCCGTCACCATCTCGACGAGCAGGTCGTGGGTGAGCGGGCGGTCGAACTGGTCGCCCGCGAGCGCGCCGCGGATGGAGCGTGCCTGATCCGGGGTCACGAAGATCGGGAGGTACTCCCCGCGCGCCCGGAGCACGACCGCGGGCACCTCCTCGCCGCCCGGCCCCGCCCCCACGCCGATGCCGGCGACCTCGGCCTCGTGGTCCATACGCACACCACGCGGCCCGGGCTTGAATACCTACCGCGGCGTCCCGAACCGGGGCAATCGGTCGGCCCGACGATCACCCGCGACCCGGGAGATGAAACTCCGACAGGCGTATACGGACCGGACGGAAAGACGCCGCCAATGACCACCGGAACCGGACCGTACGCGGGGTGGCGGCCGTGAGCCGCGACCCCGACGCCGCGGACATCCCCGCCTCCGACGCGGCCGGCGACCGCACGTCCGACGCGGGCGGTGCCCCCGCGTCCGCCCCCCAGGCCGCCGACGCCCCCGCCCCCGGCGGCGGGCCGAACCCCTCCAACGAGCGCGGCGAGGGGAGCGTCCGCGTCGTCGGCACGGCTCACGTCTCGGAGGCGTCCGTCCGCGAGGTCGAGGAGACCGTCGCCGAGGAGCGCCCCGATATCGTCGCCGTCGAGCTGGACGAGGGCCGCTACCGCCAGATGAAGGGGGAAACGCCCGACGACCTCGACCCGGGCGACCTCCTCAAGGGGAACACCGTCTTCCAATTCCTCGCGTACTGGATGCTCTCGTACGTCCAGACGCGGCTGGGCGACCGCTTCGACATCGAACCCGGCGCCGAGCTGCTGGCGGCCGTCGAGACCGCCGAGGACTTAGGGATCTCCGTCGCGCTCGTCGACCGCGACATCCAGACGACGATCCAGCGCTTCTGGGCGCGGCTCTCGCTTATCGAGAAGTTGCGGATGGTCGGCGCGCTCGCGTTCGGCGTCACCGACCCCCGTGTCGCCGGGATCACCCTCGGGCTGATCGTCGGCGTCCTGCTCGGCCCGGCGATCGGGCTGTTCGGCGGGGCCGTCGGGATCACCGACGCCGTCCTCACGCGCGTCGGCGTCGGCGCGCTCGCCGGACTCGTCGCCGGCTACCTCGGCTACCGCACCGCGTCGCTGTCGCTTGGCGGCGGCGTCGACGCGGACGCCCCCGGCGACGCGACCATCCTCGGCGTCGCCGCGGTCGTCGCCGTCGCGGTCGCCGGGGCGGTGACGGTCACCGGCGCCGGCGTCGACGCGGTCGCCGGGCTGCTCTCGGGCACAATCGTGCGCGCGGTCGGGAGCCTCGGACTGGGCCTCCTCGCGGGCGTGGGCGTCGGCGCCGTCGTCGCCGTCGCCATCGGCGCGCTCGGGATCGCGCCCGACGACGACGCGGACGACCTCGACGACTTCGACCCCCACGAACTGACCGACACCGACGTTGTGACGGCGATGATGGAGGAGTTCCGGGAGTTCTCCCCGGGCGGCGCGGAGGCGCTCATCGACGAGCGCGACGCCTACATCGCCCACCAGCTCGTCGGCCTCCGCAACGAGGGGTACGACGTGGTCGCCGTCGTCGGCGCGGGCCACCGCGAGGGCATCGAGTCGTACCTCGCGGAGCCCGAGTCGCTCCCGCCGATGGAGGGGCTCGTCGGGGCGGCGAAGTCGGGCGGGATCCCGTGGGGGAAGATCGCCGCGTTCGGCATCTCCGCGGGGTTCATCGCCTTCTTCGTGCTGCTGGCGATGGCGGGCGTGCGCAACGAGCAGCTGCTCACGCTGTTTGCCGCGTGGTTCCTGATCAACGGCGTCTTCGCGGCCGGGCTGGCGAAGCTCGCGGGCGCGCGGTGGCGCTCGGCCGGCGTCGGCGGCGCCGTCGCGTGGATGACCTCGGTGAACCCGCTGCTTGCGCCGGGGTGGTTCACGGGCTACATGGAGCTTCGCCACCTCACGGTGAACGTGGCGGACATCGGCACGCTGAACGAGCTGCTGTCGGACGAGTCGCGGCCGATCCGTGCCATCTTCTCCGACATGCTCGACGTGCCGCTGTTCCGGCTGATCGTCGTCGTCGCGGCGACGAACGTCGGGAGCGTCATCGCGTCGCTGCTGTTCGCCGCGTACGTCGTCCCCGTGTTCGCCGGGTCGCTCGACGCGAGCATCACCGACCTCATGATCCGGGGCGCACGCGAGTCCGCGCGGATCCTCTGGGGGGCCGTCGCGTGAGCCGCGCGGGCGCTCCCGGCGGCCCCGGCGGCGCTTCGGGCCGTCGCGGATCCGGAGGCGGACGCGACGGCGACGCCGCCGCGGTGGTCGCGGGACTGTCCTTCTCCGGTCGCGAGCTTCGCGACCTCCTGCTCGCGTGGATCGCGCTGTCGGTCGCGTTCGCGGTGTTCTTCGCCGGCGGCGGCACCGTCGTGATCGACACGCTCGCTTCAGGCGCGCTCGGCTCGCTGGGCGGCCTGTTCGTGGTGAGCCTCGTCACCGCCGGCGTCGCGTTCCTGCTGCACGAACTGGGACACAAGGTCACGGCGGTGCGGTACGGCCAGCGCGCCGCCTTCCGCGCGGACTACGGGATGCTGTTCCTCGCGGTCGTCGCCGCGACCGCGGGCTTCCTGTTCGCCGCGCCGGGCGCGGTCCACCACGTCGGCCGGATCACCGAGCGCCAGAACGGGCTCATCGCGCTGGCCGGCCCGGTCGTCAACCTCGTGCTCGCGGTCGTGTTCGCGCCGCTGCTGGTGATCGGATTCGCGGGGTTCTCCGGACTCGCGTTGACGGTCGGGACCTACGGCGTCGCCGTGAACCTCCTGCTCGCGGCGTTCAACCTCATCCCGTTCGGCCCGCTCGACGGCGCGACCGTCCGGGCGTGGTCGACGCCGGTGTGGCTCGCGACGTTCGTTCCCAGCGCCACCCTCGCTGTCGGGTTCGCGCTGTTCGTGCTGTTCTGACTCGCCGTCCCCGCGAGCGATTCTCGGCCGGCGGGTCCGGGGCACACGCCTTTGGCGACGGCCCGTGTGACACCACCCATGGAGAGTGTCAACCCCGAGACGGGAGACGTGATCGCGACGTACGACGGCCACGACGGGGCGGCGGTCGAGTCGGCGCTCTCGGACGCCGCCGAACGGTTCGAGTCGTGGGCCGCGCGGCCGATCCAGGAACGGTGTCGGCTGCTCGAACGCACGGCGGACCTCCTCCGCGAACGGACCGACGAGTACGCCGAGTTGATGACCCGCGAGATGGGCAAGCCGGTCGACCAAGCCCGCGCGGAGGTCGAGAAGTGCGCGTGGGTGTGCGACTACTACGCCGAGCGCGCCCCCGAGCAGCTCGCGGACGAGACGATCGGCACCGAGGCGGACGCCCGGACGCTGGTGAGCTACGAGCCGCTCGGGCCGGTACTGGCGGTGATGCCGTGGAACTTCCCGCTGTGGCAGGTGTTCCGCTTCGCCGCGCCGAACCTCGCGGCCGGCAACGTCGGCCTGCTGAAACACGCCTCGAACGTCCCCGGCTGCGCGCTGGCGATCGAGGAGGTGCTGCACGACGCGGGCGTCCCCGAGGGCGCGTTCACCACCCTGCTGATCGGCTCGGACCGCGTCGACGACGTGATCGCCGACGACCGCGTCCGCGCGGTCACCCTCACCGGGAGCGAGCCCGCGGGCCGGGCGGTCGCCGAGACGGCGGGCCGGGAGCTGAAGAAGACGGTGCTGGAGCTCGGCGGGTCGGACCCGTTCGTCGTCCTCGACGACGCGCCGATAGCCGAAACCGCCGAGAAGGCGGCGTACGCGCGCACCCAGAACAACGGCCAGTCGTGCATCGCTGCCAAGCGGTTCATCGTCCACACGGACGCCTACGACGAGTTCGTCGGCGCGTTCGCGGCGGAGCTTGACGCGCTGACCGTCGGCGACCCGACGGACGAGGACACCGACGTGGGGCCGCAGGCGCGCGAAGACCTCATGCGCGAGCTCCACGACCAGGTCGAGCGAACCGTCGAGGCGGGGGCGACGCTGTCGGTCGGGGGCGAGCCGCTCGACCGCGACGGACCGTACTACCCGCCGACGCTGCTCACCGACGTGCCCGTGGACAGCCCCGCCGCCACCGAGGAGACGTTCGGCCCGGTCGCGGCCGTGTTCGAGGTCGCCGACGAGGCCGAGGCGCTCGCGCTCGCGAACGACACGAGCTTCGGGCTCGGCGCGAGCGTCTGGACGGACGACCCCGACCGGGGCGAGCGGTTCGTCCGTCGCTTCGACGCCGGCTGCTGTTTCGTCAACGAGTACGTGAAGTCCGACCCCCGGGTGCCCTTCGGCGGCGTGAAGAACTCGGGGTACGGGCGCGAGCTGTCGCGTCACGGCATCCGCGAGTTCGTGAACCGCAAGACGATCTGGGTCCAACACGGATTCGGTGACGACGGCGACGGGGCGGGGACCGACCGCGGGGACGGGTCGTGAGCCGGCGCGTCTCCGACCTCGTCGTCGACAGCCTCGCCGCCGAGGGCGTCGAGTACGTGTTCGGCCTGCCGGGCGAGGAGCTGGAGGACCTCCTCTTCTCGCTGCGCGACAGCGACGTGCAGTTCGTCCCCGTGCGCCACGAGCAGGGGGCGGCGTTCATGGCCGACGTTCACGGCCGGCTCACCGGCGACGCGGGCGTCTGTCTCGCGACGCTCGGGCCGGGCGCGACGAACCTGATCACCGGCGTCGCCGACGCCCACCTCGACAAGGCCCCGCTGGTCGCGATCACGGGGCAGGGGAGTCGCGAGCGCCTCAACAAGGAGAGCCACCAGAAGCTCGACGTCGTCCACGCGTTCGAACCGGTGGTGAAGTGGAACGCCCAGCTGTCTGACCCGCAGGGCGTCGCCGAGTCGGTGCGCAAGGCGTTCAAGGTCGCCGAGTACGAGAAGCCCGGCGCGACCCACCTCGAACTCCCCGAGGACGTCGCCACCGAGCCGACCGAGGACGAGCCGCTGCCGGTGCGGCCGCGGGTCGCCCGTCCCGCCCCGAACGACGACGCGCTCGCGGCCGCCGCCGGAGCGATCGCGGACGCCGACCGGCCGCTCGTGCTCGCGGGCAACGGCGCGGTGCGGGCCGACGCCGCGAGCGCGCTCGCCGCGTTCGTCGAGTCGACGGGGATCCCGGTCGTCTCGACGTACATGGGGAAGGGCGCGCTGTCCGACCGGAACGAGCGGTCGCTGATGACCCTCGACTCCGGGCCCGAGCGGGAGGCCGGCGGGGCGGTCGCGGCCGCCGACTGCGTGCTCGCGGTCGGCTACGACATCGCGGAACACGACCCCGCGGGCTGGAACCCGGACCGCGACAAGACGGTCGTCCACCTCGACAGCGAGCCGGCGGAGGTGTACGCCCACTACAACCCGGCGGTGGAGGTCGTCGCCGATCCCTCGACCGGACTCGATCGGCTCGCGGCGGCCGTCGACCGGCGGTGGGACGCGTGGTGCGTCGACGCCCACGAGCGGGTGTACGACCACGCGACCGCCCGCCCCGACCCCGGCGACCCGGTGACGGTCGGGGGCGTGCTCCCCCTGCTGCGTGCGGCGATGGCCGACGCGGACGTGCTGATCTCCGACGTCGGGAGCCACAAGATGGCGATCGCCCGGCGGTTCCCCGTGTACGAGCCGGGCCGGTGTGTGATCTCCAACGGCCTCGCGAGCATGGGGATCGCGGTGCCGGGGGGCGTCGCGGCCGACCTCGCGGTCGACGCGAACGTCGTCGTCGCGACCGGCGACGGCGGGTTCCTGATGAACGCCGCCGAGCTGGAGACCGCGAAGCGGCTCGACTGCTCGTTCACGACCGTCGTGTTCCGCGACGACGACTACGGCCTCATCTCCGAGAAGCAGGCCGAACACCGGGGGGAGTCGTTCGGCACCGAGTTGGGGAACCCCGACCTCGTCGCGTTCGCCGAGAGCTTCGGCGTCGACGCCCGCCGGGCCGCGTCCGTCGAGGCGGTGGAGGCGGCGTTCGCCGAGACCGTCGACGGCGACGACCTCTCGCTGATCGACGTGCCGATCGCCCGGTGAACCGGGTGCGGGCGCCCGAACACCCCGCTCGAACCTCGCTGTTTTTAGGCCGAGACTTCCCTTTGGTCGGTCTCACCGGTTCTGTGTGCGGAGCGACCCAGGACCGCTCCGCCGTTCTTCCGAGGTGCTCGCTCCGCTCACACCTCGCTGTCGGAGCGCTTTTGCTCCCGCCGGAACCCCGCTCACACATGACCGACGACGCCGCGGGGGACGACGCCGAGGAAGGGACGGAGGAACTCACCTACGCCGACGCCGGCGTCGACATCGACGCCAGCGAGGCCGCGACCGCGGCGCTCGTGTCGGCCGTCGGCGACGCCGGCGCGGAGGGGAGCGACTACGCCGGCCTGCTGGACATCGGCGACCGCTACCTCGCGCTCGCCACCGACGGGGTCGGCACGAAGCTCATCGTCGCCGAGGCGCTCGGCGACTACTCGACGGTCGGCATCGACTGCATCGCGATGAACGCCAACGACCTCGTCGCCGCCGGCGTCGACCCGGTGGCGTTCGTCGACTACCTCGCCGTCGACGAGCCCGACGAGACGTTCTCCGAGCAGGTCGGCGCCGGCCTCCGCGAGGGCGCCGAGCGCGCCGGCGTCGCCCTCGTCGGCGGCGAGACAGCGGTGATGCCCGAGGTGATCAAGGGGCTGGACCTGGCGGGCACCTGCGCCGGTCTCGTCGCGAAGGACGCCGTCTTCGAGGGCCACGCCGAGCCGGGCGACGCGCTCGTCGGCTGGGCGTCGTCGGGCATCCACTCGAACGGACTCACGCTCGCCCGCGAGGCCGCTACCCGCGACCACGAGTACACCGACCCGTGTCCCTTCGAGGGGTACGACACCGTCGGCGAGGCACTGCTAGAGCCGACGCGCATCTACGCCGACCTGCTGGAGCCGATGCGCGATCACGGCGTCCGCGGCGCCGCCCACGTCACCGGCGGCGGGTGGACCAACCTGGAGCGGCTGGGCGACAATCGCTACGAGGTCACCGACCCGTGGCCCGTCCAGCCCGTCTTCGAGTTCGTCGCCGAGGAGGGGAACGTCGCCGACGAGGAGATGCACCGCACGTTCAACATGGGAACCGGCTTCGTCGCCGCCGTCGACCCCGAGGAGGCCGAGTCGTTGGCAGCCGAGACAGACGGCCGCGTGATCGGCGAGGTCGCCGAGGGCGAGGGGGTCGCGATCCGCGGCCTGGAGTTGTAACGTCGATCGAACGGTCCGAGCCCGGTCGTGCGGACAACGTCGGACCCCTCTTGGTCGTCCCGCCGTAACGCTGCTGTATGACCGAGGAGTTCTCGCTCGTCGGCGACCTCGTCGACCGCGAGCGCCGCAGCGAGCGCCCCGCGCTCTATGCGGCCGCGCTCGACCGGACGTACAGCTACTTCGACCTGTGCAACACCGCCGCCAAGGCCGGCAACGTCCTCAGCCACGTGGGCGTTCGCGAGGGCGACCGTCTCGTCGTCGACGCGGACCACCACCCGCAGGCGGTGTTCACCTTCCTCGGGGCCGCGCTGCTGGGCGCCGTCACGGAGTTCGCGTCCGACATCGACCCCGAGTGCGACGCCCGCGCGGTCGTCGTGCCGGTCGAACGGGAGGGCGAGTTCGACCTCCCCGGGGGATCGAAGCTCGTCGCGTTCGGCGGCGACCCCGACCGTCCGGGGACGACCCACTGGGAAGCGGAGGTGTGGAGCGAGAACCCCGCGTTCCCGCCGACGTTCCACGACCCGGCCGACCCGGTTCTCCGCGGTCGCGTCGGCGACGCGGTCGGAGACGCCGCCGGCGACACTGCCGGAGACGCCGGCGGCGACGGGACCGGAGACGGGGGCAGCGACGACGCCCGGGCGTACTCGCACGCCGACTTGCTCGCCGCCGCCGGCGAGGCGGTCGACGCGCTCGACCTCGACGCGGACTCCCGGGTCGCCGTGCGGGCCCCGCTGTCGGACCCGCGGGCGGTCGCGGCGGGCGTGCTCGCGCCGCTGGTCGCGGGCGGGGCGATCGCCCTCCCGAACGGGGACGCCCCGTTCGACGCGACGGCTACGGTCGTCGCGGCCCGCGGGGGCGACGACGAGTCTGTCGTCCTCGACGTGGCGGACGTGCGACTGTGAGCGATCGTCGCGTGCGACCGCGGATCGGCGTCGGCGACGGTTCTCGGGGGCGCTCGCGTCGGTCTTCCCGTCGGGTCACTCGTAGGTGAGCGTCATTCCGCCGTCGAACGGCAGGTCGCCGCCGTTCAGGTGGCGGGCGTGCTTCGAGAAGCCGAAGACGAACAGGTTCGCCACGTCGACCGGGTCCATCATCTCCTTGACGCGCGACTGACCGAGCATCACGTCGTCGATCACCTCGTCGACCGTCAGACCGCGTTGCTCTGCGGTGTCGGGGATCTGTCCGGTGACGAGCGGCGTCTTCACGTAGCCGGTGCTGACCGAGAACGACCGAAGGTCGCCGTCCCCCTCCGCGGCGATCGACTGGGTGAGCCCGCGCAGCCCGAACTTCGAGACGTTGTAGCCGACCTTGTCGGCGGTGACGTAGTGGCCGTGGACGGACGCCATGTTCCCGACCGCGCCGACGCCGTCGTCGGTGGCCCGGACGTGCGGGAGGGTGAGCTTCGCGAGATGCAGCGGGGCCCGGAGCATCACGTCGTGCATGCGGTCGTACTGCTCCATTGGGAAGTCCTCGATGGCGTCGATGTGCTGCATGCCGGCGACGTTCGCGAGGTAGCGGAGGTCGCCGTGTCCCGAGGCCGTCTCGACGATCCGCTCGATGTCGCCGTCGTCGGTCAGGTCGCCGACGACCGTCTTGACGCCCCCCCGCGCGTCCATGTCGGCGGCCATGTCGGACGTTTCCGCGAGCCCGTCCTCGTCGACGTCGGTCGCCACGGCGGTGAGGCCGTTCGCCGCCATCGCGAGGGCGATCGCGCGTCCGATGCCGGAGGCGCCGCCGGTGACCAGACACACCGACTCCGGTACGAAGTGGTCGTCGTCGACGGTCAACACCGTCTCCTCGGTCACCGGACGAGGTTCGAGTCGCTCCCGCGTGTCGGAGTCAGCCATTGCCGGCCGGTCGCCCGCCGTCCCGGAATAACGGTGGGTTCACATGTATACCGACCGCCGCCGCGGACCGACTCCGTCCGCCGACGTCGTCGATCGCGAGGGAGTAGCTTTATAAAACGATACCAGAGACACTTCGCGAGGCGTCGTGTTAACTTTAGCATCGATTCCACCAGACGGCGAAGGCTTGGAGCCACGATTCTGCCGTCGGTGGCTCCACGTTGCTGAACGTATTTGAAAACGAAGAGGTTCTGCGTTTTACCTCACGAAAGACACGTTCGACAGCATTCCGATTTCCGTGGCGAGATATTTGAAATCGGAGTCCGAGCCGCTCCAGCGCGGCTTTGAGATAGTGCGCTCCATCGACGAGAAAAGTCGTTTGCTCGATCTGCTGTTTCTCGCGGAGTTCACGAAGGAACAGCACGGTGAGTTGCGTGGTTCTCGTCTGAAACAGCCTAACATGGAGGAATTCGTTCGTTTCGGGATCGACGGCAGCGTACAGCCAGTGTCGTTCGTTGTTGATCCGAATCACTGTCTCGTCGACTGCGATCTGATTCGGAGCTCCGTCGCCAGCCGGCTGTAGATCTGCCTTCTGTACCCAGTTATGAATCGCGGTACGACTCCGTTCGACACCCAACCTCTCAAGATACTGTTTGGTATTCGAAAGTGATAGACCCGCGAGATGGAGTTGAATACCGACTTCAATGATCTGCTCGGGTGTCCGCTCTCGCTCCACAAACTCCAAGTCGATCCACTCGATATCTCCGCTGAGGCGGTCGAATTCGGTCATAGATCACCCGAACCAACGACCGCCTCATTCCTAACTTAACACGGCCTTCGCGAGGTGTGCTAAATGATATCACTGCAGATGGACATGGTCCAGTACGACTGTCCGTACATCGACACGACCGTCGAGCACGACGTGTCCTTCTCCGCCAAGCAGTGGGACTTCAACACCGCCAGGGAGCTGTTGGAAACCAGGATCATGGTGAGAGGGGCCGACCGGGGGGCGCTCGATAACGCGCTCACGACCCTCGGAACGCACGACAACATGCGCGGCTACGACCTGATCAAGCGGGAGGGGGAGGTGGCGCTGATCCGCTCGCGGATCGGACAGACCGACGCGATGCGGGTGATCCGGGACCGGGACGGCTACATCACCGGGCCGTTCGAGATCGCCGACGGCAGCGAGACGTGGCACGTCGGCTTCGACCGCCAGTCGACGGCCGACGGGGCGCTCTCGGCGCTGTCGAGGAACAACGACTTCTCCGTCGAGTCGCGCGACTCGATGGACCTGGAGGAGTACTCCGACCTCATGCGGAACGTCGGGGCCGCGACGACACTGCTGAACGCGTGTCGGGACCTATCGGCCGTCGAACGGGAGACGCTTCGGACGGCCGTCTCGGACGGCTACTTTACGACCCCGAGGGACGCGACGCTGTCGACGCTCGCCGAGGAGTTCGACGTCTCGAAGATGGCCGTCTCGAAGAACCTCCGTCGCGGCCAACGGAAGCTCCTCGGGCGGGTGACGGAGGCCATGGACGACCTCGACGCCGAGGACGCGTGAATACCTCGCCCCGCCTCGGGATCGGGTGAGGGGGAACGGACGACGAAACCTGACCGACGGTTACTCGCGGCCGCTGCCCTGCATCAGCTTCGTCAGCTCCTCGTCTCCGACGATCGCTCCCGGCTCGCCGCTGGCGACGATCTCGCCGCGTTCGATGACCGCGAGTTCGTCGACGATCTCGGGGACGTGCGTCGCGTTCGACTCCGCGATCAACACCGCGATCCCGCGGTCGTTGATGTCTCTGATGTACCCCTTCAGCTTCTCGACGACGACCGGGGCCAGTCCCTCCAGGGGCTCGTCGAGGATGAGCAGGTCGGGGCGGAGCGCGAGCGCCCGCCCGATCGCGACCATCTTCGCCTGGCCGCCGCTGAGGTTCTCGACCTTCGCATCGCGCCTGTCGTCGAGCTCGTCGAGCAGGTCGTACACCTCCTCGACGACGGCGTCCTCGTCGTCGATGCCGCGTGCGTCGCCGGCCGACCAGATCGGGAGCCGGAAGTTCTCGTCGACGGACATCCCGGAGAACAGCTTCCGGTCCTCGGGCTGATAGCCGATCCCGCGCTTCGGGACGAGTTCCGGCCGGATCTCCGTCAACTCTTCGCCGCGGAACCGAACGGAACCGGATAGCACCTCGGTCAGTCCCATGATCCCACGGAAGGTCGTCGTCTTGCCGGCGCCGTTGCGGCCGACGAGCCCGATCGCTTCGCCGCGGTCGACCTCGAGAGAGACGCCCTCGGTCACCGGGAACCCCTCGACTGCGGCCTCAAGTCCCTCCACCGAGAGGAGCGGCTCGGCGTCGTCGTCGCTCATTCCTCCACCCCCAACAGTACCCGCCGGAGCCGGTCATCGGTCTCCAGGATCGAGGGGCCTCCCTCGCCGAGGACGCCGCCTCGGTGGAGCGCGATCACGCGGTCGGCGTACGCGCTGACGATGTCCATGTCGTGTTCGATCGCGACGGTCGTGACCCCCTCGGCCTCGCCGACCTCGACGATCGTCTCGATGACGTGTTCGGTCTCCTCGGCGGAGACCCCCGCGGTCGGCTCGTCGAGGAGCAGGTACTTCGGATCGAGCCCGAACGACATCGCGACGTCGAGCAGCTTCCGGTCCCCGTGCGGGAGCGTCTCGGCGACCTCGTGCTCGCGGTCCCGAAGCCTGAAGCGGTCGAGCAGGTCGTCGACCGCGGACTCGACCTCCTCGTGTTCGTCGCTGAAACTGAACGCGCTCCGGGTCTTGCCCCGTTCCGAGAGCACCGCCGTCCGGAGGTTCTCGCGGACGGTCATCTCCTCGAAGACGTGGACGACCTGGAAGCTCCGGACGAGCCCCTCGTGGACCCGCTCGTCGGGCCGGAGTCCGCCGATGTCGGTTCCGTCGAGGACGACGCTGCCCGAGTCCGGGGAGAGCAGCCCCGTCAGGAGGTTCACCAGCGTCGTCTTCCCAGCGCCGTTCGGGCCGACGATGAACACCATCTCGCCGTCCTCGCGGCCGAACTCCACGGTGACGTCGTCCGTCGCGACCAGCTTTCCGAATCGTTTGGTTAGGTTGCGTGCTTCGAGCATCGGTCAGTTCACCCCGAACAGGAGGATCCGCAGGTTCTCTCCCGCGCGATACGCGGCTGCGACGGCGGCGTCTCCAGCCCCCCGAAGCCACGTCCCGGCAAGCGACGGGTCCGCCGCGAGCCGCCCGAGGCGCTCGCGGAACGGGCTCCCGCGCTTCAGCGACCCGACGATGCCGCGCGGGAAGCCGAACACGAGCGCGACGAGCACGACGCCGGTCAGGGCGTCGAAGTAGCTCGTCACGTCGCGGCCCACGTCCTGCAGGAACACGAGGACGATGCCGCCGACGAGCGGCCCGACGAGCGTCTGGAACCCGCCGAGGATCGCCATGAACAGGATGTCGCCCGAGCGCAGGAAATACAGCGTCGACTCCGGCCGGACGTGCTGTTGGACGAGCCCGTACATGCCGCCGGCGAGCCCGCCGTACACCCCCGAGAGGACGAACGCGGCGAACACGTACCGCCGGACCGGGATCCCGATGAACCGCGCGCGTGTCCGGTTCTGCCCGATGGCGTCGAGCGCGTTGCCGAACGGGGAGTTGATCACCCGCCACATCACGAGCAGCCCGACCACCACGACCAGCACGGTCAGGTAGTAGACGATGACGCTGTACGCCTCCGAGCCGAACTCGACGCCGAACAGCAGCGCCTGGTTCGCCTCGCCGGGACGCACCGAGAGCCCGTCGCTGGAGCCGAAGTACCCCTGCCCGATGACGACCGCGTACAGCAACTGGCCGAACGCGAGCGTCAGCAGCGAGAAGTACAGTCCGGTGTGGCGAAGCGAGAGGTAGCCGACGACGCCGGCCATCAGCGTCCCGAACAGGGTCGCCCCCGCCAGCAACAGCAGCATGCTGGTCACGTCGAAGTGAGTCGCCAGTATCGCTGCGGCGTACGCGCCGGTCCCGAAGAAGGCCGCGTGGCCGAACGAGACGAGCCGCGTGTGTCGCAACAGGAGGTTCAGCCCGACCGCCGCCAGCCCGAACAGGGCGCCCTGATGGACGACCTGAAGCTGCAGTAGCGGCGACAGCGTCGCGAGGTCGGGCACCGCGACGAACAGGATCACACCGAGCAGTCCGAGCGCCGCCCGCCGCGGCGGCAGCTCCAGCCCGCGCGTGACGCGGACGTACCGATCCCCGTCGCGGGTGACGATCCCGGGGAGCCGTCCCTCGCGGGACGCTGACCCGCCGTCCGCAGCGGTTCCGTCGTCGCTCACGCCGTCTCACCCCAGGTTCCGAACAGTCCGTCGGGCTTGACGAGCAGGACGAGGATCATGATCGCGAACGGCGCCGCAAGCTCCGCGGGCGGGTACTGCCAGACGGCCCACCGGCTGAGGACGCCGACGAGCAACGCGGCGACGAACGCCCCGCGGAGGCTGCCCAGCCCGCCGATGACGATGACGACGAACGACAGCACCAGCGGGTTCGCCCCCATGGCGAGGTTCGCGGTGCTCTGCGGGAGCGCGATGGCGCCGGCGAAGCCGGCGAGGAACGCGCCGAGCGCGAACACCAGCGTGAACGTCCGGTCGGTGCTGACGCCGATGGCGGTCGCCATCTCCCGGTCGATCGCGGTCGCGCGGATGAGCCGTCCGGTCTTCGTCCGGTCGAAGAACCAGAACAGCCCCGCGACGACGACCGCGCCGACGCCGATGATGACGAGCTTGTATGTCGGGAAGTTGAGGCCGACCAGCTCTGCCACCGGGATCCGGTTGATACCGCTGTAGACGGACTGCACGCGAACCGGCGTCGGCCCCCAGATGAGTTTGTTCAGGTCCTTGATAATCAACAGGAGCCCGAACGTGAACACGAGCTGGTACACCTCGTCGCGGCCGTACAGCCGTCTGAGGAACACCGCCTCTATGGCCGCCCCGAGCGGAACGACCGCGAGCGCGGCGAGCACGGCCGCCCCCAGCGACACCGCGAGGAACAGCGCGAGCCCGCCGGCCCCCGAGGGGGGCGCGATCGCACCCGTGACGTAGCCGAACACGGAGAAGGCGACGTACGCGCCGAACGCGAACAGCTCCCCGTGCGCGAGGTTCAACACGTCGAGGATCCCCAGGATGACGGTCAGCCCCGAGGCGATGAGGAACAGGATAAATCCGTACTGGACCCCGTTGAGCGTGTGGACGAGCAGGTTCGAGAGGTCTACTGGCATGTGTTGTCGTGTGGTGGTCGCGTGCTGCGGTCGTGGACGCGCGTCCCCGCTGCGACCGTCGTTCGGGTCACCAACTGTTCACCCACTCCTCGGCGGTCGTTCCCTCCGGCGGCGACACCTCCTGGGGCGCGTAGGCGTTCACGTCCGACAGCACCGCGGCGCCGACGTCCTCGGACCACTCCATGCGCCCGGAGAAGGCGTTCGACTTCCCCTGATGGCCCGTCCCCATGACGTGGTAGCCGGCGGGCGTGTAGAACCCGTGGCCCTCCAGCGAGCGCGCGATCTGGTCCTGACTCGGCCAGCCGCCGATGACGTCGACCAGCTTCGCGGTCGCGGTCGCCCACGCGGTGACGGCGCCGTACCCGCTCATGAAGTGGGCCGTCGGGACGATGTCCCACTCCTCGCGCGCATCCGAGAAGGTGTCCCCGTTGGGCGCCCAGCGCGAACGGTTCGGGAAGTCCCAGTACCAGTTGCGCGACCCGGAGACGGCCTCGGCAGCCTCGACGACGTCCCGTTCGAGCTCGTCGACGGCGCTGTAGAGGACGGTGCCGACCAGCTGCGTGTTGTCGAACATGTCGTTGGCCGCCGCCTGGTTCATCATCGTCGTCACGTCGCCGCCCCACTGGCTGGAGAACGTCACGTCCGGCTCGACGTTGTTGATCTCGGTGATGTGGGTCGACATGTCCGTCGCGCCCAGGTCCGGGAACCCCTCGTACACCGACTCGACGCCGCCGTCGACCAGCTTGTTCATCGCGAGCTCGAAGAACTTCCACTCGTCCTGTCCGAACGCGTAGTTCGGGTTGATGCCCGCGATGGTGTCGATGTTCTCCGCGCCGATCCGCGAGACGGCCTCGCGGGCGGCCGTGACACACTCCATGACGTCGTAGTTCTGGAACCGGAACGAGTAGGTCGGGTTGTCGACGGTCTCCTCGTACAGCGTCGTGACGGTTCCGTCGGTGGAGACGTTCACCACGCCCTGCGACTCGACCTCCGGGGCCAACGCCGCGTGCCCGCCGCTGGAGATCGGGCCGAAGGTGACCTCCTTGCCCTCGTCCACGAACTGCGTGTAGTTCTCGATGTGGGCGTCGGCCTCGTGAACGGTCTCCAGCTGCATCTCCCGCCCGGCGATGCCGCCGGCGTCGTTGATCCGCTGCACGGCGAGTTCGGCGCCGTACTGCGCCTGCAGCCCGAGAACCGCGGCGGCTCCCTCGGTGAACGTCTGTAGCCCGGCCTGGATCGGTTCGTCCGGGACGTCCGTGTCGTCGGCCTGGGCCTGGGTCCCGGAGTCACCCAGCAACGTACTACATCCCGCCAACGCGGCCGCAACGGCCGTTCCGCCGGTCGCGGCGAGCATCGTTCGTCGGTTCATTCCCCCGTCTTCGTCCGTCGGTGTGTCCTGAGTCATCCTTCGAAGTCCCCGTGACGAGCCCGACGCTGGCGCGCGACCGCACCGCTTCCCGGCGTCGCGACGGCACTTACTGTCACGATCGATGACGACGGTGCCGACGGCCGAATAACCGGAGGTTGACGTGTAAACGGACGCCGTGTCGGACGGTCGCGGCCGGCATGCTCGCGCACCCCGCAGCGGACGGTGCAGTCGCCCTTCCGACGGACGAGCGATCGGCCGACGCGACGGCCACGATCGTCGCCGCCGGCCGCCTCCCACCGGAAGAACAGGTGATCGAACTCGAGACCGTTCGGCTCTCCTCCCGCTAGCTCGCCTCTTCCAGCGCCTCCAGCGCCTCGGGGTTCTCCATCGACGAGAGGTCGCCGGGGTCCTCGCCCTCGTACACCGACGCGACCGCGCGGCGGATGATCTTCCCCGACTGCGTCTTGGGGAACTCCTCGACGAACAGGATCTCGCGGGGGCGGAACGGCTTGCCGTGCTCCTCGCCGACGAGCGCGCGAAGCCCCTCGCGCAGCTCGTCGTCCGGCTCGACGCCCGGTTCGAGCACGACGTAGGTGACGACGGCCGTGCCGGTCGTCTCGTCGTCGACGCCGACGGCGACCGCCTGGTTGACGGCGTCGTGGTCGATGAGCACGCCCTCGATCTCGGCAGGGCCGACCTTCCGGCCGGCGACGTTGAGCGTGTCGTCGGCGCGGCCGTGGAGGAACCAGAAGCCGTCCTCGTCCTGCTGGGCCCAGTCGCCGTGGTTCCACAGCGGCGGCTCGGTGAACGTCGACCAGTACTCCTCCAGGTAGCGCTCGTCGCCCGACCAGAGGCTCTTCGTCATCGAGGGACAGGAGTCGCGCGCGACGAGGTAGCCGCGCTCGTGGGTGTCGGCGATGCTCTCGCCGGCCTCGTCGACGATGTCGATGTCCATGCCCAGCCCGGGGCCGCCGAGGGTGCACGGCTTCAGCGGCTGGTCCGGCATCGGCATGAGGAAACAGCCGCAGATCTCCGTGCCGCCGGAGATGTTGACGATCGGGATCTCGCCGTTCCCGACGTGCTCGTAGAACCACAGCCACGACTCGGGGTCCCACGGCTCGCCCGTCGACCCGAGGATCCGGAGGCTGGAGAGGTCGTGGCCCTCGACGTGGTCGTCGCCGTGCTTGCGCAGCGCGCGGATCGCCGTCGGCGAGATGCCGAACTGCGTCACGTCGTGGCGGTCGATCGTCTCCCAGAAGCGGTCCGGACCGGGGTGATCGGGCGCCCCTTCGTACATCAGGATCGTCCCGCCGAAGGTGTGGTTGCCGATGAGCGTCCACGGCCCCATCATCCAGCCGATGTCCGACACCCACCAGAACACGTCGTCGGGCTTCTGATCGAACCCGAAGTGGATCTCCTTGGCGCACTGCAGCTGCACGCCCGCGTGGGTGTGGACGATCCCCTTCGGCGTCCCCGTCGTCCCGGAGGAGTACAGCAGCATCGACTCCTGGTCGCTGGGGAGCGACTTCGTCTCGTACTCGGAGGACTGCTTGGCGACAGCGTCCGCCCACCACTCGTCGCGGCCGTCGTCCCACGGGATGTCGATCTCGGACCCCTCGTCGCTGGCGCCCAATCGGTCGTACACGACAACGTCCTCGACGTGGCCGACCTCCTCGATCGCCTCGTCGGCGGTGTCCTTCAGGAGCACCTCGCTGCCACGGCGGTAGAAGCCGTCGCCGGTGAACAGCACCGAGCACTCGGAGTCGTCGATCCGCGTCGCCGTCGCGTCGACGCCGAACCCGGAGAAGATCGGCACCGCGATGGCGCCGACCTTGAAGCAGCCGTAGAGGATGCTCATGACCTCCGGCACCATCGCCATGTAGAGGCCGACGGTGTCGCCGGTTTCGACCCCACGCGACTCCAGATAGTTTGCGACGCGATCGCTCTGCTCGTGGAGGTCGCCGAAGGTCACCTCGCGCACGTCGCCGGGTTCCCCCTCCCAGACGCACGCCACGTCGTCGCGGGCGTCGCCGGCGGCGTGGCGGTCGACGACGTTGTGCGCGACGTTGATCTCGCCGCCGGGGTACCAGTCGGAGAACTGCGGCCCGTCGGTGTCGTCGCGCACCGAGTCGTACTCCTCGTAGAAGTCGATGTCGAGGTACTCGACCAGCTCGTCCCAGAACCAGTCGACGCCCGACGCGGGTTCTCCCTCCAGCTCGGTGGTGGTACGCTCGATCAGCTCCTCGTAGTCGTCGATGCCGTACTCGCGCATGAACGCGCGGACGTTCGTCGCCTCGGCGAACGCCTCCTCGGGCTCGTGGACGATCTCGTCCGTGTCGACCTCCGTCGGGGCCATGTCGTCGGACGGTTCTCCCGTGGGGTAAGTATGTTTGCCGGTGGCTCGCGCCGTCCCGTGTCGGCTCGCGTCGGCGGACGCGTCCGGCGTCCGTCTGACGGGGCTTTATCCGACCCGCTGTGCCTCTCCCGCTGTATGTCAACACGTGGCGGTGGCACGGTCGTACAGCGATTCGGACGCAGGCTGGCGGGGACCGTGGAGCGGTGGATGCCGAGCCCGTTCCTGTTCGCGATCCTGTTGAGCTACGCCGTGTTCCTCGGGGGCGTCCTGTTGGAGGGCGAGGGACCGGCCGCGATGGTGGGCCACTGGTACGGCGGCTTCTGGGCGCTGCTCACCTTCGGGATGCAGATGGTGCTCATCCTCGTGACCGGATACGCCATCGCGTATCACCCGCGCGTGCAGAACCTGATCGGGCGACTCGCCGGGGTGACCGACTCCGGCGCCGGCGCGGTCGTGCTCGTCGGCGTCGTCGCGATGGTCGCCTCGTGGATCCAGTGGGGGATGGGCCTCATCGTCGGCGCCGTCCTCGCCCGCGAGGTCGGCCGCCAGGCGTACCAGCGCGGCGTCAAGGTCCACTACCCCCTGTTGTGTATCGCGGGCTACATGGGCCTCGGGCTGACGTGGCACTGGGGACTGGCCGGGTCGGCGCCGCTGCTCATCAACACGCCCGGGAACGTGTTCATCGAGCAGGGCGTGCTCGACGGGCTCGTGCCCATCTCCCAGACGGTGTTCTCGTCGTACTCGCTCACGCTGACGGTGCTCGCCATCGTCTACGCGTCGCTGGCGCTGTACCTGCTCGCGCCCGACCCCGAGAACGCCGAGGGGATCGACGAGTACGTCGACGAGGCCGAACTGGAGGACTCGGTGGACGCCTCCGGGCCGGACATCGACTCGCCCGCGGACGCCGTCGACCAGAGCCGCCTCGTGGGCGGGCTGATCGCGTTCGCCGGCGTCGCCTTCTCGGTGTGGACGTTCGCGAACGAGGGGCTGAACGCCTTGAACCTCAACGTCGTCAACTTCGCGTTCATGTTCGTCGGCCTGCTGCTGTTCACGCGGCCGCGCGCCTATCAGGAGCAGTTCTACGACGCCGTCACCGCCACCGGCGGCATCATCCTCCAGTTCCCGTTCTACGCGGGGATCATCGGGATGATGAACGGCTCGGGGCTCACCGACACGCTCGCGAACGCGCTCGTGAGCGTCGCGACGCCGACGACGTTCCCCGCCATCGCGTGGATCACCGCCGGCTTCATCAACCTCTTCGTCCCCTCCGGGGGCGGCGAGTGGACGGTCGTCGGCCCGACGGTCGTCGCGGCCGCACAGGAGCTGGGCGTCCCGGTCGGCAAGGCGACGGTCGCGTACGCCGTCGGCGACGCGCACACGAACCTGTTCCAGCCGTTCTGGGCGCTGCCGCTTTTGGGCATCACCGGGATGCGCGCGCGCGACATCTTCGGCTACGGGATGGCGATGCTGCTGCTGCTCATCCCGTTCCTGGCGCTCGCGCTCACGTTCGTTCCGTACTGAAGCGAACTGCACGCGCTCGACTCCCGTCCGTTTTTCGTCGCCGTCCCCGCGGCAAGAGCGAAGTGACATCGGCGAGATCCGCAGGTATGAGCGACGACACAGCCGCCGCCTTCGATCCCGCCACCGCCTTCGATCTCTCCGACCGCGTCGCCGTCGTCACCGGCGGCACCCGCGGCATCGGCCGGGCGATCGCGCTCGGCCTGGCGAACGCCGGCGCCGACGTGGTGCCGACGAGCCGAACGGCGGAGAACGTGGAAGACGCCGTCTCGGCGGTCGAGTCCCGCGGCGTCGACTCGCTGGCGCACCCGACCGACGTGACCGACGCGGACGCGGTGACGGACCTGATGGCGGCCGTCGAGGCCGACCTCGGCGGCCCGGACATCGTCGTCAACAACGCCGGCGTCAGCGTCGACGGCGCGCTCGGCCCGCCGGAGGCGACGACCGAGGACGACACCGAGTTCCTGCTCGACGTGAACCTCCGTGGCGCGTTCCGCTGTGCCCGTGCGGCCGCCGACTCCCTGCGCGCGAGCGACGGCGGGAGCCTGATCAACGTCGCCTCCGTCGCCGGGCTGGTCGGCATCCCGCGCCAGCACCCCTACGTCGCCTCGAAACACGGGCTCGTCGGGATCACGAAGTCGATGGCGCTCGACTGGGCGCCCGAGGTCCGCGTCAACGCCGTCGCGCCCGGCTACGTCCTCACCGACATGACCGCGGGGATCGAGGGGGACGAACAGCTGATGGCGTCCATCCGCGACCGAACCCCCCTCTCGCGGTTCGCGGAGACCGCCGAGATCGCCGGGCCGGTCGTGTTCCTCGCGAGCGACGCCGCAAGCTACGTGACGGGCGCGTGTCTGTCGGTCGACGGCGGCTGGACGGCGCGGTGACGCGACCGAAGCGTACCCCAACACTCCCGTCGCCGCGCCGCACCTGCCGCCGTCGGATCCTCCACAAACGGTAACACACGGGACCGCGTAGCCTCCGGTATGTACGTCCGCGACGCCAAGAACCGGGACGAGGCGTGGCTGCTCGATCACATCGAGGAGATGGGGCTCGACGAGCGGTCGTTCCGGTCGCGCGATTACGTGATCGCGGTCGAGGAGGGGTCGAACACCCGCGCCGGGTTCGGCCGCCTGCGGGTCCACAAGACCGACGACGGCGACTTCGTCGAGTTGACCGGGATCGGCGTCCTCGAGTCCTGGCGCGGGCAGGGGATCGGCGCGCACGTCGTCGAGCGGCTGATCGAGAAGGCCGGCGACCAGGAGTTCGAGGAGGTCTACTGCTTCACGCCGACGGCGACGTACCTCGAACAGTTCGGCTTCGAGACACTCGACGACGACGAGGTCCCCGACGCGCTCGCCGACCGGCTCGAACAGGTCCGCTCCGACGAGGGCGAGGACGCGGCGCCGCTGCGGCTCGATCGCGAGGAGTTCGTGCTGCCCGAGCGGTTCCGCGAGCGGTTCAAGGCCGCCTCCGCCGACGGGGCCGCCGCGGAGCCGGAGGTGACCGAGACCGCCGAGGACTTCGGCATCGACCCCGACGAGGCGACCTACAAATACGACACCGGAGGATAACGGCGGGCCTCAACGGGGATCGGACCCGCTCCCGGCGATCAGGTCCGGCCTTCGAGGAAGTCAGTCGAGAACACGAGGTACGCGAGCACCGAACAGAACAGGATCGGCGGGAGGATCGCGAAGCCCCACAGCGGGTCGATCCCCCAGATCAACAGGAGCACCACGTCCCCCAGGCCGATCGCGAGGAACGGCAGCACCGCGAGGACCGCCCAGAACCGCCCGCGGCCGTCGTCCTCGTCGGCGTCGGGCTCGTCGGGGCCGAACTCGCTCGACTCGCCGCCGTCGCGGGCGCTCGTCGCCATACTCGGAGTGGGTGCCGCGATCACAAAAGGTCCGCGTTCGGCCGCTCGGCCTACCGCACCGCGTCGTCGTCGAACCGCGAGGCGACCGTCACGAGGCCGAACAGCGCGGCAAGCACGACGGCCGACAGCGCCGCGCCGTACACCGCGACGGCCGCCGGGGTTCCCGGGACGGTGACCACGCCGAACATCGCGACCGAACCGACGGCGTTGTTCGCGGCGACGACGTAGCCCGCGGCGGCCGCGAACAGCGTCACGGCCGCGGCCGCGCCGAGGAGGTACGGCCGCCCCGACGCCTCGACGGCGCTCGCTTCCCCCTCGATCAGGATCTCCCGGTCGCCGACTCGGTCGTCGCTGGCTCGGTCGTCGCCGGATCGGTCGTCGCCGGATCGGTCGTCGCCGCCGTCCTCGACGCCGTCGGTGGCCGCTCGGTCGCTCACGGCCGCGCTTGGGTCGCCGGCGTCAAGGCGCTGTCGGGTGCGACGCGCGACGACACACGGTTAAGTACGCGGGGGCGGTCGACTCGGGTATGACGGACGACTCCGGCGACCCCGCCGACGATCCGCTGGTCGCGGCCGCCCGCGACGCCTTCGCCGACGCGTACGTTCCCTACTCCGAGTACCCGGTCGGCGCGGCGCTTCGAACCGCGGACGGCACGGTGTTCGTGGGCTGCAACATCGAGAACGCCAACTACTCCAACTCCCTGCACGCCGAGGAGGTCGCGATCGCGGAGGCGGTGAAGGGGGGCCACACCGAGTTCGACCGCCTCGCGGTCGCCTCCGCCGCCGCCGACGGCGTCACCCCCTGCGGGATGTGCCGCCAGACGCTCGCGGAGTTTTGCGACGCCGACATGGAGGTCGTCTGCGACGAGGGCGACGGCGTCACGACGTACACGCTGGGAGAGCTGCTGCCGGACACGATCAGCCTCGAAACGCTCACCGACGCCGCGGAACGCCGCCGGCAACGGTAGCGCTACGGTCGCGAAGTCGACGACTCGAACGGGTCACGAGCACTGGCGAACGACGGAACCGCGGAGACGAGGTGAGATGAGGCGGGACGGCGGCCGCGACGACGGGCCGTGCCCACGGTCGCGTCGTCGCGTGGCCGGATTCGGGTCGTCCGGACGAGGGATGGGAGTCGTCGCGTCCCGACGGCGGCGCGCCGCTCGAACGCGACTTACTCGAAGAGCTGGACGGCCTGTTCGTAGCGGGTCGAGGGTTCCTCCCAGTCGACGACTTCGAAGAAGGCGCTGATGAAGTCGCCGCGGGCGGGGCCGTAGTCGTAGTAGTAGGAGTGCTCCCACACGTCCAGCGCGAGGATCGGGTGGCCGCCCCAGATCGCACCCTGGTCGTGCTTGTCCACGACCACGTTGCGCAGCTGGTTCGAGAACGTGTCGTACACGAGCAGGGCCCACCCGCTGGCGTTGCCGGCGGCGGCCTCGAACTCGCCCTTCCACGCATCGTAGCTGCCGAAGTCCTCGGCGATCCGGTCGGCGAGCGCGCCCGACGGCTCGTCGCCGCCCTCCGGGGACATGTTCTGCCAGAACAGGTCGTGCAGAATGTGGCCCGAGGAGTTGTGGGTCACGTTCCGAATGGCACCGGGCGAGGAGCCGAACTCGCCAGCCTCGCGGTTCTCCTCGAGCGTTTCTTCAGCCGAGTTCCAGCCGTTGACGTACCCCTGGTGATGGGTGTCGTGATGCCACGTCAGCACCTGCTCGGAAATGTGGGGTTCCAGCGCGTCGTAGTCGTACGGCAACGGATCGAGTTCGTAGCTCATGTGCGTTCCACCGTACGGCCCTCCGGCAAAAGAGCGTTCCCTGAATCCGCTTTACGTAGCTATCCCGACATGAGTTCGCGGGCGCTTACAGCACGTAGGGACCGCGCTGGCGGATCGGCTCGCCGTGCGGTTCGCCGGCGACGCAGACGACGCGGAACGCCGCGTCGTCGCCGGCAGGGGAGGGGTCCGGATCGTCGGGGAGGAACTCCACGGCTCGGCCGCCCTCGACCGGAAGCACGTCGCCGACGCCGAACGCGTCGCCGTCGGCGGTTCCCTCGCCCGCGACCCCGAAGGCGAAGCCCGTCCAGCCCTCGGGGACCGTCCAGGTCCACGCGCCGTCGACGCGGGCGTCGAGGTACTCCAGTTGCGTGTGGAGGTCGATCGGGGAGCCCTCGCCGACGACGGTGGTCACGGTCGCGCCGTCAGCCTCCGCTGTCGGGAGGTCCGCGGCGTCGGCGTCGACGTAGTCCGCGTCGATCTCCTTCCTCTCGCGGGGGAGATTCACCCACAGTTGGAGCCCGTTGCAGGCGCTCCCGTCGGCCGGAAACTCGGAGTGACGGATGCCGCCGCCGGTCGTGATCCGCATGGCGTCGCCCTCGCGGGCGGTGTGTGACACGCCCAGGGAGTCCTCGTGTTCCATCCCGCCCTCGAGCATGTACGAGACGATCTCGAACCCGCGGTGCGGGTGCATCGGGAACCCCGCGTCGGGGTCGATGGAGAACCGCTCGAACAGGACGAACGGGTCGCGGTGGGTCGGGTGCGGCTCCGTGGGGAACGCGCGCGTCGCGTTCACGCCGGTGCCGTGGCGGACCCGCCCGCCGGGTATCGGCCCGGCGCGGTCGGCTCGCTCGGGATCGGTCATCGGCTGGTCGCCTCCATGTCGAGGTCGAGTCGACCGACGGGGATAACGCCCGCGTCGCCGGAAAGTCGCCGCCCGTCGACGATCGAACGTCGGACGCGTCGGGATCCCCCTAAACTGCCGATATCGGTGGGCTACCTGGCACGTACGTGGACTGTGCGCGTCCGAGAGCGAGACCGTTATCCCCGGTGACGCGTAGCTCAGCCCACGAGAATGAGTCGCGACGACCCGATCGCCGCCGCGATCCTGTCGGAGTCGGCGTACGAGCGGACACGATACCGGGAGTTCGGCTGGTTCAATCAGTCGCTCACGCGGAAACTCACGATCCAGAGCTACCTCCTGCACCTGCTCGCCGCGGTGCTCCCGGTGTTGGCGATGCTGCCCGGGGAGATCCGTACGGCGTATCTCGGCGAACCCCTCGCCGACGCCGCGCCGGCGGTCGGCGTCGCGGCTCTCGCGGCCGCCGGCGTCGTCGCCGTCGGCGGCGCCGGACTGATCGCCGTGGCGCTGTTCCTGCTCGCCCGCGGCGACAGCCTCGACGACGAGACCGCGCGGGCCGTGCGCTCCGTCGAGCGCGTCTGTTCGATGACCGGCCTGGTGACCGGCGGGGTCGCGACCCTCGCGGTGTACTCGCTCGCGCTCATTGGGTTCGGGGGGATCGAGGCGGTGCGGGCGTGGACCGCCGCCGGCGGCGGCAACCCGTACGCGCCCACCGGGGTCCACCTCCCGCTCGCGACCGTCGCGGTCGCGGTGTTGGGACTCGGCGTCGGGCTGCGCGTCGCGGCGGCGTACCTCCGGTCGCGCGGCGTCGGCGACCCCGCGCGGGCGTCATAAAAGGGGCGACGACCGGCCGTCAGATCCGCGGTTCGGCGTCGGCGGCGTCCTCCAGCGAGCGGTTGTGCAGCGCGTCGCCGTTGGTCGTGTCGAACAGGTGAACCGCGTCCGACGGGAACCGCGCGACGACCGACTCGCCGGCGTCGATGCGGCGCATCCCGCCCACGGTCGCGACGAACGTGTCGCTCATCTCCTCGTCGAAGCCGAGGTAGACGGCGTTCTCGTTGCCCATCGGCTCGACGACGTCGACAACCGTGTCGAACTCGTCGTCGCCCGCGGAGCCGGCAGACGCGACCTCGACGTCCTCCGGACGGATGCCGAGGGTCACGCCGTCGGCACCCTCGACGGCCTCGCGCATGGCGGCCGTCAGCGGGTACTCGAAGGCGTCGGCGACCAGCCGGTCGCCCTCGACGGTCGCATCGAAGAAGTTCATCGACGGCTCGCCGATGAACCCCGCGACGAAGCGGTTCGCCGGGCGGTGATAACACTCCAGGGGCGTACCGGCCTGCTGAAGCTCGCCGCCGTCGAGGATCGCGATCCGGTCGCCCATCGTCATCGCCTCCGTCTGGTCGTGGGTGACGTAGACGGTCGTGGTGTCGAGGTCCTCCTGGATACGCTGGAGCTCCGTGCGCATCTGCGAGCGGAGCTTGGCGTCGAGGTTCGACAGCGGCTCGTCCATCAGGAACACCTCGGGCTCGCGGACGATCGCCCGTCCGAGCGCGACGCGCTGCTGTTGGCCGCCGGACAGCTCCGACGGCTTGCGGTCGAGCAGGTCCGGGATGTCGAGCAGGTCCGCGGCGTTCTCGACGCGCTCGTCGATCTCCGCGTCGGCCATGTCGGTGGACTCCTCCAGCCCGAAGGCCATGTTCTCCCGGGTGGTCATGTGCGGGTACAGCGCGTACGACTGGAACACCATCGCGATGTCCCGGTCCTGCGGCTTCTGGTCCACGATGGATCGACCGCCGAGACGGATGTCGCCGCTGGTGACCGTCTCCAGCCCGGCGACCATCCGCAGCGTCGTCGACTTCCCGCAGCCGGACGGCCCGACGAGGACGAGGAACTCCCCGTCCTCGATGTCGACCGTCACGTCGTCGACGGCGACGATGTCGGAGCCGTCGTCGTCCGTGAACACCTTCCGTACGTCGTCGAGTTCGAGTTGTGCCATTGTCAGAGTCCCCCGTGTGACCCGCGATCGCGGGTCGGTCGGTCGTGATCGGTCGATCCGACGGCGGCCACCGTCGGTGTTGCGGTCGCGGTGCGCTCCGGCGCCCCGGCGGGCCGGGTGCACGGTCGCGAGGTGACGCGCGGTGTCGCGGCGTTCGGTGCCGCGGTCTCACTGCGTTCGACCGCGCTCGCGGGTCGCTGTGCTCCCCGCTCGCTTCGAGGCACTCGCTCCGCTCGTGCCTCGCACCTCACGTCGCCACCCCCTCGGCGAACTCCTCGCCGAACATGATGTACACGATGAGCGTCGGCAGCGCGGCGATGAACGCCCCGGCCATCCGGAGCGCGAAGTCCTGTCCCTCCATCGACTCCCCGAGCCCCGCGAGGATGAGCACGACCGGGGCGGCCGGGCTCGACTCGGTGGACACGAGGATGAGCGCGAACAGGAGGTCGTTCCAGATCTGCGTGAACTGGTAGATGAGCACGACCGCGAACATCGGCGTCGAGATCGGGAAGACGATCCGACGGTACACCCGACGGAACGTCGCGCCGTCGAGGCGCGCGGCCTCGATCATCTCCTCGCTCACGTTCCGGTAGTACGACCGGAACAGCACCATGCAGATCGGGATGCCGTACGCGACGTGGGTGATCGTCAGCTCGACCAGCCCGACGTACGACTGCGGAACCCCGAGCAGCCACAGCGGCGTCAACAGCTCCGCAAGCGGCATCGCGCCCCAGAACTGCGAGAGGGGCACGAGCACCGCCTGGTACGGGATGAAGATCCCGGCGACGAGCATCGCCAACACCGGCGCCTTGTAGCGGGCCCGCCAGTCGGCCTGCGTCAGGCCGTAGGCGGCGAAGCTGCCCAGCAGCGCGGAGATGACCGTCGCGGGCACCGCATACAGCGCGCTGTTGACCATGCCGCGGCCCAGCGCCGCCAGCGCGGTCTGCCACTTCTCCAGGGTGAAGAACCGCGGCGGCGGCGGCGCGAACGGCAGCGTCGAGCTGACCCCGCCGGGGTTCGTCTTGAACGCGGTGACGAGCCCGGATTCGATCGGCGTCAGGAAGAACACCGTCATGCCGACGATCGCGGCGTACAGCGCCACGCGGTAGCCGTCGACCCCCGCGAGGTCGTCGCGGATCCGGTCGGCGACGCCGTCGGTCATGTCGGCCGCGTCCGTCGAGTCCGTCGAGTCCGGTTCGTCGAGTTGTGCGTCGCTCATAGGTTCCCCTGCTTGTACTCGTAGTAGAGGTACGGGCCGATGATCGACAGCGCCATCAGGAAGAGGATGATCGCGATCGCCGACGCGTACGCCCAGTTGTTCGTGCTGTACGCCTCGCGCACCATCTTGGTCGCGAGGATGTCCGCCCCGTTGGGCGGCCGGTAGCCGCTGACCAGCGAGTACAGGAAGTCGAACGCCTTCAGCGCGAACACCATCAGGACGATGGCGGCGCTGATCGTCGACCCCTTGAGCTGCGGGATGATGACCCGCCAGTACATCTTCAGCGTCGACGCGCCGTCGACGCGGGCGGCCTCGTAGTGTTCGGTCGGGATCGCGCGCAGTCCGGCGAGGTACACGACCATCGTGTACCCCGAGAACTGCCACACGAGCGCGAACACCACCGCCCACAGGACGAGCGAGGAGTTCCCGATCCAGGAGATCGGGCCGATCCCCACCGTTCCGAGGGCGATGTTGACGACGCCGTTGTTGTAGTTGTACATCCACAGCCAGAACTGCGCCGTCACGACGAACGAGAGGCTCATCGGCAACAGGTAGATCGTCCGGAACGTGTTCTCGAACCGGATGTTCCGGTCGATGAGGATCGCCAGCACCAGCCCCACGGCGAGGGCGACGGTGGTGAACGCGACGACCAACAGGAAGGTGTTGACCGTCGCGTCGATGACGCCCGAGTCGTTGGCCGCCCGGACGTACATCTCGAAGTCGAGATCGGAGTAGTCCGGGCCGACGAACCCCTCGTAGTCCGTCAGCGAGATGACGAAGTTCCACGCGATGGCGCCGTAGACGAACAGCCCGACGAGCAGGAACGGCGGCAGCCAGAACGGCGCGGACTCGGTGAAGTCCTCGCCGAACCGCTCGTTGAGCCGGTCGACGACCCCGCCGGCCTCGCCCGTGGCGGTGCCGCCGTCGGTCACGACCGTGTCGTCACTCTCCCCGGTGGCGCCGAACACGGCGTGCCGGAGCCTGGATCGAGTCCTCGAAAGAAAGTCGCGCATGTGCTGCGCTCAGTTGGAGACGGCGTCGACGAAGCCCTGTGTGGCGGCGTCGACGTTGTAGGGCCCGGAGAACTCGCTGGAGACCACGTCGTTGAGCGAGGAGCGTGTCTCCGCGGAGATCCCGAGACCGTGCTGGATGTTCGGCGGTCGCCGATCGGCGTTGGCGAAGTCCTCCGCCGTCTGTTGCAGGTACGGGCCGAACTCGGACATGTCGACGTCCGTCCGCGTCGGGATCGATCCCTTGAACTGGTTGAACGCGATCTGTGCGGCCTCGCCGCCGACGAACTCGAGCCACGTCCGCGTGTTCTCGGGCGTCGGGTTGTTCGACGGGTACAGGAACGAGTCGAAGTGGAGGGTGTACATGCCCTCCGTGCCGGGGAACGTCTTGAATCCCCAGTCGGACTCGTACTCGAAGTCCTCGGCGTTGCGGTAGGCGCCCGCCGCCCAGTTACCCTGATGGATGAACGCGGCGTTGCCCTCGATGATGTTCTGGTTGGACTCCGTCAGCCCGATCGAGGCGGCGTCCTCGTTGATGTAGTTCTCGAAAATCGTCGCCATCGACTCGAAGGCGCTCCGGACGGCGTCCTCCGAGGGGCTCCCCTCGACGAAGTTCATGTACTCGTCGTAGCCGGCCTGTCCGAGCAGCACCGCCCCGAAGAACTGCGTCGTCGTCCACGTGCCGCTGGCGCCGTGGGTCATGGGGACGGCGTCGGTCTCGCTGGCGACCGTCTCCATCGCGTCGATCAACGCGGAGACGCTGTTCAGCGAGGACGGGTCGACGCCCGCTTCCTCGACGACCGAGGTGTTGTAGAACAGGCAGTTCAGGCGGTGAGAGCCCAGCGGGACGGCACGGAACGCGCCGTCGTACTGGTGGAGGTCCACCGCCTCCTGCACGTGACTGTCGGTGAAGCCGGCCTCCTCCCAGAGGTCGGAGATGTCGCCGAGCACGCCCTCGTAGCGCGCGAGGTTGGGGCCCGGCCAGTTCGCGAACGAACTCGGCGGGTTGTCGTTCTGCAGCCGGTTGGCGACGACGGCGTCCAGGTTCTGGTTGCCGCCCCCGCCGATGGGGTTCATGTCCAGTTCCGTGTCCGGATACTCCTCGTTGAACGCCTCCTCGAGCGCCTCGGCGGCCGTCGCACCGTCGCCGCCGGTCCAGCCGTGCAGCACCTCGACGGGACCGCCGCCCCCGCCGCCGCCGATGCCCGCACAGCCCGCCAGTCCGACCATGCCGGCCGCCCCGAGGCCGCCGGCGCCTTTCAGTACGTCTCGTCGGTTGAGTTCCGTGTCCTTCATCATCGTTCCTCCGTGCGTGGAGTCATCTCACGATTCTGGTAGCGGGTACTTAAGGCTTGCCGATATTTACTCCCGTCCGAATGAAAATATGGTACAACGGGCGTTGTACCTCCCGATCTCGGGGGATCCGTCGGGACGACGGTGGCGATGTGCCGACGGCGACGAAGGGGCGAATCCGGCCGACAGCCGCGGTCAGTCGTCCGTCCCGTCCGTCGACGCGTCCGGAACCGGCTCGTCGGTTCCGGCGAGCGCGTTCAGCAGGGTGACGGCTTCGGGCTTCGAGAGCGGCTCGTTCGCGTTGCCGCAGTGGGGCGACTGGACGCAGGCGGGACAGCCGTCGGCGCAGTCGCAGGCGGCGATCAGCCGCGCCGTCCGCGCGAGCAGGCGGTCGGCCTCGCGGTACGACTCCCGCGTCAGCCCCACGCCGCCGGGGTAGCCGTCGTAGATGAACACGGTCGACTGGCCGGTGTGGGGGTGAAACGGGGTCGAGACGCCGCCGATGTCCGCGCGGTCGCACAGGAGATCCAGCGGCATGAGCGAGATCGAGCCGTGTTCGGCGGCGTGGATCCCCCCGTTGAACCCCGCGTCGCCGCGCCCGGCCTCGGCCGCTACTTCTCGCATCTCCCCCTCCACGTCCGCGGGGACGGTGTAGTACAGCGCCCGCGTCCGCAACTCCGTCTCCGGGAGCTCCAGCGCCTCCGAGCCGATCGTCTCGCCCGTGGAGCCGTCTTTGCGCTCGAAGCCGGTGATCTGCTCGGTCACGGTCACGTCCGCGAACCGGACCTCGGTGTCCTCGCGCGCGCCGAGCGGTCGCGACCGCAGGTCCTCGTTGACGACCACGTCCTTGTCGGTCAGCACCCGGGTGTAGTAGTCGGCCCACGTGGGTCGGAGTCGGGCCACGTCGCGGTCGAGGTCAAGCTCGTCGACCTCGTAGGTCTGGCCCTGGTGGTGGTAGACGGCGCCCGGATGGGCGTCGCGCAGGGCGTCGCCGAACGACAGCGACGCGATCACGTCGTCCGTGCGGGCGTCCATGAGGTCGATCTCGCGGTCGTCGATCGTCCGGAGGCTCATCGAGTGCTGGGCGCTCCCCGGGCCGTCGTACGCCCAGCGCGGCCCACGGGAGGTGTCCATCAGTTCCAGCGTTCCGTCCGCCTCCAGCGACTCGACGACCGACACGAAGGAGTCGCCGAAGTGGGACGCGTCCTCGGGCCGGAGCCAGTTCTCGTCGGCGGCGCTGGCGACGTGGCTCGGCAGCAACTCGCCGTTCTCGGGGTCGATCATCGCGCGCTCGGGGTCGCCCTCGAACAGATCATCGGGGTTCGTCATGAGGTACTGGTCGAGTTGGTCCTCGCCGCCGACCATGACCACGAGCGCGTCGTCGGTGCCGCGGCCGGCGCGGCCCGCCTGCTGGAACGCCGACATCCGGGTTCCGGGGTAGCCGTCGAGGATCACGGCGTCGAGACCGCCCACGTCGACGCCGAGTTCGAGCGCGTTCGTCGACCACACGCCGGCAACCTCGCCCGAGTGCAGCCCCGACTCGATCTCCCGGCGGCGCTCGTTCGTCAGGCTCGCCTGGTACGCCTCGACCCGTCCGGCGAGGTCGTGCTCGCCCCGCTGGCGCAGTTCCTTCGCCGAGTCGCTGGCGTAGCGCTCGGCCGTCTGGCGCGCCCGCGTGAACACGAGCGTCTGGAGCCCCTCCTGCACCAGATCGCAGAAGAGCCGTTTCGTCTCGGTGTGACTCGACCGCCGGCGCCCGGACTGCTGATCCGCCTGACGGCCCTCGTACTCCGGCGGGTTCCACAGCAGCCAGTGGCGCGGCCCGCGGGCGGAGGCGTCCTCGTCGACGAGCGTGAAGCCGGACTCGGGACGCGCGGTCACCCGCGCTGCGTGCTCGACGGGGTTGCCGATGGTCGCCGAGCAGCAGACGAACTGCGGGTCGGCGCCGTAGCGCTCGCAGATCCGGTTCAGCCGCCGCATGACGAGCGCGACGTGGCTGCCGAACACGCCGCGATAGCCGTGTACCTCGTCGATGACCACGGTTTCGAGCGATCCGAAGAACCACTCCCAGTGCTTGTACGCCCACGGGAGCAGCCCGTAGTGGAGCATGTCGGGGTTCGAGAGGAGAACCGTCGGCTGTCGGTCGCGCACGTCGCGCTTTTCGGACTTCGACAGGCGGCCGGTGTACTGGTCGACGGAGACGCGCGAGCCGAACCCCAGTCCGTGCGCCAGCCCCGAGAGCGTCTCCTCCTGATCGGCGATGAGCGCGTTCTGCGGCGCGAGATACAGCGTCCGGCCGCCGTGGTCCATCGCGCGCTCGAAGGCGGGGACGGTGTACGCGAGCGACTTCCCGCTGGCGGTCCGGGTGGCGAGCACCACGTCGTCGCCGTCGCGGACGGCCTCGACCGCCCGCGCCTGATGGTCGTACAGCGAGTCGATCCCCTCGTCTGCGAGCGCGCTCGCGAGCCGCGGCTCTAGGTCCACGTCGGCGAGGGCGGCCTCACGGCCGGGAAGCGTCCGCCGGTCCGCGATCTGCCCCTCGTAGTACGGGCGTGATCGGAGCCACTCGACGGTGTCGTCCACGGTGATCACGGGTAGGGGCTGGCGCGCTTACCGGTTGCGGTCGTCGCCGTCGCCGTCCTCGTCGTCGACGGCGGACGGGAGCGCGACGCCCGCGTCGCGGGCCAGCGCGACGAGCCCGACGCCGTCGTACACGTCGACCGGCGCGGACCGGGCACGGTCGACCGCGTCCGGCTCGACCTTGTCGACGGTCGCGAGCACGGCGAAGGAAAGGCCCCGTTCGGCCGCGAGGGTCGCGAACTCCTCGACGTCGGCCTCGGTCACGGGAGTGCGGCGAAGGGCGACGACCGCCCGCTCGGGCGGGGCGTCCGACCGCTCGCGAACGAGCGACAGCTCGACGGTCCCGTCGGGGGTCACGGGCGCGACCGTTGCCTCGAACGCCGGCCAGATCCCGCCCAGTCGCTCGGCGAAGGCGGCGAACTCTCCGTCCGGGAGCGCGGCGAGTCGATCGGCCGGGTGGCGCACGTTCCGGGGTACGGTCCCCCCGGCGAAAAACCGCATCGGTCCCGGCTCGTCTCCTCCCGATTCGCCCCGTCCGGTTCCGTGTCCCCGTCCCGAGCGACGACGAGTTCCCGGCCGCCCTCGTCGTGACTCGGCGCTCGTCGCTCCCCGTGTCGCCGCCGGGTTGATTACCTCACGGTCGTCACCCTTCGTATGGACCCGACGGCGAAGCGGGCGGAATACGACGACCCGGTGACGGTCGCGGTCCCCGGCGGCCGGCTCACGCTCGACGCGTCGTACGTCGACGGCGAGGCGGATGAGATCAGGCGGCAGGCGCGCGAGTACCGCGAGGGAACCCGGACGGCGTTCGACCTCGACGTTCGGTATCCCGACGGCTTCACCGGCCGGGTGATGGGCGCGATGGCGGCGATCCCGTACGGCGAGACGCGGACCTACGGCGACCTCGCCGACGACCTCGACAACGCGCCCCAGCCGGTCGGCGCCGCCTGCGGGCGCAACCCGGTCCCGCTCGTCGTCCCGTGCCACCGCGTCGTCGCCGCCGACGGGCTCGGCGGCTTCTCCGCGGACGGCGGCCCCGAACTCAAGCGCCACCTGCTCGATCACGAGCGCAGCGACTCCGTGCAGGTCACCCTCGGCGACGCCGACACCGATGTCGACGGCGGTGGCGACGCGGACGCACAGCCGTGAGCGACGCCGGTACCTACACGCTGGTGTTCGCCGTTCCCGAGGCGATCGCCGTCGAGGTCGGCGCGCTCGGCGTCCGGGAGCTTCCCGCTGGGGCGTACGCCTACACGGGGAGCGCGCTCGGCGCCGGCGGCTTCTCGCGCATCGACCGCCACCGCCGGGTCGCCGCCGGCGAGCACGACGTGCGCCACTGGCACGTCGACTACCTCGGCGCCCACGACGCCGTCTCGCTGGCGACGGTCGAGCGCCTCGGCGGCGGCCGCGACGAGGAGTGCCGCCTCGCGCGGGCGGTCGCGACCGGGGCACCGGACGGCGACCCGGTCCCCGGCTTCGGCGCCTCCGACTGCGACTGCCCGTCCCACCTCGCGCGGTTCGACGCCGTCGCGGCCGCGGAAGAAGCGGTGGCGACAGCGTACGACGAGCTTCGGGAGGTCGAGGAAGCCGATGAGAACCGTGCATCCGACGCGTCGAACGCGCGCTGACGGAGCGCTTTTGGGTGCGGCCCCGAACCCGGCGGTATGTTCCCGCCGCTCGCGTACCTGCAGTGGATCGAGGGGCGTCCGGCCGCAGCCGAGCACGATCTCGGATCCAGCGACCTCCGGCGCCTGCCCGCCGGTGACCCCGACGACCCCGTTCCGCCCCGACTACGCGGGCGTTCCGCTCCCGAGTACGACCGATCGCTGCGCGAGCGCGTCGCCGCCGAGTACGGGGTCGACGAGGCGAACGTGCTGCTCACCGCGGGGGCGACCCACGGCGGCTTCCTCGCGTCCGCGACCGCGGCGGCCCTCGCCCGCGAGCGCGACGGCGGACGCGACGGCGACGCCGCCGCGAGCGCCTCCTTCCACGCCGGCGGAGCCGACGGCCCCCGCCCGTGGGCGCTCGTCGAGGAACCGGGCTACGAACCGCTGGTCGAAACGCCGCGCGGGATCGGCAGCCGGGTCGCACGCTTTCGCCGGCCCGGACCGGCGTACGACCTCGATCCCGAGCGCGTCGCGGCGGCGGCAGCCGACCTCGCGGGGCCGCTCGCGCACGTCACGGTCACCAACCGGCACAACCCGACGGGCGCCCTGACCGACCGCGCGACGCTCGCGGCGACCGCCGAGGTCGCCGCCGACCGCGGCGGCTTCCTACTCGTCGACGAGGTGTACGCGCCCTACACCGTCGGCGCGGACGGCGAGGGACGCAGTGACGAGACAGCTGCAATCGGCGGCGCCTTCGGCGGCCCGACTGGCGCCGGGCTGCCGGCCACCGTCACGGTCGGCTCGCTCACGAAGTTTCACGGGCTGGGCGGGCTCCGCGTCGGCTGGATCACCGGCCCCCAGGCGTTCGTCGAGCGCGCGCGGCTGGTGGAACACCACGTCCCCGCGCTCGCCGCGCCGAGCGTCGCGCTCGCGCGCCGCTTCTTCGCCCACCGCGACGACCTCGTCGGCGACGCTCGCGAGCACTGCCGCCGGAACCACGAGCTGCTCGCGGCGTTCCTCGACGGTCGCGACGACCTCGCCGGATCCGTCGAACCGGGGTCGCCGTTCGCGTACCTCGAACACGAGCGGGTCGACGGCGACGCGGTGAGCGAGGCGGCATGGGACGCCGGCATGCTCGTCGTCCCCGGGCGCTTCTTCGGGCTGGACGACGGCGTCCGCGTCTCGCTGGGACGGGCGCCCGACGACTGTGCGGCGGCGCTCGAGGCGTTCGGCCGGGTTCTTGACGGACTCTGAGGCCCCGTCGCGTCATCGTGCCGTCATGGCTTCGTCTGACGGATGTTTTTGTGACCACAAGTCAACGAACTGTCGCAAGGAAGTCGCCGGAGTGCGAGTCCGCGACGCGGCGGGAGATCCGCCGTGTCGACGATGTCGCATCTCACAGGCGGCCCGGACCATGACCTTACGATGACACGGACATCAACGACCGAAGAGGCTGAAATCGACGACCGCGACACGACCGATCCCGCCGGGGACGGCTCTCCAGTCTCGGCGGTCATCGGCGCCGTCGCCGCGGTCGAGAACGTCGACCCCGTGGAACTGAACACGACTCTCCAGGGTGCCGTCGACGCCGACGCGCTCGCGTCGCTCGCGCGTCACGAGGGGAGCGAGTGGCGTCTGGAGTTCCCCCTCGGCGACCACGAGGTCGCCGTCGAGGGTGGCGGAACCGTCGTCGTCGACGACCGCGTCTTCTCGAACCAGTTTTGAGCGCGGCGCGACGCGCTCGACCGCAGCCACGGCAGCCCGCGCTCCTCCCGCGGGGCCGACCCGTCCGTGCTACTCCTCGTCGCCGCGATACCCGCGTCCGAACGAGTAGCCCGCGACGATCGCGAACACGGCGAACAGCCCGAGGAGGAACCCCACGGCACGGTCCGCGAACGGGACGCCGTCGAGCGAACCAGTGACGTACAGCGCGGCGAGGACGGTGAAAAAGCCGAACAGCGGGAGGGCGGTGAGTCGGTTCATACCGACGGCTGGGTACGATCCCTGTTAACAGTATCGCGGCGACGGGGAATCCCGGCGGCGTCGCCCGGGACGGTGATCACCGGAGCGCCTCGGCGACCTTCTCGACCGGATGCGGCGGGTCGCCGTCGGCGTCGTCCCGTTCGGCGAGCTGCGACCGGCAGGAGGCGCCGGGCGCGGTGACCGCCTCGCCGGGGCTGTCGTCGACCTGGTCGAAGAGGATGGACGCGATGGACCTGCTCATCGAGTGGTGTTCGGCCTCGTAGCCGAAGCTTCCGGCCATCCCGCAGCAGGTGGAGTCCAGCGGGTCGACCTCGTAGCCGGCGCGCCGGAGCACGCCGACCGCGTGGTGGTCCTTCTTCGTCGCCTTCTGGTGGCAGTGCCCGTGGTACGTGAGCGACCCCTCCCCCGCCAGATCCATCGACTCGTCGAGCCGGAAGGCGTCGACGTACTCCAGCACGCCGTAGCTGTTGGCGGCGACGTTGGCGGCGGCCGCCGAGTCGTGGAGGTCGAGGAGATCCGACTGGAGCATCACGGCCTCACTGGGCTCGACGACGACCACGTCGCGGCCGGCGTCGACGCGGGGGGCCAGATCCTCGACTGCGGCGGCGGTGCGCTCGCGCGCCGTGTCGAGAAAGCCCATGCTGTGTGCCGGCCGGCCGGTGTCCTCCACGTTCGCGAGTTCGACGCGGACGCCCGCCGCTTCGAGCACCCGGACCGCAGCCTTCCCGGCGTCTGGATGGTTGTAGTTGGTGTACGTGTCGGGGACGAGCACGGCGACACGTTCTGCGTCCGCCTCTGCGACTGCCGGGCCGCCCCGGGACTCGAACCAGTCGCGCAGCGTCGTCCGGTGGAACTCCGGGAGGTCGCGCTCGGCGGCGATCCCGAGGAGCTTCTCCCCCAGAAATCCCGAGCCCGGGAGCCTCGTCGCCCAGTTCGACACCGGCGCCAGCGCCGACCCGACCCGCGAGAGGAGGTTGACGTTCGCGAACAGGCGGTCGCGGAGGCTCGGGCCCTCGCGCTCGTGGCGCTCGTGGACGACCTCGGCCTTCAGCTTCGCCATGTCGACGCCGCTGGGGCAGTTGCGCTTACACCCCTTGCAGCCGACACACAGGTCCATCACCTCGCTCGTGAACTCCTCGGAGAACGGGTCCTCGGGCAGATCGCCCGACATCGCCCCGCGCAGGAGGTTCGCGCGGCCGCGGGTGCTCTGGATCTCCTCGTCGGCCGCACGGAAGGTGGGGCACATCACGCCGCCGGTCGTCGACTGCCCGCCGCGACAGCCGCCGCAGCCGTGACACAGCTCCGTCATCCCCTGAAAGCCGTTCTCGTTGTCCCAGTTCAGCTCCGGCTCGAACCCCGCGTCGAAGGCGTACTCGGGGTCGAACCGGAGGTGCTCGGTGAGACTGTGATCGCCACAGACGTTCCCGGGGTTCAGGAGCCAATCCGGATCGAAGGCGGTCTTGAGGTCGCGGAAGGTCGACCAGAGGTCGTCGCCGTACAGCTTCCGGTTCCACTGGGTCCGGGCGCGACCGTCGCCGTGCTCGCCCGAGACGCTGCCGCCGTACTTCACGACCAGGTCGCTGGCGCCGTCGGCGATGCGCTCGAACTGGTCGAGTCCCTCGACCGTCTTGGTGTCGACCAGCGGCCGGATGTGGAGCACGCCGGGGCCCGCGTGGGCGTAGAAGGACGCGAACGTCCCGACCTCCTCCAGCAGCGCCTGGAAGTCGGCGGCGTAGTCCGCGAGGTGCTCCGGCGGCACCGCGCAGTCCTCGATGAACGACATGTGCTTGGCGTCGGACGTGCGGCTGAGGAGGATCGGCATCCCCGCCTTGCGCATCTTCCAGAACGTCGCGCGGCGCTCGGGGTCGTGCGCCTCCAGCGCGTGCGTTGCGAACACCTCGTCCCCGGCGTCGACGCGGTCCTCGCTCGCCTCGCCCTCCGTGTCGACCCCGGGGCAGCGGTCGGCGACCAGGTCGGCGACCTTCCGTCGTCCGTCCTCGTCGCTGTCGGCGTAGAACTCCACGAGCAGCGTCGAGTCGGTGCCCTCGGGGAGCAGCCCGACGACGTCGCCGAACTCGGCCGTCTCCCGCGCGAGATCGAGGAACGTGTCGTCCATCACCTCGACGGCGGCGGGGGCGTGGTCGAGGATCCGCGCCACGTCCTCCATCGCGTCCAGCAGCGAGTCGTAGGTGAGCATCGCGACCGCCTTCGTCTCGGGCACCTCCACCAGCGAAACGGTCGCCTCGGTGACGATCCCGAGCGTCCCCTCGCTGCCGCACATGAGCCGCGCGAGGTTCACCGTCCCCGGCTGGCCGGGCTCGTCGGCGCCGACGCCCTGCCCGCCCCACTCCCCCCGCGCCTCCTCGACGAGCACGTCGAGGTTGTACCCCGAGACGTTGCGCTTCATGTCCGGGTAGCGCGCGGTCACCTCCTCGCTCTCCTCGTCGATGACCCGGACGAGTTCGGCGTAGATCCGCTCCAGCAACTCCCCGTCGGGGTCGGCCGCCTCGCGCATCGTCGCCACCTCGATCTCGCCGAACGTCTCGACGGAGCCGTCGGCGAGGACGACCTCGCAGGACTCGACGTACGCGTCGGTCTTGCCGTACTTCAGCGAGTGCGACCCGGTGGAGTTGTTGCCGATCGCGCCGCCGATCGCGGACTTGTCGCGCCACGCCGGATCCGGCGCGAACTTCAGGCCGTGCGGGGCGGCCGCCTCGTTGAGCTCCTCGACGATGCAGCCGGCGTCGACGGTCGCCTCGCGCGCGTCGGGGTCGAGATCGCGGATCTCGTCCATGTACTTCGTGAAATCGAGGACGACGGCCTCGTTCACCGCCTGGCCGGCCAGCGACGTGCCGCCGCCGCGGGGGAGCACCGGGATCTCCCGCTCGGCGCAGTACGCCATCACGGCGGCCACGTCGTCGGTGGACCGCGGGAGGACGACGCCGATGGGGGTCTGCTGGTACGCGGAGGCGTCCGTCGCGTACAGCTGTCTGGAGTACGTGTCGAAGCGAACGTCGCCCTCCACGAGTTCCTCCAGGTCGTCCACGAGTCCCGGTCGGGCCACGTCCTCGGAGACGTAGTCGTAGTCGGCGTCGGTCAGGTCCGGCCCGCCGTCGGGCGGGGACGGGAGATCGGAAGACATCGAACGGATCGTGGTGGACGTGGGAGTCACATAAGCCCGCGGGGAGCCGGCGAATGCGGCGTCGATGCCAGCCCCGCGCCCCGGTCACCCGGGCTCGTAGGCGAGCCCGAACTCCTCGCGGGCGACCACGTCCCAGGACGCGGGTGCGACCGGCTCCGACGTCTCCTCGCCCCGCTCGAACCGGACGAGTTCGTCGGGCCGAAGCTTCAGATGGCCGTCCGTGGTCGCCCGCGACACCACCGGGTCGCCGGTGAACGGAGACTCCGGGGCGGCCGTGAGGTACTCGCAGGCGGCCGCGTAGAAGGAGCATTCGCGGGCGACGGTCCTGAAGCGATAGCGGACGGTCCACTCCTCGTCCCCGATCCGACGGTACTCCGTCCGGTAGTCGGCGTCCGGGCGCTCGCTCTCGCGCACGCGCCACGACACGCCGGCCTCGTCGGTCAGGTGTTCGCCCGACAGCGGCGTCGGACGGCGCATCGTCGGCACGCCCATCCCCACGTCGGCGACGACCGGCGTCGCCGCGTCGGGGAGCGAGACGAGCGTCGTCTGGTGGTTCGCCGGCGGGTGGCCGGGGTCGTCGGCGCCGTCGGCGACGCGCGCGGCTACCCGCGTCACGTCGAAGCCCACCGCGGAGAGCAGCGTCCGGAACAGCTCGTTCAGCTCGTAGCAGAAGCCGCCGCGGCCGTCCCCGCGGTCGACGATCTTCCCGTACAGCGCGTCCGGATGTCGGTCCACGCCCTCCGCGTCGTCCGCGCGGTGCGGGTGGCCGGCGACCGAGAGCGTCTCGAACGGGACCGACCGGACGTGCGCTCGCTGGAGCCGGCGGAGCCCCTCGCGGTCGACCGAGACCGTCGCGGGGTCGACGCCGATACGGGCGAGATGGCGCGTCGTGCGCTCGGTGTCCATGGCGGTGCGACGGCGCCCGGCGGCAAAAGCCGTCCCTGAAGCGCGTTTCAGTCGGCGGATGCGACCCGGACGGCGGTCCCGACACAACAACAGCCAAGGGAACCCGGTACGGTACGAAGTCACAATGAGCTCGGACACGCTCTCGGCGTTCGTCGCCGGCGCCGAGGACCACCACGCGAGCGTCCACCGGTCCGCGCCCGACGCGGTCGCGGGGACCGTCGCCGACCTGATCGACCCGCCGGCGGTCGGGGTCCGGCTCCCGGACGAGCTCGACCTCCCCGAGGGCGTCGCGACAGATCCGACGCCTGCGGAGCTTGACGCCGCGAACACGGGGATCAGCGCCGCACGCCTCGCGATCGCGGACTACGGGACGGTCGTGCTGGAGTCCGACGCCGCCGGCAGCGAGGCGGTCTCGCTGTTCCCCGAGCGTCACGTCGCGGTGGTGCGCGCTGGCGACGTGGTCCCAGGGATGCGCGAGGCGATGGCAGCCCTCGGCGACCGCCTCCGCGACGGCGCGAGCGAGGTGCTCGCGACGGGGCCATCCGCGACCGCCGACATGGGTGACCTCGTGATCGGCGCGCACGGACCCAGGGACGTCGAGATCGTCCTCGTGGAGGACCGCGATGAGTAAGCCCGACTCGCGCGCCGAGACGGCCGCCCGGATCCGCCACCTGCTGGAGACGGAGGGCGACGCCGTCGCCGAGAACACGCGCGGGTTCAACCGCGGGCGCCACGAGGCGGTCCGGGAGCTGGAGGACTACGAGGCGCTGAAGTCGGAGGCGCGGGCGATCAAGGAGGACGCGATCGAGCGGCTGCCCGAGTTGATCGACGACCTCCGCGAGGCGGTCGAGGCGAACGGCGGCCGCGTGTACGTCGCCGACGACGCCGCGGACGCGAACGCGTACGTTCGCGAGGTGGTCGACGGGGGTACCGTCGTCAAGAGCAAGTCGATGACGACCGAGGAGCTGGAGTTGAACGAGGCACTGGAGGCCGACGGCGCGGCCGTCACCGAGACGGACCTGGGCGAGTGGGTGCTCCAGTTGGCCGACGAGGCGCCGAGCCACATCGTCGGCCCCGCGATCCACAAATCGCGCGAGGGCATCGCCGACCTGTTCGCCGAGACGTTCGACCTCGCGGGCGAGGACCGTCCAGAGACCGCCGAGGAGCTGACCCGGTTCGCCCGCGAGCGGCTCCTCCGGGACATCCGCGAGGCCGACGTGGGCGTCACGGGCGCGAACTTCCTCGCCGCGGACTCGGGGACGATGGCGCTGGTCACCAGCGAAGGCAACGCCAGAAAGACCGCCGTCGTCCCCGACACGCACGTCGCCGTCGCGGGCGTCGAGAAGGTGATCCCGACCGTCGAGGACCTCGCGCCGTTCGTCGAGCTCATCGGTCGCTCGGGGACGGGCCAGGACATCACCTCCTACGTCTCGCTGCTCACGCCGCCGGTGGCGTCGCCCCCGGTCGACTTCTCGGACCTGGAGTCCCCGATCGCGGCCTCGGGGACCGCCGCCGGCGACGGCGCGACCGAGGCCCACCCCGACAGAGAGTTCCACCTCGTGCTCGTCGACAACGGCCGGCTGGCGATGCGCGAGGACGACGACCTCCGGGAGACGCTGTACTGCATCCGCTGTGGCGCCTGCTCGAACTCGTGCGGCAACTTCCAGTCGGTCGGGGGCCACGCCTTCGGCGGCGAGACGTACTCCGGCGGCATCGCCACCGGCTGGGAGGCCGGCGTCGAGGGGCTCGACACGGCCGCCGAGTTCAACGACCTCTGTACCGGCTGCTCGCGCTGTGTGCCGGCGTGCCCCGTGAAGATCGACATCCCGTGGATCAACACCGTCGTCCGTGACCGGATCAACCGCGGCGGCGACCCAGGAAGGTTCGACCCGCTCGTCGAAGGACTCACCCCCGACGACGAAACCGGAGGCCTGGACCCATCGAAACGCCTGTTCGGGAACTTCGACGCCCTGGCGAAGCTGGGAAGCGCGACGGCGCCGCTGTCGAACTGGGGGGCGAGCCTCGGGCCGGTGCGCGCGGCGATGGACCGCTGGCTCGGGATCGCCCCCGAGCGCGACCTGCCGACGTTCGAGCGCGAGACGCTCGTCGACTGGTTCGAGTCGCGGGGCGGCCCCCGCGTGAGCGAGGGGATGGCGCGTCGGGAGGCCGTCGTCTACCCCGACACCTACACGAACCACGTCGCCGTCGACCGCGGGAAGGCGGCCGTCCGAACCCTCGAAGCGCTCGGCGTCCGCGTGCACGTCCCGGCGTCGACCGCCGTCGCGAGCGGCCGCGCGCCGCTGTCGCAGGGGATGGTCGAGACGGCCCGCGGGAAGGCCGAGCGCTGTCGCAACGCGCTGCTCGCGGAGATCGACGCCGGCCGCGACGTGGTCGTGATCGAGCCGAGCGACCTGGCGGCGTTCGAGCGCGAGTACGAACGGCTGCTCCCGGAGGCGGACGCGACGGCGCTGGCGGACGGTTGTTATGAGGTGCTGGAGTACGTGTACGGCCTGCTGGAGAACGGGGCGGATCCGGCCGGCCTCACCGCGGCCGGAGACAGCAACGCGACCGGCGGCGACGACGACAACGGCGATTGCGACGACCGCGACATCGACGACGACCGCGACCGCGACGACGGCGACGGCATCACGGTCGCGTACCACGCCCACTGCCAGCAGCGGACGCTGGATCTGGAGGCCCACACCGTCGCGGTGCTGGAGCGCCTCGGCTACGACGTGACCACCTCCGAGACGGAGTGTTGCGGGATGGCCGGCAGCTTCGGCTACAAGTCGGCGTACTACGAGCTGTCGATGGACGTGGGCGAGCCGCTGGCCGAGCAGTTCTGCGACGCCGACCGGGTGCTCGCCTCGGGGACCTCCTGCTGTGAGCAACTGGACGCGCTGCTCGGGCCGTCGACCGAAGGGTCGACGGAGCATCCGATCGAGGCGATCTCGCCGCCCGAGGGGTAGCCGTCGCCCGAGGGGTAGCCGTCGCCCGCGCGGTAGCCGCCGCCCGTGCGAAGTCGCGGCGCGACCCTCGCTGCGGTGTCCCCTCGCCAGGACCGGGAACGGGCGTCCGCCCAACGTCTGACGCGTGTAAGCCCGCGAGGAACGATTTTAAGACCCGCCCCGCCGATCTGCGGGACATGAACGCAGACGCGGCGCCACAGGAGATCACGACTCTCGTGGGGAGGGAGGTCTACTCCAACAACGGCGTGTTCGTGGGGGAAGTCGAGGACGTGCGCCTCGACCTGGATTCGGAGGCCGTCACCGGGCTCGCGCTGTCGCAACTCAGCGACGAGCTGTTCGCCACCCGGGTCGATCCCGGAAAGGGCGTGATGATCCCGTACCGGTGGGTGCGTGCCGTCGGCGACGTGATCCTCATCAACGACACCATCGAGCGCCTCAAGGACGAGAACAACGAGGAAGCGGTCGCGTAACGACCGGGAGCAGTCAGGAGCCGTTGGTCGACTCGCCGGACCCGGACCCGGTGGAACTCTCGACGCCCATCGCGTCGAACAGCTTCTTTCGGACCGCCTCCTCCGAGAGCGACAGCAGCGTGTCTCGGTTGGACTCGGTCGTCTCGATCCCGGTGAACAGGCCAAGCGGGATCTCGGCGGTGCCCTGTTTCGCGTGGCCGACCGCCTCGCCCACGTCGGAGAAGCCGTCGCGGAGGACGTTGCCGATGTTGATGCGGATGTCCTTCGAGCGCGCGGCGAGGGTGATCGTGTCGTCGACGATGCCGAACACTGCCGAGGTGGTGATCCCCTCCAGGTTGAGCAGCTGTTGGGCCGCCTGCGCGAGCGCCTCGCGGTCGCGGACGAAGCCGGCGTTGGAGATGAGGTGGCTGCCCTGGACCTCGCGGTTCTGAATGGCCTCCGCGAGCACGTCCAGCGTCTCCGGGCTCATGCTCGGCGATTCCACGTCCTCAAGCGTGTCGTGGTTGGCGAACGGGTGGAGGTACGCCGCGGCCGTCAGGTCCGCGGGCGTCGTGTCGCGCTTGAAGTCGACCGTCTCCGCGCGGATGCCGTACAGCAGCGCGGTCGCGACCGTCTCGCTGGGGGAGAGGTCGAACTCCTGGAGGTACTTCGTGAGGATCGTCGAGGTGGAGGAGACGTTCTTGCGGATGTCGGTGAACGTCGCGTCGATGGCCGTCTCGGGCTCGTCGTGGTCGATGTAGATGTCGACCTCGGCGTCGATCTCGTTGCCGCCGCTCTCGGCGTAGTCGACGAGCGCGAGCGCGCCGTATTCCGAGAGCGGCCGTGTCTCGTCGCGGGCGTGGAGGTCGATCCCGAGCGTGTTGACGAACGCCCGGTTCTCCTGGTGGCCGATCTCGCCGTCGTAGAGTATCTCGGCCTCGATGTCGTACTCGGCGGCGATCGCCGCGAGCGCGACCGCGGCGGCGATGGAGTCGGGGTCGGGGTTGTCGTGGGCCAGCACCGCGAGCGTTCCGTCCGTGTCCCGGAGGATGTCCGCGAGCTGGCGGGCCTTGTACTCCAGCTCGCCGGACTCGAGCGAGCGGATCGCGGAGTCGGCGATGACCGTCGAGGGGTTGATCACCACGTCCGCGCCCAGGTCGGCGAGTTCGTCCTCACTGACGGGGTCGGAGGCGCGGACGACGACGTACTGGTCGCCGCCGCGCTCGCGGATGGCGCGGACGGCGTCCTTGTTGGCGTCGACGTCCGACGAGAGGATGAGGATCACGTCGCGGTCGGCGACCGCCTCGACCACGCCGTCCTCGGAGATGTCCTGCTGTTGGGCGTTCAGGTCCTGATCGCGCAGGGCCTCAACGCGGGACTCGTCCTTGTCCAGGATCAGCACGTCCTTCTCCTCGGCGGTCAAGGCGTCGGCCACCGCGTGCCCGACGCTCCCGCACCCGAGAATGGCGTACGTCGACATCGACGAGACGGTGACCCCGGTGCTCATGTGGAGCGGAATCGGGACGGACGGCACTTAAGCGGTGATGTTCGCCCCCGCGACGCCGTCGGTGAAACGGAAGGCCTTTTAGCGTACCCTCGCATCCTCGAAACGCAAGGGCTTGTAGCTCAGTCAGGGAGAGCGACGGACTCTTAATCCGTCGGTCGGGGGTTCAACTCCCTCCAAGCCCGCTTTTCGAGGCGCACTGTGACGAGAACGGTGAGCGGAGCGAACCGTTCGAGGAACCGCGCCGACTACCGGTCGTCCGAGGGAGTTGAAGCAGGGAGGTCGCGCGCAGGCGAGCGGAGTGAGCGTGCACGTCCGACAGTGGTTCAACTCCCTCCAAGCCCGCGTTTTCGAGGCGCACTGTGACGATCAAAACGCCGTCAACGTCGCGCTCGCAACGTCGACTCTGAGGAGTCCCTGGCTCGATACCTCGCCGTCGCCCTCATTGTCGCCCCCCTCTGCACCCGACTCGTCCGCTTCGGTGTCGGCGTGCATCGCGTACGTCTCCGCGAGGCGGCGCTCGACCCACGCGGCGCGCTCGGGGTCGTCCACCCGCGCCGCGGTCCCGAGGAGGGTCGCCTGCCAGTCGACGGTGCCGGCGCGGTCGGCCGACTCGATCGACAGCGCGACCCGGGGGTTTCGGTCGATGTTCTCCAGCTTCCGCCCGCCGGTGAACAGCCACACCGCGTCCGCGTCGTCGTCGAGGACGAACCACACGGGCGCGACGTGCGGACGGTCGTCGACGGCGGTCGCGAGGTGGGCCGACAGCGCGAGTCCGTCGAGGTGGTCCCGGAGCGCAGAGAGGGAATCCATACCCGACGGACGCGTCGCTGGCGGGTATCGGTTGCTCCCGTTCCAGCGGGGCGCTACTCGTCGGGGTCGGCCGCCAGCGCCGCCGAGCGGAGCGACTCGCCGCGCTCGGTTTCGACCGTCAGGTCCGGAACGGGCGTCGGCCTCCGGTCCTCGTCGAGCGCGACGAAGACGAACGTGGCCTCGGTGGTCAACTCGCGTTCGCCCGTCTCCGGCGTCTCGCGGAACGCTCGGAGGCGGACGCGGATCGAGGTTCGCCCGGTCTCGTACGCGTACGACTCGATGACGCAGGTGTCGCCGCGGGGGATCGGGCGGTCGAAGTCGAGCCGGTCGATGCTGGCGGTGACACAGGGGTGGCCCGCCAGGCGCATCGCCGACATCGCGCCGACCTCGTCCATCCACTTCGCGACGTTGCCGCCGTGGGCGGTGTCGTAGTTGTTCGTGTCGTCCGGCTGGACGCGCTCGCGGTTCTCGATGTACGTCTCGATGAGGGTGACCATGCCCGGCGTTCGCGGCGGGGCGGGAAGAAACCGGGCCGGGACGACCGACGAGCGCCGACTCGTGGGTGGCGACTCGCTGGGGCCGACTTCCGGATGCCGGGTCGCGGATGCCGGCAGAACGGTCGCGCTTCGACGGTCATTTCACCGGCGCCGCGAAGCCGGAGACGTGACTGACGCCTCCGTATCGCGACTCCAGTTCTGGACGCTGTATCTCTCGCGGTTCGCCGGCGGCTTCGGGAGCATCGCGCTCATCATCGTCCTCCCGAAGATCGCGACCGACCTCGGCATCGACGGCGTCGCGTTCGGGCTGTTGTACACCGCGTTCACGCTCGCGCAGACCGCCGCAGTCGTTCCGATCGCGTGGGCCGGCGACCGCTACGACAAGCGGATCGTGCTCCTCGGCACCCTCGCGGTCGGGGTCGCTACGTACGGCGCGTTCAGCGTCGTCACCGACAACGCGGGGCTGCTCGCCGTCCGAGCGATGCAGGGCATCGTCTTCACCGGGATGGGCCTCATGACGCTGGGGCTCGTCGGGCAACTCGCCACGAGGGGAACCCGCGCGAGCAGGATCGGCCGCGCCAACGCCGCCTCGTTCGCGGCGTCGATCGTCGGCGGACTCTCGGCGGGCGGGCTCTACGACTACTTCGACGGGTCGCGAGAACTGTTCCTCATCATCACCGGGTTGTACGTGATCACGTTCCTCGCGACTGCGCTGTTGCTCTCGGCCGACGAGACCCGCGTCGAGGGGTTCCCGTTCACCGATCTCGCGCTCAACCGCCGGATCCTCACGCTGACCTCCTTCCGGGCACAGTACTCCGTCGCGGTTACGCTCGTCCGCAACTGGATACCCGTGTTCGCCGGCTACGCGGCCGCCAGCGGTGGATTGGCGATGCCCGCGTTCGCGGTCTCGGTGATCACGGTCTCCGAGAAGTTCACGAACATGCTGTTGCAGCCGTACACCGGCCGCCTCTCGGACGCCAGCGGCCGCGCGCTGTTCGTCTTCGCCGGCGGCGGCGCCTACGGACTCGTCGCGGTGGTAGTCCCGTTCACGCCGGCCCTCGGCGAGGCGCTCGGGCTCCCATCGACGCTGCCGTTCCTCGGCGCCGTCTCCGCCGCGTTCCTGCCGCTGTTGCTGTTGAACGCGGGGCTCGGGATCGCCGACAGCTTCCGCGAGCCCGCGAGCATGGCGCTGTTCGCCGACGAGGGGAGCGACGGCGACGGTGTCGCCTCCAGCTTCGGGATCCGGGAGCTCGTGTGGCGCCCCGGGTCGGTGATCGGCCCGGTTGCGGCCGGGTGGCTGATGGGAACCGTCGGCATGGAGTGGGTGTTCTTCGTCGGCGGCGGGTTCGCTGTGCTCGGAGCGCTCACCTTCCTCGGCGTCCTCAGACGGTATCACGGAGCGAGCGCCCTCACCGAGTGGTGAGAGGGAACGCCCGCGAGACCGGTCCCGACCGTCGCCGCCCGCGTCGGTCACGCGATCGGTTCGCCGGCTTCGTCGACCGGCGTCTTCACGACCAACACCGGCCGGTCGCTCGCGCGGACGACGCGCTCGGTGACGCTGCCGACGAGCGTTCGATACTCGTCGGGGCGTCGCTGGCTGCCCGCCACGATCAGGTCGGCGTCGATCTCGTCGGCGACCTCCAGGATCGTCTCGTCGGGCGTGCCGTGCCGGAGGTGGGTTTCGACGGCGACGCCCGCGCCGGTGCCCCGGTCGCGAACGTCGGCGAGCGTCTCCTCGCCGAGGTCCTCGAAGCCGTACTCGGGCCCTTCGTGCCCGTCGACGTACTCGTCGCCGGGGTAGGTGGTGATGGCGGCCTCGTCGACGACGAACAGCGCGTGCAGCGTCGCCTCCCGGTCGACCGCGATGTCGAGGTCGTCCAGCAGCCGGGCGCGGTCGGCCGCCAGATCCAGCGCGTGGTCGGTCGCGTTGATCGACGCGACCCCGCCGTTCGTCGCCAGCAGGATGTCCTCGTACATGACGGGCTCGTGTTGGTACGCCGAGGAGAAAAAAGCGGACGACCGTTCCCCGTCGCCGGGGGCGACCGAACGCGGGAGTGATCGAACGCCGGCGTCGACGCGGACGTCGACCCTACGCGAACAGTTCGGTCAGTTCCAACAGGACGCCGGGGATCACCGCCAGGAGCACCCCGACCGCGATCAGGATCGCGGGCAGCCACAGCAACCCGGACTGCGTGAACAGCCACAGCCCGACACCCGCGAGCGCCAGCAGGATACCTATCACTCTGAACAGCCAGACGACTGCCCCCTCCAGTTCCGAGTCCGCTACGACCTCCGCGGCCTCGAGTACCTCGTCCATGCGGCCGGCTGTTGGCGCCGCCGGCCACTTGGATTTGGTGGCCTCCCGACGACAGAATCCGCGGTTCGTCGGTCCAGCCGCGACGGTGACGGACAGCCGTAACGGTGACCGACGCCCGTGATGTGGTCTTACAGCCGTGACGCCGTCGCCTCGACGCCCGCGCCGACAGCCACATCGGCGCCGTGTTCGGCGAGCGTCTGCCCGAGCGACGATACGAGCAGCGATACGTTCGCGGGGCGCGCGGAGTGGCCCATACAGCCGATCCGGAAGATCTCCCCCTCGAGATCGCCGAGCCCGGAGGCGATCTCAAGGTCGTACCCCTCCAGCAGGTCCGCGATGACAGCGCCGTCGTCCACGCCGTCGGGCACCCGAACCGCGTTGAGGCTCGGCAGCCAGTACTCGTCGGCGGCGTTCATCTCCAGCCCCATCGCCTCGACGCCGGCCTTCAGCGCGCCCGCGGTCTTCCGGTGGCGCGCCCAGCGCGACTCGATCCCCTCCTCGGCGACGAGGCGCAGCGCCTCCCGCAGCGCGTAGACGTTCGTGATCGGCGCCGTGTGGTGATACGCGCGCTCCTCGCCCCAGTACCCCTCGAGCAGCGAGAGGTCGAGGTACCACGACCGGGCGGGCTCCTCGCGCCCGAGGACCTTGTCCATCGCGCGGTCGTTCAGGGTGAGCGGCGAGGCACCCGGCGGGCACGAGAGGCACTTCTGTGGCCCGGAGTAGGCGGCGTCGACATCCCACTCGTCGACCTCCAGGGGAACGCCTCCCAGCGACGTGACGCAGTCGGCGATCACGTACGCGTCGTGGGCGTGGGCGATGCTCGTCAGCTCGGGCACGTCGGGCTGGCGGACGCCCGTCGACGTTTCGGCGTGGACGAAGCCGAACACGTCCGGCTGATGCTCGTCGAAGGCCGCCTGCACGTCGACGGGGTCCAGCGGCTCGCCCCACGGCGCGTCGACCTCGACCACGTCGCCGCCGGCGCGGCGCGCCATCTCGGCCATCCGGCCGCCGAAGTAGCCGTTCGTCGGGACGAGCATCGTCTCGCCCGGCTCGACGAGGTTGCCGATGGCGGCCTCCATCGACGCCGACCCCGTGCCCGAGACGGGGATCGTCCACTGGTTGTCGGTGCGGAAGGCGTACCGGAGCAGCTCCTGCGTCTCGTCCATGATCTCGATGAACGACGGGTCGAGGTGCCCGACGAGCGGCGTGCTCATCGCGCGAAGGACCCGCGGGTGTACGTCGCTCGGGCCGGGGCCCATGAGGGTTCGGTCCGGCGGTGTCAGCTCGCCGACCTCGGGGGCCTCGGTCTCGTCGAGTTCGGGCTGGTGCATGTCCGCGTGGTTCTCCGGAGCGGCCAAAGGTTACTCGGTTCGTATCTCCCGAAACCGGGGAAATCGGTTCCGCGACCCGTCGGCCGAGGAGGTCGGCCGCGGAGACAACGCTCATGAACCGCCGCCGGAAACGGACGTGCATGACTACCGACGACGCCGCGGGCGTCGACGCCGCCTCCAGGACGTGGTTCGCCGCCGGCGACGACGAGTCGCCGCCCGACCGCGTCCGCGACGGCGACGCCGACGCGCCGGCCGACTGGCCGGCGCTCGCCGTCGAGACCGGCTTCGCCGCCGACGAGGACGACTACTACGCGAAGCTTCGCGAGGCGACCGTCGAGGCGGCCCGCGCCGAGGTCGACGAGCGCGAGCGGGCCGACGACCGCCAGCTGCTCCACGCGGTGCGCGCGATGGACGACGCCGACCGCGTCGCGAACGAGCTCGCCGAACGCGTCTCCGAGTGGGCGGGCACGCTGTTCCCGGACGCCGGAACCGGCGTCGACGGCTGCCGGGAGATCGCCGAGCGCGACCCGGACGGTCCGGCCGAGGAGCGCGTCGTCTCGCTGGCGACCCGCGTGGCCGACCTCGACCGCGAGGCCGACGAGTTGGAGGCGTTCATCGAGTCGCGGGCGCCGGTGGCCGCCCCGAACCTCGCCGCGCTCGCGGGGCCGGTACTTGCCGCCCGGCTCATTTCGCTGGCCGGCGGACTGGAGACGCTCGCGAAGAAGCCGTCCGGGACGTTGCAGGTGCTCGGCGCCGAGGACGCGCTGTTCGCGCACCTTCGCGGCCACGGCTCCTCGCCGAAACACGGCGTCATCTACACCCACGAGTACGTCCGCGGAACCCGCCCCGAGGACCGCGGCTCCGCGTCGCGGGCGCTCGCGGGGAAGCTGACGATCGCCGCCCGGATCGACCACTACTCGGGTGACTACCGCCCGGAGCTGGAGGCGGAGCTGGACGAGCGGATGCGGACGATCCGCGCCCGCGCCGCCGACGACGGCGGTGATTCGGAATGACCGACCCCGACGCGTCGCTTCCGGCGGGTGTGGACCGCCGCGAGTTCGACGGCCGAGACCGGCTTGCGACGCGCGGGGAGCCGGTGTACGGCGAACCCACAGACGGCGAGTGGCGTGCGTGGGACGCCGGGCGCTCGAAGCTCGGCGGGATGCTCGAACTCGGAATGGACACCGGGCTCTCGGGCGGCGAAACGGTGCTGTATCTCGGCGCCGCCAACGGCACCACCGTCAGCCACGTCGCCGACTTCGCCGGGCCGACGTACGCGGTCGAGTTCTCGCCGCGTCCCGTGCGGGACCTGCTCGACGCCTGCGAGCCGCGGGCCAACCTCTTCCCGCTACTCAAGGACGCCCGCCGCCCCGAGACGTACGCCCACGTCGTCGAGGCGGACTGCGACGTGCTCGTGCAGGACGTTGCGACCCGCGGCCAGGCCGACGTGGCCGTTCACAATCGGCGGTTCCTCGCCGATGACGGCCGACTCCTGTTGGCCGTCAAGGCGCGCTCGGAGGACGTGGCCGCCGCTCCCGACGCCGTGTTCGAGGAGGTGCTCGCGGACCTTGAGTCAGCCTACGAGGTGCTGGAGACACGACGACTCGACCGGTTCCACGAGGACCACCTCGGCGTCGTCGCGACGCCTCGGTAGCGGGAACGCACTCGCTGGCGCTGATTGCTCGGCCGCGCGTCGGCGCGGCTACGCGGACTGTGCGTCCGGCCCCGCCGGGCGGCCGGACGCCGGAGCGTCCGGTGAGCGGTGGTCGCGTCATCGGACTTGAACCTTCGTCGGAGCGCCACGTTCGGGGGCCGGTTTCCCGAGATATATACCACCGCACGCCGAAGCCGTCGCCGATGGACACGGGTTCGGCGGCGGCGTTCGAGCGGATGGGCACGCTTGGAGTCGAGGAGGAGTTCTTCGTCGTCGACGGCGACGGGCGTCCGACCTCGGGCAGCGACCGGCTCGTCTACGGGGACCGCGAACCGCCCGAGCCGCTCGGGGGACGGATCGACCACGAGCTGTTCAAGTTCGTCGTCGAGACCCAGACGCCGCTCATCGAGGACCCCGGATCCGTTCGCGATCACGTCGTCGCCGTCAGGGAGGCGCTCGTCGAGCACGCGGAGTCGTACGACCTGCAGATCGCCGGCGCCGGACTCCACCCGGCCGCCGTCTGGCGCGAACTCGACCACGCCGAGAAGCCCCGCTATCGGTCGCAGTTGGACCGGATCCAGTACCCCCAACACCGAAACACGACCGCGGGCCTGCACGTCCACGTCGGCGTCGACGACGCGGACAAGGCGACGTGGATCGCCAACGAGATCCGGTGGTTCCTCCCGCCGCTGTTGGCGTTGTCGGCGAACTCGCCGTTCTGGAACGGCTACGACACCGGGCTCGAGTCCGCGCGGGCGACGGTGTTCGAGAACCTCCCGAACACCGGGATCCCGGGCCGGTTCGAGAACTTCGCCGCCTTCGACGAGTTCGAACGGCGGATGGTGGAGCACGGCTCCATCGAGGACCGCGGCGAGCTCTGGTTCGAGGTGCGCCCGCACACGGGCCACGGCACCGTCGAGGTGCGCACCCCCGACGGGCAGTCGAACCCGGACGTCGTCTGCGCGTTCGTAGAGTACGTCCACGCGCTCGTGGTCGACCTGGCGGAACGGTACGAGGACGAGGTCGAGCCCGAATCCTCGGCAGGGTCGGATGGGGGGCTTCGACGCGAACTCCTCGACGAGAACAAGTGGCGCGCGATCCGGCACGGCCGCGACGCGTCGTTCGTCGACCGCGACGGCGACTCGCAGGTCGACCTGGCGGGCGTCGTCGACCGCGAGAGCGACCGGCTCGGCGTCGAGGGGCTTCGATACCTCCTCGACCGGGAGTCCGGGGCGTCGAGACAGCGGCGCATCCGCGAGCGCGAGGGGCTCGACGGACTGTGTCGCGACCTGCTGATCGACGAGCACGACGCGTAGGCGTGGCGAACGCGGGTGCGTTCGCTCCCGACCGGTTCGCCCGCCGACGGGGTTTTCCCTGCGGAGTTCTGACCGCCGAAATGGGACACATGGCAACCGACGAGGCCCCCGATGACGGCGACGAGGCGGACGGCGCCGACGACGAGGACGCCCCGCGAACGGAGCTTCGCGAGGCCGCACAGCGCCTCGAATCGGGCGCGGCGGACGTCGCCGACGGCTTCGACGAGCGCATCGTCGACCTGTTGGCGTGGCTGCTGGACACCGAGACGCGGGCCCGGATCTACGTGTTCCTCCGCGAGCAACCCGGGTCCACGAGCGAGGAGGTCGCCGACGGCACCGGGCTGTACCCCAGCACCGTTCGCGAGGCGCTCGCGGAGTTGCACGACGAGGAGACGGTCACCCGGACGAAGCGGGAGTCCGCCGGCGCGGGAAACAACCCCTACGAGTACGAGGCGATCGATCCCGCCGCGCTCGTCGAGGGCGCGGTCGGGCAGGTGCAGGACCAGCTGAACGCCGTGTTCACGCTCGACTCGCGACTCTCGGGCGACGCGGAGTCGGCGGACGCGACCGACGAACCGGTCCGGATCTCGGTCGAGACAGAACGGGACGACGGGTAACGTCGCTTTTAGGTGTCGGGGCATCCACGGCCGGGTATGAACGTCGCGCTGGGCGGGACATTCGACCCGGTCCACGACGGCCACCGCGCGCTATTCGAGCGCGCGTTCGAGCTCGGGGACCTCACCGTCGGCCTCACCTCCGACGAGCTGGCCCCGAAGACACGTCACACGGACCGCTACGTCCGCCCGTTCGCCGAGCGAAAGCGCGACCTCGACGACGAACTCGCGCCGCTCGCGGCCGAACACGACCGCGAGTACGAGATCCGCGAGCTCACGAAGCCGACCGGGATCGCCGTCGAGCCGGGCTTCGACGCGCTGATCGTCTCCCCGGAGACGCAGTCGGGGGCCGAGCGCGTCAACGAGATCCGCGAGCAGAAGGGGCTGCCGAGCCTCCGGATCGAGATCGTCGATCACGTGCCCGCCGAGGACGGCGACCGGATCTCCTCGACCCGGATCGTCCGCGGCGAGATCGACCGCCACGGGAACCTCACGCCCGAGCGCGAGGGTCGCGGGACCGAACCGCCGGACGCGGAGTGACGGGGCGATGCCCGATGTCGACGCCGCGGTCGACTGGCTGACCCGGCGCTCGCGGGCGACGCAGCTGATCCTCGTCGGCCTCGTCGCGCTGCTGCTCGGCTATCAGGCGATCCGGTTCGGCGGGCGGGACCCGGGAAGCGAACTCGCATACGTGGGCGGCGCGCTGTTTCTCCTCGGGCAACTGGTCGGCTTCACGGGGCTAGCGTTGCTCGCGTATCGACTGCTCACGGAGTAGCCGGACACGCATCGCCACCCGCGCGAAGGAGAGCCCTACGTTCCTACCACGACGGCGGGCGGAAGCCGGCGTCCTCCAGCACGCCCTTCCAGTGCTGCTGAACCGAGAGACGGGTCACGTCCATCGCGTCGGCGACGGCGGTCTGCGGGCGCTCGTCGCCGGCGATGAGCGCGCCGGCGTACAGTGCGGCCGCGGCCATCGCGGGCTTCGACCGGTCCTCCTCGGGGACGGCCGAGAGGAACATGTCGGTCGCGTTCGAACGGGCCTCCGCGGACAGCTCCAGCGACTCGGCGGCCCGGTGGAGCCGCGAGAGCCACTCCTCGTGTTCCACCTCGTCGCTGGCGCGGTACACGCTGACGGGTTCGGGGTGGGCGGACATAAATCGTCGCCCGGGTCCGACAGCTACTTACGGCGATTCGGGATACTGTGTGGCGAGCGCGGGTAGCCAAGCCAGGCCAACGGCGCAGCGCTTAGGACGCTGTCCTGTAGAGGTCCGCCGGTTCGAATCCGGTCCCGCGCAGTGCGAGGTCGAACGAAGTGAGACCTCGACGGGCGAACGGGGAACGTAGTGACCCGTGAGCTGTGAGGAGCGAAGCGACGAACGAGCAGGCACGGATACGAACCCTGGGAGTCGTCGACCTCCGAACGCAAGACGGCCGCATGACGCTGCCGAAACCGATATGAACGCGCCCCGAAACGTTCACACAATGACTTCCTCGGCCGACCTCCTCGCCGACCTCGTCGCGGACGTCGACGGGGTGTTCCTCTTCGCACCGACCGGATCGACGTACGAGGACTACCGCGAAGTCGACGGGGAGCCGGCCGTCGTCGTCGCGCCGGAGAACGACCACGACGCCGAGCGCTACGTGGAGCTTCCGCTGGAGTTCGACAACGTGCGCGACCGGATCCGCTTCGGCGTCGAGGGCGCGATGGATCAGGGATACTGCGCGGAGGGCGACGTGGTCGCGTGCGCCGTCGGCGTGTTCGACGACCCGATCGACGGCGTGATCCGTACGTCCGTCACCGAGTCGATGCACTCCGGGATCTACGACCTCTTCGCCAACTCCCGCGCGGACCCCGCGGTCGTGCGCGATGTGTTCGACGTGGCGATCGAGCTCGGGAAGAAGGGCCAGAAAGGCAAGCCCGTCGGCGCGCTGTTCGTCGTCGGCGACGCGGGCAAGGTGATGAACAAGTCCCGGCCGCTGAGCTACAACCCCTTCGAGAAGAGCCACGTCCACGTCGGCGACCCCATCGTGAACGTGATGTTAAAGGAGTTCTCGCGGCTCGACGGCGCGTTCGTCATCAGCGACTCCGGGAAGATCGTCTCGGCGTACCGCTACCTCGAACCGGGAGCCGAGGGCGTCGACATCCCGAAGGGGCTGGGCGCGCGACACATGGCCGGCGGCGCCATCACGCGCGACACGAACGCGATCGCCATCGTGCTCTCGGAGTCGGATGGGCTCGTCCGTGCGTTCAAGGGCGGGCGGCTCGTCCTCGAACTCGATCCGGAGGAGTACTGACGCATGATCGACCCACGTTTCACCCCGTCCGTCGAGCCTGGGCCGTCGACCGCGCCGAGCGCGCTCGACACCGTCTCGCCCGCTTCCCCGCCGGTACAATCCGCGGGGGAGGCGATCCGAACCGCACTGATGAGTCTCCCGGCGCGCCTGTGGCTGGCGCTCGGCGTGGTCGTGCTCGCCGCGTTACTCGGCTACCTCGTCGTTCGCGTGAACCGCCGGATCCTCGTCGGCGCCGGCGTCCCCGAGACGATCGAGGGGACGGCGTTCGAACGGACCGCCCGCGAGTTCGGCACCTCGACGGTCTCGCTGGTCGCGAACCTCTCGGGGTACTTCATCTTCATCCTCGGGCTCATCGTCGCGCTCACCATCGCCCGGGTGGAGTACATCGCCGCCTTCTGGAACCGAACCGCCGGCTTCCTTCCGTCGCTGTTTCTCGCGATCCTCGTGCTCATCGTCGGCCTCGTCGTCGGCGACAAGGTCGAACTGCTGATCAACGACCGCCTGCGCGGGATAAAGCTCCCCCAGGCGGGGATCGTTCCGTCCGTCGCCAAGTGGTCGGTGGTGTTCATCGCGGTGCTCGTCGCGCTCGGACAGATCGGCGTCGACACCGCCGCGCTGGTGGTCCTGCTCGCGACGTACGGCTTCGCTCTCGTGCTGTTCGGCGGGCTCGCCTTCCGCGACCTGCTGGCGTCGGGCGCGGCCGGCTTCTATCTCCTGCTCGAACAGCCGTACAGCATCGGCGACCGCGTCCGCATCGGCGACACCGACGGCGTCGTCCAGGAGGTGAACGTGTTCGTCACGCACGTGGAAAGCGACGGCGCTGAGTACGTCGTGCCGAACCGACATGCGTTCACCGAGGGCGTCGTCCGGATCCGCGAGTAGAACGACCGGGTCGTCGTCTCAGCTCTCGTTCTCGTCGCCGTCACGCTCGTCCTCGTCACGCTCGACCGGCTCGGCCGGCACGCCCGCGACCGTCGCCCCCGGCGGCACGTCGTCGGCGACGAGCGAGTTCGCCGCGACCTGCGCGTCCTCGCCGATGCGGACGCCGGGAAGCACGGTCACCTTCGCGCCCAGCATCGCCCGGTCGCCGACGACCACGTCGCCGAGACGGTACTCGTCCTGCAGGAACTCGTGACACAGCAGCACCGAGTCGTAGCCGACGATGGCGTCCTCGCCGAGGGTGATCCGCTCGGGCCAGAACACGTCCGGTGTCGCCTCCAGCCCCCACGAGACCCCCGCCCCGACGGTCGCGCCGAGGCGACGCAAGAGCCAACTCTTCAGCCGGAGGCTCGGGGAGACCCGGATAATCCAGATCGCGAGGTAGTTGAGCGCGACCCTCACCGGGGATTTCGCGTCGGTCCAGTGGCGCAGGGAGTTGCGTCCGCCGGGCGTCGGGTGGCGCTCCAGTCGGTCGTAGCGCGCCGGGCGTTCGTTCCCGTCCCCGCCGATGTCGCCGCCAGCGTCGCCAGCGTCGTCGCCGGGGTCGCCTCCCCCGCCATCGACCTCGTCGTCGGTGCTCACAGGGCGACCGTCGTGACCGTCGATAATCAATCTCGTGCGTTCGAGGACGTGTGTTCGTGACCGATCGAAACAGGGGCGACAGCCGGACGAGGGTTCTTCACCGATGACGCGACCACCGTCGCCGTGCGGTGACTCACGCCTCGGACCGCGTCGCGAAACCGTGACGCGAGCGGTCCGAGCCGGTCGCGGTCGCGTCACGTGTTCGCCATCATTCGTCCGTCAGCGGCGCGTCCTCGGGGATGTCTCCCGACTGAGTCGGCGGCGGAGACGCGTCGATAGCCGCGCTACTCGCCGCGCAACTCGGCCATGTGGTCGATCCGGGACTGCACCAGCTCCGCCGTGCCGATGTCGTGGCGGACGTGGAACCCCTCGTCGACCATCGACAGCGCCGCCTCCGCATCTGCCTCCGCGTCGGCGATGGAGTCGCCGAGGCCGACGACCGCGAACGAGCGCGAGGTCGTGGTGAACAGGCCGTCCTCGCGCTGATCGACGCTCGCGTAGAACAGGAGCGCGTCGCCGACGCTGGACTCGTCCACCTCGATCCGCGCGCCGGCATCGGGCTCGACCGGGTAGCCCGCGGGCACGGCGTATTTGCAGACGGTCGCCTCGCCGGAGAACGCCAGCTCCGGGAGCGACTCGCCGTCGCGGGCGGCGGTGAGTACCTCGAGGAACGGCGTCTCCAGTACCGGCAGCGTGTTCATCGCCTCGGGGTCGCCGAAACGAGCGTTGAACTCGACGACCTTCGGACCATCCACGCCGAGCATGAACTGGCCGTACAGCACGCCCTTGTACTCGGGGAGGGCGTCGACGACTGCCTCGATGATCTCGACGGCGTCGTCGTAGTCATCGTCGGTCATGAACGGGAGCGTCAGGTCGGTGTCTGTGTAGCTTCCCATCCCGCCGGTGTTGGGGCCCTCGTCGCCCTCGTAGGCGCGCTTGTGGTCCTGGACCGCGGGCGTGGTTCGCACCTCGCCGTTCGCGACGAACGCCTGGACGGTGAACTCCTCGCCGACGAGGCGCTCCTCTATCACCCACTCGTCCCACTCTGCGTCGAGGATGTACTCGACCGCCGCGTCGGTCGTAAGCTGGTCGCCGGTCACCCGGACGCCCTTGCCGCCGGTGAGGCCGACGGGCTTGACCGCCACGTCGCCGTCGTACTCGGCGACGTAGTCGGCGGCCGCCTCCGCCGAGTCGAACGTCTCGAAGTCGGGGTTGCCCGGGATGTCGTTGTCCGCCATGAACCGGCGCTGGAACGCCTTGTCCGTCTCGATTCGGGCCTCCTCGGCGCGCGGACCGAACGTGTAGACGCCGGCGTCGTCGAGCGCGTCGGCGACGCCCGCCTCCAGCGCCGACTCGGGGCCGATGACCGCCAGGTCCGCGTCGACCCGCTCTGCGTAGTCGACGATCGCATCGGCGTCCCGCTCGCCGATCTGTTCGAACCCGTCCGCGAGCGACGCGATACCGGGGTTTCGATTGCCGGCGCAAGCGTACAGCGAGGCGTCGCCGGCGACCGCGCGGGCGATGGCGTGTTCGCGCCCGCCCCCGCCGACGAGGAGCACTGTCTCGGACATGGTCGAGTCGAAACTGCACGGGCGTGTAAACCTTACTCTCTGTGAGGGCGAGAGTGTGCGCGTTCGTGCATTCGAACCCGCGGTACGGGCGGCCGACGACCCGCGGCCGCCCCGCTTATCCGTCCCGCCGCCGACCGACCGGCAATGAGCGATCCGACGGCGCGAAACCGGCTGGACGAGGAAGCCAGCCCGTACCTGCGCCAACACGCGGACAATCCGGTCCACTGGCAGCCGTGGGACGACGACGCGCTCGCGGCGGCCCGCGAGCGCGACGTGCCGGTCTTCCTGTCGGTGGGCTACGCCGCGTGTCACTGGTGTCACGTCATGGAGGAGGAATCGTTCGAGGACGAGGCCGTCGCGGACGTGCTCAACGACGAGTTCGTCCCGGTGAAGGTCGACCGCGAGGAGCGACCCGACCTGGACCGGGTGTACCAGACCGTGAACCAGCTCGTCAACGGCCGCGGCGGCTGGCCGCTCTCGGTGTGGCTCACGCCCGAAGGGAAGCCGTTCTACGTCGGGACGTACTTCCCCCGTGACGGCCGCCAGGGGATGCCCGGCTTCCTGGAGGTGTGTCGCAACATCGCCGACTCCTGGAACGACCCCGACCAGCGCGCGGACATGGAGGAACGCGCCGAGCAGTGGACGGCCGCCGCCCGCGACGAGTTGGAGTCGACCGGGGACTCGTCCGGCGGGAGCGTGGGCGACGACGGCGCCGCGGCCGGCGGCGGTCCGCCCGACGCGGACGTCCTCTCTGACGCCGTCACCGCCGCGCTCCGCAGCGCGGATCGCGAGCACGGCGGCTTCGGCAGACAGGGCCCGAAGTTCCCGCAGGTCGGCCGGATCGACCTCCTCATGCAGGCGTACGCGCGCAGCGGCCGCGAGGAACCGCTGAACGTCGCCGTCGAGACGCTCGACGCGATGGCCGACGGCGGGCTGTACGACCAGGTCGGCGGCGGCTTCCACCGCTACTGCACCGACCGCGAGTGGGTCGTCCCCCACTTCGAGAAGATGCTGTACGACAACGCCGAGTTGGCGCGCGTGTTCCTCGACGCCCACCGCCTGCTCGGCCGCCCGAAGTACGCCACCGTCGGTCAGGAGACGCTCGCGTTCCTCGACCGCGAACTCGCCCACCCTGAGGGCGGCTTCTACGGCACCCTGGACGCCGACTCCGGCGAGGGAGAAGGCGAGTACTACGTCTGGACGCCCGACTCCGTCGCTGAGGCGCTCGCGAACGCCGACCACGAGTTCGAAGACGACGACGTGGACCTGGTGTGTGACCGCTTCGGCGTCGACTCGGCGGGGAACTTCGAGGGCGGGACGACCGTGCTCACCCGCGCGACCCCGGTCCCCGACCTCGCGGACGAGTACGACCTCTCCGTTGAGACGGTTCGCGAGCGGCTGATGCACGCGCGGACGGCGCTGTTCGACCACCGCGAGTCGACCCGCGAGCGCCCGCCGCGCGACGAGAAGGTGCTCGCGGGGTGGAACGGCCTCGCTATCTCGGCGTTCGCCGCCGGCGCGCGCACGCTCGACGCCGGATACGCCGACCGTGGCGCCGAGGCGCTCGGGTTCGTCCGCGAGCACCTCTGGGACGGCGACCGACTCAGTCGGCGCTACATCGAGCGCGACGGCGACGCCGTCGGCGAGGGCGAGGTGAAGGGGAACGGCTACCTCGAGGACTACGCGTACCTCGGCCGGGCGGCCCTCGATCTGTACGGCGTCACGGGCGACGTGGACCACCTCGGGTTCGCGCTGGATCTGGGTCGAACGATCGTCGAGGCGTTCTACGACGCCGACGACGGCACCGTCTACTCGACGCCGAACGACGCCGAGGACCTCGTGGTTCGCCCGCAGGAGCCGACCGACGCGTCGACGCCCTCCAGCCTCGGGGTGGCGACGCGGCTCCTGCTCGACCTCGATCTCTTCGCGCCCGACGAGGAGTTCGACCCCGTCGCCCGCGAGGTGCTCGCGACCCACGCGGACGGCGTGACGGCCTCGCCGCTGGAGCACGTCACGCTGGCGCTCGCGGCCGCGCGCGCCGAGAGCGGCCCCTTCGAACTCACCCTCGCGTGCGAGGAGGTTCCCGCCGAGTGGCGCGACACGCTCGCGAGCCGCTACCTCCCCGGCGTCGTGATCGCCCCCCGTCCGCCGACCGCGGACGGCGTCGCCGACTGGGCCGACGACCTCGGGCTCGCGGAGGTCCCCCCGATCTGGCGCGACCGGGACGCGCGCGACGGGACGGCGACAGCGTACGCCTGCCGCGACTTCACCTGCTCGCCGCCGAACCACGACCTCCGCGCGGCGCTGGAGTGGGCCGCCGGGGAGTGATGCGCCGGCGGTCCGGAGTCGCGCGGGTCCCCGCCGGCGGCCACGTCGCTTCCGCGGTCGGCGACGCGCGGAGCGTAACCGCTTTGCCCGGCGGCGGCGACGCGGAGGTATGACCACGGTCTGTCTCGTCGGCGACCCCGAGGCCGACCTGCGCTACGAGCTGCTCTCGCGGGAGACGGCGCGGGAGGCGCTCGCGACGTACGACCTCCGCTCCCCGTTCGAGAACTCGCTCGCGCTCGACACCGTCAGCCTCGGCGCCGCGGTGTCGCTGTGCAACGACCTCAACTGGTATCTCGTCCGGTTCGTCGACGAGGTGCTGATCAGGGAGCCGTCGATCACCGACGAGGAGTGGCTCTCGCGGACGCTGGCGACGGCCGTCCGCAACGACGCCGTCCGCCGCGAGGAGACAGACCGGTTTCTGAAGCTGTACGGGCTCGAGGACGGCCGGCTCGTCGAACCGATGTATCTCGCGCGCAGCGACGACGCCGAGCTGCCGGAGTACGACCTGCGCGACGTGGACGAGACGGTCGGCGTGCGCGTGACGCGCGAGGAGTTCGAGAACTGAGCCCACAACCGGACGATCCGCCGCTGACCCTCAGTCGAACAATCCGGTCGACATGTACCGCTCCCCGGAGTCCCAGAACACGGTGAGCACCAGGGGGTCGTCGCCGGCGACGCCGACGCGGTCGTCCGAGCGCGGATCCCACCCCTCGACAGCAACGTCGCGATAGCCGGGGTCGTCGCCGGCGACGAACGCCTCGGCCACGTCGCGGGCGCGGAGGTTCGAGCCGCCCGAGGACTGCCCGACGAGGATCCCCTCCTCGCGGGCGAGTCGTCGGCACTCGGCCTCGGCCTCGTCGAGTCCGACGGTGAGCACGCCGTCGAGCAGACCCCTGTCGAGGTTCGGGCTGACGAACCCCGGACCCATCCCCTGAAACGAGTCGGTCTCGGGCTCGCGACCAGACAGCACCGCCGAGTCTTCGGGCTCGACGGCGACCACGTCCATCCCCGGGAACGCCTCACGCAGGCGGCGGCCGATCCCCGTGATCGTCCCGCCGGTGCCGACCCCGGCGACAAGCGCGTCCGGCTCGCGTCCGTCGAGCTGCTCGAGGATCTCGATGCCGGTCGTCTCGTAGTGCGCCTCGGGATTGGCGCCGTTCTCGAACTGCCGGAGCTGGACCATCCCCTCGGCCTCCAGCTCGTCGGCGCGGTCCTTCGCGGCGTCGATACCGCCGTCGACGAGCTCCAAGTCGGCGCCGTAGGCGGCCATGATCCGCCGTCGTTCCTCGCTTTTCGAGGCCGGCATCACGACGGTCACGTCGTACCCCTTCGCGGCGCCGACCATCGCGATGCCGATGCCCGTGTTCCCCGATGTCGGCTCCACGAGCGTGTCGCCCGGCTCGAGGGTTCCCTCGGCCTCCGCGCGCTCGATCATCCGCTTCGCCGGGCGATCCTTCGCCGAGCCGCCGGGGTTTCGCGACTCGAGCTTGGCCGCCACGGTCGCGCCCGGCGGCGAATCCACCCGGACCAGCGGGGAGCCGATTGTGTCGAGTACCGAATCGTCCATGCCCCCGCTACTCGCGTCAGGCGTAAATGCTCCCGAGTCGGCGGCAAGCCCTCGGGCGATCCTCGCGCACGAACGCGCGGCCGGCTTACCGGAGGAACGACCCGGCGACCGCACGCCGGATCTGCCGGCGGCGCCGCGCTTAACCCGGCGTGTGCCCCAGAGACGACCATGAGTACGACGCTTTCGACGATGGACCCCGACGGCGGCGCCGATATCGACCCGGACGTGGCCGCCGCGCTCGGCGCCGACGGGCTGACGTACAAGGTGTGGGGCGGCGACTGGTGTCCCGACTGCACTGGGCAGCTCCCGGCGTTCGCGGCCGCGCTCGACGCCGCCGGGGTCCCGGCCGACCGCATCGAGCAGTACCCAGTCGAGAAGGTCGACGGCGAGAAGCAGGGCCCGGGTATGGACGAGTACAGCGTCGAGTACATCCCGACGGTGATCGTCTTCGACGCCGAGGGCGAGGAACTCACCCGGTTCGTCGAGTCGGCCGACACGGACATCGCGACGTTCCTCGCCCGCGAACTCGCGGCCGACTGAGATCACGACGGTCGGAGTCCCTCGGCGCCGAACCTTCGTATCGGAAAACGACACCAGCCACCGCGTGGTCTGACGACGACCGCGCGACGGAGGGAGAAACTCCCGGCGACGCCGCCGCGCGCGACGACTGTCGCCGGGTGTCAGCCAAACTCGACGGGGTGTGAGCGACGGCGTCGGTCAGAACGTCGTGATCTCGCCGTCGATGACGCGCCGGGTCACGTCGGTGACGTTCGCGAGGCGCTCGTCGATGATCGCGGTCGCCTCCTCCTCGATGTCGGCGACGGCGACGCTCTCCTCGGTGACGACCTGCGCGTCGGCGACGTGGGGCTGGTCGATGGGGCGGCCGATCTGCGAGAGCAGGCGGACCTGCAGGTCGCGGATGCCGTCGACCTCCTCGACGACGGCCTCCGCGATGTCCGTCGAGAGGAGGTTGTAGATCTTCCCGATGTGGTTGACGGGGTTCTTGCCGGAGGTCGCCTCCATGCTCATCGGTCGGTTCGGGGTGATGAGCCCGTTCGCTCGGTTGCCGCGGCCGACGGAGCCATCGTCGCCCTGCTCGGCGGAGGTGCCGGTCGTCGTGAGGTAGATGGATCCCTCCTCGAGGTCGTCGGCGGTGTTCACCTCGACGTGCACTTCGCGGTCGGTGTGCTCCTCGGCGAGCCCGGTGACGAACGCCTCGACGCGCTCGGTCGCCTCGCGGTACTCGTCGATGTCGTCGATGTAGGCGTCGACCATCGCGGCCGCGACGGTGATGTCGATCGTGTCGCCCTCGCGCTTGCCCATGATCTTGATGTCCTGTCCGATCTCCGGGTGGTCGGCGCCGTACGCGCCGTTCAGCTCGCGCTCGGCCTCCAGGACGATCCGCTCGGTTTCGGTGAGCGGCGCGTGGCCGACGCCGAAGGAGGTGTCGTTCGCCATCGGCACCTGCGCGCCGTCCTCGCCGAAGACGTCCTGGAGGTCGCCCGACCCCTCGCCGAGCTTCACGTCGACGACGATGTCGGTTCCGACCTCCAGCTCCGGCAGCGCCTCTCGGAGGTACGCGCGGGCGGATTCGAGCGCGACGCGGCCGACGGGCAGCGTCAGCTCCCGGCCGTCGTCGGTCTCGTACTCCTTCGTCGCGCGGCCGACGATGAGGACGTAGATCGGGTCGACCACCTCGCCGCCGCCGTAGGAGGGCGCCGCGTTGCCGGCGACCAACTGCGTCTCGTCGGTGTTGTAGTGGAGCACGTGGCCGACGCGGTCGAGATACAGCTGCGAGAGGCCGCGCGAGACCGCCTCCGCGATGCCGTCGCAGATCGAGTCGGGATGACCGATCCCCTTTCGCTCGACGATCTCTACCTCCTGGTCCTCGACCGCCCGCCGGTCGAGTTCGGAGACCTGAATGTTCCTCATTGGTCGGTCGGAGGATTCCGGCCGCAGTATAACTTGCGGAAAGAGTTCGTGTGTGAGGGATTACTCCGGGGTATCGTTTGGCATATCTTGCGACCGAAGTAGCAGTCCGAGGTACGAGGTCCGGATCTGATCGTCGGGATCGAGCCCCAGATCGCGGAGGACCACGTAGGCCCCCTCGCGAGCCGACTCGATCTCCGGTTCGACGGCCTCGCGCTCGACCTCGACGAACTCGCCGACGCCGGCCACGTTGTCGAGCGTGACGGTGTAGCCGTCGAGCTCGAAGAACTCGCGGTCCTTCTCGACGGTCGCCGCCGGCGAGAAGCCGAGCCCGCCGAGGATACCCTCGGCCGCGTCGCCGTCGGCGACGGCCGTCTCGAACTCCTCGCGCGTCTTCGATTCGGCCTCGACGAGCGGCCCCTTGTAGGTGACCTTCGTCGCGGCGCCTCCGCCGTCGTCGTTCGCGCCGCCGGCGACGGTTTCGCGCCTGATCCGGAGCGCCTCGTCCGTCTCGGCGAAGTCGCGGTGGGGCGCGTCGTAGTAGGTGTCGACCTGTCGAACGCGCCGGGTCCCGGTCGCGTCGAGGTCGGCGAGCCGATCGCGAACGGCGTCGAGATCGGCTCGGACCTTCACCTCAACTTCGTACATGCGACGCCGGTAGGTACGGCCGAGCAAAAGGGTGGCGCGTCCGCCACGTCGCCCTCGGCGGATCGCGGGCCGATCCCGCCGTCGTCTCGGAGTTCGGGCGTCCGGCCGAAACGTGACTGTTAAGAAGCGCACGAGCGACGGTGCGCACATGAGCGAAGAAGAGCAGGCCGAGGCGGCGGAAGCCGCCGACGCCGGCGATGAGGCGAGCGAGGACGCGGTCGACACCGACGAGTCCGACGACGGGATCCAGAACGGGGACTTCCTCCGGCTGGACTACACCGTTCGCACGGTCCCCGGCGAGGACGAGGACGAGGGCCGCGTGGTCGACACGACCCACAAGGAGGTCGCCGAGGAGGCCGGCATCGACGACGACGAGTACGACTTCTCCCCGCGCATCATCGTCGTCGGCGAGGGCCACGTGTTCGCCTCCGTCGACGAGGACCTGCTCGGCCGCGAGGTCGGCGACTCCAACGTCGTGACCGTGCCCGCCGACGAGGCGTTCGGCGAGTTCGACCCCGACGACGTGCGCACCGTCAGCGCCGAGAAGATCCCGGAGGACGACCGCTACCCCGGCGCGCAGGTCACCATCGACGGCGACCAGGGCTACGTCGAGACGGTCATCGGCGGGCGCTCGCGCGTCGACTTCAACCACCCGCTCGCGGGCGACGACCTCGAGTACGACTACGAGATCCTCGAGCTCGTCGACGACGACGAGGAGAAGGCCGCCGGCCTCATCGGCATGTACCTCCAGGAGACCCCCGAGGTCCGCATCGAGGAGGAGTCCGTCGAGGAGGAGGTCACCGTCGAGGCCCACGAGGACGAGGAGACCGGCGAGGTCGACCGCGAGACCGAGATCCAGGAGGTCGACAAGCGCACGCTGTACATCGAGGCGACGCCGATGATGCAGATGAACCAGCAGTGGATGTTCTCGAAGCAGCAGATCGCCCAGGACATCATGGGCCGCCTCGACCTCGACCGCGTCGTCGTCGAGGAGGTCATCGACGGCTCCGGCGGCATGATGGGCGGTATGGGCGGCATGATGGGCGGTATGGGCGGTATGGGCGGCGGCGACGTCGAGGAGGCGCTCGACGACGTCGACATGGACGACATGGACGTCGACGCCGACGAGCTCGTCGAGGAGCTCGAGGACGCCGAGGAGTAACCCGCTCGCGCGTTCGCCGGCGGTCGCGCCCCCGAACCGACACCGATTACTTCCGGTTCACCGTTCCACCGATAGATGGATCTCAGCGACGCGCGCGAGGACCTCGCCGTCGCCGGCGCGGCGGCCCTGGGGGCGGTCGTGCTGACGGTCGGACTGGACCTGTTCGGGGGCGTCGCGGTGTCGACCCCAGCGAGGGTCGCCCCGCTGGTCGTCTACTTCGCGTACCTGTTCACCCGCAAGGGCGGACCGTACGCCTCGTTCGACACCCCGCGCAACTGGACCGCGCTGGTGGTCGCCGTCACCGTCGCGGCCGGCGCCTACGCGGTCGCGACGTGACCCCGTCGCCGGCGCGCGAGCGCTCGCACGCGTCCCCAGCCGCGGGGCTTAACAGCGGGCGATACCAAGGCGGGCTATGAGCATCGAGACCGACGCGCCCGAGGCGGCCGCGGCCGACGACTCGGTCGAAGCCCTCGCGACGGAGTTGGGCGACGCCATCGCGGACTCGCCCGCGTACCGCCGCTTCGAGGAGGCGAAGGCGGCCGTCCAGAACGACGAGGAGGCGCAGGCGCGTATCTCCGAGTTCGAACAGCTCCGCCAGGAGTTCGCGATGGCCAAGCAGGCGGGGCAGGCCGACCAGGAGACGATGGAGAAGGTGCAGGCCGCACAACAGGAGCTCCACTCGCTGCCGGTGATGCGGGAGTACGTCGAGGCGCAGGACGAACTGGAGGACCGGCTCGAAGCGCTGAACCGGGCGATCTCCGACCCGCTGGCGGTCGACTTCGGCGGCAAGGCCGGCGGCTGCTGTCACGACTGAGGCGGCGACTCCTGCCACGACTACTTTCTCACCGTGTGGCGGCCTACCCTGCTCTGCCCCACGAACGCGAGTATTGAAACCCGATAGCGACCCAGCCGCCCCATGCTCGCGGTCACCGGCGGCAAGGGCGGAACGGGGAAGACGACGACGGCGCTCGGCCTGGCTCGGGCGTTCGGAGCCGACGGAACGGAGACGGTCGTCGTCGACGCCGACTGGGACCTGCCGGATCTGGGCGCGATCGCCGGGGTTGAACGCAGGATCGCGTACCTCGACGGCGACGCCGCTCGATCGCCCCTGGCGGCCGCGGTCCCCGACGCCGAGGGAGCGAACGTTCGGGTCCTCCCGGCGCCGACGGCCCCACGCGAGCGGGACGTTCGGAAGTCGTTGCGGCGGATCTCCGCGGCGACACCCGAGGCGACGCAGGCGATCGTCGACTGCTCCGCGGGCGCCGCCGCGGACGCGGTCGCGCCCCTTCGGGTCGCCGAGCGAGCGATACTCGTGACGGAGGCGTGCGCGCCCGCGCTGCGCGACGCCGCGAAGATCGCCGCGGTGGCCCGACGACTGGGGACGCCGGTCGTCGGCGCCGTCGTGACCCGCTCGACCGTCGTTCCGCCGGGCGTGGCCGACCTCCTCGGCTGCCCGGTCCTCGCGCGGGTGCCGAGCGCGTCGTCCCCGACCGCCCGGAACGAAAACACGAACGGGTCCGATCCCGTGCTCGGGGACGAGCGGGTCGCCGGGGCGTACGAGCGGGCCGCGGACGCACTGACACCGGCGGATCCGGACGATCCCGTTCCGACACGGGCGTGAGAAACGGTTATGTCGCGTCGGACCGTCACCGGATCGCATGGCGGATCGCCTCCCGACCGGGATCGACGTGCTCGACCGTCGGTTCGACGGCGGGATCCCGGCCGGGAGCATCGTGCTGTTCTCGGCGGACCCGGCGAGCCAGTCTGAGCTGCTGTTGTACGAGCTCACGGCCGCGCGCGGGACGCTGTACCTCACGACGCTGCGCTCGGATCAGGCGGTGTCGGACGCGCTCGATCGGACGAAATCCCGGGTGGGAACGCCGACCGTCCGCGACATCGGCGGCGACGCGCCGCTGGACGCGGCCAACCGGCTCGTCAGCGCGCTCCCGGAGAACGCGAACCTCATCGTCGACGTGGCCGACCCGCTGGAGCGGGCCGACCGCTCGCGATACCGGCGCTTCCTCACGGAGCTGCAGACGGCGATGGTCAACACCGAGAGCGTCGCCTTCCTCCACGCGATGAAGCGCGACGACGAGCCGAAGAACCGCGCGATGACCGAACACGTCGCCGACGTGGTGTGGGACCTCGACACCCAGGTGCGCGGCTCGGACGTCGTCAACAAGCTCGCCGTCCCGAAGTTCCGCGGCGGCCGCGCGCTCGACGAGACGGTGAAGCTGAAGCTGGAGGAGCAGGTCGCCATCGACACCTCCCGCGACATCGCGTAATCGTCGCGTACCGGTTCGGTTTTCCTTCCGGCGCGCCCGCTCGCGGGTATGGTCTCGCTTTTCCCCGCGATCGCGCTCGCGGTCGTCGGCACCGCCGTCGTCTGGATCGCCGGCGGCCGGCTCGAATCCGCGAGCGAACGGCTCGGCGTCCATTACGGGCTCCCCGCCGTCGTACAGGGCGCCGTCATCGCCGCCATCGGCTCGTCGTTCCCGGAGCTGATGAGCGTCGTCCTCGCGGTGTTGCTGCACGGGAACTTCGACCTCGGCGTCGGCGCGATCGTCGGATCGGCCGTGTTCAACATCCTCGTTATCCCCGGCTGGAGCGCCCTCCGCGGGCGGGGACTGCGGGCCGACCGCGACGTGGTGTACAAGGAGACGCAGTTCTACATGCTCGCGATCGCCGTGCTGCTGCTCACGTTCTCGCTGGGCGTGATATACGCCCCGCAACCATCGACGAACGGGCTCACGTCGACGCTCACGCGGCCGCTGGCGTTGATCCCGCTCGGGCTGTACGCGGTGTACCTCTTCATCCAGTCGCAGGACGTGTCCGACTTCGAGGCGCCGGAGGTGAACGACGTGAACCCCGTCCGCCAGTGGCTCCTGCTGGCGGGGTCGCTCGTCGCCATCCTCGTCGGCGTCGAGGCGCTCGTGCAGGCGGCGCTCTCGCTGGAGACCGCCCTCGGCGTGCCGTCGACTATCTGGGGGCTGACCGTCGTCGCTGCGGGGACGAGCCTGCCGGACACGGTCGTGTCGGTGCGGGCCGCGGAGGCCGGTCGGGGGCCGACGAGCCTCGCGAACGTCCTCGGGAGCAACACCTTCGACCTGCTCGTCGCCGTCCCCGCGGGCGTCATGCTGGTTCCAGGGGGCTCCGTCACGGTCGACTTCGGCACCGCGGTCCCGATGGTGGGCTTTCTCACCGTCGCGACGCTCGGCTTCCTCGTCGTCACGCGGACCGACCTCGAACTCGACCGGTCCGAGGCGGTGTCGCTGCTCGGGCTGTACGTCGTCTTCCTGATCTGGATGGTGCTGGAGACGCTCGGGGTGACGGCGCTGGTGCCGGGCGTGTGAGCCTACAGCAGCTGCCCCTCCGCGATCGGGACGACCGATCCCCCGACCTCGACACGGGGGTCGCCGTCCGCGTCGCGCTCGGCGCGCAGGTGCAGCCGCGAGGGACGGCCCAGCTCGTACCCCTGCTCGACCGTCGCGGCGACCGGTCCGTCGCCGAGGTACCCCCGTTCGAGAAGCCACCCGGCGAGACAGCCCGCGGCCGATCCGGTCGCCGGGTCCTCCGGAACGCCGGCCCAGTCGGCGAACACGCGGGCGTGGAGGTCGCCGCCGTCGACGCCGCCGCGGGCGAACGCGAGGACGTTGTGCCCGCCGTACTCGTCGATGAACTCGCCGTAGGCCGGTTCGGTCGTGCTCGCGTGCTCGACCGCATCGAGCGAGGCGAGCGGGACCACGAGCGTCGGAAGTCCAGTCGAGATGGCCTGTACGGGGTACTCATCGTCGATATCGGCGGGTTCGAGCCCGAGCACGTCGGCGGCGACCTCGCCGGGAACCGGTTCGCCGAACTCCGGCGGGATCTGGCACATCCAGTACTCCTCGCGGGCGTCGTCGCCGGCGGGGTCGGCGCCGTGGTCGCCGTGGTCGCCGCCCCCGTTATCGCCCTCCCCGTCCTCGCCGCCCTCGACCCACACGTCGATCGGACCGACGCCGAGATCGAGGGTGAGGCGGTCGGTCGAGCCGTCGCCGACCAGTTCCCGCAACACTGCCGCGGTGCCGAGCGTCGGATGGCCGGCGAAGGGGATCTCCTCGGCCGGATCGAAGATCCGCACGTCGCGGCCGGCGTCGGTCGGCCCGCCGACGAACGTACACTCCGAGAAGTTCGTCTCGCGGGTGAGCGCGAGCGCCTCGTCGGCGTCGACGTCGGCGGCGTCGTGGAACACGGCGAGCTGGTTGCCGGTGAATCGCTCGTCGCCGCGGGTGAACACGTCCACAACGTGGAACGTTTTTCCACGGGAGGACGGCGTCCCGCCGTCGACCGAGTGGAACCGGTGGCCGGTCATGTCGACGACTGCGGCGCGGAGCGGTAAGGGCATATCGGCGGCGTGACAGCCGTTCTCGCGCGGCTTCCCGGAGCGCGCCGCTTAACCGGCTCCGGTAGTTATCGGGGTGCAATGAGCCAGCGGAGCGAGGGCGACCTCACCAAGACGGGGATGTCGCTCAAACACGACCGCGAGTGGGACTACGAACTCGACCGCATCGTCGAGGCGGTCGAGGAGCGCGACGCCGACAAGGTCGGCCTCCAGTTCCCCGAGGGGCTGAAGCGCCGCGCGCCCGCGGTCGCCGACGACCTCCGGGAGCTGACCGAGGACGTGACGTACCTCATCTCGGGGCAGCCCTGCTACGGCGCCTGCGACCTCGACACCTACCTGATGCGCCGGTGTGACGTGTTCGTCCACTTCGGCCACTCGCCGATGAAGGAGTCGGACAAGATCATCTACGTCCCCCTCTTCTCCAACGTCGACCCCTTCCCCATCATGGAGGAGTCGCTGGCGAAACTGGAGGATCCGGAGGACGACCCCGACGTGGGCCTGGTCACCACCGCCCAGCACATGAACCTCTTCGGCGACATGGTGGACTGGCTGGAGGAGCGCGGCTACGAGGTCCACACCCGCCGCGGCGACGACCGCCTCACCCACGAGGGGCAGGTGCTCGGCTGCAACTACGCCAGCGCCGACATCGACGCCGAGCAGGTGCTGTACGTCGGCGGCGGCAAGTTCCACCCCCTCGGCCTGGCGATGGAACACCCCGACAAGACGGTCGTCATCGGCGACCCCGTCAACAACGTCGTGACGGTCGCCGACACCGAGAAGTTCCTCAAGCAGCGCTACGGCGCGGTCCACCGCGCGATGGACGCCGACACCTTCGGCGTCATCTTCTGTACGAAGATCGGACAGGGGCGCTGGGACCAGGCCGAGGAGATCGTCGAGAACAACGACAACGCCCACCTCATCACGATGGACGAGGTGACGCCCGACCGCCTCCGCAACTTCGACTTCGACGCGTTCGTCAACACGGGCTGCCCGCGGATCACCACCGACGACGGGCCGCGGTTCCACAAGCCGATGCTCACCCCCGGCGAGTACGAGATCGCCGTCGGGAACAAGCCGCTCGAGGACCTGGAGTTCGACACCTTCCACGGCACCTGGTAGTCGAACGCAGCCACCCGTTGTCGTCCTTCACCGCGCCCCGTCGGATCGGCGGAGGCGGCGGATCACAAGCTATTCATCGCGGGCGGTGCCTTCGCCGACGATGCCCTCCACACGCACGGCAGGCAGAGCCGTCGGCGCGCTGGCGGCGCTCGCGTTCGTCGGCGTCGCCGCCGCCCAGTACAGCGATCCCCGCGCGTCCCTCGATCTGACGACCCGGATCGGCGTCCAGTTCGCAGTCGGGTTCGTGATCAACCTCCTCCTCGGCGGCGCGTTGGTCGCGTTGAGCCCGGGGTACGCGGACGACAAGCTCGACCAGTTCTCCTCGGACCCGGGCGAGACGATCGTCTGGGGCCTCATCGTCGGTATCGGGGTCCCGATCGTGCTGGTGATCCTCGCGTTCACGATCATCGGACTCGTGATCACCATCCCCGGGATCCTGATCCTCGCGGGGGTCGGGATCGTCGGGTCGGCGGTGATGGTTGTGGTCGTCGGCGACGTCGTCACCGACGGCGGAGCCGGCGGTACGACCGTCCTGGTGGGCGCGCTCGTTCTCGCGCTGCTCACCGCGATCCCGTTCGTCGGCGGACTGATCAACTGGCTGGTCGGCCTACCCGGTATCGGGATGGTCGGCCACGACCTCTATCGAGGCTGGAAAAACTGAGACCGCACCCGTCGTGACGGGGAGGTCGACGGGGCGATCCGACCGTCCGCCGGTCAGTTCGCCCGGATCCCGAACGTCTGTGCGTCGACGAGGTCGACGCACTCCGCGATGTTGTCGCGCATCGCCGCGAACTCCAGCGTCCGATGAACGCTCGTTTCCATGTCCCCCATGTCGGTATTCTGTGCCATATGCTTTCGGGGCATGGTACCACGGGTGATAGTTATCCGGCCGCTTCCGCCGGTTACCCGGTCCCAACCGGGCCGGCGGGGGAGTTCCACCCGCCCCTCGGGCGGGTCCGAGGCGACAGACCTTACCGCTCATGCTCGGAAGCGACGGCCATGAGCGACGCGAGCGACCCGCAGATCACGTCCGACTGGGGCGACTGGCTCCCGCGAACGATCGAGGCCGCCGAACCCGACGGCGTCGCCGTCTGGTACCTCGGCTGCAACGGCTTCGTCCTGAAGGGTGCAGACGAGACGAGCCTCTGGATCGACCCGTACGTCGGCCTCGGCGACCCGCCGCGCACGGTCCGGATGATCCCGGTCCCGTTCGACCCCCACGACGTGTACGACGCCGACGCGGTGTTGGCGACCCACGAGCACACCGACCACACGCACGGGCCCTCGCAGGCGCCGATCCTCGCGAACTCAGGGGCCGACTTCTACGCCGCCGACGACTCCCTCGCCGTCACTGACGAGGAGCGCTGGACCGACAACTGGGACGTCGACGACGACCAACTGGTCGAGATCGAGGAGGGCGACTCGTTCTCCGTCGGCGGCTTCGAGGTCGACGTGGTCCGGGTCAGCGACGCCGACGCGACCCACCCGGTCGGCTACGTGGTCCGGTACGGCGACGTGACCGTCTTCCACGGGGGCGACACCAAACCCCACGACGGCTTCGCCGACCTCGGCGCCGAGTACGACATCGATCTGGCGGTCGTCGCGTTCGGATCCGTCGGCCGCGTCCCGGACAAGCGGACCCGCGAGCCCCAGCGCACGCGCTGGTACTGCGACGAGAACCAGGCCGTCGAGGTCGCGGAGGCGCTGCGGGCCGACCGCATGCTCCCGAGCCACTGGGATATGTGGAAGGGGCTGACTGCCGACCCGACCGCGCTCCACGAGCACGTTCGTGGCTTCGAGTACCCCGAGCGCCTCGACATCGTGGAGGTCGGCGACCGGATCGATCTCTGAGGAGGGACGAACTCCCCCGAACCCTCAGGATTTTTTATCCCCTCGCGACAGTCCATCGGTATGGACCACGCGCTCGCAGTCGTCGGGCCGACCGAGACCGCAAAGACGCTGACCCGCGAGGCGGGCGAGCTCGCCGCCGGCGTCGACGCCGACCTCACGCTGTTGCACGTCGCCGACGAGGACGAATACGACGAACAGCGCAAGCAGCTCGCGGAGGTCACCCGCGGCGACTCCACCTACAGCGTCGGGCAGGCGGTCGAGGGCGCGCGGGCGTACGCCGCCGACATCGGTCGCGAGGTGCTGGAGGACGTGGACATCGACTACGAGGCGGTGGGAACGGTCGGCGACCGCGCCGAGACCGTCCTCTCGGAGGCGCGCAAGCGCGGCTGCGACCACGTCTTCATCGCCGGACGAAAGCGCTCGCCGACCGGCAAGGCGCTGTTCGGCGACGACACCCAGCGCATCATCCTCGACGCGGAGAAGCCGGTCACCGTCGTGACCGAGTAGTCGACGGCCGTCGCGGCGACGGATCCGGTGACCGATCCGGCGACCATCCGGTCCGCTATGCGTCGGCCTCGCGGCCTGTCGATGCGATAATCGGCCCGGTGACTTTTTATACTGTACTCGGCTCGATGTATCCATGAGCCAGGGGCCCGATGTCACGGACGCCGTCACCGTCGAGGAGGACGGCGTCACCGTCGAGAAGCGTTTCACCGCCGACGAGTTCCCCGTCCCCGCGATCGAGTTCACCCTCCGCTCGGACCGCGAGGACGCCACGGAGTTCCGCATCGTCGACGAGATCCCCGAGGACTTCCCGATGGATCGGATCGGCTTCCATCCGGAGTACGAATCGGAGCACTGGACGGCGTATCAGGACCACCGGGTCGAGTACCGACGCCGGCTCGACCCCGGCGAGGAGGTGACGACCGTCTACGGTATCCGCACCGACGACCCCGACGACGGCGCCCGCTTCCTCGGCGAGCCGGCGGTCACGGAGGTGTCCGAGGACGACGACCCCGTCGGCGACGTCGCCGACGTGATCGGCGACGACTCCTCGCAGGCGGTTCGCGACGTGCTCGCAGGGGGCGACGGCGCCGACGCCGCCGCCGATGAGACAGATGTCGACGACGCGTCCGACGGGCTCGACCTCGCCGGCGCGGAGGCGGACCTGGGCGCCGAGGAGGCGACCGATCCCCTCGCTGAGGGGGCGGATGACCCGCTCGCTGAGGGGACCGATGACCCGCTCGCTGAGGGGACCGATGACCCGCTCGCGGAGGACGCGAGCGACGACGACATCGCCCCGACGGACGAGCGGACGGACGAGGAGTCCGCCGACGACTTCCTCGACGACCTCTCGGACGACGAGGGGACCGACGAAGAGTCGGATGTGGACGAAGTCGGGGCCGAGGTCGCCGACGCGGAGGCGGCGGACGCAGCCGACGACGAACCGGAGCCGGCCGACGACGAGCCCGATGCAGTGCTCGATCTGGACGGCGACGCCGACGACGCGGACGCCGTGAGCGACGACCTCGGAGCGCCCGAACCCGAGGACGAGGCCGCCGACGCCGACACCGAGACCGGCGGAGACGCGGGCGCTGCCGCAGCCGGGGGCGTCGCCGCCGGCGGGGTCGCGGCCGCGCTCGCCGAGGAGCTTCGCGCAGGGACCGTCTCCGAGGAGGACCGGGAGGTGCTCAAGGAGGAGCTCGAACTCGATCACTCCACGAGCGTCGACGCGCGCATCTCCCGGCTCCAGTCGAAAGTCGAGGACATGGCGGCGTACTCGAACGCGCTGGAGGAGTTCATCGACGAGAACGGCCTCGCCAGCGAGTGGATGGACGGCCTGCAGGCCGACCTGGACGACCTGACCGCCGAGATCGCCGAGACGCGCGAGGAGGTCGCCGACGCGGCCGACGAGCGCGCATCGCTCCGCGAGGAGGTCGAGACGGCCACCGAGGACGCACGCGACGCGAGCGAGCGGGCCGCCGCCGTCGACGAGGAGGTCGACGACCTCCGTGGCGACGTGGGCGACCTCCGCGGCGACGTCGACGACCTCCGGACCGACGTGGACGACCTTGGCGAGGAGATCGCCGACAGCACCGACTCGCTGGAGGCGTCGATCGACGAGGTGCGCGCCGACCTGGACGACCTCGCGGAGGAGGTCGCCGACGAGGACGAGGCCGTCGCGGAGGTTCGCGAGGAGGTCTCCTCGATCGGCGAGGAGGTGGAGTCGGTGTCGGCGCTCGTCGACGACGAGCTCTCGGAGATGCGCACGGAGCTGGAGGAGGTTCACGACGACCTCGAGGAGTTCGAGGAGTTCCGGACGCGGCTCTCGTCGGTCTTCGGCCCGGGCGGCGCGGCCGGCGGCGCCGGCCAGGGAGGCGAGGGCGCCGACGGCAACGAGGCCGACGGCGACGGCGACGACGCGGAGTAGGTCCGCCGGAAACGCGCCGCTTTTGCACCGGGGCCCCCACGTTCCGCCAATGAGCAGACCCGTCTCCGTCGCCGTCCCCCGAAAGGGGCGGCCGCTGGAGGCCGCCCTCGAACGGTTCGCGGCCGTCGGCGGCGACGACGCGGCGGCGCTGGCAGACGACGTGTCCTCGACGCTCCGGTACGAGAAGGCGATCACCAAGGGCCGCGACCGCGACGAACGCGGCGTGTACGAGCGGCTCGCCGCCTACAGCGATCCGGAAGGGTCCGGTCCCGAGTACACGCTGATCCGTGACGACCGGGAGGGGAACCCCCGCCGCGTCGTGTTCGACTCGGCGGTTATCGCGGTCGACGGACACGAGGTCCGGCTCGTCGGTCGCGAGGAACCGTTCCGCGCGCTGCGCACCCACGAGTTCGCGCTGGGGTTCGACTCCGCCGACCTCGTGTTGGAGGAGGTCGTCGGCCTGGAGCCGGAGGGCGTCTCCGATCTCTCGGACGTGAACGCCCGGATCGACCCGCGCGACACCGACGTTCGCGTCGCGACCGGGCTCGGAGACACCGTCTATCACACGCTGATGGCGACGCCCGAGACGCTCCCGGCCGGCGTCGATCTCGACCGCTCGTTCGTCGTCGACTACGAGGGACCGCTGTGTATCTCCCCGCGGTACGAGCGCCTCGTCGAGGCGGTCCTCGGCACCGACGCCCTCGCCGGCGTCGAGTTCGTCTACCCCGAGCCCGGCCAGGAGGAGGAGGCGGCCATCGCCGACGCCGGCCTCGGCGTGTACCTCACCGTCACCGGCGGAACCGCCAGAGACCACGGGCTCGTGCTCGGCGAGGACCTGTTCCCCAGCGAGACCGTCCTGATGGAGAACGAGGCGGAGGCGACGCGGGCGACGCGATCGCTCGAGATCGCGCTCGCCAGCGACATCGACACCGCGCTGGCCCCCGAGTGAGGGCGAGCGAGGCGGGCGAGCGCACGCCCGAAACGGAACACGTGCGGCGATCGCCCGTCGAGTCGACCTGTGACACTCCGAGGAGGCTCCGACGTGTGAGTCGGACACGATGGTCAACGTTATTTAGGACGGCTAATATCTACGGCTCGATGACAGCTCGTTCCCCGCACGTTCTGTACGTCGACCCGGACGCGGGACGCCGCGACCGGGTCGCGGCCGAACTGCGTCGGGAACTGCCTGACGTAACGGTGACGACCGTCGGGTCCGCGGACGAGGCCGTCGACGCCGTGGCCGGCGCTCGGGGGCTCGACTGCGTCGCCAGCGCGTTCGACCTTCCGGACGGGGACGGCATCGGTCTGCTCGCCCGAGTTCGCGACGGACACAGCAAGCTTCCGTTCGTCCTGTTCGCCGACGCGGGGAGCGAGCGGGTCGCGAGCGACGCGGTCACGGCGGGCGTTTCCGAGTACGTCCGGTCCGATCGGCCCGACCCGTACCGGACGCTGGCTCGTCGCGTCCGCGAGGTCCTCGAAGGACACACGCCCGACGACCCCGCGGGGGTACAGGCGAACGACGGGCGACACCGGCTCCTCGTCGAGGGGACGGATCAGGCGATGGCGGTGCTCGAGGACGGTCGGTACCGGCTGGTCAACGACGCCTGCGTCGACCTCGTGGGGGCTCCCCGCGAACGGATCCTCGGGTCGAGCGACCACGACCTGTTTCCGGCCGAGACGGCGCGAACGCTGCGCGAACACAGCGACGACGCGCTCGCCGCCGACGAGCGACGCGAACACCGCATCGAGGCGGAGGTGAACGGCGAGGCGACGGTGCTCGATATCGTCCACTTCCCGGACCCCGACGCCGACGGCCGCCCGGTCGTCGGCCGGGTCGCGCGGGACGTGACCGACCGGGTCGACCGCGAACGACTGCTCCGCACGGAACGCGACCGACTCGAGGCCCTCTCGAGCGCGGTCGCTCACGACGCGCGAAACGCCATTCAGGTCATCCGCGGCCGGGCCCACCTCGCCGAGGAATCGCTCCCCGATGACGCCGACGAATCGCGGGACCACCTGTCGGCGCTGGACGTCGGCGTCGACAGGCTGGGGGATCTCGTCGACTCGCTGGAGTCGCTTCGGGGACTGAACGACCCGGTTACCGACCCGATACCGGTGTCGATCGCCGAGGCGGCGCGGGACGCGTGGGCGACGGTCGCCGCGCCGGAGGCGACGCTACAGGTCCGGGCCGACCCGATGCTGCTCGGCGACCCCGCACGGGTGCGAACGATGCTGGAGAACCTCTTCAGAAACAGCGTCGAACACGGCTCGTCGGCGACACGTTCCCCGGCCGAACCCGCCGCAGAGCGCGTCGACGGCGGAGACTCGTGTGGTGGCGGCGCCGACTCGACCCCGACGCCCCGCGACGATCGCGATGGCTCGTCGGTGACCGTGACGGTCGACGCGCTCGACGACACCCGCGGGTTCGTGGTGAGCGACGACGGGAGCGGGATCCCCGAGGACGAACGGGACCGCGTCCTGGAGTTCGGCTACTCGCCGACCGGCGGGACCGGGCTCGGGCTCGGGATCGTCTCGGGGATCGCGGACGCCCACGGCTGGCAGATCGACATCGCCGACGCCGACTCCGGGGGCGCACGCTTCGAGATCCGCCAGGAGACGCTGGATTCGTTCGTCTCCTGAGCCGATCGGAGGTTCCGACGGAGTTCCGTGTGAGGCGATCGCCGTCGCGGGGATTTTATATCGCGATATATGATTCATCCGTCGCTCGCGGGGCAAGTTCGTTCCGTGGTGAGCGACCCCGCGTCCCGCCGATCGTCAGACTAAGGCCGGAACCGGTGGTAACTCGCGTCATGTTCGACTCGCTGTTCGCGGACGGCCGACGGCCAGTGATCGGGATGGTCCACCTCCCGGCGCTCCCCGGGGCGCCGAAGTACGACGGCGACCGCGAGGCGATCGTCGAGGCCGCCGAGCGCGACGCGCGTCGGCTCGCGGCCGGCGGCGTCGACGCGATCATGGTCGAGAACTTCGGCGACGCGCCGTTCTACCCGGACGACGTTCCCAAGCACGTCGTCGCGAGCATGACGCGGGCGACGCGGGCGGTCGTCGAGACCGCGGACGTGCCCGTCGGGGTGAACGTCCTCCGCAACGACGCCGAGGCGGCGCTGTCGGTCGCCGCGGCCGCCGGCGGTGACTTCGTCCGGGTGAACGTTCACACGGGCGCGCGCGTAACGGATCAGGGTGTCATCGACGGGACGGCTCACGAGACGATGCGCCTTCGTGAGCGTCTCGACGCTGACGTGGCGGTGTTGGCCGATCACGACGTGAAACACTCCGCGCCGATCGCCGCGGCGGGGTTCACGGCCGAGTCCGTCGCCGACGGCGTCGAGCGCGGGCTCGCGGACGCCGTCGTCGTCAGCGGCACCGGCACCGGCCACGAGACCGACCGCTCGGATCTGGAACACGCCGTCGAGCGGCGGGACGCGACCGACCTCGACACGCCGATCCTCGTCGGCAGCGGCGTCGCCGCCGACACCGTCGCGGAGACGCTCGAGCTCGCCGACGGCGTCATCGTCGGCACCGCGCTCAAGGAGGACGGCGACGTGGGCAAGCCCGTCTCGGAGGCCCGCGTGCGGGAACTCGTCGAGGCCGCCCGTTCGTAGAAAACCACCCGAGGGAGCTACCGATCGGAGCTATCGATCGCCGCGATCACCGCGACCGCCGCGACCGCCACGCTCGCCTCGCTCGGCGAGGAACGACTCGACCTCCGCGCGAGTCGCCAGCCCGCCGCGTGCCCCGTCCCCGGTAACGTTCAGCGCGGCGGCCGCCGCCGCGAATCGCCCCGCCTCGTGAACGTCGTCCCCGCCGAGCACCCAGCGAACGATCAGCGCCGCCGCGTACGCGTCGCCGGCGCCCGTCTCGTCGACGACCGGCACCTCGAACGCCGGGAGCTCGTGGAGCCCCTCCCCGTCGCCGAGGACGGCACCGTCCGGCCCGGCGGTGACGGCGACGCGACCGGCACCCCGCGAACGCAGCTCCGCTGCCGCCTCCCGCCCCGTGCACCCCAGATACGATTCGGCGGCGACCTCGCCGACGACGAACAGGTCGGCCGCCTCGACCCACCGGTCGATCGTCTCCTCGCGCGCGCCGCGCCCGGCCAACTCCGCGAGCGGTCCCGAGAGGTCGAAGACGAACGGCGGCGCCTCGGGTCGCCGGGCGACCTCGATCGCGTCGCGGTGGACCTGGTCGGGGTTATAGGCCGTGAGGAAGGCGGCGTCGGCGCCCGCGAGCGCGGCGCGATCCGCCTCCGAGAGCCGAAGGCGCTTCGCCGAGTCGCCGGCGGTCACGATGCTCCGTTTCCCGTCGCCGTCACGGAGTATTACGCAATGCGTGCTCGTTCCCGACTTCCGCCGGACGCGGGCGTCGTCGATCGGGCTCGCGTCGAGGTCGGCGGCGACCCGGGCGCCGACGTCGTCGTCACCGAGCCGGGCGATCAGTCCGGTCGAGCGACCGAGGCGCGCGCTCGCGAGCGCGACGTTGGCGCCGACGCCGCCGAACGCCTCGGCGACCGTGTCGGCGTAGGCGCCGCCGTCGGGTTCGGGGATGTTGGTGACGCGGTAGGTGCGGTCGACGGTCGCGGCGCCGACGGTGACGACCTCGGGTGCTGGCGGGTCGCCGACCAGCGTTCCATCGGGCTCGGCGTCCGCGGTCGCGCCGCCGTCGCCATCACCACCGCCTCCGCCGTCGCCCGTGTCGCCGCCCGCGGCGTCGCGGCCGGTCATCTCACTCCTCGACCAGCGGGAACTGTGCGAGCCGCGCGGCCGCCATCCCCGTCAGCCCGCGCGCGGTGACGGAGTCGGACGACCGCTCGCGGTGGCCGACGACCATCCCGTCGAAGTCGGCGACGGGGACGAACCGCACCTCGGTGCCCTCGGGGCCGATGTCGAGGAGGCAGTACCCCTGCGGGAACGAGCACGTCGTCGGCATCATCAGCTCGCGGATCGACCCCTGCGTCGCCGCCGACGGCATGTGGAGGTGCCCGGTGAGCAACAGCGGCACGTCGTGGCGTTCGAGCGTCTGGACGAACGGCTCGGGGTCGTCCATCTCCGGGGGGACGAACATGTCGGGCTCGGCCAGCTCCCGGTGCTCGTGGACCTGCTCGGACATCGCCGGGAGGTTGTGGTGCGCGAGCACGAGCGGCGTCTCCGCGTCCGCGAGCAGGGCGTCCAGCTCGTCGAGCTGCTCCTCGGGGACGGTCCCGGCGTGCGAGTCGTAGAGCCATTCCTCGGTTCCTGCGGTGTTGACGCCGATCACGTCGATCCCGCCGACGGCGGCGTGAAACGGAAAGCCCTGGCCGTCGGGAGTGTACCGCTCGGCGAAGTCGGCCATCGGGAGGTTCTCGTGGTCGTACCCCTCCTTGGGCACGTCGTGGTTGCCCGGGATCGAGTAGAAGGGCGCCTCGAGGTCCGCGGCGATCTCGTCGAACCGGTCGAAGTTCCACGGCTCGCCGTCCTTCGTGATGTCGCCGACGCACAGCGTCGCGTCCACGTCGCGCTCGGCGATGTCGGCGACGGCGGCGGCGACGTGCGCCTCGGTGCGATCGAACAGCTTCGAGGTGCCCGACTCCTCCGTCGAGAGGTGCGGGTCGGCGATGACGGCGACGCGCGTCCGATCGTCGGTGCGTGGCCGGTCGAGCGCGGCCATCAACGAGCCCGCCGGGGACCCGGACCTGTCGAGCGGTGTGACCATACGGTGGCCTCGGCCAGCCGTCTCAAAACGGTCCCGGTCCCGGTCGAACGTGTGCGGTCGGCAGACCGTTGACGGGGGATCGACCGCGTCCGACTGCCGGCCGGCGATATATCATGGACGATACGTGGAAATGCAGATGTGTGAACTAGAGAGCGATCCGGAGGCGTATATATACACATAGGACTGCAGATGGCAAGTTATTTGCTGTCTGAACGGACGCATGTACCTGATGTCCGAGGACACCACTCGGCGGCGCTTTCTCACGGCGGCAGGCTCGGGCGTGGCGGCGGCGCTCGCGGGCTGCTCCGGGAACCAGCCGGACGAACAGTCGACCGAGGCCGAAACCGACACGCCGGAATCGACGTCGACGGCGACCGCGACGCCGGAACCCGAACGGCAGTACACCGGCGGGACGCTCCAGTTGGCCTCCAACGGCCCCGTCCAGACGCTCGACCCGATAAACGCGAAGGGGTCGGGGGCGGGATACAACCAGTACAACGGGACGCTCATGACGTTCGAGAACGGGGACCTGCCGCCGGTCGCCGGGCTCGCGACCGACTACGAGGTCTCCGAGGACGGCCGCACGTACACCTTCCAGCTCCGGGAGGGCGTGCGCTTCCACAACGGCGACGAGCTGACGGCGCAGGACTTCGTCTACTCGTGGGAGCGGCTCGCGGGCGCCGAGGAGACCCGCAACGCCGACGACATCGTCGGCGACACGTTCGCCATCGACCACGAGAAGCAAAGCGACATGGACGGCGTCTCGGCGTACATCCCCGGCACGCTGGCCGTCGAGGCGGTCGACGACTACACCTTCGAGTTCACGATGGCGACCGCGTTCACGGGAACGATGTCGCAGATCGCCAGCGGGACGTTCGCGCCGATCCCCGAGGGGTCGGTCGCGTACCCGAAGGACTACGAGGACCACGAGGGCGTGGACGGCCTCATGTGGGAGGGGGAGTACGAGTATAACGAGTACTTCTCGACCCAGGGCGACGGCCCGTACTTCGCTGGCGTCGGGCCGTTCCAGATCGACTCCTGGAGCAAGGGCGACGCGATCACCCTGTCGGCGTTCGAGGACTACTACGGCGAGGGGCCGTACATCGACGAGATCGTCTACACCGTCATCGGCAACCAGCAGACGCGCTTCTCCCGGTTCAAGAACGGGAACCTCGACGTGCTGCTCAACGGGATGCCGACGGCGGCGTTCAACTCCGAGCGCCGGAGCATCGACCGCGACCGCGGCACCTACCGGACGGGCACGTACGAGCTCGACAACGGCGAGACCGTCAACTACGGCGAGGCGCCCGCGCTCGACACGGACTACCTCGTGTTCAACTGCGCTCGCACGCCCAAGCCGGTCCGGCAGGCCATCGCGTACCTGATCAACCAGGAGCGGATCTCTCAGGACGTGTACAAGGGCCTGCAGCCCTCGGCGTACCACCTCACGCCGCCGGGCGCGTTCATGGCCCGCGAGGGCGAGAACCCCGGCGAGAACTACAACAAGCACTACCAGGACGGGCACCGCAACCAGCTCGACCGCTACGCCGACGGCTATCCCTACGGGGTCGGCGAGGCGCGGATCGGCGAGGCCCAGCGCGTCATGGAGGAGGCCGGCTACGGCGAGAACGAGCGTGCGGAAGTCGAGTTCACGGTGTTCTCCGGCGACGGCTCCTGGGACTCGATCGCTCAGACACTGCGCGACAAGGCGACCGCCGCCTACATCGACATCAACATCGTGAAGGCCGACTTCGGGACGATCATCGGCCAGGCGCTCGACGGGTCGATGGACATGTTCTCGCTGGGCGACGGCATGGAGTGGCCCGAGTCGGACAATTTCCTCCGATTCATCCCGCCGTACGACAATCCCAGCGGAATGTTCACCCGGTGGACGTACCAGGTCGTCTGCTCGGAGGTCGACTTCGACGGCGACGGCGCCGAGACGGTCGGCGCGAACGTGTACGAGCAACTCGACGGCGACTTCCCCGAGGACCACGTCAAGGTGAACACCGACGGCAACCAGGTCCGCGTCGCCATCGAGAACGTCACCCCCAACGAGCTGGAGTCGGCGCTCGATGCGGCGGGGTACAGCCACGGCGGGGCCGAGTCGACCCAGGCGCCGTTCGACCCGCTCATGCCTCGCTCCGACCGCCAGTGGGACACGTACCTCGAAAACCGCGGGCCCAGCGACGAGGCGGTTCGCGCCCGCGACGAAGTGTACTACTTCCAGGAGGAGGTCAACTGGGCGGCCGTCCAGGAGCTCCCGCTCGTGCACTCGATCACCCAGCGGCTCTGGCAGGACCGGGTGAACGTCCGCATGGCCGGGACGATGGTGAATCAGACGTTCAACACGCTCACGCTCGAGGACCAGGACGGGAACTGACCCGACCGAGGGGCGGCCGCCTCACGTTTCAACAGTGTTTTTGTAATCCGATCGAACCAACCAACGACACCAGAGACTCCCGCTACACATGAACCGGCTGAAATACATCGTCAAACGCGTTCTCATGTCCGTTCCCGTCCTGTGGTTGGGAACCAGCATGACCTGGTTCATCATCTACCAGGGCCCCGTGGATCCGGCTGCCAACCTCCTGAGCGGAAACGAGCGCCTCACGGAGGCGAAATACGAGGCGGCCCGGACGGAACTGGGCCTCGATCAACCGCCTTTACAGCACTACGTCGACTGGATGTGGAACCTGTTCACCCTCGATCTCGGACAGACCTGGCTCGTATACACCGGGTCGAACGTCGGCGCGCTGGTGCTGGATTTCCTCCCGCGCACCGTCTGGCTCGGCTTCTGGTCGGTGCTCATCGCCATCCTGATCGGCGTTCCCCTGGGCTTTTACGCCGGGATCCGGTCGAACACGGTCGCCGACTACATCGCCTCCGTCTCCGGGATCGTCTGGCGTGCGATGCCGAACTTCTGGCTCGCGGTGATCCTCCTCGCGCTGCTGGTCGGCTCGGAGCCGCTGTTCGGCTTCGATTGGGACACCTTCCTGGTCGACCTTCCCTCCGGCGTGACCGGAAATCCCGGCCTGTCGTACATGGCCGGCGACCCCCTCGCGCTGTTCACACAGCCGGGGGAGACGCTCGCGGCGATCAAGAAGATCCTCCCGGCCGCGCTCGTGTTGGGCTCGGCGTCGATGGGCAACGAGATGCGTATCGGCCGGACCGCGGTCCTCGAAACGAAGAACGAACAGTACGTCGACTTCGCGCGCGCCCGCGGCGTCTCCGGGCGTGCGATCGTCTGGAAGCACGTGTTCCGGAACGCGCTCGTCCCGCTGGTTCCCGTGATCACCACGGAGGCGTTCCTCCTCATCGGCGGCAGTGTTCTCGTCGAGTCCGTGTTCGGGATCAACGGGATGGGGAAGCTGTTCTTCGACGCCGCGATCCAGGGCGACCTCCCGCTGGTCGGGTCGCTCATGTTCGTGTTCATCGTGCTCATGCTCACGATCAACATCGCACAGGACATCCTCTACACCCTGATCGACCCCCGCGTCGGCTACGACGGGACCTGACTCCATGGCTACACAATTCAACACGTACACCGAAGGCGAGGCCGCACCGCTTCGAGACAGAGTCATGGCGAACCCCCGCCCGGCTGCGGTGTGGGTCGGCGTCGCCGCCGTGTTGTTCGGGCTGCAGGGGGGCGCGGTCGTGCAGTTCCTCGTGGCGCTGATCGTGGACGCCGCGTCGGCGCTCCCTGGCGTCGCCGTTCCCGCCGCCGTGAGCGCGCTCGAACGGGTTGCCGACGCCGTCCCGACGCTGCTATCGCGAGAGACGATCCCGAACCGAGGGTACTACGACGGCAGCGGCTACGTCGGCACGTTCCTCGGCCTGTCGCCGGATCTCGCGTGGCTCCTCCGGGTCACGCTCATCTACGCGTACTCGTTCGCGGCGCTGGCGTGGGTGTGGATCGGCTACGAGCGGTACCGCACCCACTACCGGATCGCCGACTGGACGCCCCGCGACGACGTGATCGACCGGTTCCGCGGCCACAAGTGGGGCCTGTTCGGCGTCGTCGTCGTCGCGATGTTCTTCGTGATGGTCCTGTTCGCGCCGGCGCTCTCCCCGACGACGACGGCGGCGAACCTCGAAGACCCCTACGGACACGAGGTCACCTACTGGGCCGACGGCGAAACCCAGACCGTGACCGTCGGCCAGGCGAACCTGGGGTCGCAGTCGCAGGGAACCCCCCAGGAGAACGTCGGCCCGATGCAGTACGACGACTACGGACGGATCCACCCGTTCGGGACCCTCCCCAGCGGGAAGGACTTGTTTACCTTCATCGCCCACGGGTCTCGGATCTCGCTGATCATCGGACTGGTGTCCGTGGGCCTCTCGGTGTCGATCGCGGTCGTCCTCGCGCTGATGACGGCGTACTACAAGGGGAAGATCGACCTCGGCGCGGTGCTGGTCTCCGACGCGGTGATGGGGATGCCGCAGTTGCTCCTGCTCATCATGCTGTCGGTGATCCTCTCGGGGACGTGGATCGGGAAGATCTACTCGGGGGCGTTCGTGCTCGCGTTGATCTTCGCGGGCACGGGCTGGCCGGCGATGTGGCGCTCGTTCCGCGGTCCGGCGTTGCAGGTGTCGAACCGCGAGTGGGTCGACGCCGCGAAGTCGTTCGGACAGACCCCCGGGACGATCATGCGAAAGCACATGCTCCCGTACATCACCGGCTACGTGCTCGTGTACGGCTCGATGACGCTTGGCGGGGCGATCATCGCCATCGCCGGCCTCTCGTTCCTCGGGCTGGGCGTCAACCCGCCCACGCCCGAGTGGGGACGGGCGGTCAACGCCGGTCAGGACTACGTGACGACCGCCTCCTGGCACATCTCGCTCATCCCCGGCATCCTGATCACACTCGTCGTGACCGGGTTCAACGCCCTCGGTGACGGCGTTCGCGACGCGATCGATCCGGAGTCCGACGCGGAGGATCAGGGCGGCGCCAGCGGCCGCGGGGGTGGTGCCTGATGCGACCGAACCCGGTCGACGGCGCCGACGAGCCTCCGACCGGCGACGGCCTCAGAACGGACGGCGGCGACGCGCTCCTCGAGGTGGAGGGGCTGACGACCGTCTTCCACACCGACAAGGAGACGATCCGCGCGGTCGACGACGTCTCCTTCGCCGTCGAGGAGGGCGAGACGCTCGGGATCGTCGGCGAGTCCGGGTCGGGGAAGTCCGTGACGGCCCGCTCGATCCTCGGGCTGATCGACTCGCCCGGAACCATCGAGTCCGGCTCGATCCGCTTCCGGGGGAACGAACTGACCGGCGGGAACTGGGACACCCACCGCGGCGACGTCTCGATCGTGTTCCAGGACCCGAGCAACTCGCTCAACCCGGTGTACACCGTCGGGAACCAGATCCGCGAGACGCTGCGGATCCACCAGGGGCTCACCGGCGCGGCCGCCCGCGAGGAGGCCGTCCGGCTGCTGGAGTCGGTAGGGATCCCCGACGCCCGCCGGCGGGTCACGGAGTACCCGCATCAGTTCTCCGGCGGGATGAAACAGCGGGCGGTCATCGCCGTCGCGCTGGCGTGCGACCCGGACCTGCTCGTCTGTGACGAGCCGACGACGGCCCTCGACGTGACCATTCAGGCGCAGATACTGGAACTGCTCGACGAACTGCAAGAGGAGGAGGATCTCGCGATCGTGTTCATCACCCACGACATGGGCGTCATCGAGGAGACCGCCGACCGCGTGAACGTCATGTACGCCGGCGAGATGGTGGAGTCCGCGCCGGTCGAGGAGCTGTTCGACTCCCCGCAGCACCCGTACACGCGGGGGCTCCTGGCGTCGATCCCCGGGCGGACGGTCAGCGGCGACCGCCTGCCGACGATCGGCGGGGAGGTGCCCACGCCGACGACGGAGCCGACCGACTGCCGCTTTGCCGACCGCTGTCCGGAGGCGTTCGACGCGTGCGAACGCGTCCACCCGGAGCCGGTCCGGGTCGGCCCCGACCACACCGCCGCGTGTCTGCTCCACGAGGAGGCGTACGACCACGACCCGGACGCGGGCGCCCCCGGAGCCGAACGCGGTGTCGACGGCGCCGACGACGCCGTCGCCGACGGGGGTGATCGCGAATGAGCCGCGGCGACTCGTCGGCGAGTTCGGACGCGGACCGGGCGAGCGCGTCGGCCGCCGAGGGAGCGACAGAACCGGCGGCGGCAGCCGGAAGCGCCGACCCTACCGACGCTGACGCCGGCGGCCCCGACACAGCCGACCCGGACGCCGGGGGCGAGACGCTCGTCGAGGTCCGGAACCTGAAGAAGTACTACGACGACGACGGGTTCCTCGGCGACGACCCGGTCAAGGCCGTCGACGGCGTCTCCTTCGACATCCGCCGCGGCGAGACGCTCGGGCTCGTCGGCGAGTCCGGCTGCGGGAAGACGACGCTCGGCCGGACGATCCTCGGCCTCGAGGACGCGACCGACGGCGAGGTCGTCTCGGACGGGCGCAACGTGGCACGCCTCTCGGGGAAGCAGCTCCGCGAGTGGCAGCGGGACGCACAGATGGTGTTTCAGGACCCCGAGGCGAGCCTGAACGACCGGATGACGGTCGGCGAGATCGTCCGGGAACCGCTGGACGCCCACGACTGGGGGACCCCCGACGAGCGGAAACGACGCGTGTTCGAGCTGCTCGATCTCGTCGGGCTCAACGAGGAGCACTATTACCGCTACCCCCACCAGTTCTCGGGCGGGCAGCGCCAGCGCGTCGGGATCGCCCGGTCGCTCGCGCTCGAACCCGAGTTCATCGTGCTCGACGAGCCGGTGTCCGCCCTCGACGTGAGCGTCCAGGCGCGGGTGATCAACCTCCTGGAGGACCTTCAGGAGGACCTCGGACTGACGTACCTGTTCATCGCGCACGACCTCTCGGTCGTCCGCCACATCGCCGACCGCGTCGCCGTGATGTACCTCGGCGACATCGTCGAGCTGGGCGACACCGAGGCGGTGTACACCGACCCGGCGCACCCGTACACCCGGTCGCTGCTGTCGGCGATCCCCGGCAGCCACACGGGCACCGACCGCCGGCGCGTGACGCTGCGCGGGACGCCCCCGTCGCCGCGGGACCCCCCGCAGGGGTGTCGCTTCGCCACCCGCTGCCCGGCGAAGGTCCGTCCCGAGGAGTTCGACGACCTCTCGGGGACCGCCTGGGAGCGCCTCGACGCGCTCCACACGGTGTTCCGCGAGCGCGCGAACAGCGAGACGGGAGTGACGGAACTGCTGAAGCAGCGCCTCGGGCTCGCGGCGGCCGCCGACGACATCGACGAGGTGGTCGCCGACCTGTTCGGCTGGCATCCCGACGACGGCGCCGTCCCCGAGGACGTGGGCCCGGACGAGCCGCTCCTGTCGGGCGACGCCCGCGCGGCCGTCGAGGACGCCGTCGACGCCGCCCGCCGGGGCGACGACGCGGCGGCGGCGACGCTGCTCACGGAGACGTTCGGCTCCGTCTGTGACGAGCAGCGCCCCGAACGGCACGTCGTCGACGACGACGGCCGCGTCAGCGCGTGCGTCCGCCACGACGCGGAGTACGAGTCGCCCGGTCCCGTCATGGCGCGTCGGTACGGCGACGACGACTGAACCCCCGGTTTTTCGCGACCCGTTGGCTCGGAAATTCGATCGCCGGACCCCCGCCATTGTATATCGCGATATACGATTTATCAGTCGGAGACGAACCGACTTCTGACGGAGTAGAACCGACAGAAACAGTCGGCCAGCCCGCCGAGAGCGGGAGATCGAGGCGTCGCGAGGCGTCGTCGGCCCCGAAGCGACACGGCGGGAGGTCACGACGGTCGTCCGCGAGGAGACCGACGAGCTCGTGTTGTGTCGCCCTGACACCCGGATCCGACGATCGATGGCGAGGAGACGGGCGACGCCGTCGCCGTCGACACCCCGCTGAAGGCCGCCGGTGGCAACGGTACCGCTTTCCCGAGAAGGAGCGTGATGAAATCAGAACGGCGAGGTGATTCACGCGAGATTCCGAGTGCATCCGAGTACTGTACTACGGTACCCTCGGCAGAAGGCAACATCTAGCCGGAACGGGCCGAGACCCGGTACCCCTCAACGAGAGACAGATACATGTCCGATCTGACCTGCAAGGCCGGGAACCCGCCCTGGAAGGCGACTGCTCCGGGCCATCGCTGTGTACCTGCTGCGGCCGCCCAATAGCCTCATCAGGGAGTACCGCTGACGTTCGGTCGGATGGATATCGCGGCACTCCGATCGGCCAGCGCCCCGAGACCCGTTCGCCCGCCCGCTCGGTCGGCCGCGACCAAGGAGCGTGTGAACCATCGGTCGTCATTTAGCGATCTGAGCCACCCGGTTCGGACCCATCATGCACCGCAACTACGCTACCCCACTAGCGCCGACATCGAACGTGATGGGGCGGGAATAGAATCAGACAGAATTCTGCATCAAATTGTGCTGCTCCCCGAAATCAAGTAGATGCAGTTAAACAGGCGTTTCAGGGACTAGAGAGCAGATTTATTCCGGATAGGAGATTTGAAGCAATACATAGAATTAGTGCATTAGGACAGTAGATTGCATCAGATTGATGGTGATCGCCCCGATGAAGTGGGTATGAGCGACGCGGACGCCGACACCGAACGGGTCGCCGTGACCGCCCGGGTGCCGGCCTACCAGAAGGAGGCGTGGGTCGCCGACGCCGAGCGCCTCGACATGTCCCAGTCGGAGTTCCTCCGGACCATGGTCCAGGCCGGCCGGCGCGACCTCGGGATCGCCGACGAGTTCGGTCCGCCGGCCGGAACCGACCCGCGATCGGTTCCGGATCACGAAGATCAGGCAACATCGGCCGGGAACGAGGAAGGAGCTTCTCCCCCCTCACACCCCAGGGGTGACGGCCTCGAAGACGACCTCCTCGGCGCCCTCTCGGACGCCGGAGTCATGTCGTTCGACGAACTCGTCGAGGCGGTCACCGGCGACATCGAGGAGCGCGTCGACGAGACGATGGGCGAACTCCAGTCGCGCGGGCTGGTTCGCTACAGCGGCCGCGACGGCGGGTACGTCCCGGTGGAGCGATGAGCGCCGCCGGCGGAACCGACGGCGGCGACGCGGACGACGATCCGATCGGCTACTTCCTCGAGGACATGGAGCTCCACGGGAAGAGTCGGCGGACGCGTGCGGAGTACGGCCGCGTTCTCAGGCGATTCGAGGGGTTTCTCGCGGACCCGACGCGCGGCCCCGGCGGCGGCGCAAGCGAACCGGAGGCGGCCTCACACCGCGACTGCATGGCGTTCGTCCACGAACTGCGCCGCGATCCGGACCTGACGGACTCGACGACGGCGACGTACGCCGCGTACCTCCACCGGTTTTTCGCGTACATGACGCAGGTCGGCGCGTTCGACGCGAACCCGATGGCGCTGGTGATGGAGGAACTCGACGAGCGGATCGACACCGACCCGACCCGACGGGAGATCTCCGTCCCCGGGATGCGGCGCTTCGTCGGCGACATCACACACCCGCTGGAGCGCGCGCTCGTCGTCACGCTGTTGAAGACGGGGATGCGCGTCGGCGAGCTGTGCAACCTGGACCTGCGCGACGTGTCCCTCTCACACGAGCTCGACGGCTACGATATCGGCGGTCGCGCACAGGTCGACGGGCGACCGAACTCCCTGTTCGTCGCCAGCGAGCCGTCCGTGGGCGAGGTGTACAACGGCGAGGAGCGGACCGCCTCGAACAAACGCAAGCGCGGCACGGTCGTCCCCGTCGACGACGAGCTCGCGGAAGCCCTCGTCCGGTGGCTCGCGGTCCGTCCGGACCCGGTGTCGCCGGCGGAGCCGCTGTTCGTCGGCACCGGCAGCGGGTGGGGCGAGCGCCTCACGCCCGAGCAGGTCGGCCGCGTCGTGCGATCGCACGCGACCGACGCCGGGTGGTACGAGACCGGCGCCGGGGCCACCGAGAACGTCACGCCGCACTACTTCCGGCACTTCTTCACCACACACCTCCGGGACCGGATCGGCGACCGCGGCGTCGTGAAGTACCTCCGCGGCGACGTGGCAGACGACATCATCGACACCTACACCCACAACTGGGGCGACAACGTCCGAGAGACGTACGAGCGCCACATCTACTCGCTGTTCGAGTAGCCGAACGGCACGCTCGGACCGTCCTCGCGGCCGAAGAGTCCTGCTTCTCTCCGCTGGTCTCGGAGGAGAGAGCGGTACCCTGTTAGAACTATACACTCGTGTACCGTGGAGACCGCGGTTCGAGACAGTCTGATAAACTGTATTTCGATATATAGAATTCATCCCCCGATCCCGGACCCGCGGTCGTGGGTCGGCCGGGGATACGAACCCTGAGGCGGGCGCTCGCGAGTGTTGCGGCCGGAACTGTCCGATGACGACATCCGGCGAAGAGGGAGGTGTCCGCTTCACGAACTGGCCCCCCGGGCACGTCGCGTTCAGCCGGCGGCCACGTCCGCGACGGCCGCCACGAGGACGGTGAAGAACGTCGCGACCAGCACTGCCTTCGTCGTCTCGACGGCCGAGCGCTCGCCCTCGAGCGGGAGCCCGTACAGAAGGACGATCAGCAGGGAGACGCCGACCGCGATGGCGACCGTCGAGAGGAACCGCAGGGGGAGCCCGGCCACGGTTCGCTCGGCCGAGGGGTCGCGGCGCTCGACGGCGGTGTAGAGGGCGAGGTAGGTGAGCGCAAGCGCGATCGCGACCGCGGCGACCGCTCGCCGGAGGCTCATCCCCGCGGCGATCTCCCAGACGTCGCCGGGGATCAACAGCCCACCCGCGATCAGCAACGCGCCGGTCAGCTGTTGGAACAGGTCGGCCCGATCGAAGCGTTCCGGACGGTTCGCCACACAGTCGGGTACACGGCCGTGCGCAAGTAGGCACCGGGGGGACACCGCGAGCGCGACCGCTCGGACTCGAGGGTCACCGAGCGGTTCGCTCCCCGATCAGCGACGGGTCGTCGTTGGCGGGCGAGTTCACGCGCGGGAGGCCGGATAGTACCGCATGTCGTCGCAGGGAACGGGCGCCTGCAGAGCCGGCGTTTCGATTGTGTCGGCGAGCCAGTCCCCGCGGCCGCGTGCGTCGCCAGCGCGGAACGGGAGTCCGACGGGGCGCAACAGAACCCTTTAGCCTCGGTGCGCCCCCACATCGACCGACACGACGGCCGCGGAATCGGGGCGACGGCTCGTCCCGCCGCCCGCGGTCGCGCACAACCATGCGCATCAGAAACAGCTTCATTCCGGTCGAGGGGGTCGGCGCGACGACCGAGCGCCGCATGTGGGAGAACGACATCCGCGAGTGGGGGGAGTTCCGGCAGGACCGTGCGCCGGGCGTGGGTGCGACGACCGCCTCGCGCATCGAGTCGTTCATCGACGAGGCGAGCGAGCGCCTCGACGACCGCGACGCGCCGTTCTTCGACCGGGCGTTCCCCTCGGGCGAGCGCTGGCGGCTGTACGAGGACTTCCGCGACGGCGCGTGCTTCTTCGACATCGAGACGACCGGCCTCTCTCACGAGCGCGATCGCGTCACGACCGTCTCGTTCCACCGCGACGGCGAGACGACGACGCTCGTGCAGGGGCGGGACCTGTCGGCGGAGTCGCTGCGCGAGCAGTTCCGCGAGGCCGACCTCCTGGTGACGTTCAACGGGACGCGCTTCGACGTGCCGTTCCTCGAGACCACCTTCGGAATGGAGATAGACACGCCCCATCTCGATCTCATGTACCCGTGCCGGACGCTCGGGCTGACGGGGGGCCTGAAGCCGATCGAGAACGAGCTCGAGATCGACCGCGACGGCCCGGACATCACCGGCCGCGACGCGGTTCGGCTGTGGCACGAGTACGAGCGCGGCGACGAACGGGCGCTGGAGCGGCTGGTCTCGTACAACCGCGACGACACGGTGAACCTCCGGACGCTCGCCGACGAGGTGGCCGGCCGGCTCCACCGCGAGACGGTCCCCGACGGCGACGACCCGATCGGAACGACGTTGGGCGGGCGGTAAACTCTCCTCGGCGATACCGACCGACGAGTTCGGTCGCAGTGCTCGCGTCCCGTCTCAGACGATGTCGCCGATGCGGCGCGGCTCGCCGGACAGCGAGGGGCTCTCCTCGACGATCTTCAGTACCTCGTGGTCGGTCACGTCCATGTACGACTTGCGGGTCGCCTCCTCGATCAGGTCCTTCTCCAAGCGGAACTCGGTCCCCTGATGGACGACGTCGACGCCGGTCTCGTCGAACGAGAGCGTGGTCATGGTCGGTGATAGCCTACGGGGGTAGTTAAGCGGACGGCTCGGGGCGGCGCTCCCCTCATCAGACGATCCGGAGCAGGCTGAGGGTCCACCGGAGAGCTTCCGAGAGAGCGAGCACGATCCCCTCCGGGCGAGTGAGCCGCCGGCCGGACCACAGCGCGGCGACGACTGCGACGGTCACCACGACCAGCCACCCCACGCTCACCAGCGCCTCGGGGGCGACCGAAAGCGGCGTCAACAGGGCCGCGAGCCCGAGCACGCCGAGGACGTTGAACACGCTCGACCCGACGACGTTGCCGACGGAGACGCCGAGGCTTCCCTGGCGCACCGCCACGAGCGACACGGCGAACTCCGGGGTCGACGTGCCGGCGGCGACGACGGTGCCGCCGATCACCCACTCGGAGACGCCGGCCGTCCGCGCCAGCCGGACCGCCGAATCGACGAGGAGATCCCCGCCGGCGACGACGACGGCGACGCCGACGACCACCAGAAGCAGGTCCCGGGCGGGCCCGTCCGCGACCCGTCGCGCCGGCGTGGAGAGGTCGACGGGGTCGGTTCCGGAGGGTCGCCCGACGATGCCGCCGTCAGTCGGTGCGTCGCCGCCGGCCGACGCGTCGGCGACGCTCCGGGCGTCGCCGTCTGCCAGTGCTTCGTCTTCGGTCCGCGCGTCCGCGTCGGCCCGTCCGTCGCCGATGCCCGCGCGCAGCGAGACGGCGATGTAGCCGACCAGCAGCGCGAGGAGCGCGCCGCCCTCCGCGGGCGTTATCCGGAGGTCCGACACCGCGAGCGCCCCCGCCAGCGTCGCGGCCACCAGCGCGACCCCCTCGCGCCGGACGATCCGGGGCTCGACCGCGAACGGGCCGACGACCGCGACGGCGCCGAGGACGACCGCGAGGTTGTAGAGGTTCGAGCCGATCACGTTGCCGACGGCGAGGTCGCCGGCGCCGTCGACGGCGGCGCCGACGGTGACGACGATCTCCGGGCTGGAGGTGCCCACGGCGACGACCGTGAGCCCGATCACCAGCTCCGAGAGGCCGACCCGGCGCGCGAGCCGGACCGACGAGCCGACGAGCAGACGGGCGCCGGCCCACAGCGCCGCGACGCCGACGGCGAGGAGGAGCCCGTCGGCGACCGGCGGGGGAACGACCATGGAGCGACGGTCGTCGTCCGCCGCCGTAACTCCCGGGGCCGTCCGCGTGCGAACCGCCGGGTCGTGCGGACCGAAAGCGCCTTTCGGAGGCGCGGTCGATGCTGCCCCATGATATCCATCGCGCTCGCGGGCAAGCCCAACGCGGGCAAGTCCACCTTCTACACGGCCGCAACGATGGCCGAGGTGGACGTGGGCAACTACCCGTTCACCACGATCGACCCGAACCGGGGCGTCACCCACGTCCGCACCGACTGCCCGTGTCTCGACCGGGAGGAGCGTTGCGGCGATGAGGACTGCCACGACGGCAAGCGGTACGTCCCCGTCGAGCTGCTCGACGTGGCGGGGCTCGTGCCGGGGGCCCACGAGGGGAAGGGACTGGGCAACCAGTTCCTCGACGCGCTCACCGACGCCGACGTGATCCTCCAGGTCGTCGACGCCGCCGGCGCGACGAACGCGGAGGGCGAACCCGTCGAGGTCGGCGAGTACGACCCCGTCGAGGAGGTCGACTTCATCGAGGCCGAGATGGACGCCTGGCTCGCGGGTATCCTCGACCGCAACTGGGAGTCCGTCGAGCGCAAGTCGCGCTCGCCCGACTTCGATCTCGAGGAGGCGCTCACCGACCTGCTGACCGGCTTCGGCGCGACCGAGCGCGACGTGACGATCGTGTTGCGGGGGCTGGAGTACCCCGACGACCCGATCCAGTGGACCGACGAGGACCGCGAGGCGCTGGCGGCGGCGGTCCGCGCCCGCACGAAGCCGATCGTCCTGGTGGCGAACAAGGCCGACATCGCGCCCCCCGAGAACATCGAGCGCCTGCGCGAGACCGACAAGCCCGTGGTCCCCGCGACCGCCGACGGCGAACTCGCGCTCCGCCGTGCTGCGGAGGCCGGCGTCATCGAGTACGACCCCGGCGACGAGGACTTCGAGGTCGTCGGCGACCTCAGCGACCAGCAGGAGGAGGGGCTCGAACGGATCCGCGAGGTGATGGCCGAGTTCGGCGGCACCGGCGTGCAGGGGGCGCTGAACGAGGCGGTGTACGGCCTGCTCGATCTGATCACCGCCTTCCCGGTGCAAAACGAGAGCAAATGGACCGACGCGAAGGGGAACGTCCTCCCGGACGCGTTCTTGCTCCCGAGCGGCAGCGGTCCCAAGGATCTCGCGTACACTGTCCACACCGACATCGGCGACGGCTACCTCCACGCGGTCGACGCCCGCGCGGACCGCCGGATCGGCGAGGACACCGAGCTCGAGGAGGGCGACGTGATCAAGATCGTCTCGACGGCGTCGTAGTCGCCGGCGACATCGTAGTCGAGGCCGCCGGCGTCGTCCGGCTACGGGTCCGCGTTCAGCGCCTCAGCGAGCCGGTCGACCTCCGCCTCGGTGTTGAACGCGTGGACGGACGCCCGCACCGCCTCCGGGTCGGGGAGATCGCGGATCACGATCCCCTCCCCGTGGAGGCGTTCGACGGTCGCCTCGGGGTCGGCCACGTCGACGGTGACGAGCCCGGATTCCGGGTCCTCGGGCGACAGCAGGCGGTGGTCGTCGACCCGGTCGGTCAGCCGGCCCGCGAGATCGAGCACGCGGTCGCGGACGGCGTCGAGCCCGACGGACTCCAACGTCTCGACGGCCTCGCGGAGCCCGACGTGCGGCCCAGGCGACGCGGTGCCGCGCTCGAAGCGCGCGCCGCCCGGGTTCAGGTCGTACGCGTCGGCGCCGGCGTCGTCGACGCTCCGGTAGCTGACCTGCGCCGGGTGCAGGTCGCCCGCGGCGGCCGGGTCGACGTACAACAGCCCGGCGCCCCACGGCCCGAGACACCACTTGTGGCCCGAGCAGGCGACCGCGTCGGCGCCCCACTCGGGCACCGACAGCGGGCGCTGGCCCGGCGACTGCACCGCGTCGACGAGGGAGAACGCGCCCGCGTCGGCGGCGATCTCACACAGCTCCCGGACCGGGAGCCGGGTGCCGTAGTTCCACGACAGCGACGAGAAGCAGGCGAGGTCCGCGTCGGCGACGGCGTCGGCGAACGCGTCCGTGTCGATCCGACCGTCCTCGGTGTCGACGACGCGAACCTCGACGCCGCGGCGGCGTTCGAGCCGCTCGAACGGGAGCGTCCCGGCGGGGTGCTCCAGGTCGGTTCGGACGACCACGTCGCCGGGCTCCCAGTCGAGGGCGGCGGCGACGGCGCTGACGCCGTCGGCGGTGCTCTCGGTGAGGCCGATCGCGTCGGCGGGCGCATCGAGGAACGCGGCGAGTCGCTCCCGCAGGCGCTCGTACTCGTCGAACGCGACCTCGTAGGGATCGGCGTCGGCGAGCACGTCGACCTTGTGGTACCGCTCCCAGGCGGCCGCGGCATCGAGCACCCGCCCCGGCGAGGGGCCTGTCGCGCCCGTGTTGAAGTAGGCGACGCGGTCGCAGGCGGGGATCGACTCGCGCAGCGCCTCCGGTGACCCGGGGCGCTCGCCGTGCTCGGCGTCGAGGTCCGGGTCGAACCCGGCCCCTGACATCGTCACCGTACCGCCTCGGCGGCCTCGGCCATGATCGCAAGCGCCGCCTCCAGGTCGTCCTCGCCGGTGGCGTAGGAGATGCGCGCGTGGCCGGCGCCGTGCTCGCCGAACGCCTCGCCGGGGACGACGACGACGCCGCGCTCGATGCACTCGTCGACGAAGCCCTCGGGCACGCGCGGCATCGCGTAGAAGGCGCCCTGCGGCGTCGGGCAGTCGAGCCCGGCGTCGGCGAGACCCTCGACGACCAGGTCGCGGCGGCGCTCGTAGGCCGCGTGCATCTCGTCGACGACGCTCTGCGGTCCCGAGAGGGCGGCCTCGGCGGCGTACTGTGCGGGGGCGGACGCACACGCCTGTACGTACTGGTGGACCCGGAGCATGCGCTCGATCCGGTCGCTGGCGCCCGTGACCCAGCCGAGGCGCCAGCCGGTCATCGAGTACGCCTTCGAGGCGGCGTTGACGACGACGACGTTGTCGCGCTCGTATTCGATCGGCGAGTGATGGTCGCCGTCGAAGACGAAGTGCTCGTACACCTCGTCGGAGATGCACAACACGTCGTGCTCGCGGGCGATGCGCGCGAACTCCCGCACGTCCTCCTCGGAGGAGACGGTCCCGGTCGGGTTGCCGGGGGAGTTGACGACGAACGCGGCCGTGTCGTCGGTGATCGCGCCCTCGATCGCCGCCGGATCGATCGTCAGGTCCTCGCGCAACGGGACGGGGACGGGTTCGCCGCCCGCGAGCTTCGTCAGGGCGTCGTAGGCGACGAACCCCGGGTCGGGGATCAGGACCTCCTGTCCATGATCCACGTGCGCCTCCATCGCGAGGTGCAGCGCCTCGCTGCCGCCGGCGGTCGCGATCACGTCGCCGGGGTCGACCTCGACCCCCTGGTCACGGGCGTGCTTGTCGGCGATCGCCTCCCGGAGTTCGAGGGTCCCCTTGTTGCCGGTGTAGCCGTCGGTGTCGCCGGCCTCGATGGCGTCGATCGCCGCGCGCTTGGCGTGCTCGGGGGTCGGGAAGTCCGGCTGGCCGAGCCCGAGGTTGATCGCGTCGGCGCCGGCGGCCTCGAACACCTCGCGGATGCCGCTGATGGAGATGCGCTCCACGCGGTCGGAGAACGTCGTCATGAGGGAACCGGCGGCGCCGGCGGTGTTAGGCGTTTCCCTCGGACGATCCCGGCGGGGCGACTACTGGTACATCCGGAGCTGCTGGGCCTGCGAGACGTTCTCCTCGCCCCCCTCCATCTGCGCCGCCAACTGCTCTTTGGCGCGGCGGATCCGCTCGGCGTGCGTCTCCAGGCTCTCCCCGTCGGCGTCAACCCCTGTGAGGGGCTCGACGACCGACTCGAGCACGACCCGCGCGGCGCGGGGGTCCGGGAACTGTGGGTCGGCGTCGACGACCAGCCCGACCGCCGGGAGGTCGGTCTCCATCGCGTGCGCCAGCAGCGCGCCGGTCGGTCCGGAGACGAGCCCGGCGGCCTCGGGGACGGGCACGTCGAGCCCGTCGAGGACGCCGTCAGCGCCGCCGACGGCGATCCCGCGCAGCGTCGGCGATCCGCCGGCCTCTCCGTCCCTGTCGGCGCGAAGCCCCGCGATGTACAGCGGCGTCACGGATTCCTCGCGAAACCACCCCTCGATGCAGCCGGCGAACTCCTCGGCGGCGTCCGGGGAGACGGGCACGTCCGACTGGAGGATCAACAGGTCGGAGTCCGGATCGGCGTACAGGCGCACGGGCGTCGTGACCGCGCGGTCGCCGGCGGCGTAGGCGGCCGCCGCGGGCAGGCCGTCGCAGTGGACGGTCGCGTACAGCTCCGTGTCGAGCGTCTCGACGAGGTGGTCGGCGACGATCTTTCCGACCAGCCCGACGCCGGGGAACCCCTCCACGAGCACCGGGTCGTCGAACTCGCGCTCGGAGACCACGTCGATGTGTCCCATACGCGTACTCGACCGCTCTCGGTCATAAACCTAGGTCGCGCCGGCGTCCGAAAGGGACAACCGCGGCGACGCGAACCCGTGCGTATGAACGATGACGGCGGCGTGCTCGACAGATACGCCCCACTCGTCGACGACGAGGCGGCGTTCCGGGCCGCCTGCGACCGGCCGCTCCCGTCGGTCGTGCGCGTCAACACGCTCGCGACCGACGCCGACCGCGTCGCCCGCGCGTTCGACGAGGAGGGAACCGACTACGAGCGCGTCGACTGGCACGACGGCCTGTTCCGGATGGCCGACCGCTCGCCGGGGACGACGTGGCCGTACGCCCACGGCTGGGTCCACGGGCAGGAGGAGGTGTCGTGTCTCCCCGCCATCGCGCTCGACCCCGATCCCGGGACGCGTGTGTGGGACACCTGCGCCGCGCCGGGGAGCAAGACCACCCACCTCGCGGCGCTGATGGACGACGCCGGGATACTCGTCGGCAACGACACCAGCCTCGGGCGCCTCTCGGCGCTGCGGCACAACGCAGAGCGGCTGGGCGTGACGAACCTCGTCGTCGATCAGCAGGACGCCCGCAACTACTCGCTCAACGGCTTCGGCTTCGACGAGTTCGACGCGACGCTCGTCGACGCACCCTGTTCGTGTGAGGGGACGATCCGCAAGAACCCGGACGCGTTCGACACCTGGACGCTCGATCACGTCCACGAGGTCGCGGGCATCCAGAAGGGGGTCCTCCGACGGGCGGTGCAGGCGACCCGGCCCGGCGGCACGGTCGTCTACTCGACGTGCACGTTCGCGCCCGAGGAGAACGAGGCAGTGCTGGATCACGTGCTCCGCGACGAGGACTGCCGAGTAGTCGAGTGGGACTGCCCGCTGGAGTCGGTTTCGGGGGTCACGGAGTGGAAGGGCGAGGAGTACGACCGGCAGGTGACGCGGGCAACGCGCGTGTACCCCCACCACAACGACACGGGCGGGTTCTTCCTCGCGAAGTTGCGTGTCGGCGGGGGCGGTGAGCGGGAGGGAGCGGAGGCCGACACTGGGTCGGAGGTGGGAGCATGACGGACGAGTCCGACGGCGACGGCGCCCCCGGCAACGACGGGAGCCAGTTCGATCGCCTCCCCGCGACCGCCGACGAGCGCGAGGTGGAGGGACGAGCGACCCGCGCGGAGGTACTCGACTGGTGGGAGGAACGCTTCGGGATCGAGCCGGAGACGTTCGCGGGTCACACTTTCTGGGAGAAGGGGAAGGGGAAGATCTGGGTCTTCGCGGACGACCTCCCCAGCCCGCAGGAGTGCGAGGGCGTCGGAATGACGGTGCTTCGCACGCGCCAGGAGCACTGGAAGCCGACGACGACGGCCGTCAGGAAGTGGGGCCACCTCGCGACGAGGAACGTCATCGAACTGTCGCCGGGGCAGGCGACGGCGTTCGCCGCGGGCCACGACCAGGACCTCCCCGAGTGGGACGGCGACTGGGGGTACCTGATCGCGACCCACGAGCTCGCGGGCGGGCAGGTACCCATCGGCGTGGGACTGTACCTGTACGACGAGCTCCGATCGGTCGTGCCGAAGGGGTATCAGGAGGAGTTGCCGGAGCTCTAGACGGCGGTCACTCCGGGTCGTCCTCCTTCTCGAGGACCGTCTCTTCGCTCAGTCGTCTCCCTTCTCGCGCACCGTCCCCCCGCCCAGCCCCTCCCACTCGACGCGGTAGCCGAGCGCAGACAGCGACGCGCTCGCGTCGGTGAGCCCGGCGTCGTCGAGGACGATCTCCGCCTCCGACAGGGACATCCCGGCCTCGATCTCCTCGCCCACGCGGTCCAGCACCGCGGGTCGCACGAGCGTGCCGCCGAGCCGGCGGTGCTCCGGGAACGCAACGTCCTCCAGCGCGTCGACCGGAACACCGTGCTCGGCGGCCACGTCCGCGACGGCGACCACGTCGCCCTCGGGGGCCAGCTCGTCGGGGAGGCCGGCGGTCACCTCGTCGGCGAGGTCGGCCTCGTACTCCCGGAGCACGTCGACCACGTCCTTCACGCGGACGGTCCCCGAGTAGGTGACGACGCGGTGGTCGCGGGCGGCGATCTCCTCGCCCACGCCGAGGCTCTCGTCGACGGCGACGACGAGCTCCACGTCCTCCACGTCGGCCAGCTGGGCGAGCTTCTTCTCGACGTACTCGGGCGTCCAGAAGCCCATCACCTCGAAGAACACGCGGAAGTCGGCGTGGCGGTACTCGAACGCGAAGTCGGGGATCATCACGCTCGCGCCGACGCGGAGCGGCTCGGGCTCCCTGGTGAGGTCCCAGTCGAGGTCCAGCGCCCGGAACCGGGCGGCGAAGTCCGCCTCGACCCCGGAGTCGAACGCCGGCTCCGCGAGCGGCTCGACGCCCGGGACGGACACGTCCTCGTCGTCGAGTTCCAGCAGGTACTCGCGCCCGCGGTCGTCGATGTCGGCCGAAAGCGTCCACTCGTCGGCGGTCGCGGCAACAGTGCGCAGGAGCCGGGCGAAGGCGGTGCCGTAGCGTCGCGTCCGGCGAAAGAGGGCGTCGGGGCCGGTGATCACCACTTCGCGGTCGGTCGGCCCGTCGCCGTCGCGGACGCGGATCTCGTACAGGAGGCCCAGGCGCTTGGCTGCCGAGACGAGCGCCTTCGGGTCGCTCGACCGGACGCGAACCTCAGTCGCGTCGAACAGCGCCGTCTGGGCGAGCGAGAGGTCGTACTGGACGAGCAGCTCCTCGGGACCCCAGCGCGGGTCGAAGTCGGCGAGCACCCGGTTCGCGTCGCGGTCGGCGTACAGCGACGCCTCGATCTCGTCGGGGTCGACGCCGAGACGGTCGCCAGCGCGATCCAGCGCCGTCGCCCGGTCGTCGGCGTCGGCGACCCCGACCGCCTCCGCGGCCTCGAAGGCGACCCGGCGCGCGCGCCGGGGCGGGAGCGGGGCGCGCGTCTCGAAGACCGCCTCGCGGTCGAGGAGGGCGGCGAACCCGCGCACGAGCTTGTAGTCGTCGGCCTCCCGTTCGAGCGCCTCCAGCGACTCGTCGAGGTCGCTCCGGCGCTCGCCGACGTGTCCCTGGTAGACGCCGAACACGCGCGCGGCGAGGCGACGGGCGTCGGAGTCGCCGGCGACGAACTGCGGCCGATAGCCGCCGCGGCGGCTGACCCGCAGGAGGTCCTTCGTGATCACGGTCGTCGCCGAGTGTACCGGCCCGGCCGATAAAGCGGCGGCGGTGTCGTTCCCCCGTCCGCACTCCGGGACGCCGCGATGGACAAGGTTCATGCCGGATCCGCGAAACCGGGTCGACGTGAACCGCCGGCGCCTGCTCGCGACGGGCGCACGCCTCGCCGCCGCCAGCGGCGTCGCCGCGCTCGCCGGCTGCACGGCCGCTGGGGACCCGTCCGGCCCGCTGACGCCGCCCCGCTCGCCGGAGGCGACGGCGGGGCCCGGCGAGGGACTCGTCATCACCGACTTCACCGACGTGGAGGGCGACGACGGCGACCTCCTCGTCCGTGTCACCGTCGAGAACCGCGGCGGCGAGGAGCGAACCGGCACCATTGTCGCGACCGTGACCGCCACCGTGGACGGCGAGGAGCGGGAGGAAACCGTCTCTCGGGACGTGACCCTCGCTCCCGGCGAGCGAACCGAGGCGACGCTCGAAACCTCGCTGTCGTTCGAATCGTTCAGCGGGAGCGGGTCGATGCGCGTCGAGATCGTCTGAGTCCAGTGTTCGCGCGTGTCGCCACCGACGCAGCCGTGTGTGTCGCTACCGACGCCGCTGCGCGACCCGTTCCTCGGCCGTCTCGTTCGTCACGAGTTCGTACAGCGTCGCCGTCTTCGCGCCGTCGGCCCCGGGGCGAAGGATCCGGCCGAGCCGCTGGGTGAACTCCCGCTCCGAACCGCTGCCCGAGAGGATGACGCCGACGCTGGCCTCGGGCACGTCGACGCCCTCGTCGAGCACGTTCGCCGCGACGACCCGCGAGTAGGTGCCCTCGCGGAACCGCGAGAGCGTCTCCCGGCGCTCCTCGGTCCCGGTCTCGGCGGTGATCGCGGGGATCAGGAACCGCTCGGAGATGCGGTAGACGAGCGCGGTGTGGGCGGTGAAGACGATGACGCGCTCGCCGCGGTGGCGGTCGAGGATGCGGCCGAGCCGGTCGAGCTTCGCGTCGGCGTTCATCATCACCTCGCGGGCGCGCTGCTTGGCGAGCAGCGCTTCGCGGGCGCGCGGATCGTTCCCCGAACGCTTCACGAGCTCCTGGTAGTCCGAGCCGGAGGTGAACCGGATACCCGCGTCGCGGACGTAGTCGACGAAGGTCCCCTGCGCCTCCTCGTAGCGCTCGCGCTCCGCCCCCGACAGCTCCACCTCGATCCGGCGGACCTCGTAGTCGGCGAGGTGGTCGCCGGCGAGGTCGTCGGGGTCGAGATCGTACACGACCGGGCCGACCAACTCGGCGACCGCCTCGTGGGCGCCGTCGGGGCGCTCGAACGTCGCCGTCAGGCCCAGACGCGCGGGCGCGGCGAACAGCCGCGCGATGTCCCGGTACCCCTCGCCGCCGAGGTGGTGGACCTCGTCGAGGACGAGCAGGCCGAAGCGGTCGCCCAGTTCGTCGGCGCGGAGGTACGCCGAGTCGTACGTGGCGACAGTGAGCGCCTCGACGGTCTGCTCGCCGCCGCCGAGGCGGCCGACGGGCACGTCGAACGTCGCGGAGAGTTCGCGGTGCCACTGCTCCAGCAGGTCGACGGTCGGGACGACGACGAGCGCCGGCGTCCCCGCGGCCGCGATCGCCGCCAGCGCGATCACCGTCTTCCCGCTCCCGGTCGGGAGTTCGAGCACCCCCCGGCGGTCGTTCGCCTCCCAGGCCTCGAGCGCGTCGCGCTGGTATTCGCGGAGGGTGTAGCCGGAGTCGAGCGGCGGGAGCGGCGGGAGATCGAGCACGCGGTCGTCCACGTCGCGGCCGCGGTCGCGGAGGGCGTCGCGGATCTCGCGGTAGCGGTGGGCGGGCGCGCGGCGGGCGTCCGAACGCGCGTCCGTCTCGACGCCCGGGAGGCCGTCGGGGTCGACGCCGGCGGCGGCCGCGCCGGCGACCCGGACAGTCCCGTCCTCGTAGGTGAGCGTGACCGACGACACGGCCGGGGATGGGTCTCCGGGGCGCATAAGTCCGCCGTCGGGGGTCGACCGTGCGAACGGTAACCACCCTGTACCCGTTCGGAAGCCGTTCGGCAGGTCCGTTTATCTTCGACCGTTCGATATCCCCGTTCGGGCAGCGCCCCGAGCGGACGGGGCGCTCCGCCCGGTATCGAACCATGACCCGAACACCGCGGCCACGCGCGACGTTCGTGCTCGTGCTCGTCGCCGTCGGCGTCGCGATCGCGGGGCCGGCGAGCGCGCTCCCCGCGACCTACCTGTCGGGAGCCGCGCCCGCCCCCGCCGCCGGCGGCTCGAACGACGCCGGGAGGACGATCGACGCCGGACGGACGATCGACGGTTCCGTCGACTCCTCCGGCGACGCGGTCACGACGGACGTGCGGACGATCGCGACGCGAACCACGGCGGCGGTAGCCGACTCGCCGCACGTGCTGATCCCCGTCGCGGGGTACAGCCGGTTCGGGGGCGACGGCTCGGACGCGCTCGACCACGAGACGCGCCGCCGGATGCACGACACGGTCGCCGACTCGCCCGGCATCCACCTCGCCGGGATCGCCGACGCCGTCGGCGAGCCGGTGTCGACCGTCCGGTACCACGGCCGAGTCCTCGAACGCGAGGGACTGGTCGAGACGGAGAAGATCCGCGGGAAGAAGCGACTGTTCCCCGCGCTGTCCGGGGAACGGAGCCGGACGCTGGAGGCCGCGCTCGCCGACGGTGCGAGTCGGACCGTGCTGTACTCCGTGTGGCGCAACGAGCCGACCACCGTGAGCGAGCTTGCGGAACGGCTCGACCGCGCGCCGAGCACGGTCTGTCACCACCTGTGCCGGCTGGCGGAGGACGAACTCGTCACCCGCGACCGGGACGGGGAACGGGTCGTCACGACGCTGACGGACGCGGTCCGTACCGCCCTGAAGGGGAGTCACTGACCCTTTCGACGGGTCCGTCAGAACCACTTTTTTATCGGACGTTCTCGGTCGAAGCGTGACGACAGCACGCGGAGAGACGACCGACGACGTGTTCGCGTTGATCGAAGACCGACGGAGGCGGACGGTCCTCCGGTATCTCCGGAACCGGACTGGAACCGGCGATATCACGGTCGGACGGCTCGCCGCCGCCGTCGCGTCGGTGGAGGCCGTCGAGGGGGAGCGAGGGGGCACGGAGGCCACCGACCGCGAGGGCTCCGTCGACCCCGCTGTCGTCGATCAGGTGTCGGTCACGCTGAGGCACGTCCACCTTCCGAAACTGGCCGATCGCGGCGTGATCGATTACGATCCCGACGCAGGGACGGTCCGGTTCGAGGGGTTCGAACCCGGGACGCTCGAGTCGCTCAAGCGGATCGAGCGCGTGGCCGGGGAACTCGCCGCCCCCGGCGACTCGACACGCGCCTCCGGATGACAGACGAGGATCGCGACGCGGATCGACCGGGCCAGTCCGGCCTGACGGTCGGCGACGGCGACACCGTCCTTCGGTACGACCCGGAGACGGCCACCTATCGGGGCACGTTCGACCCGGACGCGACGCCCCCCAGCCTGCTCGTCCCGTTGATCGTCTCCGCGCTTCGCGAGGCTCCCCCGGAGACGCTTCCGGCCCTCCACTACTCGGTCGACCCCTCGGCGCTCGACAGGATCTGCGTCCCGGAGACCGGAGCGGAGGCGCGGTTCACCTACGCCGGGTACCGGTTCTCGCTCGACGGCACCGGGATAGTGTGCGTCGCCGACGCGGACGAGTGACCGACGCGACGGACCGTCAGCCCGTCCGGTTCGCGAGGACCGCGTTGACCGTCGCCCCGCCTCGCCCGCAAGCCACACAAGGCGGACCGCCGAAGCGACGCGTATGAGCGACGAGAACGGCGGCGACGGCGCGGGTGACGGCGAGGGAGACAGCATCGGAGCGGGGATGCACGAAGCCGTCGCGGCGTTCCTGGCGGGCGCCGACGACGTGTACGAGGAGTACGACCAGGGGTACATGGACGCCGACGCGGCGCTGTCGATACTGTCGAGCCGGATCGACGACCTCCGAGACGCGGCCGAATCCGCCGCGGACGCCGGCGGCGATGGCGGCGACGAGTAGGACGGCACCGACGACGAGCAGGGCGACGCGGAGGACGGTCCGTCGTCGGGGACGGCCACGCCCGGATCCGCAATCCGTATTTCCGCGCGACCGCTTCGATGGGGTATGAGCGAGGAGGCCGACGCCGGACACGACGACCCGGAGGACGCGACAGACGCCGCAGGCGACACGGCGGCCGCCGACGCGCGCCAGGAGTCGACCGAGCGCGACGGCGACGACGTGACCGAGACCGCGCTGGCCGACGAGGTCGCCCGGTACGACGACGCGCTGGCGGCGGAGGTCGCCGCCCTCGAACGCGAGGCCGTCGAGTCCACAGAGCGCGTGGAGGAACTGGAGTCGAGCCTGCGTCGGACGAAGGCGGACTTCCAGAACTACAAGAAGCGGGCGAAGAAGCGCCAGGAGCAGGAGAAGGCGCGCGCGACCGAGTCGCTCGTGAGCCGCCTCACCGAGGTTCGGGACAACCTCGTGCGCGCGCTCGACCAAGAGGAGGACGTTGACATCCGCCCCGGCGTCGAGTCCACGCTGGAGACGTTCGACCGGATCCTCGCCGAGGAGAACGTCGAGGTGATCGACCCCGAGTCGGGACAGGAGGTGGACCCCGAGCGCCACGAGGTGATGATGCGGGTCGACTCCGAGCAGCCGGAGGGTACCATCGCCGACGTGTACAAGCAGGGGTACGAGATGGCCGACAAGGTGATCGAAGCGGCCCAGGTGACGGTTAGCGACGGCGAGTAGGCGTACCGTTTTGTCGCCGCCGCGAGATGCGGTCGTGTGAACGTCACCGTCCACGGTCCCGCCGACGGCGACCCCCTGTGGTTCGTGATGGGGTGGGGAAACACGCCCGCACAGCCCGCGGTCGGCTGGCTGCTCGACACCCTCGCCGAGGCCGGGTTCCGCACCCGCGCCGTCGAGATCCCGACGAACGTCAGTCGCTTCGAGCGCGAGTACCTCGACCCGCTCGCCGCCGCCGTCGACGACGGACCGGGCGCGGACCGCGTGCTCTCACACAGTACCGGCGGACTGATCGCCGCCCACGCCATCGACGCCGGCGTGCTGCCCGAGCGCGCCGTCCACCTCAGCCCGTGGTGGGGGCTGCATCCGAGTCAACGGATCCCGTTCCGCGTGCTCGGAGTCCTCCCGACGGACAGGGAACTCACATCGGTGGAGCCGGACCGCGAGACGCTCGGCGGGCTCGCGGAGCCGAGCGAACGCGGGTCCAACGGGCTGTCGCCGTCGTTCGTGCGGGAGGTCCGCCGCGCGCAGTCGTCGCTGCCGGCCGCGGGCGACGAGGAGGTCGCGTTCTGTACGCTGACCGACGGCCTCGTCGGGGTCGACGCCATCGGCGAGCGACTGCCGGCCGACAGGATCCGGCTGTACGACGGCGGCCACGAGTGCTTCGCGTCGGCGGGACGGGAATCGATCGTCGCGGACGCGGTCGCTGTGCTGCGCGACGGGCCGGGGGCACTGGAGTAACCGGGTCGAGCGACCGGGGGGATCCGGTCTGGATTCGCGGTTCGTGATAAGCGTTGCCACTCGGTCGAATCCGTCGGCGGGGTAATCGCAATACTGCGGCGGTGTAGAGGGAGACCGCGGTACGCTCTGTCTAGTAACGTTTAACGGACTCGCGGCGCTATTCGGGGCCAAGATGGCGACCAACAAGATCCTCGGGATCGACCTCGGGACCACGAACTCGGCGTTCGCGGTGATGGAGGGGGACGACCCAGAGATCATCGTGAACGGCGAGGGCGACCGAACGACGCCGTCCGTCGTCGCGTTCACCGACGACGGCGAGCGGCTCGTCGGCAAGCCCGCGAAGAACCAGGCCGTCCAGAACCCCGACCGCACGATCCAGTCGATCAAGCGGCACATGGGCGATGAGGACTACTCCGTCGAGATCGACGGGGAGGACTACACGCCCCAAGAGATCTCGGCGATGATCCTCCAGAAGATCAAGCGCGACGCCGAGGAGTACCTCGGCGACGACGTGGAGAAGGCGGTCATCACGGTCCCGGCGTACTTCAACGACAAGCAGCGCCAGGCGACGAAGGACGCCGGCGAGATCGCCGGCTTCGACGTCGAGCGCATCGTCAACGAGCCGACCGCGGCGTCGATGGCGTACGGCCTCGACGACGAGTCCGACCAGACGGTGATGGTGTACGACCTCGGGGGCGGCACCTTCGACGTGTCCGTGCTCGACCTGGGCGGCGGCGTCTACGAGGTCGTCGCCACGAACGGGGACAACGACCTCGGCGGCGACGACTGGGACGAGGCGATCATCGACCACCTCGCCGACGAGTTCGAGAACGAGCACGGCATCGACCTGCGCGAGGACCGGCAGGCGCTCCAGCGCCTGAAGGACGCCGCCGAGGAGGCGAAGATCGAGCTCTCCTCGCGCAAGCAGGCCAGCGTCAACCTCCCGTTCATCACGGCGACCGACTCCGGCCCGGTCCACCTGGAGACGGAGATCACCCGCGCGACGTTCGAGAGCATCACCGCCGACCTCATCGAGCGCACCGTCGAGCCGACCGAGCAGGCGCTCGCGGACGCCGGCTACGACGCCGCCGACATCGACGAGGTGATCCTCGTCGGCGGCTCCACCCGGATGCCGCAGGTGCAGGACAAGGTCGAGGAGATCCTCGGCACCGAGCCGAAGAAGAACGTCAACCCCGACGAGGCGGTCGCGCTGGGCGCAGCCATCCAAGGCGGCGTGCTCTCGGGCGACGTGGACGACCTCGTCCTGCTCGACGTGACGCCGCTGTCGCTCGGGATCGAGGTGAAGGGCGGCCTCTTCGAGCGCCTCATCGAGAAGAACACGACCATCCCGACCGAGGAGTCGAAGATCTTCACCACCGCCGCCGACAACCAGACCTCGGTGCAGGTGCGCGTCTTCCAGGGCGAGCGCGAGATCGCCGAGGAGAACGAGCTGCTCGGCGAGTTCCAGCTCACCGGCATCCCGCCGGCCCCCGCGGGCACCCCGCAGATCGAGGTGTCGTTCAACATCGACGAGAACGGCATCGTGAACGTCGAGGCCGAGGACCAGGGCTCGGGCAACGCCGAGTCGATCACCATCGAGGGCGGCGTCGGCCTCTCCGACGAGGAGATCGAGCAGATGCAGGAGGAGGCCGAACAGCACGCCGAGGAGGACGAGGAGCGTCGCCGCCGCATCGAGGCCCGCAACGAGGCCGAGAGCGCGGTTCAGCGCGCCGAGACGCTCCTCGAGGAGAACGAGGAGGAGATCGACGACGACCTCGAGTCCGACATCCGCGAGGAGATCGAGGCGCTGGAGGACGTGCTCGCCGACGAGGACGCCGAGACCGAGGAGATCGAGGACGCCACCGAGTCGCTCTCGGAGGCGCTCCAGGAGATCGGCAAGCAGATGTACCAGCAGCAGGCCCAGGCCGGCCCCGGCGGCGCGGGCGGTCCCGAAGGTGCCGCGGGCGCCGGTCCGGGCGGCATGGGCGGCATGGGCGGTCAGGGCCCCGGCGCGGGCGCGGCCGCCGACGGCGACGACGAGGACTACGTCGACGCCGACTTCGAGGACGTAGACGAGAACGACGACGAGTAGTCGTCGTTCTCGTCTGCTCACGAGAGCAACGCTCTCGTGAACGTCGAGGACGAGGACGAGTCGTAGACTCGTCCCGTCCGAGACTCGAAGGACGAGCGAAGCGAGTCCTTCGTAGTTTCAGAAACCGAGTGGAACGAGGTTTCTGAAGTGGACGACGAGGAGGACGCGTAAGCGTCTGACAAGTCGTCCACTCGGAAGACGAGCGAAGCGAGTCCTTCGTAGTTTCAGAAACGGAGCGAAGCGAGGGTTATGAAGAGGACGAGAACAGCGACGAGTACCCCTCCGAGTCGGTAGCCGCCCCGTTTTCCGACGGACTCCACCTTCGAGCCCGGAAGCGACGGCTCCACCCGTGCGGTGGCGCGCGCCGGCCGACCGCCGTGTCGGCCGGAAGCGTGCGAGGTTCACGCGAGCGAAGCGAGTGTGAGCGCATCAGAGCGAGCTCTGATGTAGGGGCGAGCGAGGGAGCGATAGCGACCGAGCGAGTCGGCTGGGGAGGGAGAGGCCGACGGACGGGCGGATAGGACCGAGAGGGGGTGTTGAAATCTTATTACTTCGAGACGATATGTGGTGAAACAGCCAGTAAGTAGGGTTGCTTATATCCCGCCGTCGCCGTCACTCGTCTGTCCGCTCCACGCCGTTGACATCGAATGCGACATCAGGGCCGAACGCACTGGCAGGCGTCTGGAAGCCGACGGGAGCCTCGCCGTCGCGGACGCGGGCGGCCAGGTGGGGCGCGCTGTGGCTGGTGAACAGATACGACTCCGGCGTCACTAGCCGCGAAACGACCGATTCCTCACCGTTCGTCGCCCGTCCCCAGACGTACATCGACTCCTCGCGGCGAGCGGCCTCGCTCGGCCCGTCGACGAACCGATCGACGAGACCGTGCAGTACGGACTGCACAGGGTTGCTCCCGAACAGCCACCCCAGCCGGTTCGACAGACGCACGAACCGGATCGTCGCCTCCGGTTGGGCGGCGTAGACGATCACGTTCGGGATGCCGGTCGTGTGGTATGCCGTAGAGACATCGCCCCACTGGATGGTCGCGGCGGCCGTCGGACCGTCACCGAAGTCGATGGTCCGGAGATCGTGTGCGACCGGCACATCCACCAGCTCGCCGTCCCGGCGGACCGTCCCGCTGTCACCGAGCGATTCGATGGCGGTGTGGGCGGTGCCGGGCGAGAGTTCGTCGAGGCCCTGGAAGCCGAGTTCGAGATGGGTCGCGTCGGGGAGCCGCTCGGCCAAGTGGGCGGCGAGGCTGTCGGTCGGCACCACGTCGAAGCCGACCCCCGGTAGGAGCGTCACGCCGGCGGCCTCCGCCTCGGTATCGCGTGCGGCGATGGCCTCGAACACCTCGATTTCGCCCGTGATGTCGAGGTAGTGGGTGCCCGTCTGGATGCAGGCGTCGACCAGCGGGTCGCTGGTCCGGGCGAACGGTCCGGCGCAGTTGAGGACGACCGCCACGTCAGCGAGCGCGTCCGCAGCCACACTGTGGTCGTCTACTGCGAAAACGCGGTGGTCGAGACCGTGGGCGGCCGCCAGCGACTCGACCTTCCCGGCGGATCGGCCGGCGACGATGGGGTCGAGACCGTCCGCGACGGCCTGTTCCGTCACGAGCCGTCCGGTGTAGCCGTACGCGCCGTAGACGAGGATGCGGTCGCTACGCATCTGACGCCCCCGTAATGGAGGTTGGCGGTAGTTCCGTGTCGATACCGCCGGAGGCGCTCATAACGAGCGCAGTCTCGTGAATCGTCGGTTTCATCGCAGCCCTAACTCTATACTCTGGAGTTATAAGCTGTTGAGTATAGAGTATTGGAGTAACTACGGTCTCCCGGAGTAAATCCCATCAGTCCACTAAGAAAAGTGTTATTGCTCCAGAGAGTAGAGCGATTCCATGGTAGAGTCCACCGATGTCGAGGGGCTGTCGCGCCCAGACGATGACTGCGCGCGCCTGGAGGACCTCCAGGCGGAGAGCGGCGTCCGGGACGTACTCTCACTGTTCGGCAAGAAGTACACGCTCGCCATCATGTACGAGTTCGCGTTCAGCGAAGGAGGCCTCCGGTTCAAGGATCTGGAGGCGCGGCTGGACATCTCCTCGACCACGCTGTCGAATCGGCTGGCTGAACTTACGGAGGCTGAGTACGTCGAGCGTCACTCCTACGACGAGGTGCCGCCGCGGGTGGAGTACGTCGCCACGGAGAAGACACACGCGCTGACGTCCATCTTCGAGGACCTCTACGACTGGGCCAATGCCTACGCACCCGAGAGCTGACGCCTCGGCAGGAACGAGCAGTATGGTGAATCGCGCTCAATTAAATCGATCACAGATCGGGGATTTCGACAGAGCAGGCTGGAAGGAGAAATTATTTCCTATAAATTCCGGCGCGACAGTCCTCGCTACTCGGTAAACATCCGAACGGGATCGGTCGAACACGGCCCCGATCAGTCCCTCCGCGAGCCACGCGATTGAAATAGCACGAGCGACCAACCAACGAACAACCAATGAGCGAGGACTTCTACGACGTGCTCGGGGTCTCGCGGGACGCCTCCGAGGAGGAGATCAAGCAGGCGTACCGCCAGAAGGCCACCGAGTACCATCCCGACGTCAGCGACGAGCCCGACGCCGAGGAGAAGTTCAAGAAGGTCAAGAAGGCCAAGGAGGTCCTCACGGACGAGGAGAAGCGGCAGGCGTACGACCGAATGGGCCACGACCAGTTCGAGCAGGCCGAGAAGCGCGGCGGCTTCGACGGCGGCCCGGGCGGCGCCGGCGGGGGCATGGGTGGCGGCCCCTTCGGCGGCGGCGGAATGGGTGGCGGGATGGGCGGCGGCGGCATGGGCGGCCTCGGCGACATCTTCGAGGAGTTCTTCGGCGGCGGGGGCGGCGGCCGCGGCGGCCCGCGGCCGGGCAAGGACCTCCGAACGAACCTGGACATCACACTGCAGGAGGCCCACGACGGCATCACGAAGCAGTTCTCCGTCGCGCGCCCGACGCGCTGTGAGGAGTGTGGCGGCTCGGGTCACCCGGAGGACGCGGACGTGCGGACGTGTCCGCAGTGTGACGGCCGCGGGCAGGTGACCCAGGTGCAGCAGACGCCGCTCGGGCGCGTCCAGCAGCGGGGCGCGTGTCCCAACTGCGAGGGCGAGGGCGAGCTGTACTCCGAGGACTGCGCCGTCTGTGACGGCTCGGGGATCACCCGCGAGGAGACCACCCTCACGGTGGACGTGCCCGCGGGCATTCAGGACGGCCAGACGCTCCGGATGGACGGCGAGGGCGCCCCCGGGGAGCCCGGCGCCCGCGATGGCGACCTGCTCATCGAGGTGCGCGTCGAGGGCGACGACCGCTTCGAGCGCGACGGCGCCGACCTCCACCTCACCGAGCCCGTCTCGTTCCCGCAGGCCGTCTTCGGCGACACGATCCAGCTGGAGACGCTCGACGGCAGCGTCGAGTTCGAGGTGCCCGCCGGCACCCAGAGCGGCGAGACGTTCCGTCTGAAGGGCAAGGGGATGCCCCGCCTGCGTCGGCGCGGCAACGGTGACCTCTACGTCCAGGTGCAGGTCGTCACGCCCGACGACCTCACGAGCGAGCAGCGCGAGGCGCTCAAGGAGTTCGCGGAGGCCGGCGGCGAGGAGATCGACGTGAGCGAGGGCTTCTTCGAGAAGATCAAGAACTCGCTGTAGCGGTCGCGGCTCCGGGCCGCGGGTTGATTCCGGGCTCAGGGGCTCCGTTGGTCTCCACTTATTCGAGCCATCTACCGCTGAAACAGCCGTTGGCTACGCGCTGCGTATCGGTTACGAAACTCGGACGGATTCAGCGGTATGGAGAGAGGCGTCGTGTTTCGGTGAGTGGAGTGCTGTCGCCCCCGTGCCTGCACGCCGGTTGGTCGCCGACTGGTTTTATGCAACACTCCCGTCGAGGTTTACAGAAGACACGTATGAGTACGAGTGATTCGTCGGCGTCGTTCGACCCGGACCCGACCGACGTGAGTGAGCAGGGCAAAGCCGCCTCAACAGTGGAGCTCTTCTTCGATCTCGTGTTCGTGTTCGCGTTCACCCAGGTCACGGGATTTCTCGTCGCGCATCTCACGTGGGCGGGCCTCGCGCGCGGCGCGGCGATCCTCGCGGCAGTCTGGTGGGCGTGGGTCTGTTACACGTGGCTGACGGGTGCTGCAGCAGCCGAAGAGAACGTCGTCGAGCGGCTGCTCCTCTTCACCGCGATGGCCGCGATGGTCGTCGTGGCACTCTCGATTCCCGGTGCATTCGGTGAGACGGCCCTCGTGTACGGCGTCGCATACTTCGTCGTTCGCGTCCTCCACGTCCTCTTGTACGTCCGGACCGCGCCAGCCGAAACACGTGCGGCGGTGGTGCGGGTTGCGCCCGGCTTCCTCGGCGGGCCGGCGTTGCTCGTGGCGGCCAGTTTCGTGACTGGCCCGCTGGCGAGCGGCCTCTGGATCGCTGCCCTCGCAATCGATTACGGTATCGTGTTCGTCCGCGGTGTCGAAGGGTTCACGGTCGATGTCGGGCACTTTGTCGAACGGTACCAGCTCATCATGATCATCGCGCTCGGTGAGTCTATCGTGGCAATCGGTGTCGCCGTCGGGGTGGACGCCCTGACCAGCGGGCCGATGGTGGTGCTTGCCGTGCTCCTCGGCTTCGTGCTCGCCGTCTCGCTGTGGTGGCTGTACTTCGATTATATCATCCTCGCCGCCGGGCAGAAACTCGCAGACGTGAGCGACCACGCACAGACACGCCTGGCGCGCGATTCGTACAGCGTCCTACATCTCCCGATCGTCGGGAGCATCATTTTCGTCGCCCTCGGGATCGAACAGACGCTCGCACACGTCGGCGAACCACTCGGACTCGTCGCTGCCGTTGGACTGTGCGGGGGGTGTGCGCTCTACTTGCTCGGTCATAACGCGTGGCGGTACCACGACCACGGGACGGTGAGCGTCGCCCGGCTGCTAGTGGCGGGCCTCGCCTTCGCACTCATCTTTGTCTCGGGACAGGTCACTGCGATCGCCGTGCTCGCTGCGCTCACGGTGCTCTTCGTCGGCCTCGCCGCGTATGAGACAGTATTTTCCGACGACCGGAACGCGATCCGTGGCCGCCACCTGTCGTAGGGCGACCAACCATCGGATTCGCGGAACGCTGTAACGGCACATCCCTGAAATTGTCTTGCTGAATAGATCCTCTGTCTCTACCGAACTACTGCACTGGTCCCGGTAGTGATGGCGGAACCCAACAAAGCCGCTTCAGGACAACTGCGCCGCCAGGTCCGCCTCGGTGATGATCCCGACGGCGTCGCCGCCGTCGGTGACGACGACCGCCTTGTAGTGCTCCAGCAGGTTCCGGATCTCGTCGACGGTCGCGTCCGGGCTCACCGGCGGGAACGACTCCGACATCACCTCGCTGACCGGGAGATCCGCGGCGTCCTCGCCGGCCTGGTTCACGTCCGAGAAGGAGATCGACCCGACGGGCGTCCCGTTCTGGATCACCGGGAGCTGGGAGTACGCCTCCTCCTCCATCAGGTCGACGGCCTCGCGGACGGAGTGGTCGGGCGCGACGCTGATCACCGACTCGTGCATGATGTCGCGGGCGCGGACGACCCCGCCCTCGACCTCGTCGAGCGCCTCGACGATGCGCCGGAGCGTCGACAGGCGAGGGTCCACGTCCCCGCCCTCGATGCGGGCGATCAGCGGCTGCGACACGTCCGCTCGCTCGGCGAGCGCGCTCTGGGTCAGATCGAGCGACGTCCGCCGCTCGCGCAGGTCCTGCGGCGTGGGGAGTTCCATACCCGCATAATTACCCGAGGTTATTAAAAAGCGTTCGGTCGCCGCGGACCGCACCGCGGACGGTCGAGACCTACTCGTCCTCGTCGTCGGCTTCCGTCTCGATCACGTCGAGCACGTCGAGGGGGACGTCGCGCAGGGCGCCGCCGATCTCGCTTTTGGCGATGCGGGTGGCGTGCTCCTCGCTGTCGGCGTTGAACACCTCGATCTCCAGCATCAGTCCGACGAGCGCGGTCGAGGCGGCGATGAACGCCGAGTCGAACGGCTCCCCGCAGGCGGGACACGGCGTCGCGCCGACCTCCACGTCGACGAACTCCTTGTTCGCCTCGTTGAGACGCCGGCCCGCCTCGCTGACCGCCACGCCGATCGCGTCGTCGATCGCCTCCACGTCCCGCACCAACCAGGCCGCCTCTAACGCGACGAGATAGTTGCTCACAGCACACCTCCCCGGCCTGCGGACAATAACCCGTTGGTTCCGTTCGCGCGTGTCGTCGTCGACCGACGCTGTCTCATTGTACCCTGTCGGTAGCCACCAGATCCGGTTCAAAGTTGGCACTCGCGCGCGCTCAGCGCGCTCGCGGGCGGCGCGATGGGAACGCGCACCGAACCCGCTGGTTCGCCATAAGTTATGACGAACCCGCGCGTCAATCCGTCGAAAGGTCCGACTCTCAGCGGCAGGAACCGGACGGCGATCCTCGATCCCGCGACAAACGGGCGAATCGCAAGACTGCGTTGTGATCGTCGGTATCAGGCGAGCCGACACGTTTATCAGTGGGCACGGCTCCACGAGGTGATACCGGTATGACCCACGCCGTCCGAGCCGCCCGCCGCGCTGGCGTTCACGCGATCCACCACCTGACCGTGCTCGCGGGGATCTGTGCGTTCCCGCTGGTCCTGCTCACTCGCAAGGCCGGGGTGCGCCTCCCCATGGGAGCCGCAGTCTCCCGCATTCGCGAGACCTACGAGGCCGTCGTCGACGCGACCGGCGAGTCGACGAACGGGGGCGAGTAACGGGCGCGGCTCCGACGGCCGTCTCCGACGGCCGACGACGACGGATTCTCGGATTCTCTCGTCTCCGAGCGGCGGTGCTATCACCACCCGCGATGGCGACGAGGCCCGGGGACCGAGCGATGGCGTCGCCGCCGATCGGGTTCCTCAAAGGGTGCATTTATCAGCGGCGCTGCCCAACCACGCGTCAATGCGACCATCTAGTGACCTCGCGGACCTCGACGCCATCGGCGGCGACGAAACCGTGTTCGGACCGGAACTCGGGGAGTTCCCCAACGCCGACGAGCGTCGCGCCCAGGCGACCGGCGAAGGCGAGATGAAGACCGGGACGACGACCGTCGGCCTGCGGACCGAAGAGGGCGTCGTGCTCGCGACCGACATGCGCGCCTCGCTGGGCCGGATGGTCTCCTCGAAGGACGTCCAGAAGGTCGAACAGATCCACCCGACGGGCGCGCTCACCATCGCTGGGTCGGTCTCGGCGGCGCAGAACCTCATCCAGACGCTGAAGGCCGAGACGAACCTCTATGAGACCCGCCGCGGCAAGGACATGAGCATGCAGGCGCTGTCGACGCTCACCGGGAACCTCCTCCGCTCGGGGGCGTTCTTCATCGTCCAGCCGATCCTCGGCGGCGTCGACGACGAGGGTACACACATCTACTCCATCGACGCGGCCGGCGGCATGACCGAGGAGGAGTACACCGTCACCGGCTCCGGCTCGCAGTTCGCGCTGGGCGTGCTCGAACAGGAGTACGACGAGGGCATGTCCATCGAGGAGGCGAAGCGCGTCGCCGCCCGCGCGATCAAGTCGGCCGTCGAGCGCGACACCGCCTCCGGCAACGGGATCAACATGTGCGTCGTGACCGACGAGGGCGTCGACGTCACGAAGCACAAGGACATCGACGAGCTCACGGCCTGACTGCGCGGTTCGTTCTCACGGTTCCGACGCCCGGTTCTTCGGTCCCGGATCCGCGGGACACCGACGTTTTTGCACCCGGACGGCGAACGCGACGCCGATGGCCCCCGGCGAGCGGATCACGTCGATCGACGAGGTACCCGAGCGCGGCTCGCACCTGTTCACCGTCAGCGACCCCCACGGCACCGATCGGGAGGTGATCCTGGTCCGCTGTCGCGAGGACCCCGGCGTCCGCGCGTGGGTGAACGTCTGTCCCCACGAGTACCAGCGCCTCGACCGCGGCCGGGGCGCGGCGATGCGCGACGGGGAAGTGATCTGTCCGAAACACGGCTCCATGTTCGATACCTGCTCGGGCGACTGCGACAACGGCGAGGCCGCGGGAACGTCGCTGACGGCCGTCGAGATCGCCGTCGACGACGGCGCGGTGTACCTCGCGGACGAGGACTACACCTACCGCCACGAGGGGGCGCGCGACGACGACGACGGGCCGAGTTCCACCTCACACATCGGCTTTTGACGCGGCTGTTGCCCGAGGCCGGCACGGAGTCGCGACGGCTCGCCGTCGGCGGCGTTATTGGTCGAACCAGTCCGCGAACGTGCCGTCGAACAGCGTCTCGCGCTGTCGCTCCACGTACGCCCGCTGCATCGCGGGGATCGCGTCGCCGAGGTCGGCGCCGTCGTCGAGTCGGTCGCGGACCCGGCTGCGCTTCCACGCGGCAGGCGTGACGCCGGTCCCGGCACGCCAGCGCAGCGGTTCGAGGTACGACTTCGCCTCCGTCTCGGAGAGGCCGACGTCCTCCAGTCCGGCCTCGGCGTGCGACAGCAGGTCGTCGAAGATCGCGTCGGCGTCGGTCGTCTCGACGCCGTCGGTCGTGACCCACGAGAGGTCGGCGCCGATGCCGTCGTGGACGGCCGCATAGAAGTTGTCGCGGGCCGTCTCCCAGTCGAGGTCGTACACGGGGTGGCGCCGACGCGGCAGGCTCTCCATCAGGCCCGCGAACGCCGCGAGGAAGGCGATCGAGTCGCCGACGGTCGGCTGTGCGGGGATCGGGCGGAACTCGATGCGCGCGTTCGCCGCCGAGCGGGTCGCGCCCTCGAACACCGGACGCACCCACCGCCAGTAGGTGCCGTGTTTGCGGCGCAGCGTCGCGAACGCGTCGTCGAAGCGGTTGCCCTCCCCGACGGGCATCGGAACGATCGTCGGGTCGGCGGCGACGCGGTCGACCGCCTCCTCGACGGAGTCGAGGTCCTCGGGGAACGTCACCTTCTCGGCGCCCTCCTCGTTGAGGACGGACTCGAAGACGGCGACCCGGTTCTCGTGCCAGCCGTCGGCGAGGACGTCCTCGGCGGTCGCGTCGGCGGCGTACAGGTCCGCCGGGAAGAACGGGGCGTTGACGCCGAGCGCGAGCAGCGGCCCGGCGACCCGGAGTGCGAGGGTGTGATAGCGGGGGATGTCCTCCGCGCTCGCGACCTGGTAGTGCGGTTGGATCGACGTGATGAGGCTCTCGGGCATCACCGTGTCCGCCGTCAGGTCCACGTGAGGGGCGTCGATCGAGAACGACTCCGCCCCGGGGCCGTTCGCCATCGCGTGATAGCGCACGGCGTCGCTCATGTTGGTCGCGATGCGAACGCCGTCGTCCTCGACGGAGTCGGCGAGGTACTCGCGGGCGGTCTCGCCGACCGGCGGGACGGTCCACATCGCGTCCGAGACGAGGCGCATCCCCTCGGCGCCGGTCGTCTCCTCGGCCGCCTCGAGGCGGGCGCGGACCTCCGCCGACTGCGCGCGCACGCCGGCGGCGTTGAGCGGCTGCGGGCTCGTCGTCATCTCGGCGTTGTGCAGCCCCAGCTCCTTCTCGAAGCCGATGAGCTCCAACAGGCGGCGCGGAACCCTGCTGAGACGGGGCGCGTTCACGTCGGCCGCGATCGCTTCGTCCGCGTGGGCGTCGCCGGCGGCGTCGCCGTCGCTCCCCTCCCGCCAGCGACCTTCCGAAACCGCGTAGAACTCGTACTCCAGCCCGATGATCGACTGGTGGTTGTCGAAGGTCCCGTCGCGAAGCTCCGCCTTCACCGTCTCCGCGTCCGCCTCCGCCCGTCGTCGGAACTCCTCGGGGTCGGTATCCAACACGCTCCGGACCCTGGCTGCGAGATCCCCGTCGGCGTCGGTCATGGTCCCCGATGCACTCGCGGCGTCCTTCAACCCGTCGAGGGAGCCCGTTCGTTGCTATCGTAATCGAGAACCAAGATTTATAAATGAACCCCCGGATCGTCGCGTATGGAGACGTTGGGGCTCGTGCAGGCCGGCGCCTGTCCGTTCCGGGGGCGGGGGACCGCAGTCGATCGCTACGCGACGGCCTTCTTCACCAAGAAGGCCGAGCTCGCCGAGCTCGTCTGCGACGAGTGGGTCGTCCTCTCGGAGCGCCACGGCGTGATCGACCCCGACGAGGAGGTCGAGGGCGTCGACCGGGAGTTCACCGAGCTGGAGCCGGCCGCGCAGGCGCGGTGGTCGATGGAGGTGGTGAGCGATGTCGCCTCCCACGTCCGCAAACACGAGTACGAGCGCGTGATCGTGTTCGCCGACCGGCCGATGCGCGACGCGCTGAAGGAACGCGGCGGGCTGCTCAGCCGGATCGCCGCCGCCGGCGCGGAGACGGTCGAGCCGCTGGCCGGGATCGGCGGCCGAGAGCGACAGGAACTTTGGCTCGACGAGCAGCTCTCGATCCGACGGGACGCCGCCGATCCGACCGCGGCGGATCTCGAATCGACGCCCGGCGAGCTGTCCTGAGGGAACGTCGCGGGGCGATCCTCGGGGGCGAGGTTGCCCGCTCCCGAACCAGCTCCTGCATCCCCTCCCGCACCCGCGAGCGCGAGTCGTCGGAGTTATTCTCGCCGCCCGACTTCGGGCCGGCATGGACTTCGCAACGTTCGCCGAGCGCGCCGAGTCGATGGCCGCCGAGCCCGGCGACCTCGCGACCGTCGCGCTCGTCGCCGAGACGCTGGCGGCCGCCGAGGGCGACGCGGCGTCCGGGAGCGACGACCTCCCGGTCGTCGCGCGGTTCCTCCGCGGGGCCGTGTTCCCCGGCTGGGACGGCCGGACGCTCTCGGTCGGCCCGGCGCTGTGTCACGCGGCGCTGGCGCGCGCCGCTGGCGCGAACGTCACCGCCGACGACATCGAGGCGCGCCTCGCCGAAACCGGCGAGATCGGCGCCGTCGCCGCCGACCTCGAACTGGGCGGCCAGACCGGCCTCGCCGCCTTCGCCGGCGGCGACGGTGCCGGCGCTGGCGACGACGCCGACGGCGCGGGGAACGGGAACGGGAACGGTCTGACCGTCCGCGAGGTGTACGACGAGCTGGTCGCCGTCGCGGAGGCGACCGGCGACGGCAGCGAGTCGTTCCGCGAGGACACGCTGTTCGGCCTGTTCACGCGCGCGAGCCCGGTCGAGGCGAAGATCCTCGCGCGACTCGTCCTCGGGGAGATGCGGATCGGCGTCGGCTCGGGCACGCTCCGGGACGCCACCGCCGAGGCGTTCCTCGGCGCGTCGGTGACGACGCCGACGGAGGAGCGCGACGAGGACGACCGCACCGAGGAGCTGGTCGCGCTCGTCGAGCGCGCGCTGCAGGTGACGAACGACCACGGGCGCGTCGCCCGGATCGCCCGCGACGAGGGCGAGGCCGGGCTGCGGGAGGTGTCGCTGTCGGTCGGGCGACCGGTCCGCTCGATGCTCGCGCAGTCGGGCACCGTCGCCGACGCGCTGGAGTCGTGGGAGGAGGCGGTCGTCGAGACGAAGTACGACGGCGCACGCGTGCAGATCCATTACGAGGAGGGGGCCGATCGGTCCGCGGACGCCGGCGCCGCGGCCGGCGATGCCGACGGGACCGACCGGTCTGCACCCTCCGAGGACGACCCCGTCTCGATCTACTCGCGCAACATGGAGGACGTGACCGCCGCCCTCCCGGAGCTTGTCGAACACGTCCGCGAACACGCGACGGCCCCGGCGATCCTCGACGGTGAGGCCGTCGCCGTCGACGACGGCGGCGAGCCGCTGCCGTTTCAGGAGATCCTCCGTCGCTTCCGGCGCAAGCACGACGTGGACCGGATGCGCGAGGAGGTGCGCGTCGAGCTCCGCGCGTTCGACTGCCTGCACGCCGGCGGCGACGACCTGCTCGACGCCCCGCTCGTCGAGCGCCACGACCGGCTTCACGAGGTGCTCGACGAGGGCGTCTCCGAGCTGCTGGTCTCCGACGACGCCGACGAGATCGAGGCGTTCGAGACCGAGGCGCTGGCGGCGGGCCACGAGGGCGTGATGCTCAAGCGCCCGGAGTCGACGTACGACCCCGGGAACCGCGGGAAGGAGTGGCTCAAGCGCAAACCCGACGTGGAGACGCTGGATCTCGTCGTCACCGGCGCCGAGTGGGGCGAGGGGCGCCGGGCGGAGCTGTTCGGCACCTTCGAGGTGAGCGTCTGTACGGAGGGAGCCGACGACGACACAAACGACGGGGAGGGAGCGTACGCCACCGTCGGGAAGGTCGCGACCGGCATCACCGACGAGGAGCTGGCCGACCTCACCGACCTGCTGGAGCCGTACGTGCGCTCGGAGGCCGGCCAGCGCGTCACGTTCGCGCCCGAGGCCGTGTTCGAGGTCGGCTACGAGGAGATCCAGCGCTCGCCGACCTACGACTCGGGGTACGCCCTCCGGTTCCCTCGGTTCGTCGCGGTTCGCGAGGACAAGGCGCCCGCGGACGCCGACTCGCTCGCGCGCCTGCGCCGGCTCGCGGACGGCGCCGAGTGACAAGACACTACTCGGGGGCGGTCGTGCGCCCGGACATGGACACACGCCGTCTCCTCCGCGAGTACCCGCTGCAGGCGTTGCTCGCCGTCGCCACGCTCGCGGCGCTTTTCGCCACGCTCGTCGTCGCCGCCGGCGACGCCGCCTCGACGACGACGCTGCGCCTCGGCGCGCTCACGTTCGTCCTGTTCGTGTTCACGCTCGGCTTCTCGGCGGGCCCGCTCGGGGAACGGTACCTATAGGCGTCCCCCGCCCCGACCGCCGTCCATGACCGTCAGACACGACGACCTGCGGGTCACGTGGTACGGCTACGCCACCGCGCGCGTCGAGAGCGAGGACGGCACGGTCGCGTACACCGACCCCGGACGCTACGGCGTGCTCTCGGGGGAGTGGACGCCCCCCGGCGGCGGCAACCCGAAGGAGGCCGCGCACCCGCGCGCGACCGACCACCGACCGATGGACGCGGACCTCGTGCTCGTCACTCACGACCACCACTACGACTCCGAGGGGATCGAGCGCGTCGCCGCCGACGACGCCACCGTCGTCGTGTACGAGGGCGTCGACGCCGCGAACATCGACCGCGACGTGAAGCCCGTCGACGACCTCCCGTTCGAGGTCGTCCGGATCGGCGAGGAGGATCACGTCGCCGTCGACGGCGTCGGCGACGTGTGGTCGGTGCCGGCGTACAACGAGCCCGACGGCCCGCACGCCGACGCCGACGGCTCCGTCACGCACCCCCGCGGCCTCGGCGTCGGCTATCGGTTCACCGTCGGCGCGAACGGCACCTCCGTGTTCTGGCCCGGCGACTCCGACGCGCTCGACGCCTTCGCCGAGATAGACGCCTCGCTGTTTCTCGCGAACATCTCCGGGTCCGTCTGCATGAGCGCCCCCGAGGCGGCCGACCTCGCCGGGCGGATGGACCCCGATCTCGTCGTCCCGATCCACTACAACACGCAGGCGTTCCTCGAGGCCGACTCCGCGACGTTCGCGAGCGAGGTGGCGAAGCGATCGATCCCCGTCGCGCTCGACGAGTCGGCGGAGTAACGGATCGCGGATCGGGTCGGGTCGAATCGAGTCGGCTCGGGGGCGTGAGCCCGCAGCACCGGGCGACGACGCCGCGGTGAAGCCACCTCGCATCGACACTGCACGCAAGCTACTTCCCCTCCGGCGAGTGACATTCCGGCGATGCCCTCCCGATCGACTGCGGCCGGCGGGTCCCACACCTGCGAGGCCTGCGGAACCCGGATCGACCCCGAGGACCGGTTCTGTTCGGGCTGTGGCCGCCCCGTGGGTTCGACCGATCGCGACGGCCCCGAGCGAGGCTCGGGCCGTGGGCACGGGTCGCCCAGCGCGGAGGACCGCGCGTGGCTCCGCCGCCGCGTCGCCGACCTGCACGCCGAGGGGTGGGAGACGCTCTCCGACGACGGCGAGCGCGTCGTCCTCCGCAAGCGCGGCGTGGGCCGGGTGCCGATCCACCTGCTCCTGTTCCTCCTCACCGGCGGCTTCGGGAACGTCCTGTACGCGTTCTACAAGTACACCTCGGGAGCCCCCCGCCGGGAGGTGTACGCCGACGGCACCGAGCGCCTGCGCGGCGGCGACCGAGGGTCGGGGATGGACCTCCCGACCGTCGCCGGCGTCGGGCTCGGCCTCGTCGCGGCGTTCGCGGCGGCGGTGTGGGTCGGGGCCGGCCTGATCGCGAACGTCTCGGCGGTCGCGCTCGCGGTCGGCGCGCTGGTGTTCCTCCTGATCGCGCTCGCGACGGCGACGCTCCCGCGCGTCGCCCGCGACGGCGTGAGGTCGGTCCGGACCTTCGGCACGGAACGCGCCGTCGACCGCGAGCGCGTTCGCAACCCCCCGGAACCCTGTTCGGCCTGCGGTCGACGGGTGTTCCGCGGGGAACACCGCCGCTACGCCGAACGGTTCTACCTCGCTGGGCTGCCGCTGTGGACCGAGGAGTCGGGGGAGAACGTCTACTGTTCGGCGTGCGCCGACGAGGCGAACGGGCCGTTCGATGACGACGACGACATCGACGCCGAATTGGACCGCCTGCGGAGCACGACCGAGCGCGGGCGGCCGGCCACTGATCGGCGGACGGCCGACCGCGACGACGACCGGGACGGAGACACCGACGACGACCGCGATCGGGAACTCGACTCGAACGCCAGTTAGCTGAAAGTAGGCGCTAAGCCCCCTTCCTCAGCGAGCGCCGACTGAAGGGAAGGTGCGAGCAGGGAGGGGATACAGCGTTCACAAGAGCTGCGCTCTTGTGCGCGGACGAGACGCTTCGCGTCTCGTCAACGCCGCACAGTTTTCAAACACGTTCGTCGCTCAGCCCACAGGCCCACGCCACCGAAGCCATTATGCGTATAACGTGCATACCGTGCATTACGGTGAAACGGAAGACAATCACCATCCGGGAGGACCAAGACGAGTGGATTGAGGACCAACACCTCAACCTCTCGTCGTTCGTCCGTGAGCAGTTGGACGAGTTAATCGAGGAACGAGAGTAACAGATGTACTACGCCTACAAGTACCGTCTCAAGCCGTCCGACGCCCACCGTGAGGAGTTGGACCGCCACCGAGACATTTGTAGGCAACTCTACAACCACACGCTCTATCGCCTCAACGAGTACCAAGACGAACACGGCGAACTGCCGTCCATGACCGCGCTTCGGTCGGAGCTACCCGACCTCAAGAAGTGGTGGGACGGCCTCTCCGACGTGTACTCGAAGGTTCTCCAAACCGTCGTGGAACGCCTGTTCGACAACCTCAAAGGACTCTCGGCGCTCAAGAAGAACGGCTACGGCGTCGGTCAACTCAAGTGGAAGCCGCCACGCGAGTTCCGCAGTTTCACGTACAGTCAGTCTGGCTTCAAGCTCGACAAGAAGGGCGGTCAGACTGTGCTGTCACTCTCGAAACTCGCGGACATACCGATTCGGCTTCACCGCGCTATCCCCGACGACGCGAAGCTCAAACAGGTCACGGTCAAAAAGGAACCGACGGGCGAGTGGTTCGCCACCTTCGGCGTCCAAATGGACCGTGAACCGCCCGAACCGCCTGAGAACCCCGAGAAGTGCGTTGGTATCGACGTAGGGATTCTCAAGTACGCACACGACACCGACGGCACGGCGGTCGGGTCGCTCGACCTCTCCGACGAGCGCGAACGGTTGGAGCGAGAGCAACGGAAGCTCTCGCGGAAGCAACACGGTTCTGCGACCTACGAGAAGCAACGGCGTCAAGTCGCGGAGTTTCACGCCGACCTCCGACGGAAGCGCCGCGACTTTCTGCATAAACTCTCGAACTACTACGCTCGGGAGTACGACTTCGTGGCGGTCGAAGACCTGAACGTGAAGGGGATGGTGGAGTCGCCGTCGAACAGCCCCAACACGACGTCTGCCGCGTGGCGGACGTTCCTCTCGTTGCTCGAATACAAGTGCGAGCGCGAAGGGACGCACTTCGTGGCGGTCAACCCGAGAGGGACGACCAAGGAGTGCGCGTCGTGCGGCGTTTCGACCGACAAGCCGTTGTGGGTCCGTGAACACTCCTGTCCCGCCTGCGGGTTTGAGGCGGACAGGGACGCGAACGCGGCGTGGAACATTCGTTCTCGCGGCCTCGAAGACGTAGGAGTGGGACACTCCGAATCAACGCCTGTGGAGACTGCGCTCCCTGTGGATACACCTGTATCTGCAAAGCGCGTCGTGGAAGCAGGAAGCCCTACCCTCAAGGAGCAAACGGCGTCAGCCGTGAGCGAGTAGGCTAGGGTAGTTCACAGGACGCCCATCTCCCCGAGGCGATCGGGGAGGTACGTGTCGGTCACGAAGTCGAGGCCCTGGGCCGCCAGCGCCTGCTGTTCGGCCTTCTTTCCGATGTCGAGTTGTAGCTCGATCTGTTCCTCCCAGAAGTCGGTCTGGAAGCGCGGGTCCTCCAGCTCCGATTCGAGGGCGTTCACGTCCGAGTCCGCCAGCGGGTCCGTCGGCAGGTCGTAGTCGACGATGTCCTGCGGGCGGATGCCGACGTACTCGGCCTCCGGCGTCGCGAGGTACTCCGAGAGGTGCGCGGACTTGATCGAGCCGTAGGCGACCGACCCGAAGATCCGGTACGACCACGGGTCGCCGTCAGTGAAGACCACGACCGGGAGGTCGAGTTCGTCGTGCAGGCGCTTGGTGATCCGCCGGGTCGCGCGCGCCGGCTGGCCCTTCAGGTGGACGACGAGGCAGTTGTAGTCGGTGTCGAACCCGTTCTCGATGAGCCGGTCGCGCATGCCGCCGGTCTCCACCGCCAGCACGAAGTCGATGTCGTGGTCGAGGAACTCGATCGTGTCGGGGTTGTTGGGGATCTGGTAGCCGCCCTCCCCAACGTCCTCCTGGCAGTGGATGTCGCGCTCGCCGCGGCGGGTCTGCTCGCGAAGCTCCAGCGGACCCATCAGGGTCGCCCCGGACTCCTCCGGGCGCATGTGGAAGTCCTCGCGGGTGACGCCAGAGACGATCTCCAGGTCCTCGACCAGTTGGTTCGACTCGTCCTGGTCGTTGAACCCCGCGTCCTCGGAGTCCCACGACTCCGAGAGGTAGTACAGCTCACGCAGGGTGGACGAGCGGTCCTCGTCGAGCTGCTGGGCGAGGAACTCGACGGTGTAGGCCGCCTTCAGGAGCTTTCGCGCGCCGCGCACGGAGTTGGCCGAGCGGGTGGACGTACGGTCGCCGTACACCCACACGCCGCTTTCGTCGTCGAAGACGATGTTGCTCTTCGTCCGCGTCGGCAGGCTCATCTGCGGGATGTCGCCGCGCTCGAACTGATCGTAGATGTCGGCCGCCAGATCGATCAGCTGCTCGCGGGCCTCGGCCTCGTTCAGCTTGGTGTCGGATTCGGGTGTGTCTGCGCTCATATCAGGCGTTCACGGTCAGCTTCTCGGTCTCGATGCCGTCGACGTTCACGTCGAACTCGGCGTCGCCGGCGACGGTGTACTCCAGGGTCGCCTCCTCCCCGCCGGGGACGCTCGGGTTCCACTTCACGAACCACTCGCCGTCGAGGTCGACCACGGTGGCCTCATCCGGCACGTCCGTCGGTTCCGCGGAGACGATGTCGGTCACGTCGGGCTCTTCCGTTCGGTCGGAGTGGTTCTCGACGATCAGGCGCACGGTGTCGCCGTCGCGCTCGCGATCGACGCCGACGTTGTTCATGATGCGCGCCATCGCGCCCTCGATGTTCGGGTGATCGCGCCCGGTCACCTCCGCGACCTTCTCGGCCATCTCCGGGAGGATCCGGCCGAGGACGTCCTGTTTCTCGCGGCGCTTCTGCATCGAGCGGCGCTTGTTCAGGTAGCTCTTCAGTTCGCGGGCGGCCTCCCGGACCGCGAGCTCGATCTCGTCCTCGATGGCCGGGATGTTCGCGAGCGCGTCCTTCGACTCGCTCGTGAACGGCACGTTCGTCGAGGCGACGTGGATCATGATCACCGCGGGGCCGTTCGGCATGCCGGAGCCGCCGGGCTGGTCCAGCCCGTAGTTGCGCCAGCCGATCCCCTTCACCACGTCGGTCGTCGCACAGGCGCCCCGCTGGTAGACGAGCGGGACGCGGTTGGCGAACCGGAGCAGGTCGACCTGGCCGCCCTCCTCCAGCTCGCCGCCGTAGGCGATGCCGGCCTCGACGATGAACGGGTCGCCGCCGTGGACCTCGGCGTCGCGCGTCGCGGCGGCGTAGAAGTCCGCGTCGAACTCCTTGCGCAGGCCGGCCTCGACGAGTTCCGAGGTGATGGGCGCGAGACAGTCCGTCGGCGGCGCGAGGATGTCCGTCTCGCGCATCGCCTCCAGCAGCTCGCTGGCGGTGTCGCGGTCGGCGGCCGCCTCGCGCACCTTCGGCACCTCGTCGGGCACGGTGACCATCCGCGACCACAGCGCCTCGACGACGTTCTCGCGGGCGGTGTCGCCGAACGTCGCGTCGTCGAACTCCTCGGTGTCGTCGGCCGCCTCGTCGACGAGCGTCCGCAGTTGCGCGTGGGTCGTTCGCGTCCGCTCGTCGCCGGCGGCGAACCGACGGGCGAGCCGCTCGGCCATGCCGGCGACGACCGCGTCGTCCTTCCGGGTCGAGGTGGCGTCGTCGACGAGGCCGTACAGGTCGCCGGTGAGCTCGTCCTCGTCGGTCTCCTCGTCGTAGGCGGTCATCGCCGCCCACGCGGCCTCGACGGCGTTGTCGCGGACGGTCCCGCCGAAGCGCGTGCCGTACTCGTCCTCGGCGGCCTCGGCGACGTTGTCGACGATCCCGACGAGCTCGTGATGGCTCGTGCGCTCGCGCTCGGCGAGCGTGCTCGCGACCTCGCCCGCGAAGAAGTCGGTCGCCTCGGCGCCCTTGTTCGACACCGCCTCGGCGACGGCGTCGGCGACGGCGGCCTCGTCGGCGCTCCAGCCGAGTTCCCGGCCGAAGTGCCGGTCGCGGAAGTTGTCGATCACCTTGTCGGCGGTCTTCTTGCCGACGCGGGTGAACTCCTCCTGGAGGAACCCCGAGACGGAGTAGCTCTCGGTCGCCTCCAGCATCTTGATCAGCGTCCCGAGTTCGACCCCGTGCGGGTGCGGGCGGATCTCCTTCGTCTCGTCGGGAAGCTGGTCGGTGCCGCGCTCGGACTTCATCGGCTCGTCGAGCCCCGGTTCGCGCAGTTCGAGGCGCGCGTGGGGGTTCACGACGGCGGTGTGTTTGATGTAGTCGTGGAGCTGCTGGCGCGCGCGCATGTTCGCCTCCATCTCTATCTCGATGCGCGTGCCGTGCGAGCGGTCCCAGGAGGTGGTGCGCTCGGCTTTGATCTCCGGCTCGTTGGTGTCCGTGTCGATGATCAGCTCGAAGTACTGCGCGTCGGCCTGTCCCTTCGGACGGGAGGTGATCTTCGCGGGCTTGCCGGAGGTGAGCTGGGAGTAGAGGACGGCCGCGGAGATGCCGATCCCCTGCTGGCCGCGCGACTGCTCGCGGGCGTGAAAGCGGCTCCCGTACAGGAGCTTCCCGAACACCTTCGGGAGCTGTTCCTTGGTGATCCCGGGGCCGTTGTCCTCGACGATCAGCCGGTAGTAGTCTCCTACTTCCCTGATCTCGACGTAGATGTCGGGACGAATCCCCGCCTCCTCGCAGGCGTCGAGCGCGTTGTCGACGGCCTCCTTGACGGCGGTGACCAGCCCGCGGGCGCCCGAGTCGAACCCGAGCATGTGCTTGTTCTTCTCGAAGAACTCGGCGATGGAGATCTCCCGCTGGCCCTCGGCCAGCTCGTCGGCGATCCCCTGGTCCTCGCCGAGTTGCGACTGGAACGACGTCATTCTCGTGGCAACCCCTATCCGACGTGGGGTTATAACCGTGTCCTCACCGCGGTGAAAGTGAACGCGGATGAGCGTCGTGACGATCCGCGCCGGCCGCCGTCGCCGACGCGGTGTCGAACGGGGCGTCGACGCGGTGTCAGGGAAGTGCGCCGACGCTCGCGGTGACCGGGCCGTTCGAGACGATCGCGACGGCTGACCGCGCGTTCAGGCCCTCCGAGCCGCACACAGCGCGAGGAGGAGCGCGCTAAGGGGACGGGATGGCCGTGACCACCGGACGGTATCACGGGGCGCACACGCGCGCGCGTGGGAGGACTTATAACCGGGGCTCCGTTAGGGGCTGGTAAGGTTCCTATGTCAGATTCAGGGGATAGTGAGTACGGTGCCGGGCAGATTCAGGTGCTGGAGGGCCTCCAGGCCGTCCGCAAGCGCCCGGCGATGTACATCGGTTCTACGGACTCTCGCGGCCTCCATCATCTGGTCTACGAGGTCGTCGACAACTCCATCGACGAGGCGCTCGCGGGCTACTGCGACGAGATCGAGGTGACCGTCCACGACGACGGCTCGGTCTCCGTCTCCGACGACGGGCGCGGCATCCCCGTCGACAGCCACGAGAAGTACGACCGTCCCGCCCTGGAGGTCATCATGACGGTCCTCCACGCCGGCGGGAAGTTCGACAACAAGTCCTACCAGGTGTCGGGCGGGCTCCACGGCGTCGGCGTCTCCGTCGTCAACGCGCTGTCGAAGCGGCTCGAAGTGGAGGTGAAGCGCGACGGCGCCGTCTGGCGCCACCGCTTCGACCACGGCGAGCCCGAGGAGGGCGCCTTCGAGCGCGTCCGCGACATGGAGTCCGACGAGGACACGGGCACGACCATCCGGTTTTGGCCCGACACGGACATCTTCGAGACGACCGACTTCTCGTTCGACACGCTCGCGAACCGCCTGCGCGAGCTGGCGTTCCTGAACGAGGGCGTCACGATCACGCTGGCCGACGAGCGCGACGGCACCGACGAGACGTTCCACTACGAAGGCGGCATCCGCGAGTTCGTCGAGTACCTCAACGAGACGCGCACGCCGCTGCACCGCGACGTGGTGTACTTCGACGCCGACGAGGAGGCCGAGGACGGCGTCGTGCAGGTGGAGGTCGCGATGCAGGCGACCGACGAGCTCCAAGGGTCGGTCCACGCGTTCGCCAACAACATCAACACGCGCGAGGGCGGGACCCACCTCACCGGGTTCAAGACCGCGCTGACGCGCGTCGTCAACGACTACGCCAACGACAACGGGCTCATCGGCGACCTCGACGGCAACCTCAAGGGCGAGGACGTCCGCGAGGGGCTGACGGCCGTTATCTCGGTGAAACACCCCGACCCGCAGTTCGAGGGACAGACGAAGACGAAGCTCGGGAACTCTGAGGTCCGCGGGATCGTCGAGTCGGCGGTCCACGAGCACCTCGGGACGTTCTTCGAGGAGAACCCCGACACCGCCGAGACGATCGTGAGCAAGGCCGCCGAGGCCGCGCGCGCCCGCAAAGCGGCCAAGCAGGCCGAGGAGCTCACCCGGCGGAAGTCGGCGCTGGAGTCGACGGCGCTGCCCGGGAAGCTCTCGGACTGCCAGTCCCGCGATCCCGAGGACTCGGAGCTGTTCATCGTGGAGGGCGACTCCGCGGGCGGGTCGGCGAAGCTGGGACGCAACCCCGAGTTCCAGGCGATCCTGCCGCTGGGCGGGAAGATCCTCAACGTCGAGAAGCACCGCCTCGACCGGGTGCTCCAGAACGACGAGATCCGGAACATGATCACCGCCGTCGGCACCGGGGTCGGCGACGAGTTCGACATCGAGGAGGCGCGCTATCACAAGATCATCATGATGACCGACGCCGACGTCGACGGCGCGCACATCCGGACGCTCCTGCTCACGCTGTTCTACCGGCACATGCGCCCGCTGATCGAGGCCGGCTACGTGTACGCCGCCCAACCGCCGCTGTACCGCATCCGCTATCGGGGAACGACCTACGACGCGATGACCGAGGCCGAGCGCGAGACCATCGTCGAGGAGAAGTGCGACGGGAACCCCGACCAGGTTCAGCGGTTCAAGGGGCTCGGCGAGATGAATCCCGAACAGCTGTGGGAGACGACCATGAACCCGGAGAACCGGGTGCTCAAACAGATCACGATCGACGACGCCGCGGCCGCGGACCGCATGTTCAACGTCCTGATGGGCGACTCGGTCGAGCCGCGCAAGCAGTTCATCAAGGAGCACGCGCCCGAGGCGGAGTGGGTGGACATCTGATGCAGGTGACGGAAATGACGCGACACGAGCACACGACGACGCGATCGACGGGAGCGACGCGATCCGACCACACGAACACGACGACGGAGGAGTGTCGATGAGTTCCGAGCCGCCAGTCGACCCCGAGGACGTCCGCGCGGCCCAGGTCGACCGCGTCCGCATCGAAGAGGAGATGGAGCAGTCGTACATCGACTACGCGATGTCGGTCATCGCGGGTCGCGCGCTGCCCGACGTGCGGGACGGCCTCAAGCCGGTCCACCGGCGCATCCTCTATGCGATGCACGAGATGGGCGTCACCTCCAACACCAGCCACCGGAAGTCCTCGTCCGTGGTCGGCGAGACGATGGGTGATTACCACCCCCACGGCGACCAGGCCATCTACGACACGCTCGTCAACATGGCCCAGGAGTTCTCGATGCGCTACCCGCTGGTCGACGGCCAGGGGAACTTCGGGTCGATGGACGGCGACCCCGCCGCGGCGCCGCGGTACACGGAGGCCCGCATGGCCGACATCGCCGAGGAGCTGCTCGCGGACATCGAGAAGGACACCGTCGACTTCTCCGCGAACTACGACGACCGCCTGACCGAGCCGGACGTGCTCCCGGCGGCGTACCCCAATCTGCTGGTCAACGGCTCGACCGGCATCGCGGTCGGGATGTCGACGAAGGTGCCGCCGCACAACCTCGGGGAGGTGATCGACGCGACGATCGAGCTGATCGACGACCCCGACGCGACGGTCGCGGACCTGATGGAGCACGTGAAGGGGCCGGACTTCCCGACGGGCGCGAACATCGTCGGCCGCAACTCCGTGCGCGAGGCGTACACCACGGGTCGCGGCCGCGTTCGCGTCCGTGCGGAGATGGAAATCGAGGAGTACGACAACGACCGCGAGCGCATCGTCGTCACCGAGCTTCCCTACCAGGAGAACAAGGCGCGCATCGTCGAGCGGATCGCCGAGGACGTGAACGAGGGGATCATCGAGGGCATCGCCGACCTGCGCGACGAGTCCGACCGCGAGGGCGTGCGCGTCGTCATCGAACTGAAGCGCGGCGCGAACGTCGAGGTGGTGAAAAACCAGCTGCTGGAGCACCATCTGGAGTCCACGTTCGGCGTGATCAACCTCGCGCTGGTCGACGGCCAGCCGAAGGTGCTCACCCTGAAGGAGACGCTGGAGCACTACATCGACCACCGCAAGGAGGTCGTCACCCGGCGCTCGCAGTTCGACCTCGACGAGGCGGAGGACCGCGCACACATCCTCGAAGGACGGCTGAAGGCGCTGGAGAACGTCGAGGACGTGGTCGAGACGATCCGCGAGAGCGAGGACCGCGACGCCGCGAGGACCGCGCTGCGGAACACCTTCGAGTTCAGCGAGGAGCAGGCCGAACACATCGTCCGGATGCAGCTCGGCTCGCTGACCTCGATGGAGGCCGCCGAGATCGAGGAGGAGTACGAGGACGTGCAGGCGCGCATCGAGCGCCTGAACGAGATCCTCGACTCCGAGCAGGAGCTGCTCGACGTGATCAAGACGGAGCTTCGCGAGATCAAAGAGAAGTACGACGACGACCGCCGGACCGGGTTCGTCGAGGACACCGGCACCGTCACCCACGAGGACCTCATCCCGGAGGAGGAGTCGGTTGTCGTGCTCTCGGAGGACGACTACATCAAGCGGATGCCCGCGGCCGACTTCCGCGCGCAAAATCGCGGCGGCAAGGGGATCATCGGCGCCGACCTGAAGGAGGGCGACCGGGTCTCCTCGGTGTTCCTCGCGTCGACGCACGACTACCTGCTGTGTTTCACCGACAAGGGCCGCGTCTACCAGCTGAAGACCTACCAGGTCCCCGAGATGGGCCGCACCGCCCGCGGGAAGTCGGCGGTGAACGTGCTCGACCTGGACGGCGACGAGGAGTTGACGGCCGTCGTCAACTGCGCCGACCTCACGGGCGAGGAGTACCTCACGATGGTCACCGAGGGCGGCTACGTGAAGCGGACCGCCGGCGACGAGTTCGACAACATCTTCTCGACGGGCATCCGCGCGATCACGCTGGAGGACGGCGACGCGCTCGTCGACGTGGAGGTGACCGACGGCGGGCGGAACCTCGTGATCGGCACCCGCGACGGGATGGCGATCCGGTTCGACGAGAGCGAGGTGCGCGCGATGGGCCGCACCGCCCGCGGCGTCCGCGGGATCAAGCTCACCGGCGACGACCGCGTCGCCGGCGTCGCCGCCATCGACGAGGACGAACACGACTGGGTGCTCACCGTGACCGAGAACGGCTACGGCAAGCGCACCGACCTCGACGAGTACCGAACCCAGAGCCGCAACGGGAAGGGGCTCATCGACATCAAGACGAACGAGCGCAACGGGCGGGTGTGCGCCGTCGAGGCGGTCACCTTCGGCGACCACCTGTTCGCGATGAGCGCCGACGGGCAGATCATGCGCACCCGCGTCGAGGACATCTCGACGATCGGCCGCAACACGATGGGCGTCACCGTGATGGACCTGGACGAGGGCGACGCGGTCGCCGCCATCGACGTACTTCCGGCCGAGCGGGTCTCGGCAGAGCGAAGCGCGGAGGAGTCGGCGGCCGAGGGGTCGGCCGACGACGCCGAGTAGCCGGCGCGGTCGCGTTTTTCTCCACGGACGTTGGGCTACCTCACCGCCGAAGGAGCTTCTCTCAGAGGATCCGCTTGCCGAACGCGCTGGCGACGAGTTCGGTCGCGAGTTCGGCCGTCTCGTTCGACTCGTCGAGGACGGGGTTCACCTCGACGACCTCCATCGAGCGGACGCCGTCGGTCTCGGCGACGAGCTCCATCGCGTGGTGTGCCTCGCGGTAGGTGACGCCGCCGCGGACGGGGGTGCCGACGCCCGGCGCGATGGTCGGGTCAAGCCAGTCCATGTCGAGGCTGACGTGGACGCCGTCGACGCCGTCGCCGGCGACCGTGAGGGCGGCCCCGACCACGTCGGTGATCCCGCGCTCGTCGATGTCCGACATCGTGTAGGCGGTCATCTCCGAGTCGCGGATCGCCTCGCGCTCGCTGTCGTCGAGCGCGCGGAGGCCGACGTACGCGACGTTCTCCTCGGACAGCCCGGGGGCGTTCGCCCACTCGACACCCTCCCAGTCGCCGTGGCCCAGTACCGCCGCCAGCGGCATCCCGTGGACGTTGCCCGAGGGGGAGGTCGACGGCGTGTTGTAGTCGCCGTGGGCGTCGAACCAGACTGCGCCGATCTCGGCGTCGCGCGCGCTGCCCGACAGGGAGCCGATCGCGACCGAGTGGTCGCCGCCGAGGACGAGCGGCGTCTCGCCGGCGGCGACGCTGTCGGCGACGCGGTCGGCGAGCGCGGTCGTGACCTCCTCGATCTCCTGGAGGAACTTCGCGGTGCCCGTGCTCGGCGTCCGGGCGTCCGGGTTTCGCTCCTCCGCTCGGGGAACCGTGAGGTCGCCGGCGTCCGCGGCGTCGACGCCGGCGGACGAAAGCGCGTCCGAGAGACCTGCGTATCGGATGGCTGACGGACCCATGTCGACGCCCCGGCGGTCCTGGCCGTAGTCTGTCGGCGCGCCGATGATGCGAACGGTCATGCTAGCACGGGCGCCCGCGGGGGGCTTCAAACGGCTGGTTCCGCACGGAGGAGCCGAGTCACCGGGATCGACCCCGAGCGATCACTCCTCGTCGGCGTCCGCATCCGATCCGTCCCCGTCGTCGCCGTCGGCATCGGTATCGTCGGAATCGTCGGCGTCGTTACCATCGGCGTCGTCGCCGTCGTCGGCGGAGCCGTACGTGCCGGACGGCGAGTCGAGCGGGAGGACGATCAGCGACTGCTCGTCGTCGTCCGCCCACGACGGGTCGAACTGCGTGGTCACCTCGGGAACCAGGTCGTAGCGTTCGAGGAACGCCTTCGGCGCGATCGTGCCGCCGGAGTCGGTGACCGAGACGGTGTATGCGGCCTCGTCGGCGTCCTTGTCGGCGACGGGTTCGATCCCCACGCGGTTCTCGTCCTCGTCGTAGTACATCACCGCCCCCTCGCTGTCGCCGAAGTACTCCTCGAGGGCCGGCCGGTTCACGCCGATGCTCGCCGACTTCCGCAGCGAGATCATCGGCTCCGTCCCCGCCGGTCGCCCTCGTCCCGCGCCCGATTCGTCGAATTTCTCGAATCCCATAGCCACTTCTTCACAACTGACTCTGTTAGCTTTTGTTGTTACAATTGTGTACGGCGCTCCGGCGATGCCGCGACGACACCGGACGGTGGAATACGGGCCGGCGGCAGGTCGAACGCGACGCCGGCGGTTAGCTCGCCCGCCGAACCGACTCGCCGCAGGTCTTGCAGAAATCCTCCTGCCACGGGACCGTCCGAACGACCGACTGGTGACCGCAGGACGGACACTCTCGGAGGGCCAACTCCGGCATGCGAGGGCGTCCACGCGCTCGGTACTTGGTTAGTTGGAGGGTATCACACCGGAGCCGACGTGGGTGAGCCGTCGGCGGAGGGATCAGGCGTTCTGGATGATGCCGATGAAGAAGCTCCCGAACACCGCTTGAACCCCCACGACGATCGCGGTGAACGCCAACAGGCTGGCGCCGACGGACGGGATCGCCTCATACCCGGTGGCGATCCACTGCAATACCATCCCCGCGGCGAGTCCGGCGCCGACGGTGAACACGACCAACCCGGCGAACACGCCGGTCTCCAGCGTGAACCGCCCGGTCACGAACTCGGTGATCGCGTCCTTCGGGCGGCGGATCGGGTCGCTCGCCAGCGTCGCGTAGATCCCGAAGCTCGCGACCTGGACGCCGGTGATCACGAACAGGCTCCCCGCCATGAGGGTCCGGACCCCGAACGAGCCGCCGCCGGGTTCCAGCCCGGACACGGCGAGCGCCATCAGCGCCGCGCCGGCGACGGTCAACAGCAGCCCCGGCGCGGAGAACAGGTAGCCGGGCGCGTTCTCGAGCATGAACCGGACGTGTCGCCACCCGTCGCGGAAGCTCTCGAGGGTCGCCTCGCCCTCGCGCTCGTGGTAGGTGATGGGCTCTTCTGCGATCTCGAGATCGCGGGCGCCCGCCTCCATGATCATCTCGCTCGCGAACTCCATTCCATCCGTCTCACAGTCCATCCGGTCCCACGCCTCCCGGGAGAACACGCGCATCCCCGAGTGGGCGTCCGAGACGCCGGCCTTGTAGAACGCGTTCAGGAACCGCGTCAGCAACGGGTTCCCGACGTACTGGTGGAGCGACGGCATGGCACCCGGCATGATCTCCCCGTCCAGGCGCGACCCCATCGCCATGTCGGCCTCGCCGGTCTCGACCAGGTCGTACAGCTTCGGGAGCTCCTCGAAGTCGTACGTCGTGTCCGCGTCGCCGATGGCGATGTAGTCGCCGCGACAGCGGGCGAACGCGTACTGGTAGGCGTAGCCGTAGCCGGCCTCGTCCGGGACGACGACGATCGCGCCCATCTCCTCGGCGATCTCCGGCGTCCGGTCGGTCGAGCTGTCGGAGATCAGGATCTCGGTCGGCTCCTGCAGCTCCTCGACCGCGGTTCGGATCCGCTCGATACACTCGCCGATCCCGTCCTCCTCGTTCAGCGTCGGCATGACCACGCTGAGCGTCGGCCGAACCTCGCTGTCCTCGCCGACGATCAACTCCTCGGCAGTTCGTTCGTCCGTTCTGTCCGGTTCGGCGACCGCGTCCGTCGCGGCGCCGGCGACTCCCCCCTGTTGTTCGAGTGATTGTTCAGACATCCTGCGATGGTCTCGACGATTACCCGACGATCGTTTCGCCGCACTCGACGCAGACGATCACGTCGTCGATCGTTCGTGCGGCCGGCGCGTTACACGCGATACACTTCACCCGCGAACTCCGTGCCGGACGAGGATATCGACCCATAAGCAGACGAATAACTTCTTTCATCTTGAATATTCGGATCCGCTGAATATAAACGCCGATGGCAGTACGCCGTTCGGCCGATAGCACGCCTCGATTCAACCGCCGGGCGACGCCGATGTCGGCGTACCGGGGGTCACGTCGGTGCCGTGACGTTCACCCACAGGTGGAGCTCCCGGTAGGCGGTGTCGGCCCGAAGCGTCTCGGGCGGATCGCCCCTGTACAGGAAATACGTCAATCGTAACCGGTCCCCGGTCATCTCCGGGGCGACGGTGTGTTCGAGCTGCCAGGTCTCGTTGTCCGCCAACTCGACGCGCCACTCCCGGAGCTGCGAGGAGGCCTCGACCGTCGTGGAGTTGTTCGACACCTCTACGCGTTGGATCGCGGCCACCACGGTGTAGTTGACGGACCGGTGTTCGTGGTTCGAGACCCCGACGACCAGCGACTGGGGCTCCCCCTGCGTGAACTCGGTCGGGTAGTCGTCGGCGACGAGCTCGCCGTCCTCGCCCTCGGTGAGGAGGTAGAACTCGGAGAACGACTCGCCCTGTTTCGGGACCGCGACCGCGTAGCCGACGCTCGAGACGGCGACGATCACGCTGATCGCGAGCAGCACGTTCAACGCCGCGTCCGTCCGGGTGTCGGGCTCGAACAGCTCGGCGTGCGCGTCCGAGGCCCACCGCCGGTAGGGGACGCGGAACCGCTCGTCCTCGGGGAGCGCCCGACGCCGTCGCGCCGCCACGGCGGTCAAGACGAGGGTGACGCCGCCGACGCTCGCGACGATCGGCACCAGCCGGATCCCGAAGGGCGTGAAGTTCAACACCAACCCGACGAGCGGAACGACGGCGATGCTCGTCCCGAACGACAGCGCGACCCGTTCTATCCCGTCGATCCCGGACTCGTCGGCCGTCTCGGTGGCCGCGTCGGGCGTTTCGGCTTCCGCGTCCGCGTCGCCGACGACGGGTCCGTCGGGGTCGCGATCGTTCGTCGGTCCGGATCCGACTTCGGGGAACAGCGCGGCGATGAGCGCGTACCCCGGAACGAACAGCACGAACGGGAGCCCGACGATCACGCGCAGCGGCGTCTCGTCGATCCCCGGGGTGAACACCGCGACGACCGTGAGCGCGACGGCCACGACGACCGCCGCGAGGTCCGCGGGGAGACGCCGGACCGGCGCCGGGAGGATCTGTCGCCACCGCGGGTCGGCGCGCATGTGACCGTCGAGGCATTCGTCATGCAAAATACGATCGGTGTCGACGACGGCGGGGCGGATTCGGCGATCGCGTTCGTTCCCGCCCGACGATCGTGTCCGTCCTCGTCTAGGGCCGCAGCGCTTGGGCGTGTTCGACGGCGTCCGCCGCCGTCGACCGGGACACGCCGCGGGGGCCGAACGCGGCCCGCTCGTAGCTGTCGGTCAGGGCGTCGAGGTCGTCGACCCGGCCGTCGAACAGGCCGCGCTCGCGACAGGCCGCCGCGAACTCGCGGTGCGTGAGCGAGGGGTCGAGGTCGAACCTGGACTCGACGGACGCACGGAGCGCCCCGAAGGCGATCTCGACGGCTGCGGACGGGTTCTCGTCGAGGTGCCGGCCGGCCCGTTCGACGAGAGACGCCGCGGCGGAGTCCGTGGCGGTCTCCGGGGCGGTCGGAGTCGCCTCCGGCGACCCACCGGTCGAATCCCCGGAGTCGCCGTCACGGCGGCGAACCACGACGAACGCGGCCGCCGCCGCGGCGATCGCCACCACCGCCGCTCCGATAACGGCGGGAGCCTCGCCGTCCACGATCGCCCCCAGCAGCCCGCCCGACGCGCCGTCGCCGGTCCCGGCGGCGTCCGGGCCGTCGTCGCCGTCGGCACCGTCGTCCTCGGGCAGCGTGACTGTCGCCGTCGCGCTCGTCCCGTCCAGGTTCGATCCCGCCCCGTCGAACGTCGCGCGGACGGTCACCGACGCCCCCGGGGGGGCCGAATCGGGGACCGAAACCGTGACCGAGAACTCGCCCGCGGCGTTCGTGTCCGCGGTGGCGACGACCGTCCCGTCGAGGAGGACGTCGATCGTCCGCCCCGCGACCACGTCGCCCTCGGCGGTGGTCAGCCGACCGGACACCTCGGCCGCGTCGCCCGACGGCGTAGCATTGAGTCGAAGCCGCGTGCTCGTCGAGGCGACCCGAACGGTGTCGGACACGGTGTCGCTTGTCACCGCCCTGTCGGCGAGCGCGACCGTCGCCGACAGCGTCCGGTTCCCGGCGTCCACCCCCGCGGGAAGGGTCGTCCGGAGGGCGTACTCGCCGTCGTCGTTCGTCCGGACGGTCCCCAGCACCGCATCGCCCACCGTGACTCGGACCGGAACTCCGGAGACTGGAACGCCCTCGGCGTCGACACGCCCGCGAACCGTCACGTCGTCCCCGAACGCGGTCGTCTCCGGACCGTCCACGTCGACGGACGCGGTCACCTGTCGCACCGCGATCGGCGCCGTGGCGTTGCTCGGGAGGAACACGGACCCGTCGTCGGGAACGTAGCGGACCGCGAGTCGGTCCCGGTCGAGCGGGACCGTCGTCGGCCGGTACGTCGTGGAGAACGAGCCGTTCTCCCCGGTCCGAACCTGGACCGTCCGCTCGCCGACCGACAGCGCGATCGACCGGTTCGAGACCGCGCTCCCGTTCTCGGTCGTCAGTCGGCCGGCCAGTTCCAGCGGGTCGAGGAACGAGGTCGACTCGCGGTCGGCAGACAGCGACAGCCTCGTCGAGACGAGCGTCGACTCCGTCACCTCGGCGGCGTCGGCGGAGATGTTCGCCGAGATCTCACGGACGGTTTGCTCCTCCCGACTCATGTCGGCTCCCGTCGCGTTCTCGATGGCGTCGTACGACGCGGTGAGGTTCTCCCCGGTGCGGTTCACCGCGTCGGCCGTCCGAGCCAACTCGCGTGCGAGCTCCCGGGCCCGCGTCTCGTTGCCAGCCTCGACCGCCTCCTCGTACTCCGATCTCGTCTCGCGGTACGACTGCGTCCGGTTCACGTACTCGCGCTGGCGCTCGGCGGCGGACTCGAACGCGTCGCCGCCCGACCCGCCCTCTGTCTCGCCGGCGACGTCGACGAACTTGTCGAGGTCCTCGTCGTAGTCGTCCCCGAGCACCTCGCGAGCGCGGTCGTACTCGCCCTGGCTCAGGTTGATCACGCTCCCCTCGAGGCGCTCGCCGAGCGACGACGCGAGGAACGACCGCACGCGCTCGGTGTCGCCCTGCCCGTCAGCCGCGTCCGGGTCCTCGTGTCTGACGGTGGAGTTGTTCCGTTCGTCGACCGGCGTCCCCTGTTGGAACAGCCCGTCGGCGGGAGCCGCCGACCGATCGGCGGTCGCGGCGTCGACCGAGGCCCCCGACACCGGCGAGCCCGCGGCCGCGGAACCCTCGACCGGCGCCCCCGCGACCGCACCGCTGGCGCCGACAACGAGCAACAGGCAGGCGAACACGGCTCGCACTGTCGGGGGCCCGTGCACGCGGGAGACGACGCTCGCTCGACAGTTATGTGTACCCATTCGGCGGGTCGCGATCGCCGCACGCGCCGACGGCGTCCGCGTTCGGAAGGGAACACTCATGTGTCGACCGACGTGACGAACCGGATATGCACGCCCGGCGGCGGACGTGGGGGACGGCGATCGCTGGCGCGGCGATCGTCGCCTTGGGCGCGTTCGCCGACCGGCCGCTGCTCGTGGTCGCCGGGGTCCCGCTCGCCGCGTGGCTCATCGGCCGGCAGGCGAGCGCGGTGCGCGCGTTCCGCGCTGTCGACGATCGCCTGACGGTGTCGGTGTCGACGGCGCGTGCGGCGGTGGCCGTCGACGAGCCCGTTCGGGTCACCGTCTCGGCGCGGTTCGAGGGGCCCGATCCCGCGCCGGCTCCGGTTTCCGTCACCGTCCCGCTGCCCGTGGGGGCGACCGGTGCGAGCCGGGCCGAACGGACCCTCGAGATCCCGGCGGGCGAGCGCGAGGCGGCGAGCACGTTCTCGTGTTCGTTCCGGACCGCCGGACGGTTCGACTTCCCGTCGGCGACGGTGACGGTCCGATCGCTCGACGACCTGTTCGACGAATCGCTCACCCGGGCATCGAAGCCGACCGTCCGCGCCGACCCCCGAACCCCGTCCGACCTCCACGTCGGCGCCGGCGGGGAAGCGCTGTCGTACGGCGACCATCCCGGCGGACGAAGCGGCGGCGGGATCACCCCGGAGGAGCTGAGAGAGTACCAGCCGGGCGACGCCGCCGATCGCATCGACTGGAAGGCGACCGCGCGTCACGGGCAGATCTACGTCCGCGAGTTCGAGCCCGAGTCCGACCGTCGGACCGTGGTGATCCTCGATCACCGTGCCCGAACCGATCTCGGGCCCGCGGGGGCGACGCTGTTCGCGTACCTCCGCGAGGTCGCCCTCGGCTTCGTCGACGGGGCGGAGGCGCTGTCGGACCCCGTGGGCTGTCGAACCGTCGGGGACGACGGGATCACCGGCCGCTTCGACGCGACGAGCGCGAGCGCCGGCTACGACCGGATCCGGGCACACCTCCGCGAACTGACGCCGACGGAGGGGACCCGAACGGTCGCGAACGACGGAGAATCGGCCGCCAGCGACGGCGTCGGCGCCGCAGTTCCCACTACTGCGCACGCGGAGACTGCCGGACACGCGCAGGTTCGTCCCGCCGCGGCGGCCGCACGCGCGGATCGGCTGACCGACGACACGCCGTTCGCCGAGCGGGTTCGACCGTTCCTCGAGGCCCGCGACTCGTACGTCCGCCGGCTCCGGGGCGACGCGCTGTTCGGCGCCGTCGAGCGCGCCCGCGCTGACGTGGGGAGCACGGCGCTGTCGGTGATCGTGACCGACGACGCCGACCGCGACCGGCTGCTAGAAGCCGTGCGCCTCGCGACCCGCGGCGGCGCCCACGCGCTCGTGTTCGTCGCGCCGCGGGTCCTCTTCGACGCCGACGACCCGGCGGACCCGGAGACGGCCTACGAGCGGTACCTCGAGTTCGAACGGTTCAGGCGGACCCTCGACGGGATCACGCGCGTCACCGCCTTCGAGGTCGGCCCGGGCGACCGCCTCGACCGGCTGCTCGCGGCTGGGCGTCGCCAGCGGCGGTGAGCCGCGCTCGACGCGTCGGCCGTGTCGAGCCCCCCGACCCGATGGCGTCGAAGTAGTCCGAAAGCAGTCACTTCTTTAGCCAGCCGTCGATACCCCAGGTATGGTAAATTCGGAGGCGACGCCCGACCGTTCGCTGGCGCTGCCTGCACTCGCGGCGGCGACGCTTGCGGCGGCGTTCGGGTTGATCGCGGGGCCGATCACCGCTCCGGCGGGCCTCGCCGTCGCCGCCGTCGCGGTGGTGGTCGGCCCCGGCACGGCGATCCTCGTCGCACATCTGGCGGCGGTCGTCGTGTTCGGCGCCGGCGGCGTGGGCACCGCGATCGACCCGGTCACCCTCCTCGCGTTCGAGACCGCGCTCGCGCCGCTGATCGCGATGCCGATCGCCGACCGTGCGCGGCTATCCGACGCCGCGGTCGCGTGGCTCGTCGCCGTCGGTCTCGCCGCGGTCGTCGTGATCGCAGCGAGCGGAACCGACGGACTGTGGCCCGTCGCCGCGACGCTGCTCGCGGCGGCCGCGCTGGGGAGCTACGGGCTCCACCGCTTCGAACTCGTCGCGCTGGGGCTCGTCGCCGACGCCGTCGACGAGCCGGGGGGAGACCGATGAGCGGCGACGCGGACGGGACCGTACCGAAGGAGAACGGGGCGTCCGCCGGAGCGACCGACGACGAACGCGGCGGCGAGCAGGACGACGACCGCGACGGGCGGACGCTGCGGGCCCGCGTGGATCTGCTCGAAGCGGAGAACCGGCGGCTCCGTCGCGCGTACGAACGGCAGCGTCGGACCGAACACCGGCGTGCTGCGGCCGCGCTCGTCGGCGTCGGCGCGGCGGCGCTCGCCGGGGCGGCGGCGTTTCCGTCGGTCAGGGAGGTGCTCGTCGTCGTCGCCGCGATCGGCGTCTTCGGGGGCGTCCTCACCCGGTATCTGACGCCCGAACGGTTCGTCTCGGCGTCCGTCGTCGGGCGCGTGTACGAGGCGTTGGCGGGCAACGAGGCGTCGCTGGCGGCGGAACTCGGACTCCGCTCCGATCGGGTGTACGTCCCCGTCGACGGGCCCGACACCGCCCGCCTGTTCGTCCCGGAGCGTGACGACTACGACCTCCCGGACGCGGAGACGCTCTCGGGGAACACCCTCGTCGTCACCGGGTCGGACGCCGAACGAGGGCTGTCGCTGACGCCGACCGGCGCGCCGCTGTACCGCGAGTTCGAGCGGTCGGCGACGGGCGAACCGGCGTCGGTCCCCGGCCGTCTCGGCGACGAACTCGCCGAGGCGGTCGTCGAGGCGTTCGAGCTCGCCTCGTCGGTGACGACGGCCGTCGACCCCGCGGAGGGCCGCGCCTCCTTCGAGGTGGTCGGGGGCGCGCTCGGGGACGGAAGCGACTTCGACGACCCCGTCGCGTCGACGCTCGCGGTCGGCCTCGCCGTCGGGCTCGGCGTTCCGGTGTCGGCCGAGGTCGCCCCGGGAGAGGGGAGCTACACGGTTACCTGCCGCTGGGATGTGAACGCTGTCGGCGGTGACGGACGCGATGAGAGCGCGAGCGATGGCGACGCGACCGACGACGGCGCGGGGGACGGCGATCCTGTCGGCTCGGATTCGGAACGAAGCTAGTGGAGACGGACCGCGTCACGGAACTCGGAGCCGGAGTCACGACGGTGACGAGCTGGGCCGCCGGGCGCCGACTACTCGGTCGCTTGGGCGCTCGGCGCCGTCCCCGTGGGCGGCTCGACCGCCCCGAGGATCCGGTCGACCACGTCCTCGACGGACTCCTCGCCGATCTCGGCCTCCGTCGACAACAGCAGCCTGTGGACCAGGATCGGTTCGGCGAGCGCCTTCACGTCGTCGGGGATCACGTAGTCGCGGCCGTGGATCGCCGCCCGCGCCTTCCCGCCGTTGAGGAACGCGAGCGTCGCGCGCGGCGAGGCGCCGTACTCGATGTCCGCGTCCTCGCGGGTCCGCGCGACGATGTCGAGGACGTACTCGCGAACGCCGTCGGAGACGTGGATTCCCGTGACCGCCTCGCGGGCGGCACGCAGTTGCTCGTCGTCGACGACGCGCTCGACGTGTTCGGGCCCCAGATCGGGGTCCTCGTCGAACCGGTCGAACAGCTCCCGCTCGTCGTCCCGGTCGGGGAGGTCGACGCGAAGCTTGAACTGGAAGCGGTCCCGCTGGGCCTCCGGAAGCTCGAACACGCCCTCCATTTCGATCGGGTTCTGCGTCGCGATGACGATGAACGGGTCCGGCAGCGAGAGCGTCTGTCCCTCGATCGTGACGCTGCGCTCCTGCATCGCCTCCAGCAGCGCCGACTGGGTCTTGGGCGTCGCGCGGTTGATCTCGTCGGCGACGACGAGGTTTGCGAACACGGGTCCCTTGTTCAGCTCGAAGGTGCCGGTGTTCTCGCGGTAGACGTGCGATCCCGTGATGTCGGCCGGAAGCAGATCCGGCGTCATCTGGAGTCTGGTGAACTCCAGCCCGGTCGATCTCGCGACGAGGTTGGCGATCGTCGTCTTCGCGACGCCGGGTACCCCTTCGAGCAGCACGTGTCCCCGCGTCAGCAACGAGATCGTGATCCCCTCGATCACGTCCTCGTTGCCGATAAGCACGCGACCGGCCTCCTCGCGGATCGCCTCGTACACCGCGGCCGGAGCGTCGGCGGCATCACTCATCCTCGGAATCCTCGGTGTCGCGGGGTAAAACCGCTGTCATTACGCGCCCGATCCGGGCGGCGTCCCAATCGGGGTGCAGCGTCGCGAGCGACGCCGCGTACGTCCCCTCGTCGACGGACGACTCGGGATCGGCAGGCTCCGTGGCTTCCGGTTCGTTCCGGTTCCAGTCGTCCCCTCGACGCCCGATCCACGGCAGCGTAGCCAACGAACGTCCGGCCCACGGACGCCGGGTCCAGAGACCGACGCCCGCGAGCAGTCCGGCGCCGACGAGCGCCGTCGCGAGCGACGACTTTCGCAGCGCGAGCGCGAGGGCGGCAAGCGGCGGCTGGCCCGCCGTGTGAGAGTAATCGAGCAGGACGCGGTCGTGTGCCCCGAACACCGCCGCTGCGAACCGTCGGTTGTTCGGTCGTTCCAGCATGGCGTTGATGAACGCGCTCGGGTCGGAGACGACGACAACCCGCCCGTCGCCGACGGGCTCGACCGCCGCGACGGGGCGCGCGCGCAGTCGCTCGTCGTCGTCGAGTTCGGCGTCGCCGTCGCCGTCGAGGTACGAGAACCGCGAGGAGTTCGCGAGCACCGTCGCGTTCGTCCCCGCGACGGTCGAGGCGTTCGCCGACGACGCGGGCACGACCGTCGTGCCGTAGTTGAGCGTCAGTCGGTCGACGCCGGCCGTCAGCGGGTGCTCTGCGACGGTCGGGGCGACCGGCAGCGCGGGCGACCGGTAGTACTCGCGCTCGTCCCGGAGCGTCCGGCCGTCGACCCGGAGCGACGACCCCGTTCCGGCCAGCATCGCGTTCCCGTGGTCGCCGAAGTCCTCGGCGACGACCAGCGTGCCGCCGCGCTCGACGAACCGCCGCAGGCGGTCGCGCTCGGCCGCGGTGTAGGGGCGGTCCGGCGAGAGGACGACCGCGACGGTGCCGTCGGGGTCGACGCCCTCGTACTCCGAGGCGTTCGTGAGCACCGTCACCTCGGCGCCGGCGTCCTCGCCCACCGCTCGGAGCTGTGAGGCGCCGTCCCACGCGGGGTTGTACGACCCGAACGCGGCCGCGGAGGTCCCGCCGGCGAACGCCACGGCGACGACGAGGACGGCGACGAGCCCCGCCAGAAGCGCGCGGGGGTAGTCCACCGCGATCGGCCCCACGCGCACGTCAGATCACCCCCGGCGGCAGGATCGCGAGGATCCGACGGATCACCACGTACCCGAACACTGCGAGGCCGAGCGCGATGATCCACACGAGTCGCCGACGCCAATCGGGGGTGACGGCGAACGGAGCCGTCAGCTCGGTGACGACGAGGAACCCGATCAGCGACACGACGAACGCGAGCTCGAGGCTGAGCGACTCCAGCAGGACGAGCACCAGTGTGGCCCCCAGCATCCACGCCATCTGTGCGCGAAGGAACCGTGCGCGCCGGCGTGTCGTCATCTGTACACGAACCGTCTGCCCCGGCGCTTACTAACGTGTCGGTGCCGTGGCACCGACGACGGCCGATCAGGCCGCCGGGACCGGCGTCTCGACCCCGTCGATCGGCGGGAGGAGGTAGCCCGCGATCGCCGTGAGACTGAACCCGAGGAAGTGCGCGTAGAAGTTCACCACAGAGCCGTCGCCGCCGGTCGAGGGCGGGAACGCGAGGAGCGGGAACGCGAGGACGAGCGCCCCGCCCAGCACGCCAAGCTCCGCGTACCCCGGTCGCGACACCCAGTCGTGCCACAGCGACTCGGTGCGCCGGAGGTTCGTGTACAGGCGACCGGCATACGCGGCGGTGACGACTCCGGCGGCCACCGCCACGACCCACGTTCCGGGCGCGCGCCATACCAGCACGAGCCCGATGAGCGAGAGGTCGGCGAAGTACGGCAGCGAGTCCCACCCCCGCGCCAGATCGACGCGCAGCGCCCGGCGCACGTACCCCGACAGCGTGAGCGAGAGCACACCGAAGAACCCTGCGAGGACCCCGGAGAAGCCGAACCCCACGCGCGGGCGGACCAACGCGACGTTGAGTCCCGACAACGCGAACGGGACGGCGACCAGCGTCGCGACGAACAGCACCCTGAACTGCGGGAGCGACCGTTGGATTCTCGCGAGTTGATACGCCACCCCCACGACCAGCAGGTACGCGATCAGGTTCGCGATCAGGTGTTCGGCCCCGAGGTGAACGTAGTGGGCGGTGAAGGCGGTCACGAGGGTCGGGTCCGTATACGTGAGCGCGAACGACCGTTTCACCGGCTCGGGAAGCGGATACACCGCCAGCATCGCCACCGCCGGAAGCGCCAACAGCGCGATGTCCGCCCGCGTTTCGGCTGCCCCGCTTCCGTCCATACCGCCGGAACGCCGATGCGACTGAAAAGGGACACTGTCATTTTATCAAATATGAGTTCGAGAGAAGATAGTGTCGAGAACTCGGCGGAGCCTCCCGGCTGTCCCGGCAAGCCTCCAGAAAACGCGACCGACCCGCTTGCGAGGAGCGCGTTACTCCTCGTCGTCGAGCGGGTTCGATCCGGAACCGGTCCGCGCGCGGTAGACGGCGAACCCGGCGATGACGACGAACAGCGCGAGCAGTCCCAGCGAGAGCCACAGCGGGATGCCGGCCGGCTCGTCGATCGGCGTGCCCGGCGTCGGGCCGTCGTCGGACGGCGGGGTCGCGGTGTCCTGCTGGGCCTCCTGAACGGTCACCGAGGCGACGGGCTCGTCGTTGACGGCCACGTCGTACGTCCCCGGCTCGTCGAAGCCGACGGTGAACTCGATCGACTCCGTTTCCCCGGCGTCGACGGTCACCTCGCGCGTGTCGATCACCTGCCCGTCCACCGAGAGGTTCGCGGTGAACGTCCCGCTGGCGTTCCCGTCGTTGCCGATAGTCGCGGTGACCGTGGTCTCCTCGCCGGCGGTCAGCTCTCGTGACTCGATGCTGGTCTCGTCGATGGTAAAGCGCGGTTGCTCCCCTGCGTCCGCGCTCCGGACGCCGATCGCGTACGCGGAGAAGCCCGGCGAGCGTGCGCGGTAGGTCCCGTTGCCGAGCGCCTCCGTCGGGAGGGCGTTCCACCTGCCCTGCGTCTCGTTGTAGCGAAGCAGGGTGACCTGGTCCTCGGAGACTCCCTCGGGGAGGTCGGAGTCGGCGACGCTGAACGTGTAGTTCACCCCGTCGAACTGGGGTGTCGTCTCCCGGTCGGGCGTCGCGGTGAAGTAGCTGATCGCGGTCGCCCCGTCGGTCGTCTCGTTCACGGGCGGCACGTCGGTCGGCGGTTCGGCCTGCGGGGGCGTGACGTTCACGCGGAACGAGGAGGTGTTCCCCCCGACCCGCATCTCGAGCCCGGTCAACCCGGTCCCGTTCGAGGCGGTCCGGTTCCCGAGCTCGACGCCGACGACGTCGCCCTCGCGGACACGGTCGACGATGACAGTCGCCCCGGTGTCGGTGTCCGTCACGTCGGATCCCGGCACGTCGTCGGGCGGCCCCTCACCCTCTCCCGGATCGGGGTCCGGGTCCGGATCCGGGTCCGGATCCGGGTCCGGATCCGGCGACGGACGACGCCGGACGTTCAGCGTCTTGGCGTCCAAGTTGTCCACGGCGATGGAGCGTGTCCCGGCGGAACGGAACCTGCGGGTGAACACTACGGTCCTCGTCTCTCCCGCGTCGAGTTCGATGTGCTTCGTCTCGACGACCACGCCGTCGACGTTCAGCTCGAGGGTCTCACCCTCCGCCAGGTCGCCGGGGTTGGTGACCGTCGCCCGGACCGTCACCGACTGGCCGACGAATATCGAGTTCCGGGAGAGGCTGAAGCGCTCGGTGAACGCCTCGTCGTCGATCTCGAGCCGCTTCGCCGGGAGCCTGTCGACGGAGATCTCCCGGACGCCCTCGGTGTCGAACGAGAGCGGACGGTCGAACTCGACCGTTCTCGTCTCGCCCGCCGCGAGTTCGATGTGCTTCGTCTGCACGTTCTCTCCGTCGACGTACAGTTCCAGCGTCTCGCCTTGAGCCGCGCCGGGGTTCTTGACGGTCGCCGTGACCGTGACGTTCTCGTTCGTCCCGGTCTTGTTCGGTGAAAGCGTGAAGTCGGTGACGTACGCCTCCTCGATCTCTTCTTTCACGTCGACCGTGACGGAATCCTCGAGGAACTCGGTCGTCTCCGTTTCGGCCTTCGACGCGGTCACGGTGTACGCTCCGACCGATCCGAAGGTGAAGACGGCTGTACCGTCCGAATCCGTCGAGACCGTACGGACGCCCTCCGGTCCGTCCACGGTGAGCGTGGCGTTCGTCGGGTCGTCGGTGTCGTCGCGGGTGACGGTGAACTCGACGGGCTTGCCCTGTTGGACGGTCGTGTCGTTCGCGTCGATCGACAACTGGACGCCCTCCTTGAGGCTCACCGATCCCCGCTTGGCGACCGTCCGGCCGTCCGACTCGGAGGTGGCCGTGTACAGGTACGTGTAGTCCTGGCTGGGCCACGACTGGAGCGTCCCGACGTCGAGCGTCGTCTCGGGGCCGTCGCTGACGGCGGTCGCGGACGCGTTGATCGTCGTGTCGTCCGTCAGCGTGAACGTGACGCGGTCGCTCTCGTTCCGGATCGCCGCGAACAGCGCCTCGGTGCTGTTGATCTCCGTGCCGTTCGCGAGTTCGATCCCGGCGATCGAGGGAACCGTGACGCCGTCGATGCCGGGGCGGGTCCGGACGACGCCCTGCGCGTCCTCGATGCTCGATTCCACCTCGACGGTGCCGTCCGCCGAGTCGACGACGAGTTCGATGCTCTGCTTCGACAGTTCGTCTTCGTCGATGACGAGCGCGGTATGGACGACGTCGTCGCCCGCGAACGAACTCGTCGTGTTCGCGTCGAAGGTGACGTTGCCGCCGGTGCCGCCGGCCGTCACGTCGACGGTCGCGTCGGCGTCACCCTCGCGCACCGCGAGGAAGTCCGCGCCGACGACCGTCACGTTCCCCTCGACCGAGAGTTCGCCGGCCGGGTCGTCCGCATCCGGTCCGACGACGCCGGGGTCGGCGTTGTTCTCCTTGGCGACCGCGAACAGCGCGTACTGCCCGGACTCGTCTGGCGTGAACCGGACGGTCTCGAAGCCACCGAACGACGAGTTCTCCCCGACGATCCGACCGTTCACGTCCGCGCTGCCGTTGATCAACGCGGCGATGTCGTCGACAGAGTCCACGTCCTGATCGTCGGGTCCGAGCCTGACGGCGACGTACTGGATGTCCTGTCCGTCGAGGTCGCCGCCGCCGGCGAACGACTCATCGAGCTTGGCAGTGATCGTCTTCCCCTCCTCGTACACGCTGATCTGTTCCCTGTTGGAGGGAGTCAAACCGTCCCCAGCAGAGACGGATATCGTCGGGATATCGAGGTACGTCTCCACGTCGCTGCCGTCGGCGTACTCCTCCTCGTCGACGTTGAGCGCCAGCGGCGAGCGTGCCCACACGGAGACGTTGCCGCCGGAGCCGTACACCTCGTCGGACGAGGCGTTGATGTCGGCGACACCGCCGTCCGACGGCGGGCCGAGGTTTCGTGTCGGCACGTCGACCGAGGGTGACGACCCGGTTTCCGCGCCGGGGGCGCCGCCGGGCAGCGCTCCCGAAACCGGCGCGACGACGGGTGAAAGCACCAGCGCGACGGTTACAAGGACGATTCCGACCCGACGCGAGAGCCCCGACTGATTCATTTGTTTGGTAACTTCACCCTTCTCTCATAAAAACTTTGGATAGGCTGATACGTTCGTTCGAAAAACGATCGGTCGAGATCGCGATTCTCAGGTCCTGTATTCGGCGGTATGTCGTTCCTATTTCTCGGCCCCGACGCCGGTGTCGGATTCCCGAACGGTCGCTCACGAGTCGCGGCTCGTCAGCCCGGCCGGCGGCGCCCGGAGGATCGGCACCGCCGCGAGACAAACGCTGCACGCCGCGAGGACGATGCTGCCGAGGACCGCGATCAGGATCGCCGGGCTCGCGATCTCGGGGTCGATCCGGATGCCGAACGCCACGAGTACGTCGAGCGCGCGCAACACGGCCACGAGGAGGGACGCGATCGCCGTCGCGCCCACCGCGGCCGGCGTCGCGACGAGCGCGGCGTCGCGAACCAACACCCGGATCAGCCGGGTCGGCGTCATCCCGGTCGCGCGGTAGACGCCGATCGTCCGCCGCCGCGCCTGCACCGCCCGCGCGAACGTCGCGACGGTTCCGCTCGCCGTGCTCACGCCCGCGAGGAGGACCATCCCGGCGAACAACACCTGCACGTTGCCGAACACCTGCCTGATCACGGTCCCGATCCCCGTCCCGCCGGCGTACGCGCCGGCACCCTCCGGCAGCGACGCTCCCCCGCTCGGGGACCCGGAAACGGTGTATCGATCGGTCGCGGCGAGGTCGCCGTCGACGAGCAGCCGGAAGGTGTACGTCCCCGGCTCGGCCCCGCCGTCGAACCCGACCTCCTCGGCGCCGACACGGATCCGCGAGACGTTGCCGGGGCGCAACTCGACCTGCCGCCGTTCGGCGCCGCCGGGGGTGAGAAGCGTCAGGTTCCGTTCCATGGTGGTCCCCCACGGGTTCGCGACGTACACCGACACGTTCGGGCGGGTCGTCGGACTCCCGGAGGACGGCTCCACGGTCACGCGCGCGCCGATCTCCCGTTCGGCCGAGGGTGTGACGGTGATCGTCGTCGTCACCGGCTCCTGATCGGGCGCGGTCACGCGGATCGGGTACTCCCCCGGCTCCTCCGGGAGCGGCACCGTCGCGACCCCCTCCTGAGAGACCGGTATCGGCGTTCCGTCGAACGTCACGCGGGCACCCTCGACCGGCGTTCCGTTCTCGGTCGTCGCCGGAACCAGCAGGGTCGCCCTGGGGGGAGCAGCGTCCGGGAACTCCGGCGGGAGCGTGAGCGCCGTCTCACTGGTCACCCGGACCGTCCGCTCGAACGGCCCGGCGACGACTGAATACGTCCCCGTCCGGGTTCGTCGCTCCGAGAGCGTCACGGTCGTCGTCTCGCCCGCGTCGAGCTCGACCCGCCGGGAGCGCGTCTCGTTGCCGACGCGGACCTCCAGCCGTCTCGACCCCGCCTCCTCGCCCACGTTTCGAAGCTCCACCGCGATCCGCGCGGACTCGCCCACGTCGACCGAATCCGGCGCGCTCAGTCGGGTCACGATCAGCTGCGGGCCGGGATCGGTCGCGTTTCCGAGCCCGTCGGCGCCGAGGCCCTCGGTCCTGATCACGTGGACCTGATCGCCGCCGCCGACCGCGCCGGGCGCGATCGTCTCGCGCGGGACGATCAACTGGTCGTCGATCGCGCCCGAGGCCGCGTAGACGCCGACGATCTCGACGCGGTCCACCAGCGGGGAGACGCTCCCCCCGATCGTGATCTCGTCCCCGTGATCGACCCCGAGCGTGCGCGCCAGGCCGGCGCCGATGACGGCCTCCCCCGGACCGTCCGGCGGTCGGCCCCGCGTTATCTCCGCCCCGGTGACGCGGGCGAAGGCCGTGAAGTTGGCCCCCCGGAGCAGGTACGGTTGCCCGTGGTGCGCCTGCGCGGCGATGATCTCGGGGCTCGCGGCGACACCCTGTTCGCGGAGCGCGTCCGCGTACCCGGCGTCGATCCGACTGTTCAGCGGGTGGAGCGCGCCCGACTCCGAGACGGTGCCGGTGGACTGGGACGTTATCGGCGCGAGCGCGCCGACCAGCCCGGAGACGACGACGACGATCACGACGAAGACCGTCAGCGTCGCCGTCGTCGGCACGGCCGTCCGCCAGTCGAGGATGGTCGGCGACGGTACGGCCGCCGCACCGGACGCGACCGCCGCCCGGATTCTCGACGACGCTCGGGCGAGGCGGGTGCGGATCCCGTCAGGATCGCCCGAGGAGTCGCCCCCGTCGACGCGGGGGTCGCGGGTCGGCTCCCGGACGGCCCCCGTGGATCCGGGCGGGGTGCGGATCGCCGACACGGCCGTCACAACGCCGGCGAGCGCGCCCGCGAGCGCCAGGAGCGCGCCGATCGCGAGCACCGCGGCGGCCCGTTCTGGAGTCACGCCGGTCGGCAGCGAGACGGGGACCCCGAGCGCGCGCGCACCGAACACGAGCACCCGGGGAGCGAGAGTCCCGAGGACCGCGCCGGCGACCACGCCGGTCGCGGCGATCGCCGTCGCCCGTCCGGCGATGAGCGCCCCGAGCCGGACCGGATCGATCCCCGTGGACCTGAGCACCCGGATCGTTCGCCGCCGGTCGACGAGGGTCATCTGGGTGACGTTGTACACGACCACGACTACCACGACCGCGCCCGCGACGCCCGCGAGCGAGAGGATCGCGAGCACGTCCTCGATCCCGAGCAGCAGGAACGGCAGCGCGCCGACGAGGGCGACGCCCCCGCCGTAGCCGTTCGCGTCGCCGTTCGGGTCGAACACGAACCGGCCGTCGGTTCCCAGTTCGTCCGCGAGCGACGGGTCCGCGGCGTACCACCGCGCCGGGAGCACCGTCTCGTTCTCGGGCGGGGCGACGCGCCGTTCGACGGTCGCGTCGGCCCCGACGAACCGGACGGTGTGGGTGTACGCGACCGGGCCGACGGCCGTCGACTCCCGCGGCTGGGGGATCCGCGCGTCCTTCCAGGCGACGGAGGCGCCGGGGACGACCGCCGGCGTCGACGACCCGACCCCGACGACCCGCGTCTCGACGCCGTCGACGGTCGCGGTGGCGACGGTGACCGCGATCCGGTCGTCCGCGGCGGCGGAGCCGCCCGTCGCCGATCCCTCGTACGAGACGGTCGCGGACGTCGCCAGGTCCCCGTCGAGCGTCGCGGTGTAGGCACCCGCCGACAACAGCAGCAGCGCCGTCCCGACGAGGAAGGCGGTCGTGACCGTCACGACCGCGGCGCTGAGCCAGTCCCGCCGCGACCACCGACGGAGCAGCCCGGCGTCGCGCATCAGGAGTCACTCGCTCGGCGGCGGGCGATCCGTCCCGTCGGCACACCGGCTCCGTGCGGGTCGGGCGCGGTCGGGTCGCCGGAGGTCGGTTCCCGGGGTTTCGGTTCGCCGGGACGTGAACGATCCCGCGTCACACCGGTGTGAGTTCCCCGTCAGCGAGGCGGAGGCAGTCGTCGAAGCGGTCCGTCAGGCGGGGGTCGTGGCTGATCACGACGAGGGCGGTGTCCGCGTCGGCCCGAACCGTCAACAGCAGATCGAGCACGCGCTCGGCCGTGTCGGGGTCGAGCTGGCCGGTCGGCTCGTCGGCGAGCACGACGGCAGGGCGGTTCGCGAGCGCCCGGGCGATGGCGACGCGCTGTTTCTCGCCGCCGCTGAGCGTCGCCGGGTACTGTCCGGCGAGGTCGGTGATCTGCAGCGCCTCGAAGAGTCGATCGAGCCACGCCTCGTCGCGCTCGCCCCGGTGGTCCTGCGGGACCGCGGCGTTCTCCCTGGCGGTGAGATCCGGAACGAGCTGGAAGTCCTGAAACACGAACCCGATCGTGTCCCGTCGGATCCGGGCGCGTGCGCGCTCGCCGAGCGAGGCGGTTGCCTCGCCGTTCACGTACAGCGTCCCGCCCGTCGGCGGCTCCAGGAGCCCGAGCACGTTGAACAGCGTCGTCTTACCCGCGCCGCTCGGCCCCCGAACCAACAGCCGCGCGTCGCTCGGAACCGAGATCGAGACCGAGTCGAGAACGCGATCGCCGCCGCGGTCGACGGTCAGGTCGTCGCCGCGGAGTACCGCGTCTGTCATTACCCCTCTCTGTACGGTCGACCATTGTAACGATACCGCCCGGGGACGCCCCGGCCCGCCAGCCGAGTCCGGCCGGGCCCGGGCGCGAGCGACGGCGGCTCCGCACGCGACCGGAGACGTTTTTGTTGACACGTCCGCACGGGGTACACGTGCGCCCGCGAACGTCCCCCGTCAGCCGCCGCAGTCGAGGCCGACCATGAGCAGCCGCACGAGCGACGCCGCGGTCGACCGGCGGCGGCTCCTGGCGCTGATCGCGGCCCTCGCTGTCGTCTCGACGGGGGCGGCGGCCGCGTTCGCGGCCGCCCAGACCGGGTACGCGGTCGAGATCGACGGCGCCGTCGACGTACCCCACACTACCTACGAGGCTGAGGGCGAGATGGTCGAGGTGACCGAGGTCGGGCGAGCGGAACTGGGGGGGACGCTGGAATTCGCTGTCGACGCGCCCTCGGGCGAGTATTACACCGTCCGGGTCGTGAACGGCGAGCAGGATGCCGTCGATGTCCGATCCGGCTTCGGAAGCGAGACGTTCGACATCTCGCTTGACAACTACCAGGTCGGCACCTACGTCGTCGTCGTCACCAACGAATCCGGCGACGAGCGAGAGGTGTACGCGGCCGAGCCGTTCGTTGTCCAGGGATACGATGTCACGCAGAACGTACCCGACTCCGTCGACTCCGACGGGACCTTCACCGTGGACGTGACGATCTCACCCCGCGATGACCCGCCAGCGTTCGAATCTGTGAACGTCGCCGTCGGCGACGACTCGACGCGGATTGTCGCCGAGGCGGACCGGGTGAACGAGACGACCTACCGCGCGACCGTCGACGCCGGCCAGTTCGAGGACGGGGAGTACACCGTCGTCTCGGGCGTTCGCGGCGACCTCGCGTTCGACGACACCGCGCGGGAGTACTACGGGATCAGCGATAGCACGACGGTGCGCGTCGGGAGCGATTCCGGGACGGCAACCGCGACGGCGACCGACTCGGGCGGCTCGGGCGGCGACTCGGGAACCGGATCGACGACGGGCACGGCGACGACCGAGGCCCCGACATCGAACGCGACGGCGACCGCGTCCGACACGACCGCCACGGCGACCACGGACACGCCCGGATCGGAGACGACGACCCCCGGACCGACGGTCGGGCCGACGACGACGGCACCGCCGGCGACGACAAGCCCGACCGACGGCGACACCGCGACGCCCAGTTCCGACGACGAATCCGGTGGCGACGGTGACGACTCGGGTGACTCGGGCGGATCGACCGAGACGACCGGCGCGCTGGTCCACCCGCTCGGTCTGGCGCTCCTCGTGGCGGTCGGACTGGTGGCGCTTCGTCGCCGCGAGCCGTAGCACCCCGGAACCGATCTCGATCTTTCGTCCGGACGCGGAACCGTCCGATCCGTCAGTTCGACCCGTTCAGATCCGCCAGACAGCGCCACGCGTACATCGTCCGGAGCACGTCCGAAGCGGCGCCGGGCGCGAACACGAGGTCGTCGGTCGAGCGCACGTGCTCCAGCACGTTCTGCGAGGAGTGTTCCGGCGCGGCCGCGACCCCCGAGTCGTGTTCCTCGGCCCACTCCATCACTCGGAGGTCGGACTTCGAGTCGCCCATGACGCAGACGAACGGGTCGTCGACGCCGAGCACGTCCAGGGACGCCTCGACGCCGGCGGCCTTGTGCAGCTCCGCGGCGGCGAGTTCGGCGGCGTCCGCGCGGTAGAGCGCGATCTCGAGGCGGTCGAACAGCGTCGCCGCGGCGTCGGGCACGTCGCCGTCGGCGGCGGCGCCCGCCCGGTCGATCGCGCCGGCGATCTCTGGGTCGGCGGCGGCGTAGTACGCCCGCGCGGCGGCGGCGCCGTCGTCGATGTCGAGCCGCTCGCCCGCGGCCCCGCCGACCAGATCGAGCAGGTGGACCATCGCCTCGTCGATGACGGCCTCGGCGTCGTCGCTGCCGGTCTCGTAGTTGGGCTTGAGGGTGACGTTGAACTCGTTGCCCTGGAGGTGACAGCCGCGCCGGACGCGCTCGGGCGCCTCGCGGAGCACGCCGTCGCGCACGTCGTCGACGACGCCGCGCACGTCCTCCGCGAGGTCGTCGTACAGGAGCCGCTTGGTGTCGGCGCCGCTGCCGGGCGTGAACACGCCCGCGCCCGCCTCGTAGACGACGGACACGTCGCCCGAGTGGACCAGCTCGTTGCCGAGCCCCTGGATCAGGAACCCCTTCACGTTCTCGAGGGTCTGGCCCGTGCAGATCACTAGCGGGGTGCCGCGCTCGGCGAACTCGGTGAGCAGGTGGAGCGTCTCGCGGGGGATCTCGTTGTCCGTGTCGCCCGCGGAGCGCAGCGTCTCGTCCACGTCGAGCACGAGCGCGTTGGGCGCGCGGCCGTACTTCCCGTGGAGGTCGAGCGCGGTGAACGCCGACTCGCGGTCGGCCATCGCGGCGACCTCCGCGAGGGCGTCGCCCTCGTCGCCGAAGGCGCGCTCGATGCGCTCGCGGCGGTCGGCGAGGTCGGCGTTCGCCTCGTCCCAGTTGTCGAGCGCGACCCGGGAGTCGAGCGGGGGAAACAGGTCGACGAACTCGCGATACGCGCGCAGCGTCTCCGTGTCGAACTCCGCGTACAGCTCGTAGAGACGATCGTAGAGGGTCATGGGCGGACTACGGGAGGGCCACCCAAAGAATCACTCGGATCGCAAGTACTGATGCGGCAGGGGCGCGGTCGGCGGTTCCGCCGGGTGGGCTCGATGCCGACGGAGCGTCTCGTTGGCGGGGTATCTCGGTCCCGCCGGGGGGTCTATGGTCCGGCGGTCCCTCGCGCCGGTATGACCGATCGGACACAGCGGACGGAGACCGGCGGACTGGTGGTCGTTCTCGCGGGCGTCGCGGGGTTCGTCTTCCTCCTGACGATCGTCGTCATCTGGGCGCTCGCGTACGGGCCGCTGTCGTAGCGCGCCCGCTACTCCGAGCCGGAGCCAGAGCCGGTGTCGGAGTCCGACCCGGATTCGGAACCGGACTCGGTCTCCTCGCCCCCGTAGCTTCGCCCCTCCCGCGCGTCGGCCTTCATCCGGCGCAGCGCCGCCACGGCCTGACTCGCGTCGTAGCCGAAGAACACGTCCTCGCCGTACTCGGCGGCGACCTCCGCGGCGTGGTTCAGGTCGTCGATGTCGACGTTCACGGCGTACAGCTCGACGGAGAACGTCACGTCCAGATCCGCCAGCCGACTCTCGAACCCCTTCGCGATCGTCTCCAGCCAGTAGGTCGTCCCGTAGTTCGTGTCGTACAGCGGGACGACGAACTCGTCGACGTGGGGGGAAAGCGCCTCCAGATCGAGTCCCGCGCGGTCGTACAGGTGGCCCGGATACGGATCGGGGTACAGGGTGAGGTAGACACGGCCGGGGATCCGCTCGGTCGCCTCGGCGACGAAGTCGGTGATCACCTCGGCGCGCCAGTCGGCCCACTCGTCGTGACGGCTCTCATCGAACAGTCGTTCACACCGGTCACACCGACAGTACCCTTCGCGCGGGAACCCGACGTCGTCGAGTCGCACGTCGCCGTTGACGGCCGCACAGTCCTCGACGATCTCCAGCAGGCCGCGGCGGTACTCCTCGTGGGTGGGGCAGATGTACGCCCAGTCGAAGTACGTCCGGTCGCGCGTCGCCGGCCGGCCCTCGGCGTCGACCGGGACGAGGTCGGGGGTCGCCTCCGCGGCGGCGTTGTCCCCGAAGCACGACACCATGTTCACGGCCGTCTCCAGGGGCTCGGCCGAGCGGCCGGTCACGTCCTTCACCTCGTAGAAGGCCAGATCGAAGTCGGGCCACTCCGTCTCCTCGGCGTTGCGGGTGACGACGCCGTACTGGGTCATACCGGTGCTTGGCCGCTCGTGAGGGTACGTGTTTCGAAAGAAGGGACGACTGGCGGGTCGAAACGCCGTGGGACCGGCGGCCGGCGGCCGGCAGCGGCCGCCCGCGTGCTCAGTCCTCGGTCTCGACTTCGACCTCGACCGGCTCGGTGTTGGAGCTGAAGAGGACGTACAGGAGCACGACGACACCGAACAACACGACGAGTTTGGACTTTCCGGACATACGTGACAGTTCAGGCGGCGGGCACTAATCGTTTCCGCCCTGGGACGCGTCCGTCGCCGGGATCGATATCGATCGTCAGGTGTCGGTGGCGTCGCGGTCGGCGTCCTCGATCTCGTCGGTCTCGGCGTCCTCGCCCGCATCGTCACCGTCGCCGCCGTCGCCGCCGTCGCCGCCGTCGCCGCCGTCGCCGCCGTCGCCGCCCTCGTCGTTGTCGCTGTCGGCTCCCTCGTCGGCGAACACGTGCACCTCAGCCCCGCAGTCGACGCACGCGAGCACGTCCCGGGTGGGCGTGTCCTCGATCCCCATCGTCCCGCCGCAGCAGCCGTCGGCGACGGTGCGTTCCTCGAGGTCGCCCCCGCAGGCGGGACATTCGGGCGTGAACAGCCGCAGCGGCGTCGTCGCCGGCGCGCGCAGCGACTCCGGCACGTCGAGGCGTTCCATCGCGCGCACGGCGGCCACGTCGCCGGTGGCGTTCGTCGGCCGAAGCCAGACTAGGCCCTCCTCGCCCTCGACGGAGACGCCGTCGTACTTGCGCTCGCCCTCGGCCTCGAAGGGGACGACCTCGGCGGTCGCCTCGACGAGGTCGTCGGGGCTCGCCTCACGCAGCGTCTCCAACTCCTCGCGCCAGGCGGCCTCGAACGCCTCGGTCAGGTACAGCGCGTCGTCGTCGCCCTCGCCCTCCTCGATCACGCCGTGGCTGAACATCGCGCCAAGCAGCTCCCCCGGGTCGGTGTCGGCGACGAGGTCGTCGGACTCGCGACGGCGCTCGGGGTCGCCGCCGTCGGGGGCGACGTGGCGGAACCGGTCTTCGAGGCCCAACGACCGGACGAGGTCGGGGGCGAACGCGGGCGTTCCGGGGACGACGTAGCCGCGCAGGTACACGAGCGCCGCGCCGACCGCGAGCACGGGGACGGCGAGCGACCGCCGCCGGATCCCGGCGAGTGCGGCCGCGGCGACGACGACGGCGACGTTGACCGCGGTGCACGGGCCACACCGGTTCTCGCCGGTGTACTCCGGTCGGCGGAGCGTGTCGATCGGGTTCATGGACCACAGTGACGGCCCGAACGGGATAGGGGTTTCCGATGCGTCATCGCGGCGGTTCGCGGTCCCTGACTCTGTCGAGGGTCCGGTCAGTCGTCGGCCTCGGTCGGCTCGTCTCCCGGCCCCGTCGACCGCTCGGCGTCGTCGGAGTCCACGCCGTCGGGCGGCCATGCGGGCGTGCGGCTCGTGTCGTGGGTGCCCGCGGGCGGGAGGTTCGTCGCGGCGGCCGGCGAGGCGTCCAGGTCGACCTCGTGGCCGGTCCGCTCCATCTCGCCGTCGCGGTCGCGGGCGTCCTGGTCGATCCGCATCGAGCAGAACTCCGCGCCGCACATCGAGCAGAAGCGGGCTTCCTTGTAGTTGTCCCCGGGGAGCGTCTGGTCGTGGAAGGAGCGGGCGCGCTCGGGGTCCAGCGCGAGATCGAACTGCCGGCGCCAGTCGAACTCGTATCGGGCCGCCGAGAGCGCGTCGTCCCAGTCGCGCGCGCCGGGCAGGCCGTTCGCCACGTCCGCGGCGTGGGCGGCGATGCGGTAGGCGGCCAGTCCGTCGCGCACGTCGTCGGCGTCGGGGAGGCCGAGGTGCTCCTTGGGCGTCACGTAACACAGCATCGCGGCGCCCGCGCGGGCCGCCTCGGTCGCGCCGATGGCCGAGGTGATGTGGTCGTACCCCGGCGCGATGTCGGTGACGAGCGGCCCGAGCACGTAGAAGGGGGCGCCGTCGCACACCTCGCGCTGGCGCTCGACGTTCGCCGCCACCTGGTCCAGCGGGACGTGCCCCGGGCCCTCGACCATGACCTGCACGCCGGCCCCCTGCGCTCGCTCCGTCAGCTCCCCGAGCGTCTCCAGTTCGGCGAACTGCGCGGCGTCGGAGGCGTCCGCGACGCTTCCGGGTCGGAGCCCGTCGCCCAGGGAGACCGTCACGTCGTGCTCGCCGAGGACCGCGCATATCTCGTCGAAGGCGACGTACAGCGGGTTCTGCTCGCCGTGGGTCTCCATCCACTCCGCGAGGATCGACCCGCCCCGGGAGACGATCCCCGTGATCCGGCCGTCGGTGAGGGGGAGGTGTTCCATCAGCACGCCCGCGTGGATCGTCATGTAGTCGACGCCCTGCTCGGCCTGCTCCCGGATCACCTCCAGCAGGAGGTCCGTCGTGAGGGCCTCCGGCGACCCCGCCCGTTTCACCGCCCCGTAGATCGGGACCGTCCCGACGGGAACCGGGGAGTGGGCGACGATCGACTCCCGGATCTCCGCGAGCGGGCCGCCCGTCGACAGGTCCATCACCGTGTCCGCGCCGTGGTGGACGGCCGTGTGGAGCTTCTCCAGTTCCGCCTCCGGACCGCTGGCGTCCTCGCTCGCACCGATGTTGGCGTTCACCTTCGTCGCGAAGTCGGCGCCGATCACCATCGGGTCCAGCGCGTCGTGCGCGTGGTTCGCGGGGATCACCGCCTCGCCGTCGGCGACCGCCGCGCGAACCGTCTCCGGGTCCCGGCTTTCGCGTTCGGCGACCCGCTCCATCGCGGGCGTCGTCTCGCCCGCCCGTGCCCGTTCGAGTTGCGTCCGTGGCATACGACTACCTAGTAATACAACCAACTAATATACCTGACGACGGGCCGCAGTCACTGGCTCGAATCGGATCGAGACACGAGATCGGCGGGTGTCGCCGGCGGCCGTCGGCGTCAGTGAACGGCGAGGTGGTCGCCGATGTCCTCGCGGACGATCTCGCCGCAGAACTCACAGCGGACGCCGTCGTCGACGACCTCGAAGGCAGACTCGACGGGCTCGTCGGCGTTCGTGATGCAGTTGTGGTTCGGGCAGGTGAGCAGCCCGACGACGCGCTCGGGGCGCTCGACGCGCTTCTTCTCGACGACCTCGAACTCGCGGACGATGTTGACGGTCGCCTCCGGGGCCAACAGCGAGAGCACGTCGACCTCGCCCTGGCTCAGCTCCCGGTCCTCCACCTTCACCACGTCCTTCGTCCCGAGCTTGTCCGAGGGGACGTTCATCCCGATCGACACGCCCATCCCCTCGTCGCCGCCGATGCCGAGGATCGCGAGGACGTTCAGCGCCTGCCCGCCGGTGATGTGATCGATGACAGTCCCGTCTCGGATCTTCGAGACGCGCAGCTCGCGCTCGGGGTCGCTCATCGGTCGTCACCCCCGTCCTCGCGGAGGAGCTCGTCCAGCAGCGCCATCCGGACCGGGACGCCGTTGTGCGCCTGTGCGAAGTAGGCGGCGTGGTCAGTCGCGTCCACGTCGGGTGCGATCTCGTCGACCCGCGGCAGCGGGTGCATCACGGTGAGGTCGTCGCGGGCGCGCTCCAGCGTCTCCGCGTCGATCTGGTACTCGCCGGCGACCTGCTGGTACTCGTTCTCGTCGGGGAACCGTTCGCGCTGGATCCGGGTGACGTACAGCACGTCGAGTTCGCCGAGCACCTCGTCGAGGTCGGTGTGCTCCCTGAGCCTGGCGCCGGCGTCGTGGAGGTCGAACTGGACCCCGCGCGGCAGCCGCAGCGACTCGGGGCTGATGAAGTGCATTCGCGCGTCGAAGTTCGTGAGCGCCGACGCCAGCGAGTGGACCGTCCGCCCGTACTTCAGGTCGCCCATGATCCCGACGGTCAGGTCGTCGAGCCCCGCCCGCTCGCGGATCGTGTACAGGTCCAGCAATGTCTGGCTCGGGTGTTGGCCGGCGCCGTCGCCGGCGTTGACGACGGGCACGTCGACGAACTGCGAGGCGAGCTTCGCGGCGCCCTCGCTGGGGTGGCGCAGGACGATCCCGTCGGCGTACCCCTCGATGACGCGGACGGTGTCCGCCAACGACTCCCCCTTCTTCACCGACGACGACTCGACGGAGCCCATGTCGACGGTGTCGCCGCCGATCCGCTTCATGGCGGTGTCGAACGACATCTTCGTGCGCGTGCTCGGCTCGAAGAAGCACAGCGCGAGCAGCCGGTCGGCGTGGCGGTCGCCGACGAGCCCGGGGTCGTCGGCGAAGTCGGCCGCGCGGTCCAGGACGGCCTCGATGTCCTCCCGGGTGAGCTGGCCCGCCGAGAGGAGGTGGTCGTGTCGCATCACCGAATACGCCGTCGCCGCGTCCCTTCAATCGCTCGGCTCGGGGATCGAGCCGCAGTCGTGCGGTTTTGCACGGAGGTGCACCCCCGCGCTGCGACGGTTTCGAGATTCGTAACGACCCGCGGGGAGCGGTCGCGACCGCCGGTCAGTTCCGCCGCATCGTCACCGTTTGAGTTGGAACGACACGTGCAGAACGGTCTTGTACTGGTCGATCTGTCCGTCCTCGACGGTCGCCGTCTGCGAGGCGATCTTGATCCCGCTGATCTCCTCCAGCGTCTGGTCCGCGTCGTTCAGGGCGCTCTGTGCGGCGTGCTCCCACGATTCGTCCGAGTTGCCGACCAGCTCGATCACCTTGGCAGTGTTTGACATATGCGGTCGTGATCGTCGTCACAGTCGACAATAAGTCGTCTCACGGTTCCAGCCGGACGACTATCGCCGCCGGGATCGCGTCCCGACGGAGAGCCACGACGACGCCGGGATCGGTTCCCCGCGCGCCCGTCAACACACCGGCTTCACGTCGATCCCCATCCCGGTCAGCGCGTCGGCGTAGTCGTCGTAGGCGATCTGCACGACGTACTCGGCGACCATCCGCGCGCGCTCCCAGTCGTCGCCGTCCTCGTCGTCCGCACAGCGGTCCTCCAACAGCGCCAGTCCGCGTTCCAGCTCCTCCTCGGTCTCGGCGCGCAGGTCGCGAAACAGGTCCGCACGCGGTTCATCGCCCTCGTTGACGAAGAACGAGACGATCTGGAGGTGCGAGCGGTCGCTGACGAGCCCGCGGCCGACGGTGCCGGCGGCGACGCGCTCGATCGGGTCCTCGCGGGCGCGGAGGTACTCGTGCATCGTCCCGCCGTCGACGGGGTCGTGCTCGACGCCCATCTCCGAAAGCGAGTCGAGCACGCGCTCGCGGTGGTCGCGCTCGCGCTCGGCGAGCCACGCGAACAGCTCCGCGGCGGCCTCGTCGTCGGCGTCGTCGGCCCACGCGGCGAAGGTGGTGTGGGCGGCGTGCTCGGAGTCGGCGGCGGCGCACAACACCGCCTCGGGCTCCAGGGTCGCGTCGGTGAGCGCGATGAGGAGCTTGTTCGAGCCGAGCCGCTCCAGCTCGGTCGACCTCGCCGACTCGACGGTCTCGCGGAATCGCTCGCCGTCCATGGCCGATCGGTCGCCGAGGGCGGCGTTAACGTTTCCCCCGCACGACACGACCGATCCGGTATGGCACACATCGACGCCTCGGAGATCCTGCCGAACGAGCACGTTCAGCGGATGGCCGCCGAGGGGAGGGTCACGCAGCTCCACCGCGGACACGCCTACGCCGACGAGGGGGACACCTTCGAGATCGACGGCACGACGTTCGAGGTGACGGCGATCGAGCGCCGCACGCTCGGCGACCTCACCGACGAGGACGCGCGCGCCGAGGGCTCGGAGGACCTGGAGGCGTACAGGGCGCGACTGAACCGCGTCCACGACGAGTTTGAGTGGGACGACGACAGCGAGGTCGTGAAACACGCCTTCGAGCGGCGGGAGTGAGGGGGGAGGAAGCCGACTGATGACCGACCGTTCGGATCCCACCGCTCGCGACGCAGCCGACGCGGGATCGCTCGGCGGCGACCCGGGCGGCGAACTCGGGCCGGCGGCGCTCGCGCGCCTGCTTCGCGACGGCGAGCCGGTGTCCGTGCTGGACGTGCGCGACCGCCCCGAGTTCGAGGCGTGGCACGTCGACGGCCGCTCGGTGACCGCCAGGCACGTCCCGCACGTGAAGTTCGTCGCCGCGGCCGCGACGGGCGACGCGAGCGACCCGCTCCCCGACGACCTCCCCGAGCCGATCCTCGTCGTCTGCGGCCGGGGGAAGGCGAGCGCCGAGGTCGCGGGCGACCTCGCCGACGCCGGCGTCGACGCGGTGAACCTCGCCGGCGGCATGGACGCGTGGGCCGAGACGTACCTCGCGGAGCCGCTCGTCAGGCGCGGCGCCCTGACCGTGATCCAGTACCAGCGCCCCTCCTCGGGCTGTCTCGCGTACCTGATCGTCGCCGGCGGCGGCGAGGACCGCGAGGGCGACGACGACGGCGACGACCGCGAGGCGCTCGTCGTCGACCCGCTGCGCGCGTTCGCCGACCGGTACGTCGAGGACGCCGCCGAGATGGGTGCGACGCTCCGGTACGCCGTCGACACGCATGTCCACGCGGATCACGTCAGCGGCGTCCGCGCGGTCCGAGAGGCGACCGGCGGCGACGCCGAGGTCGTGCTCCCGGACCGCGCGACCGATCGCGGCCTCGCGTTCGACCCGACGCTGTTGGCCGACGGCGACGCGCTTCGGGTGGGCGACGCGGAGGTGTCGGCGATCCACGCCCCGGGACACACGAGCGAGTTGACCTGCCTGCGGCTCCACCGCGACGACCCCGACGCCGCCGACGTGCTGTTCACCGGCGACGCGCTGTTCCTGAACGGCGTCGGTCGGCCGGATCTGGAGGAGGGCGACGACGGCGCGCGCGACCTCGCCGAACGGGCGTACGACACGCTGCACGACCGACTGCTCGCGCTCCCCGAGGACACCCTCGTCGCGCCGGGGCACTTCGCCGACCCCGCCGACGCCCGCGGCGACGCCTACGCCGCGCCGCTGTCGGCGCTGCGCGACCTCGACGTGCTCGGGCTCGACCGCGCGGCGTTCGTCGACCGCGTCGCCTCGTCGCTGCCGCCGCGCCCGGCCAACTTCGAGCGGATCGTCGCGACGAACCTCGGGGTCGAGTCGATGGACGACGAGGCGGCGTTCGAGGCCGAGTTGGGCCCGAACAACTGCGCGGTCGGGTAGTCACTGGATCGCACGCCGGCCGAGCACTTTTCCGCGCCGGCGTCGCCGTCCCCGCATGAGCGAACGCGAGGTCGTCGAGCGCACCGAGGCGCCGCGTTCGACCGACGGGCTGCGGGCGGACCTGCGCGACCTGGGTGTGACGCCCGGCGAAACCGCGCTCGTCCACTCGTCGCTGTCGGCGATCGGGTGGGTCGCCGGCGGCGTGCCGACGGTCGTCGACGCGCTGCTGGGTGCGGTGACGGAGGACGGGACGATCGCGGTGCCGACGCACTCGACCCAGTTGTCCGACCCGACCGACTGGGAGAACCCGCCCGTTCCCGACGACTGGATCGAGACGATCCGCGCGGAGGGGGCACCGTACCGGCCCGAACTGACCCCGACGCGGGGGATGGGCGCGATCCCGGAATGCCTGCGCGACTACCCCGGCGCACGCCGCAGCCGCCATCCGACCACGTCCTTCGCCGCGTGGGGAGCCGACGCCGAGGCGGTGACGGCGGATCACGCGTACGACTCGCCGATGGGGGAGGACTCGCCGCTGGCGCGGCTGTACGAGCGCGACGCGCTGATCGTCCGGGTCGGCGTCGACGCGAACACGTCCCTCCATCTCGCGGAGTACCGCGCCGACTACGGCGGGGACCCCGAGACGAACGGCGGGCCGGTGCTCGTCGACGGCGAGCGCGAGTGGGTCGAGTTCACCGAGCCCGAGTCGCGCGACGACTTCCGGGAGATCGAGGCGGCGTTCGAGGCCGAGCACGGGTCGGAGGTGTGGCGGGGCCGCGTCGGCGACGCGGAGGCGACGGTCTGTCGGATGCGGCCGCTCGTCGACTTCGCGGCCGAGTGGATGGAAGCGAATCGCTGAGGGTCACGTCCCCCGGACGCCGTTGCGGTCCCGGCGAGCGTGCCGTCGCGATCGGAACCGGAGCTCGACGCGGACCCCCCGGGGGTCGCGGTTCTCGATGGTCAGCCGGCCGTCCGAGAGCTCCACGACCCAGTAGATGACCCACAGCCCCAGTCCGCTGACGTGCTTGAGCGGGAACTCCTGCAGCTTCGCGAGCGCGTCGAGCTCCTCGCTCGGGATGTGTGACCCGTCGTCGACCACCGTCACGGTCGTCCACTTCCCCTCCTCGGCGACGGTGAGGGTGATGGCGACCGCGTCGTCGTTGTGCCGGACGGCGTTGTCCAGCGCCTCGCGGATCGCCGTCCCGGCCGACGGGTGGACGACGGCGGCGGCGTGTTCCGGGATCGACGCGCGAAGATCGATCTCGGGGTGCTCCTCGTGAAAGCGGCGCACCTCCTCGCGCGCGACGGCCGCCAGGTCCGTCTCGACGGACTCGTCGACGTTCCACAGGTCCGCGAGCGTCTGCGCCTTCTCGGAGAGCTCGTGGACCCGGTCGACGTGGTCGATCAGCGTCCGAAGGTCCGACTCGACATCGGCCTGGTCCGCCGACTCCGCGGCCGAGTCGGCGACCCCCCGAATGATGCTCACCTCGTTGCGGATGTTGTGTCGGAGGACCCGCTGGAGGACGGTGAGCCGTCCCGTCAACTGCTCTTGAGCCGCCCGTTCGGCGCGAACCCGTTCGACGTAGTAGCCGACGAGCCCGCCCGAACTCGTCCCCAGGCTCCAGCCGATCGAGAGGACCAACCATCCCTCCGTGACGGGCTCGCCGCTGGCGTGGCGGGAGACGGCGTACACCGCGGACAGCCCGCCGACGACGACGCCGGCACCGAGGCTCGTCGCGACGATTCGGGCCACGCGCTCGTTCGGGAGCTGCTCGCGACGGACGCGAACGGCGACGAACGCGAGTACCCCGGCGAACACCAGGAGGATCGACGCCTCCGCGAGTTCGATCCAGAACGGGTCCTCGTCGATCAGAACGTGGCCGATCGCGAGACCGAGGATCGCCGTCGCCAGCGCAGGTGGGAACAGCCGGACGCCTCGATCCCGTATCACTGCCTGCGGGTTCCGACCGGGGCGATGAAACTGTTGTGGCGGACCTCAGTCGTCGTCAGCGGCGGCGCCGGCGGTCGCGGCGGCGTCGTCCTCGATGCTCGGCGGGTACTTGCCGCGGTCGAGCTTCAGGTCCGACTGCGCGCGCGCCATGCAGGTGAGCGCGTAGTCCTCGGCCTCCTCCTCGGTGAGCGCGCGGGCGACGGCCGCCTGCTGGGCCACCTCCCCCTCGACGATCTCGGCGGTGCACGCCAGACACATCCCGACCCGGCAGGAGTACTCCTGCGCGATGCCCTCCTCGATGCAGGCGTTCAGGATCGTCTGCTTGTCGGACACCTCGATGGTCTCGCCGGTGCCGACGAACTCCACGGTGTACTCGGCCATGCCACCAGTGTTCTCGGGTTCTCCCTTCTACGTTTCGCTCCGCGGTCCCGGGGAGGCCGGGTTCGGCGTCCTCCGGTCCGACCGGTCCCGGTGGCCCCCACAGCCGCGGAGATTACGGTGGCCCCGACGGTCGCCCCCTTACCGCCCCTCGAACTCCGGCTGTCGCTTCTCGGCGAACGCGTCCAGCCCCTCGGTGTGGTCGTGCGTGTCGAAGACGGCCGCCTGCGCGCCGGCCTCGTGTTCGATCGCCTCCCCCAGCGTCGCGAACTCCGAGCGCAGCAGGCGCTTCGACGTTCGCAGCGCGACCGTCGGCCCCGAGGCGATCCGGTCGACCAGCATCGAGACGCGCGCCTCGAACTCGTCGTCGCCGACGGCGTGGTTCACGACGCCGAGCTCCTCGGCGCGCTCGGCGCCCAACAGCTCGCCGGTGTAGACGAGCTCCTTCGCGACGTTCTCGCCGACGAGGCGCGGCAGGAGATAGGAGGTGCCCGAGTCGACCGCGAGGCCGACCTCGCGGAAGCCGAAGCCGATCTGGGCGTCCTCGTGGAGGGCGGTCACGTCGCAGGCGATGGCGAGGTTCGCGCCCGCGCCGAACGCGGCGCCGTCGATCTTCGCCACGGTCGGGAACTCGCACTCGTACACCCGCTTCACGCACCGGCCGATCTCCTGGATCACGTGTCGTACCGCGTGGTCGACCGCCTCATCCGACTCCTGGCGGTCGAGCATCGAGTCGATGTCGCCGCCGGCGCAAAAGGCCGGGCCCTCGCCCTCGAACACGACACAGCGGGTGTCCCCGCCCTCCAGGTCGTCGATCGCCGCCTCGATCCCGTCGGTCATCGCGACCGACAGCGCGTTTCGTCGGTCCGGGTCGTTCAGAACGACGCGAGCGACCCCGTCGTCGTCGCGTTCGAGTCGGACGGTGCCGTCGGAGAACTCGGTTACGGACGCCATATCGGTGCGATGTCGCCCCGGGTAATGGCCGTTTCCCCGCAGAACCCGGTGCCCGCCGCTTGGTTCCGCGGGTCCGACGCTCGCCACGACGGCGCGGATCGCTGTGGTCACTCGCCTATCGGTCGTCGGTGAATATGTCATAGATACCCTTCAGAAGGCGATCGATTACTAACCGCAAACCGGCCGGAGGCCGATCCGTGAACGGCGAACCGGTCGATCTCGAACCCGGATCCTGCCCGCGGTGCGGCGTGGACAGTTGCCTCACGCGCGGGGCGTTCGAGCACCCACAGTGTGGATCCGTGTTCTTCGGGGATCGGCGTCGAGCCCCGTCGGAGTGTTCTCGCTGCGGTCCCGGAACCGCCGCCGAGGTGGTCCGCGTCGGGTCGATAACCGAGTGCGTCGGCTGCGGCTACCGGGTCGACACGCCGCTGGCGAGCGACGGTCGAGGTGGGGAGCACGGCCCTGGCGGCGACGAGCCCGGCGGCGGCGTCGACCGCGCCGTTACGCGGCCCTCGCTTCGGTCGCTCGTGTCCGATGGCGGCCGCGGAAGCGCGACCGTCTGGCGGCGGACGGCCGCGGTCGCCCTCGCGCTCGTCGTCGTGGCGGCGACGGTGACGACCGCCCTCGCCGTGGGTATCGGCGGCGACCTTCGGATCGGAGCCGGCGGGGCCGCCGGTCCCGCGGCCGGCGCGTCACTCGACGGACCCGCGACGGCGCCCGACGGAACCCCGGGGGCGACGGCGCCCGGCGTGACCTCGACCGTGCCCGACGGACCCGCGACGGCGACGCCCGACCCGGAGTGGCGCGAGTACCGGACGATCGTGGTGTTCCGAAACGACGACCCCCAACCCGGGTACCGACCGGAGGCGATGCGCGCGCTCGATCGCGTGTTCGTCGAGGAGGACGTTCCCGTCACGAACGCCGTGATCCCGGCGGTGGGGTCCGCGGAGGTCGACCCGGACGGCCGGTTCTGTCGGTACCTCCGCGAGCGCGCGAGCGAGCATCCGGACCTGTTCGAGTTCGCGACCCACGGCTACACCCACGAGCGGGCGAGCCACTTCCACGGCGGCAGCGAGTTCGGGGACCGGCCGGCCGCGGAGCAGCGTCGGCGGATAGACCGCGGAACGGCCGCGCTGACGGCCTGCGTCGGCGAGCGCCCGCGGACGTTCGTGGCGCCGATGAACACCTACGACCGAACGACGACGCGGGCGCTGGCGGACGCGAACTACACGGTCGTCTCCGGGAGCACGTGGTTCACGCGTGCGTACTACGACCGCGAGGGGGCGTTCCGGGCCGGCGGGCTCACTCACGTCCCGAGTACCGAGGCGTTCATCGCCGAGTGGTCGGCGACCGGCGCGGCGAACGAATCCGGCCGCGAGACGGAGGCGCGGCTCCGGGCCTCCTTCGACGCGACACACCGGTCCGACAACGCGTCGGTGTACGTCCAGATGCTCCACTATCAGCACTTCACGACGAGCGAGCGGCGAGCGACGCTCCGTGGGTTCATCGACCACGTTCAGTCGACCCCTGGCGTTCGGTTCATGACGCTCGGCGACCTCGGGGCCGGCCTCGAATCGGGGGCGGTCGTCCGGACGGACGACGGCTGGCGCGTGAACGACGCCGCCGTCCCCAACGCACCCGAGCGCGGTGACGGGTCGAGCGATCGCGGGTGGGTACCCGAAGGGGGAACCGACTCCGGGGTCGGACCCTCCGAGGAGCTCGTCGGACCGGCCGCGGCGACCGCGGTTCGGGTGCCGCGCGCCGTCGCTCGCGGAGGCGACTCGTGACCCGAGCGGGCCGCCGATGGCTCCGCCGCGTTCGGAGCGTCGACGGGTTGACCGTCGTTCTGTACCTGCTCGGTGGGGTGCCCTTCGTCGGCGTCTGTCTGCTCGCGTCGCGGCGAACGATCGCGCTCGCCGCGGTCGGCCTCAGCATCTGCGGCGCGTACCTCGTGTGGTCGCTGTACGTCGTGTTCCGCCGCCCGGAACTCGGTCGGCGGTTCGGGGTCGGCGGGCTCGCGTTCATGTTGTGCGTCTGTCTCACGGTCGCGGCCGTCCGTCTCGCCATCCGACCGATCGACGCGGTGTACTTCTGTGCGTTCGTGCTCGTCGCGTTCTACTACTGGGTCGTCGGCGCGGCGGCGATCGGGAACGCCGCGGGGGATCTGCCCCCGGTCGAGGACGGGGAGCTTCCGACGGTGAGCGTCCTCGTGCCGGCGTACAACGAGGCGGGATACATCGCGCGGACGGTCCGGTCGGTGTTGGCCGCCGACTTCGATCCGGCCCGTCTCGAAGTCGTCGTGGTCGACGACGGCAGCACGGACGCGACGCGGTCGCAGGCGGCGTCGATCGACGACGACCGCGTCCGCGTCGTCACCCGCGCCAACGGCGGCAAACACGCCGCGTTGAACTACGGACTGTTGTTCGCGTCCAACGACGTGATCGTCACCGTCGACGCCGACACCACCCTGGAGTCGGACGCCCTCCGCAGGATCGTCGCCCCGCTCGTGGACGACCCGGACGCCGCCGCAGTCGCCGGGACGATCCGCGTGTCGAACCGCGATGGGCTGCTCGGGGGCGCGCAGGCGCTGGAGTACCTCGTCGGGATCCAGCTCAAACGGCGGCTGTTCGACGCCATCGGCGCCGTTACCATCGTCCCGGGCTGTTTCGGCGCGTTCAGGCGGAGCGCCCTGGAGTCCGTCGGCGGGTACGACCCCGACACGATGACGGAGGACTTCGACGTGACGATGCAACTGCTGCGGGCGGGACACCGGATCCGGGGGAGCAACGGGATCGCCTGGACGGAGGCGCCGGGCACCTGGCGCGATCTGTCGAAACAGCGACTCCGATGGTACCGGGGGAACCTCCTCACGCTGGTGAAACACCGGGGCGTACTCGGCGAGCCGGAGTCCGGGCTCGTCCACCGGCTCGTGTTCCCGCTGTGGGTCGTGGAGATCACGGTGCTCCCGGCGGCTGGGCTCGTCGTCTTCGCGGGGATCGTGTGGGCGCTCGTCGCGGGGGCGTGGCGGCCACTCGCCACGATCGTCGGCTTCCTCGGGCTGGTCGTGGCAACCGTCGCGCTCGCGGTCCGCATCGGCGACGGCGACGAACGGCTGATCCCGCTGTCGCCGTTGCTTGCGGTCGGGTACAAGACCGTGCTGGACGTGCTGTTGGTCCGGTCGCTGTTCGACGTGCTCGCCGGGCGCTACGTGGGGTGGACGAGCCCGGATCGGATCGACCAACAGTCGGTGCCGGAGGACCCGACCCCCCTCGGAGAACAACCCCGGGAGGCCGACTGATCGTCCGGCTCCGAAGGGTGAATAGGAGGTGCGGAGGGAGCGGAGGCTTACTCCCCGCGAAGCTCGAACTTCTGGACCTTCCCGGTCGTCGTCCGCGGGAGTTCCTCCACGAACTCGACCTCGCGGGGGTGTTTGTACTCCGCGAGGTTGTCGAGACAGAACTGCTTGATCTCCTCGGGCGTCACGTCCGAGTCCGGGACCGTGACGACGAACGCCTTCACCGTCTCGCCCCGGCGGTCGTCCGGGATGCCGACGACCGCGGCGTCGGCGACCGCCTCGTGCTCGAAGAGGAGTTCCTCGACCTCGCGCGGATACACGTTGTACCCGGCGGTGTTGATCATGTGCTTCTCGCGGTCGACGATGTAGAAGAAGCCGTCGGCGTCGTGATAGCCGATATCGCCGGTGTGGAACCACCGCTTCCCGTCGCGCTCGGTGAACACCTCCTCGTTCGCCTCCGGGCGGTTGTGATACCCCTGCATCACGTTCGGCCCGTGGATCACGACCTCGCCGGTGATGTCGTCCAGGTCGACCTCGTCCTCGTCCACCGGGCCCTCCTCGACGGGCGCGACCTCCTCGAAGTCGTGGTCGACGATCATCGACTCGACGCCGGGGAGCGTCTTCCCGATGGAGCCGACGCGCCGGCCGGCCTCGGGGCGGTTGAAGTGGGTGACGGGGCTGGTCTCGGTGAGGCCGTACCCCTCGTAGATGTTCACGTCGTACAGCTCCTCGAAGCGCCGGAGCACCTCGACGGGGATGCCCGACCCGCCGACGCCGCACAGTCGGAGCGACGAGAGGTGTCGCTCCTCGGCGTTCGGCTGGTTGATGATGTCGTTGTACATCGCCGGGACGCCCTGGAACACCGTGAGTTCCTCCTCCTCGACGAGGTCGAGCGCCTCCTGTGCGTCCCACGAGGGCAGGGGGTAGTACGCCGCCCCCTCGAACAGCGAGGCGTTCATCACGACCGTCATGCCGTAGATGTGGAACAGCGGGAGCACCCCGATCTGTTTGTCGTCGGGTTGGACCCCGCCCGGGAGGAGGTCGGCCGACACCTGTGCGTTCGACGCGAGGTTGTGGTGGGTGAGGAGGACGCCCTTCGGCGTTCCGGTCGTCCCCGAGGTGTACGGCTGGCAGGCGATCTCGTCGTCGCCGCGGGCGACGGTGTCGAACTCGGGCGCGCCGCAGAACTCCTCGAAGGAGGCGGTTCCCTCGACCGAATCGCCGACGGTGACGACCGTGTGTACGTCGGTGTCGTCGCGTACCTCCTCGACGAACCCCGCCAAGTCCGGGATCGTCACGACCACCTCCGCGCCGGAGTCCGTGAGCATGTGCTCGATCTCGCGGGCCTTGTACTGGGGGTTCATCGGGACGACGACGCCACCCGCACGCAGCGTCCCGTGGAAGCCGACGACGAACTGCGGGAGGTTCGGGAGGTAGATGCCGACGCGGCCGTCCTCCTCGACGCCCGCCTCGGCGAGACCGGACGCGAACGCGGCCGTCTGTCCCCAGAACTCGCGATAGCTGATGTCGGTCCCGCGGAAGGAGACGGCCGTCTCGTCCGGGTACTCCTCGACGGTCGACGCGACGTGCGTGACGAGGTTTGTCATGCCATCGAGTCGGAAGGACGGTCCCGGCTAAAGTCTTTCCCGGTCGTTCACGAAGGTCGGCGCCCGCGTGGGGTCCGCGGGACCCCATCGCGTCCGCGAGTCGGTGGAGCCATTGTCGTGGGGGACCGACGGGCGGGCATGAGCGATCCGACGACGGCCGGACGCGACCGCGCTCGTCCGGCGGCGACGCGCAGGCGGCTCATCACGGCGGTCGCGGCCGCAGCGACAGCTGGGCTCGCGGGCTGTACCGCCGGCGGCGACGGGGGCGACGGCGGATCCGGAAACGGCGGCTCCGAGCGGTTCGACGGCTACCTCTCCAACGCGGAGGGGTTCGACGGCTCGGTCGCCGACCGGACGGGCGAGGACGAGGTGACCGTCGCGGTCGGCGCCGGCGACCGCGGCTACGCGTTCGACCCCGCCGCCGTCCGCGTTTCCCCCGGCACGACGGTGGTCTGGGAGTGGACGGGGGCGGGGAGCCGACACAACGTCGTCGACGAGGACGGCGCCTTCGAGAGCGAGTACTACGCCACCGAGGGGAAGACGTTCTCCCGGGAGTTCACCGAACCGGGCGTCACGAAGTACTACTGCAGCCCCCATCGGAACCTCGGGATGAAGGGCGTGATCGAGGTCGTCGAGGACTGAATCAGGCGCACGCGCGGCGCCGTCCCCGGTGGACGGTGCCGTACCAGTACCCGGACCCGCACCCGGTCACTCCGCTACGTCGTCGAGCGCGTCGCCAGCGAGCCCCGGCCCGGTCGGCACCGCGATCCGACCGTTCTCGACGGGAACCGGATCCACAGCAACGAGGTCCTCCGCAAGCAGATCGGCCGTCGCGAGCCCGTGTGCGCGCTGGCCGCCCCCGGGGAGCGCGGCCGCGACGTGGACCGCCGCGGTCCGCGCGACGGCCGCGTCGATGGTGGTCGTGACGACGGCGTCGAGGCCGGCGTGGGCGGCAGCGCGACCGGCAGCGAGCGCCCGCGAGGGGCCACCCAGGGCCATCGGCTTCAGCACGACCGCGTCGGCGGCGCCCGCGGCGATCACCTCGCGAACGCCGTACCGCGCCAGCGACTCGTCGAGGGCGACGGGCGCGCCGACGCCGCGGAGCGCGGCGTGGCCCGCGAGGTCGCCCGCGGGCAACGGCTGTTCGACGTACTCGACGAGGCCGTCGAGCGCCGCGAGCGCGCGTCGTGCCGTCGGCCGGTCCCAAGCGCCGTTGGCGTCGACGCGGAGCGTGACGGCGTCGCCGTCTGCCCTCGATGCGTTGCGGGCGTCGTCGACCGCGCGGACCCGCTCGACGTCTTCCGCCACTGGCCTCACGCCGACCTTCAGTTTCACCGTACAGTATCCGGATTCGACCGCCGCCTCCGCGGCGGCGACGGTGTCGGCCGCGTTCCCGTCGCCGACGGTCGCGTTCACGGGCACCGACGACGCGGCCGGACCGGTCGCGTCGCCGGCTCCGTCGCCGTCGCGGGCGAGCGTCGCGGCGACCGACCGTCCCGACCGGCGGGCGAACGCGTCGCGATACGCCAGCGTGACGGCGTGGCGGGCGGCGGGCGTCTCCGGTCCCGGAGGCGTCCCCTCGTCGCGGGCGCGTTCGAGCGCCGCCCGACACTCGGGAAGGGACTCGGTCCGCCCCGGCAGCGGCGTCGCCTCGCCGACGCCGGTCGTCCCGGCGAGGTCGACGTGGACGAGCAATCCCTCCCGCGTCTCGATGTCGCCGGCGGCCGTCGACAGCGGCGTCGCGAGGTCGAGCGCGAACGCCCGGAGCGCGACGACGGTCACAGCGCCAGCCCGACGGCGAACAGCGCCGCGAACGCGGCGAGCAGTTTCCCGGTGCGCTCCAGCGCTGGGTTGAGCGCGTCGCCCGCGGTCTCCGTGAGGACGGTCCGTGTGAGGGGGACGGCGAGCGGGAGCGTCGCCAGCGGCAGCAACACCGTGAGATCGCCCGTCGAGCGCCAGAACACCGGCGGGATCGTGTAGGCCATCCCGAGCAGGAGGACGAACTGCGCCCGCGAGAAGCCGTAGCCGAACCGGACCGTGAGGGTGTTCTTGCCCGTCTCGGCGTCCTCCTCGCGGTCCCTGAGGTTGTTGACGACGAGGATGTTCGTCGAGATGGCGGCGATCGGGAGCGCCGCGACGACCGCGGCGACCGGGACCAACTCGGCGCGCGGGACGAGCGTGAGGAAGTCGATCCCCAGCGCGGCGGCCGCCTGCACGTAGTAGGTGCCAGTGACAGCGACGAGACCGAAGAAGACGAACACGAACACGTCGCCGAGGCCGTGGTACGCCAGGGGGTACGGCCCGCCGGTGTAGGCGACGCCCATCGCGACCGAGACGAGCCCGACGACCATGATCGGCAGGCCGGCGACCGCGACGAGGTACGCGCCCACGAGAATGGCCGCGAGGAAGGCGAGCCACATCGCGCGCTTCACCTCGGCGGGGTCGATGAGTCCCCCCGCCGTCACCCGAGTGAATCCCTCGCGATCGGCCGTGTCCGCGCCCTTCTCGGCGTCGTAGTAGTCGTTCGCGAAGTTCGTCCCGATCTGGATCAGCGCCGCGCCCACGAACGCGACCAGCGCCGGCAGGGGCGCGAACACGCCGTCGCGGACGGCGAGACCCGTGCCGACGAGGACGGGCGCCAGCGCCGCCGGCAGCGTCTGCGGGCGCGCGGCGATCACCCACGCCCGCCGCCTGGAGATGTCCGCCTGGCTCGTCTCCGTACTCATTGTCGGAGACTGGAACGGACGGGGCATGAAGGGTGGGCTTCGCGGGCGGCGGCACGGCCGACGACGGCGCGGCCGGCGGGCAGGTACTCCGGGACGCGGAGACCACTGCGGCGACGGGGAGAGCTATACGTCGTCCGGATGAGGGGGTCGTATGGCACGCGTTCCGTCCGTCGATCCTGAGGAGTTGCCCGAACAGTACCGCGATCTCGTCGTCTCGAAGCTGCAGGGCAAGCCCGTGAACGTCTACGCCGCTCTCGGCAACAACCCCGAGGTGCTTGCGGGCACCCGCGCGTTCCTCTCGTCGCTGTGGGAGTCCAGCGGCCTCCCGGACCGCGAGCGCGAGCTGGTGATCCTGCTGGCGTCCGCCGAGAACGGCTGTCGCTACGAGTGGCACCAGCACGTCCGCATCGGCGGCGACGCGGGCGTCACCCGCGAGGAGATGGCCGCCATCGCCGACGGCGACTTCGAGGCCTTCGACGACGAGGAGGCGCTCCTCCTTCGGTACGCCCACGCCGCCCTCGGCCGGGAGGTCGACGACGCGCTCCACGAGGAGTTCGTCGCCGCCCGCGACGAGTCGACCGCCGTCGGCGTCGCGTCGCTGGCGAACGGCTACTCGTCGCTGGCGGGCGTTATCGACGCACTCGGCGTCGAGTTGGAGGAGGGAGAGGTGTTCGCGGGGTGGGACCCGCGGGAGTAGCCGGCGCGGTCGCGGTGGCGGTGCGGAAGCCACCAGCGATTGTACCGCGAGCGAGGGCGAAGCCCGAGCGAGCGGCCTTTTGATCATCGACGGGTTTTGACGGGGGTCGAGCGCGCCGAAGGCGCGCGAGGCCCCCGTGAAAAGTGGTCGGTTAGTAGTGCCAGGGGTGGTCCGAGAAATCGGGGCTCCGCCCCTCCAGGAACGCGTCACGTCCCTCCTGCGCCTCCGGCGTCATGTACGCCAGCCGGGTCGCCTCCCCGGCGAACACCTGCTGGCCGACCATCCCGTCGTCGGTCATGTTGAACGCGTACTTCAGCATCCGCATCGCCGTCGGCGACTTGCTCGTCATCTCGTCGGCCCACTCCAGGGCCACGTCCTCCAGGTCTTCGTGGGGGGTCGCCTCGTTCGCCATCCCCATGTCGACGGCCTCCTCGGCCGAGTAGGTCTTCCCGCGGAAGAACACCTCGCGGGCCTTCTTCTGGCCGACCTGCTTGGCGAGGTAGGCGGAGCCGAAGCCGCCGTCGAAGCTCGCCACGTCCGGGTCGGTCTGGAGGAACTTCGCGTGCTCGTCGCTGGCGAGCGTGAGGTCGCAGATCACGTGCAGTGAGTGGCCGCCGCCGACAGCCCAGCCCGGAACCACGGCGACGACCGGCTTGGGCATAAAGCGAATGAGACGCTGGACTTCGAGGATGTGCAGGCGGCCGGCCTTCGCCTCCCGAACCAGCTCGTCGTCGGACTCGTCGGCCTCGTCGTCGTCGCGGTACTCGTAGCCCGACTCGCCACGGACCGACTGGTCGCCGCCCGCGCAGAACGCCCAGCCGCCGTCCTTCGGGGAGGGCCCGTTCCCCGTCAGCAGGACGCAGCCGATGTCCGCCCGCTTGCGGGCGTCGTCGAGCGCGGCGTACAGCTCGTCGACGGTGCCGGGGCGGAACGCGTTGCGCTTCTCCGGGCGGTCGAACGCGATGCGGACCGTGGGGGAGTCGACCGCGCGGTGGTAGGTGATGTCGTCGAACGCCTCGCTGCCGTCGACCGGCTCCCACCGCTCGGGGTCGAAGATCTCCGAGACGGCGTCGCTGCCGGCGTCGCCGCCGCCGTCCGTCGCGTGGTCCGCGTCGTCGCTGTCGCTCATGCTCGAACGAGCGGCGGGAGTCCGCAAAAAGGTGCGCGTGTCGGGGTCGATCGCCGACGACGCCGCGGTCACCGGCTCCGCCGGTTCCGTTCCCGGTCCGCCCGAAGCGTGTTCCAGTCCTGCGGGCGAGCGCGCGGTCCGCCGCCGGTGAGGCGCACGACCGCGGCCGCGACGACGGGGAAGCCGAGTCCGAGCGCGAGGCCGAGCGTCCCCGCGACAGTCAGCGAGACCGCGGATTCTCCCCAGCCGGGGGCCACACCGGCGGTCGACAGCGCCGCGATCGCGACGATGGCGAGGTTGTAGTAACCGACGCGGGCGAGCAGCGGCCGACGGCTGCCGTCGGGCCACGGGGGGATCCCGCGGCGACCGTCGCCGCCCGAGAGGCGGTTCCCGCGGACGACCGCGAGGCCGACGACGAGCGCGACGTAGCCCGCGAGCATCGCGGTCGAGTCCCGCGGCGGGACCGACAGCGCGGCCCACAGCAGCGACGGGACCGCGATCAGCGCGTGCTCGCCCAGGCCGTCGAAGACGTCCTCCAGGAACCGACCCGTCCGGTCGGTACGCTCGCGCGGCCGGAGCTTGCGCCGCTCTGTCGACTCGTCGGTCCCGCGCGAGTCCATACCCCACCATCGGCGCCCTCGCATCAAAAACCGTCGCCCCACAAGACCCATGCATCGCCGCCGCAGTCGGCCGGACGATGCCCTCCAGACGCGACGCGCTCGGTCTCTGCGGCGGCGCGCTCCTCGGGCTCGCCGGCTGTATCGGCCCCGAGGGCGGACGCACGGGGACCGCAGGGACAGGCGACCGAACGGACGGATCGGACGACTCAGACGCGGATCCGACGACCGGAGATACGAACACCGACTCCCCCGACCCCGGAACCGGCATCGAGGTCGAGGGCGGGTCGCTCGCGTGGGAGCGGGCCTTCGGCGACGACCTCGTCTCCGAGCCGGCGTTCGTCGACGGCACCGTCGCGGTCGCCGTCGGCACCGACGTGGTCGGGATCGACGCGGCCACCGGCGAGACCGCGTGGACGTTCGAGACGGCCGTCACGCTCGACGGCGACTACGAGTACGGCCGACCGACAGCCGACCTCCGCGTGCGCGACGGCACGCTGTACGTGCTCGTCGGGATCAGCGTCGGCACCGGCGCCCACGACCACGTGATGCACGCGCTGACGGCCGACGGCGACGAACGGTGGCGCTTCGGCACCGGCGTCTCCGGCTTTCACTCGTTCGTCGGCTTCGGCGACGGCGCCGTCGTCGTGGCGACGAACGACGACGCGATCAGCGCCGAACGGGACCACGCCGTCTTCGCGATCGAGACGGCCACCGGCGACGAGCGGTGGAGGGACGAGAGCGGCGACGCGATGGGCGGCGCCGTCGGCGACGGCGTCGCGCTCGTGGAGGCGGACCGCGCCGTCGACTGTTTCGACCTCGAAACGGGCGAACGGCGCTTCCGCTACGAGGCGCCCGAGGACGCGCGTGCGACCGCGACGGCCGTCGGCAACGGGCGCGCCTTCGTCGTCCTCGACCGCTACGATCCCGGGGCGGATCAGGCGACGATGGTGGTGGTGTCGACGGCCGACGGGAGCGCGCAGTGGGATCTCGCCGGGGAGGTCGTGACCTCGGTGCGCTACCGCGACGACTGTTACGTCGGCGGTGAGCGCGTCGCCCGGCTCGGCCCCGACGGAACCGAGCGTTGGTCGTACGACGGCGGCGGCCCCGTCTATCACGCGCCGTTCGACGCGGACGCCCTCTACACCGCCTCCGAGTCGCAGGTCGTTTCGCTCGCGCGGGACTCGGGAACCGAACGGTGGGACGCCGAGGCGACCGACCTCGCGATCCCCCGCGTCCGCGCCGGCGACGCGCTCGTCTCCATGGACGGCGACGCTCGGGCAGTGTTCGCCCACGACGCCGGCGACGGGGAAGAGCTGTGGCGCGCGACGGTTCCCGGCGGCTACCCGCCGACCCCGACGGCCGGCCCCGACGGCGCGTACGTCGCGACCACCGCGGGCGGCGTCGGAAAGATCGGCTTCTGAGGAACGAACGCGGACACGGGGTGGCCCGTCGACTCAGTCCAGGTCGGCGACGCGCTCGGCCACTTCGTCGGCGATTTCCTCGCGCACGCGATGGCTCGACTCGGCATCGCTCACGACCTCGATCACGTCCGTCCCCGCGCTCGCGACGCTCTCGCGGTACAGGTCACGGAACCCCTCGCGGTCGTGGCCCTCGACGCGCGCGAACGACAGGTCGTACAGGTCCCCGGTCGGCTCGAAGTCGAGGTCGTGGGGCGTCTTGAACTGGCCCGTGAACGGCGGGTCGAAGTCCTCGATGGGGAGCATGTGGAAGATGCCGCCGCCGTCGTTGTTGATCAGGACCACCGTCGCGTCCACGTCACACCGCTCCAGCGCGAGCAGGCCGTTCATGTCGTGGTAGTACGCCAGGTCCCCCGTCACGAGCGTCAGGTCGTCGGTCGTCGCCGACCCGGCGCCAAGCGCCGTCGAGACGACCCCGTCGATGCCGGAGGCGCCGCGGTTGCCGAGCATCGTCAGCCCCTTGGCCGCGGGGGCGGCGAAGCGGTCGGCGTCGCGGACGGGCATCGAGTTCGAGACGAACACGGTCGACGGCTCCGGGGCGATCTCGGCCACGTCGGCGAGCACGCGCCCCTCGAAGAAGCGACCCTCGCCGGCGGCGGCGTCGCCGGCGACGGACTCGACGGCGTCCCAGTGGGCGGCCTCGGCGGCCTCCCAGCGCTCGCGCCACGCCGTCGAGTCGGAGTCGGAGCCGGAAGCACCCCCGGCCCCGCCGGCTCCCACCTGCCGCGAGAGCGCGCCACAAAGCCGCGAGGGGTCGGCGACGACGAGGTCCGTCGCCGTGAACTCGGCCTCGCGCCAGGCGCCGGCGGGGTCGACGAGCAGTTGCCGGGCGTCGGTCCCCGCGAGGTACTTGCGCAGCGGTTTCGAGGTCGGCGAGGCGCCGAACCGGAGCACGACCTCCGGCTCGGGCCAGTAGTTGGCCGCGCCGTTCGCGAGGAACCCGTCGTAGCCGCCGAGGACCGGGGCGACCCGGACGGACGAGCCGAACCGAAGCCCCGAGACCGGGTCCGCGAGCACGGGGAAGCCGGTCGCGTGCGCCAGCGCGGTGACGGCCTGCGGGTCCGGGCCGGGCGGGTCCGCGGGGCCGGCGACGATCAGGCCGCGCTCGGCGTCGAGGGCGCGCGCGAGGCGCTGAAGGTCGCGGTCGTCGGGCATCGGGTGGCCGGCGGTCGTCGAGACGAACGCGCGGTCGCCGTCGCGACCCGCGGCGGCGAGCGCCGGGAGGTCTGCCGGTACGTCGTCCTCGACCTCGACGGGCTCCAGCGGCTTGCGGAACGGGACGTTCAGGTGGACCGGGCCGGCGGGGGTTCCCTCCGCAGTCGAGACGGCGCGCGCGAGGTCGGTGCGCAGCGATCGGAGCTTGCGGTCGTCGGCCTCGGGCTCCGGGAGGTCCTTGTACCAGCGGACGGCGTCGCCGTACAGCTTCTCCTGGTCGACGGTCTGGTTCGCGCCGGAGTCGCGCAGCTCCGGGGGTCGGTCCGCGGTCAGGAGGAGCATCGGCACCCGAGAGTTCGCGGCCTCCATCACGGCGGGGTGGAAGTTCGCGGCGGCGGTGCCGGAGGTGCACACCAGCGGCGTCGCCTCGCCGGTTCGGCGGGCGCGGCCGAGCGCGAAGAACGCGGAGGCGCGCTCGTCGAGGTGGGAGAATACGTGGATGTCGGGGTGGTCGGCGAACGCGACGGTGAGGGGGGTCGAGCGCGATCCGGGGGTGATGCAGACTGCGTCGACGCCGGCGGCGGCGAGTTCGTCGGCGACGGCGCGGCCCCACAGCGCGTTCCGGTTCGGGGCGTGTCCGGTCATGTGCCGGCGTTCGGCCGGGGCGCGGATAAACGGGCCGTGTCCGGATCGAGGCGCCGTCGGCGACCGTCGCGGGGCCAACGGCGTCACCCGCGTAGCTAGCCGACAGTAACCCGGGAACCAGACACTTGTCCGGAACTCGCGTGTCTCCGTCCATGCGACTCTCGGAGACCCGCGAGGCGTTCGCCGACCGGCTGACGTTCCCGATAGACCGCGAGACCGTGATCGAGCGCGTCGGCGACGTGACGCTCGACGCGCCGAACGGCGAGAACACGACCGTCGCGGCCGTGCTCGACCGGTCGGACCCGACGACCTACGAGTCGGTCGAGGAACTGCACGACACGCTCGTCGGCCTCGTCGACGACGCGTTCATCGGACGCAAGTACTACGACGACCGCGGCGACCAGACGGGGATCCCCACCGACCAGGAGTCGTTCTGACCGGCCGCCCGCCGGAGGCGGGTTCTCAGGCGACGAGCCGGCCGTGTTCGACCTTCATGCATCGGTCCTGCGTCGTCAGCAGGCCGGCGTCCTCGGCGCGCGCGAGCGCATCGTCGTCGGTGATCCCGAGCTGGAGCCACACTCCCTCGACATCGCCGCGGTCCTCGCGACGCGTGAGCACGTCGTCGACGATGCCCGCGACCTCGTCGCTCGGGCGGAACACGTCGACCAGCGCGATCTCCTCCTCCACGTCCGCCAGCGAGTCGTACGCCTCGCGGCCGAGGATCTCGTCGGCGTAGGGGTTCACCGGGATCACCTCGTAGCCGTGCTCCTGCAGGTACTTCGGGATGTCGTGGGCGGCCTTGCCGGGCGTGCTCGAACAGCCGACGACCGCGACGGGATCCATCGAGAGCAGTTCGCGCAGGCCGTCGTCGTCGGTGACTGGCATACCCGTAGATGCGTCGTGTCGGGGCAAAAGGGTTCGTGCGTCGGCCGAACTCAGGTGTCGGCGCGCGTCGGCGCGGCTCCGTCCGCGCCGGGAGCGCGCGAGGGGCGAGGTGCGAGCCGGGGTTCTCGTGAGCGGAGTCGTTCGAAAGGCGCTACGCGCCTTTCGTGATGACGAGAGAGCTTCGCTCTCTCGAACCACGAACGAGAGCACGGAAGACGAGCGAGGCGAGTCTTCCGGAGGCGAGCACCGAGTCGGCTGGGGAGGCTCACGTGAACGGAGTGAACGTGAGTTCGTCGGAGCTTGCTCCGGCGTAAGTGTGGCTGCGTCGCGGTCGCGGCGGGTGGGACTGAAAGGGGCCGCGTCGCTCGCGGATCGAGGCGACAGAAGCACGTGAGGGAGCGAAGCGACCGAGCGTGCGCAGCGAGCCGCAGACCGCGAGCGACGCGGGGGCTTTCGAGGACGGTGTCGACTGGCCCCGACGAGGAGCTAGCTGCTATCGAGTCAGTTAGAAGAGAACGGACTGACCACGAACTCGGAAGGACCCGACTACTACGCGTTCGCCAGCCGAACCGACGGCTCGCCGTCCTCGCTCGTCTCGATGATGCCGTCGAACAACTGCTTCAGCGTGTTCATCGTCTGGTCGTCGTGGGCCGTCGAGTCGATGCAGTACAGCCCGAGCCCGTCGACGCTCTGGACCCGGCCGGTGAACACGTGGAGGAAGCGGAACACGGTCTGCAGGTCCGAGTACATGAGCAGGGTCGACAGCGAGTGAACCATTACGCGGTTCTTCCGGATGCCACGGTCCTTGTAGAACGCCTCCAGGAACGACGAGAGCTTGATCCCGATGCCGGTCATGTCGACCGGCGAGGAGGTGTACTTGATGCGGTCGCTGTCGCGCACGTCGTTGACGCCCTGCTGACGGGTGACGGTGTCGACGACGGCGACCGGGCGGCCCTCGTACTGCTCGCGCTTGGCGAACTGCTTGAGCAGGCGGTCGGCCGAGTCCTTGGTCGTCACCATGATCGCCCCCTCGTCGTTGCGCGTTCCCTCCGCGAGCACGTCGAGCGCGAGGTCGCGCTTCCCGCTCAGGGGCGGCCCGGTGAGAAGCACGTTCGACCCGGGCTCGATTTCGGTCCCGAGGGCCTCGACCTCATACATAGGGTGCCCCCGCGGACCGATCGGCGCAGACGGCGCGCTCTCGCGGGCTCGTCGTTCGCTCCGTCTCGCCGGGAGTCATCCAACTACCTCTTGGTTGCTGTGAGCCGGTATTATTCTTTATGATTGGTTGGACGACGTGACGGGCCTCCACGGCTATCCCACCACCGTCGCGACCCGGCCCGCGACGAACGCCGCCGCCGCCAGGAACGTGCCGCGTTTGATCCACCGCTGTGCCGTCCCGGGGTCCCGGAACCCCCACGCGGTCGCCCCCAGCATCGCCGCGTCCGCCGGAAGGACGACCGCCACATACGCGAGGCCGAAGGTCCCGTCGACGTACGGGACCGCGCTCGCCAGCGTCGCCGCCGCCATCGCGACCGTCGCGAGCGCCAGTGCCGGACGCTCCCCGGCGACGATGGGGAGCGTCCGCAGCCCCTCCTCGCGGTCGCCGGCCACGTCCTCCACGTCCTTCACGACCTCGCGGGCGAACGTCGCCGTCGCGGCCAGCCCGAACAGCGTCGGCGTCGGCGCCGCGATCGGTCCGACCGCCGCGGCGCCGAAGAGGAACGTCGAGCCGGTGAGGTACGCGACGACGAGGTTCCCCACCGCCGGCAACCCCTTGAACAGCTGCGTGTACGCCAGCAGCGCCAGGAGGTTCACCACCGCGATCGCCAGCGCCAGGGTCGGCAGCGACAGCGCCGCGACGGTCGCGATCAGGAACAGGGCGGCCGCGAACGTGGCGGCCGGACGCGCGGAGACGCGGCCGCTCGGGATCGGACGGTCGGGGCGATTTACGGCGTCGATGTCGCGGTCGAAGTAGTCGTTGACCGCGTTGCCCGCGCCGGTCGCCGCCGCGGTCGCGACCACGGCGAGCGTGACGGCCCACGGGCTGTCGAGCCCGCCGGCGACGAACGAGCCGACGAACGTGAGCGCGCCCGCCGCGACCGCGTTGCCGACGCGGGCGAGCTCGAGGTAGCCGCCGATCGTCCGTGTCGCGTTCATCGTTCGCGGTCACCGGGCGGTCGGGGATAAAGGACGCGGGACGGCGTCGCCGCTGTCCGTGGTCCGAATACGTGAGCGGCAGAGTGTGAGTGAGAGAGTGTTCGGGCGGTGGAGCCCGAACGTTCCGGTGCCACTATTCCGGCGGTGATCTGCGACCGCGCGGAGAGCCCGACACCGGAACCCAACCCAACATGGAACCGACGCCCGACCGACTGCCCGCCTCCGCCCCGACCGTTGGTGGCCGTCGTCGCCGATCGGTCACTAACGAGTGTTGTATATATATCTTCGCCTCGGATCGGCGGTCAAAAGCGCGGGAGTTAAACGGGACTGTCGGATACCAACGTGCGAGGGCGCTTAGCTCAGTCTGGACAGAGTGCTTGGCTTCGGACCAAGTTGCCGCGGGTTCAAATCCTGCAGCGCCCATCGTTCTGCGACGAACGAAGTGAGGAGCGAACGATCTCGCGGGAAGGATTTGAACCAGACGAGTCGCAGCGCCGAGCGGAGCGAGGCGACCGTCTCGGCGTGGTTCACGGTCCTGCAGCGCCCATAGAGTTCACCGTTCGTAATAGACGGTTCACGAGTAGATCGTGGCCACGTTTCTCCGCGGGGCGAGGTTCTGATGACACGGGTTCCTGCGACGCATCAGAAGTCTATTAGCAGTCACGGCTCGTTGTCATTGACTCTTCCCCGCCTTTCGTTCTCCGAACGAATGGTTTCGAACGCTCGGATGGCCCAGTGGACGGTTACACCGATACCGACGACGACGAGTAGATGAAGGATCACCCGAAACAGGTACTCCCCAAGGGTCACCCCCTGACCAGTGTGCAGTACGACGCCCGATATCGAACTCATACATGAAGGCAGGGCTCGGTGAGATCAGCTACGTAGTCTGAACTCCTCGGTACGACAATACGACCCCGACGATGAAGACGATCGTCGCCAGGTAGATCGGTCCGAGATGCGTCACCCAATCGTGAGCGAACGCATCTCCCGTCCAATGCATCGGTAACGCGAGCGCCAAGCCGACGACGGCACTGATGATCGCCGTTGCCCACGCCCACGTGAGCCCCTGGCGTACGCCGTACCACGAGAGGCCCGCGACGGCGATACCCGTTGAGATGATGAACGCAGCGGTGGCGACGTGGAGGTGACTAATGTAGTACGCCACCGTCGGATCGAGATCGGCGGCCGTCATCCCGGCCAGTGTACTGACTCCGAGTTCGAATCCGCTCCCCACGAAATTCAACACGAGAAATACGATCCCGTAGCCGACGAACGCGATCCCGGGGAGGGCCATCAGTGCCGCTCCGTTTCGGACCTGTGACTCGAACTGGACCTGTTCTCCCTGTTCGTCCGTGACTGATTGTTCTGTCGCCATGAGGTTCACTTTATTGCCCCGACCGTGACGCTCTTGACACCGTACTTCCCGCACGCGTTGGCCGCCCGATCAGAGAGGAATTCGTACTGTGTGTTCTCTCGGGTCTCCGTCACTGAGAAGCCAGCAGCTTCGATGAGCCTCGTGTAGCTGCCGATCTGTTCGGCACCACCGATACAGGCGGCCCACAGGTCCGCGTCGGACTTGATGCTCTCGGGCATCCGTTGTTCACTGACGATGTCGGAGAGAGCCAGCTGTCCGCCCGGTTTGAGCACCCGGTTCGCCTCCTCGAAGACCGTTCTCTTCTCGGCGGAAAGGTTGAGTACGCCGTTCGAGATCACCGCGTCGAACGAGGCGTCCTCGAACGGGAGCTCCTCGATATACCCTTCGCGGAAGGTGACGTTGTGGAAGCCGTTGTCCGTTGCGAGGTCGTTGGCCTTCTCGACTTGCTCCGTAGTCATATCGATGCCCGTCACTGCACCGGTCTCAGTTACGTGTAGCCCGGCGACGAAGGCGTCCATCCCCGAGCCACTGCCGAGGTCAAGCACGTCCGCACCTGATTCAAGCTCTGCCACGTCGAAGTAGTAGCCAACGCCCGCGAACGAGTCGATGGCCACGTCCGGGACGTAGTCGAGATCGTCGGGGTCGTACCCGAGGCGGACGGCGAGATCGCGGCCCGTCTCGAAGTGGAACTCGGCGTCGGAGGACTCCGCGACCTCCTGATACATCGACTTGACCTCGCGTTCGAGTTTGTCCGTGTCGAGTGCTTCGCTCATCGGTGGTCTCCGTTAGTCGTCGCCCGCCACCTCGGCGGGAGTTGCGACGGTCATCTCGACGTTCTGGGCAAGCGAGACGAGCGTGTAGACGGGTGCCCGCCGTGCCCACTCGTCGATCTGGTCCTGATCGAGGTCCGCGCCGTCTATCTCGACTTCGGCGGTGAGGTTCTCGAAGGCAGAGTCGGCCTCTTTGAGTTCCGTGAGGCTGAACAGAACCGCCGGATCGAAATCGGTCCGGACGCGCGTCTGGAGGTGGTCGATGTCCACATCGCTGGCGGCGGCGTTGATCGTGATGCCGACGTTGATACAGGCGGCCAGCGCCGACAGCGCCGCTTCAATCGGCTCCATCCGGTCGGTCGCGCCGATCCACCCACTAGCGTGCAACACTTCCTTCCAGCCGCCGTAGGGAATCGTGTATTCTCGCGTTTCACGGGCTATTGTCTCGCCTCCGAGCTCGTAGCTATCGATCTTTGCCAAGCTATGGGCAGCCGTCCCTTCGTAGGTTGCTGACGCCCCGAGGCCAAGCTGGACAGCTTCGGGCACCTCAGCTGCGTGTTCGGTGAACCCTTCGAGTGTTTCGAGGTCGATGCCGTGCGATGTTCGCTGGTCGTCGGTCATTTGTCTCCGCTCCCTGCCAGAGACACTACGATAGGGAAGATACTGTAGTTAATTTGTGATAGTTCGCCAGGAACTACAGGTCTGGCAGTCACTGGAAAAGTATCACCTCCTGCGATCCGAGGTCGGTTTGGATCGAACCTCCCCGGCTCGACTCCGAGATGAACTCCTCAGAACAAGCCGAGATTCCAATACGGTATGAACCGATCACATCAGTCGTCTTCGTTTACAGGGGTTCGACTGGCTGACCCTCCGACACGTACGTTTCGCACACCGACTGTGCCCACTCGCGGACAGCCGCTACGTCGGTGTCGATCAATACGTGGACCGTCCCACTGTCCTGTTCGTAACAGCTGATGGTGACACGCTCATCGAGAAGACCGGTTCCACATGGGGGGAGGGCATCGTGCTCCAGAACGGTGAAATTGTCCTGTTGCATCATGTCTGCGCTGTGCTCCGGGTACGTCGAAAGAAAGTACGTATGGCTCTCTGGTCTAGCCACCAAAACTACGTCGACTCCCTCGTCAACCAGTTGAACGAGAACCTCAAAGCACGGTTCCATCAAGGCAATCTCAGGACGAATTAAGCGAAGTTCGTTCGTCTCCGTGAGAAGCGACTCGAATCGGTCGATCGGGCGGTACGGTGAATCGGGTTCGGCGACAGTGATCGTCATCGCTTCCCACGTCTCGATGGACAATTCGCTGACCTCGTCGGGAAGCCAGTGCCAGATATCACGCAATTTCCGCTCTATTTCGACCTGTTCGATCAGGTCTTCCATTCCTGAAGCGATCACCTCCCCGAGCCGTGTCGCTGTATATTGGTAGCCGTCTTTGCGGATCCAGATCCGGGCTTCGAACTCGTCCAACGTCCGCCGCATTGTGGAGGACGAAACACCGCCCAGCTCACAGAGTTCAGAGCGACTCCGAGGACGCTCCGTCAGCGCGATTAGTGTCGGGACCCGGTGTTCGGACCGCGCGAGATACGCGATGTCACCGATCGGTGACACCGCATTTTGGTGTGGTATGCTATCGTGGCCCATGAATCGAGTACGGATACGAGCCTGAAAACGATTTACCCCACCGACACGACGATCGATAACAGAGTAGCCGAGTCACTTGCTGTGGTTGCCGAGGCGGGCAATTCGTGTGACGCTGCGCGATGTCTCTCTCATCCGATCACAGGACAGTATGTCGAGTGCCTAATTCTGATCACGAAAACGCTCGAATTCGGCCGCCTCACGTCTGAAAGGTCGATTCGTTTGACCGTCGAACCGGAGCCTGCGGCGCTCATATTTTCGAGAGGTGTACTCGCCCGACTGCGGCGAGGTTGTCCTTGACACGGGCAGTTTCTCCGTGATCATCTCAGCGTACCATCGTTCAACTCCGCTCGGCACGTTGTAGAGGAGCGGACTTCTATCGCCTTCTATTCACTCGTGGCGTGTTCACACGATGAACAGCGAAGCTACCGTGAACGAAGTAAGCCCCATACTATCATCGTGAGTCGAACCGATGAACGAGACGCCCCACGACTATGCCGTCCCCAACCACTCCCAACGAAGGCGGATCAGTGATGACCTACACACGGATCTCTGCCGACGCGGATGGAGAGTCGCATTTCAGCGACGAGCAGGTTGCGCTCGACAAGGCTGATATCGCTCCACCGGCTCCCCCGGTGAATATGTCTTCGCCCACACCCGCCGAGAACGTCTCATTCGTGACGTTGCCCGCTGGGTGGCCCGAGGATGTGGACGACCCACACGTCGCCCCGGCCCGTAATTACTGGATCGTACTGGCCGGAGAGATGGAAGTCAGCGCCAGCGACGGAGAGAGACGGCAGTTCCCGCCGGGAAGCGTCCTTCTGGCGGAGGATACGAGCGGCAGCGGGCATACGACGACCGTCGTCGGCGATGATCCGGTGGAACTGGCCGTCGTCGAGACGGCGGACTGAGCGTCGGTGAACCGCTTGGAGAATACTGCTGCTCAACAGCTCATACCTTCACAACGAGCAGATGTCATGCACCTACCAACCGAGATCAGTAATCCGGGGACGGGCGAACGAATCGTCTTCGACGAAGATGCCTCAAACGATGAGAGACTGGTGTGGAACGAGTGGCGGCCGGCAGACAGAGAACCACCGCCAGCGCACTACCACCCCGCTACGGAGGAGCGGTTCGTCGTTCACGAGGGACACCTCGTCGTGCAGATCAACGGAATCGACAACCGCATCGACGCTGGTGAGGAAATCGTCGTCCCTGCGGGGGAACCCCACGTCTCGTACACGGAGGCAGAATCCACGTACTTCCGACGCGAAGTTGCTCCACCCGGACGGTGGCGGGAGGCACTGACCGCGCGGTTCGGCGCCGCGCACGCCCACGGCGACCACTCGGGCTTCAGCAACCTGCTTCAGACGGTCCTGCTGCTTCGGGAGTATCCGGAGGTGGTCGTTCCTGCACGGCCGCCACGCTCCGTCCAGCGTGTCCTGTTTCCGGTTCTCGCCGCGGTCGCCCGGGTGACGGGCCGGACGGCTCACTGCCCGTATCCACAGGAGAATGTGCCCCGGGAGGAAGTACACTGAACAGTACTGTCGTGTACCGGACCCTGGAAACACCACCACGTGGACGTTCCAGTAAGACACGAGCGAGAAGGTGAGAGACACGCGTGCGCTATGCAATCGGCTCGTCGATTACGTCGAGTTGCTGAAGTGCGGCGAGGAAGTTCCAGGTGGCCCACGTTTCCGCGATCTTCCCGTCCCTGATGCGGTGCATGGCGGTACCGGGAATTTCCATTCTCTCGTCTGTCGGATCGACACCCCGGAAGACGCCCTCGTGCGTGCCCGTCATCGTCCCTTCGAACGCCACCAGGTCGTCCTCGGCAATGAGTTCGCCAATGAGGACTTCGCTGTCGGGGAACGCCTCGTGAAGTCGCTGTAGTGCCGTAATGAACGGCTCCGGACCCTGTTCGGCGACGTCAGCATCCGGGTCGTGTCGCGTATAATCGGCGGTGAACAGCGCTCTCACCTGGTCGTAGTTCTGGGCGTTCGCCTCGCTGATGAACCGCCGAACGAGTTCTTTGTTCTCTTGAACTGTTGTTGCCATAGGTTCTCCGCGGAGTCACGGACTCCACATCTCTCTCGGCGGAGGAGGCTATTCGCAATATCCCCTGAACACTGCTCACAGTGTGAACGAAGCATTCGAGACGAGAATGGGCCTATCCAGTGAACTGTTCCGGGACGACTCCGATCTGTTGGGGCATTCCGAAAGTGCCGTACACTTCCCCGGTTTTAGCTATCGGGCCGGTTCCCCCGATCGATCGACATCCCCGCGAGGTGGTCACCCTATGCTATTTAGTGTGGTATGTGTTATCAATATACATGAACTCGGCACTCGATGACGTCGCGTTTCTTGCGTTGTCCGAGAACCGAATCGACCTCCTCACGGTGCTGAGCGACGAGCGAACGCACACGCGTGACGAGTTGATGGATGCCACCGATGCTTCGCGCCCGACGCTGGCCCGGATTCTCGACGACTTCGAAGCGCGTGTCTGGATCACCCAGCACGGACAGAGCGCACGGATCACGTCACTCGGTACGTGGGTTCACGACGAGTTCACCGACTTACTGGAGATGATGGACACCGCACGACAACTGCGTACCGTCGAACAGTGGCTCTCGACGGACACGCTGGCATTCGAGCTGAGTTGTCTCACCGATGCAACAGTCACGCTGCCAAGCCGGAACAATCCGCTCGCGCCGATGCTCCGCGCGAGTGAGCTTGAGCGCACTGCTCGGCAGTCACGGGTCCTTACACATGCGCTCCCGCTCCCGTGTCTGAACGCACACTGGGAGGCGATCACGACCGGTACCCATCAGTTCGAGGCAGTGGTCACGCCGAACGTCGTCGAAACGATGACCGAGCCGGCACACCGTTCACAGTTCACGGATATTCTCACAGATGACCAAGCAACGGTGTTCGTCGCCGAGGAACCCATTGCAGATGTTGTCGGGATTAACGATGGCGTCGTGTACTTTGGAATCGATGACGACAAGGGCGCTCCGCTCGCTCTGATCGAAACCGACGACGAGACGGTTCGTAATTGGGCTGAGGAGAGGTTCGAGTCGTATCGGGAGACCTCCTCACTCCTGACACAGGACAGATTTGTACAGAGACAGGAGACGACGCACGATCCGGAGCGGATACAGGAGCGTATGTGTGCTGAAACATCTGATACATGATTGTCCTACCTCACAAGAGACAGAGCAGAGATATCGCATCGAAGGCGCAGATATCTGTATTGAGCGGTAGATGCAACTGGTGTGAGACGGTCGAACCGGAGCCTGCAGCGGCCATAGATTTGCGGTACAATAATCGCCCGACGGTGCGGCGATTCTCGCTCGAACGGGCCTGATTTTGCGTTCGTTTCGACGCCCGCTTGGGTGAGTGGATCTCTCAGGTGTTCGCGTACAGCCAAACTCGTCCCGTTCCGGAAGATCGATCGCCGATCGACACAACACCCTCCCGATCTGTCGGGACGATCGTGTTCACATCGCCAGATTCGTGTCGCGCTCGTTCACGAAGCGGGACTCATCCAGTGACTCAGGGCGGGTCGTCGCCGGGGTGCTGCGTGGGATCGCTACTCGACGACCTCGACGTCGAACTTCCCGTGCCAGCGATAGCGCCGGCCGCCCCAGACGAACGTCCGGCGGACGAGCCCGTAGAACAGGAGGGGGACGAACACGAACAGCGACGGGTAGGCCAGCACGGCCGTCCACCGGCGAACGCCAAGGACCTCGTTGACGGCGAGGTGCACCAGCGTCAGAATCACCGCCGCAGGCAACGGAGCCGACACCGCACCCACGAGGACGAGCAGCGAAAAGACGCATATCCCGGCGACGGTCCCGGGGAAGTGCCACCGGAGGATCTGCGTCCACCGGACCGGGCGTTCGATCGCCTCGCGAATGGTCCCCCCGATGGGGACGATGCGCGTTCGGCCGACCGTCGTCACCTGGAGGTACTCCATGAGGAGCCCATCGTCACTGACGGTCCGCCGAAGGTCGTCGAGAAACGCGGCCTCGTCGATGTCGGTTCGCTCGAACACGACCGCGCCGCCCCAGATCTGGTTGCCGAGGTACAGTCCCAGCGAGCCTGCCGATGCGTACAGCGGTTCGAGGAGCACCGAGAGAGGGTCTCGACCGACGAAGTACGGCACCTCCGACACCGGCCCGTGTGTCTCGTAGTCCGCGGTGAAGGTCGCCAGCCAGTCCGGGGGATGGTGGAAGTCGTCGTCCGTCCAGACGAGTCGGTCGTGGCGCGCGGCCCCCATCCCGGCAGCGATGGCGTTGGCCTTTCCCGAGCACTGCTCCGGTTCACCGGCCGCGACGAGGCGGACGCCCTCGGGGTGGTCCTTCCGTTCGGCGACGGGGTCGCCCTCGTCGTCGTGGACGATCAACAGCTCGTCGCCGGCCCCGAGTTGGGCGGCCAGCTCCGCGCACGCGTCGGTCCACCGCGTCGTCGGCAGGAGGACGCTCGTCGGCGGCCGGTCGGACATGGTAGTGACCTCTGATGACAGGGAGATAAATGGACGGATCCCCCCGACCCAGTACGTCCGGGACGAACCGCTGCCGTATTCAGCACGCCCGTAGCGGCCGGAGGAAATCGAACGGGGGAATGAGCCGACCCGCTCCCGAGGTTCCCGAGAGCCGAATCTTCATGTCCCCGCCGTCGAAAGCCGGATTCGATGGCAAGCGCGGCGCGCTCGCTGACGGAACCGCAGGTCCTCGCGCACACGAAGCGCCGCCTCTTCCCCGACGACGCCGACGACGGGTACGCCGTCGTCGACACGCAGTTCGCCGCCGACCGGTGGCTCGCCGACGGAGCGATCGATTCGAGCGTCACGGAACTGCTCGCGCCGTTCAACCACGTCCGCGTCGGCTCGGGGTACCCGGACCTGGTCGGCGTTCGCGTCCTCGATCCGGATCTCCTGGCCGTCGACCGGCTGGGGGAGGAGCCGCCGCTCGTCGCCGTCGAGGCGAAGGGGTACGACGACCGCGGCGGCGTCGACGTGGAGCGCGGCGTCGTCCAGGCGTACGACCGACTCGACGAGGCCAACGCCGTGTACGTCGCGGCGCCCGTCGCCTCGATCGGCGGGTCGGTCCGGACGCTCGCTCGCGAACTCAACGTCGGCGTCCTCGCCGTCGACGCCGACGGCGCGGTCGACGCCGTCGAGGTGCCGCGCGTCGTCGGCAACCGGACGACGAGCGAGACGACCGCGATCCGGTTTCAGGCGAGCGCGCAGGGCGTCGCCGACAAGTCGTTCGGCCTCAACCACCCGAAGAACTACCTCGCGTATCCGCTGGCGCTGTACCACCCCGACGAGACGGAGCGCGTGCTCTCCGAGCACGTCGTTCGCGCCGTCGACGCCGCTCGCACCGGCGCCGCGTTTCTGAACCTCGTCGAGGAGCGACCCGACGGGGTGCGGCTGACGCCGCTGGGGAAGGAAGTCGTTCGGTTCGCGCTCGCGGAGTACGGCTCCGTCGAGTCCGCGTTGGCCGAGTTCGACGAGTGGAAGCGGTCACGGAGGCGGTTTTCCGACATCGCGCCAAAGTGGGGGCTGCTCACCCGCAGGGTGGTCTACGCGTATCCGGCGACGCAACTGCTCGTCGAGGAGCTCCAGCGCCTCCACGAGGACGGCGTCCCAGAGCCGACGCTGCCGCAGGTCGTCGAGTACCTCCACGAGCTGCACCCCTCGTTCACGGTCGAGCTGTTCGTCCGCGGCGACGACGACGTTCGGGGCCGCGTGTTGGACGCGGACGGCGAACTCCAGCGCGCGGCGCTGACCGACGGAGACGTGTATCACGCGCCCACGGTGTTCCAACTCAAGGCCATGCTGTATCACGCGGGAATTCTGACGACCCGCGGAACCGAGCCCTCGAACCTGGATCCGACGGCCGACACGTGGGCGCTCCGGGAGCAAGTGAGCCCTACCGGGGGGCGATAGCTGCTGATCCGGGCGTGGGGTCGCGTTCGTGGACGACGAGTTCGCCTCCGAGCGACGAGTCGGCGAAGGACACCCTACCGCCGCAAGGGTGAGCCTGTCGTCGGAGTTCGCGCGCCTGATCGGAGTCGATATCGAGTCGTCCGGCTGACAGTACTGCAGCCCGTGCCCGACCGTACCGGATCCTTCCCGATTCATAACAAAGCAGCGGCGACGCGTTACGGGTCACGCGTGGCGGGCCGTCCGTCACCGGAGACACCAGACATGGCGACAACATCGACGGCGGACTCGTACGACGACACCGTGACGGAGATCGAGGAGACGCTCGGGATAGTTCCGGGCTTCTTCGGCGACATGCACCGTGACGACCTGGTCAACGAGTGGCCGACCTTCAAGCGGATGGCGCTGGGTGAGACGACGATCCCGGCCAAGTATAAGGAATTGATCAACCTCGCGGTCGCGGCGAACCTGAAGTGTCCGTATTGCATCCACTTCCACCGCGAGGCGGCGAAACTACACGGCGCGACCGACGAGGAGCTGACGGAGCTGTCGTTCCTGGCCGGCTACACGCCGCGGTACAGCAGCATGCTTCACGCCCAGGAGTACGACCTCGATCAGTTCGAGGAGGAAGTCGAGCAGATCGGCGCCCACCTCCAGTCGCAGATGGCGGCCGACGACTGATCGCCGAGTACAATTTTCGTCGATTCGCCGAGCGCGATTCCCCCGATCCCCCGCTTACTCCTCGTCCAGCAGTCCCATGTCCTCGACGACCAGATCGGCGATCCGGTCGGCGAGCGCGGGGTCGACGACGGCGACGTCCTCCCCGTCGTGGCGCGTCTCGTTGTGTCGCTCCAGTTGGTCGGCGAGGTCCGACAGCGGGACGCGCGTCCGGGTGTCGCACTCCTCGCAGACGATGGGTACTGTGGGGTCGTCGTCCCCGTCGGTGGACATACACGGCGCTCGCGCGGGCATCGTCATGAACGGGTCGGTTCGGTCGTCCGCGACGGGCGACATCGCCGCGGGCGGAACTTCGGACCACGCGGCCGCCGCGTCGGTTACTCCAGCCGCGTGGGATCGACCTCGTCCCCGAGCGCGGCGAGACGGTCGGCGGTCGAGATCCCGGACAGCAGCACCGTGACCCGGAACTCCTCGGCGGTCGGGTCGGGGTAGTCGCCCCAGCGGATCTCGGGCACGCCCGTCTCCTCCTCGATGAGACCGCGCGCGCGTTCGAGCCCGCGGCGACTGAGCCACGCCGGCGGCGCGTGGAAGACGACGGCCGCGCGCGACGCGCTGGTGAGATCACACGGGAGGCTGAGCTGATGTGAGATCGCCTTCCGGGCGGCGTTGGTGGCGACCGACACCGCCTCCCCCTCGTCGACGGCGGGCCCGTCAGCGCCCCCGATGCGGTCGATCAGGCCGCCGACGAACCCCTCCCGGCGGCCGTTCTCCACCTCGGCCCCCGCGGAACCGAGCGCCGTGACGCCGCCGGCGCCGAGGGTGTTCGTCAGTTCGCTGGCGTCGAGCACGCGCTCGGGCGTCGGGTCGGCGGCCTCGCCGGCGGCCAGAAGCGGGGCGAGCCGCCCCGCGACGGCGTCGTCCAGCCGCGGCCACGCCGCCGCGTAGGAGGCGCCGCTGGCGCGCCACACGTCGAGATCGGCGAGCAGGAGATCGTCGCTCGCGGCCGAGAGCGCGCGAACCGCCCCCGCGGCGTTGGACGAGAGCGGGCGGGCGGGTCGCTCCGAACGGTCCTCAGCGTCGCCGTTGCCGGTGGCGGCGCCGTCACCGTTGGCGTCGCCGGAACCGGAACCTCGCGATCGCTTCGGTCCGTCCGTCGTCGCGTCGGTGGCGGCGCCGTCGCCGCCGGACTCGGCGACGCCCGGGAGCACCCCGAGCGCGTACACCGGCGTGCCCGTCACCTGCCCGAGCAGGTCGACGACCGCCGGGGCGACGCCGGCGGCGGTGCCGCCGCCGAGCGCGGCGCACACGAGCGCGGCGTCCGTTCGCCCGACCGGGAGCGAGTCGACCGCCGCCTGGAGCTCCGGGCGCTCCTCGCGGGCGATCTCCGACGCGAGGTTCGCGTCGCCGGCGGTGCCCTCGCCCTCGGTGTGGACCGCGCCGATCAGATGGCGGTCGTCCTCGTCGACGCGTTCAAGCGCCGCGAGATCGCCGGCGTCGGTGTCGATCGCGACCGCGTCGGCGACGTAGTCCACGGCACGTCCCCCCTCGTCCGCCAGCAGCGCGTCCGCCAGCGCGGTGCCGCCGCCGCCGACGCCGACGATTCCGATCTGCATATCGAGTGAACGCGGCCCCCGCGAGTACATAATCGTGATGGAGCCAGCGGGCCGCGATAGTGCTCGGAGAGGATCGGCGCGACCCGAACGGCTCGACCCGAACGGCCCGACCCCGGGGAACGGGGAAAAGCGGTTTGTCGCGCGCCGCCGTGGTCGCCGTATGGTCGAACTCGTGTCCGTCGCCGCCGTCGCCGACAACGGCGTCATCGGCGACGACGGCGAACTCCCGTGGCCCTCGATCCCCGAAGACAAACGGCAGTATCGCGACCGGACCGCGGACCATCCGGTGATCCTCGGCCGGACGACGTTCGAGTCGATGCTCGACGACCTCCCGGGGTCCGCGCAGATCGTCCTCTCGCGCAGCGTCGACTCCGTCGAGGTCGACTCGGCCCGCGTCGCCGCCGACGTGGACGAGGCGGTCGCGATCGCCGAGTCGCTCGACGCCGACACCGCCTACGTGATCGGCGGGGGCGCGATCTACGAGCTGTTCCAGCCGCACGTCGACCGGATGGCCCTCAGCCGCGTCCACGGCGAGTACGAGGGCGACACCACCTACCCCGACTGGGACGAGGCCGACTGGGAGCTCATCGAGTCGACCGAGTACGACCGCTTCACGCTGGAGGAGTGGGTCCGGGTCGACGGCGAGGACGACGCCGAGGACGCGGACGACCCGGACGACTTGACCGGAGCGTCGTAACCGTGCTGCGGCGAACCCGCGAGACCGCGCCCGCCGGGCTCGTCCCCCTGGCGTGGGGGTTCACGATCGCCGCCCACCTCGGGCTCGTCGCTGACCGGCCGGTCCTGATCGCGCATCTCGTGATGGACGTGCTGCTCGTCGCCTTCGTCGCCCTGTCGTGGTCCGACATGGCCGCGGGCGTCCTCCGGGCGTGGCGACTGGTGATCCTCGTCGGGATCCCCGTCACGCTCGCGGGCACGGTCGGCCTCCTCGTCGCCGGCGACCCCGCGTCGTCCCCGCTGGTCGCGACCTCGCTCGTCGGCTGGACGCTCCTCCCCGTACCCGCGCTGTGGTACACCGGTCGCGAGTCCCGAGGGGTCGCGCAAACGGTGAACTACACGGCCGCGGGGCTGGCGGCTGCGGGCGCGCTCGTCCACCTCGGCGGCCTCGTCGCCGGCGCTGTCCCCGACTCGAGGATCCGGATCGCGGGCCTCGCGCTCGTCGGCGTCGGGCAGACGGTCGGCATCGTCGACGCGGCGGTGCGGTACTGATTCCGCCCACGGTCGGGGGGCGTCCGCCCGGTCCCCGAACGAGGCTCCGTCGCTACCGTCCCTCCCACTCGGGCTCGCGATCGTCGAGGAACGCGTCGATGCCCTCGTCCTTGTCCCGCGTCGCGAACAGCCCGACGAACAGCTCCGACTCGTAGTCGAGCCCCTCGTCCAGGCCCATCCGCGATGCGGCCCGCACCGCCTTCTTCGCGTGCTCCTGCGCGACGGGGCTCTTGTCGGCCATCGACGCCGCCAGATCGTACACGCTGTCGTCGAAGTCGCCGTCGCCGTACACCTCGTCGACGAGGCCGATGTCGGCGGCCTCGGCGGCGTCGATCAGCTCACCCGAGCAGATCAGCTTCATCGCCTGTCCCTCGCCGACGAGCCTGACGAGCCGCTGGGTGCCGCCCCCGCCGGGAATGAGCCCGAGGGAGATCTCCGGCTGGCCGAGCTTCGCGCGCTCGTGGGCGATCCGAACGTCGCACGCCTGCGCGAGTTCGCAGCCGCCGCCGAGCGCGTGGCCGTTGATCCGCGCGATCACCGGCTGTCTGAGGTCGGCGACGCGCTCGTACACCCGGGGGCGCTCGCTCGCGCGCCGCTGCTCGACCATGTCGCGCTCGCGCAGCTCGGTCACGTCCGCGCCGGCGACGAACGCCTTCGCCTCGTCGCTGCCGGTGAGCACGACCACCCGAACGTCGCTTCCCTCGGCCTCGACGGCGTCGAGGACGCGCGTCAGTTCCTCGCGAAGCTGCGCGTTCAGGGCGTTGCGGGCGTCCGGCCGCGAGAGCGTGACCGTGGCGACGCCGTCGGCGCGGTCGCCGACCGCGCAGTCGACGAACTCGCAGTCGGCGGCGACGGCCGCGGGGTCGGAATCGGGTTCGCCGGTCATCGCTCCTCCCCCGCGTCGTCGTCCGGTTTCGTCGACTCGTCGGCCGACCGTATCGCCTCGCCGGCCGGCCGCACCGCCTCGCCGTCCTCCCAAACGTAGAACCCCTCGCCGGTCTTCTTCCCCAGCTTGCCGGCGCGAACCTTCCGCTTGAGCGCCTGCGGCGGGCGGAAGCGCTCCCCCAACTCCCCGCGCAGGTGCTCCAGCACGTCGAGGCGCACGTCCAGCCCGACCACGTCCGTCAGCTTCAGCGGCCCCATCGGATGGTTGTACCCGAGTTCCATCGCCGCGTCGATGTCGGCCGCGCTCGCGACGCCCGCCTCGTGCATCCGGATCGCCTCTGCGCCGAGCGCGACGCCGAGCCGCGAGGAGGCGAAGCCGGGGGAGTCGCGCACCTCGACGGCGGTCTTGTCCAGCGACTCGACGAACGAGCGCGCCGTCTCCAACGCCGCCCCGTCGGTCCGCTCGGCGACGACGACCTCGACCAGTCCCATGAGATGAACCGGGTTGAAGAAGTGGAGGCCGAGCAGGCGCTCGGGGCGGTCGAGCGCGCTCGCCAGTTCTGTCACCGACAGCGCGGACGTGTTCGACGCCAGCACCGCGTCGGCGGCGACGTGACCCTCGGCCTCGCCGAGCACGTCCTTCTTGAGGTCCATGTCCTCCGGCACCGCCTCGATCACGAGGTCGGCGCCGTCGGCTGCCGCGGCCAGGTCCGTGGTGCCGGTGATCCGGTCGAGGGCGGCCTCGCGCTCGGCCGGCTCCACCTTCCCGCGCTCGACGCCCTCCGAGAGAGTGTCGTCGATGTCGGCGACGGCGTCCTCGACGTACGACTCCTCCACGTCACGCAGCGCGACGTCGTGGCCGGCGCTCGCGGCCGCCTGCGCGATGCCGGCGCCCATCGTCCCCGCGCCCAGTACCGTGACTCGCATAGCGGGAAGGCGCCGCGGGCGGGCATAAGGGTGGGTGGTGGCGCCCGGCGGGTCGGCCTCGACGCCAGTCGAGCGTCGAGCGACCCGCCTACACGGTCGGCTCGACGTTGTGGTTCAGCCGGAACACGTTCTCCGGGTCCCAGGCGTTCTTCACCTCGACGAGCCGGTCGTAGTTCTCGCGGTAGGCGGCCTGGCTGTCGCCGACCTCCTCGGGGACGAAGTTGGCGTAGACACCGCCGGTCGCGTGCGGGGTCATCGTCTCGTGCATCTCGCGAGCCCACGCGATGCACTCCTCGTCGCGCTCGGGGTCCTCCCACTGTGTGTGGAGGTTCATCGTGAACTCGGCGTCGCGGTGGGGGTAGGCCGTCGCGTCGACGGGCACGTCGTTGATCGCCCCGCCGAGCTGGGCGCAGGCGATCTCCGTGCCCTCCGAGGGGATCGTCTCGCCGTACTCGACGAAGTTGTCGATCATGCCGTCGGTCAGCTCGACGAAGTTGTGGGACTTCCAGTAGTTCCGTTTCCCCGCCGGCGCCAGGCCGTCAAGCGCCTGCTGCCACCCGGCGTACGGGTGCGGTCCGACCGCGTCGGCGATGGGGTCGCCGATGTCACGGAACGGCCGGAGCGCCCGCTCGCCCTCCTCCATCCCTCCCGCGTAGAACGCCGCCAGGATGAGGACCTTTCGACCGTGCCACTCCTCCGGAATGAACGGCAGCGGCGGGGCGTGCCTGATGACGAACCACACCGCGGCCTCGTCGGGTGCGTCGGCGGCCAGGTCGCGATACTCCGAGAGCACCGCCGCCGTGTCCTCGAAGGGGTGGACGATCGGGCCCGACAGCACCGTCGGGCCGACCTCGTGGAGGGCGAACTCGAAGGACGTGACAACGCCGAAGTTGCCGCCGCCGCCCCTGAGGCCCCAGAAGAGGTCCTCGTTCTCCGTCTCGCTCGCGTGGACGAGGTCGCCGTCCTCGGTGACGACATCGGCCGAAACGAGGTTGTCGACGGTCATCCCGTGGCGCCGCGAGAGCCACCCGAACCCGCCGCCGAGCGTCAGTCCGGCGACGCCGGTCGTCGAGTTGAACCCGACCGGCGTCGCGAGGCCGAACGCCTGCGTCTCGTGGTCGAGTTCGTTGAGGAGAACGCCCGGCTCGACCCGCGCGGTCCTCGCGGCCGGGTCGACGCGGACCGCGTCCATCGGCGAGAGATCGATCGTGAGCGCGTCGTCAGCGACCCCCCTGCCGGCGATGTTGTGCCCGCCGCCCTTCACCGAGATGGGATAGTCGTGTTCCGTCGCGAAGCGGACCGCGGCGATAACGTCCGCGGTCCCGGCGCATCGGACGACGAGCGCCGGCCGCTCGTCGACCGTCGCGTTCCAGACCGTCCGCGCCTCGTCGTACCCATCCTCGCCCGGCTGCAGGACCGTTCCGCGCAGCGTGTCCGCGAACTCGTCGACCGTCGCATCCGCTGACACCCCCGTTGTTGTCATACGTCGGCGTGGACCTGTGGTCGGTTAGTAATACCAACCGTACCGCCGAGCGTCGGACTGCCCGAGGCAGTAGAGTCGGGTTCGGTCGGTCGGATCCGTCCGAGTACGGAGTCGGTTCCGGTACTCGCGAGGTAGGACCGGTACTTGTGAGGTAGGACCGGAACTCGCGAAATAAGAGCGTGCTTTCCGCCGGTACGGGAGCGCATCACCGGGTGAGGGGTGGTGATCGGCGGCAGTGTGAATCGGGTCCCGTCCCTCGGTAGCGTCGTCGGACTCGACGGGATGGCTTCCCACCCCGGGAGGTTCGGTTCGAGGCGGCTCAGTCCCCGGGGCTCGGCCGGTATGACCGACTGACCGCCTTCCAGCGGTTCGAACGGAACCGACGGAGGTTCACCGCCAGCGGCACCGCCGTCTCCGCCAACAGCGAGAGGAGGAGGCCGCCGACCCCGAGCGCGGGGATGACGGTTCCGGCCCACGCCAGCGGCAGCGCCGCGAGGTACGCGCCCGCCAGCGTCGCGACGAACGGAACGCGCGTGTCGCCGGCGCCGCGCAGCGTCCCCGTGATCGACCCGTCGACGCCGAGGGCGACGACCGAGATCGCCGCGACCCGGACGAAGTCGGCCGACAGCGCCAGGTTCGCGGGGTCGTCGACGAACACGGCCGCGATCGGCTCGGCCAGAGCGACGACGACCGCGGCGGCGACGAGGTACACGAGCAGCGACAGCCGGGTGATCCCACGGCCGTACGCCTCGGCCTCGCTCTCGTCGCCGCGGCCGAGCTCCTGCCCGACCAGGGTCGAGGCGGCGATGGAGAACCCCCAGGAGAAGCTCCCGAGCAGTGCGCGCACCTGCCGGCCGACGCCGACGGCCGCGACCGCGACCGGGCCGAACGTCGCCGCGATCGCCAGCAGGGGGAAGACGACGAGCCCCTGTGCGGCGCGGCGGGCGACCAGCGGGGCGGATACGCGCCCGATCTGCGTCAGGAGTTCGCGGTCGTGGGGCGACCCGCGGAGGCGAAGCGGCACCGGGCTCGCGCCGCGCCCGCGGAGGTAGCTCCGGCCGGTCATCCCCCAGGCGAACACGACCGTCACGAGCCCCGTCGCCAGCGCCGTGCCCAGCGCCGCGCCGGCGACGCCCATGTCGAACCCGAGGACGAACGTCGCCGACAGCGCGATGTTGGCGATCCCGCCGCCCGCGCGGACGACCATCGGCGTGACGGTGTCGCTGACGCCCGCGTACGTCCGGCTGGCGATCAGGTTCAGGAACTCGAACAGCAGGCCGGGCGCGACCACCGCGAGGTACGTCGCGCCGTAGCCGATCGCCGTTTCGTCGCCGCCGAGCAGGCCGACGAGCGGTTCGGCCGCGAGGCCGAACGCCGCGACCGCGGGCACCGCGAGCGCCAGCGCGATGAGGACGCTGAGACGGACGACCGCGGCCGCGCGCTCGTCGTCGCCGCCGCCGTAGTTCTGCGAGACGAGCGCGACCGTGCCGCCCGCGAGGCCGATGGCGACGAACTTCGCGGCCATCCAGAACGCGTTCGCGAGCGTCAGCCCCGCGACCGCCGTCGGCCCGATGACGAGCCCCACGAGCGCGAGGTCGACCGTCCGCTTCGACATGATGGCGAAGCCGGTGACGATCCGCGGCCACGCCAGGTCCGTCGTCGCGCGCAGGCGCGACTCGTCGATGACGCCCGCGGCCGCCAGCGCCGCGGCGACGGCGGCGCCGACGCGGCGAAGCAGAGACACGTGCGTGGCGAGGGGCGGGCGCGGCTAATCGGTTCCGTTCGGGGACGCGGGCTGCCGGACCGTCGGGGGCCGGTTACGAGAGCAATAGCCCCGCGACCGCGCCGGTCGTGAGCACGGTCAGCGCGTCCGCGGTCGGGCCGCTCCACCCCTCGTCGGTCACGAGAAAGCGGCCGCGCTCGCGGACGGTCTCGGGGTCGGCCGCCACCGCGAGGTCGCCGTTCGACAACGCCGCCCAGTAGGCGAGCGGCGCGATCGCGAGCAGGCGGAGGTCCGACCCGGCGGGCAACGCGGCGTCCAGGACCGCGGCGACGCCGACGTACGCCAGCGGCGCGAGCGCGACGACACGGACGACCGCCGCCGGCGTCGACCCGGGGACCTCGGCGTCGAAGCGTCCGAGCGGCCTGCCGGCCCCCTCCCACGCCGGCAGGACCTCGACCTCGGCGTCGAGGCCGAACAGCCGCGCGGCCGCGGCGTGGGCCGCCTCGTGGGGAAGCACCGCGACCGCGACGGCGAACCGGGCGATGCGGGACACGTCCGAGGTTTGCGCCCGAGGCGGATAGGCGTTGTCCGCCGCAGCGACGGTCGGTTCGGCGCGTGTCCGTCGGGTCGGGCGCGGCGGCAGTCGGAAGGGTTCTCCGTGCTCATCCCCTTTCGATCCCATGAACGCAGACGACCTCCGCGAGGCCTGGGCGGACCGCACCGGGGAGTTCTCCCCGCGGTACTACGCGCACTACGGCCCCAACGAGGTGAGCGAGGTCGTCGCCGACCGCCTCGGCGGCGCCGTCGGCCGCGACGCGCGCGTGCTGGAACTCGGCTGTGGCTCCGGCCGCCACCTCGCGCACCTCCACGACGAGGGGTTCGCCGACCTCTCGGGCGTCGACATCAACCCCGACTCCTTCGACGTGCTCCGCGAGGAGTACCCCGACCTCGCCGACGACGGGTCGTTCCACGCCGGCGCCATCGCCGACGTGCTCCCGGCGTTCGAGGACGGGGCGTTCGACGCGGTCTACTCGGTGGAGACGCTCCAGCACGTCCACCCCGAGGAGATGTCCGCGACCTTCGACGAGGTCGCCCGCGTCGCCGGCGACCTGCTCGTGACGGTGGAACTGGAGGGCGACGCGAACGGCGGCATCGTCGAGGTGGACGACGGCCTCCCGCTGTATCGCCACGACTGGGGGTCGGTGTTCGAGTCGCGGGGGTTCGACCAGGTCGCCGTCGAGACCCTTGGGTACGACACGGTCCGGGTGTTCAGGCGCGCCGACTGACCGCGGGTCACGGCGAACCCGGACGCGCCGCGCGGGGTTGAAGTGCGCCGACGGCGTCCCGACGAGTATGCAGATCGGGTCGCGTCGCTGTCTCGTCAACCCCCACAGCGGAACCGGCGATCACGCCGACCGCGTCCGTCGGTCGATGGAGGCGCGCGGCTTCGCCGTCGCCGAGACCGAGGGCGCCGCCCACACCGTCGAGTTGGCCCGGGAGGCCGGCGAGGTCGGCGCCTCGACGCTCGCCGTCTGCGGCGGCGACGGCACGATCAACGACGCGCTCCGGGGGCTGTACCGCGCGGACGCCCTCGGCGACGTGACGCTGTCGGTGTTGCCGGCGGGGACGGCGAACCTCCTCGCCGGGACCCTCGGGATCGAGTCGCTGGACCACGGGATCGAGCTGTCTGACACCGGCGAGGCCCGCGCGCTCGACGTGGGCGTCGCCGAGGGGGGCGACGGCGAGTCGGCCGAGCCGTTCCTCGTCTCCTGTATCGCCGGGCTGCCCGCGGACGCGAGCACCGCGACCCCCGACGAGTTGAAGGGGCGGTTCGGCACGCTCGCGTTCCTGCTCACGGGCGCCCGGGAGACGATGGCGTTCGACGGGCTCGACGTGCGCGTCGAGTCGCCGACGCGGTCGTGGACGGGCGAGGCCACCTGCGTCCTCGTCGGCAACGCCCGGAAGTTCGTCGAGGAGGGCGGACAGGCCGACATGGAGGACGGCCGGTTCGACGTGGTCGTCGTCGAACGGATGCCGCCGCAGGCGCTGGCGTTCGAGGCCGCGGTCCACCGCCTGCTGGGCGAGGGGACGGAGGGCGTCACCCACTTCCGCGCGGGCGAACTCCACGTCGCCAGCGACGACCCGATCACGTTCAGCCGCGACGGCGAGGTCGCGACCCACGAGCGACTGGACTTCCGCGTGCTCCCGTCGGCGCTCTCGGTCCGCGTCGGCGACGCGTACGACCCGGATCCGAACCGGGATCGAAACGGCGGGTGAACGCCCCGGTTCGCCGGGCTTTTCTCCGACTCGCCGCTCCGGCGAGTCGATGGGATCGGACGGAGGGTCGGTCGCCGGCGACGATCCGGCTGAACCGGACGGTGACTCGGCCGAACGGGGCGGCGGTTCGACCGTACGGGACGGCGGTTCGACCGTACGGGACGGCGGTTCGACCGCTCCGGACGGCGACGGCGAGCTCGACCCGGCGGAGGCGCGGCTCTCGGACGCGCTCGAACGGGTTGCCCACGGCGCGGTCGTCTCCACACCGAGCATCCTCGCCCAGCGCGGGCTGACGCTGGCGTTCACCGCGCTGTTGACGAACACGTTCGCCGCCGGGCCGTACGGGCTGTTCGCGCTCGCGCGGCGGCTCTCGCGGTTCCTCCGCCGGCTCGCGCTCGGCTTCGGCGGCGGGCTCAGCCGCTTTCTCCCGACCGTCGACGACCCGGCCGAGCGGGACGCGCTCGCGACGTTCGCGGCCGCGCTGGTCGTCGGCGTCTCGGTCGTCTTCGGCGCGGGGCTGTTCCTGGGCGCTCCCGCCATCGCCGCGTTCACCGGGAAGGGGCCGCCGTTCCCGCTGTACCTCCGGGCGTTCGGCGCGGGGCTGCCGCTCACCGTCTCGCTGTTCGTCGTCGCGCGGGTGCTGCGCGCCACCGAGGAGGTGACCGCGCTGAACGCGTTCCAGCGCGCCGCGTTCCCGCTGGTCCAGTTGGCCGTCGGCGTCGCCGGCGCGGTCGTCGTGAGCGACCTCGCAGGCGTCGCCGTGGGGCTGCCCGTGGCGATGGGCGCGCTCGGGCTCGTCGGGGCGGGGTGGCTCGCGCGCTCGCGGGGGTTCCGGCCGCGCGTCCGTGTGCCCGACGCCGCGGCGATCCGGCGCCGATACGTCGGGTATACGACGCCGCTGTTCCTGAGCGGCTTCGCGACGACGACCCAGCGCCTGGGCTTCTACCCGCTGATCGCCGTGTTCCTGTCGGGCACCGCCGGCGGCGTGTTCGCCGTCGGCGTCCTCGTCGGGAGCCTCGTCCGGCTCCCCCTGATGGCGATCAACCAGTTCATCCCGCCCGTCGCCGCGGCGCTCAACGACGACGACCACTCGATGGCGCTCTCGCGGCTGTATCACGTCACCAGCCGGCTCGTGCTCGTCGGCGTCGTCGGGCTGTCGGTGCCGACGGTCGTGCACCGCGAGGCGGTGATGGCGCTGTTCGGCCCGACGTTCGTACGGTACGCGCCGCTGCTTCCCGGCTTCGTGTTCGCGCAGGTGCTGGCGTGTGCGGCCGGCAGCGTCGGCATCCTCCTGCGGATGACTGACCACCAGCGGGCGTTGCTGGTGGTCAACACCGCGATCACGCTGTTCCTCGCGGTCACGGCGATCCCGCTCACCGTCGAGTTCGGGTTGCCGGGGGTGGTCGCCAGCTACCTCCTCATGCTCGGCGTCAACAACGGGCTGGAGGTGGCGGTGCTGTACCGCGTCGAGGGGCTCCAGCCGTTCACCCACGCGCACGGCAAGCCCCTCCTGGCGGCGGTCCCGTTCGCGGCCGTCGCGCTCGCGGCGAGGGGGCTGCTCCCTCGCGGTCCCGCGGCGGTCGCCGGCACGCTCCTCGGGCTCGCGACGTACGCCGCCGTCTTGCGCGTCCTCGGGTTCTCGCCGGTCGAGCGCCGGCTGCTCGCGACGCTGGTCGGGCGCTACCGGCGTGCGCTGGCGGCGCTTCGAAGCCGCGTCGGCCCCACCCGGCGGTAGGTATTCGGATCCCCCCGCCGACGTGGCGGTATGGCCGACGCATCCCCCGACGCCGACGACGCGATGCCCGCCGGACCCGCCCGCGCCGACCCGCCCTTCGACGCGCCCGACCTCTCGGGGTCGACGGCGTTCGTCACCGGGACGACCCGCGGCATCGGCAAGCGGATCGCGCTCACGCTGGCCGAACACGGCTGCAACGTCGTCTCGACGGGCAAGACCGCCGAACCCGGCGGCGAGCTGCCGGGGACGATCCACAAGACGGCCGAGCAGTGCGAGGAGCGCGGCGTCGACGCCCACGCGATCCAGTTGGACGTGCGCGACCCCGAGGCCGTCGAGGCGGCCGTCGAGGAGGCGATCGACGAGTTCGGCGAGATCGACATCGTGATCAACAACGCCAGCGCGATCCAGCTGGCGAACGTCGCGGACCTCCCCGCCAATCGCTTCGACCTGCTCACTGACGTGAACGTCCGCGGCACCTACCTCGTCTCGCGGGCGTTCCTCCCGCACCTCCGCGAGCAGGAGGGCGGGTGGATCCTCACGAACGCGCCCCCGGTGACGATGGACCGCGCGCCCGGCAAGGCCGCCTACGCGTGGTCGAAGCTCGGGATGTCGTTCATCACCCTCTCGCTGGCTGAGGAGCTGGCGGCCGACGACATCGGCTGCAACACGTTCTGGCCGGTGACCGCCGTCGACACCCGGGCGACGCGCTACTTCGGGCTCGGCACCGAGGACGACTGGCGAACCCCGCACGTGCTCGCCGACGCCGTGCTCTCGATCCTCGCGCGCGACCCGGCCAAGTACACCGGCCACTCGGCGTACGACGAGGACCTGTTGCGTGCGGCGGGCGCGAGCGACGCCGACCTCTCGGCGTACAACCTCACCGAGGGGGATCCGGCGCCAACGTCCGCGCGGATGTTCGCCCCGGAGTACACCCGCAAGTGAGGCGCCCGACGGCGGTGCTCGTCCGCCCGGGCGACGCCAACGCCCCGACCGCGCTCGTCCCCGCGACTTCCGACACCGCCGGAACCGGCACCGAGTACTTCCCCCCGCGGCGACGACCGTTGCCCGTGCGACTCTCTACAGCCGTGCTGTTGATCGGCGTCGGACTGTTCGTGCTTCCGTTCCCGGGAACGTTCATCGGCGGCGGCCTCGTGCTCGTCGCCGGCGCGGGACTGCGCTACCTCGGAGTGTGATCCCCGTCAGGTGACGCCGCCATCGCGGGGCTCGTACTCGCGGTGGGCATCCGACTCGACGATCGCTTCGATCGTTTCGACCACGCGCCAGACGTCCTCGTATCGGGTGTACAGCGGCGCGGGGCAGACGCGGACGACGTTCGGCGGGCGGAAGTCGACGATCACCCCGCGGTCGCGCAGCGCCTCGCTCAGGCGGTAGCCCTCGGGATGTTCGATCGCGACGTGACCGCCCCGGCGAGTGTGCTCGCGGGGCGTCCCTACCGAGAAGTCGTCGCCGAGGCGGTCCTCGACCAGGTCGATCAGGAGGTCCGTGAGCGCGAGCGACTTCTCGCGCACCGCGTCGATGCCGGCCTCGCGGATCAGTTCCGTCGCGCCCTCGATCGGCGCCGACGACAGCATCGGGACGGTTCCGATCTGCCACGCGCCCGCCGTGTCGGCCTGGTCGTAGGTGTGGCGCATCTCGAACTGCGTCGACTTGTCGTTGCCCCACCAGCCGGCGAGCGCGGGCGTGGTGCCGTGGTGGCGCTCGTGGACGTACAGCCCCGCGGTCGCCCCGGGGCCGGCGTTGAGGTACTTGTACGAGCACCACACCGCGAAGTCGGCGCCCGTCCCGAGCGCGGCGCCGTCGGCCGTCCCGTCGTCGACGCCGCCGGCGCCCGCGTTCCGAAGGTCGTGGTCGACGACGCCGAGCGAGTGAGCGCAGTCGAAGCCCGCGAGCGCGCCGTGCTCGTGGGCCGCCGCGGAGATCCGGTCGATATCGAGCAGTTGGCCCGAGCGGTAGAGGACGGAGGGCATGAACACGATCCCGATATCGTCGCGCTCGCGGAGAGCAGCCTCGATGTCCGCCTCGTCGATCGTGCGGCCGTCGCGCGACTCGACGCCCACGAGCCCCTCGTCGGGATCGATCCCCCGCTGGCGGAACTGCGCGCGGACGGCGTAGTGGTCCGTCGGGAAGTCGAGGTCGTTGACGAGCACCGCCGGCGGGTCGGCGGTGGGATCCGGCCCGGCGGGCGTGCCGGGGAGCGTGTCGAGGAACGTCCCGATCAGGGTGTGGATGTTGACGGTGGTCGAGTTGGCGACGACGACCTCGGACTCGCGGGCGCCGACCAGCGGCGCGAGCAGGTCGCCGAGGTGCTCGCCGTAGTGGAACCAGTCCGGGTCGGCGGCCTCCCACCCGCGGATCGCCAGCCGCTTCCACTCGTCGACGACGCGGTCCAGCGTCGCCAGCGCGGTGTCGGGCGCGAGCCCCAGCGAGTTGCCGTCCATGTAGCGCTCGTCCTCGGGGACCGAGAAGTGGTCGCGGTACGCGCGGAGGGGGTCGGCGGCGTCGCGCTCGCGGGCGTCCGCGAGCGAGGGGGCGGGGCCGGCGTCCGTGTCGGTCATGGACTCGGGTTCGGGTGGGGACAGTTAGGCGTTGGCGTCGCCGGCGACCGCGACTCCCGTCCGCGTCGACGCCGAATCGACAGCCGGACGCGTCGTCCGCATCGGCAGGGATTCTTGTCGGCCCCCGCCGTTCGGGGTCGCATGACCGACTCCGCCGACGGGGACGCACGCCCCGAGCGACTCGCCGACCTCGACCCGGAACTCCGCGAGGTCGTCGCCGAGATCGAGGCGCTGGGCGTCCCGCCGTGGCACGCCCTCTCCGTCGAGAGCGCCCGACGCATCGAGGACGAGCTGTTCGGCGGCGACGGCGCCGACGGCGCCGACGATGGGGGCGCCGACCCGGACCCCGACCGCGGCTCCGCCGACCGGGTCGCCTCGACGCTCGATCTGGCGATCGACGGGCCCGCCGGCGATCGCCTCCCACTGCGCGTGTACCGCCCCGAGGGACGGCCCGCACCGACGCTCGTCTTCTTCCACGGCGGCGGCTGGTGTCTCGGCACGCTCGACTCCGCGGACGACCTCGCGCGCCGGCTGTGTCGCCGCGTCGGCGCCGTCGTCGTCTCGGTGGACTACCGCCTGGCGCCCGAGCATCCCTTCCCCGCCGCCGTCGACGACGCGATCCGCGCGCTCCGGTGGACCCGCGACCACGCTGCCGGGTTCGGCGGGAACGGCGTCGTCGGCGTCGCCGGATCCTCCGCGGGCGGCAACCTCGCGGCCGCGGCCGCGCTGGCGACTCCCGACGGCGAGACCCCCGCAGTCCAGACGCTGTTGTACCCGATCACGGACCGCGACTTCGCCACCGACTCCTACGAGGCGAACGCCGACGGCCCGCTGTTGACGCGCGCGGACATGCGGCGGTTCTGGCGGGAGTACCTCCGGTCGGACGTGGACGCCGCCAACCCGTACGCTGCGCCGCTGCGGGCCCCGGAGGCGGATCTCGCGGCGACCGCCCCCGCGGTCGTCGTCACCGGCGAGCGCGACCCCCTGCGCGAGGACGGCGCCGCCTACGTCGCCCGGCTCTCGAACGCCGGCGTCGACGTGGATCATCTGGACTACGAGGGGATGTGTCACGGCTTCCTGTCGTTCGCCGACCGGGTCGCCGCCGCCGACGCGGCGTTCGACGACCTCGCGGCGGCGACGCGCGAGCGGCTGACGGCCGCCGCCGACGGGGAGTGACCGTAGGTCGAAGGTCGGGAGATCAGTCCGTCCCCGAGAGCCGCTCGTAGGCCGCCCAAGACGCGTCCTCCGCGGGCGGCTCGACGCGCTCGCCGTCGACGAACACGCCGGAGCCCTCGCGCACGTCGCCGACGACGCCGACGGGCGTGGATCGCGATTCCACCGCGTCGACGACGCGGTCGACGGCCGCGGGGTCGACGGCGAGCAGGAGCGTCCCCGAGGTGGTACACGACCACGGGTCGAGATCGAGCGCCTCACAGGTCGCCACCGCGGCAGCGTTCGTCGGCACCGGCGCCGAGTCCACGTCGATCCGGACGCGGCCGGCCTCGGACACCTCACACAGCGCGCCGCGGAGGCCGCCCTCCGTCGCGTCGTGCATCGCGGTGACGCTGGCGTCCGCCGACGATCCCTCGCCGCTCCGTCCGGCCTCAGCGGCCGCGAGCGCGTCGCGGACGACACTCGTCTCGTCGAGCAGTGCGGCCGCGTCGTCGATCGTCGCCTCGTCGAGCCCCCGGTCGGCGAGCGCGTCGGGGTACAGCGAGGCGAACAGCCCCGCCGTCTCGATGCCCGGGCCCTTCGTCACGAGCAGGCGGTCGCCCGGGCGGGCGCCGTCCGGGCGGATCACGTCGTCGTGGTCGCCGACGCCGAGCACCGTCGCGGCGCCGACCCACGGGAGCGACGCGCCGGGGTAGCGGGCGGTGTGGCCCGTCGGGATGGCGACGCCCAGCGCCTCGCACTCGGCGGCGACGGCGGCCCAGAACGCGGCGAACTCGTCGTCCGACACGTCGCTCGGGAGCGCGAAGGAGGGGCAAAAGTGGGTGGGCGCGACCCCGGAGACGGCCACGTCGCCGAGGGCGAACGAGAGCGCGAAGCGACCGGCGCGCTCGTAGCCCAGATCCGGCAGCAGCGAGATGGGGTCGGTCGCGGTCACGACCGCGCGGTCGGCCACGTCGACGACGCCGAAGTCGACGCCGTGGGTCGGCCCGAGGCGCACGTCCTCGCGGGCGGCGCCGAGGTTGGGCCGCACCACCGACTCGAAGGCGTCGCGGTCGACCTTCCCCCGTCGGGGCGCACGGTCGTCGGTCATGGATCGACGTGCGCCCGGGCGCCCCAAAGCGGTTGCGTCACCGCGACGGGCCGGGGACTGGTCGGGCGCAAGGGTGGGAACGGGGTCGGGGACGGGAGCCGTCCGAGGGCCGGGTCAGAACCGCGGGGCCATCGGGTGATCGACCTCGTGTTCCGTCCGGGCGGCGGGCGACTCCATCGTCGCCTCGCGGCCGTCGGGCCAGCGGACGGTGACGCGCTCGGGCGTCTCCTCGCCCAGACCGAAGTGCGCGACCGGCTCCATCTGACAGAGATAGCCCGAGCCGGCACAGACGACCTTCGTCCGCGTCCACGAGGCCGTCTCGACGGTGACGGCGGCGCCACGGGCGGGCGCCCCGTACTGCGTCGTCGGGCGGACGCGGATCCAGTCGTTCTCGGCGGCGCCGTCGACGGCGTACAGCGAGAGCGGCTGGGCGGCGAGTTCGCCGTGGACGACGAGCAGTTCGAGCGCGCCGTCGCCGTCGAAGTCCGCCACGGCGGCGCCGGTGCCGAGGCCGCGCGGCTCCGTTGCGTCGCCGGGGTCGACCGCGGTCCAGCCCGCGCGACCCTTCCGGAACAGGCGGTTCGTGGCGCCCAGCGCGTTGCAGAACAGCTCCTCGCGGCCGTCGTTGTCGAAGTCGGCGGCGACGAGCGTCCGCGTGCGGGTCGGCGCCGCGAACGCGGGCGGCGCGGCGTCGGTGAACGTCCTGCGGGAGGCACCGCCGTCCGCGTGGGCGGGGCCCGCTGGCGACGAGTTCGGAACGAACAGCCGGCTCGGGGTCTCCCAGCCGCCGACCGCGAGGTCGCCGTCGGCCATCGTGACCCCGCGGGTGTTGGTCCGCGGCGCCGAGAGCCCCACGTCGCCGGCGACCTCCTCGAAGTGGCCCGAAGCGTTTCTGAACAGCCGGTTCGGGCCGCGCTCGACGCCGACGAAGAGGTCCATCCGGTCGCTCACGATCGGGCCGGCGTACAGCGATCGCGCGCCGGCGTCCAGCTCGAGGCCGACCGCCTCGCACATGTCCGAGAGTTCGCCGTCGTCGCCCAACTCGTAGAAGCGTGAAGGGGCGCCGTAGCAGGCGACGAAGACGCCGTAGCGGCCGGTGCCGTAGCGGTCGAGCGCGGCGACCGAGCGGCCGGCCCGGAAGTTGCCGCGGTCGGCGTTGACCGCGAGGCCGAACAGGTCGCGCCAGCGCACGTCGTCGTGGTCCGGGAGGACGTCGACGGGGTCGAGCAGGAGGTCGGTGTCCCGGGTTTCCCCCTCGTACGACTCGGTGTTGTGGACGTAGATCTCCTCGGCGCCGTCGGCGTCGAGGTCGGCGGCGACGGCGCCGATCGCGTGTCGTCCCTCGTCGGCGACGGCGGGGGTGGCCACGTCGCGGAGCGCGCCGTCGCGCCACGTGAGCAGACGGTTCCCCGGCCCGTAGCCGGTCACGAGCGCGCACGGCCCGCTCACGCCCGGCGTGACGGCGACCCCGTAGCCGCGGTGGGGCGTGTCGTCGGCGATGGCGTCGGACCGGTCCGCGAACACGCGGACCTCTCGGAGACCGGGGTACAAGAGGGCTCGGTTCCGCCCCCCGAGGAACAACGCTTTTCGGACGCCGGGGCGAACCCGGACTCATGGCAGACGAAGACCCGGAAGACGCGGGATCGGACGCGAACGAGGGCGCGGACGGGGACGACGGCGAGGAGAAGTCCTTCCGCGAGCGGGTCGAGGAGATCCGCGAGCGACGCGAACAGGAGCGCGAGGAGGGCGAGGGCGGCGCACCCTCCCCCGAGGAGATGATGGGCGGCGGCGGGGGCGGCCCCGGCGGCATGGGCGGCGGCAACCCCTTCGCGCAGATGATGGGCGGCATGATGGGCGGCGGCGGCGGTCCCGGCGGCATGGGCGGGGGGATGGGCGGCGGCCCCGGCGGTCCCGGCGGACGCGGCGCCGAGGAGGAGTCGGCCGGCAACGAGGAGCTCGTGCGCGAGGTGCGCCAGCTCCGCGACGAGGTCCGCGACGCGACGCGGCAGCTCCAGCGGATCGCGCAGGCGCTGGAAGACTAGCGAGGCACGAGGGAGCGAGCGAAGCGAGCGACCGAGTGCCTCGGCCGAACGGCGTTCACAGATCGCTTCGCGATCTGTGCGCTCACGAGACCGCAGGTCTCGTGAACGGCGAGGTCTGTGGGCCGAGCCGCGGATAAATCAGGGGGCCGAGCGCTGTGCGGTCGGACGGATCGAGACCGCGGGCCGACCACCAACTCCTTACTCGGTCACGGCGTCGTACACCTCCGCCAGTCGGTCGACCGCGTGCTCGACGCTCGTCTCCTCGCGGCGGTCGAGACACGCGGCCGACAGCGACGCGCGCTCGGCGAGGGTGCGGTCGATGGCGTCGGCGAAGGCGGCGGTGTCGCCGCGGGGGTAGTGATGGCCCGTCTCGCCGTCGACGACCGTGTCTGCGAGCGCGCCCGCGTTGACGCCGACGACCGGCGTCCCGCAGGCGTTGGCCTCCAGCGCGACGAGTCCCTGCGTCTCGACGGGCGAGGGGAACAGGAAGGCGTCGAGGCCGGCGTACAGCGCGGGCAGATCCTCGCGCGGCAGGAAGCCGAGGAAGCGCGCGTCGACGCCGGCCTCCTCGCAGGCGCGCTCGACGGCGTCGCGGGCGGGGCCGTCGCCGCCGAACACGAGCGTCGCGTCGGCGTCGGCGGCCGCGACCGCCGGCGGGATCTCGGTCAGCTCCTTCTCGAAGCCGTGGCGGCCGGTGTAGCCGACGAGGGGGCCGTCGGCCGGGTCCGGGAGGTCGTATTCGGCGCGGAAGTCGGCGAGCGTGTCGTCGTCCGGCCGTGCGAAGAAGTCGGTGTCGACGCCGTTGGGGACGACCTCGACGGGCGTGTGGACGCCGATGTCGCGGAGGTGCTCGCCGGCGGGCTCGCTGGGAACGACGACCGCCGCGGCGGCGTTCATGTACCGCCGTTCGTAGCGGCGGGCGGCGCCCTCGACGACGGCGGCGGCCGGGCCGGCCGCGAGGTAGTCGGCGTACTCGGCGGTCGGGGTGTGATAGGAGGCGACCAGCGGCGCGTCGATCCGTCGCGCGAGGTACCACCCCGAGAGGCCGAGCGCGAAGGGCGTGTGCGCGTGGACCACGTCCGCGTCGCGGACGGCGTCGGGGACGCCCGGCAGGCCCATCCGGAACCCGTCGTAGAAGGGGAAGCCGACGCTTCGGGTGGTGTACTCGCCGTCCGCGGGGTCGTGTCCCGGCGCGCTGGGGAACACCACGTCCATTCGGCCGCCGCGCGTGCGCCACTCCTCGCGCCACGACTCCAGCGTGTAGGTGACGCCGTTCACCGTCGGCAGGTACGTGTCGGTGAACGCGGCGACGGTCTGCATTCGTCCGCCGTTTCCGGAGCGAGGGGTAATGCCTTGCGTCTTCGTCTTCGGCTCGCCTACCGCGACTCGACCAACTGCTCGTACGTCTCGACCAGTTCCTCGCCGACGCGCTCCAGCGAGTGCTCGGCGGCCGTCTCGCGGGCGTTCTCGCCGAGTCGCTCCCGGAGGTCGGGGTCGTCGGCGAGGCGGTTCAGGGCCTCGACCATCTCCGTGCGGGAGTCACACAGCAGGCAGTCGTGCCCGTCCTCGAAGTACTCGCGAAACACGGGGATGTCCCGGAGGACGCACGGCTTGCCGCAGGCCATCGCCTCCAGCACGACGATGCCCTGGTTCTCCTCCTTCGTCGGGAAGAAGAACACGTCGCCGGCGCCGAACGCGCCGGGCTTGTCGTCGACCCAGCCGGTGAAGGTGACGTTCTCGGGCGGATCGTTCGTCCACCGCTTCACCGTCGGCGACGCCTGCGGCCCGGAGTCGACGGTGCCGAACCACGCGAAGTCGTGGTCGGTGCGCTCGGCCACCTCACAGAAGGCGGTCAGGCCCTTGCGCTCGAAGACCGAGCCGACCGCGAACATCACGACGCCGTCCAGGTCGAACCGCTCGCGGTACTCCGCTCGGTAGGCCTCGTGGTCGGCGACCGAGTCGCGGTCGATGCCGTTGGAGACCGCGTGGATCGGCGCGTCGACGGGGTATTCGAGCAGTCGACGCTTCGTGTATTCCGAGGGCGTGAGCACCAGGTCAGCCTGCGAGTAGAACCACCGGAGATACCGCCGGAGCGCTGGCGCGATCGCGTTCGACCCGCGGAAGCTCTCGCGGAAGTCCTCGCTCGTGACGTGACAGTGGAGCACCAGCGGCGTGTCCGTCACTTTCGCGTACCGCGCGAGCGCGACGCTCGCGGGGCCGATGAGGTTCAGGTGGATCACGTCCACGTCTGCGAGCGGCGAGCGGCCGGCGAGGGCACCGCGGAGGGCGGCGCGGGGGCTGCCGTCGGCCCACGGCGAGGTGACGACCTCCACGTCCGCGCCAGCGGCGCGGGCGCGCTCCAGCGCCTCGACCTGCTGGTCGTGTGCGGTGCCGATGCCCGCGCGGTCGAGCTGGGAGTCGAGTTCGAGGTAGTCGAGGACGCGCACGGTCGGGTGGCTCCGGGTTCGGCGGGTCGGGGTTTGAGCGTGCTGGATCCGGGTCGGCCGGTCCGTGCTGGGATCCGATCCCAGCCAGGGCTCGACACGCCGGGCGAACCCTAAACAGCCGGCGCCGAACAGTCCCGATATGGACCTCGTCGAAGCCACCGCAGCTGACCTCGACGCGCTCGTCGACCGCTGGTACGACCTCGCGAACGCGATGGAGGGCCACTCCGAGCTGAACGAACTCGTCTACGCGGACGCCGACCAGGTTCCGGACGACGGGTTCCGGGCCCACCTCGACGACGAACAGGTCACGGACTACCTCGTCGTTGACGACGCCGAGACGATCGGCTTTCTCACCCTCCGGGAGGGCCGACACCCGTCGCGTCGGTACTCGCGATACCTCCGGATCGAGAACGTCGCCATCGACGAGGAGCACCGGGGGCAAGGCCACGGTACGGCAGTCGTCGAGTGCGTGAAGGAGATCGCCCGCGAGCGCGGGTGCGATCACCTCAAAGTCGCCTGCGAATGGGGGAACGAGGGCGCACGGCGGTTCTACCGCGACGCCGGCTTCCGGCCGAAACAGGTCGACTACGCGCAGCCGATAGAGTGAGTCGAGAGACGTAGCGCGTCCTCCCGCGCGCTCGGCCCCGTATCCGTTTGTGCCGTTCGTTCATCCGGGTTCGCGCCGTTCGATCCGGCGGATTCCCGCTTCCGCAACGCTTGAGCCCCGACGCACGAACCGACACCCGTTCACGTGACGAAGCGCCTCTTCACCGCCCTCTGCGGGCTCGTCTTTCTCGTCAACTTCGGCCGGGTCGCCTTCGCGCCGCTTGTCCCCGAGTTCCAGCAGGACCTCGGGATCTCGGCGGCCGCGGTCGGCTCGGTCACGACGCTCGTGTGGATCGGCACCGCGGCCCCGCGGATCCCGATCGGGTGGGTGCTCACGAGGGTCGCCCGCGAGCGGGTCGTCCTCGCGACCGGGCTCGCGCTGTCGGCCGCGGCGGCGCTCACCGCCACGGCCGACTCGCTGCTGGCGCTCCGGATCGGCGCGTTCGCGGTCGGGCTCGCCACCGGCGGCTACTTCGTCGCCGCGATCCCCCTCATCGGCGCGCTGTACCCCGAGCGGACCGGGCGGGCCGTCGGGGTCCACGGCACCGCGAGCCAGGTCGCGAGCGTCGTCGCCCCGGCGCTCGCGCTCGCGGCGATCGCCCGCGTCGGCGACTGGCGCGCGGTGTTCTGGCTGCTCGCGGGCGGGGCGCTCGTCGTCACGGTCGCCCTCTTCGCGGTCGTCCGGGCCCGCGGCGGGGTCGAGCCCGAGGGCGACGCTGCCGCGACCGACGGGGACGGCGTCGCCGACGCGGAGCCGCGGAGCTTCCTCGCGGCGCTGTCGCACTGGCGGATCGTGCTCGCGGGGATGTCGCTGGTCGCCGTCGCGGGCTTCGCCTGGCAGGGCGTGTTCAACTTCTACGTGAGCTACCTGCTCTCGAAGGGGCTGACGCCGGCGAACGCGAACCTGCTGCTCACCGTCGCGTTCGCCGCCGGCGTGCCGGCGTTCTGGCTCGGCGGCCGGCTCGCCGACCGGCTCCCGAAGGTGCCGTACCTGCTCGCGCTCAACGCGGCGTTCGTCGCGTCGCTGGTGGCGCTCACGTACGCCGGGTCGCTGGCGGCGTTCGCCGTCGTCTCGGCGGCCCTCGGCTACGCCGCACACGCGCTGTTCCCCGCCGTCGACACGTACATGCTGTCGACGCTGCCGGCGGCCGACCGCGCCAGCGCGTACGCCGTCTTCTCGGGCGCGTCGCTGCTGTTCGAGGCGAACGGCTCCGGCGTCGTGGGCGCGCTCACCGACGCCGGCGTCGCGTTCGACCGGGTGTTCCGGCTGTTCGCCGTCGCGGTCGCGGCGGTGCTCGTGCTCGCGGCGCTGTTGTACGTCCTCGGCCGGTTCCCCGCCCCGCTCGGATCCACCCGACGGCAACCGGACGGTCGGTGATCGGGGGCGGTGACCGTCACCGGTGAGCGAAGGTCGGCGATGCTCTCCGATGATCGACGCCCAGCGCCCGTCTCGGGTGACCGACGGTCGGCGATCGGCCGTCGGCGAGTGACAGTCGGTCGCCGGGCGGCGGCGTTTCCCGTCGATCCGACGGAACTGGACCGAAACGTTTTGGTCTTCTATGATGAACTCCCCCGTATGTCAGGCACGCTCCCGTCGAACGCGGACGACCCGGACGGGTCCGACGGGGCCGACGGGTCGGACGGGGCCGACCGTGCACCGGAGGACGCGAGCGGTGCACGGGCCGACGGGGGGGCCGCCGAATCCGACGCCGTGTCGACGCCGCGACCGCCCGCGTCCGGGGGGACGGGATCGTCGGCGACGACCGACATCGACCCGTCGGCTGCGGATCTCGACGCCGTCGAGCGCGACGACGAACGCGGTGACGACGCCGATACCGACGACGCCGACGACGAGAGCGTCCGGATCTGCTGGCTCGACGACGACGGCGCCGACGATCTCATCGGCGCGCTCGCCCCGGAGACGGCCAGGACGATCCTCGGGTCGGTTCACGAGGAACCGAAGACGGCCTCCGAACTGGCCGACGCGGCCGACACCTCCGTCCAGAACGTCCGCCACCACGTCTCGAAGCTCGTCGACGCCGGGCTGGTCGAGGCCACGGACACGCGCTACTCCGTCAAGGGACGGGAGATGACCGTGTACGGCCCGGCCGACGACCGCGTCGTCGTCGCCGTCGGCGGCGAGTCCGAGCGCTCCTCGCTGCTGGACTCGCTTCGCGGGCTCTTGGGCGCGGTCGCGGTGCTCGCGGGCGCGAGCCTCCTCGTCCAGTCGCTGTTCGGCGCGTCGGTCGCGACGCTGTCGGGACCGGAGACGGTGCCGCGGATCGGCGACGCCGTCGGGGGGTCCGCCGGCGCGGCGCTCGGAACGCTCTCGCCGGGCGTCGCGTTCCTCGCCGGCGGGCTCCTCGTGCTCGCGACGCTCGTGGCCGCCGACCGAGTCCGGGACAGGTGACGACCGTGGGTCGAACGGCGGCGCTTCTGACGGTCGTTATCGTCGTCGCGAGCGCCGGTACCGGCCTCGTCGGCGCCGACGTGACCCACGGAAGCACCGCCTTCGTCGGCGGGAACGCCATCCCGGGGTACGGCGATCTCGATCGGATCACCGACGGATCGGGGTCGTCGCCGGCGACCGGGTCGCCGTCGGACCGCGAGGAACTCGAACGGCGGTCCTCCGGCTCGGTCGAGGCCCCGGTCGACGACGGCACCGTTCGCGTCGGCGTCATCGGGAGCAGCTTCGGCGACGACGCGGCTGTCGACGGGCGGGTGGTCGCCCGCTCGCGCGCCGGCACCGCTCGGGTCGGCTTGGTTCCGGGCGGTCGCGACGCCGGCGGCCACGACACCGCCGTGGCGAGCGTCGTCGCACAACGCGCCCCGGAATCGTCGCTGTATCTCGCCTCGGTCGGGTACGAGCCGACGCCGGCGGAGTACGCACGCGCGGTGGACTGGCTCGTGGACCGCGAGGTAGACGTGATCGTGGACGCGGGGAGCTACTACCCGCGAACGGCCGAGGGGATGGACCGGATCGCCGGCGCCGCCGAGCGCGCGACGGACGACGGAACCGTCTTCGTCACCTCCGGCGGAAACACCGCACAGCGGCACTGGCGCGGCGCGGCGACCGAGCCGGGATGGCTTGCGTTCGACGACGACGGCACGCAGGGCAACCGCCTCGGCGACGGGGCGATCTCGGGTGCGGTGACGCTGCGGCTGTACTGGACCGGGTCGGGCGACTACGACCTGTACCTGTACCGCGACGTGGCCGACGGCCCCGACGAGGTCGTCGCGAAGTCGACCCGCGAGTCGGGCCGGGCGGAGGCGTTCGACGCGGTGCTGCCCCGCGGCTCCTACTACGTCGCCGTGGACGTCCGTGACCCCGGCGACGGCCACGTGGACCTGTTCGCCGCGCGCCATCGGCTCGCCCACTCCGCCGCCAACGGGAGCACGGTCGCGCCCGCGACCGCCGGCACCGACGGCGTCATCTCCGTCGGGGCGGTCAGGGCGGACGGCCGGCTGGCGGCGTACTCCCCGGCCGACACCGACGTGCGAGCGGCGGGGACGGTCACCCTCCCCGACGGGACAACCCTCCGCGGGACCTCGGCGGCCGCGCCGGCCGTCGCCGGCGTCGTCGCCGAGATGACCGCCGCCGCCGGCGAGGACGAACTCACGCCCGCGGAGGCCGAGCGGCTGCTCCGCGAGACCGCCGTCGACGGTCGGATCGACCCCGGATCCGCCGTCGCCGCCGCGAGCGCCGGGAACCGGACGGGCGACGACGCGAGCACGGCCGACGGGTCGTGGGTGAATCGCGGTCCGTAACCGACTCCACGACCGCCGCGCGCCGAAACGGTTAGGACGCCACGCCGCCGTGGCGAACCCGTGCGAGACCCAGGCGGCGCCGCGATCGCCCGGCGCGTCGAGGAGTACTGGGGGTGGGCGGCGGCCGCGCTGTTTCTCCTCGTGACCGTCGACCTCCTGACGACGATGTACGCCGCGGCCGTCGTCGGAACCGAGGCGGAGGCGAACCCGCTGACGCGGTGGGCGCTGGGGGAGCCCCTCCCCGTGCTCGTCGGCGTCAACCTCGGTGCCGTCGTGCTCGCGGCGGTCGTCTTTCGCGGACTGATGGAGACCTACCGGATGACGCCGGCGCGCGTCCGGCCGTACTACGGCCTGCTCATCGAGACGTGGCTCGGGCTGCTCGTCGCGGCCGGGCTCGCGGTGTTCGCGAACAACCTCTCGGTGATCGTGCTCGGCGAGAGCCTGCTGTGACGGTCGCCGCGGCGACGAGGAGGTCTGCGGTCGGCGGCGGTCGGTTCGGCGTGCCGGGCTGAAGGTTCAAGTACGAAAGCGGGACCATCGACGGACTGAAACCCGTGGAAACCGCCGACTACACCGTGACCGAGGCGACGGACGAGCCGTGGCGAACCGTGTTCGGGCACCCCGACCCCTACCCCGAGCAGGCGGACGGGATCGAGGCGGCCCGCGCCGTCGCCGACGACGGAGGATACCTCGCGCTGGAGGGGGCATGCGGCACCGGGAAGACGATGCTGGCGCTGACCGCCGGCATCGACCTGGTGCGCGACCCCGACAGCGACTACGAGCGCGTGCTCGTGCTCACGAGCGTCAAACAACAGCTTCGCCAGTTCGAGGCGGACCTCCGCACGATCAACGAGGGACTCCCCGACGACTGGCGCCCCGTCTCCGGGATGACGCTCGTCGGCAAGGCCGACGTGTGCCCGTACGCCCGCGAGAACCGCGGTGGCGTCGACACGACGAACGTGTACGAGCGCTGCGAGGGGCTGCGCGAGCGCACCCGGGACCTCGTCGGCGACGCCGACGGCGGCGAGACCACCGCCGGCGCGCTCGCCGAGCAGGCCCGCCGCGCACAGACCGGCCTCGCCGACACCGGCGAGGACGGCGCCGCATACCTCGAAACCGCGGGCGAGCCGACGCCGTACCTCCCCGAGATGCCCGAACACGGGGGGACCGCGACGCGCGAGGGCGTCGAGTACTGCCCCTTCTACGCGCAGTATCTCGACGACCTCCCGGAGGACGGCGACGCCGCGGAGGCGGTGCCGTTCGACTTCGCCGAGCGGGGACTCATCGACGCCGAGGAGCTGGTCCGCCTGTCGGCGGGCCACGGCACCTGCCCGCACTCGATGATGGGGGCGATCCTCCCGCAGGTCGAGGTCGTCGTCGGCAACTACTACCACGCGTTCGACCCGACGACGGTCGGCGGGTTCACCGGCGCGCTCGTCAACGACTCCACCTTCGTCGTCTGCGACGAGGCGCACATGCTCGAACCGCGGGTCCGCGACCTCGTCTCCGACGGCGTCGCCGACGCGAGCCTCCGCGACGCCGAGAACGAGCTGACGCGCGTCATCCAGCCGGTGCAGTTCGAGGACTCGGGCCGGCGCGTCGAGGGGACGACCGACGCCGACCTCGTGCGCGGCGAGCTGGCCGACGCCGAGGTGAGCCTCGACGAGGTGACGCTCCTGCTGGAGTTCGTACGCGACCTCCGCGAGGAGCTGGACCGCCGCGTCGAGGACTTCCTCGACGCCGAGCGCCGCGGCTGGCGCGACGACCCCACGGACCTCGACGACGAGGAGATCCCGCTGCGCGATCCGGAGGAGCCAGGCGTCGACGAGGTCACCGAATGGGCCCGCGACGCCGGCTACGGCGAGCAGGTGTGGGCCAGGGCCGAGCAGGTCGGCGCCGTCGCCGCACGGATCCTGGACGAGGCGGAGGACGAGGACCGCCAGCGCGCCGTGCCCGGGGTCGGCCGGACGCTCAACGCCTGGTACCGCTGCGATCACGAGACGTACTTCCGGGAACTGGAGCTGACGCGCACGTGGGACGAGACCGAGGCGCCCGACTCCTGGCGCCGAGCGTACAACGCCCGGCTCGCGTTACACAACTGCGTGCCCGCCGACGCCATCGGCGAGCGCCTCGCCGACTTCGGCGGGGGCGTGCTCATGTCGGCGACGCTCGCGCCCCTCGACGTGTTCCGGGAGGTGACGGGGCTCAACTACCTCGAATCGGAGGGGCGCCCCGTCGAGGAGCGGACCTACGGCCTCGGGTTCCCGGAGGAGAATCGGGCGTCGTTCGCGGTCGACGTGCCGAAGTTCACGTTCTCCAACCGCGGTCCCCCAGGCGAGAGCAACGAGACCCGCCGCGCGCACGCCGACGCCGCCGCCGAGGTCGCCGCGACCACGCCCGGGAACGTCCTCGTCGGGATGCCCAGCTACGGCGAGGCCGAGTGGATGGCCGGCGAATTGGACGCCGACGGCCGGATCGACAAGGAGGTCCTCATCGACGAGTCGAGCGACGACACCGCGACCGAGGCGCTCAAGGCGGACTTCTTCGACGGCGACGCGAAGGTGCTGGTGACGAGCATCCGGGGCACGCTCACCGAGGGGGTCGACTACGAGGGCGACCGCCTCGCGGCGGCGGTGATCTGCGGCGTCCCGATCATCAACACGTCGTCGCCGCGGACGCGCGCGGTGAAGACGGCCTACGACCGCGAGTTCGGCGATGGGTTCGAGACCGCGCTGACGGTGCCGGCGGTTCGGAAGGCCCGGCAGGCGATCGGCCGGGTGATCCGAGGGCCCGAGGAGGTCGGCGTCCGCTGTCTGGTCGACGCGCGCTACGCCCGCCAGTCGTGGAACGCGGTGCGGGAGTATCTGCCCGAGTACGAGCGCGAGGAGTTCCGGCCGGTGAGCCCGGACATGCTGCGCTTCGGGCTGGAGCGGTTCTGGGACGAACATCGGTAGTCGCTGCGGTTGAGACGGGCAGTTCCGACGCTGCAGTCATGGATTCGTAGCCGACCGCGAAAGCCCCCGGCGTTCTGCGCTCGCGCGACTCGCTGTGCTCCTCGTCGGTCGGCTTCGCCTCCCTCCTGCGGTGCTTGCTTCGTCATCAGAACGCGTAGCGTTCTGATTGGCTCACGAGAGCTTCGCTCTCGTGAACGTCGGGCTTCGCGCAGAACGCCGGCCCCTTTCAGTCCCACCCGCCGGTTGTTCGGGCGGGCGGTGCGACTCGGACACCTGCTCGTACTGCTCCGAGGTGTCGGGATCCGCCGCTCCGATCCATATCGCCCCTCAGCGACGCGCGACGAGGACGAACGTGTCGGTCCGCGTCTCGGCGCGCTCGACGGTGAAGCCGGCGTCCTCGAAGGCGCCGGCTGCGTCGCCGACGCCGAAGCGCTCGTCGCGGGGCGGCCCGGCGTCGCCGGGGCCGTCGGCGGTCCAGTCGACCGTGACGACGCGGCCGCCGGGGCGGACGACCCGCGCGAGCTCCGCCAGCGACTCGTCGCTCGCGTACTCGTGGTACGTCATGGTCGAGAACGCGGCATCGAGCGCGTTCTCGGCGAGCGGGAGGTCGTCGACGCCGGCGGTGACGGTCTCGACGTTCTCCGGGATCCCCTTCTCGACGTACAGGTCGTGCATCTCCGACTGCACGTCGACGGCGTAGCAGGTGCCGACGTGCGCCGCGACCACGTCGGTGTAGAAGCCGGTGCCGGAGCCGAGATCGGCGACCGTCGCGTCCGCGGGGACCGCCAGCGCGGCGAGCAGTTCCTCGCCCGAGCAGTAGCGGAACCGATCCGGGTCCTCCAGTTTGTCCGCACGGTCGACGTCGAACGTGTGAAATCCCATCGCCATCCGGTAGGAACCGGGGGGTAAAGACCCCCGGAGGTTTTGTCGTCCCGGAGACAGGGGGCCTGCATGCACGTCCGCGACGCCGATCGCGACGACGCCGAGGCGATCGTGTCGATCGCGCGGGCGTCCTGGCACGCCGCCTACGGCGGGTTCCTCTCCGAGGGCGAGATCGACGCCACGGTCGACGAGTGGTACGCCCCGGAGACGCTCCGTCGACACATCGCCGCCGCCGGCGCGTTCCTCGTCTCGGAGGCGGACTCGAACGACGGAGCTGACGGGGAGGGCGGAGCGGACGGATACGACGCCGGGAGGCTTCTGGGGTTCGCACACGTCCGGTACGCCCCCGAGGTCGGGAACGTCGTCATCCGGCGCATCTACGTCCACCCGGACGCGTGGGGCGGAGGGATCGGCACCGCCCTCCTGGGCGCGGTCGCGCGGCGGTTCGCCGACGACCACGAGCAGCTCTCGACTGTCGTGTTCGCCGAGAACGAGGTCGGCCTGTCGTTTTACGAGCGACACGGGTTCGAGATGATCGGACAGCAGACGACCGCGTTCGGCGGCGAGGAACACGACGAGCGGATCGTCGTGGCCGACCTCGACGACCTCGCGGAGCTCGCCCCGGGGGCGGAGGCGAGCACCGCGGAGCGAACGGACGGGACGAACGGGCCGGACTGACGACGGCGGACCGACGGGGTCGGATCGAACCGCCCGACCGGGACGCGGTCGGTCGCCCCGAGAGGATTAAGACGATCCGCGGACCACTTGTTCGCATGGCAGAACGTATCCGTCGCCCCCGGGCGCGCGTCTGCGAGCGGTGCGGCCGCGAGGAGCGCTTCGACGACGCGACCGGGAGCTGGGTCGTCGCCGACGACGCCGTCGGCGCGGTGTACTGCATCCACGAGTGGGACATCAACGGCTCGTTCGTCCCGTTCGAGGACGGCGCAAGCGAGGCGTAGACCCCGGGTCGCGCCGCTGATCGACGCCGCGGCGACGACGTGCCGACGGGGTCAGCCGCTCGCCCGTTCGACCAGTTCAGCGAGCACCGCCATCGTGCCGTCCATGAACCCGTCGTCGAGTACGGAGTCCGCGGCGTCCTTCGCGACCTCGTCTGCGTTCGCGAGCGCGTAGCTCTCGCCGGCGACCGCGAACGTCGAGGCGTCGTTCATCGAGTCGCCGACGGCGACGAACGCCGCGGGGTCGCGGTCGAGGATCGACGCCGCCTCCCGGAGCCCCCGTCCCTTGCTCACGTCCGGATCCGTGAGGTGGTAGGCGTACCCCGTGTCGAGAAACCGCAGGTCGAACTCCTCGGCGACCTCCCGGAGCAGCGCCTCGTCGGCGGTGACGCGGGCGGCGACCTCCGTCTCGCGCCAGCGGTTCACGGTGTCGGCGTCGCCCCAGCCCAACTCCCCGCCCCGTTCGCGGAAGGCGTCGACCGCCGCGGCGACCCGCTCGGCGTCGCCCTCGATGCGCACCCGCTCGTCGACGCAGACGACGCCGCCGTTTTCGGCGATCACCCGCTCGGGGACGCCGGCGAAGTGGCACAACGCGATCGGGTACGGGAACGACTTCCCCGTCGCGAGCACGACCGGCGCGGGCCACTCGGGCAGCACCCTGAACACGCGGGGGTCTATCGTGTGCTCGGGCGTCGTCAGCGTCCCGTCGATGTCGAGCGCCAGCGGCGGGAGGTCCGCGTCCCCGGGGATCTCGAGGCTCGCGGGGGCGTCACTCGTCATTGGCTGGTGAAGGGGGTGCGGGAGAAAAGGGGCGTCGGTCCGGCGGACCGCGGCGACTTAGCGCATCCCCGGCGGCGGGCCGTCGTCGCCGAGGTCGTCGTCGCCGGTGTCGACGTCGAGCCCCATCTCCTCACGGCGTTCGCGAAGGGCGTCGATCTGTCTGCGGTAGTACAGCAGGCCGCCCCCGCCGACGATCGCGAGGAGGGCGAACACCGCCCCGAAGATCCGGATGTCCTGCGGGAGATAGAACTGGACGATCACCGACTCGGTCTGCACGTCGTCCCAGCGGATGTGGAGCCGGTTCCCGTCGTCGATCGAGGTGGTCGCCCCGCCGGGGTTCACGTCGCCGAACACCGGCAGGGACGTGCGGCGGTTCGGCGGGAGGACGACCTCGTAGGAGCCCTCCACGTACGTCGGGAGCGCGAACCGCTTGGGCGTCGAGCCGGCGGTGACGGCGATCCGGTCGCCCTCGACGTCGCCCTCGCCGGGGAAGTCGATGCGGACCACGTCGCGGGTCTGCTCGACGGCGCCGCGCTCGGCCAGCTCCGACCCGGTGATCACGGTCCCGTTGGGGTACCGGTAGCGCACCGCCCGCACGTCCAGCGGGTTCGTGCCGCCGAGGCCGTCGCGGCGGTACAGCTCGATCTGACTCCCGTTGACGGCGTACACCGCCGAGAACGTCGCGTTGTCGTGGATCGTGATGTGGGCGTCCAGGTCGGACTCGACGCTCGCGTTCCAGTCGTACTCGCCGCCCGCGGGCGATCGATCGAGGCGCTCCTCGGAGACGGAGCCGCCGCCGAGGACGCCGAGACAGCCCGACAGCGCGAGCATGCCGACCAGCGCCGCGAGCGCGAGGAGTCGTCGCCGGCGCGGCATGTTACTGCGGGATGACGGCCTTCAGTTCCGAGGGGAGGTAGCCGCCGATGGCCGCGAGCAGCCCGGGCGCGTCCGTTTCCTCCCGGCAGACGATGCTCTGTTCGAGCAGGCCGAGCCGCTCGACCGTGACGATGTCGTTGGCGTGGCCCGCCCGGTTGACGGTCGCGCGCACCTCCGCCCGCGTCGCGGAGTTGACGTTCACGCGGCCCTGCCCGCGCGTCCAGTCGTACAGGCGGTCGCGCTCCTCGTCGGCGAGCTCGTGGTCGCCGTCCTCGTCGTAGACGAACCGGAGGGCGAGGTGCTGGACGATGCCGAGGCGGTCGCGGACCTGTTCGGGCGTCCCGGCGCCGAGCCCGAGCCCCTCGGCCGGGATCCGGATCTCCGTGCCCGCGTCGAGGACGAACCCGTCGTCGTCCCAGCCGTCGAGCGTGCCGACGTACGTCTCGCCGTCGGTGAAGTGGTCGGTGATCTCGCCCCACTCCTCCCGGAGGACGTTGCGGGCGACCGTCTCGTCGTCGCCCGAGACGGTTACCGAGACGAAGTCGTCGTGGCGAACGCCCACCTCGAACTCCACGTCGAGGTCGCCCAGGTCGTTGGCGACGAGCGAGGTCATCCCGTCGAGCGCGCGGTCGCGGGCGTCGCCCGAGACGTAGCACTTGGTCGCGAGGACGACCATCTACGCTTGCGCCCCGGCTTCCTCGCGGTCGACGTTGAGCTCGTCGGCGAGCTGGTCGATGCGCCACTCCATCGCCTCGACGAGGCGGCTGTTCTCCATCGACTCCAGCGGCGACCCGCACTCGGGACACTCGAAGCCGAACTCCATCGCCTCCTCGAACTCGAAGCGGATCGAGTCGACCTCACAGAGGTAAAACTGGTGGTCCGACTCGTAGGATCGGCGCTCCTCCAGTCCCTCGAGCAGGCGGTGCATCTCCTCCTCGAGGTTCTCCGGGATGTTCTCGTAGTGGAACGTCCACAGGTAGGTGAGCCACCCCGAGTCCTCGTCGCGAACGCGGCGGTACGACGCCAGGTCGTTCTCGTAGAGGATGAACAGCGCGCGGCGCACGTCGTTCAACTCCAGTCCCATCTCCTCGGCGAGCTCCTCGTCGGTGACCTCGCCGTCCGGCGGGGCCGCCGCGACGGGCATCCCCGTCGGGCCGACGAGCTCGTGGAGGTACTTCTGGATAACAGGGTCTTCCAGGAGGTCCTCAAAAGCCATTTGTCGAATGTGCGGGTGGATGTCGGTTAAAGTCACCGACTCGGCGGGTCGCCGCGACGCGAGCGCCGGCCGGCGAGCCAGTCACGCAGAGTTATCCCCGTCGCACTCGACACCGGATCCCGACGCATGTCGGACCCGTCCCCCCCTGACCCGTTCCCCTCGGTTCCCTCCGACGCGCTCGCCGAGGGAGGGTGGCGCGAGCGCGAGCGTCGGGAGACGACCGAGTTCGACGCGGCGGTCGTCACCGTGGAGGCCGCGACCGTCGTGTACGAGGACCGCGCGCTCCGCGACCGGATCCGCGAGGCGACGGGGTTCGACCGGCTGTGGCGCTTCTTCGTCGCGAGCCGGCTCACGGTGTCGCCCGCGACCGGGCCCTCGCCCGCGCTCACGAAGCTCGTCGCCAACCGGGCCCACGCCGGCTTCGCCGACACGATCGCCGACCGCGGATTCGAGGGCGTCAGGCGGGCCGACCCCGACGACGACGGGGCGGCCGAGGACGCGCTCGACGACGGCTCGCGCGTCGCCGGCTACGAGGCGCTGTGTCGCCTCGACGGCGTCGCCGTCCGCGCTCGGGGATGGGCCGCCGTCAGGCCCGTCGGGGACGCGTACCTCCTCGTCGGCGGGGCCTACCCGACGGCCGTCCGGAGCGCGCCGGACGAGCGGACGGACGACGCGCTCGCCGAGGCGTTCGACCCGGACGGGTTCCGCGATGAGCTGTTCTCGTTGCTGCGCGCGACAGAGTGAGCAGGGTCAGCGATACCGGGGCGATCGTCATCGCCGCGTTCGTCACCGCGGCGCCGTCACCTCCGACCGCGAATCACGGCCGGCTGTGTCACCACCGACCGCGAAGTACCGCGGCGGTGACTCCACCGAGGTCGAGTCGAACGGGTGCGACGCCGAGCGCACGAGCGAGCGGCCCCGCCGGGACGTCGGGGTCGACGCGGCCGACCTCCACGTCGCCGACGTGGACGCCGATCGGGACCCGGTCGATCGACTGTCCGATCCGGTCTGGGACAGCCTCCCGAAGCGACCCGAGCCGTCCGAGCGTCCGGAGGCTGTCGGCCGACACGTCGATCCGCCCGTCGACCGAGCGGACGGCGAGTCGGTCGCCGTCGACGGTCGCCTCGACGTCGACCGCGACCCGGAGGTCGCCGACGGCGACCGCTTCCGCGTCGGGGTCGGTATCGACGTCCTCAGTCGGCCGGGATCGATCGCGCGGCGACCGATCAGTCACTCCTCGCGGTCCCCCTCCCCGCGGTCGCCCTGTTCGCTCGACGAGATGCGAAGCGTCCCGTTGAACCGCCAGTGTGCGTGGGTCGCGTCCTCGTCGGCGCTGCTCGGGACGTCCACCTCCAGGTCGTCGAAGGTGTAGCTGATCTCGGCGCCGCGCCCAGTCAGCCGTTCGTAGAGGGCGATACCGAAGTCGGGCCACGTGGTCGTCTCCCCCCGACCGGGCTCGGCCGTATCGTCGGCACTCATCACTGGCCTGACTAACGGCTCCGACCGACTTATCGGTGTTCCCCGATCCCCCGGCGTGCCCGGGGCCCACGGCGTGCAAGGGGTCTGTGCCGTGCCCGCGGTGCGGTGCCGTGCTCACTGCACCGGTCCGCTTCTCCGCGGCCGCCGCTCACTCGCAGAGTGCCGACCGTCCGAGCGCGAGCAACTCCGCGCCCGTCGGCTCGGGGTTGCCGTCGCCGGCGAGCACGAGCCGGTGTCGTGGACGGCCGACGCCGACCGGTTCGCGCTCGGTCTCGACGAGCCCCGTCTCGACGAGGCGCGACTTCGATCGGGCGATCTCCGTGCGGCTGGAGAGACCGATCTCCTCGGCCCACTCCCCGATGTGCATCGTCAACAGCTCGTGGCGCGCGCCGACGAGCGTACACGCCGTTACTGGGTCGAACGCGCCGGTTCGGGGGAGGGTGTCGGCCGCACCCAACAGGTCGGCGAGCGTCTCCGCGCCGTCCGGCCATCGGTCCGCGAACGACTCCACGAGCGTCGTCCGGCCCGGAACGTCGAACGCGTACGGATCGGCGTCGCGCCACCGTTCGTCGTAGGCGTCCTCGGCGACCGCACACAGCGTCTCGTCGTCGCCGGCGCACACCGTGGCCTCCCCGTCGACCGAGACGTGCGCGCGGACGGTTCCGTCGGCTATCGTCAGGCTCGCATCGAGGGTCGGGACCGTTCGCACCGCCAACCGGCCGGTCGATCCCGCGTCGACGGCGGCGGTCACGGTCAGGAAGTCGGCGAACGCGGCGTCCGCAGACTCCTCGGTGCACAGCAGCCGAACCCGCTGCTCCGAGCTCGTGGAAGGCGACGCGTCGGCGTCGGGGCGAACGTCGTCGGCGACGGCGTCGACAACCCCACGAACGAACGTCGGGGAGGAGTCGACGACGAGGGCGTCGGCGGCCGGAGTCAGCGCCCGGTCGGCGAGCGCCGACGGAGAACCGGTCGTCATGCCGAAGCGTGCGGGGCGCTCCGACTTCAGTTTTCAGGATTCGTCCCGTTGGATTATCGCGCGGTCAGGCGAGCGAACAGCAGATAGCCGGTGTGACCGACCCCCGCGGTGCTCGGGCGGGTACCGCGCTCGTCGACGGTGAGCTCGCGCTGGATCGTCTCCAGCGTCTCCACGTCGCCGAGGCCGGCCTCGCGCGCGGCGAGCTCGGTGTCGCGCGCGTCCTCAACGAACGGCGTGTAGACGGCGACGTAGCCGCCGGGGACGAGCAGCTCCGGTGCGCGTTCGACGACCGCGGCGGCGTCGGCGGTGTCGAGCGTTATCAGATCGAACGGGTCGCCGGCGACGAGCTCGTCAAGGTGTTCGGTCAGGTCGCCGGTCCGGACCTCGACGCGGTCGCTCACGCCGCCCAGCTCCATGTTGGCGCGGGCGTTCTCCGCGAACTCCGGGTCGATCTCGTAGGTGGTCACCGCGGCGCCGATCCGCCCGAGGTAGCCCGACAGCACCCCGGTGCCGGTGCCGGCGTCGAGAACTCGATCGCCGGACTGCGCGCCGGTGTGGCCGACGACGAGCCCGATATCGCGGGGCATCATCGGCGCGCCGGTGCGCTCGAAGTGGTTGAACAGGTCCGGTCCGCGGAGGCGTCGGACGTGGAACGCCTCGTCGAGATGCGTCTCCAGCACGTCGCCGTGGGCCACGTCCTCCGGGACCTCCAGCACGCCGAGGTCGGTCTGGAGTTCCTCGCCGGGGCCGCGGAGGTACTCGCGGTCCGAGTCGGCGTGGACCAGGAGGTACGAGCTCACTCCAGCTCGGAGATCGCCGCGGCGAGGTCGCCGTCGACGTCCTCGAGCGCCTCGCGGGCGTCCGCCTCGCTCACGCCCGCGCGGGTCGCGACGAGCCGCACGTCCTCGTCGGGGACGCCGCCGGCATCGGCCGCACCGGCGTCATCCGAACCGCCGTCGTCGGCCGCGGCGTCGTCGTCGCCGGCGCCGAGCTCGCGGGTCGTCGGCTCGCCGACGATCTGGTAGGTCTCCTGGCCCTGGGCATCCATGCGCGTGACCTGAGCACCGTCGAACACGAGCTCCTCATCGCCCGTGCGGATGACGACCTCCTCGGCGTCGATCTCGGTCACGTCGATGCCCATCTGCTTCATCATCTGCTGCATCTTGCGCGGGTTCATCCCGCCGCCTCCGAACATACCCGAGGCGTCGCTCGCGGCGAGCAAAAGCGTGGCGAAGCGGTCGCTGGCGCCGGCCGCCGCGGGTACCTGCTATCGACCGGTTCCGCGGACGTACCGGCATCCCCGCGTTTCATCTCCCCCGCGACCCTCCCCCGTCGCGTGTACCTCTCCCATCAGACGTGGCCGGAGTTGGGCGACTACGTCGCCGAGGAGTCGGTCGCGGTCGTCCCGTTGGGCTCCACCGAGCAGCACGGTCCGCACCTGCCGCTGGCGACGGACTATCTCATCGCAGAAGCGCTCGCCCGCGAGGCGACAGACCGCACCGGGTTCCTCTGTACGCCGCCGGTGCGGATCGCCGTCTCCGAGCACCACCGCCAGTTCCACGGCACGATGTGGGTCGACCCGGGCGTGTTCCGCGATTACGTCGAGAGCTTCTCGCGCAACCTCGCGTACCACGGGGTCGACCGGATCGTCTACGTGAACGCCCACGGCGGCAACACCCAGCACCTCCGGGAGGTCGGCCGCCGCCTCCGCCGCGACGAGACGGCCTACGCGGTCGAGTGGATGGGAACTTCACACTGCTTCACTACGCTGCATAATCAGGCCCCTGCAGCAGCGTAACTATCGCTACTCGCTCCGCTCGGCCACGCGAGAAGCCGGCATCAAGTCCTCCGCATCCTGAGCTGCCATCCAGTCACACAGATGTACCAGCTGCTCGCTCGCCGCCTCGAACAGCTGCTTGCCCTTCTCAGCAGACGCGTCGGTCGGATCCCCGAAGCCACCGTTCCCCGAGTTGTCGACCGCGTCGTAGAACGTCCGCGCCCCGTGTTTCATCGTCTCGGCATCCTCTAAGTCCACGAGGCCACCGTCGCGCGCCTCCTCCAGCTTCTCCTCTCGAACGTTGTCCTCGATGTACCACACCATCGAGGTCTCCTTCGGACCAGCGTGTGGCCCGTTCTGCTCGAAGAGGTCGTCCACCAGATCTGGGATGCTATTATCCCACATCCACTCCACCGAGTACGCAACCTCATCGTCGTAGAGCCGCCGTCCCACTTCCTGCAGATGCTCCACGTTCCCCCCGTGAGCGTTCACGAACACCACCCGGTCGATCCCGTGGTACGTCAGATTCCGAACGAGGCTCTCCATGTAGTCACGGAACACCGGCGCGTCGACCCACATCGTCCCCGCGAACTGCTTGTGATGAGGGCTGACACCGATGTTGACCGTCGGCGTGCAGAGGTAGTCTCCCCGCTCTGCCGCCTCCTGCGCAAGTGCCTCGGCGATAGTGTGGTCGGTCGACTCAGGGAGGTGCGGGCCGTGCTGCTCGGTCGAACCGACGGGGACCAGCGCCAACGACGTCTCTTCGAGATACTCCTCCAACTCCTGCCAAGTGTGCGCCGCCAACTCCATCACGTCTCACGAACAGCGCCGCGCTGAATAACCTTCCTGTGGCCCCGGAAGCGCGCTCTACAGGGACCAGCACTATCGTCTCGCGGCGAGTACACCCAGTCGATGGGCCTCTGGTACAACGGATACTGGTACGACGTCGACACCGAGGCGGAAGCCAAGCAGCTCCACGACGAGCGCGGCGTCACGATCGCCACCGACCAAGCGGAGGTCGAGGCTGCGATCACGGACGGTGAGTACAGCCCGCCCGATCAGCGCCTCCTCGCAGACCGTCTCACCGACGAGGACGGCGATGAGTAGCCTCTCCTCCCTTGTATAGAGAGCCACGACGTCGCGTTCTCTCGGCGACGACAAGATCTGGGCCACATCCTACGCAGTCAGGGTTCGATCCGGAGACGAGCCAAGCTCGTGGCTCTCTCGGCGAGGAGGGGAGGCACCCCCGTCGATAAACGCGAATCGCGGCCTACGAGTGGGGATAGTATCCTGAGGTCACAGGTAGAATATTTTGAAACCCCACATGACCCCCGGATCGAGGTTCCGAGGCCACTTTGTTTATCCGTGGCTGGTCCTGTTCCGCAGTTGTGTCATCACTCGTTGTGGATCGGGTCGTCGCCGCGATAGCAGACGCGGAAGGGAAGGATCCGCTGGACCTCGACTACGCTCTGCAGGACTACATCGACGCCGACGCGATCCACCAGCTGGCGGCTCACGACGGCAGCTCGTGGACACTCCAGTTCGAGGTCCCGAACCACACTGTCACCGTCACGGGTGAAGGAGCGGTGCTGGTCGACGGCACCAAAGAGCGAGTCCCCAGCGACGACTGACAGATCTACAACAGCGCTACCTCGGGAGTGAGTTCTCTCGCCCCGTCAGTGAATTTTATCAGGCGGCTATCGGAATACGGCTTCAATGCCCGACGCGCTTCTGGCCGATCTTCTCGAAGCCTTCCACGAGATCCACGGAGAGGTTCGGTCGGAGGGAAGTGAGTTCGACTTCCGGTACAGCCTTGTTGACCACCTGTTCACGGACGCGCTCGGTTGGTCCCGACAAGAAGGAGAGGGCCACGTCAATTTTGAGGACGACCGGAAGGACGTCCTCTGTTACGACGACAGCGATCCGCCGTTCCCGGTCATCGTCTGTGAGACGAAGCGCCCCTCCCACGATCTCGGCCTCTCCGACGTCGACCAGCTGGAAACGTACATGGTCGGTGTGGGGAGTGCAGAGTACGGGATCCTCACCAACGGCCACGAGTTCCGGATCTACGAGTACTCCTCCAGCGACCGTGAGCTGAGTTCGGTCGGGGGCTTCAGCGTGGACGACGTGGCCGAAGCCGAGTCACCGGCAGATCTCGGCTCGGAGGAGCAGGAAACGCTGGGTGCGCTGGAGTACTTCCACCACGACCGCTTCACCAACGTTGGGGACGCCGACTACTTCCAGCAGCGAGCGAAGGAGGTCCCAGTCCAGTACCAACCCGGTACGGACGACGAGGGGTACGAACTATTCCTCGAAGCGGTGAAGCAGTCACTTGACGAACTGTCCTCGGTTATGGCCCGGTTCTTCGATGACTATCGGGACCGGCCGGAGGACTCGTACCCTCGGGAGTTCCTCGACACGACCTTCCCCGACTGGAAGAGTTGGCGCGAGTACACCGGCAAGAGCGACGACGCGAAGCAGACGTTCTGCCGTGAGACTGCGTACATCCTTCTCAACCGGGCGCTGTTCGCTCGGATCGCCGAGGACAAGGAGATCGTCGGGAACACCCGGCTCTCGGGGCGTGGAATGGCCGACGCGCTCGGTCAGGGCGACGAGCGACCGTACCTTGAGGCCCTGATGGACACCTACGACCGGATCGATGACCACTACGGCGACCTCTACGAGCTGGGGATCTTCGATTGGTGGTGGGTGAGCCGCGACAAGCGGCAGCGGTTCGACGCCGACGAGGAGCGTCGGCAGGAAGATCTGGAGGACGACTTGGACTACCGGCTCGGAGAAGTGTTCAAGCGACTGAACCGCTTCGACTTCGAGTACGTCAACCGCGACATCCTCGGCCACGTCTACGAGGACTACCTCCCACAGGACGAGCGGAAGGAACTGGGCGAGTACTACACGCCCATAGAGGTCATCCGCTATATGCTGGACGAGACTGGGTACAAGCCGACAGAGGGGATCGGTCGGCAGAAGATACTCGACCCGGCGTGTGGCAGTGGTGGCTTCCTCACGGAGGCGTGTGAGCGACTGATCCAGCACTACATCCGCAAGTTCGGTCGGGAGAGCGTCCACTATCTGGACGCCGAGGAGGCGCGTACGATCCTCGAACGGATCGAGGACAACCTCTACGGGATCGACATCAACCCGTTTGCCGTCCACATCACGCAGATCAATCTCCTGTTCCGGACCGTCGATCTGTACGATAAGGTGACCGAGCAGGATCCATCCTACACGATGGACGGCTTCGAGATCCACGTCGCGGACACGCTGACTCCCACCGTCCTCGAAAAGCAGGAAGGAGGCACCGAAGACGAGGGGCAGCAGTCACAGATCACGCAGTTCGCTAACTACAACGGTCGCGCTCAGGCGTTCATCGATGACCGGGACGCGGTCGACCGGATCAAGGACGAGATCGAGTTCGACGTTGTGGTGGCGAACCCTCCGTACGTCCGAACCCAGAACATCAGCGGGCCGAAGGAGGAGTACGCGGAGCGGTACTCCACGGTCGAGAGCAAGAGCTTCGACATCTACGTGCCCTTCATCGAGCGGGGGCTGGAGTGGCTGACAGACGACGGCAGCCTCTCGTACATCTGTCCGAACCGCCTGCTCACACACGAGTACGCTGAGAGCGTCCGCGAACACCTTGCAGACGAGCCACTGACCCATCTGATCGATTTCAAGGATGTGGAAGTGTTCGACGCTGCCACTCCATACCCTTGTATCGTGTCCGTGGACAGAGACGAACCTGTGGACAGAGACGTCCACTGTGCCCGGTTTGCACACGAAAGAGAGGGGGTGTTGGACGAGATCTATCACTTGGAGGACTGGGAAACCCCAGAGGATGTGGACGAGTACGATCTGTTCACCTACCCGAAAGAAACGCTCCGTGAGGACAACGCCGACAACTACCTCCCGAGCTGGAAGCCGATGCCGATGGAGAGCGAGCGGCGTGTGTTCGAGTCGATCCGTGAATCCTCATCCTTCCGGCTTCAGCAGGTCTCCTCTGAGGTGTTCGTGGGGATCCAAACGAGCGCGAACCCCGTGTACCTCGGCTTCATCGAGGGTGATGTCGATCCCGACGACGGAGTCGTCCAGTTCAGAGCGAAGGGTGACGACGAGGCCCAGCCCGTTGAGAAGTCCGTGCTACGACGGCTGCTCCGTGGGCCGGAGATCGACCGTTGGGGCGTTGACTGGGAGGGGCTGTGGCTGATCTTCCCCTACGACGCCGATGACGGTGACCCGGACTTGCTCTCGGAGGAAACTCTCCGGACCGACTACGAACATACGTGGGAGTTCCTACAGGACCACAAGTCGTACTTGCAGGACCGCGACGTACAGGACGATCACTGGTGGGCGTTCGGCCGGCGGCAGAATATCGACAAAATGGAGCCGGACAAGATCATGACGAACATCATGAGTTCGTACAGCCGGTTCGTGGCTGACACCGATGGGGAGTACTACTTCCTCGGTGGTGGCAACGCCGGTGGATACGGGGTTCAGCTCATGCAGGAGTACGCTCCCACTTCGGAGGACCACCTGTACTACGTGGCGCTGCTGAATTCCTCTGTGCTGGAGTTCTATCACAAGCACATCGCGCCGATCTTCGGCGGGAAGTACTACTCCTACAACAAGCGCTACTTGGAGCCGCACCCGGTCGTCGTGCCGGACAACGCCTCGGACGAGGCTGTCGAGGAGCTGGCGGAGCAAGTCAAGGAGACCCGCGAGCAGATCACCGACTTGGAGTACAGGACCGACGACGTTCGGAACTACCTCCCGGACTACGACCGCGACAGCTCGGTCCTTGATCTGGCCCAGTCAATCAACCTCGACGGCGACGACTATCGGCAGGGACCGATCCGCAAGGACGTGAAGATGGATGTCGAAACCGCCGAGGAGGTCTATCAGGTCGTGATGAAGCGGAGCCATGAGATGGGCTTCGAGTCCGAACTCGTCCGCGACTTCGTGTTTGAGTTACTGACGGCACAGGACCGGCGGTTGACCCGCTCTGAGATCCTCGGGATGGACACGCCGACTCGTGACGACGTCGTGGATCTGATGGAGGAGTACCGGGGCGACGAGGACAAGATCGAGGAGCTGAACGAGGAGTTCGACCGACTTCGTGGCGAGCTGGACGAGACGATCCTCAGCGACGTGTACGAGCTCAGCGAGGAGGACGCAGAGGTCGTGGACGAGTTCCTGAAGGTCTGGTAGTCCGGTTTTGGCTCTCGCGCCGACGTTCGCGTTCTAAGCCCCGGGTCAGATCGCTACGGTGTATCCCACGCAGCCTGATCCTCAACGCCGAGACGAGGCGACGTCGTGCGAGCTACGGGAAGCGACGGTCGCTACCAGTCGGCCTTTCGGGCGTCAGCTGTGTTCCCCGGCCTGAACGCTCCCTCCTCTTCCTCGGGGAAGCTCATGAAGTGGCGTTCGATGGCCACCTCGTCTTCTTCCTCACGCTGATCCGGTCGGAGCATCCTCGTTTCTCGGAAGGTGTCGAGACCGTCAGGCACCTCCTCACCGTAGGACAGGATGAACTCTCCCTCCAGTTCATGCAACGCTTCAACGAGTCGATCCTGATCACCGGATGTGAATCCGCTGTCGTAGTCCCCTTCGTGGTCCACATACGGTGGATCAAGGTAGAAGCAGGTGTCGGGACTGTCGTGTTCGCGGAGGACCTCCAAGAAGTCCCGATTCTCAACGACCACAGGATCAAGTTCACCAGCAAACGCCGACGGAGAGATATCGAAGCTGTCGATGAAATACGGGATATCATCGCGTTTGAACCGCTTCTGGAACTCCGTGAGTTGCTGCTTCTGGTTCCTGAACTTCTCAGCCCTGTTGGGGTACGCCTTTGGATAGGCGAAGCCACCACTTCCGTCGTCTCTGGGTCGCAGTTGGCTGAATGACTTGAAGAACACGACGGCGGCTCGTTCGACATCGTCCTTCGGACGCCAGCCCTCTTTCCAGTGGACCGTCCAGTTGTCGTGCTGTTCCTTCGTGAGTTCGATCCTCTCAAGCTCACGCTCAAGGTCGGATGCCTCGTCACGGAGGACCTTGAAGAAGTTCGAGATCGGTTCCCGGATGTCGTTCAATACCTCCTGCTGTGCTGGGGGTTTGTTGTAGAGAACCGCAGCAGAGCCACCGAACACTTCCACGTACTTGTCGTGTTCAGGGAACTTGGAAACGAGCCAGCGAGCGATCGATGCCTTCGAGCCACGGAAATTGAAGATCCGGTCGCCAGCCATCCACTCCTCGCTCTTGATGGCCCCAGCCCGACGGTGTGCCTCTTCAACCGTACTGTGAGCGGGATCGACCTCCGTTTCGCCCTGCACTAACATCTTCCACTGCTCACGGGCCGTCTCTACAGCGTCGGAATCCAGATCTTCTGGGTTCCGTAGCCCCCACAGACCTTCGCTTGCGGCTCGTTTCACGAGCCTCCCCTTTCGGAAGGTCTCTTCGTTGAAACTCACGTGCTCACAGGCCCTCCCGTTTGTAGGCTTGTCCGAGTCTCTTCCCAGAACTGGGGAAGTTTTCTCGCCCCGCTTTCGACGACTTGTTTCTTCACTGCATACTTCCATCCATGCGAGAGCGTACTCGATCTCGCCACCGGGGGTCATCTCCGGATTGTCGTTTGCCTGCAGCACGGTCAGCTGCTCAGCGTGCTTGTCGGCGAACGAGTCAACGATCTCCACCTCGATCTCGTCCCAACCGCGCTCCTGAGCTACGTCGATCACTCGTGGATCGGTTAGCAGCACGTTCTCTGAGTCGGTGAAGTGGCTCTCGTCTATCACCTTCGGGGTGTTCTCGAAGGTTCCCTCGCCAGTCGGCTCGGGGCGCTGCTCTCGCTTGTACGTCGTGTCGATCAGGGGGTGCAGGGTCAGGTCCTCGACTGCTCGCCATTCAGGCATGGGCCGACTTCGCCGTCGGGAACCCTCGTAAGTTCGTAGCTAACCCCATTCCGCCTCCAGCACGTTTCCATGCCCGTCTCCCTGCTGACCTTGATCAGCACGCTCCTGCTCCCGGAGCTTCTTGAGGCACGCCTCGCACCACGGATGCCAGTCAAGCGGGAACACGTGGATCTCCTTCTCGATCCACTCCGCCGGTTGGTACGTACCGCAGAGCGGCTCCACGTCGTCCGAGTCCTCATCCGGAATATGATGCTTCTTCGACTTCCGACCCTCACCCCGAACGACCGTCGGGAACCGCTCGCGGAGGGTCTCGGGGGTGTACTTGTTGTCCGTGCTGCTCTCGTTGGTGGAAGTTGTCGTGCTCATGTCGGTGCCTCCGTCAGTCCGAAGGTGTACTTCACCGCTGCTGCGCTCGGTTTCCTCACGTGGATCGTACTCCTCGCCGTTGCACTTCACGCAGCAGGCGTTCTCAGGGTCGGGGAGTGTGGACGGGTAGACGAGGTACTTGCGACCGACCCGAGCTTGCTTGACGATCCCGTCCCGTCGCAGTCGACGTAGTGCCTCCTCGTGCGTGTCCCGATCCCGACTCGGGTCAAGTTGCTGGCAAGCTTCTACGACCTCGTTCTGTTCGGGGTATCCGTGGTTCCCAACACCCTCCCCCATATTCTCGACTTCAGGTCGGCGGTTTTCGTGTTCGCCGATCTTCCCGCCGTCGTGTGGCGATTCGCGTGTCGGTACGCACCCCGAGTTTGGGGTAGTACCGTGCACAGGAGTGGGGGGGTTATCGAGGAGTTCAGCCAGTCTATCTCGATCGAGATCGAACTCGTAGAGTACAGCCGCTGTATCGCGTATCCCGTCGAGGTCCGGATCCTCCGGGTCGACGGTGATCTTGCCAACCAATAGGTTGACTGCGAAACGAACGTGGCCGTAGGTAACGACGGAATAGTCACCCCATCGTTCTCGATCGTCGCCCTCCTGTCGATTCAGGAATCGTTGGAACTTCCCTCGATCAGCAGCTTCGAAGGCCCGGCCGAGCCGATCCCGTTTGTACGACTCGCCCTCCTCCAGCCACCGCCGAACTTGCCCATCCTCGGTGTACTTGTGCCCGTGTACGTACCGCTCGAAGGTGGCCCGTGTGATCTGTTTCGCTCGCTGGCCCTCCTCGTTCCCGAAGTACACGACGACCTCGTAGAGGCGGGTGAGGGCCATCAGCTCCTGCAGGCTGCGATCTATCTTCGGTCCGTCTTCCCCCTCTTTCCAGAGGAGATTCTCGTACCCGCCGTCACCTCCCTGCTGCATCCCTACGAGCGAGTTGAAGCCCGGGGTGTGCTCGTGCTGGAGGTCCCGAAGGAATGCGTCCCCGACATCGGCCAGTTCCTCGTCCACCTCGGTCAGCACCTCGATCGCCGCGTGTCCACTCGTTCCGGTGCTCACGTCCTCGGCCGGAACGACGCCGAGTATGTCGAGGATCTCTCGGGCCGTCTCGCGCCGTAGCTTGGGCGCGTCGGGATCGGTCGCCACAAGTCGGTACGAACCACGCCCGGAACCGTTGCACGGCTTAGACGGCCGACAGCGGCCGTGATCGATCTCCGACCCCGGAGCGAGTACGTGTCCGTCCGTCAGCAGCTCCAGATCGTGATCGCCGTCATCGGTGAGATCGTGCTTCGTCTTCACCGAGTCGAGCAGCTGGTAGGCCTCTTCGCTCACCTTCACCAGCCGATTCCGTCCTTCGTGTACCGTGTCCCACGTAGCCAGCGCGTGCTGATCCACGATATCCCGAAGTCGGTCGGGTAGTACGCCCCGCTGCTCCACGTCAAACGCCACGAGTCGGGTCCCGTTGGGAGGTTCCCGTCCGAGGGCCACGCCGACGTTCCCCCCGCCGTCGAACCAGCTCTGCGCCTCAGACGGTATGAGCGGGTTATCGAGAAAGCCCTTGACGCCCTCCTTCGTGTCCTCGCGGACTCGGGTGAATACCGCACCTTCGAGGGGTAGGTCCGAGGCCGAGCCGTTATGCCTCTCACCCTCTACTGACGACATGACGCCACCTCCCCTACCCCACCCAACCACACCTCAGCGGGAAGGGCGTCAACTCTTCCACCAGTTCGTTCGGGGGCGACCACCCCCCGGACACCTGCTTCAGTCATAGTGTACCCATCAGCCCTCGCGCTCCTCCTCGATCTTCATCAGGTGCTGGAGGTACTGGTCCTGTGTGCGGCTCCCCCGACGCTCGTTCACCATCGTTCTGGTCACCGGGCGGACGCCCAGCATGACGCTTGCTCTCGACATCAGCAATATCTCAGTCTTTTGAGCGTTATAACAGTTGGTCGAGGATCAACGTATTTGTGGGCACAGAGCCGTTAAACCGACGGGACCAGTACATAGAGTCGCCGGTGAGAGTCCGGCTACTTCCGTTGTTCATAGCCGGGAGGATGAGGTGTCCTCCTGTCTCTTCCTTCAGCCCAGATCGCTCTCACAAGCCGTGAGAGGGGGTATTACTCCGCGCCAACTACGATCAGCCGATGCCCCCAACTGGAAGAGATCCAACCCCCGAGGAGCTTCGTGACGAGTTCAAGTCCGCGGTCGAGGAAGTGGTCGAGGAGTCCGACCTCGCCACCAGACAGGACGTGTACGACGAGATCGCCAAGCAGACCGAAGACGAGGAGGAGCCGCCGGAGGCCCCGGAAGAGCTACCCGACGAGGCGGGTGAGCCCGACAGCCTGATCGAGCAGCTCGAAGAGGAGGGCGTACCGGACGATCTGATCGAGGCGATCAAGGAGTACCTCGACTCCGACGCGGTGGCGAAGTCGCTCGGGGTCCGTCACACCGACTCGTACCTCGCCAGCACACTCGAAGATGGAGCCGAGGTACTCGCCGAGAAGCGCAAGGAAGCACAGGAGCGGCAGGACGCCATCGCCGAGGAGGTCGCTGCCAACGCCGAGGAGTCCGATGTCCTCGACGCAACCGTGTACGCCAACGAGGACTTCTGAGATGGCGGGAAGCGACTTCGGCCGTGTCCGCTACGTCCGCTGGGCTGAGCAGGAGAAGCCGCCAGCGTCCAGCCCCAACGCCGAGGGCGACCGTGTGTTCACGTCGCGCGACTCTCGCCGCCACAAGCGCTCGAAGGCCGTCACAGGCCCGTCGGGCCACCAGTACCGTTTCCGGGGCGCACTCGGCCAGACGTCGCAATGGCTCCCGCTCAAGTCGATCGAAGACCTCGATGCCTTCGAAGCCGAGCCCGAGTACGAGGTCGAGCGAGCGTGAGCCGCCCGATCAAGTCCCTGTCGCTCGACTCGGCCTCCACGACCGGAGCGGGTGACGTGATCGCCTCGAAGGGACACGACAACGTGCTGCTGTTCGTGATCGCCCGGAACCTCGATCCAGCGGACACGTTCGCCGTGGAGCTGGAGCACACCCTCAACGGCGACGACTGGGATACGCTGGCCACCGTGACCGAAGCCGATGTCGACGGGGAGACCGCGACGGAGTTCGTCTCGAACGTTGCCGTGGACGAGCTACGCGCCTCTCTCACCGAGATCACCGACGACTCGGGCGGGGATCTGGAGGTGGACGCCTTCGTGTCCGCCAACGGGAACCCGAGTGCCGGCTACTCGTCCCGCCGAGCATGACTCCGGAGGAGCTGCTCGAAGAGTGGGAGTCCGGGGAGCGATCTGGAATGCGCCCTGCTCGGATCCGAGAGGTCCGCGGAGATCTGGCCCGGGTGACTGGCCAACCGATCCCGCGTCGACTATCCGAGATCGAGGGGTGGCTCTCACGCAAGAAGCCACACCTCACGCAGATCTTTCGGGAAGTCGTGGAAGAACACAGAGACTCTTCTGAAACCTAATATCGTGGTTGGAATCGGTTGCGTTTGCTATACCTGAAGAGATTCCTCAAAAATTTCATTTGCTGGGTGGCCAACTACGGGGTCATGGTGACTGGTCTTTATGCTGCACTTGCAAGCGCTGCAAGTGTCTTCATCGGAATTCTCGCAGCACTATTAGCCAGCAACCTCGCGAATCTTTCCACCCAACGGGAGCGTGTTGAAAAACGGATCGAAGCTATCGACGCACGTTTAGAAAATTTGGACACTCAATACCAGCAGTTCAGGGAAGAGATGGAAGAAATCCGCGAGGAAGAAGAAGCGATTGAGGCTCGTCAGACTGCTGAAGACGATGTTGACTCCTTTATCGATTCGTACGTCGGTTCAGAATGGAACCCAGACGCTGATTCAGTGTCAAAAACAGAAATGGAGGCTGCACTCCGTGGCTTCCTCAATGAGGCACCGAACGAGTACCACTATGAAGAGCTTGAACGGCGTATTGACGATGTACGTGATGAGCTTGAGCCAACTGGTTTGATGGGTCCAACGCCCTCCATACCACCAGACGCGGCAATCATCGCCAGCAACAATCAGATCGAACATGAATGGAAGATTCACCGAAATCAGCGGTTTAACCGTGCATATCGGCGATGGATCCAGACTATGACAGAGATCCGCTCTTTACAGGGTGAGCGAACAAAATTAGTCAACCGTCACGAATCGCTCGACCCCAGACAGTATCGCAATACGCTGGCCGCAGTAGCAGCTCCAATCGTGTTCTCTGTTGGAGTGCCGCTTCTCTTCTACTTTTTCAGGGCGATCGACCGGACTATTCTTCAGTTGCAGCCTTGGGTTGAGCCAACAATAGTCGGGGCGTCATGGGTTATTGGGCTGTTTGTCGTTTTGTACCACCTCTGGCAGGAGGTGTCTGAGGACCGGATTGAGCTTCCAGAGAGTCCTGATACGGAACTAGACGGTGACACAGAAGGCAACCTACCGGCAGAGTAAGTTCGTTTAATATCTAAAAACGACCCCTACAGAGTAACTCCCAGATCTGGGGAAGGGTAGGTCCACTCGAAGTAGAGCAACTGTCGAGAGGGTGTACTTGAGAACGAGCCCTTCAGGACCTACCACAGCGGTCTCACACGCACGCCGTTTCAGATCTCCACCGTGTCCGCAGTCAACCGTGGTACTCGATGCTCTCGACTTCGGTCCCGTCGGTCATCGGATCTGCGCCCTGCTCGTGGATCCAGACGACCTCGACGGTGTGCGCTTCGTTCCATGTGAGGACGTGGGTGCCGTTGTCGCCGCTGAGCGATAGGGTGAACGTGGACTCACCCGGTCCCGGGGAGTACGTCTCCTTGTCGAGCACGGTGTACGTCGTGCCGTTCACGGCGATCTCGTCGTCCACGTCGACGGCGTCGAAGTCGGGCAGGGTTTCCCGAAGGTCGGACACGGTGACGGGCATAACCCTCGCTTGAGCAGGGGCCGGTAAATAATATTCAGTAGAGCGCCCCAGATCCATCGTCGCCGTAGCTTCGGTTCTAAGGCGGGGGTTGATCAGCTACGGTGACAACCACGCGGAACAGGATCGGAGCCGACGTCGCGCCAACGTCGCACCGAGAACGTGGAAGCTGTACTCAGGCCGTCTCCGGACCTTCCGGGGACGGGTTGAACTTCTTCATAGCGGCCTGCACCTCCTCGTTCTTGAACTGGAGGTACTGCTGGGTCGTGTCGATCTTCTCGTGGCCGAGATGAAGCTGCAGCCGGCGGATGTCGATGTCGTTCTTGATCGCTTGGACGGCGTGACCGTGCCGGAAGGCGTGTGCTGTGATCCGGTGGCGCTTCTGTCCGCCTCCGTCGGTGTACATGACGTCCTGTATCCCGGCGTTCTCGGCGGCCTTCTTCACGATCTGGTTGATAGCGTGGTCACTGAGTCGCTCGGCTCGCTCGGACACGAAGAGGTACGGGGACTCCTCGGCGGGCTTGTACGCGCTCCGGTAGCCGCTATCCATCCACTGGGTCAGCAGGAAGTCGAGGGAGGGCTGGTAGTACACGATCCGCCACTCGTCGGTCTTCGGTGCGTACACTCGGATCGAGCGAGCCTCACGGTCGATGTTGTCGATCTCGATGATCGCCAGCTCACCCCGTCGAACACCAGTCTGGTAGAGCAGCCGGAGGATGAGTTCGTTCCGAAGTGTGGGGGTTGGTACGTGTTCGGCCATCGCCTCCTTGTCGTCCGGGGTGACGTACACGATATCGTCGGTCTGGTGCTTCTTCCCGCCGGTGCTCTTGGTGTAGTTGCTCCGCTTGAGGTCCTCGAACGGGGACTCCTCGACCATATCCCACACGCCGGCGAGGAAGTCGTACAGCAGCTTCACCGAGTCATGCCGGCTGGCTGCGGTCGAGTTGGAGAACTTCTTGCCTTGCTCACGGAGGAAACGGTGGATGTCACGACTCCCGACCTCGGTGACCTCCAAGTCGTGCTTGTCCAGCCAGTCATGGTAGATACGCAGATCTGACTTCCGATTCTCGTAGGTCCCGTACGCCTTCGATGCTTCCACATCGGAGAGGTAGTCCTCGATGAGCGGGTCCATCGGTCACACCTCCTTGTAATAGCGCCGTTCGTCGTGGCCGTCGTCGTGGTGGACGCGGGCCGTGTTGGACTGGAGCTTGTCGAGTGCCCGCTGCACCTGTAGCTCGTTGCTGTCCGTGAGCGCGGCGACGTCGGCCACACGTCCGGAATAGGCGATCGGGCCGCCTTGTTCCTCGGGGAGCTTCGCCGGGAGGGACTGTTCGGGAGCGTTGTACTCCTCGATCTGGGCCTTCGAGGGGAGGATCGTGAAGACCTCATTCGCCAGCTCGGTCACTTCGGGATCTTCCTGTACGGCCTGCTCGATGGTTGAGAGGCGGGCTTCAAGGCTCTGAAGCCGGTTGTTCGTCGTGTGAGCCTCTGAAATGAGTTCAGACACTTGTGCCGCGACTTCACTGTCAGTACTGCCGCGGGCTGGCGCGTGCTGGCCGTTGACTTCCTTCTGGACGGAGAGCCGGACGAGGTGGCTCAACGAGTCGACGTTGGGGTTCTCGGCGGCGTATTCCTCCCACTGCTCCTTCTGGTCGGGCGACAGTAGGAGGTTGAAACGCTGGTTTTCGGACATGGTGGTACTACCGGGTAGTACTACTGGGTGGTCGTATATACGTCCTACGTACGTTCCCAACTACGCCGAGTGGATGTGGAATGAATCGATCCCGGACCTCGTCTCGGACGTGTTCGAGCACAACGGCCCCCACGGCGGCCCGAAGGAGACGGCGATGATCATGCACATCGCCGAGGAGTTGGTCCGGACGGATCAACTGGAGTCGGCCCGCGACGGCGGAATCGTCGATCTCGCGGACGCGAACCTCCGGACCAACGGCGCGCGGACCTTCTACGACTCGGCGGACAACTCCGGGAACGGCGTCTTCGGCGACCAGACCGACGCAACGCCCGAGAAGGGGGAGAAGCTGTTCGAGGCCGCGACCGACCAGCTCGTCCACCTGCTGGAGTGGATCGACGACCAGCCGTTCGCGGACCTCATGCCGAAATCGCACGTGGATCCACAGCCCGGCAGCCGCCGATGAAGGACGCGACGGCCGAGGAGCTGGCGGCGGCGCTCGCGGACGCGCACGCGACCGCCTCGTCCATCACCCCAGACACGCTCCCGAGCGTCGACTCGACGGCCGACGCCTACCGGGTTCAGGAGCGTCTCGTCGACCGGGTGCGGGACAGGCGCGGGGAGCCGGTCGGCTACAAGATCGGCTTCACGAACGAACGCGTCCGTCGGGACCTGTCGGTCGACGAACCGGGATACGGCCGGGTGCTCGATGGGACGGTCCGGTCCTCGCCGGCGACCGTCGACGCCGAGGAGTTCGTCGACCCGCGGATCGAGCCGGAGATCGCGTTCCGGCTCGGTTCCGACCTCCCGGCCGACGCCTCACGCGACCGCGTCCGCGACGCGGTGACCGCGGTCGTCCCGGCGATCGAGGTGGTCGACAGCCGGACCGGGTGGGAGTTCGACGCGCCGCTGGCGGTGGCGGACAACTGCCTCGACGCGGGACTCGTTCTCGGCGAGGGAATCGATCCCGCCGACCTCGCGCTCGCCGACGAGGCGGTAACGCTCCGCGTCGACGGAGACCCGGTCGACTCGGGCGTCGGCACTGACGTGTTCGGACACCCGCTGGCGGCGCTCGCATGGCTCGCGGACGCGGTCGACGGCCTCCCGGCCGGCACGCTCGTCACGACCGGGTCGCTGACGGAGCCGGTTCCCGTCGCCCCCGGGGAGACCGCGGTCGCGACGTTCGCGTCGCTCGGGAGCGTCGATCTCCGGGTTCGGTAGGGCGAACAGGCGACACCCGCTGTCGGTGCGGGACTCGGGGCGCGCCCCACCGCCCCGCTGTCCCTCCCGTCGTCCGTCGGAGGGTCCGGACTCGTTCCCGTCGCGGCGTGTCGCACACCCGCTTCACGCGACGGGGCGGTTCTCAGCGCATGCGGGGGCTGGTGCCGGTTCGGTATTTGAACGCTCGTCTCGACGCCTGACTGATCCGCTAATCGACTTTCGTGCTCACGGCGAGTCCGGAACCGACGGGGAGCACCGTCGTCTCGAATGCGTCGTCGTCGCAGACCGCGTCGAGGTAGGCGGCGATGCCGCGGGTCTGCTCGTTCGCGGCGTCGAGCGCGGCCGCGCCGCCGTCGGCGTCGGCGTCGCTGTGGCTTCCGTCGTCACCCTCCACGGCCGCCAGTAGCGCGTCGAAGTCGATCGGGCCGCGCATGATGTTATCCGCGGCGACGACGCCGCCGGGGGCGATCTTGTCGCGAACGGCGCGGAAGGCGTCCGCGTAGCGCTCCTTCTGGTGGTCGACGAGCACCACGTCGAAGGGACCGTCGTAGCGTTCGATCGTCTCCATCGCGTCGCCCCCCTCGAAGACGCAGCGGTCGGCGAGCCCCGCGCCGGTCATGAACTCCCGGCCCTGGTCGAGTTCGTCGGCGTCGAACTCCGTGAGGATCACGCGCTCGGCGCCGCCGCGGAGGAACCACGAGGCGGAGTAGCCGAACCCGGAGCCGAACTCGAAGACGGTCTCGGCGTCGGTGAGGCGCGCGAGCAGGCGGAGGACGGCGCCCGACTCCGGGCCGATGTTCGGGAAGTCGTGCTCGTCGGCGAACGCGGCCATCCCCGCCTGTACGTCGGTGTGCTCGGGGCCGGTCGCGCGGACGAACCGGGAGACCTCGTCTGTGAGTACCATGCGGGAAGATCGACGGCGGTCGACTTGTATCCCGACGCCGGAGTGGGGGACCCCTGGTCAGTCACGTGGACCGGTCGCGGGGCCGCCGTGGGAGTTATGTCGCTCGCTCGTGCGGGGCCGGTAGGCGATGGACACCCACCTCACGCTGGAGTTCGGCCACCGCGATCCGCTCCCCGCAGGCCACGACGACGAGGTTCGGACGCCCGACGTGCTCGTCGAGCGGTTTCTGCGGGAGTACACCGACCCCGGCGACCGCGTGCTCGACCCGTTCGCGGGGTTCGGGACGACGCTGACGGTGGCCGAACGCCTGGGTCGGGTTCCCGTCGGCGTCGAGTACGAGGCCGACCGCGTCGCCGCGATCCGCGACCGCCTCGGCGACGACCACGGCGGCGAGGTCCGTCACGCGAGCACGCTCGACCTCGACGGGTCGTGGTTCCCCCCGTGCGACTGCTGTTTCACGTCGCCGCCGTTCGATACCCACACGATCGACCTGAATCCCTTCGAGAACTACGAGGGCGAGAGCACGTACGCCGACTACCTCGACGACATCGAAGCCGCGTTCCGCGGCGTCGCCTCTGCGATGGTCCCCGGCGGCACCGTCGTGATCGACATCGTGAACGTCCGCGAGGGCGAGCACGTCACCCCGCTGGCGTTCGACGTGGCCGACCGTGTGTGCGACGTGCTTCGGTTCGACGGCGAGGTCGTGATCGAGTGGGAGGGAGAGGGGTACGAGGGCACGGCGGGGCGCTACGGCTACGGGTTCGACCACTCGTACTGTCTGGTGTTCGAGAAGCGGGCGGCGGAGTGAGCTGAGCGACGGAGTGAACCGGGCGAGTCGCCGTCAGGCCGCGAGGTAGCCGCCGAGCACCAGCAGGACGAACCCGACGACGGCGGCGGCGTTGTAGAAGGTGCCGGCGTCGCGTGCGGCGGTCCGGACCTTGCGCTGTTCGAGCGCAGAGCGGACCTTGCTTCCTCCGACCTCGACGAGTCCGGTCATGACGAGCCACAGCGTCAGCATCGTGAGCACGACGTGTCCGCGCGGCGGCGCGAACAGCCCCTCGGCACCGTACACCGTCGCGGCCATGTGACCGCCGGTCGCGACGAACACGATCGCGCCGACGCGGGTGATCGTGGAGACGCCGGAGACGACGCTGCCGAGTAGCTCCGGGCTCGCGTCGCCGTCCCTCGCGAGCGGGATGACCTTCCAGGCGGTGAGGACGACCGCGCCGACCCAGAGGCCGGCGAACAGGGTGTGGAACACGTACGCCGCGGTGAGCGCGGCTTGCATCGGAGCGACTTGCACGAGCGATCCCACCCACGGCAGACGCATAAATCCCACACGCCGCGGCGACGGTCGCGGCCGCCGTCGGCGCTTCAGTCGTCGCCTCGGTCGTCGCCACTTGGGGGCTATCGGAGCTCCGTCTCCCCCTCGCTTAAGCCGCAGGCCGACGAGGCGTTAGGCATGTTCGACCCCGACGACCTCGAATCGATCCGCGAGGGCAAGCGGGAGTGGGAGGAGGAGACCCTCTCCCCGACGCTCGACCGCTTCGGGGAGCGAAAGGAGGAGTTCACCACCGACACCGGCGGCCAGGAGGTGAAACGGCTGTACACCCCCGACGACGTGTCCGACCTCGACTACGAGGAGGACGTGGGGTTCCCCGGCGAGGAGCCGTACACCCGCGGCGTCTACCCGACGATGCACCGCGGGCGCTTGTGGACGATGCGCCAGTACGCCGGGATGGGCACCGCCGCGGAGACGAACGAGCGCTTCCAGTACCTCATCGACCAGGGCTCCTCGGGGCTGTCGATGGCGTTCGACCTGCCCACCCAGATGGGTTACGACTCCGACGCCGCGATGGCCGCCGGCGAGGTCGGGAAGTCCGGCGTCGCCATCGACTCGCTGGAGGACTTCGAGCGCGTGTTCGACGACATCCCGCTGGATGAGGTGTCCACGTCGATGACGATCAACGCGCCCGCCTCGATCCTGCTGGCGATGTACGTCGCCGTCGGCGACCGCCAGGGCGTCGACCGCGCGGAGCTGCGCGGCACCATCCAGAACGACATCATGAAGGAGTACATCGCGCGAAACCTCTACATCTACCCGCCGGAGCCGTCGATGCGGCTCATCACGGACATCTTCGAGTTCTGCGCGAACGAGACCCCCAAGTTCAACACCATCTCCATCTCGGGGTACCACATCCGCGAGGCCGGTTCCACCGCCGCCCAGGAGATCGCGTTCACCCTCGGCAACGGCATCGAGTACGTGCAGGCGGCCGTCGACGCCGGCCTCGACGTGGACGAGTTCGCGCCACAGCTGTCGTTCTTCTTCAACGCCCACAACAACATCCTCGAGGAGGTGGCGAAGTTCCGCGCGGCCCGCCGGATGTGGGCGAAGATCATGGAGGAGCGATTCGGCGCGGAGAACCCCAAGTCGAAGCAGCTGAAGTTCCACACCCAGACCGCCGGGTCGACGCTCACCGCCCAGCAGATCGAGAACAACGTCGTCCGCGTCGGCTACCAGGCGCTCGCGGCCGTCCTCGGCGGCACCCAGAGCCTCCACACCAACGGGAAGGACGAGGCGCTGTCGCTGCCGACCGAGCAGTCGGTCCGGACGGCGCTTCGCACCCAGCAGATCCTCGCCCACGAGTCGGGCGCCGCCGACACGATCGACCCGCTGGCGGGCAGCTACTACGTCGAGGACCTCACCGACGGCATCGAGGAGGAGGCCTTCGAGATACTCGAGGAGGTCGACCGCCGCGGGGGGATGCTCGACGCCGTGAAGAGCCAGTGGGTCCAGCGCCAGATCCAGGACACCGCCTTCGAGCGCCAGCGCGAGATCGAGGAGGGCGAGCGGGTCATCGTCGGCGTCAACGAGTACGAGGTCGAGGAGGAGGACGCCCACGTCGACCTCGAGGAGGTGTCCGAGGAGGAGGAACAGGCGCAGATCGACCGGGTGAACGAGCTCCGCGACGACCGCGACGACGAAGCCGTCGAGGACGCGCTCGCGTCGCTGCGGGACGCCTGCCGCGGCGACGCGAACGTGATGCCCCACATCGTCGACGCGGTGAAGGCGTACGCGACGGTCGGCGAGATCGCCGACGTGATGCGCGAGGAGTTCGGCGAGTACAAGCCCGGGCAGTAGACGCCCCCTTTACCTTCCGCGCGCCGTACCCGCCGGGTATGCGCCTCGATCACGCCGGGATCGCGACCGACGACGCGGCCGAACTCGCCGCGCTGTACGCGGATCTGCTCGACTGTGAGATCGTTCACGAGGAGGAGTTCGACGGGATGGCGGTCGTCTTCCTCGAACTGGGCGGCTCCTATCTCGAACTGCTGGAACCCCTCGGCGACGAGGGGACGATCGCCGGCTACCTCGACCGCAACGGGCCGGGGATCCACCACCTCGCGTTCGCGACCGACGACATCGAAGGCGCGCTCGACCGCGCTCGCGACCTCGGGATCGAGTCCATCGACGACGAGCCGCGGCCGGGCGCGTGGGGCCACGAGGTCGCCTTCCTGCACCCGCGCGACACCGGCGGCGTGCTGGTGGAGTTCGTCGAGCACTGAGGCGCCCGATCGGGAACGGTTGTCACACGGTCCGATCCCTGTTATTTGTACTTCACTGCCGGTAAGATTATTGTCGGGTAGTGGTCGTGTTCATCCGTGCGACGACGCAACTTCCTCGGCGCGGTCGGCGCGAGCGCGGGGGCGCTCGCGGTCGGCTCGACCGGCGCGCGCGCGGAAACGACGGACAGCGATCGGGTGGACGAACTCCTCTTCGACTCGACGGCGAGTCTGCTGGCGGCAGACGGAACGCCCGCGGCCGCCGACGCGGACTTCGTCGCGGTGCGCGCGGAGCCGACCGCGGTCACCGTCGACGAGGACGGCGACGGCGACGCCGTGGAATACCCGGACGACCGGCCGATCCCGCTGGCCGGCGTCGACGGCGACGTGGTCGCCTTCGGCGCGCCCGTCGTCCAGAACGGCACCGACTTCCTCTACGGGAACGAGGAGGTCGTCCTGAACGCGCTCGACCGCGTCGCCGGGTCGGGGACGGTCGCCTTCGACGAGACACACGGGCAGTTCTACGACGCCGACGCCCACACCGCGTTCATCCAGTACGCCGAGCTCAACGGCTACGCCTTCGAGGCGACGGGCACCGACGGCGACTTCGCCGCGGCGCTGTCGAGGGCCGACGCCGCGGTGGTCACCTCGCCGTCGGAGGGGTTCTCCGACGAGGAGCTCGACGCGCTCGCGGCGTTCGTCGCCGACGGCGGCGGCCTGTTGCTGTTCGACCAGTCGGACTTCGGCAACTTCGACGCGACGGACAACCTCAACGAGATCGCGGGGGCGCTCGATCTGGCGTTCCGCTTCAACGACGACCAGGTGATCGACGGGACGAACAACGCGGGCGTCGGCTTCGTCCCGACGACGACGCGGTTCGACGCCGATTACCCCGAGCTGTTCGCCGACCGGAAGGGGCTCGGCTTCGAGGTCGACACCTCCCGGACGTACACCGCGGAGGTCGTGGAGGTGACCGACGGCGACACCGTCGACGTGCGCATCCCGCGCTCGGGCGCGCCCGACTACTTCGATACGGTGCGCCTGCTCGGGATCGACACCCCGGAGACGACCGCCGACCCGGAACTCCCCGCCGAGTGGGAGGGGATCGACTCGATCGAGTACCTCCTCTCGAAGGGCGAGGCGTCGGCGACGTGGGCGCGCGGGGAGCTGTCTGGCGCGACGGTCGACCTCTCGTTCGACCCCGCCGAGGGCGCCCGCGGCGACTTCGGCCGGCTGCTGTGTTACCTCCGGTACGACGCCGACGGCGACGGCTCCCGCGACGACAGCTACAACCGCCGCGCGGTCGCCGGCGGCTACGCCCGGGTGTACGACTCCGGCCTCACGAACCACGACGCGTTCATCGAGGTCGAGCGGACGGCCCGCGAGCGCGGTCTCGGCGTGTGGGAGGGGAGCGACCCCGACGCGTCCGCCCCGACGCGGCCCTCCCGGGTCGAGAAGGTGTTGTTCCCGCGGGCGGCGCCCATCGAGGCCGGCGAGGGGGCGGCGGTCGTCGCTCGCGCGGGCGAGTCGGCCTCGGTTCCCGGCGCGCCGCTGGCGGCCGTCGACGAGGGCGCGAGCGTCGCGCTCGTGGGCGCACAGACGATCGGCGAGGACTACGACGGCCCCGACGCGCCGGTCGACGACCCCGACGCGTACGACGCCTACCAGTTCACCACGGGCGTGGTGGACGACCTCACCGCGCGCGCCGGCGAGGTGCTGATCGACGGCGGGCACGGGCAGTTCGCCGCCGAGGAGTCGGTGAGCGCCGAGGACGCCGCCTACTTCCAGCGGTATCTCGAGGGGCTCGACACCGGCTTCACGCAGTACAACGAGCTGGCGTCGATGCGGAAGCTGACCCGCGGCCGCGCGGTCGTCGTCTCCGCGCCGACCGAGGACTACGCCGACGCGGAACTGGCGGCGCTGCGCCGGTACGCCCGCGGCGGCGGCGCCGTCGTGGTGCTCGCCGGCCGCGCGGCCGACCGCGAACGCGTCAACGGGCTGCTCGACGCGCTCGACGCCGACCTCGCGCTCGGCGCCGGCGCCGTCGACGACGCGAGCGCCAACGCCGGGCGTCCGGACCTCCCCGTGACGAACGACGTGGCCGTCGAGCCGCCGGTGCTCGGGAGCGAGCGCGATCGGGACGAGGGCAAGGGTCACGGTCGCGGCCGCGGCGAGGACGGCGAGGAGGACTCGCTGGCGGGCGCCCTGTTCGGGTGAGTCGCCGGCGAGGACGGCGGTCCCGGAAACCGCGGCGATGGCTCGGCGGTCGCCCCGGCGTTCGGTCGACGCCCCCCTAGCGATGGAAAGAGGGTAGTGGGATGGGGTACATCCGGGTTCCATGCGCGATTGGCTCTCCCACCGGGTCGCCGCCACGCCGGACGCGGAAGCGCTCGTCCTGGCGGCCTCGGGGGAGTCGCTGACGTACGCGGACCTCGACGCCCGCGTCGAGGCGCTGGCGGCCCGGTTCGCCGGGCTGGGCATCGAGCCGGGGGATCACCTCGCGGTCGTCCTCGGCAACCGGATGGAATACGTGGCGCTCGTCCACGCGGCGATGCGGCTGGGCGTCCGGCTCGTCCCCTGCTCCGATCGGCTCACGGCCGCGGAACTGGCACCGAAACTCGCGACCGCCGACGCGACGGCGCTGGTGTGCGGCGACGATACCGAGGCCGTCGCCGTCGCGGCGGCCCTCGGCGACCCCTTCGTCGGAAGCGACGCGGACGAGGAGGACCCCGGCGAGGGCGACGCCGACGAGGGCACCCCCGGCGGAAGCGACGCCGACGCGACGGCGACGGGCTGGCGGTCGGTCGACGGCTTCGAGCCCGCGCGGGTGGACGAGCGCGGCGGCGACCAGGGGGAGGAGGGCGCGACGGCGGACTCGCCCGTTCCGGTCGTCTCGCTCGACGACCCGGACGACGACCGGGTCGTCGGCATCGACGCCGCGCCCGACGGGGAGGTACCCGCCGTTCGCTGGGGTCGCGGCGACACGCTCGTCATGCTGTTCACCTCGGGATCGACCGGGAACCCGAAGCTCGTGCCGCTGTCGATGGGGAACGTGCTCGCGTCGGCGACCGCCTCGGCGTTCCGGCTTGGCGTCCTCCCCGACGACCGCTACCTCGCGACGCTGTCGCTGCACCACACCGGCGGGATCATGCCGCTGTACCGGGCGACGCTGTACGGGACGAGCGTCGTCCTCCGGGAGTCGTTCGACCCCGGCGGCGCCGTCGACGACATCCGCCGGTACGACGTGACCGGCGTCTCGCTCGTGCCGACGATGCTCTCGCGGATGCTCGACGCCCGCGGGACGCTCCCCGACTCCCTGCGGACGGTGTTGCTCGGCGGGGCGCCCGCGCCCGACGCGCTGATCGAACGGTGTCGCGACTTCTCGGTGCCGGTCCACCCGACGTGGGGGATGACCGAGGCCGCCTCCCAGATCGCGACCGCGCGCCCCCGGGAGGCGTTCGACCGCGTCGGCACCGTGGGCCGGCCCCTGCTGTGGACGGACGTGTCCGTCCGCGACGGGGACGGCGCGGCGCTGCCGGCGGGCGAGACGGGGGAGCTCGTCGTCTCCGGCCCGTCGATCGCCGCGGGGTACTACGGCGACGCGGCCGCGACCGACGACGCCCTGACCGACGACGGCGCGCTCCGCACGGGCGACGTGGGCTACCGCGACGAGGACGGCTACGTGTACGTGCTCAACCGCCTCGACGACCGGATCATCTCCGGCGGGGAGAACGTCGACCCCGGGGAGGTCGCCGCGGCGATCCGCGAGCATCCCGAGGTCGACGACGTCGCCGTCGAGGGGCTCCCGGACGACGAGTGGGGCGAGCGCGTCGCCGCGCTCGTCGTCCCCGCGGGGAACCCCGATCCGGACCTGGACGCCGCGGCCGTCGAGTCGTTCTGTCGCGAGCGGCTGGCGGGCTTCAAGATCCCGCGCACGGTCGCCTTCGCCGAAGAACTCCCCCGGACCGTCTCCGGGACCGTCGAGCGACCGACCGTGCGGGACCGGCTCGAACGCGCCAGGGACGCGGAGGCCGAGGCGGAGGAGTCGGACGGCCCGGCCGGTCCGGACGACCTGGGCGACGTCGATGGAGGGTCCGGCGTCGATGAGGCCGCCGGCGCCGACGATAACGGCGGTGGGGACGATACCGAGGGGGCAGACGGGGACGAGGAACCCGACGACGAGAAGTAGCCCCGCTCCGTAAACGCGAAACCTCGGGTCGACCGTTCCACGGAGGTTATGGTCGGGGGTTCCCGAGTGGGAACCATGAACACGGATCTCGGTCTGCTGGACGAGTCGCTGGTTCCGGAGCACGCACACGACGTGAAACGGGAGGCGCGCGAGTTCGCCGAGGAGCACATCGCGCCGGTCGCCCAGGAACACTTCGAGGCCGACGACTACCCGTGGGAGGTGCTGGAGGCCGGCCAGGAGGCCGGGCTCGTCGGCCAGGACATCCCCGAGGAGTACGGCGGCCGCGGGCTCGACATCTATCAGCTGCTCGCGATCGCCGAGGAGTTCTACCGCGCGGACGCCGGCATCGGGCTGACGCTGATGCTCGCCTCCTTCGGCAACGAGCTCGTCTACGACTACGGCTCCGACGAGCAGTGTGAGGAGTACGTCCGCCCCGTCGCCGAGGGCGACCAGATTTCCGGGCTCGCGGTGTCGGAGCCGCAGACGGGCTCGGACCTCGCGGGGATGACGACCGAGGCCGAGAAGGTCGACGGCGGCTACGAGCTCACCGGCGAGAAATACTGGGTCGGCAACGCCGTCGAGGGCGACTGGCTCACCGTCTACGCGAAGACCGGGGACTCCGAGGACCGCTACGGCAACTACTCGCTGTTCATCGTCGAGACTGACCGCGACGGCTACGAGGCCGAGCACATCCCCGAGAAGATGGGGATGCGCGCGTCCAAGCAGGGCCACATCGTCATGGAGGACTGCTTCGTGCCCGAGGAGAACCTCATCGGCGCCGAGGGCGGCGGCTTCTACATGCTCGCGGACTTCTTCAACCACGGCCGCGTCGTCGTCGGGGGCCACGGCATCGGCCTCGCCGCGGCAGCCATCGAGGAGGCGTGGGACTTCGTTCACGACCGCGAGGCGTTCAACCGGAACATCTCGGAGTTCCAGTCAGTCCAGCACGATCTCGCGGACATGCGCACGGAGTTCGAGGCCGCCCGATCGCTCAACTGGCGCGCCGCCGAGAAGCTCCACGAGGGCGACAACGCCGGGCTGTGGGCCGCGATGGCGAAGCTCAAGTCGACGGAGACGGCCGTCGACTGCGCCGAGCGGGGGATGCAGCTGCACGGCGGGCGTTCGATCCTCACCGAGCGCCGCATCGCCCGCGTGTACCGCGACGTACGCATCCCGGTGATCTACGAGGGCGCCAGCGAGGTGCAGCGCAACCTCGTGTACCGGCAGTCGCAGTAGAACGGACTGTCCGATCGGACCCTTCGAGAGGGTGGTCGGTGCGACGGGACGAGTCCCATCGGTGCCAGCTCCGGGGCAGTCCAGGTGGGAGCGATCCGGTTCTACCAGAGTGGTTTCCGTTCCCGGCAGGTTCGGCGGACGAACCCGCCGGATCCGCCGGTTCCGGGATCGGACGCGAACACCTATCTATCCCGTGTGCGTAGTGTTACCACACGATGCCCTCGACACGTGAGGAGACCCACGTCGCGGATCGTCAGGTGGTCGAGGGCGTCTACCGGTTCGGCTCACGCCGGATCAACTGGTACGTCCTCGAAGCCGACGAGGGGTTGACGATCGTCGACGCCGGCCTCCCCGACCACTGGCCCCAACTCGTCGACTGGCTCGATCGAACCGGCCACGAACTCGACGACATAGCCGGGGTCGTGCTGACACACGCGGACGTAGACCACGTCGGCTTCGCCCGGATCCTGGCGGACCGGGGCGTTCCCGTCTACTGTCATCCGGACGACGTACCCCTCCTTCGAAGTCACCCTCAGAGCCCACCCGGCTGGTACCTGCGGAACCTTTGGCGGCCACGCTTTGCTGCCTACGCGATCGAAATGCTCCGAAACGGCGTCAGATCCGTCGATCCGGTTCCCGATGTCGACCCGCTCGTCCCCGGGGAGACCCTGCCTGTGCCGGGCGAGCCGCGTGTGATCTTTGCGCCCGGTCACACCCCCGGGTCGTGTGCGTTGTTCGTCGAGGACCGCGACACCCTCTTCTGTGGCGATGTCCTCGCCACCCGGAACATTTTCACCCAACGGGAGGGGGACCCGCAACTGCTCGGTCCGGCCGACGAGGACCACGCCGAAGCCGCGGAGTCGCTCGCTCGCCTCGGGGGACTGGGAACGGTGACCCTCCTCCCCGGTCACGGGGACCCTTGGCGAGGGGAGATTGACACGGCGATCGCCCTCGCACGCTAACCCAGATCTCGGCATAGATCGATCGCAGTACCGTCCTATCCCGTGATTCCCCCGAACACACGCCGAGCGTATCCGGCTCGAACGGGGCGCGGAACGCCCCTCGATCGCTCCCGGTGAGAACTTGCGGCATGAACTCCCCGAGCCCCCCGGCTTCGCGATGTCACACGCGCTGTGCCCGCGACTCCTTCGTCCGCCGTTCGCTGTCGCGGACCCCCGCGTTCGAGCGCGCACCGGTCGCCTGACCGGTGGCCCGCCGGCACGAGTCGCCGGTCCGTTCACGACACGCCTCGCCGCGAACGCGGCCGTCCGAACGTCCGAACCGGCGTCCCGTCTCGGGGAGTTCACCCCCGCGCTTTACGCCCTCCCCGCCGAACACGGACCCGACACATGATCTCCTCCGAGCGGATGGCGATGGTCGACCGCAACGCCGCGGCGCTCGGCGTCTCGACGAAACAGCTGATGGAGTCGTCGGGCAACGCCGTCGCCCGCGCGGTCCGCGAGCGGGCGGATCCCGGCGACGGCGTTCTCATGGTGTGCGGTCGCGGGAACAACGGCGGCGACGCGATGGTCGCCGCGCGCTTCCTCGACGAGTTCGACACCGAGACCGTCTTGCTGGGTCGACCCGAGACGATCCGCACCGACATCGCCCGGGAGAACTGGGACGCGATCGCCGAGAGCGACCTCCCGACTCGAACGGTCACCGACTCCCGCGAGTTCGACCTCGACGATCACGACCCCGACCTCGTGGTCGACGCGATGCTCGGCACCGGCGTGACGGGCGCGCTCCGGGAGCCCGAAGCCACGGTCGCCCGCCGGCTCAACGCCGCCGACGTGCCCGTCGTCTCCGTGGACGTGCCCTCCGGCGTCGACGCCGACACGGGGACGGCCGCCGGCACCGCAGTCGACGCCGACGCGGTCGTCACCTTCCACGACGACAAGCCCGGGCTCGCGGACCTCGCCGCCGACGTGACGGTCGCGGACATCGGCATCCCGTCGGCCGCCGAGACGTTCGTCGGCCCGGGCGACCTGCTGGCGCTCGACCGCGACGCCGACTCCCACAAGGGCGACAACGGCGAGGTGCTCGTCGTCGGCGGCGGTCCCTACACCGGCGCGCCCGCGCTCGCCGCCCGCGCCGCGCTGCGCGCCGGCGCCGACCTCGTCCGGGTCGCCTGTCCCGCCCCGGTCGCCCGCGAGATCCAGGGGTACGGGCCGGACCTCATCGTCCGCGGGTTCGACGGCGACCGCCTCGCGCCGCGACACGTCGACGACCTCCTCGATCGCGCGGCCGACCAGGACGCGGTCGTCTTCGGTCCCGGACTCGGCAGCGACGACGCGACCCTGGAGGCCGTCGCCGAATTCCTCGCCGGCTACGACGGCCGCGCGGTCGTCGACGCCGACGCGCTGCAGGTCGCCCCCGGGGTCCACACCGACGCCGAGTTGATCTGCACGCCCCACCAGGGGGAGTTGCGGAAGATGGGCGGCGAGACCGCCGCCGACTGGCGCGAGCGAGCCGACCTCGTCACGGAATTCGCGAGCGATCTCGGCCACACGGTGCTCGTGAAGGGCCGGTACGACGTGGTCAGCGACGGCGAGGAGACCCGCGTCGGTCGCACCGGCAACCCGGGGATGACCGTCGGGGGGACCGGCGACGTGCTCGCGGGCGTGACGGGCGCGCTGGCCGCACAGATCGGCTCGACGCTGCAGGCGGCCGCGCTCGCGGCGTGGGCGAACGGACGCGCCGGCGACGACGCCGCCGCGGAGTACGGGAACGGTCTCGCGGCCTCTGATCTCCCGGACCGGATCCCACAAGCCCTCCGCGACGAAGAGGTGTGACATGAGCGACGACGACCTCACACACACCGACGACGCGGGCGACGTGCAGATGGTGAACGTCGGCGAGAAGCCCGACTCCGCCCGGCGGGCGGTCGCGCGCGGCACGATCCACCTCACCGAGTCGACGGTCGAGGCCGTCCGCGGCAACGAGGTGAAGAAGGGCGACGTGCTCGCGACCGCGCGGATCGGCGCGGTGCAGGCGGTGAAACACACCTGGGAGACGATCCCGATGTGCCACCAGATCCCGATCACGAACGTCGACACCGACTTCGAGGTGGACGAGGAGCGCATCGACCTGGAGGTCGCCGTCGAGACGACCGGGAAGACGGGCTGCGAGATGGAGGCGCTCGAGGGCGTCACGACCGGCCTGAACGTCGTCTGGGACATGGTGAAGGCCGCCGAGAAGGACGCAACCGGCGGCTACCCGAACACCCGGATCACGGACGTGGAAGTCGTGACGAAGGACAAGACCGTGCTGGAGTGATCCCGAGCGCCGCGGGTGTCGCGCCGGCCCGATTGCGTCCGCCGGATACCTTTTAGTCACGGCCGCGGAACCACCATCCATGATATCACTCGACGAGGCCGTCACCGCCAGACTGGAGTCGCACGGCACACGATTCGAGGTGCTCATCGACCCGGACGCGGCGCTGGCGATCAAGCGCGGCGAGTTCGAGGGCGACCTGGAGGACGTGATCGCCGCCGAGGACGTCTTCGAGAACGCCTCCCGCGGCGACCGCCCGCCCGAGGAGGACGTCGAGGAGGTGTTCGGCACGACCGACGCGATGGAGATCATCCCGGAGGTCGTCAAGCGCGGGGAGATCCAGATCACCGCCGAGCAGCGCAAGGAGATGCTCGAACAGAAGCACAAACAGCTGGTCAACCGGATCACGCGCAACGCGGTGAACCCGCAGATGGACGACGCGCCTCACCCGCCCGAGCGCATCGAGCGCGCGCTTGAGGAGGCGGGGTTCACCGTCGAGCCGATGGAGCCCGTCGAGAACCAGATCGACGACGCGCTGGAGGCGCTCCGGCCGGTCATCCCGATCCGGTTCGACGAGGTGACGATCGCGGTGCAGCTGCCCGCCGACTACGCCGGCTCCGGGCAGGCGAAGGTGCGCGAGTTCGGGGAGTTGGAGCGCGAGGAGTGGCAAAGCGACGGCTCGTGGGTCGGCGTCGTCACGTTCCCCGCGGGGCTGCAGAACGACTTCTACGACCTGGTGAACGAGGTGTCCAGCGGCGAGGCGGACACGCGCGTCGTGAAGGAGGAAGACGAGATCAGTCGCCGCTAGCGACGCGTCACGACCGGAACCGAACCCGCCGTGGGGAGATCATCCCCGCTTGAAGCCGACGAAGAAGCCGCCGGTGAAGCCCGCGGACACCGACAGCGTGGAGAGGATCGTCTCGACCCACGTGGGTGGCGTCTCGGCGGTCGCGGCGCTGCCGAGCGACTCGAACGCGCCGCCGAGCTTGTCCCAGTTCACCGTCAGGACTCCACGGGATTCGAGGAACTTGAACAGCGCGAGCTCCAGCCCGACGATCACCGCGATCAGCTTCGCGATCTTCTTGGCCGCGAACCCGATGATCCCCCCGATGACGGCCCCCGTCCCCAGCTCGAAGCCGAGCTGCCGGGGGTCGATATCCAACTGTGCGAGCAGTTCCGGTCCTGGCATACCGCGGTGTGGGCCGTCCCCGGTTAAGTCGTTTGTGGGGCGAACGGCTACACGATAGTGATCACGTTATCAGTCATCCGCCCACGCCGGCGGCAACAACGCCACCAACGCCACCAACGACACCGCCGGGCTGTCGTCCCGGATCGATCGCACGACTGCGGCGTCGACTACCCGACGACGCCGGCGCGGAATTGAAGTCCTCCGACCGCGTACTCGCGCGTATGCACGCACAGCCGTCCGACGTTTCGAACCGCGAGGTGGGGGCCGGCCATCCCTGACCGTCGCACCGGGGACGCGCCGACCGCGGTCGTCGCGAAGCGCTTCGACCGCGGACGCGCCGACCTGACGGAGATCACCGAGCTCGCCCGCGCCGCCGGCTACGAGGTGACCGCGTCGCTGACGCAGACCCGGGATCAGGACCCGGCGTACCACTTCGGGGAGGGGAAGGCCGACGAACTCGCACGGCTCGTCGCCCGCGAGGACGCCGACGTCCTCATCGTCGACAACGAGGTCGGCCCGTACCAGACGTTCAACATCGGGTCGAAGCTCCCCGAGGGCGTCGAGGTCGTCGACCGCTTCACGCTCATCCTCGATATCTTCGGCCAGCGCGCGCAGACGCGCAAGGCGCAGCTACAGGTCGAGCTGGCGGAGCTGCGCTACGAGCTGCCGCGCGCGGAGGTGAAGGCGAGCCTCGCGAAGCGCGACGAGCGCCCCGGGTTCATGGGGCTCGGCGAGTACGACGAGTCGCGCGAGCACGACATCAAAGCACAGATCAGCCGCATCAAGGACGAGCTCGACGCGATCGCGGAAACCGAGGAGAAGCGCCGCGAGCGCCGCCGGGAGTCCGGCTTCGATCTGGTCGCGCTGGCGGGGTACACGAACGCCGGGAAGTCGACGCTCTTGCGACGCCTCGCGGACGACCTCGACGTCGACGAGAACGCGGAGAAACACCCGGATATCGACTCGACGGCCGAGTCCGAGAACCAGCTGTTCACGACGCTCGGGACGACGACCCGCCGCGCGAACACCGGGAAGCGGGACGTGTTGCTCACCGACACGGTCGGGTTCATCTCCGACCTGCCGCACTGGCTGGTGGAGTCGTTCAAGTCGACGCTGCAGTCGGTGTACCACGCCGACCTCGTGCTCCTCGTCGTCGACGCCAGCGAGCCCGTCGAGGAGATGCGCGAGAAGCTCGTCACCTCCCACGACACGCTGTACGAGCGAAACGAGGCGCCCATCGTCACGGTGTTCAACAAGGTCGACCGCCTCGACGACGAGGAGCTCCGCCGCAAACGCGAGGCGCTGTCCGCGCTGGCGCCGAATCCGGTGTGCGTCTCCGGCCTGACCGGCGACCGGGTCGACGACCTCCGCGAGCGCGTCGAGGCCGAACTCCCCGACTGGAAGCGCGAGCGACTGTTGCTCCCGCTGTCGGACGACGCGATGAGCCTCGTCTCGTGGGTCCACGATAACGGCCACGTCGAACGCGAGGAGTACGACGCCACGCAGGTGGACCTGGAGTTCGAGGCGCCGCCCTCGGTCGTCGAGCAGGCGCGCTCGCGGGCGGCCGACCTCGACAGCCAGGCGCCGCCGGAGTCGGTCGAATCGCCGTAGTCGTCGCCGCCTCCGACCACGAGATGAACCTCTCGTTTTCGACACGCTTGGTCCCGTTAGCCGGCGGATACCAAACAGGTATCCCGCCAACGCCGGGACCGAGATGCGCGATCACAGGTTCCACGTCGTCTGCCGCGACTGTCCAACCGAGCTCCTGAGCGACTCCGAGCGCGACGCGACACGTCTCGCCGCCGATCACGAGAACGCAGCCGGCCACAACGTCGCGATCGGTCGCGTGGACTGAGCGTGGGCGACGCGGCCGTCTAGCGGAAGAACGCCGCCCGGGCGATGGCCGGGAACGAGCCCCGCCGCTCCGCACGGATCGACCGAGGCTTGTACCGGGCGGCCGATCGACGGGTATGACCGATCAGCCGTCGACACCGACGGATATCGACGACAGGCTCGACGCCGCCGTTGCCGCGGCCGAGCACGGAGGAACCGTCGCGCTCGACTCCTTCCGCACGTCGCTCGACGTGGAGACGAAAGCCGAGGGTTCGATGGACGCCGTCACCGCGGTCGACCGCGCCGTCCAGAAGCGCGTGTTCGAGTTCATCGGCGAGCGATACCCCGACGACGCGGTCGTCGGCGAGGAGGACGACGCGCTGAAGACGGTGCCGGAGGAGGGCGTCGCCTGGGTCGTCGACCCGATCGACGGCACGAACAACTACGTCGCCGGCAACCGCGTCTGGATGACCAGCGTCGCGGTCTGCCGCGACGGCGACCCCGTGGCCGCCGCGAACTACGCGCCCGCGACCGACGACCTGTATGCCGCGGGCGCGGGGCGGACAAGCCGTAACGACACCACGGCCGCCGTCAGCGACGAGACCGACCTCGAGTCGTTCCTCGTCAACCCGATCTTCGGGGTGTCGCGGTCGGATCGGCGGGAACTGTCGGCCGTCGTCGACACCGTGCTCGCGGAGTTCGGCGACCTCCGGCGGTTCGGCTGCGCGCAGGCGGCGCTGTCGGGTGTGGCGGCCGGCGAGCTGGAGGCGACCGTCTCGACGGTCGAGCTCAACGACTGGGACACCGCTGCCGGTGTCCACCTCGTCCGACGGGCGGGGGGCAGGGCGACCGACGTGTACGGCAACCGCTGGCGCCCCGGTTCACGGGGGTTGATCGCCTCGAACGGCGAGGCGCACGACATGCTCGTCGAGACGTTCGATCCCGAGACGTGAGACGGGAGTCGCGACCTGTGCGGGGAGGTGGCGCTCGATCTACCGGAGCGACTCGACCACGCGCAAGATGTCCTCCTTCTCCTGCACGCCGACGAGGCGCTCGGCCTCCTCGCCGTCCGCGAAGAACTGGAGCGCGGGGATCCCCCGGACGCCGGCCTCGCCCGCGAGCCCCTGGAACTCGTCGACGTCGACCTTGAGGACGGTGAGGTCATCGACCTCCGCGGCGACCTCCTCGATCGTCGGCTCCAACATCTTGCACGGGCCACACCAGTCGGCGTGGTAGTCGACGAGGACGATCCCCTCGCTCGTCAGTTCAGTGAACTGGTCCTCGCTCTCGATGTGGATGGGTTCCCCGGCGGGAGTTTGGCTACTCATACCAGTCGGTTGGTGAGTGCGCGTGATAACCGTTCCACACGAATGTCGGCGTCGCGCACGACCGCGAAACCCCCGAGCACAGCGTCGATCCGTCGCGGTCGCGGTCGCTGAGGAGTGGACTGGATAGGATGGGCGGACAGGCGACTCGCGGCGGCGTCCGTCGGTGAGTCGCACACCCGCGGAGCGACGGACGGCGGTTCTCAGCGCATGCGACGGCGTGGTCCCGTCACCGTACTTCAAGTCTCGTACGAGAGCAGGACGCCATCATCGAGGCGTTCCACGTCCGTCAGGTCGAGTTCGGGGAAGTCGTCGACGAACCCCTCCCCGTCCGCGAGGGTCGGCGCCCCGCGGCCGCCGATCACGAGCGAGCCGACGTAGACGGTGAGTTCGTCGACGAGGCCGGCTTCGAACAGCGAGAAGATCACCTCGCCGCCGCCCTCCACCATGACGCGCTCGATCCCCTCGCGTTCGAGTTCGTCGAAGGCGGCCCGGAGGTCGACGCGGCCGTCGTCGCCGTTCTCGCCGTCGTCGCCGCCACCATCGTCGCCGCCGGTCGCGACGACCTCGGCGCCGGCGTCGCGGAGGGCGTCCAGGCGGTCGGGGTCGGCCGCGTCGCTCACGAGCAGGTAGGTGGTCGCCTCGTCGTCGAGGATCCGGGCGTCCGTCGGGGTGCGGGCGCGCGAGTCGGCGACGACGCGGGCCGGGTTTCCGGGACGGCCGTTGCGAAGCCGCTGGACGCGGCGGTCCTCCTCGTCGAGGGTGAGGTGCGGGTCGTCCGCGAGGACGGTTCCGACCCCGACGAGCACGGCGTCGGCGGCCGCGCGGACCCGGTCGACGCGGTCGAAGTCGTCGGCGCCGCTGATCTCGACCTGCTCGCGCCGGCGCGAGGAGAGCTTCCCGTCGACTGAGACGGCGGCGTTGACGTGGACGTACACTGCGCTGAAGTCGCTCCGCGGCGGCTCAGTTCTGCCGGTGCCCGAGGGGCTTCTTCTGCTCCACCTGGATCTCGACGTGGACGGAGTCGGGGAAGTCCATGTGGCCGACCTCGCGGGCGATGTGGTCGTTTCCGTGGATCTCCAGGCGGCGCGCGAACACCTCGAACGACCACTCGCCGAGCTCGTCGCCCGAGGAGAGTCCCTCGTACAGCGGGACGCGGACGCGCTCGGAGGGTTCGGTGTGGGGGCCCTTGCATTCGGCGCCTTTCCGTTCGAGCATATCCCGGATGCCGTTCACGGTGTCGTCGAGCGCGGCCCGGTCCCCGCTTTGGAACCGAAGTTTGGTTACGAAGGTCATGAGCTGAGGGTCTACCCACTCTGTTTCGCCCGAGCGCCAAAAGGGCATCTACCCGCGCGGCGCCACGTGGGGACCTCACACGACAGTCGGCGGAACGCTCACACGGCGGGCAGTGCGTGCATTCGCGACCATCTGGGTGTCGTCTACGGATCGCTCGTCGATGTCGTCACGGCGACGCGTCGACCGGGCTCCGGTTTCGCGGATGCTGGAGGCCGCACAGGCGCCGTTCCGGCAGATGGGCGGGTCTCGGCTCCGACATACTCTTGAACCGGGGTGGCTTACCGTTCGCCAATGCCGGTCGAAGCGACTAGCGCTGGAGCCATCCTCTTCCGCGACACCCGCGGCAAACGGGAGTATCTGCTCCTGAAGAGCCGACCCGGGGACTGGGAGTTCCCCAAGGGCGGGGTCGAAGGGGAAGAGGAACTCCAGCAGACGGCGATCAGAGAAGTGACCGAGGAGGCGGGAGTCGAGGACTTCCGCCTCATCGACGGCTTCCGCGAGGAGTACGACTACGTGTTCGAGGCGGGCGGGAACACCATCCACAAGACGGTGCACCTGTTCATCGCCCACTCGTTCGAGGCCTCCGCGGAACTGTCGACCGAACACCGCGACCTGCAGTGGCGCGACTACGAGCAGGCGCTCAACACCATCACCCAGGACGGCCCTCGCGACATCCTCGAACAGGCCCACGACTACCTGGACGAGCTCCAGGCGACCGAGGCCGAGGGGTACCTCCTCGACAGCGAGACCTGACGGCGCGGTCCCCGTCCCCGACACCATCCGCCCCGCCGCCCCGACGAGCGGCGCGACCGCGCACACCGAAACCGGTTAGTCGACCTCGGCCGCAGTCGCTGACGTGTTTCGGGGCGCCGGCGACAGCGAGTTCGCCTTCGAGCTGCTCGTCAGCCGATGGGCCGAACTCGCCTGGCACCCCGCAGCGGACGACCGGCCGGTCGTCGTCGCGCGACAGCTCGGCACCCGCGAGCGCCGCTGGGACACCGTCGTCGTCGAGGTCGACCCCGACGCGCTGGACGTGCGGCGCGCGTTCGGCGACCGCGGACTCGACTCGGACCTCCTGCGGGTCGTCCGCGGCGCGCCACGCGAGTACGCCTGGTATCGCGACGCGCTCGACGACCCCGGCTTCCCGTGGCGCTACGTCCGCGAGGCCGTCCACCGCGCGGCCGGCCGCGACCTGATCGAGAAGCGCGGCGGGCGGAACGGTCGGATCGAGTTCCGCCGGAAGCGCGAGTACCCCGACTGGGTCGAGCGCGTCGTCGCGATCGAGAACAAGCCGGATCTGGACGCCAGCGCGGCCGCGGCGCTGTCCGACCAGCTCCGTCACGACGTGGACGCCGGCCTCGCCGACGAGGTGTGGGTCGCGACCTCGGCGACCGGGGACCGGGTGTCGCCGGCGCTGTTGGAGGACATGCCCGTGGAGGTCGGCGTCGTCGAGTTCGACTTCTCCGAGGGCGTCGCCGCCGACGCCGCCGAGGTGGTGTGGCACCCGACCGCGCTCGCCGCCGACGGCGACCCCCGAACCCGGCTGCTGTTGGCCGAGCGCGCCTACGGGAAGGGCTGGCGGTCGTTCCGCGAGACGATGCGCCCCGACTGCCGGCACTTCGAGCTTCACAGGGAGGGCCGCGCGCTCGTTCCGTACTGCACGGCGAAAGAACGCGTGCCGACGGCCGCCGAGTGCAAGGGCGGCTGCCCGGACTTCTCGCCGGAGCCGCCGCAATGGCGGACGAACGGCTGGCCGATCGAGGGCGGCCCGGGGAAGGGGGTCCGGGCGCTGCTGGAGCGGCGCCGAGCGCGGGAGCGGCGGCGGGCGGTCGGTGAGGAGTGATCAGGCGGGCGGTCGGCGAGGAATGATCGGGCGATCGGTCGGCGACTCGTGAGTCGCCTCAGGCGTCGCCGTTCACGACGACCTCGACGTCCTCGCGCGGCACCGCCAGCTTGAACGTCGGCACGGTGCGGTAGATCACCTCGACGACGTTCTTGCGCCGGAGGCTCTGGAGCGCGCGGCGCACGTCGCCGGCCTCGGCGTCGACGCCGAACTCCTCCCGGACCTTGTTCAGCACGGAGACGACGGACTCCGAGCGCTCGTCGTGGTCGGCGACGACGCGGAACACCTGCGCGTGGAGTTCCGGGACCGTGATCCGCTCGGGCACCGCGTTCGGGTCGTCCTCGTCGTCGACGACGCCCGGTTCGACGCCGGTGAGTTCGGCTGCCTCGCTCGTTGCTCGGATGAGGCTGTTGTCGTCGCGGTAGTAGTAGTCCTGCAGGTGGTTTTCGAGGTAGCTGTGCACGTCGCTGCCGCTGTCCATCCCCCACCGGTCGCCGAGCTCGCTGTTCTTCGTCGGCTGGAGCCGCACCACGTCGGCGAGTCGCTCCAGTTCCTCGTCGGTGAGGTCGCTCATCGCCGGAGGCTTCCCCGCGGTGGTATTTGGGCCTCCCGGTTGCGGCGTCCGCGACATCGCGGAGTGCCGCCGGGGAAACGGTTAGGTGACGACGCCGCGAGTCCACGCCCGTGCCCGAATCCGACACCGTCACCCTCGACATCGACGAGGAGATCGCCACGATCACGATCGACCGCCCGGACAAGCTCAACGCCCTGAACGTCGAGACGCTGGAGGCGCTCCGGTCGGCCATCGCGGAGGCCGAGGACGCCGACGTGCGCGCGCTCGTGCTCACCGGCGCGGGCGAGGAGGCGTTCATCGCCGGCGCGGACATCTCCTACATGAAGGACCTCGGCACGCCCGAGGCGCAGGCGTACGCGGAGCTGGGCCACGACATCGCGCGGTCGCTGGAGACGTTCCCCGCGCCCAGCATCGCCGCGGTCAACGGCTACGCCTTCGGCGGCGGCTGTGAACTCGCGCTCGCGTGCGACCTCCGGGTCGCCGCCGAGAACGCCGTCTTCGGCCAGACGGAGATCGACCTCGGTATCGTCCCCGGCTGGGGCGGCACCCAGCGGCTCCCGCGACTCGTCAACGACGAGGTCGCCCGGCGGCTGATCCTCTTCGGCGACCGGATCGACGCGACCGACGCCCACGAGTACGGCATGGTCGGCGAGGTCGTCGCCCACGACCAGCTCGACTCCCGGATCGACGAGCTGACCGCCGATCTGGCGGCCCAGCCGAAGTTCGCCGTGGCGGCGGCCAAGGAGGCGATCAACCAGTCCTACGAGACGGACCAGGGAGCCGGACTGGAGTACGAGCAGCGCGTCTTCTCGGGGCTGTTCGGGACGCCGGACCAGCGGGAGGGGATGGACGCGTTCGTGAACAAGCGGGACCCCGAATTCGAGTAAGGCGAGGCGGGAGAAAGCGAACGAAGTGAGCGACCGAGCGCCTCGGAACGAACGGGGAGCGCGCGGTCGAGCCGACGGCGAGACCGCGACGCGAGCGGCGAACGTAGTGAGCCGAGAGCGAAGCGACCCGTGAGTAAGGCGTCGTCGAAGGAGTGAACGAAGTGACCGACCGAGACGACGGACGGTCGGCGGAGCGGTCCTCGTGCCGCTCCGAACACAGCGAATGGGGGAGCCGCCACCGCTCGGTTCCCACGCTGGAGTGTGTGAATCGCTCCGTTGAATCCACTCGGCCAGCGAACGACGCGGACTCGACAATAGGGTGATACGGTCACGGCGCGTATCCCCGAGCCGAACCATGTCCACAGTCAAGCTATCCCGGGTGGAATCGCTGTTCGAGGAGCTGGAGTACCCGATAAGCCGCGCGGAGGCCGCCGGCGAGTTCGGCGACACGACCGTGCTGTTCGCCGACGGGGAGGGGAACCTGGGTCGGTACATCTCGGAGTGCCCCAGCGAGCAGTTCCGCAGCGAGGAGGACCTGTACGAGGAACTCCAGCTGGCGCTCCCGATCGAGGCGGTCGGCGAGCCCGGCCAGTCGGAGGGCGACGCCTGACCGTCGCCGACGCGGGTGGACCGGGCCGGGTGAGCGACGGGGCGCAGGACACCGCGACGCGTGCGGACCCCCGAGCTTAAGTGTGAAGACGGCAGACCGAGGGGGTATGGAATTCTGCGACGAGTGCGGATCGATGATGAAAGCCGACGACGACACGTGGGTGTGCGGGTCGTGCGGTCACGAGGAGCTTCGCGACGAGGCGACCGAGGCGGCGATGACGACGACGCAGGGTCAGGAGGGCAGCACCGTGGTCGACGTCTCCGAGATGGACCAGTCGGAGATCGGCCCGACGGTCGAGCAGAAGTGCCCCGAATGCGACGAGGTGCGGACTGTGCGCTACGAGATGAAGCAGATCCGCTCGGCCGACGAGTCCGAGACGCGCTTCTTCACGTGCACCGAGTGCGGCCAGAAGTGGCGCGAGGACGACCACTGAACGCGCGGTCCGAACGGCGCCGGTTCTTCCGATCGCGTCCCGTCCCGTGACCGACCGGCGCCGTTGTCGCCGCCTTACTTGCCGTCCCCGACGCGCTCGGCGTCGGCTTCGTCGGGGTCGACGACGCGCTTGCCGGTCTCCTGCGGGATAACACGCCGGTCCGCGTCCTCCCACTCGCGCTCCAGTTCCGTGCCCTCGAACAGCCGGTCGAGGAAGACCGCGAGCCCGGCGACCTCCGAGTGCGGCTGGTTCGTCACGCCGACGTTGTAGTCGGCCTCCTCGTAGAAGTCGAACGGCACCTTCTCGCCGCCGACGACGACGAGCAGCGGTGTGTCGCTCTCGACGGAGTCGGCGCGGACATCCGCCTCCACGTCCTGCACGCGCTCGCCGTACATCGTGAGGTGGACGACCGTACCCTCCCAGTTGCGCGTGAATGCGCGCTGGTCGTCGCGCAACTCGACGGCGAAAGGGCCGCCGAAGCGGTCGGTGATGTCGCGGATCGTCTCGGCGGACTGGCCGGCGTTGTCGGGGAGGATCACCCGGTCGGCGCCGAGTGCCCGCGCCGTCAGCCCCACGTGGGTCGTCATCCGGTCGTCCCGCCCGGGGCGGTGGCCGTACCGGAGGACGACGACCTTGTCGTTCATACGCCGAGCAACGGCGCGCCCGCGTAAGGGCGGTTCGCTTTCGTCGGCGACGCCGCGACCGATTTTCCCCGCTCCCGCTTGTCGCCGGCGTCGTTGCCATCATCGGCGTCATCGGCGTCGACATCGTCGCCACCGACAGCATCGCCACCGACAGCGCCGCCGCCGACGGCGCTTTCCGGGACGAACACCTTCGAGCCCACATGCGGAACTATCCGGAGGACATCGCGGGCGTCGACGACGAACGGTTGGTCGGCGAAACGGCGCTCGTGACCGGTTCGACCAGCGGGGTCGGCCGGGAGGCGGCGCTCTCGCTCGGGCGCTTAGGCGCGCACGTGATCGTCCACGGCCGCGACGGGGAGGCCGGCGCCGAGGTGGTCGAGGAGATCGACGCCGGCGTCAACGAGGGCACCGCCGAGTTCGTCGCCGCCGACTTCGCGGATCCGGCCGAGGTCCGCGCGCTCGCGGACGCGACGCGGCGCGCCGCCGGCGACGACGGGCTCGACCTCCTTTGCAACAACGCGGGCGGCTACTTCCGCGAGGCGCGACGCACCGATCTGGGCGTCGAGTACACCTTCCACGTGAACCACCTCGCGCCGTACCAGCTCACCGCCGAGTTGCTCGACGACCTCGCGGAGGACGCGCGCGTCGTCACCACCGCCTCGGAGGCACACCGAGGCGATCAGATCGACCTCGACGCCGTGGAGTCGGTTGACGGCTTCTCCTCGTGGCGGGCGTACCAGCGCTCGAAGCTGGCGAACGTGCAGTTCGCCGCGGAGTTAGGCCGTCGGCTGCGCGAACGCGACGACCGCGGGATCACCTCGAACAGCTTCCACCCGGGCGCGATCCCCGGCTCGGGCTTCTTCCGGCACCTCCCCGGCCCGCTGTCGAGCGCGGCGAGCGCGCTCGGGCGGCTCCCGTTCGCGACGACGCCCGCCGAGGGGGCGGCCACGGCGGTGTACCTCGCCGTCGCCGACGAGGTCGCCGACGCGACGGGGCGGTACTTCGCCGACTGCCGCGAGCGGAAGCCCTCGACGGAGGCGCAGGACCCGCGCGCGCAACGCCGGCTGTGGGAGACGAGCGCCGACCTGCTCGGGATCGACGAGCCGCTCGCGGGGACCGTGGCTGACGAGACCTGAGCGGCCGAACGAGCGCGGCGTGGTCGCCCCGCGTGCGGCGACCGCAAGACCTTTTCTGCGCGCTCGCCCCCGCAACGGCATGGACCTGACCGGAACCGCCGCCCTCGTCACGGGCGGCGGCGGCCTGATCGGATCACATCTCGCGGGACACCTCCAGTCGGAGTACGGCGCGGACGTGCGCGTCGCCGACGACTTCTCGAAGGGCGAGCGCGACCGGATCCCCGACGGCATCGACGTGATCGAGGCCGACCTGACCGACGAGGCCGAGACGCGCGAGGCGGTGACCGCGGACCTGGACGTGGTCTTCCACCTCGCGGCGTACACGGACACGAACTTCGACGACGACCGGACGCTGTTCGAGGAGAACACCGAGATGACGTACAACGTCCTCGAGGCGATGGCGGACGCGGGCGTCTCGAACCTCGCGTTCACCTCCTCCTCGACCGTCTACGGCGAGGCGCCCCGGCCGACGCCCGAGGACTACGCCCCGCTGGAGCCGATCAGCATCTACGGCTCCTCGAAACTGGCCGACGAGGCGCTCATCTCCACGTACGCGAAGAGCTACGGGTTCTCGGCGTGGGTGTACCGCTTCGCCAACATCGTCGGCCCCTACCAGCGCGGGAACGTGATCCCCGACTTCATCCAGAAGCTGCAGGCCGACCCCGACGAACTGGAGATCCTCGGCGACGGCCGCCAGGAGAAGTCGTACCTCCACGTCACCGACTGCGTCGACGCGATGTGTCACGTCGTCGAGCACGGCGAGCGCGACCTCAACACGTACAACCTCGGCTCCAGAACGACCACCTCGGTGAACCGCATCGCCGACATCGTCGCCGAGGAGATGGGCCTGGACCCCGAATACAGCTACACCGGCGGAGATCGGGGCTGGACCGGCGACGTGCCCAAGATGCGCCTCTCCGTCGAGAAGCTCGCCGCCCTCGGGTGGGAACCGCCCGCCTCCAGCGACGACGACGTCCGCGCGGCGACGCGGGACCTGCTCGCGGAGCTTCGCTGAGGGGGTCGAGGCGCCTATCCTCCGCTACGGAGAACTATTTACTCGGTCGCGGAAAACTATTTACACCCTCGACACGTATCAACTGATATGAACGAGTACCGCAACACCACCTACGCCGAAGTCAGTTCAGGGATCCGCGCCGTCGCCCGCCGTGGCGTCTCGATGGGGCAACCAGCGGGCGACGACTGATCGCCGGCTGACCGTCCGCCCCCGCTACCTCTCGCCCAGGGATCTCGCTACTTCTCGTCGGGCACGACCACCGTCATCGACGCCGTCGCCTCGGCGTCGTTCGCCGCCAGCGACCCCGTGACCTCGTACTCGCCGGGTTCCGGCGACCTCCACTCTCCCTCATAGTCGACCGACTCCCCGGGCGCGAGCGTCTCGCTCCCGAGCGCCATCGCGAACGCGCGCCCGTCGCTCCAGCGCCAGATCTCCGCGCCGTCGACGCCGTCGCCGTCGTCGCCGGCATCCGCTTCGCTGGCGACGAACTCGACGCGTTGCCCGTCGGAAAACGAGAGGTCGACCGCGTCGGCGCCGACGTTCTCGACGGTGAGTACGAGCGAGAACGCGGCCCCCCCGTCGGTCGCCGCGATCGTCAGCGTCGCGTCCAGCGGTTCGCTCATACGACCGGGTCGACGTGTCGCGAAAAGAATGTACGGATCGGTCAGACGGACCCCACGCGAGGCCGACCGGATGGGACACCGCTTTATTCCGGCGAGGGCTAGCCGTGACCGTGCAGATCGTGGGCTACGAGACGCCGGCGGGCGCGCTGTTCGTGAGCGACGGCGCCCCGGACCCGACCGCCCCGCCCGGAACCGCGACCGGCGAGGTCGACCGGATCGCCCTCGACCCCGGAACGGAGCTGTCGTGGCGCCTCGGCGACAGGCGGTGTGCGGGAACCGTCCACGACGACGGCCACGTCGCCTGCGAAAACGAGGCGGCGCCGTACTGCGACGATCACCGTTCGACGTGGGTGTGTGCGCGCTGTACCGGGACCTGTCTCAAGGACGAGATGGACTGCTTCGACGACCACGCGATCTACGTCGCCGCGTTCGCCCCGGACACGTTCAAGGTGGGCGTGACGAGGGAGTGGCGCCTCGACACCCGCCTGCGCGAGCAGGGCTCCGACCGCGCGGTCCACCTGCGGACCGTCGAGAACGGCCGGATCGCCCGCGAGATAGAGGCCGGGATCGCCGCCCGCGGGCTCGAACGGACGATCGGCGGCGACGGCGGCAGCCGCGTCGCCGGCGGCGAGGCGGACGATGGGCTCCCCGACCGCGTGCGCGTCCCGGCCAAGATCGCCGGCCTCGCCGAGACGGTGGACGGGGACGCGTGGGACGCGCTCCTCGCGGGCGTCGACTACGAGGAACGGTTCGCCTTCGACTACGGGCTCGATCTGGCAGAACGCCCCGTGGCCGAGACGCTCGCCTCGGGTACCGTCGTCGGCACGAAAGGGCGGATCCTCGTGCTGGAGAACGGCGGAACCACGTACGCCGTCGACGTTCGCGACCTCGTCGGGTACGAGGTCGAGGAGGGCGACGGCGGGCGCGACCTCCAGTCGAGCCTCGGTGCGTTCGGGTAGCGACGGCGACGCGATCGCGACGCGACCGCGATGCGACGGCGACCGACGCGCTCCCCCCGTTCACTCTCCTTGCTCGGCCGCCCACTCCGCGTCCGAGAGCGTCCGCTGGACGGCCTCCTCGCCGACGGCCGACGCGAGTTCCTCGAACCCCTGGCGGACGGCGCGGTCTGAGGCGTTGGCGACGAGCCGCGAGACGATGAACTCCGGCGTCGACTTGCCGACGACGCCGAAGCGGGGCTGGTAGTCGACGAGCAGGTCCAGGTCGCTCGTCAACCCCTCGGCGAAGATGCCGTCCACGCGGGCGGCCTCGGGCAGCGGCGACAGGTCGTCCGCGAGGTGGGTGACGTACACGCCGACGGCGCCGCGGTCGACCGTCAACTCGACGAGGCCGTTGAGCAGGTCGGCCGCGCGCCCGGGCTCGGTGATCGCCTCGAACTCGTCGACGAGCATCAGCGTCCGCCCCTCGCCGACCAGCGGCGGGACGACGGACTTCAGCGTCGATTCCAGCACCCCGGCGTTGAACGAGGCGTGCCGGCGGTGGAACACGACGGTGTCGAACCGGCCGACATGGGCGGCCTCGGCGGGGACGGGCAGCCCCATCGACGCGAGGACCACGACCTGACAGACGGTCTCCAGCAGCGTCGTCTTCCCGCCGGAGTTGGCCCCCGTGAGCACGGCGACGCGGTCACCGGCAGGTATCCCCGCGGCGGATGCCTCGCCCGCGAGGTCGTGGTCGCCGACACCGTAGGTCACCGGCTGCACCTCCCCCGAGAGGAAGAGGTTCCGGGCGTTCGTGACCGCGACGCCGTCGCCGGCGAGGGCCGGCCGCGAGAGGTCGTGTGCGACGGCGAAGCGGGCCAGCGAGAGGAGGAAGGCGATGTCGGAGACCGCGTCGACGATCGCCTCCACGTCCGCGGCGCCGTCGGCAACGTCCGCCTCCAGTTCGTCGCGGACCTCGGCGGCGCGCTCGTCGGCCTCCGCCGCTAACTCGTCGGCGAGGGTGCGGAGCGTGGAGCCGACGAAGTCCGCCGAGTCGACCGCCTCCTCCGGGCCGGCGGACTCGATCCGGCCGCGGGTCAGCCCGGTCTCCTCGGCGACGTACTCGACGACGGCCGAGCGGAACGCGTCGGGGTCGCGCGCGCCCCGTTTGCGGACCGTCTCTACCACGTCGAACGCCGAGTCGGCGAGGTCGCGGGCGGCCGTCGAGCGCTCGCGCAGGCGGTCGAGCCGGTCGTCGGCGCCGGCGGCGACGCCGTCGTCGGTGAGCGCCGCGAGCGCGGCGGCGGCCTCCCGGAGGGCGTCCTCGTCTATCCCGTCGAGAGCCGCGAAGGTTCCCCCGCGAAGTCCCGCCTCCCGGAGCGCGAGCGCGCACTCGACGGCCGCGCGGTCGGTGCCGCCGGCCTCGTCGTAGTCGGCGAAAGCGTCGAGGACCGCATCCCGATCGCTCTCGCTCAGGTCCGCCCACGCGTCGCGGGCTTCGAGGACGTCGTCGAGGCGCTCCTCGCGGCGGTCGTCGCTCGTGAGCGGCGTGAGCACGCGCACGCGGTCGGCGGCGTGCTCGGTGACCGCGTAGCCGGCGGCGATGTCGAGCAGGTCGTCGTACACCTCGCGGGCGTCGCGGGTCCCGAAGAGATCCATCGCCTCCTTCCCGTTCGCCCGCCGGAGCACCCGGGTCGCGCGGCCGCGGGTGACGCCCGCGTCGACGAGCGCGCGCACGTCCGCCGACTCGATGGCGTCGATCGCGGCCGACTCGCCGAGGGACTCGCGGAGCGTCTCGGCGGTCTTGGGCCCGACGCCCCAGTACTGTTCCAGTCGCATACGGGTCCGTGTGGACGGAGGGGTGTAGACGGTACCGGTCGCGGCCGCCGGAACCGATCACTCCGGCGACGGACCCGACGGCGATCCCTCGACCGCCCGCGGCGACGCCTCGTCGGATGACGGGTTCCCGGACCCGCCGTCGTCGTCCTCGCCGCCTCCGGTTGTGTCATCGTCGGCGCCACCGTCATCGGCGGCCGTCGCCGCGAGACCGGTCGCGAGCGCGGTCACCGCGGCCTCGTGATCGCCCCGGTCGGCCCGCATCGACATCGGCGTGACCCCGTGTGACTCGTAGGCGTCGAGGGCGTCGTCCGGAAGGTCGCCGCGCGCGGAGAGGTAGCCGGCCGCCGTCCGGAGGAGCGTGTGGAGGTGAACCAGCTCGTTCTTCCGCATCCCCGGGGGCTACGCGTCGGGGGTGGGTAATCCTGGCGACGAACACGTTCGATCCCCACGAGGACGGCGTTTACCAGCGATGTCTCCCGGCGCCGTCGCTGGCGGCTGGGACGGATCGTGCGTGGAGACGGATCGTGGGTGGATCGTGAACGGTGTGTGGACGGGACGTGGCTGAAACGGCAGCAGACGACGAGAGAACGGCGCGCGGACGTGTGTGAGCCGAGGGAGATCAGGCGCCGGAGCTCGACCCGTTGTCGGCGCGGTCGCGGTAGACGCGAAGCAGCTCCTCGAGGATCATCCCCGAGCGGTCGGTGGTCTCGTAGTTCTCGTCGATGAACTGCTCGGCCTCCGCGAAGTCGTTGCGCAGCCCGAGCTGGCGGACGGTGATGACCGCGTTGAGGAAGTCGCGGCCGCCGTCGGCACCCAACAGTACGGGCTCCTCCTGGAGGTCCAACTCGTCGCGGATCTCGCCGTAGTTGAACGTCTCGGGCTCCCACTCGTCGCTGACGAGCGCGAGCACGTACTCCGCGGAGAATCGATAGAACTCGGACTTGCTCTCGAAAACGCCGTCGTCGACGAGCGCGTCGATCTCGTCGACGACCTTGTCTGGGTACCGTACGGTGTCCTTAGCCATTCCGAGTTCCTCCTTCGTGAAGTGCTTATACCGAACCATATAGAGTCTTTTGGTCACCTGACAGACCCGAACCGGAAAACGGCACGGAGAGCCCCTCTCGAACACGAATCTTGGATTCGATACGCGGGGACGACATTCGTATCCCCGGATCGGAACCGCACCGTTCACTTCCCCGCTACCCGAACGGCGGCGCGTGCAGCGCCCGTCGCTCGACGCCGTCCGCGGGTTCGACCGCGCCGTCTACGTCGTCGCCTTCGGACAGCTCATCAACGTCTTCGGCGGCGGGCTCGTCTACCCGTTCGCGACGGTCCACTTCCACCTGCAGGTCGGGATCGCGCTGTCGGTCGTCGGCCTCGGGCTCGGCGCAAAGAGCGTCACGACCGCCGCGGGGACGGCCGTCGGCGGGTTCCTCGCGGACGTGGTCGGTCGCAAGCCCGTGATGGTCGCCTCGATGGCGCTCTCGGCGGTCGCGCTCGCTGCGTTCGCGTTCGTGCCCGATATCGCCGGCGCCGTTCCGGCGGCGGTCCCCGCCGCGACGGGCGTCTCGGCGCTCGGCGTCGCGTTCGTCGGCGTCTGCGTCGCGTCCGGGTTCGTCCGCGGGCTCTACACGCCCGCGAGCCACGCAATGACCGCCGATCTCACCGAGGCCGCCGAGCGCGACCGCGGATACGCCCTCCTCAAGGTCGCGAACAACGTCGGCTTCGGCGCCGGCTTCGTCGTCGGGGGCGTCCTCTACTCGGTGGCGTCGGTCGCCGTCTTCGTCGCCGACGGCGCCACCTCGGCGGTCGTCGCGCTCGTCATCCTCCTGTTCGTCCCGCGCGTCGCCGGCGACGACGCCGGGAGCGACATCGCCGCCGACGCGGACGACGGCGCCGCTGAGGGCGACACCGGAGGCGGCGGCGACGGCGCGCTCGCGGCGTGGTGGCGCGCGGCCACCCGACCGCGAGTGCTCGCGCTGGCCGGCGTCAACGTCGGCTTCGCGGTCATGTACGCGCAGATGCAGACGACCGTCCCGATCGTCGCCAAGGAGGGATTGGGCCTGACGGCCGCCCAACTCGGCACGCTGTACGTCGTGAACCCCCTCACCATCGTCCTCCTGCAGATCCCGCTCGTCGACGCCGTCGGCGGGTGGCGTCGCACGCGGGGGCTCGCCGTCTCGGCGTGCTTCTGGGCGGTCGCGATGCTCGCGGCGTGGGGTGCCGACCTCGCCCGCGTCCCCGAGGGCACGGGCCTCGCCGTCCCGGCGGTACTGCTCGGCGTCGCGCTCGTCGGCGGACACCTCTTCCTCCGGACGGTCGGGGAGATCCTCCACTCGCCGCTGGCGTCCGCGCTGATGTCGGATCTCGGGACCGCGGCCGAGCGCGGAACGCAGCTGTCGATGCTCGAAGTCGCCAAGCGGCTCGGCATCGGACTGGGGTCGTTCGCCGGCGGGCTGTTCTTCGATTACGGGCTCTCGGGGCTGCTGTGGCCGACGCTGGTCGCGGTGTGCGGGCTCGTCGTCGCGGCGCTGCTGTGGCTGGAGCGGTCCGTGACGCCGGTCGAGAACGGCGCCGTCGGCGACGCGACGGAGGCGGTCGCCGAGCCCGCAGTCGACGACTGAGGCGGACACACCCGAAACCGCTATCCGCCGCCGTCGACGACGATCCGTCGACGCATCCGATGAACGACGCACGGATCGCCGAGGAGCGGATCGACCGCCTCGCCGACTTCGCCCGGGAGCTGGCCCGCGCCGGCGACGACGAGCGCGCCCGCGAGGCCGTCAGGCTCGCGAGGCGGATCGCCGAGCGGCACCGCTGCGGGCTCCCCCGGCGGTTCGACCGGTTCACCTGCGACGCGTGCGATTCGTACCTCCTCCCCGGCCGCACCGCGCGCGTCAGGCTACAGGAGGGAAGTCACGTCGTGATCCGCTGTGACTGCGGCGCGACCGAACGCTACCCGTACCGGGGGTGACGGGCGCCGACCCGGGGACGCCGCGAGGGCCGGGCGCCGGCGCCGGATCCGGGCGGCAACGACGCGAACGGGAACCTTCAAACGGCTTCCACGGGTAGCGAGCCCATGACCGATCAGGACCTACGCAAGCAGGCTCACGACCTCGACGTGACCGTCTGGGTCGGGAAGAAGGGCGTCTCGGCGGTCGTCGACGAGCTCGACGACCAACTGAAAGATCGCGAGCTCGTGAAGGTGAAGTTCCACCGCTCGGCGCAGGCGGGCACCGACGTGGACGAACTCGCCGCCGACCTGGCCGAGCGGGTGTCGGCCGACCTGATCGAGACGCGCGGTCACACCGCCGTGTTGCATCGATGACGTTCGGAAGCGCACCCGGCGTTCCGATCCCCGTCCTCCAGACCGGCGGCGAGACGGGCAACCCCGCGACGTTCGTCGCCGACCTGTTGGAGGGGGCCGGCGTCCCCGGGACGTTCGCGGATCCCGCGGGCGCGGCGATCACGTTCCTCGTCGTGCTGGCGGCGTTCGTGGTGGCCGGCCGGGTACTGATCGTCCCGCTGGTGAGCCGACTCCTCGACTCCCAGGGGCTCGAAACCCACGCGAAGCGGCCGCTGGAGAAACTGACCACCGTGATCGTGGTCTTCGTCGGCATCGCCGTCGCGTTCGGGTTCGCCGGCTACGGCGACTTCCTGCAGTCGCTGGCGACGATCGCCGCCGCGGCGACGCTCGCCATCGGCTTCGCGATGCAGGACGTGATCAAGAACTTCGTCGCCGGGATCTTCATCTTCACCGACAAGCCGTTCCGCATCGGCGACTGGATCGAGTGGGACGGCCACTCCGGGGTCGTCGAGGACATCTCCTTCCGGGTGACCCGGGTGCGGACCTTCGACAACGAGCTGCTGACGGTCCCCAACTCGCAGCTCACCGACGACGTCATCAAGAACCCCGTCGCGAAGGACACCCTCCGCCTGCAGTTCCTCTTCGGCATCGGCTACGACGACGACATCGAACACGCGACCGAGATCATCGTCGAGGAGGCCGAGCGCCACCCCGAGATCCTCGGCGACCCGGCGCCGTCGGTGCGCCTGACGGAGCTGGCCGACAGCTACGTCGGGCTCAAGAGCCGCATCTGGATCGAGAACCCCTCGCGGGCGGACTGGGTGAAGATCCGCGGCGAGTACGTGCGGGACGTGAAGGAGCGATTCGACGAGGAAGGCATCGAGATCCCGTTCCCGCAGCGGGACCTCTCGGGCGGCGTGGAACTGAACACGCCCGCGGAAGGGAGCGCGGTGCCCGGCGACGACTGAGGCGAGCCGACGGAGTCGACTCGGGCGGTCGGCGGAGCGGTTCTGTGCCGGTCCGCCCACGAACACAGCGTCGCCGAGCGGAGCGAGGCGACGGGTAACGGCGGAGTGAAGCGAATCGAGGCGAAGCGAAGGCCCGGATTCGGTCGTTCGATTCGCGCGTTACTCGTCGAGGACCTGCCGTGCGATCGTGTTACGCAGGATCTCGCTGGTGCCCTCGTAGATCTCGTTGAGCTTCGCGTCGCGGTAGTAGCGCTCGACGGGGAAGTCCTTCGTGTAGCCGTAGCCGCCGTGGATCTGGATCGCCTCGTTGGCGACCTCGCGGCTGATCTCGCTGGCGTACAGCTTCGCCTGCGCGGCCTCCTTGATGAACGGCTCGCCCTTGATCTTCAGGTCCGCCGCCTTGTGCATCAGCAGCTCCGCGGCCTGCAGCTTCGTGTCCATGTCGGCGATCTTGTGCTGGATCGCCTGGAACTGCGAGATCGGGCCGCCGAACTGGTCGCGCTCGGTCGCGTACTCGGCGGCCTCCTCCAGCGCCGCGCGGGCGATGCCGACGCCGCGGGCGGCGATGGTGATCCGGCCGCCGTTGAGCGTCTTGAGCGCCTGCACGAAGCCGTCGCCCTCCTCGCCGAGCAGGCGATCCTCTGGGAGGAACATGTCGTCGAAGCGGAGCTCCGCGGTGGGACAGCCCTTGTCGCCGAGCTTGTGCTCGGTCCCCTCGACGATGAAGCCGTCGTCCTCCTCGGGGCGCACGACGAACGAGGAGATGCCCTTATTCCCGGCGTCGGGGTCGGTCTTCGCGAACAGCGTCACCGTGTCGGCGACCGAGCCGTTCGAGATCCACAGCTTCCCGCCGTTGACGACGTAGCCGTCGCCGTCCTTCTTCGCCGTGGTCTCCATCGCGGGCACGTCCGACCCGGCGCCGGCCTCCGAGAGCGCGAACGCGCCGATGTCCTCGCCCTCCGCCAGCGGGGTGAGGTACTCCCGCTTCTGGTCCTCGTCGCCGAAGGCATACAGCATGTTGCCCGCCAGCGAGATGTGCGCCGCCACGACGGTGCCGAGGCCGCCGGAGCCGCGCGCGATCTCCGAGAGCCCGAGCGCGTAGCTGTGGTAATCGAGGCCGGCGCCGCCGTACTCCTCGGGGAACGGCATGCCCATCAGCCCCAACTCGGCCATCTGATCGACGATGTCGCGGGGGAACTCGTCCTCCTCGTCGATCTCGGCGGCGCGCGGCTTGATCTCCTCGTCGACGAACTCCGCGACCATGTCGCGGATCTGTCGTTGCTCGGTTGTCAGCGCGAAGTCCATGGTCGTTCCTGTGAGTTACGCGGCTTCAATCTTTGCAGTGTCGACGGCGGCGCCGGGATCGGTGCAGCGAGGCGGCCGCTCGGACCGGCCGATCCCGTGACAGGATGGCGACACGCACCACACAGTACTTTTTAACCCTCCTGCCATAAGCCAGTGCAACTGAATGCCCGACGCCGACCGCCCCGCCGCGACCCACCCCGACGCCGACCTCGCGTGGTGCCACGAGGCCGTCCAGGGTGTCTCGCGCACCTTCGCGCTGACTGTCGACACCCTCGACGAGCCGATGTCGTCGTACATCTGCCTCGGCTATCTCGTCTGCCGGATCGCCGACACCGTCGAGGACGCCGACCACATCGCCCCCGACCAACAGGCCGCCCTCCTCCGGGAGTTCGACGCCGCCCTCGACCCCGACGACGAGACTGACGCCGCGGACTTCCGCGCGTCGGTCGACCCGCACCTCCCGCCCGCGGACGACCGCTCGGCCGACTGGGAGGTCGTCGCCGAGGTGGAGCGCGTGTTCGCCACCTTCGAGGACCTCCCGCCGGAGGTGCGCCGCGCGGTCGTCCCGCCCGCCCGGGAGATGGCGACCGGAATGGCCGACTTCGTCGAGCGCTACGCCGACGAGGGCGGCCTCCGGATCGAGACCCGCGGGGAACTGGAGGAGTACTGCTACTACGTCGCCGGCACCGTCGGCACCCTCATCACGAACCTCGTCACGACGCTGGGCACCGTCGACGACGAGCGCACCGAGCGCCTGTACGAGGTCGCCGAGGAGTTCGGCCTCCTACTCCAACTGGTCAACGTCGCCAAGGACGTGCACGACGACTACACCGAGGAGAACAACGTCTACCTCCCGGCGGAGTGGCTCGACGAGGAGGGGGTCCCCCAGGAGGAGGTCGTCGCGCCCGAGCACCGCGAGGGCACCGCCAGCGTCGTCTCGCGCACGGCGGGGTACGCGCGCGGCTTCCTCGACGGCGCGCAGACGTACCTCGAACACGTCCCGCTGGTCGAGGGCAACACCCTCGCGGCGTGGACCATCCCGTACCTGCTGGCGGTCGGGACGCTGCGCGAACTGTCGAAGCACCCCGAGCGCGCGGTAACGGGCGAGGGCGTGAAGGTGAGCAGGGAGGAGGTGTTCGCGGTCGTCACCGCGGCCCACGAGCACGGCCGCGACGCGCTGCCGCGGCTTCGGGAGTCGATCGCCACGCAGCCGTTCCACACGGCGCCGTCGGCGGCTGATTGAGGAGGGGTTCTTCGTCCGCGGCGGCGCGTCGCCGTCTCAACGCAGATCGCGGTTTTGTGAACACCGATCTTCCAACAGTACCAAGAGGGATTGGCGTGAGGCCGCGAGCATGCCCTGGGAGTGCGACAGGTGCCACACGGTCCACAACGCGAACCTCGGGCAGTGTCGAAGTTGTGGACACAGCGTCTTTTCTCCGATCTCTCACGACGACGTAGCCGAGCGGAGCGAAGGGGTCCAGTCTCCCGAACCGATGGACGCGGATTCGATCGCCACGACCGCCGGTGTCGGTGATACCGACTTCTCGGAATCGCGGTCGCCGGGTGTCGCGCTGGACGGGTCGATGAAAACTGAGCGCGTGTCCGAGTCCGAAGCCGTCGAGTCGAAATCGGGAGGACTCCTCTCGTCGATTCGATCCGCGATTCGTTCCCTGTTTTGACTCACGTCGGTTTGCCCTCGTCCGAGTCGACCGTTGATCACCTCGTACACGCAGATCGTGGAGGTCCACCACGGCTCGCGGCCGTCGATATAGTCGCGGACGGTCTCGTCCCCGCGGAGATACTGGATGATCGTTGAGGAGTGGAGAAATACCATTACTCGGGGCGCTCCCGCCCCTCGCGGAGCCGCTGCATGGCCTCGTCGGCCTCGTCGTCCGACCACGCACCGAACTCGATCGGCTGCTCGTCGCTGGTGATCCGGATCAGGAACTCGTCCCACGTCTCGTCCTCCCGCTTCAGATCGGAGAGACGATCCTTCGTCGCCGAGTCGATCGGGATGGACGTTCGGCTCATCTCTGTGAATTCATAGTGAATTCTGAGACAAATAGTTTCGCCGGTCACGCAGCCTCGCGGAGCTCCGCTCCCGATCCTGGGCCCAACGACTTTCTCCGATCCACACCAACCACCGATATGGTCCAGACCGATTCCGACTCCGAGCTCGCCCGCGGCGACGCCGCACCCGACTTCGAACTCCCCGGCGTCGACGGCGAGACGCACGCCCTCGCGGACTTCGCCGACCACTCGGCCGTACTGGTCGTGTTTACCTGCAACCACTGTCCGTACGCGCAGGCGAAGTTCGACCTGCTGAACCGCGTTGCCGCCGAGTACGACGACTGCGCGGTCGTCGGGATCAACCCCAACGACGCCGACGAGTACCCAGAGGACTCCGTCGAGAAGATGATCGAGTACGTCGAATCCGGAGAGGTGGCCTACGACGCGTACCTCCGCGACGAGACCGCCGCGGTTGCCGAGGCGTACGGCGCGGTCTGCACGCCCGATCCCTTCCTGCTTCGCAACGAGGGCGACGGCGCGTTCACCCTCGCGTACCACGGCCGCCTCGACGACGCGCTCAACCCCGACGAGGAGTCGACCGAGATCTACATCGATGACGCCATCGACGCCGTGCTCGCGGGCGAGGACGTTCCCCTCGATCCGGGGCCGAGCCGCGGCTGTTCGATCAAGTGGCCCTGAGCGGGCGAGCGAGCGCCGGCCTGGGGTTCGGACCGTAGCCCTTCAGGCCGCCTCGCCGCCGGACTCGCCCGCGCCGCCCGCCTCCTCTGCCAACTCCTCGAACGTCTCGCGGGCGTTCTTCACGGCCGTCTCGTGTTTGGCGGGGTACGCCTCCACCTTCGCGCGGAAGGTGATCCCCGGGCCGAGTTCTGCGCTGCCTTTGAACGCGGCCTGCTTGTCGAGCCGGAGGAACAGCGAGTTGTTGTCGTCGACGCGCTCGTCCAGTTCGGCGAGCACGCGGTCCCACTCCGCCAGATCGGAGAGCTTCGAGAGGACGTGGCGCACGTCGTCGGCGCGCTCGACGCGCGCCGAGACCACGACGATGCGGTCGCCGTGGTGGCCGGCGTTGACGACCCGGTCGATCTCGAACTCATCGGGGAGGAACGTCCGAAGCGCGTCCTCGACGCGCTTCTCGTCCTCGGTGGCGTAGCAGAAGGCCCGCAGATCGACGTAGTGGAAGGGAACGGAGCTCATCGGCGGGGATACGGGGGTCGGCGTGAAAAGGGTTCGACTCCGGACGCCACCGTTCGATCCCCACATCGCGGGGGCGTCCGGTTCTCGCTATCGCCTGATCCGGTCTCACGCGTCGGCACAGCCGCGGACTCACCCGTTGTACAGTTCGTCGGCGACGAGGTGGGTGCCGAAGCCGGCGACGAACACCATCGGGAACGAGACGAGCCACGCGAGAAAGCCCTGACCGCCCGCGCCGTAGGTGAACAGCAGCAGGAGGTCGTTGACCGCCCAGCCCGCGAGCAGCTGCGGCGAGAGGACCAATCCCATGTAGCCGACGTACGACAGCGGGAGCACGAGGATGATGACGGCCACGGCGCTGGTGAGTTCGAGCCGAAGCGACGACAGCGCGACCCCGGCGACGAGCGTCAGCGCAGCGGGCACCCATCCCGGCGTCGGCAATGCCGCCGGATAGCGCCCGCCGCCCTGGATCCAGACGAACGTGAGCGCCGCCCCCAGCGCCGACAGCAGGAGCGCGAGCGCGAGGGTCTCCGGGCGCGAGGCGCGATATCTGACCTCGCCCATCAGTCGGCCCCCACGGCCGCCCGAACGTTCAGCGCCGTCTCGAAGCCGGCGATCTCGACGGGCAGCGACCCGCGGACCTCGGCCCCGGCGACCGTCTCGCGCGTCGCCGGACGGTACGCCTCGGCCACGTCGAACGTCATCGTCATCGTCGCCGAGCCGTCGGCGGGCACCCGGGCGCCCGAGACGGCGATCCCGCGGGACAGACCGAGGCGGTCGTCGCCGGCGAACACCGCGACTCCGGACCGGCTGGACGACTCGCGAACGACTATCGGCGCCGGCGTCGGGTTATCGATCCGGAGCGAGACGACGAAACGGTCGCCGTCGTCGATCACCGACGCGCCGGTCGCGGACACGGCGACCCGGTCGGTCCGGGCGGCGGCGATGTGACTGGAGAGCACCGGAACGAGCATCGCTCCGGTCACGACGAGGACGGAAACGAGCGCGAGCGCCGCCGTTCGTCTGCGATCGGGAACCGTCACCATACGCGTCGCTGGCGGGGGAAATCACGTAAGCGCGTTGAAACGGAGGCGGGTCGCCCCCGAGAACGGTTACTCCTCGTCGTCGTCCGCGTCGCCGGCGGCCTCCAGCGCGTCCGCGGGAACGCCCTGCTCCTGGCCCTCCTCGAAGCTGATCGTGTAGGTGGCGTCGCCGAACATCGTCTCCATGACCTGCGTCACGGTGCCGGTCTCGCCGTCGAACTCGCTGTGCTCGTCGTGCAGCACGACGCTGTCGTCCTTCTCGAATTCGGTCATGTCCCGGGGTTCGGCACGGCCGTACAAAAGGTCGCTGAAAGGCTACGCGGCGGCGACACGGACGAACGCGATGGCGACACCGTAGGCGGCGAGAGCGGCGGCGACGGACTCGCATACAAGGGCCGCGAGCGCACCCACGGCGGCGAGACGGTCGAGTCCGGTTCCCACCCCGGGAACTCGGAGTGCGGCCGGATCCACGGTCGCGACGGTCGCCTCGATACCGACGGAGACCGCCTGTGCGACGAGCGCGAGGGCGACTGCGACGGCGACGACGATTGGAAGTCGGCGGTGTAGTTCGCGGACCACGTTGGGACGGACGGCGGCCACGGGGCGACGTGCGGCGCCGGCGCGGGGCGTGCCGCCGGGACGGTGCGACCGGCCGCCGGTTCCGGCGCCGTCGCGACCCGCATCCGTGAGCGTTCGCACGTCGATCCCGCGCGAACGGATCGCGGGGGAGTCGTACTCGGGCGGGTTCTCCGGGTTCGGGGGCGCTCCGGACATTCGGGGCGTCTGGTCCCCGCATCGGTCAAAAACGTTCGCGTCGCCGACGGCGGTCGCGTCCCGTGACAATCCCGGGGACTACTCGCCGGCGACGAGGACGACGGCGACCATCGCGAACCCGACGCCGAGGAGCTTCCGAGCGGTGACGGGCTCGTCGAGGAGGACGACGCCGACCGCCGAGGAGGCGACGAAGAACATCGCGAAGATGGGCGCGACGATCGACACCCGGCCGACCGCCAGCGCGCGGTAGTACGCGAGGATGCCGACCGCGAGACAGGCGCCCGCTCCGAGCACGTAGCGCATCCGCGGGTCCGCGAGGTGCTCGACGACGCCGTCGCCGGTGAAGCCGATGACGGCGAGCGTCGCGACCACGAGCACCGAGTTGGCGACGAACGCGGCGACCGTGCTCGGGATGGCACCCTCGCCGGCGGTCGCCAGTCGCATCAGCGGCGCGACGAACGAGTACGCCGCCAGCGCCACCACCGACCAGGCGATGTAGTTCATACCCGTTCGTGGGGGCTGTGGGGTTTGAGCGATCCGAATCCGAACGAGTCCCTCGGCGTCGACCCGGTCGTGTGTCTCGGCATCGATCCGACCGTGTGTCCCGGCGTCGAGCCGGTCGTGTGGTGTGTTCGCTGATATCGCACCGGGCGAAACCGCTTTGGCCGGGCGAACGAGTCGGGGAGTATGGACGAGGCTACCCGATCCCTGATAGACGCGCTCGTCGCCGACGCCCGCGAGTCCACCGCCGACCTGGCCCGCCAGACCGGCCTGGACGAGGCGGCCGTCGAGGAGAAGATCGCCGAGCTGGAGGCGTCGGGGGCCCTGCGCGGCTACACCGCCGTCGTCGACTGGGAGGCCACCGACGAGGAGCGCGTCAGCGCCGTCGTCGAGGTGAACGTCGAGCTCGACCGCGAGACCGACTACGACGACGTGGCCCGCCGGATCGCGGAGTCGCCGGCGGTCGACTCGCTGCGGCTGATGTCGGGCGATTACGACTTCGCGGTCAACGTCTCCGGCTCGTCGATGGGCGACGTGTCGCGGTTCGTCTCCGAGGAGGTGGCGCCGCTGCCGGCGGTGACGAAGACGGTCACCCACTACGTGATGGAGACGTTCAAGGAACGGGGGATCCGCTTCACCGACCACGACGACGACGACCGGCTCTCCGTTACGCCATGAACGGGAACGACGACCGAGCCGAGACCGACGGCGGCACCGCTGAGGGCTCCGCGCGGACGGAGGGCGGACCCTCCCGCTTCGCGCCGGCCGACCGCGTCGAGTCGGTGCCGCCGTCGGGGATCCGCGAGTTCTTCGAGGTCGCGGAGAACCGCGACGACGTGATCTCGCTGGGCGTCGGCGAGCCGGACTTCACGGCGCCGTGGGCCGCGCGCTCGGCGGCGATCGACTCGCTGGAGCGCGGCCGCACCAGCTACACCGCCAACCGGGGGATGCTCGACCTCCGGGAGGCGATCGCCGGGCGCGTCACCCGCTACGGCCAGTCGTACGACCCCGACACGGAGATCCTCGTCACGACGGGCGCGTCCGAGGCGGTCGACCTGGCGTTTAGGGCGTTCGTGAACCCCGGCGACACGGTCGCGCTCCCGACGCCGACGTACGTCTCCTACGAGCCCGGCGTGCGCTTCGCCGGCGGGGAGCCCCTTCCGGTTCACACCCACCACGAGGACGACTGGGCGCTCACGCCCGAGGCGCTCCTGGAGGCGGGCGCCGATGAGGCCGACGTGCTCGTGCTGTGTTACCCGAACAACCCCACGGGCGCGACGATGGACGCCGACGAGATGGACGCCGTCGCCGACTTCTGTCGCGAGCACGACCTGCTCGTGATCGCCGACGAGATCTACGCCGCGCTCACCTACGAAGGGGACCACCAGTCGGTGGCGACGCGCCCGGGGATGCGCGAGCGCACGGTCGTCATCAACGGCTTCTCGAAGGCGTACGCGATGACCGGCCTCCGGCTGGGCTATGCGATGGGCCCCGAGACGGCGATCGACGCGATGACGAAGGTCCACCAGTACGCGATGCTGTCGGCGCCGACGACCGCGCAGCACGCCGCGCTGTCGGCTATCGAACGGTGCGACGACGAGGTCGAACGGATGCGCCGCGAGTACGACCGGCGCCGACGCTACGTCGTCTCGCGGCTGCGCGAGCTCGGCATCGACGTGGCGGAGCCGGGCGGCGCCTTCTACGCGTTCCCCCGCGTCGCCGACGTCGCGCCCGACGGCGACGCCCGCGCGTTCGCGACCGAGCTGCTGGAGGCGGAGGGCGTCGCGGCCGTCCCCGGCACCGCCTTCGGCGCCGGCGGCGAGGGTCACATCCGCATCTCGTATGCGACCGGGCTCGACGACCTCAAGGAGGCGATGGCGCGGCTGGAGCGGTTCCTCTCCTGACGACGTTCTCCCGGCGACTCGCTTCCTGACGACTCGTCTCCTGACTGCTCGTCTCCCGACGACCCGTCCCCCGATTACCTGCTCGTGACGGCGTCGCCGTCGCTGTTCTCTCGGTGTCGCGAAAAGCGTCGTCGCGGCGGCTCGGACTCCCTCAGATGTCCTCGAACTCGTCGTCGTCGACCAGGTCGCCGTCCGCGTCGGCGCCGTCGAGGTCGCGGAAGACCCGCTCGAACTCGTCGTCGCCGAAGCCGGCGACGTCCTCGTCGAGCTCCTCGCGCAGGGTGGCCGCCCGGCGTTCGAGCGTCTCGTACTCCGCGGACTCCTCGAGCGCGGCGCGGCCCTTCTCGGCCTCGAGGACTGCCATCTTCGAGGAGACCGCGAAGAACTCCTGGACCCGCGAGTCGTACGTCGACCGGGTGTACAGTCCCTCGACGGTGTCCAACAGCGACTCCCGGGTGACCGGCTTGACGAGGTAGTCGTCGAACCCCATCTCGATGATGTCGAAGTCCGGCTCGACGGCGGTGACCATCGCGACGCGGGCGTCGATGCCGCGGTCGCGCACCTCGTCGAGGACCTCGTCGCCGGACAGTCCCGGCATCCGCCGGTCGAGGAGGATCACGTCGACGGCGTCGTCGAGCTCCTCGAGGGCCGCCTGCCCGCCGTATGCGGTCCGGACCTCGTAGTCGCCGCCGAGCCACGCCGCGTACAGGTCCGCGAGGTCGGGCTCGTCCTCGACGACGAGGACGACCGGCCGCTCCGCGGCCGACTCGGACGCCGTGGTGTCTGTGTCCTCACTCATGCTCTCTCCTCTCCCCTGCCCGTCCGTCGGTGACGGACGGATCGATACCAAACGTCCCCGTACCGCATGCCGGCCCGGCCACTCCCGATCGGGCGAGCGTTCGAGCGTACCGACGCCGTCCGGCCATCGATTGGTGTTGTCACCGCCGGGTACTTAACCGTATGCGATGCGGGAGGCCCCTGCCGAAAACGGGTGGGTCGGGTGACGATCTCGCGTCACGCCTGCTGTTGTGCCCCACTATCCGCGGTGGCCACCAACCACCGACGGGTCGTACGTCGGGCGCCATCGAAAGGCTACCGGCCGAGGAAGCCGGTATCGCCGAACACAGCTACTGGAACGCATCCGGTCCCGAGCCCGCGCTCGATCCGGCGAGCCCGTCACTCGGGACTGTAGTTCGGCGCCTCGTCGGTGATCGTCACGTCGTGGGGGTGGCCCTCGGTCTGGCCGGCCTGGGAGACGCGGACGAACTCCGCGCGCTCCTTGAAGCCGGGGAGCGTCTCGGCGCCGACGTAGCCCATGCCCGAGCGCATGCCGCCGACGAGCTGGTGCAGCTCCGAGGAGAGCGACCCCTTGTACGGCGTCGCCGCCTCGACGCCCTCGGGGACGAACTCCTCGTCCTCCTCGGCGTCCTTGAGGTAGCGGTCGCCGCCGCCCTCCGACATCGCGCCCACCGAGCCCATGCCGCGGTACTGCTTGTAGCGCTTGCCGTTCATCGTGATGACGCGGCCGGGCGCCTCGTCGGTGCCGGCGAAGTACGAGCCGAGCATGACGGCGTCGGCGCCGGCGGCGATCGCCTTGATCGCGTCGCCGGAGTAGCGGATCCCGCCGTCCGCGATGACGGGGACTCCCTCGCGAGCGGCCACGTCGGCCACCTGCGCGACGGCGGTGATCTGGGGCATCCCGGCCCCGCTCACGACGCGCGTGGTGCAGATGGAGCCCGGGCCGATGCCGACCTTGAGGCCGTCGGCGAAGTCGACGGCGGCCTCGGCGGCCTCCCGGGTGCCGATGTTGCCGACGATCACGTCGGCGTCGACCTCGCCCTTGATGGCGCGGGCGGAGTCGAGGACGTTCAGGTTGTGCGCGTGCGCGCAGTCGATGAACAGCACGTCCGCGCCGGCCTCGTCGGCGGCGACTGCGCGCTCCTCCTCGAAGGGGCCGACGGCGACGCCGACGAGCAGCGAGCCCGACTCGTCGCGGGCGGCGTCGGTGTGCTCGCGGCGCGCGAGGGTGCCCTGCATCGTCACCAGGCCGACGAGGCGGTCCTCGTCGTCGACGACGGGGACGCGCTCGATCTTGTGGTCGTACATGAGCTCCAGCGCCTCGCGGGCGTCGACGTCCGCGGGCGCGGTGATGACCTCGTCGGTCATCGCCTCGCGGACGGCGTCGGACTCGCCGACCTCCAGGTACGGCCGGATGTCGGTGCCCGAGATGATGCCGAGCACGGCGTCGTCGTCGTCGACGACGGGGGCGCCGGAGACGCCCTCGTGTTCCATCATCGCGTCGACCTCGCGGACGGTCTGGTCGGGGGAGGCGGTGACGACGTTCTCGCGTCGGATCACGAGTTCGTCGGCGCGCTTGACGCGCTCGACCTCAGCGGCCGTCTCCTCGACGGTCATGTTGCGGTGGAGCACGCCGAGCCCGCCCTCGCGGGCCATCGCGATGGCCATCTCTGACTCGGTGACGGTGTCCATCGCCGCCGAGAGGACGGGGGTAGTTAGCTCGACGTTGGTGGACACCCGCGTGGACACGTCGGCCTCGTCGGGCTCGACCCGGCTTTCCTTGGGGCGCAAGAGGACGTCGTCGAACGTCAGCGCTTCCGGTACCTCCAGCTTCTGTGAGAACGGACTTCCGTGGGACCCGTCGTTCGCCATATCAACGGTGTTCGGGGACACCGCAAAAACGTTGCGAGAACCGGGGCGCTTGGACAGTGAGTAACACACGGACGTGTACAGATCCCGCCGAATTCTCCCTGTCGCGGCGGACGGACGTGCACTGAGATGCATATCCACGCGTGTCGATCCACGGGGACCAACCTCGGGCGCGAGGCGGACGGCGTCGATGGGAGTCCCACGGCGACCGGTGTGGCTCGCAAGAATTGCTCGGCGGAGCGCCCGATCCCGAGAGTGTCACGGGGATATCGGCCGGTTGCCGAGGAACCGTAGCACTAGTATTTAAAGAACGGTGAGAAACCGTTCGCACCGTGTGGGCACGTCCCACGCAACGATTAAGTCTCACCTACGATACAGTGGGAGTATGGACTTCGAGTCCCGCATTGGAACGGGTATCGTCGGCCGGGTGAGCGACAACGCTGCACTCCCGACATTTATCCCGTTCAAACGCGGGCTCGACTGGTGCACAGGAGAACGCCTCGCGCGTTGCTCCGCCCGAGCGTCGGTCAGCTCCGGTTCGTCACCAGACTCCCATCCGGTCGTGGGTTATGCCGGGTCGTATCGCTGAGCCGTGAGTACCTCAGCACACCCGATCGCGCTCCGTCTGGAGCGGCGCGTCGGCGGCGCCACCCGACTGCTCGCGACCGTCATGGCGCTGCCGCTTATCGACGGCATCTTCCCCGCGCTCGTCATCGCGGGCGCGCTCACGGTTCCGTTCGGCATCATCGAGACCGGGCTGCTCATCTTCGGCGGCTCGGCCACGATGGCGGTCGTGCTCGCCGAGATGGACGGAACCCCCCGCGAGAAGGCGGCCTCCATCCTCCTGCTGGGCGCACTCATCGTCCCCGTGGCGATGGCGGAGGCGGCGCTGGCGGAGACGATCCAGAGCCTGCTGAACCCCGACGTGTTCCACCGCTTCGCCGGCCTGGTGATCCTCGCGATCGCCGCCAAGACCGCCAGCGCGGAGATCGGCGAGTACCTCCCCAGCCCCGGCGCGATCATCGGACTCGGGTTGCTCGCGTCGTTCCAGCCCGCCGGCGCGGAGCTGATGGTCTCGCTGAACCCCGACCTGCTCGCTCGCGCCGGCGCGGCCGCCGGCGTCGGCGTCGCGTTCGCGCTGTCGATCGCGCTGGCGGGCGACCACCTGCGCGGGCGCGTCGACATCGACCGCTTCCGCTTCGGCTCGTCGGTCGCGCTGGGCATCCTCTCGCTGTCGGTGCTGGGGCTGCTCCCGACCGAGCAGCCGGTCGCGCTCGGCGTGCTCGTCGTCACCGGGCTGTTCGCGTACGACCCGAACTCCGACGACGAGGGCGTCGCCGGCGAGGATGCCGACGGTCCCGACGCCGGCGCGGCGGCGGTCGACGCCGCCCCGGAGCCGACCCACGGGGGCGCGGTCACCACCGACGGCGGCGACGAGATCGACGCCGACGCGGCCGAGGACGCGGCCGACGACGGTTCCGAGTCCGACGCCGGCGTCGCCTTCGGCAGCTCGCCGACGGCGCCGGCGGCGGGGATCGACCCCGTCGACTCCGCGGGCGACGCCGACGGGGCGGACGACGCCTCCGACGACGACGACTCCGACGACGAGCCCTCCCGCGAACCCTGGCTGTGAGCCGACGCCGCGTCGGCTGACCCGAGGGAACCGGTCGCGCGCCGTCCCGTTCGGACCGCGAGTTTTTACCCGATCGGCCGCCGACGCCGGAGCATGAGCAATCGCGTCGTCGAGGGACGGATGGTCACGCCGGAGAAGCTCGCCGAGCTGGTCGAGGGCGACTCCGTGATGGACGCCGAGCCGATCGAGGACGCCGACCGTGAGTGCCCCGAGTGCGGCGGCGACGTGATCTCGGTGGGCTACATGCCGAGCGTGATGGAGTTCGTGACGGCGTACAAGTGCCAGGAGTGCCCGTGGGGCGAGACCGACCGCGAATAGCGGATCCGATCGAAATCCCTTTACGGCGCTCCGGGATAGTGAGGAGTGCACGGGGTCGTGGCCAAGCCCGGTATGGCGACTGACTCCAGAGGCAACGCGCCCGGTGACGAACTCCAGACTGATATACCGAGCGTCCGACTGATCATCGGACGCGACGACGACCCTCTGGAGTACCGAGGTGCCGACCGGAGATATCAGTCGATCGGGGGTTCAAATCCCTCCGACCCCATTCTTCCGTGCGTTCGAGTCGCGTAGTCTCGGGTTTCTCTGTGTTCGGAGCGACGCGTTAGGCGTGTTGAGTCGGGTGAAGGGTATCGCGGCGGCCGAGAGCCGGAGGAGATCATGCCTTTGTGGTCCGGGATATCTATCAGACGCTGAATGCAGTGCAAAGGCTACGCCGCAGGACTCTCGGCAGACGAGAGGTCACTCAGATTTGTCGAACGCGAATGATTTTCTGTAGAACGCAGAGACATAGTTGTAACCGGAAGTTACGCGGTTGTCTATTCTATGATATCCGGTCATCTATTAAAGACAATAAGAACAGATTGTGATCACAAGACCCTAGCAAGAATATTGATAGCTGTTGTGAAAATATTTGCTTGTATAGCTAAACTCAGAACAGCTACGATGCCACTAATTACAGCAATCCATGTAGGAATAGGCTCCAACTCCTCACGTCGCGAGTTCACGTGGAAGGTTACCTCTTGACGATCAAAAAATGTTCTTCTTAATGAGGGATCATTATAAAATAGAATGAATTTTATCGAATAGTCTCCCGGAGTTGCGGTATCTTTGATATTCAGTCTTAACCTAAACGGCGGGAAATCCTGTCTCATTTCAGAGGTAATCTGGGGAATTCCATTGGGAGCATCCTCCTTAGAAGGATTGCCTGAATCAAATGCTCTGGAGGTTTTACTAAACTCGGAAGAATCACTAGTGAGCCAATTTGGCAATGTCAGAGATGCCCCTGATGGATTGATCTCATGAGTGATATTGTCCACAGAACTACTAGAGGCAGGCTCTACCCGCTGTATTTCTAGGTCAGCAGCCCCGTCTATATGCCCTATATCTTTCATATCTTCGACATAACCAACGTCACGAAGCTCATCGGCTGCATCAAATTCATCCAGATTCACGACTTCTGTCGCTAATGTCACCTCAGGCTCTCCTTCCAAATATTCTTTAATTGTTGTTGTCTCACGCTCATATCCAAGTATGATTTCTCCCGGGTCTTCTGAGATTAGATCCTCATAGTCCCAATTAATAATCAATTTGTTTTCTCCAAGTTTGGTTGTTCCACCGATATATAAGTCAACAACAACCGAATCTCCACGGTCAACGTCTGGAGTCTGTAAATTGGGAATGAGAGAAAATGCCGAGGACATCCTTTGTCTACCTGTCATCAAAACCGTGATTATGTAAAGGTGACCAACCTGGGTGAAACAAATTTAATTTTATCTGATCCCCACGAATACGGCCGCCTGATCCGCCCTCCAGGCCGCATCCTCGGTGCAGATCGACGGAGATCAAAGCCAGGCTCACCAACTACGTAAAGCAGCTCCCATGTCGAGATGGCGCACTTGTTCACGAAGCCGTCGCGCTCGACGAACCCCGCCACGCTCGACCCACCTTATTCACTCATGCGCCTCGGGCGGCGCGACCCGCTCCATCGCCGCTTCGAAGTCGCTCATCGTCACCGACAGCGCGTCGGCGTGGTCGTTCGCGTCCTCGCCGAACTCGTCGGCGACGCGCTCGACGGCCCGCATCGTCGCCTCGCGCACGACCGCCGTGAGTTCCGCCCCGGAGTACCCCTCGGTGTGGTCGGCCACGTCGTCCAGGTCCACGTCCTCGGCGAGCGGCGTGCGCTCGGTGTGGACCGCGAGGATCTTCCGGCGGCCCTCCACGTCGGGCAGGGGCACCTCGACGTGGCTCTCCAGGCGGCCGGGGCGCACGAGCGCGTCGTCGAGCGCCTCCCGGCGGTTCGTCGCCGCGATGACCGCGAGGTTGGGGTTGCTGCTGGCACGGTCTAGCTCGGTGAGCAGCTGGGAGACGACGCGCTCGCCGACGCCCGAGGAGTCACCCATGCCGTCGCGGTCGGTCGCGATGGCGTCGATCTCGTCGAAGAAGATGATACTGGGCGCGGCCTGTCTGGCGCGCTCGAACACCTCCCGGACCGCCTTCTCGGACTCGCCGACGTAGCGGTCGAGCAGCTCCGGCCCGGCGACCTCGATGAAGTTCACCTCCGACTCGCCGGCGATGGCCCGCGCGAGCAGCGTCTTCCCGGTTCCGGGCGGGCCGTAGAGGAGCACGCCGGTCGGCGGGTCGGCGCCGGCGGCGTCGAACAGCGGCGCGTACGTGAGCGGCCACGTGACCGCGCGTTCGAGCGTCTTCTTCGCCTCCGTCAGCCCGCCGACGTCGTCGAAGGTGGTGTCGGGCTGTTCGGCGACGTACTCGCGCATCGCGGACGGCTCGACCGCCGCCAGGGCCGACTCGAAGTCCGCCCGGATCACCTCGACGGTCGCGAGGTCGACCTCGCTGTCGGCGTGGCGGGCGCGGCGGAGCGCGGTCAGCGCGGCCTCGGTCGTCAGCGAGTCGATGTCCGCGCCGACGAAGCCGTACGTCCGCGCGGCGAGGCGGGCGACCTCCACGTCGTCGGCGAGGGGCATCCGGCGGGTGTGGACCTCCAGGATCTCGCGGCGGCCGGCCTCGCCGGGGACGCCGATCTCGATCTCGCGGTCGAAGCGGCCGCCGCGCCGGAGCGCGGGGTCGATCGAGTCGACGCGGTTCGTCGCGCCGATGACGATCACGTCCTCCCGGGCGTCGAGGCCGTCCATCAGCGAGAGGAGCTGGCCGACGATCCGGTTCTCCATGTCGCCGCCGTCCTCGCGCTGGCCCGCGATCGAGTCGATCTCGTCGAAGAAGATTATCGCCGGCGCCGACTCGTCGGCCTCCGCGAAGATCTCCCGGAGCTTCTCCTCGCTTTCGCCCTTGTACTTCGAGGTGATCTCGGGACCGGACACGGAGATGAAGGTGGCGTCGACCTCGTTGGCGACGGCCTTCGCGATCAGCGTCTTCCCGGTTCCCGGCGGCCCGTGCAGCAGCACCCCTTTCGGCGGGTCGATGCCGAGGCGGGCGAACACCTCCGGCTCCGACAGCGGGAGTTCGATCGTCTCGCGCACCAGGTCGAGTTCGTCGTCGAGCCCGCCGATGTCCTCGTAGGTGACGCCGCCGGCGGGCGGCGTCGACGGCGCGGCGGCGGCATCCGACGCCCCATCGGCGCCGTCCTCGCCTCCGGCCGCACCGGCACCGGCGCCGCCCCCCGAACGCCGGTCGCGGGTGGGTAGGTCGAGCGACGCACCCGTGCCGGACGTGGAGGCGTTCACGCCGTCGCCCGCACCCTCCTCTCCCTCGTCGGCGTCGCCGGCGCCCGCCCCGCCGGGGTCGCGCCGTTCGACGACGACCTTCGTGCCGTCGTGGATCTTCACCGGGCCCTCGGGACGGGTCGCGCGGACGACGAACACGTTGCCGCCGAGGTGCGGGATCCGCACCTGCTCGCCCGCGCTGACGGGGCGGCCGTCGAGGTCGCGCTTGGCCGCCCGGGCGAGCGTCGCGTCGTCGATGTCGACGCCGTCGAGCGCCGCGGGCGCGGTCAGCGTGACGGCGTCGGCCTCGCCGACGCGCTCCTTGTGGACGCGCACGCGCTCGCCGATCTTGGCGCCGGCGTTGGCGCGGGTCTCGCCGTCGACGAGGATCTCGCCGTCCTCGGCGCCGGTTCCGGCGGGCCACACCTTCGCCGCCGTCTCGCGCTCGCCCGCGATCACGACCGTCTCCCCGGACAACACGCCGAGTTCACTCATCGCCGTGTCGGACAGGCGCGCGATGCCGCGCCCGGCGTCGCGCTTGGCCGCGCCGCGGACCGTCAGCGCGAGCCCCTCGTCGTCGCTCATGTCACCCGGTTTGGAGGGCGGGGGCTTACCGCTTTCCACGTCGCGTCCGAACGTGTGCTCCGTCAGGGGGGTCGAGCCCGAGACGTGATGGTCACGGCGGCCGAACGTGCGAGCGTGTTCGATGCGCCGCCCTGCCCGGACTGTGGCAGCGCGTTCCTCGTGACCCGGGTGCGAACCCACGGGTACCCACGGCGGCCCGACGGGGGAGTGACACGGTTCTACCGCCGTTTCCGGTGCTTCAGCGAGTTCTCCGACGGGGACCTGGTCGACCGGGAGTGAACGGAGGAGTCGCGCCCCACCGCCGCGTCGCCGTCGCCGGCGTGTCCGCTGACTCGCCCGGGCGGAACGTCAGTGGACGACCGTCACCGGGACCGGCGAGTTCTGGACGATGCTCCTCGCGACGTTGCCGACGAACAACCGCTCGGCGACGCCTCCGGTGTGAGCGCCGATCACGACCACGTCGACCGCCTCGGCCAGCCTGACGATCTCCTTGGCCGCGCTTCCGTAGCCCACCTCGGTCGCGACCGTCGCGCCGTACTCCGCCGCGATCTCTTCGGCCCGGGAGAAGAGGTCGTCCGCGGCGTCCTCCCCAGCCTGCTCGGCGTCCTCCTCGAGGGCCAGGCTCGCGGCCGCCCCCATCATGCCGGACGGTTCGCCCACGACGTGGAGGACGATGATCTCCGCCTCCGGGTGGGCTTCGAGCGCGTGTCTGAGCGCCCGCTCGGCCGTCTCGGACTCGTCCATCGGAACGAGGACGCGTTCGATCATACGTCCACTACTGTCCCCCTCCGGATAAACGTCGGGACGGTCGAACGCGGCCGTGTTAAGTTAGGAATGAGGCGGTCGTTGGTTCGGGTGATCTATGACCGAATTCGACCGCCTCAGCGGAGATATCGAGTGGATCGACTTGGAGTTTGTGGAGCGAGAGCGGACACCCGAGCAGATCATTGAAGTCGGTATTCAACTCCATCTCGCGGGTCTATCACTTTCGAATACCAAACAGTATCTTGAGAGGTTGGGTGTCGAACGGAGTCGTACCGCGATTCATAACTGGGTACAGAAGGCAGATCTACAGCCGGCTGGCGACGGAGCTCCGAATCAGATCGCAGTCGACGAGACAGTGATTCGGATCAACAACGAACGACACTGGCTGTACGCTGCCGTCGATCCCGAAACGAACGAATTCCTCCATGTTAGGCTGTTTCAGACGAGAACCACGCAACTCACCGTGCTGTTCCTTCGTGAACTCCGCGAGAAACAGCAGATCGAGCAAACGACTTTTCTCGTCGATGGAGCGCACTATCTCAAAGCCGCGCTGGAGCGGCTCGGACTCCGATTTCAAATATCTCGCCACGGAAATCGGAATGCTGTCGAACGTGTCTTTCGTGAGGTAAAACGCAGAACCTCTTCGTTTTCAAATACGTTCAGCAACGTGGAGCCACCGACGGCAGAATCGTGGCTCCAAGCCTTCGCCGTCTGGTGGAATCGATGCTAAAGTTAACACGACGGTCGAACGCGGACTCGGACCACGAGTGTTTCGATACGGTTGAATTCCGGGTTCGTCCGCCGACCGCACGAGTCACCGGAACGGCGGCGACGCCCCCGGCGCCCCGGGCTACTCGACGTTCAAGTCCGACGCCGCCAACAGTTTCGAGATCGTCTCCTCGGCCGGTTCGCCCGGGTTGACGCGGCGGGCGTACCAGCGCAGGGCCGTCGCCAACGTGTCCGTCGGATCGCCCGACGCGACCCGGAGAGTGTCGGTCTCCCCGCCAGCCGCGACCGCGAGCGCGAAGCCGTGTGACGCCGAGAGCGCGCCGAGTTCGTCCGCCACCGCCTCCAGCGGGTCGCCGGCTGCGTCCCGATCCGGCGGCGACGACGGCGCCGGCGAGGTTGTCGGATCGGAGTCGTCCACGTCCGCTCGCCCGTCCACTCGCCCCTCGACGCCGGCCCATCCGTCGGCGCCGACCTCCCTGTCGTCTCGCTCGCCGTCGGAACCAGCTCGGGCGGACCCGGTTCCCGCGCCGTCGCGGGCGCCGTCGGGAACCTCGTCCCGGAGGTCCTCGTGTCGTCCCTCGCCGGTGGAGATGACGTACCGCCCGTCGTCGGTCTCGTCGACGCCGTCCCGGCCGCGGATGTCGAGGTCGTCCGGGTCCATCACGCCGTCGCGGCCGACCGGCGGGCCGGCGTCCGCGCCGTCGTCGTCTCCCGATTCGTCGTCGGCTTCGTCCCCTGCGGCGTCGACGCGGACGACATCCCGGACAGCACCCTCCTCGTCGGGTTCCTCCGCGTCGTCGGCGTCGCTCATTGTGTCGCGGTTTCCGTGGCGTCCGTATGAACGCTCCGGCGCGGTTCTCAGGGGTGAGAGCGGCGCGGCTGGGAGGGCGGCGAGCGCGGTGGTGAGGGAGACGCGAGCGCGGTGGTGGGGGCGACACGAGGGCGGTTGCGGGGGCGACGCGAGCATGGCGGAGGCGGGGACGAGCGCGTCGATTCGACCCCGTGTGAACCCGCGACGGTGGACCACCGACTTGATGTACTCCCGCCGGTTCACACCGAACATGGACGACAGCGACATCTCGGACCAGTACACGCCGGAGGCGGTGGAGGCCGCCGTCTCCGAGCGCTGGGACGAGACGGACGCCTACGAGACGGCGAAGGAGGCGCACGCCGACGACCCGTCGTTCTTCTTCGTCGACGGCCCGCCGTACACGACCGGCCAGATGCACCTGGGGACGGCCTGGAACAAGACCCTCAAGGACACCGTCATCCGTCACAAGCGGATGAACGGCCACGACGTGACCGACCGCCCCGGCTACGACATGCACGGGCTCCCCATCGAGACGAAAGTCGAGCAGGAGCTCGGCTTCGACACCAAACAGGACATCGAGGAGTTCGGGATGGAGAACTTCATCGAGGAGTGCCGGGAGTTCGCCGTCCGCAACCGCGAGAACATGGACGAGGACTTCCAGTCCATCGGCGCCTGGATGGACTGGGACGACCCCTACCAGACCATCGAGCCGGAGTACATGGAGGCCGCCTGGTGGGCGCTCCGGCGGGTTCACGACCGCGGGCTCGTCGAGCAGGGCAAACGCTCCATCTCCCAGTGCCCGCGGTGTGAGACCGCCATCGCCAACAACGAGGTCGAGTACGAGGAGATCGAATCGCCCTCGATCTACGTGAAGTTCCCCCTCCGCGACCGCGAGGGGAGCCTCGTCATCTGGACGACGACGCCGTGGACCATCCCCGCGAACACCTTCATCGCGGTCGGCAGCGACCTCACCTACCAAGCGGTCGAAGCCACGAAGGACGGCGAGACGGAGACGCTGTTCCTCGCCGAGTCGACCGTCGAAGACGCCCTCCGGCGCGGCCGCTACGACGACTACGAGGTCGTCGCCGAGTACGGCGGCGAGGAGCTGGTCGGCTGGGAGTACGACCACCCGCTCGCCGAGGAGGTGCCCGAGCATCCGAGCTTCGAGGGCGCCGGCGAGGTCTACACCGCCGACTACGTCGAGGCCGACCGCACGGGCCTCGTGCACTCCGCGCCCGGCCACGGGCAGGAGGACTTCGAGCGCGGCGAGGAGCTGGGCCTGGAGGCCTTCTGCCCCGTCGGCGGCGACGGCGTCTACACCGACGCCGGCGGCGACTACGCGGGCCAGTTCGTCCGCGACGCCAACGACGACATCATCGCGGACCTGGAGGAGAAGGGCCTGCTGCTCGCCAGCGAGACACACGAACACAGCTACGGGCACTGCTGGCGGTGTGACACGCCGATCGTTTTCCTCGCGACCGACCAGTGGTTCATCCGGATCACCGAGATCAAAGACGAGCTGCTGGACAACATCGACGACGCCGAGTGGCACCCCCACTCCGCCCGCGAGGGCCGCTTCCGCAACTTCGTCGAGGAGGCGCCCGACTGGAACGTCTCCCGGCAGCGCTACTGGGGCATCCCCCTCCCGATCTGGGTGCCCGAGGACGCCGAGACGTACGACGACGACGACCTGATCGTCGTCGGCACGCGCGAGGAGCTCGCCGAGCGCGTCGACCAGGAGATCGACCCCGACGCTATCGACCTCCACCGCCCCTCCGTCGACGACCTGTCCATCACCGAGGACGGCACCACCTACGAGCGCGTGCCGGACGTGTTCGACGTGTGGTTCGACTCCTCGGTCGCCAGCCTCGGCACCATCGGCTACCCGAGCGACGAGGCGGACTTCGAGGAGCTGTGGCCCGCCGACCTCATCATCGAGGCGCACGACCAGACCCGCGGCTGGTTCTGGTCGCAGCTGGGCATGGGCACCGCCGCCCTCGGCGAGTCCCCGTACGACGAGGTGCTCATGCACGGCTTCACGACGATGGGCGACGGCTCGAAGATGTCCAAGTCGAAGGGGAACATCGTCGAGCCCGAGGAGGCAATCGACGCCGCCGGACGCGACCCCCTCCGGTGTTACCTCCTCAGCCACGAGCAGCAGGAGAAGAACCTCGCGTTCGAGTGGGACGGGCTCCACGAGATGCAGTCCACCCTGAACATCCTCTGGAACGTCTTCCGGTTCCCGCTGCCGTACATGCAGCTGGACGGCTACGACCCGGCAGACCCCGACCTCGACGCCGCCGAGCTCGAGGTCGTCGACGAGTGGGTGCTCTCGCGACTCCAAACCGTGAAAGCCGAGATGGACGCCGCGTGGGACGACTACGAGGTCGACGACGCGCTCAACGCCCTCCTCGACTTCGTCACGGGCGACGTGTCGCGCTTCTACGTGAAGGCGATCCGCGAGCGCATGTGGGAGGACGAGGACTCCGCCAGCAAGCGCGCCGCCTACGACACGATGGCGACCGTGCTCGGCGAGGTCACCCGGCTGCTTGCCCCGTACGCCCCGTACCTCACCGAGCGGATGTACCAGCACCTCGACGGCGAGGCGACGACGGTCCACCAGCTCGCGTACCCCGAGATCGACGAGGATCTGCGGGACGAGCAGCTCGAAACCGACATGGCCGTCCTCCGGGACGTCGAGGAGGCGGCCGCGAACGCCCGCCAGCGCGCCGAGCGCAAGCTCCGCTGGCCCGTCACCCGCGTCGTCGTCGAGAGCGGCGACGGGGCGACGCGCGCGTCGGTGTCGAACCTCCGCGACCTGCTCGCCGACCGCGTGAACAGCCGGTCGGTGGAAGTGGTCGACTCCTACGGCGAACTCGTCGAGGTCGCCGAACCCGAGATGTCGAAGCTCGGCCCGGCCTTCGGCGGCGACGCCCAGGAGGTCATGGGAGCCATCCAGGGTGCGACCCGCGCGGATCTGGAGGCAAGCGGCCGCCTCGCGGTCGAGGTCGACGGCGAGGTGTACGAGCTGGACGAGGAGATGGTGACCTTCCACTCGCAGGCGCCCGAGGGCATCGTGAGCGCGGAGTTCGACTCGGGGACGGTGTACGTCGACACCGAACTCACCGAGGACGTGGAGTCCGAGGGGTACGCCCGCGACGTGGTCCGCCGGATCCAGGAGATGCGCAAGGAACTCGACCTCGACGTCGACGAGCGCATCCGCGTCTCGCTGGACGTCGCCGACGACCGCGTCGCCGGCTTCGTCGACGAGCACCGCGAGTACGTTGCCGAGGAGACCCGTGCCGACGCGTTCGTGGACAGGGACGAGGCCGACTTCGACCTCGTCGAGGAGTGGACCGTCGAGGGCGTCCCGGTGACGATCGGCGTCGCGCGGGTGGGGGCGGAGACCCCCGCCGGCGAGTAATGCGTCGCCGAGCGTAGCGAGGCGACGGGCTGTCGGCGGAGCGGTCCTGGGCCGCTCCGCCCACGGGCACAGCGTCGCCGAGCGCAGCGAGGCGACGGACCACGGCGGTGAGGTGTCCGCGACCGAGCGCAGCGAGGTCGCGTGGCCCGAACCGCCCACGAACAACGCGTCGCCGAGCGTAGCGAGGCGACGGGCTGTCGGCGGAGCGATCCTGTGCCGCTCCGCCCACGGACACGCCGCTCATAACCACCGCGTCGCCTGCGAACACCACGGGATCGACGAGCGGCGAGATCGGCGTCCCGTCCGCGGCAACGAACTCACTGACGAGCGGTTGTGTCGTACGCGACCGCGTCACCCATCCCTTCGAAAAACGGCCATGGCCGGTCGCCGAGCCCACGCGCCGGCGACCGACGGGCCGCACGTCGAGAGCGAACTGGAACGGAACCCGTCTCCCGTGCCGCCAGTGCGGAGCCACCCGCCGCGGCGGCGCCCGTACTTCTCGGTGGGACCACCTCAACGTCCGCGACGCTTCCCGGTGATCTGGAACGCCCGTGACCGGTCGGCCCGTCCCCGACGACCGGACCGACAAGTTCATTTGAACACTTTCTCAATCGTTCGTATGGCTACGACCGACCGGCTCGAACGCCTCATCGCGGACGAGGTGGGCGAGTGCTGCGCGGCCGACGTGGACGACCGGCTCGACGACCTGCACGCGCTGGCCGAGCGCGCCCGGGTCGTCGACGGCGGGGAGGCGGCCGAGCTCGACGCGCTGTCGGCGCTCGGCAGCGACACGCGCTACCGGCTGGCGCGCCTGCTCGCCGCGGCCGACGGCGAGTTGTGCGTCTGCGAGCTCGAGCCGCTGGTCGAGGTGAGCTCCTCGGCGGTCAGTCACGCGCTCTCGACGCTGACCGACGCCGGCCTGCTCGTCCGACGCAAGGAGGGCAAGTGGCGCTACTACGACACCACCGAGCGCGCGGAGGCGCTGTTGGACGCCCTCGACGCGACCCGCGCGGCGGACGAATGAGCGACGAGGACGCCGCGGCGGACGCCGCCGCTCCCGACGCGGGCAGCGACGCGGCCGTTGCCGACGGCGCGGGCGACGACCCCGTCAGGCTCGCGTTCGTCTGCGTGCAGAACGCCGGGCGCTCGCAGATGTCGTACGCGTTCGCCGAGCGCGAGGTCGAGCGCCGCGGGCTCGGCCACCGCGTGGAACTGCTGACCGGCGGGACCCACCCCGCCGATCACGTCCACGAGGAGGTCGTCGACGCGATGGCCGAGGTCGGGAGCGACGTGTCCGACCGGACCCCGCGGGCGGTGACCGACGACGAGCTGAACGACTGCGACTACGTCGCGACGATGGGCTGCTCGACGCTGTCGCTGGCAGAGGGTGTCGAGGCGCGCGACTGGGCGCTCGCTGACCCCGACGGCAAGTCGCCCGAGGAGGTGGCGGCGATCCGCGACGAGATCGAATCGCTGGTCGTCGCGCTGTTCGACGAGGCGTTCGGAACCCGCGAGGGCGACGAGGACGACGGCGGTGTCGGTCGGTGAGCGGCGAGCCGGCCGGGGCCCACGAGCACGGGCCGAACTGCGGCTGTGACGCCTGCGGCGACCCGCGCTCGATGGACTTCCTCGACAAGTACCTCACCGTCTGGATCGTCGGGGCGATGGCGGTCGGTGTCGGCCTCGGGTACGTCGCGCCGTCGGTGACACGGCCGATACGGGACCTCCACCTCGTCGAGATCGGCTTGATCGCGATGATGTACCCGCCGCTGGCGAAGGCCGACTACTCGCGGCTGCGGACCGTCTTCGGCAACTGGCGCGTGCTCGGCCTGAGCCTCGTGCAGAACTGGCTCATCGGGCCGACGCTGATGTTCGGGCTCGCGGTCGTGTTCTTCGGCGGCGTCGTTCCGGGGCTGCCCGCCCGCCCGGAGTACTTCCTCGGGCTGGTGTTCATCGGGATGGCCCGGTGTATCGCGATGGTGCTCGTGTGGAACGAGCTCGCGGACGGCTCGACCGAGTACGTCACCGGACTGGTCGCGTTCAACAGCCTGTTCCAGATCCTCACCTACGGGGTGTACGTCTGGTTCTTCGCGCTCGTACTCCCGCCACTGCTCGGGATGGAGTCGCTCGTCGCCGGGATCACGACGTTCGACATCGCGCCCATGCAGGTGTTCGAGGCGATCGTCGTGTTCCTCGGGATCCCGTTCGCCGCGGGCTTCCTGAGTCGCTACGTCGGCACCCAAGTGAAGAGCGAGGCGTGGTACGAGGACGAGTTCGTGCCGCGCGTGGACCCGCTGACGCTCGTCGCGCTGCTGTTCACGGTGGTCGTGATGTTCGCGACGCAGGGCGGCAACATCGTCGCGGCGCCCGGCGACGTGCTGTTGATCGCGGTGCCGCTCACGATCTACTTCGTCGTGATTTTCCTCGTCAGCTTCGGGATGGGACGCGGCGTCGGCGCGGACTACTCGACGACGACCGCGATCGGCTTCACCGCCGCCTCGAACAACTTCGAACTCGCCATCGCCGTCGCCGTGGCTGTGTTCGGCGTCGGCTCGGGCGTCGCGTTCGCGACCGTCGTGGGCCCGCTCATCGAGGTCCCCGTGCTGCTCGCGCTGGTCAACGTCGCGCTGTACTTCCAGCGTCGCTACGATTGGACTGGCCGCGACGACGGCCGCGGGACGACGACGCCCGCCGAGTCGCCGGGCGACGACTGACGGGGCGAGCGCCCCCGGACCGCCGGGGCGTCGCCCCTCGCAGACCCGCCACCCTCTCGCCGAACCGTACTCAGATCTCCACGTCGGTGTCGACCAAGGCCGACTCCAGCACCTGCAACGGGTGGTCGATCTCGTAGCCGGTGCCGTGCTCCATCTGCATCGAGCAGGTGGGACACTCGGTCATCCCGGTCTCGCCCTCGGCGTGCTCCATGTGCTCGAACATCTCCTCGCCGATCTCCATCGAGTACTCGTACTTCTCCTCCTTCCAGCCGTAGGTCCCCGAGATGCCCGAACAGGAGTCGCCCACGTCCGCCACGTCGACGCCGTCGAGGTGGCGGAACAGTTCCACAGCCTGCCGGTCGAGCCCCTGGTTGCGGGAGTGACACGGCGCGTGGTACGCGAAGTCGGGGATGTCGTGGTCGGCGGCGTCGACCTCGCTCAGCGGGTCGATCACGTTCTCGTTGATCAGGAGGTACTCCAGCGCGTCGTAGGTGTTGGCCGCGACCGTCTCGGTTCCCTCGAAGTCGAACAGCTCGGGGTACTCCTGACGCAGCGCCATCGAGCAGGAGGTGCAGGAGGCGACCACGTCGTACCCCTGCTCGATCGCGTCGCCGAGGTTCTCGACGTTGACGGCGGCCGAGCGGCGCGCGTCGTCGAGCATCCCGTTGGCGAACATCGGCGTCCCCGAACAGCGCTGGTCGGGGACGAGGATCTCGTAGCCGAACGCCTCGTACACGCGGACGAGCGCCTTCGCCACCTCGACGGTGTTGTAGTTGGCGTAGTCGCCGTGGAAGTACGCGATCCGCTTCTCGTCGCTCTCGACGTTCGGGCCGCCGCGCTGTTTCCACCAGCTCCGGAACGTCTGGTCCGCGAACTCCGGGAAGTCGCGCTCGGCGGTGATACCGAGGAGCTTCTCGTTGAGTTTCTGGACCAGCGAGTTGCCCATGATCGCGTTCGTCAGCCGGGGCACCTTCGAGCCGATGCCGGCGAGGGTGCCGTAGTTGGCGAGGATCCGGTTGCGGAGGTACTCACGCGACAGCTTGTCCATCTGGTTGTCGACGTACTCCCCCCGGGCGGTGTTGTGCATCTGTGACAGCGGCACGTCCGAGGGACACGCGCCGTCACAGCGCATGCAGTTGGAACAGCCGGTGATCGACTCGTCGATCTCGGTGTCCTCCTTGCGCTTGAGGCGCCACTGCTCGGGACCCTGGAACTTCGGTCCCGGGAAGGAGTCGTCCACCTCCGCGACCGGGCAGGAGGTGTCACAGGAGGTGCACTTGTAACAGGAATCGGCGCCCGGACGCAGGTCCATCTCGGTTCCCTCGAACACGTCGACCGGCTCGAAGTCGTCGCCGGACTCGGTCGCGGTGCCGCCGTCCGTGGCTGTGCCGTCCGCGACCGCGCCGTCCGGGGCGCCCGTGGCGCCCGCGGTGCCGCCGTCGGTCGCCGGCTCCCCGCCGCCGGCCGCTGTGGGTGATTCCGTCGCGTCGCCGCCGTCGCAGCCGCAGTCGTCGTGTGTGTCGTGAGTGTCGTGCATGTCGGTCACACCTCCTCGGCCGCGGTCCGACCCGCGACCAAGCCCGTGGCGAGCGAGACCCCGCTCGCCGACTTCTCGCGGGCAACGTCCGCCCCGCCGACGACCCCGCCGGCCGCCGAGAGGTTCTCGAACTCCGGCGTCCCGTCGGCGGCGAGCGGGCGTCCCCGTTCGTCGATCCGAACGCCGAAGCGCGCGAACGCGTGGTCCGCGAACGCGCCCCCCTCGGACCACTCCATGCGGTCGTCCGGCTGGGGGACGTGGCAGCCGAACACCGCCTCGGTCGCGCGTTCGCGATCCGAGTCCAGCCCCTTCCCGACGAGCCCGCCCGTCGCGAGGACGAACTGCTCGGCCGCGTAGGGTATCCTCGCGCCGTTGCGGTCGATGAACACGCGGTCGATCCGGTCGCCGCCGGCGCCGTCCTCCTCGGGCTCGAAGTCGACGACCGGCGTCCCCGTCGTCATCGAGACGCCGGCATCGTCGAGCGCCTCGAACAGCCGGTCCGACAGTCTGATCCCCGGGAGGCTCGGCGGTCCCGTCGGGACCTCGAACACCTCGACGCCGAGGCGCTCGGACAGATCCGCGCGCACCTCCTCGACGTGCGAATCGCCCAGGATCGCCGGAAATCCGACGCGTTCGGCGTCGTCCAGGTGGGGGCGAACGCGGTCGGCGAGTCGCTGACGGGTCGTCCGCCCATCCCCTGCGTCCTCATCCCGCTCCAGCGCGTGCGCCAACCGCGTCACGGCGGCGTCCGCGCGGTACTCGCCGGGGAACGCGATCGTCGCGCCCGTCACGTCGAACGGGACGCCCGCCGCAGAGAGTCGCTCGGCCGCGAGCGGCGCGTCGAAGTCCGTCGCGGCCTCGAAGCCCACGAGGAGCGTCGGGCGCTCGTCGCTGACGAGTCCCGGCGCCATGCTCCGCGGGTACCGGGCCGTCGGCTTGGCGCGCCCCGAGGTGGTCGCCACGAGCGCGTTGCGGTCGGTGTGGCCGCCCCGGTACAGGTCGCCGACGGTGTCGTCGAACAGGCTGAGCCCCTCGCGGAGCGCATCGGCGCCGATCAGTCGGTACGGGTGGTCGGCAGGGAGGTCGTCGACCCCCGCGAACGGGTCCGCGAGCGGGCCTGAGTCGGCGGCGACCCCGTTGCCGCCGTCGCCGTCGTTGTCGTCGCCCTCCCGCCCCGCGTCGGCGACGGGGTAGCCGAGCGCGTCGATCAGCCCGCTCGCCTGTCGGAGCGTGCTCTCGTTGGCGGAGACGAGGTGGACGTGTGCGCCCTCGCGGGCCGCCGACAGCGCCGCCGTCGCGCCGGCGAGACCGCCGCCGACGACGACCACGGCCGACTCAATCGCCACCCGCGTCACCTCCGCGGTCGCGGGTGGACACGCCGCCGTCGGCGGCGGCCGGCCCGGGTTCGTCGTCGGCACCGCCGGCGTCGTTCGCGTCGTCAGTGCCGCCGGAGTCGCCCGTCCCGTCCGCCGATTCGTCCGCGCCGGCGTCGAATGCCGAGAAGTCCTCGGGCGCGGCGCCGTCGCGGTTGAACGTCGTCGCGTGCAGCAGGTGGTTGAGCATCGCCTGCGAGAGCTGTTCGCCCCACAGCGCGTGGCGCTGCCCCTTCCAGCGCTCCTGCCACAGTTCGTCGAGGGCGGCGTCGACGGTCGGTCGGTCGAACGCCTCGTCGGCGTCGTGGAGCTCGTTCGCCATCCGGTGGGCGCAGAAGCCGCCCTGACAGTTGCCCATCGACGCGCGGGTCCGCAGGCGGACCGCGTTCAGGTCCGAGCCGGAGCCGTCGATGGCGTCCCGGAGTTCCGCGCGCGTGACCGCCTCGCACTGGCAGACGACGGGGTTCGGCTCGTCGGTGTCGAGCACCTCGTCGGCGCGGGAGCCGAGCCGCTGGACGCTCCGGCGGCCGATCGGCGAGCGCAGGCCGAACTCGTCCATGTAGTCGCGCAGCGTCGAGAAGTTCTCGCTGCCGGGGAGCGGACGGTCAGCCGTGGTGCATTCGGCGTCGACGCCGAGGAGGTCACAGACGTGGTCGGAGATCTGCTCGGCCATCAGTCGGTAGGTAGTGAACTTCCCGCCGACGATCGAGGTCATCCCCGGCAGTTCGTCGCGCTCGTCGTGATCGAGCAGGAAGAAGTCGCGCGTGATGTCGGTGGGGTCCTCGGTGCCGGTTCCCGGCGGCTCGTACAGCGGCCGGACGCCCCAGTACGAACGGATAGTGCGGGCGCCGTCGAGGATCGGCACGAGCTTCGACAGCTCCTCGATCATGAGGTCGACCTCCCACGCCTCCTCCGGGTAGTCCTCGGGGTCGTCGACCTCCTCGTCGGTGGTGCCGAGGATGCAGGTGGTCTCGTGGGGGACGACGATGTCCGCGTCGCCCTTCGGCTTGCACCGGTTGATCACCGTGTCGACCTCGCGGACGTTCATCACGGTCATCACGCCCTTGCTGGGTCGAACTTCCACGTCGACGCCGGCCATGTCGCCGACGCGGCCCGCCCACGCGCCCGTCGCGTTGACGACGTGATCGGCGTAGATCTCCTCGGTGCCGCCCTCGCGGCCGTGGATCCGGTTCCCCGACCCCGATTCGTGGGTCACCTCGCACCCGACGACCTCGCCGTCCTCGACGAGCACGTCGGTGACCGGCGAGTGCGTCTCGATGCGGGCGCCGTGGGCCTCGGCGTCGGCGGCGTTCGCGACACACAGGCGAAACGGGTCGACCGCGCCGTCGGGCACCCGGATCGCCCTGTCGATGTCGCCCGCGAGGAACGGCTCGACCTCCCGAGCCTCCTCGGCGGTGAGCACCTCCGCGGGGATGCCGCAGTCGCGACACCCCGCCAGCTTCTCCTCGAAGTACTCCTCGGTGTCCTCCGGGCGCTTGACGAACAGTCCCCCAGTCATCTCCACACAGTGGCTCGCGATGTCGCGCAGCACCCGGTTCTCCTCGATACACTCGCGCGCGCTGGCCTGGTCGGAAACGGCGTACCGGCCGCCGCTGTGGAGGAGGCCGTGCATCCGCCCCGTCGTTCCGTGCGTGAGGTTGCCCTGCTCGACGAGCGTCACGTCGACCCCGCGGGTGGCGAGATCGCGGGCCACCCCGCAGCCGGTCGACCCGCCGCCGATCACGAGCACCTCGGTTCGTTCGCTCATCGGATCTCCTCGGTATCACGTGTCACGGCGGCGCCGGGTATTACGTTATCGGTTACCCGGCAGTGATCGTAGAATACGTCGAACGGGAGGTCAGGCTGACGAGTCCTCGTTCCAGCGACGCGCGAGCCGCCGGAACGCCAGCGTCGGGAACCGCGGGTCGACCCGGCTCGGGGGCCTCCCCGGGCCGCCGGAGTCGTCGACCCTGACGCGCTCGACGACGCCGGTCTCGGCGAGCTCGTAGAGGAACCGCTCGACGGTGGCCGCCGTCAGGTCGATGCGGTCGGCGATCCGCGCGGCGCACTCGCCCACGGGAGCGCGTTCCTCCGGCGGGAGGTCGACGAGACACGCGAGCGTCCGAACGCGGTTCTCCGGGAGCGTGAGCACCCGTCCCAGCGGGACGCACGGCCACGGCACGGCCGCCATCCCGGCCTCCACGTCGGCGTCGTCGACGACGGGGTCGCCGTCGTCGGAGGCGGCCTCGACGGCGCCCAACAGCGCCGAGAGCGCGACGCCGGCGTCGCCTTCGGCCCACTCCGCGAGCCGCCGGATCGCCGAGTGGGCGAGCGCGCCCTGCCCGAGCCCGTCGTCGGCCCGCGACGCGAGCACGTCCGTGAGCGTCGCGCGGGAGTACGCCTCCACGTCGACGACGACGGCGTCGTCGGGGACGCCGACCGCGTCGGGGTCGGCCCGGCCGACGGCGAGCCACGCGAACGCGCCCGCGACGCCGTCGAGCCGCTCGGCGACCGTCGCCACGTCGACCGTCTCGGGTTCGCCGACGTGGTCGGCGACGACCACCACCGGGCCGGCGCCGCGGACGCGACGCTCCAGTCGCTCGTGGAGCTCGTCGGTGCCGACGCCGCGGCGGGGGACCGACTCGGCGACGAGCGCGTCGAGCACGGCGTGGGAGAACTCGAACGCCGAGTCGGCCGTCCGCAGGTCGACGTAGACGAACGAGACGCCGGGCGCGCTCCCCCCGCGAGTCGTGGTGAAGACGGCGTCGCTCGGCGGCGACAGCGACGCCGACAGCCGGTCGGCGAGCGCGGTCGCCACGGCTGATTTCCCGGCCCCGCCCGGCCCGTGGAGGTACCCGTCGGGCGGCGCCCGTCCGTCGAAGACGGGGTCGAAGTGATCGAGCAACCGCTCGATGAGCTGCCCCCGCCCGATCGGCTCCTCGGGATGCCAGACCGGGCTCAGTTGCTGCTCGTCGAGCACGAGCCGGCGGCGGTCGCCGGTGCGTTGACGCCGTGCGATCCGATCCTCGATGTCCATGGTCGGTTGATGCGGTGGGTACTGGCGGTATGCGGGGCGGGGTTCTAATGCGACCGGTTCTCGGTCGGCGGCTCCTCCGTTTGTTTACTACTGCTACCCGTGCGTCAGTAACGTTTATAATCGTTCACTATACATCTATCGGTATCGGCGTCTCGTCCGAGCGGGACTCCGGACGGAGGACACGCACACATGCCAGACACGTACGTCGGCGCGATCGATCAGGGAACGACAGGGACGCGATTCATGGTGTTCGACCACGCCGGGCAGGTGGTCGCCAACGCGTACGAGAAACACGAGCAGATCTATCCGGAGCCGGGGTGGGTCGAACACGACCCGACGGAGATCTGGGAGAACACGACGACGGTCGTCACGAGGGGCCTCGCCGACGCGGGGCTGGAGGCGAGCCAGCTGGAGGCGATCGGCATCACGAACCAGCGCGAGACGACCGTCGTGTGGGACGCGGACACCGGCCGCCCCGTCCACAACGCGCTCGTGTGGCAGGACCGCCGCACCACCGACCGCGTCGAGGAGTTACAGGCGGCGGACAAGGTCGAGTGGATCCGCGGCAAGACCGGCCTCGAGGCCGACGCGTACTTCTCGGCGACGAAGACCGAGTGGATCCTCGACAACGCCGAGCCGCTGAAGCTGCAGTCCTCGCGCGGCGGCGGGCTCCGCGAGCGCGCCGAGGCGGGAGAGCTGCTGATGGGAACGATCGACAGCTGGCTCATCTACAACCTGACGGGCAACCACATCACCGACGTGACGAACGCCTCGCGGACGATGCTGTACGACATCCGCGAGCTGGAGTGGGACGACGAGCTGCTCGCGGAGTTCGACGTTCCCGAGTCGATGGTGCCTGAGGTTCGTCCGTCCTCCGACGAGGAGTACTACGGGTACACCGACCCCGACGGCTTCCTCGGCGCCGAGGTCCCCGTGGCGGGCGCGCTCGGCGACCAGCAGGCCGCGATGTTCGGCCAGACGTGCTTCGACGAGGGCGACGCGAAGAACACCTACGGCACCGGGTCGTTCTACCTGATGAACACCGGCACCGAGGCCGTCGAGTCCGACCACGGCCTGCTCACGACGATCGGCTTCCAGCTGTCGGACGAGCCCGTCCGGTACGCGCTGGAGGGGTCGATCTTCGTCACCGGCGCCGCCATCGAGTGGCTGGAGGACGTGGACCTCATCAACAACGCCGCACAGACGGCGGAGCTCGCGCGGTCGGTCGACTCCACCGACGGCGTCTACATGGTCCCCGCGTTCACGGGACTCGGCGCCCCCCACTGGGACGGTCGCGCCCGCGGCACCATCGTCGGGATGACTCGCGGGACGCGAAAGGAGCACATCGTCCGGGCGACCCTGGAGGCGATCGCCTACCAGACGCGCGACGTGGCCGAGGCGATGGAGGCCGACTCCGGCGTCGAGACCACCTCGCTTCGCGTCGACGGCGGCGCCGTCAAGAACGACTTCCTGTGTCAGCTCCAGTCGGACATCATCCAGACGGAGATCGCGCGACCCGAGGTCGACGAGACCACCGCGCTGGGGTCGGCGTACGCCGCCGGCCTCGCTGTCGGCTACTGGGACTCCGTCGACGACCTCCGGCAGAACTGGCAGGTCGACCGGGAGTTCACCCCCGAGATGGACGCCGCCGACGCCGACGCGATGTACGACCGGTGGGGGGACGCCGTCGAACGCTCGCGGAACTGGGCTACGGAGGACTGATCGCGGATGTACGACCTACTGCTTCAGGTTCCCCTGCTCGGAACGGAGTGGGAGACGTTCCTGCTCCTGTTCATCACCGCGCTCGCGGGCGGCGCCTTCGGCGCCGCACTGGGCGCGCTGCCGGCGTTCGTCTTCACGGGCTTCGTCGTCTTCCTCGGCGAGGGACTGGCGATCCTCCAGCGCGAGATCGGGACGCTGCCGGGGATCAACGGCGGCGAACTCGCCGCCGGCGTGACGGGCGTGATCGGCTTCGGCGCGGTGACGGGGCCGCACAACGCCTTCGCGGGCGGCGTCGCCGCCTCCGCGTACGCGGGCAAGAAGTACCCCGAGATGGAGCCCGACGGCTGGGACTACCACTTCGGGAAGAACATCCTGTACGCCTTCGGCACGAAACCCGACATCCTCGCCGTCGGCGCCGTCTTCGGCCTCCTGGGGATGCTGATCAACCAGGTCGGCGCCGCGATCGGCACACCGACGGACACGATCGCGTTGTCGGTCGTCCTCACGGCGCTGATCGCCCGCGTCGCGTTCGGCTACCCGCTCGTCGGGAAGGCGGCCGGCGGGAGCCTGCTCGACATGTCGCCGTTCGAGCGCGAGGAGCCCAGGGCCGTCGCCGACGGGGGCGAGGTGTCCATCGAACACGAGGGACGCCTCGCGACCGAGCCGTGGCTCCCACACCAGTACAAGTGGGCCGGCGTCGCGACGATCGGCCTCGTCGGGGGGATCCTCGGCGGCTACATCTGGATCCGGACGGGGAGCATCTTCCTCGGGTACGCCATCTCGGCGATGAGCCTGCTGTTCCTCAACCTCGGCGTCGAGAAGATCCCCGTCACCCACCACATCACGCTCATCGGCGCCGTCGGCGCGGTCGTCGTCGCCCCCGTCGCCGGGAGCGTCGTCGCCCTGCTCGCGGCGGGCGCCTTCGGCGTCTTCAGCGGGCTGCTGGGCGAGGTGACCCAGCGGGTCATGTACGCCCACTCGGGCACCCACGTCGACCCGCCCGCGATGGCGATCGCCCTCGCGATGCTCGTCGTCGCGGTGCTGGCGTTCCTCGGCGTGCTTCCCAACGCCGGCTACCTCTGAGCCGGCGCGACGGCTTCCGACCGTCACCGCCAGCGCGACCAGGCCGACCGACCCCGGACACGACGGTCCCCGACCGACGCCGGTCGGGACCGTTCGGGCCGACGCCGGTCGGACCGGCGCGCGGTCGAGTCGCGGCGGTCGTACCGCCGCCGAACTTATCCCCGCGAGCGACTACCCCTCCGTCGATGAAGGTCGCACTCGTCACCGTCGGCGACGAACTCCTCGCGGGCGACACGGTGAACACCAACGCCTCGTGGCTCGGCGAGCGGCTGACGGGCCGCGGCGTCGCCGTCGATCGCGTGACGACCGTCCCCGACCGCGTCGACGACATCGCGGGCGTTGTTCGCGAGTATCGCGACGCCTACGACGCGGTGGTGGTCACCGGCGGCGTCGGCCCCACCCACGACGACGTGACGATGGACGGCGTCGCCGCCGCCGTCGGCGTCGACCTCGCCCCCAGCGACGAGGCGCTCGCGTACCTCACCGAGCACGGCGGCTACGCGGCCGACGACCTCACCGAGGGGACCACCCACCTCCCGGCGGGCGCGCGCGTCATCCACAACGAGAAGGGCGTCGCGCCGGGGTGTGTGATCGACTCGGTCTACGTGCTCCCGGGCGTCCCCACGGAGATGAAGGCGATGTTCGCGTCGGTGGCCGAGGAGTTCGCCGGCGACGAGCCACACACCGCGACCGTCGAGACGCCCGAGCCCGAGTCGCGCCTGCTCGACCGGCTCTCGGCGGTCCGCGAGCGATACGACGTGGCGGTCGGCTCCTACCCCGGCGAGACGGTGCGCGTGAAGTTCACGGGCACCGACGAGGCGCACGTCGCCGACGCCGCCGACTGGTTCCGCGAGCGCGTCGAGACCGCGGAGTCGCCGCCGGCGGCCGAGGACTGACGCGAACGACGGGGCGGTCGCTCACCCGAGCAAACGCAGCGGGCTCGCCATCCCCGACTCAGCGGTAGAGGTACGCGAGCCAGACGACGACGGCCAGCACGCTCGCGATCAGCACGACCGCCGCGGTGGGCGTCGTCGGCAGCGCGACCTCCGAGCCGGACTCGGCGACGAGCGGAAGCGGGTTCATGCGCTGGAGTGGGACCGAACGGCGTATAAACGTGTATATCCCGGGCGACGGCGTCGGGGCGTCGAGCGCCGGCAACGTGGTCGGGATCGGTCGTCAGTTGTCGGTCACGCGCGGGACTGAGGCGGGGTCGTAGCGGTCGGCGATCCCGTCGAGCGCCCCGTGGTGCCTGGTCGTGTGCGGCGCCGTCAGCGGCGACACGGAGATCCGGCCCTCGACGACCGCGCGTCTGTCGGTGCCGACGGGATCGGGGATGTCGCCCGACTGCATGCGGTCCCAGGTACGGTCGACCAGGTCGACGTGGTCGCCGTCGCGCTCGGCGGTCATGTCGTATAGCGTCGACGGGCGCGTGACCTCCATCCCGGTCGCGCGCCCCTCGGGGGTCCACGGCGCGTTCACGTTCAGGTAGTCCGCCTCGTCGAAGACGCCGGCGTCCGGGGCGGCCTCGACGAGATAGCGCGTGACGGCCGCGGCCTCCTCGTAGTCCTCGACGTCGGAGGCCTTCCGTCGCCACTCGTCGCCGCTGCCGCCGGGGACGTACAGCGAGACGGCCATCGCGGGCACGCCGAAGAACGCCGCCTCGACGGCCGCCGAGACGGTACCCGAGCGCCCGAGCACGTACGCGCCGATGTTGGCGCCCTTGTTGCAGCCGGCGACAACCATGTCGGCGTCGGGACACAGCGACTCCAGTCCGGCGACGGCGCAGTCGGCCGGGGTGCCCTCGATGGCGTAGCCCATCTCGTGTTCGCGGACCGCGACGCGCCTGGAGAGCTTCCGGCCGACGGCCGACTGGTCGTCCGCGGGCGCGACCGCGACGACCTCGCCGACCGTCGAGAGGGCGTCGTACAGGGCGCGAAACCCGGGGCTCTCGATGCCGTCGTCGTTCGTCAGGAGGAACGTCGGGGCGTCGCTGGCGCTCATTGTCCGCGGGTCGGTCGGCGCCGACAAAAGCACGCCGCCTCAGACGATCGGGTCGTCGCCCGTCGACGCGTCCCCGCCATCGGTCGGTGCGTCCCGGTCGGGCGATCCGTCCCCGTCGTCGGCGCTGATCCCGGATCCGCCGCCGCGGCCGCCGGGCAGCGGGAGGGCCGCCTCGTGGGCGGCGCTGCGGAGGACGATCACGTCGCCGACGCCCCGGACGAGCCGGAACGGGACGCGCACGCCCGCGGCGCCGTTCGGCAGGCCGCCCACGGTCTCCTCGTCGACGTCCGACAGCGCGAGCGCGACGGGGGCGTCCGCCTCCAGGTCGACGAGCACGTCGATCACCCGGCCGACGCGCGCGCCGTCCGCCGTGAACACCTCCTTGCTCGCGAGGTCGGTCACGGGCGTGGTGTCGGATGGCATGACGGTCCGACCTTCGCAGCCTGTCACTTAACGTCTTCTCAGCGACGGCGGGGGACGAGCCCTCCGCGTCGCCGGGCCGACGCGTGCGCAACCACGTCCGCAGAGTGCGTCAGTGCATCCGCAGCGTGCGTCAGTACGTTCTCAGGTCGTACGCGAGCCCGGCGAGTCGATCCCGGAGCGCGGGACCGTCGAGGAACGATCCCTGCGGACTGGCGCCGTACTCCCCGTCCGGACGGGGCGCGGCGGCGTCGCCGTATCGGTCGATCTCGGTGACGAGACGCATCCGGACGGTCCGCACGTCCCGGCGGTCGACGCCCACGTCCACGTCGAGGTGGCGGTCGTCGACGACCCGCAGGAGGCGTCCGGTGTCGCGGTCGAGCGTCGCCCGAACCGCCGCGTCGTCGTGGATCGCCTCGACGGCGACGAACGGGAGCGGCACCGCCCGCGCGTACGCGTCGGCGCCCGACAGGCGGTAGGTGACGGTCACGTCGTCGCGGTCGTGTGCGCTCCACGACGCGCGGTGTGGACGGATCGGCTCGCCGAACAGCGGGCGCTCGAAGTCGGCGACCGGTGCCGTTCCGGCGTAGCCGCCGTCGACGGTTACCGGGTCGCCGACGGCCTGTTCGGGGGCGTCGCGGTCGTACGCGAGGCTCCCGTCGGCGACGTGGAAGACGAATCGCTCGGGCAGCGTCTCGGGGTCCGCGAGGGTGGCGTCGACGAAGTGGATGTACGCGTTGATCGTCGCGTAGGGGGTGAGCGTCCGCGCGTCGACGCCGTCGCGCTCGCGGTCGAGGCGGACCACCCCGTTGGCGTAGGTGGTGAGCGCGTGGGTGTGTCGCCGGCGCGAGTGCTCGTGCAACTCGCGGTGGCGTGTCAGCGGATACGGGGCCTCCCCGGTCCAGTCGGCGGCCATCCGGACGCGCGTGACCGACCGGTGGTCGGCCTCGAAGAGGTGGCGGACCGCCGCGAGGACGCGCTCGCGCGGGGTCGGGGCGGCGCCGAGGTCGTCCGCGGGGACGCCCGGGTCGTACGGCCGGATGTCAGCGACGCGGAGGGCGCCGTATCCCGTCGCGGTCGCCGCGGCCGCGCCGACGCCCGCGAGGAAGCGTCGGCGGTTCACCGTTCCTCCGCGGCGGTCGCGGTAGTCGTCGCCGTCTTCGTCTCCGTGGCCGTCTTCGTCGCCGTGGCTGTCTCCGTCTCCGGTTCCGACGCCGGGGTCGGCTGGCTCTCGATGCGCCATCGGCCGACGGCCCGCGAGCGCTCGGCCTCCGGGTCGGTCCACACGACGCGCACCGTGCCGGGGGAGTCGACGGGGACGCGGAGCTGCGCGTCCGGCGCCAGCGGAAACGCGGTCAGGGGCTCGCCAAAGTCGCCGCCGCCGGGGTCGGCGTCCGGGGCGCCGACCCACAGGCGCTCGACGGGATCCCCGTCGTCGACGGGATCCACTACGACCGCGAGGGCGCCGGTGTTGTCGGCGGTGAGGCGGTTCCCCCGGGCGAACTCGACGACGTACTCGTCGTCGTCGGGGTTCCACTCGAACGCGAAGAAGGCGTTCGGCGGCGTCTCCGGGTAGCCGTCCGTCGTCGGCGGGGAGGGCGAAAGGCCGCAGCCGGCGAGCGTCGCCGTCGCGGCCGCGAGGACCGTTCGTCGGTACACGGAGCCGGGTACGAACCCGGGAGCGTAAATCCCTCGGCGTCGGCGACGCGGACCGCAACGCACAGGGGCACCGCGCGATAGTCGCCGGTATGGGACTCGGAAGCACGGCCAAGAAGCTCCAGAAAGTCGCCGACATGGCCGAGAAGCTGTACGCGAAGGTGAACGAGATCCGCCAGCAGGTCGAGTCCGTGCGGGGCTCGGTCGAGGAGACGGAATCGCGGGTCGGCGCGCTCGAACACGAACTCGCCGAGCAGCGCGCGCTCGTCGAGGCGCTCGCCGAGGAGCAGGGCGTCGACGTGAACGCGGTGCTCGAGGAAGTCGAAACCGAGGCCGAGGGCGACGACGACTCGGCCGAGGACGGCAGCGAGGGCACCTCGGGCGACAGCGCCGGCGACGGAGCCTCCGCCGACGACGGGACCGACGGCGACGACGGGACCGACGGCGACGGAACCGACGATACCTGACCACAACTCACCACAACTGACGACGACCGATAGCCCGGTCCGTCGCTCCGTCGCGACCGACCGACCGACCGACCCTGGCGACGAGCGGATAGAAAGATACGTGACCGTCGGCAAGAATTGCGACGCATGACCACCCATCGCGACCCCCTCGACTCCGTGTTGGAGACGGTCGGGGAGACGCCGCTCGTCCGGGTGCACGCCGCGCCCGAGGCGGTGCCGGTGTACGCGAAGCTGGAGTCGTTCAACCCCGGCGCGTCGGTGAAGGACCGCATCGGGGCGTACATGCTCGAACGGATGCTGGAGGAAGGAACGATCTCCCCGGGCGGGACCGTCATCGAGCCGACCGCGGGCAACACGGGGATCGGCTTCGCGGTCGCGGCCGGCCAACTCGACGTGAACGCGGTGTTCGTCGTGCCCGAGCGATTCAGCGTCGAGAAGCAGCAGCTCATGCGCGCGCTCGGCGCGGAGGTCGTCAACACGCCAAGCGAGGACGGTATGGGCCGCGCCATCGAGCGCGCCCACGAGCTCGCCGAGGAACTCGACGACGCGGTCGTCCCCCAGCAGTTCTCGAACCCGCTGAACGCCGAGGCCCACTACGCGACGACGGGGCCGGAGGTGTTCGACGCGCTCGACGGCGAGGTCGGCGCCATCGTCGCCGGCATGGGCACCGGCGGGACGCTGATGGGGATGGCCGACTACGCCCGCGATCGGGGCTCGGACGCGCGGATCGTCGGCGTCCAGCCCGAGGGGTCGACGTACGGGGACCTGTTCGGCGAGGACGCCGAGGAGGGCGAGTACAAGACCGAGGGGATCGGCACCCACGACGTGAGCACCAACGAGCTCGTCGACCCGGAGAAACTGGACGACCTGAAGACGATCCCCGACCGCGCGGTCCACGAAGAGATGGCCCGGCTGGCCCGCGAGGAGGGCCAGTTGGTCGCCTCCAGCGCGGCCGCGAACTCGCTGGCGGCGATCGAGGTCGCCGAGGAGATCCGCGACGGCGACGTGGACGCGCCCCACGACGCGGTCGTCACGGTGTTCGCGGACTCCAGCGAGCGATACCTCTCGAAGGGCGTCTACCGCGACTTCGAGGAGTGGACCGGGTGACCGGGTGAGCGAGGCGATCAGTCGCGCCGCACCAGCTCCCGTTCGAGCAGGCGGACGTTGCGGCGGTTGAGCTTCACGACCGCATCGAGCGCGTCGCCGACGATCGGGACGGAGCCGACGAGGAGGTCGATCCCGACGTACAGCAGCATCCGCACGAGAAGGCGCTTGCGGGCGCCGAGCCGGAACGCGTCCCAGACGACAAGCAGCGCGAGTAGCGTCGCCAGGAGGTCGCCGACGACGGGGATCACGCCCGCGAGCGCGTCGACGCCGACGCGGTAGCGGACGACGGGCAGTCGGATCGCGTCGTCGAGGAGATGCGCCACGCGTCTGGCGCGCCGGAGTCGGCGGGCGTCGGCGGGGGACGGCGCCAGCGACTCCGCGGGGCGATCCGCGAGCGCGGCGCTCGCGTCCCCGCCGGCTGCCTCGGGAGCCATCAGAGCTTGGACTCGGCGTCGTCGGCGAGCTCCTCCATGCGCTTGCCGACGCGGCCGGCGTTGGAGAACTCGTCCTCCGACATCGCCGACGCGAGCGCGTTCCCGAGCACGAAGACGGCGTGTTTGTGCTCGCTCTTGGACTTGTGGACGTGCGAGGGGTCGACGCTCAGCTCGTGGTACGGCTCGAACAGCGACTCGTCGACCTCCTCACGCTCGGAGAAGTGCTCCATGATCGTGACCATCTGCTCGTGGAGTTCGAGGAGTTCGTCCTTGTGCATGCGCGTCGATTGGCTACTCTGTGAGTTAAGCGTTGTTCGTGGGGTAGTCGCACGCGCCGGGCCGTGCGCGACCGGAGAACGTCCCCATCTCGTCCCCGTTCCCGCGACGACGGCGCGACTCCGACGCGACGGCGACAGTCGCGACGGCGACAGTCGCGACGAAGATGGACGTATCGGAGGGAAAAGGGAAGAAGGGACGGGGAGCCGACGGCGCGAGGAGCGGCCCGCCTCAGAAGACGTACTCGTCTTCGTGTCCCATCATCCCGTCGTCCTCGAACTCGGGATCCGTCTCGTTGTCCTGCGGACCGCTCGTCTTGTACGCCTTCATCCCGGTTGAGATCAGCTCCTCGATCGCCTCCTCCCGATTGACGAACTCACCCTGTTCGACCATCTGGGCGATCTGCATCTCGAGGTGCTCCGGGACCGTGATCTCGACTTTCGGCATCTACGCGGGGCTTGACGGACGTAGTATTTAAAACCAGCGGGGGATGCTTGTCTCTGTAGAAAGTGATATTTTGAGATCGGTGTGGTCTAGTTCCAGTTTACGAAAGCGATCTTGGTCTAACGCGGTATCCCGACGCGGATCCGGACATCGGGCACGCGGGCGCGCCGGCGGCCGACCGGAGCCGACAGCCTCACGTGAGCGCGGCGGCTTTTCGACGTATGAGCAGCGAGGTCACCGACCACACGGACCTCTACGAGGAGTTCTCCGACGAGCGGCTCCCGCCCGGCCAGCGGAAGACCGACCGGTTCCCGGTTCTCTCGAAGTCCGGGACGCCCGATTGGCACCGCGACGACTGGCGCTTCGAGGTGTGGGGCGCCGTCGACGAGGACCTGACGTTCACGTACGACGAGTTCCGCGACCTCCCCGCGGAGACGCAGCGGCAGGACTTCCACTGCGTCACCGGCTGGTCGAAGTTCGACTGCGAGTTCACCGGCGTCACCTTCCCGCAGTTGGCCGAGCTCGCCGGCGTTCGCGACGACGCCGAGTGGGTGATGTTCCACGCCCTCGACGGGTACACGACGGACCTTCCCCTCGCGGAGTGCGACCGGGAGGAGGTACTGTTCGTCTACGACTACGACGGCGAGCGGCTGCCCGACGACCACGGCGGTCCGCTTCGGGTCGTCACGCCCCACAAGTACGCGTACAAGGGCGCCAAGTGGGTGACCGGCGTGGAGTTCCTCGCCGAGCCCGAGCGCGGGTACTGGGAGAAGCGGGGGTACTCCGATACCGCGAATCCGTGGGAGGAAGAGCGGTACAGCTAGAGCGAGGCCGAGTGAGCGAAGCGAACGAGGCCTCGGACAACGGCGGAGCGGTCCTCGTGCCGCTCCGCCCACAAGAAGAGCGGGCCGAGCGAAGCGAGGCCTCGGCTGACGGCGGCGAGCTTGTGGGCGAGCCGCCCACAACGAGAGCGAGGCCTCGGGCATCAGCGGCGAGGTCTCCGTGCCGAGCCGCCCACAAGAAGAGCGTGGCCGAGTGAACGACGCCACAGACCCATCCACCCGCCACCGCGGCAGCGACTAGGACGGGAGAGACGCCCGCGGGCGCCTCCAGAATCAACGGCGTAAAGAGCGGGCCACCCCAATCGCGGGTAATGAACCCGCCGGACGGCGAGGCCGGTGCCGCGCTCGTGCCCGACGCGGACGCGGCGCTGGTGAGCCGGAGCTGCGAGGTGTCGGACGTCTCCTTCGGGTCGTTCCTCGCGGCCGGGGACCGCCACCGGATCCACTGGGCCGCGCCCGACGGCCTCGAGGTGGTCGGCGGCGGCGCGGCCGCGCGCCTCACGGCCGACGGACCGGACCGCTTCGAGACGCTGCGGCGCGACGCCGAGACGCTGTTCTCGGTGGTCGACCACGAGGGCCCGGCGGCGACGCGCCCCCGCGTCTTCGGCGGCCTCGCGTTCGGCGCGGACCACGACGCCGCGGGCGTCTGGGAGGGCTTTCCCGCGGCCGCGTTCACGCTCCCGGCCGTCCAGCTCACCCGCGTCGACGACGGCACCTACCTCACCGTGACGCGGTACGGCCCGGACGCGGACGCCGACGGCGCCGAGGAGGCGCTGGCGGCCGCCCGCGACCGCCTCGACGACCTCCCGATGATGCGCGCCCGCGGAGAGAAGCCGGGCGTCGTCGACACGGAGTGGCTCGTCGACCGCGAGGAGTGGACCGCCCAGGTGGCGAGCGTGATCGACCGCATCCGGGGCGGCGACCTCCGGAAGGTGGTGCTCGCGACGGCGCTGCGCGTCGACCTCGCCGAGGAGATCGACATCCCCGACACGCTCGGGCGCCTGCGACGCACCTACCCCGAGTGTTACCGCTTCCTCGTCCAGCCGACCGGCGGGAAGGGCTTCTTCGGCCCGCCGCCCGAGCGCCTCGTCCGCCGCGAGGGCGAGGTGGTCGAGACGGAGGCGCTGGCGGGGTCGATGCCCCGCGGCGACACGCCCGAGGCGGACGCCGAGTACGCCCGCTCGCTCCTCGAATCCGACAAGCTCCAGCACGAACAGCGACTCGTCGTCGACACGATCTGCGAGCAGCTTGACGCCTTCGGCACCGTCGGGGAGGGCCAGCAGGACGTGCGCAAGCTCACCAACATCCAGCACCTCCAGACGCCGATCAACGCCGTCCTCGACGGCGACACCCACGTCCTGACGCTTGTCGAGGCGCTGCACCCGACGCCCGCGGTGGGCGGGCTGCCGCTCGACCTGGCGCTGTCGACCATCCGCGAGACGGAGACGTGGGACCGCGGGTGGTACGCCTCGCCGGTCGGCTGGTTCGACGCCGCCGGCGACGGCGAGTTCGCCGTCGGCATCCGCTCGGGCGTCGCCGGCGGCCGGGAGGCGACGCTGTTCGCCGGCAACGGCATCGTCGGCGACTCCGACCCCGCCGACGAGTGGGACGAGCTCCAGCCGAAGGTGCGGCCGATCATGGACGAACTGGAGCGGGAGGCCCGGACGGAGTGAGCGACGCGACCGTGAGCGAACGGAGCGAGTGACCGCTTCCGGCCCCGACGGCCGCCTGGCAAACGACTAACAGCCGTCGCCGCGAGTCGCCGGCATGAGCGACGCAGGCGAGGTCGAGGGAGTCGACGCGGCCGTCATCGGGGAGAAGGTCGCGGCCGCGCGGGAGGCGGTCGCCGCCGGCGACGCGGACGCGTGGCTGTCGGTCGGCCGCGAGACGGACGTGAGCCCGGAGCCGTGTTTCCCGTACCTGCTCGGGTTCGACGTGGTGTGGCCGACGGCGGTCGTCGTCGCCCCCGACTCGTCGGCGGTCGTGCTCGGCCGCCACGACGCGCCGACGGCCCGGGATCTGGGCGTTCACGACGTGCGCGCGTACGACGAGTCGATCGCCGAGCCGCTGCGGGAGGTGCTCGACGAGATGAACGCCGAGCGCGTCGCGCTCAACTACGACCGCGACGATGTCGTCGCCGACGGGCTCTCACACGGGCTGTTCCTCCAGCTTCGGGAGTACCTCCCCGACCGCGAGTTCACGAGCGCGAGCGACCTGATCCGCAGGCTCAGGGGCGTGAAGTCCGACACGGAGTACGAGCGCGTCCGCGCGGCCGCCACGGAAACCGAGGAACTGCTTCAGACCGCGACGGCGACGTGGACGCCGGAGACGACCGAGCGGGAGTTCGCCGACTTCCTCCACGAGCGGATGACCGAGCGCGGCCTCGACTCCGCGTGGGCGTGGGACTACTGCCCGACGGTCCACATGGGCGACCGCGAGGTGGGGCACACGCTTCCCGCCGACCACACCGTCGACGAGGGCGAACTGCTGCACGTCGACTTCGGGATCAGGCGCGACGGCTACGCCTCGGACATCCAGCGCCTCTGGGTTCGTGGGGAGGCGAGCGACGGGCTCCGGACGGCGTTCCGCGACGTGCGCGCCGCGATCGACACCGGCCACGACGCGCTCGGGCCGGGCGCCGTCGGCCACGAGGTCGACGCCGCCGCGCGCGAGGAGCCCACCTCGCGGGGGTGGCCGGCCTTCGAGCACGCCTTCGGGCACCAGGTCGGCCGGGCGGCCCACGACGGGGGGACCCTGCTCGGTCCGGAGTGGGAGCGCTACGGCGAGGCGCCTCGCCACGAGGTCCGTCCGGGGGAGGTGTACACGATGGAGTTGGGCGTCGCGACCGAGTGGGGGTACGTCGGCCAGGAGGAGATGGTTCGGATCACCGAGACGGGCACCGAGTGGGTCGTCCCCCCGCAGACCGAGTTGCGGACGCTGTGAGCCCGGTGGCGGAACTCGAAGGTCGCCCCCTGTCGCGTGGAGCGGCACGGTGAAGTGCGGCGGGTCCGGAGGGCAGGTGTGAATTTCGACCTCGCGCTCGCCTCCCGCGCGGCGGTCGTCGCCGCTGCGGTCATCGCGGTCCTCGCGACCGTCGCCCTGGACCGCCTCGCGCGGACGGACCGTGGTCCCACCCTCCGACGCCGACTGATCCTCGGGGTCCCGTGGGGGACGCTCGCCGTGGCGGCGGTGGTACTCGCGGTGTACCTGTTCGTCCAGGGCGGCTGGGGTCACTGGTACAACCCCGTCGTGATCCCGTTCCGGGCGTGGTCGTATCTCGCGCCGGTTGGCGTCGCCGTCGCGGGGTTCGCCCACGCCGGCCCCGGCCACCTGCTGGGCAACCTCTTCGGGACGCTCGCGGTCGCGCCGCTGGTCGAGTACGCCGTCGGGCACTTCCCGCGTCGGCGCGGCAGCTCCTCGTTCGGCTCCGTTCGCGACAACCCCTACGCCCGGGCGTTCCTCCTGTTCCCCGCCGCGACGATCGCCGTCGGGCTCGTCTCGGGCGCGTTCGCGCTCGGTCCCGTGATCGGCTTCTCCGGTGTCGTCTTCGCGTTCGTCGGCGCCGCGCTGGTGTACTACCCGCTGGGGACCGTCGTCGCGCTGTCGGCGTCGGGACTGCTCTCGACGACCTACCGCGCGCTCAACTCGCCGGTCGTCGAGGCCAGCGGCCGCCCGGCGTACATCACGCCGTGGTGGGCCGACATCGCGATCCAGGGCCACGCGCTGGGGCTGCTCGTCGGCGTTCTCGCGGCGGCGTGGCTCGCGGCCGCCCGCGGCGACGACCTCCCGCGCCCCCGACGACTCGCGCTCGGGGCGCTGCTCGTCGGCGTCGAGCAGTCGCTGTGGGCGGTGTACTGGTACCGGGGCGGCGAGACGTTCGTCCTCTTCCGGGGGATCGGCCTCGCCGCGGTGGCCCTGCTCGCGGTGTTCGTGGCGGCGCTGGCGGCCGACCGCGACGCGCCCGCGGCCGACACCGTCCGGGAGGCGCTGCGGAACCTCACCCCCCGGCGCGGCTCAGTCGCGGTTCTGCTGGTCGTGCTCGCGGCGCTTTCGGGCCCGGCCGTGGCGGTCAACCTCGTCGCCGTCGGCGACGAGCCGCTCCCCGGAGACCCGGTCGAGGTGCGCGGCTACGACGTCACCTACGCCGAGGGCGTCGAGAACGGGATGGTGTCGGTGATCGACGTGGAGGCGTTCGGCGAGACGACCGGCGTCACGACCTCCGGCGTCGTCGTCCGCAACCCCGACCGCGGCGTCTGGACGACCGCGGTCTCGAAGGGCCGGCTCGCCTTCTCGGGGCGACAGCGGGTCGTCCTCGGCGGCGTCGGCTGGCGCGAGGTCGTCACCGTCACCCGCAGCGGGTGGACGACCGTCGGCGGCGACGGCCCGGCCTACCTGGTGCGGCTGACCCACGGGGGCGAGACGACGCTCGCGTTCCTGTCGAACGCGTCGACCGCGGAGCCGCGGATCGAGGGGCGCAACGTCTCGGTCGTCCCGACCGACTCCGGCTTTCAATTGCTCGTCGAGGGTGACAACCGAAGCGTCGCCGCGCCCGTTCCCGACCAAAACGAGACCGTGACGGCGAACGGGCTGTCGTTCGTCCGGGACGGACGGGCCGTGTTCGCGCTGGCCGGCGAGGTGACCGGCAGCGCCTCAGCCGACAACGCGACCGCGCCGACTCGGGTGCGGGTGGCGACGAAGGAGCAGTATAACGGACGAAACGGCTGATCGGGGCGCGACGGGGACCGAACGGTCCTCAGTCGTCGCCGGCGGGAGGGCTATCCCCGCCGCGGTCCCACTCGATCCGGAACACCTCGGCGTCCACGTCGGCAGACTCGCTCGTCTGGTGGTCGTACGTCCGGTCGAGCGTGAGCGTCGCGGCGAACGCGTCGGTCACCCCGCCGCCGGCGTCGCCGGCGAACGACTCGACGAACTCGCGGCTGCCGGCGTTGTGGACGGAGTAGGAGACGTCCGCGAGGTCGGCGACCGTCTCCAGGAACGCGCGGTCGGCGTGTTCGTTGCCGGTCTGCGCGCCGAACGGGGGGTTCATGATCACGGTGACGGGACCTTCGGCAGTCAGGCGGTCGCGCGCGAGCGGCGGCCGCGTCGCGTCCCCACACACCCAGTGAACCTCGGTTCGAGCGCCGACGCGTCGCTCGTTCTCGCGGGCGACCCCGAGAGCGCCGGCGTCGAGTTCGACGCCGACGACGCGGGCGGCGCCGCGGAGGGCGGCGCCGAGCGCGAACATCCCCGTGCCAGCGCCGAGATCGACGACGGTCCGTCCGGCTACGTCGCCCCGGAGGTCCGCGAGGTGGACGACGTGGGCGGCGACGTCCGCGGGCGTCGGATACTGTTCGAGGCTGGCGGTCGGGTCGGCGAAGCCGGCGACGACCGCCAGCTCGCCCTCCAGCGCGCGTCGGCTCGACACGCCTCAGGCGCCGGCGTCGCCGTCGGTTCGGTCGGCGTCCGCGTCGACGCCGAGGCCGCCGTCGACGGTGAGCGAGACGCCCTCGCGGTCGGCGCGCTCGGTCAGCGCGTCGAGCGCCGGGCGAACCTTCGCGGGGTCGGCGACCGCGCCGGGGTCGATGACCAGCTCCCCCGCGCCGAGGTGGCTCGCGGCGCGCAACAGCGAGCGAAGCCGGTCGGCCTCCCGCTGCGTCTCGATGGAACAGTCGGCTTCGAACTCCGCTTGCACGCGTAGCCCCGCGGGAACGTACCCCTCGTCGGCCAGCGCCGCGCGGAGGTCGCGCAGGTCGCCGGGGGCAGTCGACGGCAGGGCGTCGGCGTCGATGGTGACCGGCTCGGCGTCGACCGGCTCGGCGGTCGCGACGGCCCGCCGGACGTGCGTGGACGACTGGGTGCTCATACCCGATCCGTATATCCGGTAATACAAAAGCGTTTGTGAATGCCCCATAGTTATCTCGCGAGGACGAACCAGCGGAACCCCGCCGTCGATCCGGGGGTGACATACCTATCGGTTCGTCAGACACCGCTGAAACGGACGATACGGCCGTTCACGGCGCGTCTTCGGGACGAATCTCCCGACCGAGCTGCCCCAAAAGTTTAAATAGGAGCCGCGTCAGAAGACTTATTAATGGAAGGTCCGAGCCGACAGCGACAGCGAGAGGCGGGCGAGTCGGAGAAACAGTCGGACGAGGAGCTCACGTGTCCCGAGTGCTCCAGCGACAACGTCGTGATGGACGCGGACCAGGGGGAGTTGGTCTGTGACGACTGCGGGCTCGTTCTCGACGAGCGCCAGATCGACCGCGGGCCGGAGTGGCGGGCGTTCAACCACTCCGAGCGGCAGTCGAAGTCGCGGGTGGGCGCGCCCGTGACGGAGACGATGCACGACAAGGGGCTGACGACGACAATCGACTGGAAGGACAAGGACGCCTACGGTCGGAGCCTCTCCTCGGAGAAGCGGTCGCAGATGCACCGCCTGCGCAAGTGGCAGGAACGCATCCGTACCAAGGACGCCGGCGAGCGCAATCTCCAGTTCGCCCTTTCGGAGATCGACCGCATGGCGAGCGCGCTCGGGGTTCCGCGCTCGGTACGCGAGGTCGCCTCCGTCATCTATCGCCGCGCGCTCAAGGAGGACCTCATCCGCGGTCGCTCCATCGAGGGCGTCGCCACGGCGGCGCTGTACGCCGCCTGCCGGCAGGAGGGCATCCCGCGGTCGCTCGACGAGGTCGCGGAGGTCTCGCGGGTCGAACAGAAGGAGATCGGCCGGACCTATCGCTACATCTCCCAGGAGCTCGGCCTCGAACTGAAGCCGGTGGACCCGAAACAGTTCGTCCCGCGGTTCGCCTCCGCGCTCGGCCTCAGCGAGGAGACGCAGGCGAAGGCGACCGAGATCATCGACGTGTCCGCCGAGCAGGGCCTGCTCTCGGGGAAGTCGCCGACGGGATTCGCCGCCGCCGCCATCTACGCGGCCTCCCTGCTGTGTAACGAGAAGAAAACCCAGCGCGAGGTCGCCGACGTGGCACAGGTCACCGAGGTCACCATCCGCAACCGGTATCAGGAACAGATCGAGGCGATGGGCTTCCGCTGACGGACGGCGAGGACCGACGAGACCGACGACACCGACCCGACGACGCCCCGCGAACCTTTTTCTGCAATAGCGGGACCACGCCCGCCGTGACCTGAGTATCGCCGCGCGACGGTCAGCGAACGCGAGGTCGACGAATCGGAGGCCTCGATGCGAACGGCGCAGCCGTGAGCGAGTGCGGTCATCCGTCGCGTGTACTGAACGCCGAACCGGATCCCCGTTCGGCGGCGACCGCCCGTCAGCCACTACCGAGCGTCCCGCTCACTGTTCGACGAACACGACGACCTGCCGGTCCCACAGCCCCAGCCGGAGGTCGTACTGGCGATAGCCGTCGCCGAGGTTCGTGTTCACCGCGACGCGGCGGTCGGGCGTAGTGACCACCACCGGCGGCGCGTCGGACCCGAACTCGGCGGCCGTCCGGACGCTCGTCGTCTCGGCGTCCATGCGCTCGAAGTACCACTGGAGCGGGAGCCGCGCCCCCCACGCGTCGCGGTCGCCGGCGGCGACCGGCGGGAGCGCGTACTCCTGCTCGGTATCCAGTCGGTCGCCGACGTACGCCACGTCCGCGCCCGCCGAGCCGTCGCTCTCGTCGATAGCGGCCTCGGCGGCCGCGAGCATCGGGTCGATGTCGTCCGACGGCTGGGCGAACTGCGCGAACTCGGACCCCGGCTCGGAGTCGGCGTAGACGCCGGCTGCCGTCGCGCCGTAGCCGACGAGCCCCGTCGAGACGACGAGGAGCACGGCGACGAGCCACGCGGGGTCGCTCGCCGTCGCCCGCGAGCGGAGGCCGCGGGCGACCCACGCGAGGCCGACGGCGCCGGGAAGCGCGAGCAGCGGGACGACGTGGACCGCCGTCCACGGCTCGACGCCCATCGAGGCGATCGGGAACGCGAGCAGCCCGAACCCGGCGGCGTACGCGCCGAAGGCGACGACGCCTCGGGTGCCCGAACTGTAGCGGTCCCGGAGAAACCCGACGAGCCCGAACGCCAGCGCCGGCCACGCAGTGACGACGAGGGTTCGGGCGTAACCGGCGACGGCCGGGAGGAAGGAGTTGCCGTCCGCGGGCGGCGTCAAGCGCGCGGTGAACCGCAGCGCGACGAACCGCTCGGGCGCCTCGACGAACGCGAACGACACCGCCGCCGGCAACGTCGCGGGGTTCCACAGCCCGGGCTCGATTCCGCCCCCGCGCGGGGCGAACACCAACAGCGCCGCCCCGAGGAACACGAACAGCGCCCGGGCGAGCGTCGTCGACTCGGCGCGGAGCCACGCGACGCCGGCCGAGAGGCGCGCGTGCGCCGCCGCCGGGACACCTACGACACGCGCCTCGTCGAGGACGAGCGCGCCAGCGACGAGCCACAGCGGGAGGTACACGACGGCGAACCCCGAGGAGCCGAGCGTGAGCGCGAGCGCCGCCGCCGCGAGGTAGATCGGCCAGCGTGCGCCCGTGGTTCGGTGGCGGACGACGCCGCCGACGACCAGCAGGCCGAACGCGGCCGCGAGCACGTCGCCGCGGAGGAATCGAGAGTAGTAGACGAGCAGCGGCGACCCCGCCAAAAGCGCCGACAGCGCGACCGTCTCGTCGTCGCGCAGCGGGCCGCGAAACAGCAGCGCGGCCGCGGGGAGCAGCCCCCCGACGAGCGCGACCGCCGAGCGGGCGGCCGCATCGGAGGTCCCGAGGAGGTTGATCCCCCACCGCGTCGCGAGGTACACGACCGGACCGCCCGCCGCCGGGCGGTACGAGTAGACGCCGGTGTCGAGATAGCGGAGCGTCCAGTAGCCGACCCGTCCCTCCCCCCAGTGGAACGGACGGGCGCCGAGGAACGCGAAGCGGGCGACGAGCGCGAGCGCGACGACGGCCGCGACCGCGAGGACGGTTCGGTCGAGTCCCGCGGGCCGCGTCGCGCCGGTACCGTCGCCGTCGGACATACCCGGCCGTGTCCCCGCCGCGGTAGTATGTCTTCGGGTTTCGCCCGATCCGACCCCCGCATCGACTCATCGGCGCCGGGGGACGGGACGACGGTCGCGACGAGTCGCAGTCGTGAGACGGAGACGATCGCTATGAGGCGACGGTCGCCACGAGGCGACACGCTCATTCCGCCCGGTCGCCGACGGACGGGTATGTCGCTGGTCGCATCCCTGCCGGGCCGTCCGCTCACGGACGGCGAGGTCGCCTCGCTGAACCGCGCCGACTCGGTCGAGCTCGCCGTCGCCGTCGAGAGCGACACCGACTCCGAGGCCGCCGACGCCAACGCGGCCGCCGACGGCGCCGAGGGACTGCTCCTCGCGACCGACGCGTGGGTGAAGGGGCTCGACTTCCTCGGGGGCGCCTGGGAGGTGGTCGAATCGGTCGAGATCGAGGACGAAGCCGACCGGTACGAGGCGCTGCGGGCGTGTGAGGACGCCGTTCGCGCGAACCGGGCGGAGTGAACCGGCGACACGAGCCGTCGATAGCGTCCGTCTGCAGGACGCCGATCGGTGAGGACCGACCGAAACCGGCCGCCGACTTTTTCGACTGGCGCTCGTAGGTGCGCTCGATGTACGACGACATCCTGGTGCCGACGGACGGAAGCCCGGCGGCCGACGCGGCCGTGGAGCACGCGGTGACGCTGGCGGACCGCTTCGACGCGACTGTACACGCGCTGTACGTCGTCGACGCGACCGCCTACTCGGCCATCGAGGCCGGAACCGACGTGGTCGCCGAGGCGCTCGAAACCGAGGGCGAGGACGCCGTCGCCCGGATCGCGGAAGCGGCCGACGACGCCGACCTGCCCGTGATCGAGTCTGTCATCTCCGGGACGGCCTACCGCTCGATCCTCGAGTACGCCGACGAGCACGGTATCGACATGATCGTGATGGGCACCCACGGACGCCGCGGACTCGACCGCTACCTCCTCGGGTCGGTCACCGAGCGCGTCGTTCGCTCGGCGAACCAGCCCGTGCTCACGGTCCGACACGAGGGGGACGACGCGGACGCCGAGTGACGACTCGACGGAGGGAGGTCGGCGCGTTCGACCGCCCTCGACGATTCCGCAAGACTCGGGTTTAAGCCGGACGGCGCGGACACCCGAGTATGAGCCAGACTGTCGCTCACGACGAGCTGTCGGCGTTCCGCCGCGACCTCCATCGCCACCCGGAACCGGCGTGGTGCGAGTTCTACACCACCGCCCGGATCGTCGACGAGCTGGAATCCCGGGACCTCACCGCGGTTCACTACGGTCCCGAGATCCTCGGCGCCGAGCGGATGAACGTCCCCGACGACGACGAGCTCGCCGAGTGGTTCGAGCGCGCCCGCGAGGCCGGCGCCCGCGAGGACGTGCTCGCCGAGATCGAGGGCGGCTACACCGGCGCCGTCGCGGTGCTCGAACGCGGCGAGGGGCCGGTGATCGGCGTCCGCGTCGACATCGACGCCCTCCCGATCCTCGAATCGGAGGACGGCGAGCACGCGCCCGCCGGCGAGGGGTTCCGCTCGGAGCACGAGGGCTACATGCACGCCTGCGGCCACGACGCGCACGCGACGTTCGGCCTCGGCCTCATCGACGAGATCCTCGATTCGGAGTTCGAGGGCACGCTGAAGGTGTTCTTCCAGCCCGGCGAGGAGCAGATCGTCGGCGGCGAGCCGATGGCCGAGTCGGACCTCATCGACGACGTGGAGTACTTCCTCGCCGCGCACGTCGGACTCGACCACCCGACGGGCGAGGTGATCTGCGGCATCGACGGCTTCCTCGCCGTCTCGCACTTCCTCGCCGAGTTCGAGGGCGAACCGTCCCACGCTGGGGGGCACCCCGAGCAGGGCAAGAACACGGTACAGGCGGCCGCGGCGGCCATCCAGAACCTCTACGGCATCCCCCGCCACGCCGACGGGCCGACCCGGGTGAACGCCGGGATCGTCGGCGGCGGGACGGCGACGAACATCATCCCGGAGGAGTGCTTCGTCGAGGGCGAGGTCCGGGGCGGCACGACCGAGCTAATGGAGTACATGGACGGAAAGGCGGAGACAGTGATCGAGTCGGCCACCGACATGCACGAGGTCGACGTGGACATCGAGCAGCTCGGGCGCGCCCCCTCGGCGACGAGCGATCAGGAGCTGATCGACGCCATCGCGCCCGTCGCGGGCGACGTGGAGGGGGTGACGAACGTGATCGAGCGCGACGAACTCGGTGGCAGCGAGGACGCGACCTACATGATGCAGGCGGTCCAGGACAACGGCGGCTACGCCAGCTACGTCGGCGTCGGCACCAGCCACCCCGGCGGCCACCACACGAGCACCTTCGACGTGGAGGAGGAGTCGTTGGACATCGGCGTCGACTTCCTCACCGCGGCGGTGCTGGCGATCGCCGAGACACGTCCCTGAGGTCAACATCCCCAGTCTCGCCGCCGGTCGGCGAATCGTACTCCCCGACTCCCCGCCTCAGGCGACCGTCCCGATGAGGTAATCGAACGCCATACTCGTCACGTACGGCAACACCAGCGCGAACAGCACCTCCTGCAGCATCCCGGTGTTCAACGGCAGCTCGCTCGTTCGCTCGATCTGGTCCATCCGGAGACGCTCGTACAGGTACCGGCTCGTCTCCTCGGGGGAGGCTGGCTCCGCGTAGGGGAACCGGTCGGCTGTGTCGCCGATGTCTGCCGTTCGCTGCGCGAGCACGTCGATCTTGTGTTCCTTCGCGGCCCCGATGTACCCGCGGAGCCACAGCATCGGGCCGAAGAACAGCGCGACGCCGAACGCGAGCCCGGCGAGGATGAACGTCGAGGAGAACAGCGACGTGGGGTCCGCCCCGATGGCCACCGTCTGGAAGGTGGTGAACAGCGCGAGGAGCACGAAGTACGTGACAGCGATCGATTTGAACAGCCGTCCCACCGCCTCCAGTCCGCCGGCCCCGTGCGGATCCGAGAAGTCGATCAGCCCCCCGCGACGGATCTTCAGCGGCAGTATCACGAGCGCGCCGACGATCAGTCCGAGCAGCTCGCCGCCGATCGGGTACAGCGCCAGCGGGATGATCACGTAGAACCGGACCGCCGCGACGGCCGGGCCGGTGAGTTCGACGACGGGGCCGATCAGGCTCTCCGGGTTCGTGAGCAACTGTGTCGCGTACAGGGCCCAGCCGACGAGGACGATCCCGAGGATCACGCGGGCGGGAACGATCGACTCGATCTCCACAGTCTCCTTCGAATCCCCCGAATCGGGGATCCCCAGCGCGGTCGTCAGCCGGCGTGAAACCGATCCCTCGGGATCGAAGTCCGTGAGGTCCGGATCGACGGCGTCCGGGAGATCCGCCGTGGCGCGGGCGTACCGCCCCTTCAGTCGGCGCATGACCCAGACGACCCCGAGCCACGCGGGGATCTGGAACACCTCCCCGGGGTTCACAGCCATCGACAGCGTCCCCGTGCGCGTCCACCCGACGACCGAGAGGAGCGGGATGTGTATCCCGACGACGGCGGCGACGAGCAGATACGGGGCGCCGGTCTCCCAGCCGACCGCGCGGGCGAGTCGAGTGAACCCAAGTCGCCGGGCCGCGCGTTCGATCCACAGATCGCGAACCGAGGGGTCCGTACCGGGCATGCATGTTGCCACGAAATGGAGACAAGTTAACAATAACTGTTAGCGCCGTCTCCGTCACACGGCCGACCCTCGCGCCACCCGCGCGCGTCGCCATCGGGAGGGGCGTCGCGTACGCTGAAGGCGAACGGGAAGAGAACGGGGAGTCGTTCGAGCGCGGGCTAGTACTTCGGGTCCGCGCCGGTCACGTCGTACACCTGCTCCATCAGGCGGTCGCGCTCGTCGCGCCACGCCTCGAACGCGCCCGGGCGGGAGGGGTAGCGGCCGTAGTGGTCCATCAGGTCGTCGGCGACGCGCTTCGTCTTGTAGAAGTCCCAGATCTGGCCCCAGTGGCCGTAGCTGTCCTTGATCACTTCGAGCACGAGCCGTGGCTTCACCGACGCGCTCCCCTCGTACAGCGCCTCCGCGAGGCTCTCCCCCGGCAGCGACGCGAGCAGGCCCATCAGCTCGTCCACGTCGACGGCCGTCGAGAGGATATTGTACACGTCGAGGGCCGCGTAGCGCCCGCCGAAGTGGCTCATGACGCGCTCGTTGTAGTGCCACAGCGACTCCTCGCTCACGTCGCCGGCGTCGATCGCCTCGACCGCTTGCTCGGCGGCGTATTTCCCGGCGTAGGCGGCGCCGGCGATGCCGCCGCCGGTGGTGGGGTTGACGTGGCCGGCGGCGTCGCCGACGGCGATGAACCCGTCCGCGACGGCCGAGTCGTACGGGCGCCGGGTGGGGAGCGCGGCGCCGAGCTTGTCGGTCACCTCGGCGCCCTCGAACTCGGGGCGGTGCTGGAGGTCGCGCTTGAGGTCGTCGACGAGCTTCATGGGCTCCTCGGTCATCTGGAAGCCGAGGCCGGCGTTGATCTCGGTGTCCGTGCGTGGGAAGTACCAGAGGTAGCCCGCGGCGCGTTCGGTCGGCTTGAACACGAGCGCGTCGTCCCACTCGACGGGCTCGGGCACCTCGACGATCTCGCGGTACGCCGAGCAGAACTGCGAGAACGAGACGTTCGTGTCGAACGTCGCGTCCGCCAGATCCGCCTTGTCCTGGAGGATGGACAGCGACCCCGCGGCGTCGATGGTCACGTCGGCGTCGTACTCGACGACCTCCCCCTTCCGTTTCGCGCGCACGCCCGTCACGCGGCCTGAGTCGGTCTGGGTCACGTCCTGGACGACGGTGTCGTAGTGGAACTCGACGCCGCGGCGCTCGGCGCCCGCGATGATGTTCCGGCCGTACTCCCAGCGGTCGATGACCGCGAGTTCGCCGGGGATCGGGATCTCTAGCACCGTGTCGTGACTCGGGATCTCGAAGCGGCCGTGGTCCACGTCGGTGTTGGTGAACGCCGAGTCGATCTCGGATTTCGGGATCGACTCGGGGAACTTGTCGGCGCCCTTCAGCGCGTCGCCGCAGGCGATGTGGCCCGCCTCCTCCTCGTCCTTCCGCTCGACGATGACGACGTCGAGGCCCGCGTCGGCGGCCGTCGCGGCGGCGTAACAGCCCGCCGTGCCCGCGCCGACGACGACGATGTCGGGCTCGTGTGTGGTCATTGTCGCACCTCGTTCGTGAGTCGTGAAAAAGCCAGTCGTTCCATGCGCGGTCGAGCGAAGCGAGTCCGCGAAATACGGCGTTCACAAATCGCTTTGCGATTTGTGCGCTCACGAGACCGGAGGTCTCGTGAACGGCGAGGTCTCCGTGCCGAGCCGCCCATAAGTCGTGCGCGGTCGAGCGAAGCGAGACCGCGATGCGAGCGGGGAGTGCGCGGTCGAACGGACGTGAGACCGCGACGGCGAACGGCGAACGAAGTGAGCCGTGAGCGGAACGACCCGCGAGCCGTGCGGGACGGGAGGGAGCGGAGCGAGCCGTGAGGAGCCCGAGCCCTCACCGAATCGCGTCCCTGACGACCGGGATCAGGTCGTAGAGCCGGTCGCGAGCCTCGTGAAACAGCCGCTCCCATCCCTCCGGCGTCACGTAGTCGCTGATCGCGAACGCGGCGCCCGCGTCGATCCCGCGGACCTCCGCGACCGCGAAGAGGGCCGCCGCCTCCATCTCGACCGTCAGGTACCCCCGTTCCGCGAGTTGTCGTGCCTCGAACGCGGTCTCCCGAAACGCCGCGTCGGTCGACCACGTCGGACCCACCGCCACCGGACGGTCGGCGGCCCGGCATTCCGTTTCGAGCGCGTCGGTCACGGCCGGGGTCGCCTCCGCCGGCACGCCGTCAGGAAGGTAGTGGTACGAGGTCCCCTCGTCACGGAGCGCGCTGTCGGCGACGACGGCCGTCTCGGTGTCCAGATCGGTGGTCAGCGCCCCGGCGTAGCCGACGATGCAGACCGTCTCCACGCCGGCGGCGGCCAGCACGTCGACGACCATCGCGGTCGCCGGGGCGCCGATGCCGAACTCGCCGGCGACCGCGACGGTGCCGTCGGTGCCCGCGAGCTCGTGGAGACTCGCCAGCCCCGGCGCGTCGATCGCCCCGTCCTCGGCACCCAGCTCCGAGACGACGCGATCGAACGTCGACGCGGAGTACGTGAGGACGACCGACTCGGGCAACGGATCGAACTCCCCGTTGAGATCGCGATAGTACGTGAGGTCGTCGTCGGGCCCGGTGATCGGGTCGTGGTCGTGTTTGGTCGGGAACTGGGGGACAGTCACGGTTCGGTGTGAACGCGAGACAGCAAAAACGTCGTCCCGGTGTGCCCGACGGCGATCGCTCGCGGGGACGCTTACTCCTCGCCGGACTCGTAGTGCTCCCCGGCCGCCTCCGGCAGCCGCGTCCGGCCGAACAGCGCGAGCACGACGATGACCGACACGTACGGGATGGTCCGCACGAGCGGCCGCGGGATCGCGAGCACGTTCTGCCCCTGCAGCGACAGCTGGAGCGCGTCCAGCCCCGCGAACAGCAGCGTCGACAGCATCGCGCCGATCGGGTTGTAGTTGCCCAGCAGGTAGGTCACGATGGCGATGAAGCCCTTCCCGTTGACCATCGTCGGCCCGTTACCGACGAACTGCCCCAGCGACAGCGACAGCGCCGCGCCGCCGACGCCCGCGAGCACGCCCGACAGCAGCACCGCCGCATAACGCACCCGGGAGACGTTCACGCCGGCGGTGTCGAGCGCCTTGGGGTTCTCGCCGGAGGCGCGCACCCATCGGCCGAAGGAGGTGCGGTTGAGCGTCCACCACGAGGCGCCGACGGCGACGAACATCAGGTACACGATGGGCGAGGCCTCGAACAGCGCGCCGACGAAGGGGAGCCCCGCGAGCGAATCGAGTCCCGCGACGACCGTCGTCGAGACGACCGGGATCCCCGATCTCGCGAGCAACCCGCCGATGTCCGGGAACGTCGTGCCGGCGCTGGCGTTCGTCGACCCGAAGACGACCGTGGAGGCGAACGGCGCGAGCCCGAGCGCGATGAGCCAGATCGCCAGTCCAGCGATGATCTGGTCGGCGCGGAACTCGATGCAGACGATCGCGAACAGCAGCGCCAACAGCGTCGAGGCGAGCACGCCGCCGAGGAGCCCGGCCCACACCGAGCCGGTGATCGAGGTGACGTACACGCCGCCGAACGCCGAGACGATGAGTAGCCCCTCCAGCCCGATGTTGATGACGCCGGACTTCTCGGCGAAGATGCCGCCGAGCGCCGCGAAGGCGATGGGCACCGACAGCCGGAGGGCCGCCGCCAGCGTCGACTTCTGGAACAGCAGCGCCAGGACGGCGAGCAACACGTCGGTCGCGCCCGCGAGCGCGAGCCCGGCGACCACGAGCAGCGCGACCCCAGCGGTCGCCGCCGCGATCCGAGCACGCGTGCCCAGCCCGTCGACGACGGAGGCGACGCTCACGCCTCCTCACCCCCGTCGGTCGCGACGGCGTCGCGGCTCCCCCCGAACCGGTCGCGCACGTCGACGCGCTGGCCGATCATCCGGAAGAACTCCGGCATCGCCACGAACAGGACGATGAGCCCGCGGAGGACGCCCACGAGCTCGGGCGGCACGTCCGTCCCCACGTCGACGACGATGGATCCGGACTTGAGGACGCCGAACAGCAGCGCCGCCGCGATCGCGCCGACCGGGCTGTTGCCCGCGAGGATGGAGACGGTGATGCCGTCGAAGCCGTAATCCGGGATGCCGGTCTGGAAGTTGCCCGCGATCGTCAGGACGTACACCGCGCCGCCGATGCCCGCGAGCGCGCCCGACAGCGCCATCGAGGCGACGACGGTCCGGGCGGCGTCGACGCCGCCGTACTCGGCGGCCTCCGGCTGGATGCCGCTCGTGCGCACGTCGTAGCCGAACGACGTGCCCCGGAGCAGGTACGCGACCGCGACGGCGACGACGATCGCCAGCGCCAGCGCCAACAGCGACGCGTCGGTGCGCCCGGGGAACAGCGGCTGCGGGAACAGCGTGAACTCCGGGAGCGTCCGCGTCTGGTTCGCGAAGCTTTCGGGGTCCTTGAACGGCCCCGAGGCGAGATACAGCGCGAACGACGTGGCGACGAAGTTGAGCATGATCGTCGTGATCACCTCGTTGGCGTCGGCGTACGCCTTCAGCGCGCCCGGAATGGCGCCCCAGATCCCCCCGACGAACGCGCCGACCGCCAGTCCGACGGGGACGAGCACGAGCGTGCCCACGACCCCCGAGACGGCTCCCGAGAGGGCGTACACGGCGAGCGCGCTGGCGAGCGCGCCGAACACGAGCTGACCCTGCCCGCCGATGTTGAACACGCCGGCCTTGAACGCCACCGCGACCGCGATGCCCGTGAACACGAGCACGGTCGTCTCCGAGACGGTGGTGGCGAACTGGCCGTTGAGCGGGTTCGCGAGGAAGTCGCCGAACGCCCCGAGGAACAGGCTGTCGTACACGACGATCGGGTCGTAACAGAAGCCGATGCCCAGCAGGGAGTACGCCGCCGACTCACAGGAGGTCATCCGCCCCGCCACGAGGATGAGCACGAACCCGATCGCCACCGACAGCAGCAGCGCCGACCCCGAGATGAGCAGCCGCTCGGTCGCGCTCGCGGCGACGAGTCGGTCGAGCGCGTCGAAGGCGCGGTCGCGGGGGGAGCGGGAGCCGCCCGACTCGCCGGGAGCGGCGCCGTCGCGGACGGCGGCGTCGTCTGCCGCATCGCCGGGGGCGGCGCCCGTGTCGCTGTCAGGGTCGCCGTCGGCGTCGCCGCCCGCGTCAGTCATCGGCCACCTCCGCGTCGGCGTCGTCGCCGGGAGCCGTCCCGGCGTCGGTCGCGTCGGACCGATCGCCGCCGGCGTCAGCGTGGACGACGCGTTCGGCCCGCGGGAGGTTCTCGGGACGCTCGCCGGCCATCATGAGCCCGAGCTGTTCCTCGGTCACCTCGTCGGGGTCGACTACGCCGACGATCCGCCCGCGGTACATCACCGCCAGCCGGTCCGAGAGGCCCCGGACCTCGTCGAGCTTCGAGGAGACCAGCAGGACCGCCCGGCCCTCGTCGCGCAGGTCGATCAGGCGGTCGTGGATGAACTCCGTCGAGCCGATGTCGACGCCGCGGGTCGGGTGGGAGGCGACGAGACAGGAGGGGTCGCGCGCGAACTCCCGGCCGACGATGAACTTCTGCTGGTTGCCGCCGGACAGCGACTTCGCCTCGGCGCCGGCGTCGGGCGGGCGAACGTCGTACTCGTCGATGATGTCGGTCGCGTGGTCCCCGGCGCGGTCCCAGTCGAGGCGACCGCGCTCGGCGAACGGCTCGTCGTGTTGGGAGCCGAGCACGCCGTTCTCGGTGAGGTCGAAGTCCATCACGAGCCCGCGCTCCTGGCGGTCCTCGGGGATGTACGCCATCCCCTCGCGGGTGCGCTCCCGGCGGGAGCCGTCGGTCACGTCGCGGCCGTCGATCTCGACGCGTCCCTTCGCGGGCGTGTGCAGCCCGGTGACGACCTCGACCAGCTCCGACTGGCCGTTGCCGTCGACGCCGGCGATGCCGAACACCTCCCCCTCGCGGACGGCGAAGGACACGTCGTCGACGGCGACCACGTCGCGGTCGTCACGGGCGGTGACGCCCTCGAGCGACAGCGTCGCCGCGCCCGGGTTCGCGGGCGGCGTCTCCGTCTCCAGCATCACCTCGCGGCCGACCATCAGCTCGGCCAGCTCCTCGCGGGTCGTGCCGGCCGTCTCGACTGTGCCGACGTTGTGGCCGTCCCGGAGGACGGTCACCTCGTCGGCGGCCTCCAGCGCTTCGCCGAGCTTGTGCGTGATGAAGATGACCGTCTTGCCGGCGTCGGTCAGCTCCTCGAGCACCTCGAAGAGGTCCTCGACCTCCTGTGGCGTGAGTACGGCCGTCGGCTCGTCGAGGATGAGCACCTCCGCGCCGCGGTACAGCGCCTTCAGGATCTCGACGCGCTGTTGGACGCCCACGCCCACGTCCTCGATGCGCGCGTCCGGCTCCACGTCGAAGCCGTAGCGGTCGGACAGCTCCAAGACGTCCTCGCGTGCGGCCTCACGGTCGACCGCGAGCCCGCCCCACTTTCGGGGCTCGTTGCCCAGCGTGATGTTCTCGGCGACGGTCATCGGGTCGACCAGCATGAAGTGCTGGTGGATCATCCCGACGCCGGCGTGGATGGCGTCGCCGGGGGAGTCGAAGCGCCGCGGCTCGTCGGCGATGGCGGCGAGCCCGTCGTCGCCCCCGCGGCTCTCGCCGTCGCTGCCGTCCTCCTCGTCTTCGTCGCCCTCGCCGTCCGCCTCGTACGTCAGGCCGTCCCCGTCGACGTACACGTCGCCCTCGGTGGGCTCGTACAGCCCGTAGAGGACGTTCATCAGGGTGGTCTTGCCCGCGCCGTTCTCGCCGAGGAGGGCGTGGACCGTCCCCCGCTCGACCGAGAGCGTGACGTCGTCGTTGGCGACGACGCCGGGGAAGCGCTTCGTTATCGAGTCGAGGCGGACGGCCTCCGTCATGTCACCGGGCGTTTCGGCGGGGACGGGATAAACGGCGCGTTTTCCCGGAACGACCGTTCAAGAAACCGGACTGTCAGACGAGATACCACACGGTATCGGCGTGTACGAGAAATCGATCGGGAGCGGTCCGTGCCGACTGTTCCGCCGTCGAGCGGCGGGTGACCGGAGCGGGTTACTCCGGGCTGTCGGGGACGGAGATCTCGCCGTCGATGATGGCCTCGCGCGACGACTGGATCTCCGATTTCACGTCCTCGGGGATCTGGTCGCCGAGCTCCGTCCCGTAGACGATGTCGACGCCGTCATCGGCCAGGCCGAGGCTGGTCGCCGTGCCCGCCTCGAACTCGCCGTTCACGGTCGCCCCCGCGGCGTTGTAGACGGCGGTGTCGACGCGCTTGACCATCGACGCGAGGATCACGTCCTGGTAATCCGTCGTCACCGACTGGTCGCGGTCGACGCCGATGGCGAACTTGCCCTCGTCGCGGGCGGCCTGGAAGACGCCGGCGCCGGTGTTCCCGGCGGCGTGGTAGACGATGTCCGCGCCGGAGCTGTACATCGACAGCGCGGCCTCCTGGCCGGCCGAGGGGTCGGAGAAACTGCCGGTGTAGGTCGTCTGTACGTCGACGTCCTCGTTTGCCGCCTTCACGCCGGCGGTGAAGCCGGCCTCGAACTTCGCGATGAGCGAGGACTCCACGCCGCCGACGAAGCCGACGTTCGTGGAGTCGCCGGCGGTGGAGCTCTCGCCCGCCGAGAACGACCGGCTCGTAAGCAGGCCGGCCAGCTGGCCGACGAGGTACGATCCCTCGTGCTCCTTGAACGTGTACGAGCGAACGTTGTCGGCGTCGACGACGCTGTCGACGATCATGAAGTCCTGATCGGGGTAGTCGGGCGCGGTCTGTGAGAGCGCGTCCGCCTGCAGGAACCCGATACAGGAGACCAGGTCGTAGTCGGGGTCCGTCGACTGCGCGTACTGGGTCTGGTAGGTGCTGAACTGCGACACCGAGTCGGGCTCGGACTCGTCGTACGAGAGGTCGAACTCCTCGGCCGCCTGCTGGATACCCGTCTGAGCCTGGTCGTTGAACGAGCCGTCGCCGAGCCCGCCGGTCGCGTACACCATCCCGACGTTCGTCGTGTCCGAGCCGGACGCCTCGGTCTCGGACGCTTCGGTGTCCTCGTCGTCGGCCGCCGGCGTCGATGCTTCGGTCTCATCGCCGTCGGAACCGCCCGACTCCGGGCCGCCGGTACAGCCCGCGAGCCCGACGAGCCCCGCCGCGCCGACGCCTTTCACGAACTTCCGCCTGTCGAACCGGTCTGTGTCCATACCCGCAAACCAGACGGATGAATGGTTAAAATCTCCGCATCCACGCCGGGAGCGACAGGATCTCTGACAGATCGGTTCCGACGGGTCGCCTCAATCGACCGCCTCGACCGCCGCCTCGACGACGCCGGCGACCTCCTCGACGAACGGGTCGAGCTCGTCGTGTTCCGCGTACACGCGCACGTACGGCTCGGTGCCGGACGGGCGAACGAGCGTCCACGAGCCGTCGGCGAAGGAGAGCCGGACGCCGTACTCCGAGTCCACCTCGGCGGCGGGGAACGCCGCCGGCAACGTCTCCGCGAGCCGCTCCATGGCGGCGGCCTTGTCGTCGTCGGGGCACTCGACGCTGACCTTCCGGTACGGCCGCTCGGTGACGGGCGCACGCAGGCCGTCGAGTCCCTCGTCGGCGACGAGCCGGGTGAACACTGCCGCGCTGGCAACGGCGTCGATCCAGTCGCCGAGGGCGGTGTGAACGTGCTTCCACGGCTCGGCCGCGAAGACCACGTCGCCGCCGGCGTCGCGGGCGGCGGCGATGCCGTCGTGGAGGTAGCCGAGCGCGACGCGCTCGACGCGCCCGCCGGCGGCCTCGACGCGCTCGTCGATCCGGCCCGACGCGTTCGGCGTCGTCACGACGACCGGATCGGCCGCGTCGCTCGCGCGGATGTACCGCTCAGCGAGGATCGCCAGCACCGTGTCCTCGTGGACGACTTCGCCGTCGCCGTCGACGACGACGATCCGGTCGGAGTCGCCGTCGTGGCCGATCCCGACGTCGGCGGCCCCCTCGCGAACGAACTCGCGGAGGTCCGCCAGCGACTCGGGCGTCGGCTTCGACTCCCGGCCGGGGAAGTGGCCGTCGACGGTCGCGTTGAGCGTCACCACGTCCGCGCCCAGCTCCCTGAGCACCTGCGGGGTCGCGACCGCGGACATCCCGTTGCCGCAGTCGACGGCGACGCGGACGCCCTCGGGGTCGGCGCCGAACGCCCGGGCGTACTCGACGACGGCCAAGCGGTACGCGTCGAGCACGCCCTCGTCGGCGCCGTCGCCCCATTCGTCCCAGTCGGCCGGCGTGACATCGGCGCCGACCCGCTCCTCGACGGCCGTCTCGGCCGCCTCGCCGTACTCGACGCCGTCGACGAACGCCTTGACGCCGTTGTCGGTCGGCGGGTTGTGCGAGGCGGTGAGCATGACGCCGCGGCGCCCGCGCGAGGCGAACGCCAGCGCCGGCGTCGGCACCTGACCGAGCCGGCGCACCTCCGCGCCCGCCGACTCCAGGCCCGCCTCGGCGGCGGCCGCCAGGGCGGGTCCGGTGACGCGACCGTCCCGTCCGACGACGAACTCCCGGTCGCCGGCCTCCCGGGCGTGGTCGCCGAGCGCCCGCGCCACCTCGAGGACGAGCCCCGGCGTGACGCGCTCGGTCGCGCTGCCGCGGATGCCGGCGGTTCCGAACAGGTCCATACCGGACCGTCCGCGGCGGTCCCCAAGACTCCCTCGGTCCGGGACGCCGACCGGCCGAACGTTCAAGCGTGGTGACGGGGCCAGTCCCCTCGATGCGCTGACCGCGGCCCCGGTGCGAGAGCGGCTGTGCGACGGCACGCGCCGGGGAACGGAACACAGGGGCGACGCCGTCGCCTGTCAGCACCACGTCGAGCCGCCGCCGTCGGTATCGGACGGGCGTCGCCCCCGCGGTTCGTCGAATCGTGGTCGCCGGCGACGGATCAGACGGACTGAGCCGGCGCCGTCGATCAGATCCCGTCGGCCGCGGTGCTCACCAGCCAGATCCCCGCCGCCATCGTCGCTCCCCCGACGACGAAGCCCGGACCGATCGCCTCCCCGAGCAACGCGGCTCCCAGCGCCGTGCCGACGAGCGGCTGGGCGAAGAAGAACGCCGCGACGGTGCCCGCCGACACCGTCTCCAGCCCCTTGTACCAGAGGTACCACGCCGCCGCCGTCGAACCGAGGCCGAGGTACGCGACCGCCAGCAGCGCGCCCGGCGACGCCATCGCCGCAAGCGGCGGCGCCCGCACCGCCAGCTCCGCTGCCGACAGCGCCGCCAGCGGCGGCAGGGAGGCGAGACAGGAGTACGTCGCCGCCGTCAGCGCCGAGTACTTCCGCACGAGGGGCACCCCCCAGACGGTGTAGCCGGCCCACGCGATGCTCGCGAGGACGAGCGCGCCCACGCCGGCGACGTTTCCGCCGCCGAGGCGCGTCAGGTCGTACTGCCCCGCGAGCACGAGCAGCGTGCCGGCGGCCGCGAGCGCCATTCCGCCGGCCGAGCGGCGGGTCACCTCCTCGCCGAGCACTGCCGCGCCGAGGACGACCGTGAAGACGGGCGTCAACACCGTCAACAGGGATCCCTGGCTGGCGTTCGTCAGCTCCGTGCCGAGGAACTGGCTGGCGATGGTGAGGGCCACCCACCCGCCGAGGACGGCGAACCCCCGGTAGTCCGCCCGGTCGACGGCGACGCCGCGGGCGCGGACGACCGCGTACAGGGCGACGGCGCCGACGGCGACGCGGAGGAACCCGAGCGTGAGCGGCGGGATCAGGTCGAACCCCCACTTGCTCACGACGTACATCCCGCCCCAGATGGCCGCCGCCAGCAGCGGCGCGAGCGCGAACGCGTACCGGCGCGTGACCGACGCCGCGCTCACGCGTCGGACCCCCCGCGCCCCGCCGCGGCGACGGCGCCCCCGGCGAGCGCCGTTCTCGTTCGAACCGGCATTCCGGTTGCGGCGAGACGGCGACGGGTGAAAACGCTTCCCGGATCCCGCCGTCGCCCCCGGCCGTCGCCGGCTTTTCGTCGCTCGACGTCGAACCGTCGCGTATGAGCGACGAAGCGGAGGACCGAACTCGCGCGCACGTGTTCGTCTCCGGGCGCGTGCAGGGCGTCTTCTACCGCGCGAACACCCGCGACGCCGCGCGCGACCGCGGCGTCGACGGCTGGGTACGGAACCTCGACGACGGGCGCGTCGAGGCGGTGTTCGAGGGGCCGCGCGACGCCGTCGAGGGGATGGTCGAGTGGTGTCACACGGGGAGGCCGAGCGCGGTCGTCGAGGACGTCGACGCCGAATACGAGGAGCCGGAGGGCGAGCGGGGCTTCACGATCCGGCGATAGCGGCCGCGCCGAGTCGGCTCGGCGGCGACAAAGGCCGTCGAGCCACCGGAGGGCCGACCGGGACGCGATCGGATCGTCGGCGAGCGTCGTCACGCGACACCCGGCGTCAGTCTGCGCCCGTCGCTTCCGTCCGGTTACCGCCGCCGAGGAACGGCACCGAGAGCCCGGACTCCGCTTCGACCGGCTTCGTCGGGTCGTGACCCTTGAGGCCGTCCCAAATGACCAGCGCCGACGGGAGCACCAGCATCGACGTGACGAACGAGTAGAGGATCGACAGCGCGGTGAGCGTCCCGAACTGGCCGAGGATGCTCAACACCGAGAACACGAGCACGCCGATACCCGTCGTCGTCGTGAGCATGCTCCCGAGGAGCGCGCCGCCCGTCCCGCGGACGGTGCGCTCCAAGGCTGTGACGAGGTCGTGTTCGCCGCGCTCGTCGATGAACCGGTGGACGACGTGGACCGAGTAGTCGATCCCCAGCCCGATGGTCAACGAGAGGATCGTCGCCGTGAACGCGTTGAACGCGATGCCGGCGAGCCGCATCGTCGCCGCGACGAGCGCCACCGACGCGACGATCGGGATCGTGTTGACGAGCCCCAGCGACGGCAGCCCCTCGAGGAGGCCGTAGATGACGAGCAGGAACACCACGGTGAGCGAGAGCGCCACGGCGAGGCTCTGGACGGCGGAGGTGAAGATGAGGTCCGACACCGCGGCGAACACCACGGTGCTGCCGGTGGCGACCGCGACGCCGCTGGTGTCGCGGTAGCGGTCGGCGACCGCGCGCCCGTCGGCCGTCACCGCCGACTGGTCGGCGTCAGCTTCGGTCGAGTACACCACCTGTGTGCTGCGACGGTCCTCCGAAAGGTACTGGAGCGCCCGATCGCGCGAGGACGACGACAGCAGGTAGTCGTAGATCTCTCCGAGGTTGTCGTCGGGAACGCCGTTGGCGTTCCGGTCGTTCCGCTCGACGAGCCGGCGGAACTCCGGGTCGGAGTCCGCGCGCTGTTGGATCACCGTCACGATGCTTTGCGACTCCGCACGGCCGTCCTCGGAGACGAACGTGCTCGGGGCATCCTCACCCATGCGATGGATCTCCTCCAGCCTCGTCGGGTCCTCCATGTCGCCCTCGACGTAGATCGTGACCGACCCGCCCTGGCTCGCGGTGAACTTCTCCTCGAGGAAGTTGAGCGTCGCGACGGCGGAGTAGTCGCCGGGGGCGAACGGCTCGGGAAGCTCCTCGAGGTACTCGGGCGTCTCCTCGGGCGGAAGGAAGTCCTCCTGCGAGAACGACGTGGAGATGCCCGCCGCGTAGCCGCCCGAGACCGCGGTGAGGACGAGCACGAGCGCGAGGAACACCCGCGGGGCGCGTTCGCCGACGGAGACGCCGACGCGGAGCACACTCGCGAGGCCGCTCCCCTCCGCGCCCAGCGGCGCCTGCGAGAACGTCGGGATCGGGATGGCGTCGCGACGGCGGTCGATCAGCACCTTCGCCGCCGGCAGGAACACGCCGAACAGGAGGAACGTGAACAGGATGCCGGCGGCCGCGACCAGCCCGAACTCCCGGATCGGCGCGAGGTCGGACGTGAGATTCGCGAGGAAGCCGATGACCGTCGTTCCCGTCACGATGAAGAACGCCACGAGGAGCTGGCGCACCGCCAGGTTCATCGCCTCCTCGACACCGTAGCCCTCGGCCCGGTCCTCCCGGTAGCGGTTCACCGCGTGAATGCCGAAGTCGATCCCGACCGCGAGCAGGAGCGGCGGCACCGAGATCATCATCTGACTGAACGGGATCCCGACGAGCCCGAGGAACCCGAACGTCCACACGACCGCCAACAGCAGCGCGAACGAACCGAGCAGGAGGTCGATGAGGTCCCGGTACGCGACGACCAGGAAGCCGATGATCAACAGCACCGCCGCGGGCGTGACGATGAGCAGCGAGTCGGTGATCACCGACGAGAACTCCGCGGAGATGATCCCCGAGCCGAAGACGGTGATGTCGCCGCCGACGGTGTCGACGACGCGCTGGCTCCGGAGCTGGATGTCCGTCAGCGGGCTGGACCCGCTCTGTCCGGCCGCCGCGCCGCCCCCGCCGGCGCCGGGTATCTCGTGAGTGACGACGCCGATCGTGGCCGACGCGGACGCGGACTCGGCGTTGAAGTCGTCGGACACCCCGCCGGTGAACGCGGCGTTGTCCGCGTTCTCACGGACCGCCCGGTCGATCTCGGTGGGCGTCGCCCGTTCGAGCGCGCGGATCTGCGCCTCGGTCGTGGTCGCGTCCGGGTCGATCGTTCGCGCGACCGTCGCCGCCGGGGAGGAGACGCCGACCACGCGCAAGCCGTCCGTCTCCTGAAGCCGGTGTTGTGCCTCGAGCATCCGCACCATTGCGGGCTTCGAGAGGACGTTCCGGTCCCGCTGGACGAGCTGCGTCGAGCCGGTGTCCTCGGAGAACGACGGGCCGAACTCCCGCTGGATGTCCGAGAGGGCCTCCTCGGCGGGGATCCCCGAGGTGAACTGCTCGGTCCCGGCGGCCGTCGAGACGTTCGCCAACCCGCCGGCGAACACCAGCGTGAGCAGCAGGAACGCCACGACGATCCGCCCGGGACGCTCGGTGATCTCCGTGGCGACCGCGGCGGCGAGCCCCCCGTCGGTCATCTGTTGCGCCGGAGGTAGACGCCGCCGACGAGCCCGAGGGCGACGACCACCGCCGCGACGCCGATGGCGCCCAGCGGCAGGCCGTTCCCGCCGGGCGCGGCCGCCTCGATCGGCACCTCGTAGGTGTCGGAGATCAGGGTGTCACCGTCGGCGGTCTCGTACCGGAAGTCGACGCTCGCGGGGTACGTCTTGCCGTCGATGGCGCCGCCGGCCATCGAGAGGGCGAACGTCACCTCCCGCGTCTCGCCGGGGGCGAGCTCGGCGATGAACCCCTCGTCGTCCGACGACGACAGCGGCGCATCGAGGAACAGCTTCGCCGACACGTCGCGGACGATCTCGTCACGGTTGTTCGTCACCTCGAGGGTGAGCGTCCCGCCGCCCCCGACCTCGAACGTCCCGTTGACCGGGCTCACCGCGAACTCGTCGCGGGATTCGGCGATCGAGACCGGCGCGTCGATCGAGTCCCCGGTTCGCCGTGTTCCCTCTGTGTCGCGGTACTGGACGCGCAGCGTGAACTGCCGCGGTCCCGCCTCGGCGGCGTCGGACACCTCGACGTCGAACGCGAACTCGGCCGACTCGCCGGGTTCGAGCGTGCCGACGGCGACTTCCGGCTCCAGCGGCGAAACGTTCGGATTCGACGCCTCGAACAGGACGACCGCGTTCGTCACGGTCTCCTCGCCGGTGTTGGTCACGGTGCCGGTGACCTGTCCCTCCTCGCCGACGCGGAGGGTGCTCGCGAGGTCGTCGACCCCGAACGTCTGTTCGGGCAGCGGCAACACGCCGAACGAGAGCGGACGCGAGGTGGCCGATTCGCCCCCTTCAGTCTCGTACTCGACGGTCGCGTCGACGGCGTACTCGCGCGTCTCCGCCGAGTCGACGAGCGTCGCGTCGACCTCGACGGTCCGGGTCTCGTTGGGGGCGAGCGTGCCGACGAACCGGCGGGCGTTCGCGGAGTCGCCGAAGGAGAGGTCGCTGTTGCCCGACTGGAGCGCGAGCACCGCGTTGGTGGCCGTCTCGCCGCCGACGTTGCGCACGGTCGCCGACACGGTGCCGGAGCCGCCGACGGGCGCGGCCGACTCGACGTCCTCGATCTCGAAGCGGGCGCGTTCCTGCACCCGAACCGTCGCGTACACGGTCTCGGTCACTACCTCGTCCTCGTCGTCCTCGTCGCGGTACTTGACGGTGATCGGGACACGGTGTTCACCGCCGGGAATGTCGGCGGCCACGTCGATCTGTACCGTCACCGACCGGGTGGCGCCGTCGCCCATCCGACCGAGATCCCGGGTGGACGAGAGCACCTCGATGCCGTCGATGTCGCCGACGGTGGCGTTCACGTCGATCGCCGCCTCGACGCGGTCGTCGCGGTCGGCGGCGTCGTTCGTCAGTTCGATCGTGAGCTCCTGGGTCGTTCCCGGCTGGATCACCGGCTCGGCCACGTCCGTCTCGAAGCGGGGATCCTCGTCGGCCGCGACGACGCCGACGAAGCCCGTTCCGACGGCCGACACGACCAGTAGTGCGGCGATCAACAGCGTCTGTGGGCGACGTGACATCGGTGTTGTCTGAACGTTCAGTCAGGGTCGTATATAATCCGTTTGAAACCGGGCGTGCGATCGACGCATCGGTCGCTACGCCGGGACCGCGTACGTCTCATGGAGGTGGTCGACCACGGTCGAGACCGTGTCCGGGTCGTACGTCCAGAAACCGTAGAACCGGCGGTCCTCGGGGTCGCCGCGCTCCTCGGCGAGGAGCAGACAGGCGTCGGCGGGGTCGCCGCCGCCGTCGAACGCCACGAACCACGAGCGCCGTATCTCTGCCGTGTCCTCCTGATGAACGCTCACGTCCTCGATCGCGGGCACGTCGTCGCTCGGTGCACAGTACGTGTGCACGTCGATGTCCTTCGTGGCGAGGTCCTCGTAGACGCCCTTCTGTGCGCGGATGGCGTCGACGCGCTGGAAGCCGGCGTGCAGCTCGCCCGTGCCGGCGCGCCACGCGCGGTCCTCCATCTCCCGCGTTGCGGCCATCATCCGGGAGATGTCGTAGGACGTGAACGTCGTCCCGTCGAGGTGTTCGAGGATCGGCGCCAGGGCGCTCTGCTCGCCCGGGCCGACGGCGATGTCGCCGTCGAGGTGTCGGAGGTCGACCGCCGCGAGCACCTCGTCGTCGCGCTCGTCGGACAACACGACGTACCCGGAGAGGCCGCTGTCGGTCGTCCCCTCCCGGATCCGGACGGCCTGCGAGTCGAAGTACTCGCGCAGCTCCGCGACGGCGTCGTCGTTCGGCGGGTCGAACACCGTCAGACGCTTCTCTCGGCCCTCGACCGAGTCGATGACTGCCCGGAGTGACATCTGGGTTCGACAGTCATACACCGGGCACCGGTAAAAGCCTATCACCGACGTGCACCGGCGCTGACAGACCGCCGAGTCGACACCGACGGGAACGACTCGGGTGGCGCCGGCGGTCGGGGGCGCCGGTCGGGGGCGCCGGTCGGGGGCGCCGGCGGACGACGACGCCGAGGACATCGCGTGAATCGGTCCGGGCGACGGGACGACGGAGTGCCACAATTATTGACAGCGATTCGATAACTCTGGACGAGTCGATCTGGACGCCGACAAGAGGGACCAAGAGAACGCCGCTACGCGGCCGTACGGTCGATCTCGTGTGGGTGTCCCCCTCGGTGACGCCCGTGTAACCCGGTTACCCCTATGTCAGGGAAATTATAACTTTGGGCGGCGTGTACGGAGGAGTGATGCTCGATACGATCCTGCTTCAGGGTACGTCAGACCTGTTCGCGAGTACCGGCTCCGCGGAGGCCTTCCTCCTCGCGCGGCTCCTGTTCGGCTTCGTCCTCGCGTTCATGGGACTGAACCACTTCATGATGACCGACGGGCTCGCCGGCTACTCGGAGGCGAAGGGGATCCCCGCGCCCCGGCTCGCGACGCTGTTCTCCGGCGGGCTGCTGATATTCGGCGGTCTGGGCGTCGCCACGGGCGCGTTCGTCACGCTCGCGGCCGGCGGGCTCGCGGTGTTCCTCCTGCTGTCGGCGGTCACGATCCACGACTTCTGGGCGGTCCCCGAGGACCAACAGCAGGACGAGATGACCTCGTTCCTCAAGAACACCGTGATGGCGGGCGCGTCGCTGGCGTTCCTCGCCCTCGCGTCGGCGCCGTGGCCGTACGCGCTGAACCTCTCGCTGCTGTAGATCTCGCTGCTGTAGAGCGACCGTCCCGACGGAACCGAACCGACGACCGACGGCGACGCGATCCCGTCGAGCCGGCGGGCTTTTGTCGCCGGCGCGTTCCCCTCCCGACATGCGAATCGGCTTCCTGCTCAACCCCGTCGCGGGGATGGGCGGCCGGGTGGGCCTGAAGGGCACCGACGGGAAGGTCGCCGAGGCGCGCGCCCGCGGCGCCGAACCGCGAGCGCCCGACCGTGCCCGCCGCGCGCTCGACGCCCTCGCCGAACGCGCCCCCGACGCGGAACTGCTGGCGTGGGGCGACCCGATGGGCGCGAGCGAGGCCCGCGAGGCCGGCTTCGACCCCGAGGTGCTCGGCGCGCCCGCGGGCGGCGATGAGGGGACCGACGCCGACGACACGGCCGCGGCCGTCGCGGCGTTTCTCGACGCCGGCGTCGATCTCGTACTGTTCGTCGGCGGCGACGGAACCGCCGCCGACGTGGCGGCGGCGCTGGCGGGGAGCGAGGTGCCGATGCTCGGCGTCCCCGCGGGCGTGAAGGTGTACTCATCGGTGTTCGCGGTCTCCCCCGAGGACGCCGCCTACGTTGCCGCGACGTTCGAGCGCACCGAGCGCCGCGAGGTGATGGACATCGACGAGGACGAGTACCGCGAGGGGGAGGTCCGCCCGGAACTGCGCGCGGTCGCGCACGTCCCCGTCGCCGAGCAGTTGCAGTCGGGCAAGCAGATCGGCGGCGGCACCGTCGAGTCGCTGGCGGTCGGGGTCGCGGACGACGTTCGTGCGCGTCCGGAGACGACGTGGGTGCTCGGCCCCGGCTCGACCGTCGGCGAGGTGAAGGCGGAGCTCGGGTTCGAGGGGTCGCCCATCGGCGTCGACGTGTACCGCGACGGCGACGTGCTCGCGCTCGACGCCGCCGAGTCGGAGATCCTCGACTCGCTCGGCGAGGACAACGTCATCGTCGTCACCCCCATCGGTGGACAAGGGTTCGTCTTCGGCCGCGGCAACCCGCAGCTGTCGCCGGCGGTCATCCGCGAGTGCGACCTAGAGATCGTCGCCTCCCGCGACAAGCTGGACGACCTCCGGGTGCTGCGCGTCGACACCGACGACCCCGAACTGGACGAGGCACTCCGCGGGTGGGTGAAGGTGCGCGTCGGTCGCTTCGAGCGCCGGATGATGAAGATAGTGTGAGGCCCGGACCCGGCGGGTGGGGGGAGGGGTACTTGAACCGGAGGGTCGATCCTTACAGATACGGCCAAGAATATAATGGACATAGGGTCAAGGTTAAGGTCGTATAGAGGTTCTCCCCGCGTATGGAGACGCGGAAGGTTCAGCGGTTGGGGCCCTCGACGCTGGCGATGACGCTGCCCGCCGAGTGGGCGAAAGAACAGAACGTCGAGAAGGGAGACGAGGTGTCGCTGCGGATGGGCGGCAAGGGGACGCTGACGGTGCTGCCCGAGTCCGCGAGCACGGAGGACGCGGAGGCGACGCTGCACGCCGACAACCTCGACTCCGACGCCCTGGAGCGGGCGATCCTCGCGCAGTACGTGCTCGGCCGGCGCGTGATCAACATCACGACGGAGGACGGCGCGCTCGGCTCCGACCACATCAACGCGGTATACAAGGCCGAGACGCAGCTCATGGGGCTTGGCGTCATCGAGGAGACGCCCGAGAACATCGCCATCCGCTGTTCGGTCGACCCGGAGGACTTCACGCTCGACAACCTGCTGGAGCGCCTGGAGAACACCGGCTCCACGATGCGCGGGGAGGCGGTGAAGGCACTGGCTCACGGCAACGCCGACCTCGCCCAGCGGGCGCTCAACCGCGAGCGGCAGGCGAACAAGATCTTCGTCCTCCTCCTTCGCCTGATCTTCACGGCCTACCAGAACCCGAACCTCGCGCGCGCCGTCGGGCTGGACTCGGGGTTCCCGCTGATCGGCTACCGCTCGATCGCGAAGAACCTCGAACTCATCGCGGACAACGCCGAGGACATCGCCGAGATCGCGATGGAGGCCGAGGACAACACCCTCGACGTGGACGACGCCACGATGCGGCGCATCCGCGACTTCACCGACCAGGTCGACGAGATCACCGCGATGGCCGTCGAGGCGGCCGTCAAGCGCGACTACTCGCTCACCATCGAGGTGAAGTACCTGTTCCGCGAGCTGAAGGACCGCGAGGAGGACATCCTCACGGACCTGCCGGAGATGTCGAACGCGCAGCTGTTGCAGGTGCGCGAGGTGCTCGTCAGCCTCCAGGAGACGGCGCAGTACGCGATGCGGATCGCGGAGGTCTCCGCGAACCTGGCGCTGAACGAGGAGAACGAGTTCGTGACGATCGAGTAGGGCGGGACCGACCACCGGGAGGTCCCGGAAAACGAGCGGGGAGCGGAGCGACCCGCGAGTAAGGCGAGACGCGAGGCGGAGCCGAGCGTCTCGTGGGAACGGCGTTCACGAGACGCGTCGCGTCTCGTGAGCTCACGAGAGCTTTGCTCTCGTGAACGGCGCGGTCCTGTGCCGCGCCGCCCACGAAACGAGCGAGGCCGACCGCGGAGAACCCTTGCCGTTACTCCTCCGCCTCGGCGACCCCGTCGGCCGCCCGGTCGCCGTCAGTTTTCTCCGCACTCAGTGGGTTCCGACGCCGGATGTGACAGTCGAACGCCGGGTGCTCCGCGAAGTGCCGGATCAGCATGTGTCGCCGCGATCCGGTGATCCCGGTTCGGCCGACGTCGTCGGCGTCGAACCGGTCCGGCAGCCGGTCGTACAGCCGGACCAGCGCGTCGAAGGAGTCGAACACCTTCGCGTTGCCTGCGGACTCGGCGGCCTTGCGGGAGACCACGTAACTTCCGTCGGCGCGGAACTCCCCGGCGGTGCGGAAGAACTCCCGCCGCTCGGTCAGCGCGTCCGCCAGCGACTCCCGCAGGTCGGCGGCGGCCTCGCGTGTCAGTTCGTGTCGCTGTCCGTCCACCTCCACGACGATGCCATCGCCGTCCGGGGAGGCGGTTGCGTTACCGTCCGAGAACTCGATCAGGAGCGGGTGGACTCCGGAACATACCCGGAGGTGTTCCCCCGGAGACAAAGCCTTGTCGGCGCTGGCGAGTTCCGCACCGCGAGCGCCCCGCCCCGATCAGAAGAGCCCGTCGTCCGTCTCCGTCCCGTCGGGCGTGCTCGTCGGCGTCGCGGTCGGCGTTGCCGTCGGCGTCGACGACGCGGTCCCGGTGGTCGAGTCGTCGCCCGAGCCGCCGTCGGACGTGTCGGTCCCCGTCGGCGTGTCCGTCGCGGTGCCGTCGTCGGAGTCGCTGCCGTCGGATTCGTCGCCGTCGCCGTCGGCGGACCCGTCCGAGCCGGCGCCGTCGGCGGACCCGTCCGAGCCGGCGCCGTCGCCGGCGGGCTTGGTGCCGAACACGTCCGTCTCGACCGTCCGCTGGTAGCTGTCGAGTTCGATCCGCTGCTCGCCGCCGCCGCCGTTCGAGAGGTCGATCACGAGGTAGAACGGCATCCGCAGGTCCGTCACCTGGTTCCGTCGGAGGTGCGAGACCCACCACTCGTCGAGCCGCTGGGTCCGGATCGCGGTCGTCGCCTCGACGGCGACCGTCTCCCCGGGGGCGATGGTGGTCGTCTTGGCGGCCTCGCCGCTCCCCATCGTGACGTCGTTCATGTGGATGTCGTAGCCGATCTCGGAGACGACGATCGGGTACTGCTTGGGGTTATGGAGGTACAGCGTCATCCCGATCTCCGTCCGCTCGTCGTTCACCGTCCCCCACTCCGCCTCGGTGCGCTCGAGGATCAACACCGGATCGGAGACGATCGGCGAACTCGCGTTCAGCGGCTTCGGCTCGTCGGTGCGGAACGCCTCGATGACGGAGGTGTCGATGTCGCGGGACACCTGCGTCGAGTAGCTCCGCCCCAGCGTCGACGAGGTGGCCTTCGCGTCGACCCGTAGCTCCGTGTGCTCCCCGTTGCGGACGTGGCTCACCCACCACGCGGGGATCTTCGAGTTGTCCAGCTCGGTGGTGAACGGAACCGAGGTGTTGCCGGCGCCGACCGAGACGCCCTCCTTGGTCCCGTTCGCCATCGCGATGCCGTTCATCGAGACCCCGTAGTCGACCGTCACGCCCCCGAGATCGACGCCGATCGGGTTCGGGTTACGTACCGTCAGATCGCTTTCGATAACGGTCGTCTCGTTCGTCACCTCGCCGAAGCGGTTCTCGACGCCCCCGACCGACGGCGCCCCGACGACGCCGAGCGCGAACGCCCCGCCGACGGACCCGCCGAGAACGAGAAGCACGACGAGCACGGTCCTGACGGTCGAGAGACCGCGATCTGTTCCCCCAGGTATCGGATCGAGCTCCGACGGTACTCTCATCATCGACGCCGTACCGCTCCCCCGAACATATACGATCCGACCGAGACCGACCCGGCGATCGGCCGGGCGTCGCGACCGTGAGCGGTCGCGTCGTGTCCCGTGAACCCCGCGTCGTGCGGGCCTTCCGCAAGCGTTAGGTGCGCTCCGTCGGAGCGACGCGTATGGAAACCGAGACTCTCGAAAGCGACAAGGCGATCGGCGTTTCGCTGGTGTTCGGTGCGTTCGCCGTCGTCGGCGCGGGGTTCATGCTGGCGGGCGCCTCCCAGATCGTGATGGCCTGGGGGTTCGCGCTGGCGATGGCGGCGGCGACCCTCTCGGTCGTCGCGCTCCAGGCGTTCGACATGTGACGTGGGCGGTCACGTCGGCGATCGATTCCGGAGGTCCGGTTGAGGGAAGCGTTAAGAACGACCGCGCCCAATGATCAAACAGCACAAATGACGGAGTACACCGACGAGGAGAAGCGCATCCTCGCGTACCTGCGCGACAGCGTCTCCCGGGGGGAGGAGTACTTCCGGGCGAAGAACATCGCGGAGGCCATCGGCCTCTCCGCCAAACAGGTCGGCACCCGACTCCCGACGCTCGCGGAGAAGGCCGAGGAGGTCGATATCGAGAAGTGGGGCCGCGCACGTTCGACCACCTGGCGCGTCGAGCTTCCGTAGCCGCCGACGCTCGATGGTCCGGGTTCCACCGCCCGTGTCCCGGACTCGCAGAGTTCGTACGCCGCCGTTCGGCGGGCGACCGCGGGGCGCTCGGGCGCGTCCCGCGGCGGCGACGCGGTCGTCGGACGAACCCACCCGTTTTTTCGCCCCGCGCCCGTACCTCGGTTCGATGACCGTGCGTGTACGCCGGGAGTTCGTCTTCGACGCGGACCCGGCCGACGTCTGGGCGTTCATCTCCGATCCGGCCAAGCGTGCCGGGGCGATCAGCGTCGTCGACGAGTACGAGGTCGGCGACGACGGAACCGCGACGTGGCACGTCCGCCTGCCGATCCCGGTGATCCGCTCCAGCATCGCCGTCGACACCGAGGAGGTGCGCAAGGAGCCGCCCGAGTACGTCAAGTTCGTCGGGAAGTCGCGGGCGTTCCGCGTCACCGGCGAGCACACCGTCTCGGAGACCGACGACGGGCGCGCCCGCCTCGTCAACGGGTTCGTCGTCGACGGGCGCGTCCCCGGCGTCGAGTCGTTCTTCGAGCGCAAGTTCGGCGAGGAACTGGACAACCTGCAGGACGCCTTGGAGCGCGAGTTGGGGCTGGCATGAAGCTCGCGCTCGCGCAGATCGAGGTCCGGACGGCCGACCGCGACGGCAACCTCGACCGGGCGCTCTCGGCCGTCGCCGACGCCGCCGAGCGCGACGCCGACCTGATCGCGCTCCCGGAACTGTGGAACGTCGGCTACTTCGCGTTCGAGGCGTACGAGCGCGGCGCCGAGCCCCTGGGGGGACCGACGCTGACCCGGCTCGCCGACGCCGCGCGCGAACACGACATCGCGGTGCTGGCGGGAACGATCGTCGAGGACCTCGCCGAGAGCGCCGCCGCCGCGGCGGACGTGCCCGACGACGAGGGGCTCGCGAACACCGCCGTCCTGTTCGACTCGGACGGGACCAGACGCGCGGTGTACCGCAAGCACCACCTGTTCGGCTATCAGTCGGCCGAGACGCGACTCCTGACGCCCGGCGAGTCGCTCCCGGTCGTCGATCTCCTCGGCTTCCGGGTCGCGGTGACGACCTGTTACGACCTCCGCTTCCCCGAGCAGTTCCGAGCGCTCGCGGACGAGGGGGCCGACCTCGTGGTCGTCCCCAGCGCGTGGCCGTACCCGCGGGTCGAGCACTGGCGGACGCTCCCGCGGGCGCGGGCCATCGAGAACCTCGCGTACGTCGCGACGGTGAACGGGTCGGGGAGCTTCGAGGACGCCGACCTCCTCGGCCGGTCGACCGTGTACGACCCGTGGGGGACGACGCTGGCGTCAACCGGCGACGAGCCGGCGCTCGTCACCGCCGAGGTCGAGCCCGAGCGCGTCGGGCGCGTGCGCGAGGAGTTCCCGGCGCTGCGCGACAGGCGAGACTACTGAGCGGTCGAAGACGAGACACGTACGGGTCGGCGGGTCGACGATCGGGCGGCCTACTCGACGTAGTGAACGAAGACGGTGCGGTCCCCATCGAGCAGTTGACAGAGGCGCTCGCGGACGTCCGGCGCCACGTCGACGTGCGCGAGCGGGACCTCCTCGACGCGCAACACCGTCCCGCCGTCGTCGGATCCGACGGCGTCGCCGGGGTCCCCGAGTCGGCGGTGGTCGACGATGCGACGCGGCGTTGACAGCAGGTCCTCGGCACCGCCGAGCAGTGCCTCGGCCCTGAGGCGAGCCATACCGACACGTCCCGACGCGTGACAATAACCGTTGTCGTCGCCCCGATCCTCGCCGACCGGTGCCGGTGCATTTATCCCGATCAGCCCGATACGATCGGATGCCGGCGAACCGACGCTTTTCTCGTCGTAAGCTGGCACAACTCAAGATCCGCGCCGCCGCACCCGACGCGACCGCGCGCGCCCGTTCCGCGGTCAGGGGTCCACCGCGCCGGACGCGCGCACCACCGCCTCCCCACCCCCACCTTCGTTCGCGACCGCCGTTCACACGACACCGCCGACGAGCCGCCGCTCCCCCCTGGCTACCGTTCGAGTTCGATCCGCTCTCCCGCGCGGGCCGACGCCTGCACCGCCGCAAGCGTCCGCATGTCGACGAGCCCGTCGGCCCCGTCCGGCTCGATGTCGCCGCCGGTCGCGACCGCGTGCGCGAAGTAGTCGAACTCCTCGACCGTCTCGTCGGCACCGAGGCCCGCGAACTCCATCGTCCCCTCGGCCGTCTCCACGGTCACCTCGCGGTCGGCGCCCGGCTGAAACGCCGACCGGACCGCGATCCGTCCCTCGGTCCCCAGCAGCTCCAGCGACGTGTTCGGGTGGCCGGAGAACGACGCCGAGAAGTTCCCGACCCAGCCGTCCGCGTCGCCGCCGCCGAACTCGACGCGGAAGTCGACGTGCTGGTCGACCTCGTCGAAGGCGTCGTCGGGCGAGCGGACCGTCGCCGACACGGCCGTCGGGTCGTCGCCGGCGACGAACCGCGCGGTGTTGAGCGGGTACACGCCCACGTCGTACAGCGCGCCCCCGCCCGCGAGGCGGCCGTCGAGGCGCCACTGCTCGGGACCGGCGTCGCCCGCCAGCACCGGGAACGTGAAGTCGCCGACCGCGCGCTGGAGGTCGCCGATGCCGCCGGCGGCGACGAACGCCCGCAGGCGCCGCATCACGGGGTCCGTCTGCATCCGGTAGGCTGTCATCAGCCGGACGCCCGCGTCCTCACAGGCGCCCACGAGCCGCTCGGCGCGCTCGACGGTCGCCTCCAGCGGCTTCTCGCAGATCACGTGCTTGCCGTGGCCCGCGGCCGTCTCGACGTGGGGGAGGTGGAGCCGGTTCGGGGTGGCGACGTAGACGGCGTCGTACTCGTCGGTCGCCGCGCCCGCCTCGTACTCGTCGTAATCGAGGGCAGTGACGCCGAACTCGTCGGCCAGCGCCGCGCGCTTGTCCGCGTCGCCGCTGACGACGACCGTCGGCCGCGCGTAGTCGCCGCGCGCCATCGCCGGGATCGACACCGACCGTGCGTAGTTGCCGCAGCCGACCGTCGCGATCCTGGTCGTCGTGTCGTCCCCGTCGCTCCCGCTCCCGTCTCCGTTTCCGCCCTCGTCCCCGCCGCTGTCCACCCAGTCGCGCCGCCCCGCGTCCGCGAACGTCGACTCGAACATACGCGCACCGTCCGCGTCGAGGTGCTAAACCGCACCGGCCCGTCGATAATCGTATCCGATAATTCGAGCGGTGTGTTGAAGTAACGAACGCGCCCCGATAGTGACACCGCGGGACCGAACCCCGTTCGGACGCACCCCCCAGCGCGTCCGCACACGCCGGCCGTTTCGGCCGGTCCGGTTCGGCTTCGCGGGCCAGGGACATCGGGTCCCGAGCGAACCGGGGCCGATCGCGCGACGGCGATTTCGCCCATCCGCGCGACCCGGCCGGGACAACTCCCGCTCCCACTCCCGTCCCGGCCTCACGGCCCCGGAACCGCGTAGACGCGCGGTTCGACGCGGCGACGGACGCGACGCAGCGTATACCCTCACGCGTCGCGCCCGCCGCCGTCGAGACGGGAGCGGCACTCACGTCCACTCGGTGGCGACGCTGTCGATCGCGGCGGTCGACGCACCGGTCGAACTCCCCGCGAATCTCGGTGCCGGCGTTGTCCCGTCCGAGACAGCGTGCCTGTCCGTCAGTCGTCTGTGCTCGATCGTCCGTGTTCGGTCGCCCGTGGTCAGTCGTCCTTGGTCTTGATGTCCGCGGAGAGGCCCTGGGCCATCTGGATGTCCTTCGAGTTGTTGAGCGTCCAGGCCGTGCGCTCGGTCACCGCCTCGATGACCTCCCGGGCCGATGGGTAGCCGTTCCCGGACTTCTTCACGCCGCCGAAGGGGAGCTGGACCTCCGCGCCGATACACGGGAGGTTGCCGTACGCGAGGCCGACCTCGGCGTTGTCACGGTAGTAGTTGATCTGGCGGTAGTCCTCCGAGATGATGGCTCCCGCGAGCCCGTAGTCGGTGTCGTTGTGGATCTCGACGGCCTCCTCGATGTCGCCGCTGTACTTCAGCAGGGCGACGTGCGGGCCGAACACCTCCTCGTGGGTGCACCGGAGGTCCGCCTTGGCGTCGGCCTCGTAGACGAACGGGCCGACCCAGTGGCCGTCCTCGTGGCCGTCGGGGATCTCGTCGGCGTCCAGCTCCTCGCGGTCGACGAGCACGTTCACGCCCTCGTCCTTCGCGAGCTGGTTGTACTTGGAGACTTTCTCCTTGTGCTCCGGCTCGATGAGCGGTCCCATGAACGTGTCCTCGTCCAGCGGGTCGCCGACGGCGACCGACCTCGCGTTCTCGACGAAGCGTTCCTTGAACTCGTCGTACACGTCCTCGTGGACGATGAGGCGCTCGGAAGAGACGCAGCGTTGGCCCGTCGTCTTGAAGCTCGACATCGTGGCCGAGTGGACCGCCACGTCCAGGTCGGCGTTCTCGGTGATCACGATCCCGTTCTTTCCGCCCATCTCGCAGGCCGCGAGCTTGCCGGGTTCGCCGCCGACCTTGCCGGCGATCTTGTGGCCGACCTCGGCCGAGCCGGTGAACAGGACCGTATCCACGCGGTCGTCCTCGACGATGGCGTTGCCCGCGTCGCCGAAGCCCTGCACGAGGTTGAACACGCCGTCCGGGACGCCCGAATCCTCGAACATCTCCGCGAGGATCTGCGCGCACCACGGCGTCTGCTCGGCGGGCTTGAACACGACCGTGTTGCCCTCGACGAGCGCGACGGCCATGTGCCAGAACGGGATGGCGACCGGGAAGTTCCACGGCGTGATACACCCCACCACGCCCCGCGGCTTCCGCCGCATGTACGCGTCCTTGCTCGGGATCTCCGAGGGTACCACGTCGCCCTTGGGGTGGCGGGCGTCGCCGGCGGCCCACTCGACCATGTGCCACGCCTCGGTCACGTCGGCCTTCCCCTCGGAGATCTCTTTCCCGCACTCCATGGTGACGATCTCGCCGAGCTCCTCGTGGCGTTCCTTGAGCTCGTGGTAGATGTCCCAGAGGTACTCGGCCCGGCCGATGTGGGACAGCTCCTTCCACTCCTCGAACGCCTCGTCGGCGGCGGCGACCGCGCGCTCGACGTCGGCCTCGGTGCCGCGGCGGAACTCGCCCAGCTCCTCGCCGTTGGCGGGGTTCTCGCTGGTGAACGTCTCGTCCCCGGTGCCGCCGGTCCACTGGCCGTCGATGTAGTGCTGGTAGACACCGTCGTCTCGACTCATGGGCAAATCTTGCGTCACCGGCGTCATATAGGTGCGGGAAGTTCGCCGCCCGTCCGGATCGACCCCGCCTTCGGCGCCGGGTTTCGCGGGGGATCCCCACCAGCGCCGTCGATGCCGGGGATTCCAATCGATCCGCCACCGCCGCAAGACCCTTTCCTCGCGGTCGCCTCCGCTCGACCATGACCGACGCCGAGTCGCTCACGATGGACCTGCCCGAATCGGTCGACGAACCGGCGCTGCGGCGCGTGAAGACCGTCGCCCGCGTCATGGACGAGGCGGTCGAGATCCCGGGGACGGGCATCCGCGTCGGGCTCGATCCCGTGCTCGGCGTGGTGCCCGGTGCCGGCGACGCCGTCGCCGCGGGGATCTCGCTGTACATCGTCGCCGAGGCCGCCTACCTCGGCGTCCCGCTGTCGACGATCGTCCGCATGCTCGCGAACGTCGCCGCCGACGCGGTGCTCGGGTCGATCCCCGTCGTCGGGCCGGTGTTCGACACGTTCATCAGGGCGAACAAGTGGAACGCCTCCTACATCGAGGAGTTCGTCGCCGACGCCGCCGGCGACGACGAGGGCGAGGCCGTCGATGCGGCCGCCGACGAGGACGACGGGCCCGTCGTCATCGAGATCACCGAGGAGTAAATTCGGGCGACCGAGGCCGCGCGCGACTCACGGCTCACTCCGTTTGCCGTTCGCCGTCGAGGCCTCACTGCGTTCGGCCTCGCTTCGTTCGGCCGCGCGCTTCTCGATCTCCCCCTTCAACCCCGGCGCGTCGAAGTCGTGGTCCGGCCGGATCGCGACGAAGTCGAGGTACTCCCGGGCGGCGAGCACGTCCTCGGGCGGGTACGTCGACAGCGCCGCCTCGACGGCGTCGGCCGCGCCGATCAGCGGCTCCAGCGCCGCCAGCCCGCACGCGAGGTCGTATTCGCGGGCGTCGAGCGCCCCCGGCTCCCGGACGCTCGTCGCGTCGATGAAGTAGAGGTCGCCGTCGAGGATCAGCACGTTCTCCGCGCGCAAGTCGCCGTGCGCGAGACCGTTGTCGTGGAGCCGCCCGAGCGCGCGGAACAGCTCCGGCGCGAGTTCGCGTTCGGCGTCGACATCGAGCTCGTCGAGCGGACGGAACGCCGGGAGGTACTCGACGACGAGCACGCCCAGCCCGTCGATCTCCAGCGCCTCGACCGGCTCGGGCGCGTTGACGCCGATGGCGCGCATCCGCTCGGTCGCCTCCAGCTCGTGGCGGGCCATCTCCGCGGGCGTGCCGAAGTGCTCGAAGAAGCCCTCCGTGCCCGAGGAGAACGCCCCGAGGTTGCGCCCGGCGGTGAACAGCGCGTGGACGACGGAGTTCTGGCGGCTCACCACCTTCACGAAGTACGCCTCGCCGTCGGTGCGGAGGATGAACGGCGTCGACAGCCAGTTGTCGGCGTCGAGGAACTCCACGCGCGCGCTCCCGTCGCCGTAGCGGGCGGCGAGGTCGCGCGCGACCGCCTCCAGCCGGTCCCACTCGACGGTCCCACGGAGGAGGCGCTGGAGGTCCATGGAGTCGGAGTAGTCCGTGGACGGGGATAAATCGTTGCGAGGGTTCCGGCGCGGATATTGCGTCGACCGAAAGCCATCGAAACAGGTATTCGGGACGCCGCCCGTGCTTCGGTCATGAACTTCGAGCTGCCCGCGGAACACCGGATGATCCGGGACCAGGTCCGGGAGTTCTGCGAGGAGGAGATCGCTCCCATCGCCCAGGACATCGAGGACGACCATCGCTTCCCCGAGGAGATCTTCGAGCAGCTCGGCCAACTCGACATGATGGGCGTCCCGATCGCCGAGGAGCACGGCGGGCTCGGCGGCGACACCCTGATGTACGCGGTCGTCGCCGAGGAACTCGGTCGCGTTTCCGGCGGCATCGGCCTCTCGTACGTGGCACACACCTCCCTCGGCTCGAAGCCGATCGAGCTGTTCGGCACCGACGAGCAGCAGGAGGAGTGGCTCCGCCCGCTCGCGGAGGGCGGCGGCATGGGCGCGTGGGCGCTCACCGAGCCCGGCTCCGGCTCGGACGCCTCCGACATGGACACTACTGCAGAGAGGGACGGCGACGAGTACGTCCTGAACGGCACGAAGCAGTTCATCACGAACGCCAGCGTCGCTAACTCGGTGCTCGTGAAGGCCGTCACCGACCCCGACGCCGGCTACGACGGCATCTCGACGTTCATCGTCGACCCCGACGACGAGGGCTTCGAGGTGACGACCGTCTGGGACAAGATGGGACTCAACTGCTCGCCGACCTGCGAGATCCAGCTGAACGACGTGCGGATCCCGGAGGACCGTCTGCTCGGCGAGGAGGGCGACGGCTGGGACCAGACGAAGAAGACGCTCGACGGCGGTCGGATCTCCATCGCCGCCCTCTCGACGGGCCTGGCGCAGGGCGCCTACGAGGCGGCCAAGGAGTACTCCGGCGAGCGCGAGCAGTTCGGGCAGCCGATCTCGAAGTTCGACGCCGTCCGCGACATGGTCGTCGACATGCACCGCAAGACCGAGCGCGCGCGCCTGCTCACCCACAAGGCGGCGACGATGTACGACGAGGGCGAGGACGTGACGCGCGCGTCGGCGCTCGCGAAGCTCGACGCCAGCGAGGCCGCCCGCGAGGTCGCCGAGGACTCGGTGCAGGTCCACGGCGGCTACGGCTACACCACCGACTTCCCGCCCCAGCGGTTCTACCGCGACGCGAAGCTCATGGAGATCGGCGAAGGGACGAGCGAGATCCAACACCTCATTATCGGCCGCCAGCTCGGACTGTAACCGGAAATCGGATCTCGCGGTATCGGAAAGACAGTTCACGAAATTAACATGACTGCGGCCCGTCGGTGGGAATCCGATCTGATAATTCAGTAGCTGACTTTATGTTCAGTCTCAAGTCACCCGGATACACTCACCGGTATGGTCACAGATCTGGAACTCCTCGTCGCCGCAGCGGTCGGCTCCGCGGTGGTGTCGACCGGCGCGGGGGGGCTCGCGTATCTGCGGACCCGCGAGCGAACGGATCATGCCGGCGCCGCCATCGCCGCGACCCTCGGGCTCGTCGCGGTGTGGGCGACGGTGTTCGCCCTCCAACTGGCGGCCGGAACCACGTCCCCGGGGGCGGGACTGCTCAAGCTGAAGTGGCTCGTCGCCACGCCCGTTGTCACCACGTCGCTTCTGTTCGCGATCGCGTACGCCGGCCACGACGGATGGCTGACGCCGCCGCGTGTCGCCGCGCTCGCCGTCGAACCCGCCGTCGCCGGCGCGGTCGCCGTCGTGAACCCCGGCGGCGTCTTCTTCGCCGCCATCGCGCCATGGAGGGTCGGCGGCGCGACCGTGCTCGTTCCCGATCCCGGCCCGGCGCTGCTCGCGCACATCGTGTACGGCGTACTCGCCGGCGCGGCGTTCGTTTGGCTGCTGGGGCGGGTCGCGGTTCGCTCGTCGGGCACCTACCGGACGCAGGCGGCCGTGCTGTGTGCGGGAACCGCGACGCCGGTGGCGACCGCGACGCTGTTCGTGCTCCGGCCGTCGTGGGCGCCGCCGTTCGACGCGACGCCGCTGGGCTTCGGGGTGGTGAGCCTGCTGTTGCTCGTCGCGATGTGGAGGTACGACCTGTTCGACGTGGCGTCGGTCGCACACGAGACGGTGTTCGCCGGGCTCGACGACGCGGTCGTCGTCGTCGACGACGACGGCCACGTCGTCGAGACGAACCCGTCCGCCCGCGACGCGTTCGAGCTCGGTCCAGACGTGGTCGGTGCCGACGCCGAGCGGGTGTTGCCCGAGGCCGTCGTCTCGTCGGGGCTGCTCGACGGCGACGACGCCGAGGTCGCGCTCGACGGGGCCGCCGACGGATCGGACGGTCACCCGGGGGCGTCCCGACGGGGGCCGCCGGCGGATCCGACGTACTTCGAGGCGACCTCTGAGTCGCTCGGGCGCGAGGGACTCCGGCTGCTCGTGTTCCGGGACGTGACCGAGCGCACGGAGATGCAGCGACGCTATCGGGCGTACGTTGAGCACTCACAGGACGTCGTCGCGGTCGCGGACGCAGACGGCGTCCTCGAGTACATCAGCCCCGCGGTCGAGTCCGTGCTCGGGTACGATCCCGAACGGCTCGAGGGCGGGGTGTTCACCGACTACATCCACCCGGACGACCGTCGCTCGGTCGCCGAGCCCTTCGCCGAGAGCCTCGGCCGGCCGGGCGAGCGCGTCCGCGTCTCCTTCCGCGTCGAACACCGCGACGGCGGCTGGCGGGTCCTCGACGGCGTCGGCGTCAACCGCTTTCACGACCCGCACATCGGCGGCTACCTGCTCACCCTCCGCGACGAGACCCAGCGGGACCGCTACGAACAGCGCCTCCGCGTGTTGACGCGCGTCCTCCGGCACGACCTCCGCAACGAGCTCAACGTCGTGCACGGCTACGCGGACGTGATCGCCGCCGAAGGCGGCGACACGGCCGAGCACGCCGAGCGTATCCAACGGTCCGCCGAGCGGCTCGCCTCGCTGGGAACCCGCGTCCGCGGCGTCGACCAGACGCTTCGGCGGACGGACCACGGCGGCCGCCCGGTCGACGTGACCCGCGTCGTCGGGGAGGTTGCCGACCGCGCCCGCGAGCGGTTCCCGGGGATGACGGTGACCGTCGACGCCGACGAGACGATCGCGTACGCCGACGAGCTGCTCGCCACCGCGGTGTGGAACGTCGTGGAGAACGCCGCTCGCCACCACGACGGCGACCGGCCGGCCGTGGCGATCACGCTGTCGGACGGCGACGACACGGTCGAGCTCCGGATCGCCGACGACGGTCCGGGGATCCCCGCGGAGGACCGCGAGGCGGTCGAGTCGGGCCACGAGACGCAACTTCGCCACGCCAGCGGGCTCGGCCTCTGGCTCGTCAGGTGGATCGTCGACGGCGTCGACGGCGAGCTCTCCTTCGTCGACGGCGCCGACGCGACCGACGACGACACAGCCGACGACGCGACCGCCGACGGCGCGGCCGCCGAGGCGATCGACGAGGTCGGAACGGTCGTCGTCATCCGCCTGCGCGCGGCCGACACGGAGTCGGTGTCGGCGTCGTCGATCGAGCAGATGGACCCGTGGGGCGTCGCCAGGGCGGCCCCCGAGCGGACCGACGGCGGAGCCGGTGACGCGGGGCCGTTCGGAGGGTCGGTCGCGTCGCGGCCGTCGAACGACGACTGATCGCGACGGGAGACAACCACTGAGCTGTGACCGCCTACGACGACGCGACGAACACCAGCGGCTCCCAATCGCCGCGCTCCTCCGGCCCGAGCTCCGTCCCCGCGGTGAACGCCCGGTCGTGAGCTGCCCGAGCGGCCGCAAGGACCGCCGCGGACGCGTCGAGCGTCGCCGCGAACTCGCGCCACACGTGCGGCGGAACGAGGAGGAAGTACGTCCGTCCGTCGCGACGGACCAGGGGGTCGTACTCGAACGCCCGCCGGTACTCGAAGACGATGTCGGCGACCCCCGGGTACGCGCGGACGTCCGCCTGCATCGCGGTCATCGTCTCCCGCACGGCGGACTCGTCGACGCCGGCGGTCGCCGCCGCGTCCGCGACGTGGGGCGCGAGCGGACCGAGCTCGTCCATACTCCCGCTGGGAGCCGCGGCGGCATGAGCGATGCGGTGGGTCGAAGTGCCGACGGGCGCTACGGTCGGTATGGACGCGGACATCGGATTCGTCACCCAGGTGGGCATGGATCTCCGTACGGCGGTCGGGACGGCCGCCGACCACGGCTACGACTACGTCGAGGTGATGCTCGACGGCGCGGGCGCCCGAAACCGACTCGCCCCCCGTCGCGAGGAGCTTCGCGAGGCGCTCGCGGACCACGGGGTCGGCTGCACGGTCCACCTCCCGTTCGGGTCGATCGATCCCGGCTCCCCCTTCGACGCGGTTCGCTCGGGCGCCGTCGCCGAACTTGAGGCGCACCTCGACCTCGCTGCGGATCTGGGCGCGACGAAGGCGACGCTGCACCCGACGACGGACGCGTGGGCGCCCGCCCACGACGACGAGACTGTCGGCGACCACATCGTCGAGTCGGTCCGTCACCTCGACGCGTACGCCGCCGACCGCGACGTGGAGCTAGTCGCCGAGAACGTCCCGAAGGGCCGCTTCGACACGAACCGGATCGGCGAGCTGCTCGACCGGACCGACGTGTCGATGTGTCTCGACACCGGCCACGCCCGCGTCGACGGCCGCGACGACGGCGGCATCGCGGCGCTGATCGAGGAGCGCGCCGACCGCATCTCGCATTTCCACCTGAACGACGTGCGCACCGCCGACGACGAGCACCTCCCGATCGGCGCCGGCTTCGTCGACTTCGCGCGGCTGTTCCGGGCGCTGCCCGACGACTGGACGGGGACGCTCTCGGCGGAGGTGTTCACTCACGACGCCGCGTACCTCGGCCACAGCCTCGATCGGATCGGGGAGCTGCTGGCGGCCGCCGAAACCGAAGAGCGGGACGCCGACCGCGACGGCGACACGGAGGGCGGCGAATGACCCGCCTCGTCGTCGGTGAGTGCATCGTCGACCTCCACCCGGCGGCCGCCTCGGCGGGCGACCTCGGCGACGCCGACGCGTACGCCCGCCACCCGGGCGGCGCGCCGGCGAACGTTGCCGTCGGGCTCGCGCGCCTCGGCGAGGCGCCGGGGCTGTGGACACGCCTCGGCGACGACGGCTTCGGCGACTTCCTCGCGGACACGCTCCGCGGGGAGGGAATCCCGGAGACGTACGTCGAGCGCGACCCGGACGCGCCGACCGGCCTCGCGTTGGTCGCGCTCGACGCCGACGGCGAGCGGTCGTTCTCGCTGTACCTGGAGGGGACGGCCGCGGCCGCGCTCGACCCCGCGACCGTCGACGACGCGACGCTCGCGGACCTCGACTGGATCCACGTCGGCGGCGTCGAGTTGGCCCACGAGCCGTCGCGCTCGGCGGTCTTCGACCTGCTCGACCGTGCCCCCGACGCCGCCACCGTCTCGTTCGACCCGAACGCGCGGCCGTCGCTGTGGCGGGAGTTCGACTACGCCGACACGCTCGCGCGGGCGCTCCCGGACGTGGACGTGCTCGTCGCCTCCGCGGAGGACCTCGACCCCGCCGGCTACGAGGGGACCGCCGAGGCGCTCGCCTCCGGCGTCGTCGCCGACGGCCCCCACACCGCGGTGATCACCCGCGGCGCGGCGGGGGCGTACGCCCGCTCGACCGCCGAGGCGCCGTGGGGCGCCGGCCACGCCGAGCACCCGGGGTTCGAGGCCGACGTGGTCGACACGACCGGCGCGGGCGACGCCTTCACCGCCGGCGCGATCGCGGCGCTCGACGGGGGGTCGTCGCTCTCGGACGCGCTCCGGTTCGCGAACGCCGTCGGCGCGCGGGCGACGACCGCGCAGGGGGCGATGGCAGCGTTGCCGACGCGCGTGGAGGTCGAGGCGTTCCTCGACGGCGAGAGCGATCGATAGCGGGCGTTCGATGGCCGGCGTTCGGTAGCCGGCGGGTCCGCGCGGTCGACGGTCCCGTGCGGTCGACGGGGCCGGCGGGGTCGCCTTCACCGGTCGAGAACGACGAGCGCCAACCCGACGAACACCAGCGCCGCCCCCAACGAGAACGTCGGGAGGTAGCCCGCGGCGCCGGCGACCACCCCGCCCAGGGCGGAGCCGACGGCGGTCGCGAGCCCCGCGGCCGCCGCCTGCGCGCCGAGGGCGGCGCCGCGGGTCGACTCGTCGGCGAGGCGGCTGACGATGCCGGCGGTGGTGACCGCGATGAACGCCCAGGTCGCGCCGATGAGGCCGAACGCGAGCGCATAGCCCGCCAGCGCCGGGAGCGCGGCGGCCGGGAGGGCGACCCCCACGAGCGCGACGCCGGGGAAGAGGGCTCCGCGGCCGGCCAGCGCGCCCGCCTGCACGACCCGCGGGGCGTACCGCCCGGCGAGCCGGCCGGCCGGCCCGTAGCAGACCGCCGAGCCGAGGTTGCCCGCGAGGTAGACGCCGAAGACGGCCCCGTCGTCGACGCGCTCGGCGAGGAACGCCGGCACCGGCCCCCAGAAGACGGCGAAGCCCAACGAGAAGACGACGACCGCGAGGACGTACCGCCGCAGCGACGGGGAGAAGCCGGCCAGCGGGACGGGACTCCGGGCGCCGTCCCGTCGCGATCCCGCCCCGTTACGGAGCGCCCGAAGCTCCCAGAAGATCCGCGCCGGGCCGTAGAGGCTCGCGCGGAGGTAGCGCCCGGCGCCCCAGTTCGCATGGGGGAGTCGGGCGTACACCCGGCGGAAGCGGTCGGCGGAGACGGTCGACGGCTCGGGGTACCACGCCCGCGCGAGCAACAGGGCCGCCCCCGCGACGCCCGCGAGAAGGAGAAACAGCAGGCGCTGGCCCGCGATCGGGTCGACGCCCAAGCGGGGGACGGCGAGCGTCCACGCGGTGCCGACGAGCAGGCCCGCGACCCAGCCGTACCCCTGCCAGGCGTTCAGCGAGGCGATGTGGCCGTCCCACTCGTCGACGGGCGCGCCCTCCACGACGATCAGGTTCAGGACGGGGACCGCGGCGGCGACGACGAACCACAGTGCGGCGTTGAGCAACAACACGGCCACCGGCGTCGTCGCCAGCGGCACGAGCGCGAGCACCACCGCGGTCGCGCCGAGCGCGACGAGGACGAACGGCCGCCGTCGGCGCGTCCGGGCCGCGAGGGCTGCCCACGCGAGCGCGCCGGGGACGCCCACGAGCGCCGCGGTCGCGGCGATCAGGCCGACGAACGCCAGGCTGGCGTCCAACGCGATCGCGTACAGCGGCACCAGCACGGAGGCGCCACCGACGGCGGCGTACCCCAGTCCCCATGCGACCAACCAGCGGCGGGCGCGATCCACGGACGGGAGTGTTCCGGGGGCGACAAATCCCTTCCGCCACCGGGCGGCGACGCCGGGAGGGCGGGGGGCTCCCCGCTCCGACGCGTTCAACTCGGCGGCGACGGAACCGTCGCGCATGACCGAAGATGACGCCCCCGACGCCTCGTCCGAGGACGACGCCCCGTACGCCCGCCGCCTCGACGCCGCCCGCGACCGCCTCCGCAGCGGCGCCGGCGACGCCCTCGTTCTGTTCCCGAGCACGAACCTCCGCTATCTCACGGGCTACAGCGAGCACCCCAGCGAGCGCCACTTCCTGCTGTTCGTCGTGCCCGACGCCGACCCGGTGTTCCTCGTCCCCGAACTCTCCGGCGAGCAGGTCCGTGCCGAAACCGCCGTCGACGACGTGCGCACGTGGGGCGACGACGAGGACCCCGTCGCGGCGGTCGGTTCCGTCGCGGCCGACCTCGCGCTCGCGAACGACGCCCCGCACGTCCTCGTCGACGACACCATGCACGCCCGGTTCACGCAGGACCTCCACGAGGTGCTCCCGGGCGCGACGTTCGGCCTCGCGAGCGAGGTACTCGCGGACCTGCGGGTCATCAAGGACGACGCGGAGGTCGCCGCGCTCCGCCGCGCGGGCGAGGCCGCCGACGCGGTGATCCGCGAACTCCGGGCCGACGGCGACGACGTGGTCGGCATGACCGAGGCGGATCTCGCGCGCCACATCGAGGACCGCCTCGTCGCCAACGGCGGCACGGGCGTCTCCTTCGAGACCATCGTCGGATCGGGGCCGAACGGCGCGATGCCCCACCACACCCACGGCGACCGCGTGATCCGGGCGGGCGACCCCGTCGTCCTCGACTTCGGCACCCGCGTCGACGGCTACCCGTCGGACCAGACTCGCACGCTCGTGTTCGGTGACGCGTCGCCGCCAGAGGGCTTCCGGGAGGTCCACCGCGTCGTCCGCGAGGCACAGGAGGCGGCCGTCGAGGCGGTCGAGCCGGGCGTCACGACGGGCGAGGTCGACGCCGCCGCCCGCGAGGTCATCGAGGAGGCGGGCTACGGTGAGGAGTTCATCCACCGCACGGGCCACGGCGTCGGCCTCGACGTGCACGAGGAGCCGTTCGTCGTCGCCGGCGGCGAGCGCGAAATCGAGGCCGGGATGGTGTTCAGCGTCGAACCCGGCGTCTACCTCCCCGACGAGTTCGGCGTCCGGATCGAGGACCTGGTCGTCGTCACCGACGACGGCTGCGTCCGGCTCAACCGAACCGACCGCGACTGGAAGACGGCGTAGTCCCGGAACGTGACTGATTTCTGAACTGTATCCCGCGACTGACGGCCTCACCGATCACCCGCACGTGTTCGGGGTCGCCCGATCCGTCGGTTTCGGTCGGCCGAAAATAGTCAGCGACGTGAGAGTTAAGCCCGCGGGTCGGGTAGCCCCGATATGGTCGACGCCGGCGCGTACGCGTTCGTGTTCCTCGCGGGGCTGGTCACCGCGCTCGCGACCGGGCTGGGCGCGATCCCGTTCTTCCTCGTCGACGACATCGGCGACCGCTGGAACGTCGCGCTGTGGGGGCTCGCGTCGGGGATCATGATCGGGGCGTCGGTGTTCGGGCTCGTGAGCGAGGGGCTCGCGTACGGCGGCCCGCTGGAGTTGGCCGCCGGCGCCGCCGCGGGCGTCCTGCTGGTCGTCGTCGCCCACGAGGTGATCGAGGACGTGGAGGTTCACCCCCGGAAGTACGAGGAGGCCGACTACCGGAAGCTCCTGCTCATCCTCGGCGTGCTGACGGTCCACAGCTTCCCCGAGGGCGTCGCCGTCGGCGTCTCCTTCGCGGGGTTGGGTTTCGACACGCCCGGCGGGATCCTCGTGTTCGGCACCGCGGTGCCGCTGCTCGCGGTGTTCATGACCGTCGCCATCTCGATCCACAACGTCCCCGAGGGCGTGGCGGTGTCGATCCCGCTGCGCTCGATGGACGTGTCGCCCCCGAGGATGGTCTGGTGGGCGGTGTTCTCCAGCCTCCCGCAGCCGATCGGCGCCGTGATCGCCTTCTACTTCGTCACGCTCGCCGAGCGGTTCCTCCCGTTCGGCTTCGGCTTCGCCGCCGGGGCGATGGTGTATCTCGTGCTCACGGAGTTCATCCCGGAGGCGCTGGAGCTGGGCCAGGGGCTCGCGGGCGACGGGAAACGCGAGCTCGTCGCCGGCGTCCTCGTGGGGATCGGCGCGATGGTGCCGCTGCTGGCGGTCACGTCGGTGTAGCGCGCGAGAACGGGCGTTCGGGCGGGGCGGTCGCGTTAGTGCGAGTGGCCCATCGCGTCCGAGAGGCTCTGCCCGAAGCGCTCCTCGAACAGCTCCTCGGCCTTCTCGTTGATGTCGAGCACGTCCTGGGGCGGCTGGCCCTCGCTGTGGTGGGCGATGGCGTGGGCCTGCTGGGCGAACGCCTGCAGGACGACGTCGCTGATGACCTCGCTGGGGTTCTCGCCCTGCTCGGCGAGCATGTCGACGAGCCCCTCGGGGAGGTCGACCTCGTCGCTGTCGCCGTCCGGTCCGGTGACTGTGTAGGTTTCAGTTCCAACCATGGCGTGGGCGAGGCGTGGCTGACGTAAAGGTCCGTGGGTATGGATACTCGGTCGGCGAGGGTGTCGTCGGTGTGCTCTGTGGGTCGGGGAGGTTCGCAGCGATGGAGACTCCGGAAGCCCCCGCGGTTCTCGACGTATTCTCAGTGGGTAACGAGCAGACGACCCTGAGCACTCCGGAAGCCCCCGCGGTTCTCGACGTCCGCGACTCGCTGTCGTTCGAAAGACGCTTCGCGTCTTTCGTGATGACGAGACGGCGGAGCCGTCTCGAACCACGCTCCTCGCGCTCACTCCGTTCGCGCTCCGGTGCTTCCGTCGTCTCGACGGTCGAGAACCGCGGCCCCTTCCATTCCCACCCATCGCATCCTCGCTTACGTCGGAGCAAGCTCCGACGAACTCACGTTCACTCCGTTCACGTGAGCCTCCCCAGCCGCCTGCGATGCTCGGCTCGCTCACTCCGTTCGCTCCCTGCGCTTCTCGTCGCTCGCGCGCTACCGGCCGCGACGGAGCGCGGCCGGCGCGCGCCAACCTACTGGTCCCATGTATTGTACCGCGAGCGAGCCAGCCGAAGGCTGGCGAGCGAGCGGCTTTGGCATTACGGGAAATCTTCGATTTCCCGTCAGCAGCAGGAACGCGTCGCGTTCCTGCAGCATGAACGGGTTTTCGCCGAGCGGTTCCCGCAGGCCGCCGGAGTTCTCGTGAGCGAAGCGAACGAGAGCACGGAAGTCGAGTGAAGCGAGTCTTCCGGAGGCGGCCGAGGAAACCCGAGGCGAAAAGAGGTTCTCAGTCGTCCGCGGCCGCCGGCTCCTCCTCGGTCTGCGCCGCCGCCTCGCGCTTCAGGTCCTCCAGATAGTCGTCGGCGTCGATGGCCGCCTTGCTTCCCATTCCGGCGGCAGTCACGGCCTGCTGGTAGTGGTAATCGACCACGTCGCCGGCGCCGAACAGCCCCGGCACTCCCGTCGCGGTCTGGCCGCCGCCGGTGCCGCCGACCGTCTTCAGGTAGCCGTCGTCGTCGAGTTCGACGCCCGTGTCCGCGAGGTAGTCGGTGTTGGGCGTGTGGCCGATGGCGTAGAACACCGCGCCGACCTCGAACTCCCACTCCTCGGTGTCGGGGTCGTCGAGCTTGTCAGTCGGGTGCCCCTCGGGGTGGCGCACGAGCGTGACCGACTCGACGCCCGCCTCGGCACTCCCATGGAGCTCGGTCACCTCGGTGTTCCGCATGATCTCGATGTTGCCCTCGTCGACGTGGTCCATCACGCGGTCGATCCAGTAGTCCTCGGCGCGGAACTCCTCGCGACGGTGGGCGATGTACACCGTGTCCGCGAACTTCGTCAGGAAGCTGGCCTCCTCCATCGCGGCGTCGCCGCCGCCGACGACGAGCATGTCCTCGCCGCGGAAGAACGCCCCGTCACAGGTCGCACACGTCGAGAGCCCGAAGCCCATCAGCTCGTCCTCGCCGGGGATCCCGAGCGTCCGGGCGGAGGCGCCCGAGGCGGCGATGACGGCGTCGGCGGTGTAGACGTCGCCGTTGGAGAGTTCGACCCTGAAAGGTCGCTGGGAGTCGTCCACGCGCTCGACGATGCCGTTCTTCACGTCGGCGCCGAAGCGCTTCGCCTGCTCCTTGGCGTTGTTGATGAACTCCGCGCCGTTGATCCCCTCGGGAAAGCCCGGGAAGTTCTCGACCTCGGAGGTGAGCGTGAGCTGCCCGCCCGGCTCGTCGCCCTCGAACACGAGCGGCTCGTTGTTGGACCGGGCCGCGTAGATCGCCGCCGTCAGGCCGGCGGAGCCGGTTCCGGCGACGATCAGCGGGCGATGTTCGACGATATCGTCGGTGTCCGTCATTACCGCTCGGTAGGGCCGAACGGGGTTTGTACGTTGTGCTGTCGTGCTCGGACCGCGGACATCGGTATTGGGTGGATCAAGCAAGACGGGGCTTGTCGCCGGGCGGATCGCGACGCGTCCGGTCAGAACGCGAGTCGTTCGACCAGCCGGCGGGACAGCCCGACGCGGCTGGACTCGTGCGGGTACACCGTGACGGTCGTACAGCCCGGGTTCGGGAACTCCGGCCGCTCGTCGAGCAGGGCGTTGCGGAGGCGGTGGTCGGCGCCCCGGCGGACGAGCAGGTCCGGCATCGGCGGGCGGCCGCCGTCGGTTCGGACCGACTCGGTGCCGACGGGAACCGACACCAGCTCGGCCAGCTCCGCGCGGTAGTCCTCGACGAGCCGTCGCTGTTTGTCCGAGCCGTCGCCGGCCGCCGGCTGCCACAGCGACAGCTCGCCGCCGTTGGCTGCGGCGACCGCCTCGGCGACGTCGACCGCCAGCGGCGGGTACGGGCCCACGTCGCCCGAGAGCACGACGCGCTCGGGGTCGTCGTAGCCGAGGTTGTCGACCAGCAGCACGTCGCAAGGGGCGTGCCTGACGACCCAGTCGATCGGGTCGCCGAACAGCCGCGAGCGGAGCCGGAGCGGCTCGTGCTCGGCGACGATCCGGTCCACGCCGCGGTGGGACGCGAAGTTGACCACCGCGTGTTTCGTGTCGTGGCTGACGATCTCGTCGGCCTCGACGTCGACGTCGAACTCGTCTGCCAGCGCCTCCATTCGCGTCTCGAAGGAGCGGTCGGCCGCCGACTGGGCGGCCACGTCCTCGGTGAGCGGCGCCTGATCGGGTACCTCCTCGAACCGGACGGCGACGACGCGGCCGCCGTCCCCGCGGACGAGATCCGCCGCCAGCGCGACGAGCGAGCGCTCGCGCTCCGGATCGAGGTCCTTCGTGAGCGCGAGCAGCACCTCACTGGTGTCGGGGCGCTCGGCCAGCGCGGACTCGATCTCCGAGAGCGCCTCCCGGCTGACCTGCCGCCGGATCGCGTCGGTCGCGGCGCCCTCGCGGTCGACCCGCGGGCGGACGTACAGGAGGTACCAGACGACGCTGCCGACGGTGATGACGGCGGCGCCCGCGAGCGCGACGGTGCCCATCTGGGTCAACAGCAGGAGCCCGGAGACCGCGCCGAACACCTGGATCCACGGGTAGAGCGGCGAGGTGAACACCGGCTCGTACTCGGCGGTCCCCTCGCGGAAGGCGATCACGGCGACGTTGATCATCGCGAACACCATTATCTGGAACGCGCTCGCGAGCTTGGCGATGTCGAGGATCGGGACGAACGCGATGAGCGCGAGCAGCACCGCGCCGGTCAGGGTGATCGACGTGACGGGCGTGCCGAACCGCTCGCTGACCGACGACAACGACGGCGGCGCGAGCTGGTCCCGGCTCATCGCGAACGGATACCGCGACGACGAGAGGATGCCCGCGTTCGCCGTCGAGACGAGCGCGAGCATCGCCGCGACGATTACCACGACGACGCCCGCCCGGCCGAGCGTCTGCTCGGCGCCGACGGCGACGGGCGTCAGCGAGCCGGCGACGCTGCCTGGGTCGGTGATGCCGACCAGCACGGCGACGACGACGACGTACAGGATCGTCGTGAACGCCAACGATCCGAGGATCCCCAGCGGGATGTTCCGCCCCGGGTCCTCGACCTCCTCGGCCACGCTCGCGACCTTGGTGACGCCCGCGTACGAGACGAACACGAGCCCGGTCGCCGCGAGGATTCCCTCGACGCCGAAGCCGAGGAAGTTCGCGTAGTTGGCCGACTGAACGCTCGGGGCGCTCCCGGCGGCGAACCACCCCAGCGCCGCCAGCATCACGACGACGATGGCGACCTGGAGCCGGCCAGTCTGCTTGGCACCGACGACGTTCACGAGGATCAACACCGCCGCGAGCCCCAGCGCGACGGGTTTGAGGGGAAGATCGAACAGCAAGAGGAGGTACGGAACGCCGCCCACAAGCGCGAGCGCGCCCTTGAACGACAGCGAGAACCACGTGCCGACGCCGGCGATGGTCCCGAGCAGCGGGCCCATCCCGCGTTCGATGTAGATGTACGTCCCGCCGGCCTCGGGCATCGCCGTCGCCATCTCCGATTTCGACAGCGCCGCCGGGACGACGAGCAGTCCCGCGAGCGCGTACGCGAGGATCACCGCGGGCCCGGCGATCTCCAGCGCCAGCGCCGGGAGGATGAAGATGCCGCTGCCGATCATGGCGCCGATGCTGATCGCGAGGACGGACGGGAGACCGAGGTCTCGTTCGAGTTCCTTCATGGTGAGGTGTGGGGCGGGCGGTCCGGGTTCCGGCGCGGGACGGCCCGGGTGCTTGTTCGCGCCTACGTGACGGAACCAGATAAACGGGGCGCTTCTATTGACGGATCGTCAACGATCGGTATGGATTACTCGCTTCCCGTCCGCAACGCGGCGCCGTCACGGGCCGGCGACCGCGCGATCGATGGGGCGCCGCACGCGTCGGCGACCGGGGAACACTAAAGCGTCGGCGTGAGCACTCCACGATAGAGATGAAGGACGGCGAGCTGGATTCGGTCGACAGACACATCCTCTATTACCTCCAGCAGGACGCCCGGGGGACCTCCTCGAGCGACATCGCCGAGAAGCTCGACCTCTCGGCGAGCACGGTCCGGACCCGGCTCAACAAGCTCGAGGAGTCGGGGATCGTCCGCGGCTACCACATCGACATCGACTACGACCTCGCGGGCTACCCGCTGTACACGAAGATCGTCTGCACCGCGCGGGTCCCCGAGCGCGACGAGTTGGGCAAGAAGGCACGGGAGATCCGCGGCGTGACGGCGGTGCGGGAGATCATGACCGGCGAGCGGAACGTGTACGTGAACGCGATCGGCCGCGACCACGACGACCTCGACCGGATCAACCGGGAGCTGGACGAGCTGGGGCTGGAGATCATCGACGAACAGCTCATCCGCGACGAACACGTCTGCCCGTACCGCGGCTTCCTCGACCCCGAGGAGGACCCGGAAGCCGACGAGCAGTGATCGGACGGGGCAGGCACCCAGCCCGATCACGCCGGGTCGCCGCCGCGATCCCGGCGCGCGCCGAGGGGGGCTGCACGCGACAGTCCGGTCCCGTCGCGCTCGGGAGTCGCAGCGATGGCGACACGCTCAGGGGGCGTCGCCCGGATCGGTCGTGACATGCCCGCCGACCTCGACGAGAAGACGACCCGGTACGGGGAGATGCTCGCGGACGCGCTCGCGGCGGCGGAGGTGTCCGTCCCCGAGGGAACGCCGCTGCACGGGATGGCCGAGGAGTGCGAGGAGATGGCCGTCTCCTACCTCGAGGACGGCCGCCACTTCCGCGAGAACGACGACCCGGTGAACGCGCTGGCGTCGTACTCCTACGGCTACGGCTGGCTCGACTGCGGCGTCCGCATGGGGCTGTTCGCGATCCCCGACGACACCGAGCTGTTCACCACGGAGTGACGACGCCGACGACCTCGACGGATCCCGATGGCCTCCCCGGACGTTGACGGCCTCCCCGAACGCGGGAGCCGGCGGCGGATTTATCGTTCGATCCACACAACGTTGTGACATGGAGGACATGGAGTTCGCGGACGTCGTCGTCGCGACCGACGGGAGCGAGCCCGCGGCGGCCGCCGTCGAGACGGGACTGTCGCTGGCGACCGCCCTCGGCGCGCGGCTCCACGCGTGTACGGTGGTCGACCCGTTCGCCATCGGTCAGCGACTGCCCGACCTCCGGGCGGCCCGCGAGGAGGCCGACGAGCGCGTCGCCGCGATCGCCGAGCGCGCCCGGGAGGCCGGCGTCGACGCGGAGCCGGTCGTCCGGGAGGGAACCCCACACCGCGAGCTGTCGGCGTACGTCGACGATGTCGACGCTAACCTGTTCGTGATCGGCACCCACGGCCGCGGCGGGGCGCGGCGCGCGCTGCTCGGGAGCGTCGCCGAGAAGCTCGTGCGCACGGTCGAGGTGCCCGTGCTCGTGGTCCACGGGAACGACCGACCGGGCGATGACGGCCCGAACTGGACCGACGCCGCGGAGATCGTGCTCGCGACCGACGGCAGCGACGCGGCCGCGCCCGCCGAGCGGACCGGCGTCGCGCTCTCGGAAGCACTGGGCGCACGCCTGACCGCCGTCAGCGTCGTCGACGAGTCGGGCACCGTGGCGAACGTCGGCGGCGGGATGCTCACCGAGGAGACGATCGCGGCCGTCAGGCGGGCGCTCGACGAACGCGCCGGCGACGCCGTCGAGCGCGTGGTCGAGCGCACCCGCGAGGCCGGCGCCGAGGCCGCGGGCGAGGTGATCGGCGGGGAGCCGAGCCGCGCGATCTGTGGGTACGCGAGCGACGCCGACGCTGACCTGATCGTCGTCGGCACCCACGGCCGCGGGGGGATCCGACGGATCGTGCTCGGCAGCGTCGCCGAGCGCGTGATCCGCTGTGCCGACCGGCCGGTCCTGGTCGTTCCGGCGGCCGCCGGCGACCTGGCTGAGGACGAGGGCGACACGGAGGCAGAGGCAAACGAGGAGGCGGATACGGAAGCGGAACCGAGGGCCGAGGAGTAGGCGTCGCCCTCGGCGTCAGTCGAACCGAACCTCCGGGCCGTCGTCGCCGTCCTCGACGGCCAGCCCCAGCGCCTCCAGGTCGTCGCGCAGGCGGTCGGCCCGCTCGTAGTTGCCGGCCGCGCGTTCCGCCTCGCGCACGTCGAGCACGAGCTCCGCGAGGTCGCCGACGAGTTCCACGTCGCCGCCGGCCTCGCGGCCGAGTTCGAGCCCGAACACGTCGCCGCCGAGCTCCTCGAACGTCTCGACGGCGCGGCGGAGGCCGCGGTAGTCGTAGGCGCCCCCGGCGTCGGCGCGGTCGTCGGCGGAATCCACGCCGTCGACGTGTCGATGGACGGCGCTCCCGAGGTCCAGCAGCCCGCCGAACGCCTCGCGGACGTTCAGGTCGTCGTTCATCGCCGTGGTGAACTCCTCGCGGGCCTCGTCGACGGCCGCGCGGAGGGCGTCGTCGGTCGCCTTCGCGCGGGCGTCGACGGAGTCGCAGGCGTCGACCGCGGTCTCGTAGGCGCGTTCGAGTCGCTCCCAGCGCTCCTCGGCCTCCGCCATCGCGTCCTCCGAGAAGGTCTGGTCGCCGCGGTACTGCGCGCCCAGATAGAACGTCCGGACGACGTTCACCCCGAACTCGTCGAGGGCGTCCTCGACGGTGAAGAAGTTGCCGAGGCTGGAGGACATCTTGTCCTCGGTCGTCTCCAGCAGGCCGTTGTGGAGCCAGTAGCGCGCGAACGTGTGGCCCGTCGCGGCCTCGCTTTGGGCGATCTCGTTCTCGTGGTGCGGGAACACCAGATCCCGGCCGCCCATGTGGATATCGAGAGTGTCCCCGAGGTGGGTCGTGGACATCGCCGAGCACTCGATGTGCCAGCCGGGGCGACCCTCGCCCCACGGCGAGTCCCACGTCTGGCCCGTCGGGAGGTCGCCCTCGTGGTCGTGTTTGCGGTGCTCGCGGACGGCGTCGGCGCCGACGCCGTCGGCCTTCCACAGCGCGAAGTCGGCGGGGTGGCGCTTCTCGGCGAGCAGGGCCTCGTCCTCGTCGGCCTCCAGCTCCTCCGGGCGCTGGTTCGAGAGGTGGCCGTAGTCGCCGAAGCTGGTCACGTCGAAGTAGACGGAGCCGTTCGTCTCGTAGGCGTGGCCCGACTCGATCAGGCGCTCGACGAGCGCGACGATCTCCGGGACGTGCTCGGAGACGCGGGGGTACACCGCCGCGCGCTTGAGGTTGAGCCCGCGCATGTCCTCGATGACCTCGCGGGTGAAGTGGCGGGCCACGTCGGCCTCGGTGTCCCAGCCATCGCGCTCGCCGACGCGGGCGGCGATCTTCTCGTTCACGTCGGTGACGTTCTCGACGTGACGCACGTCGTAGCCGAGGTGGTCGAGCCACCGGTGGACCACGTCGGCGTGGAACCACAGCCGGGCGTGCCCGAGGTGCGCGTCGTCCGAGACCGTCAGCCCACAGACGTACAGCAGGACCTCGTCGTCGCTGGCCGGCTCGAACGCCTCCCGTTCGCCCGTCAGGGTGTTGGTCACGGACAGACCCATATCAGGCGCGGCTACGCGGTCCTCCGTGTTAAACGGTCGAAGATCGAATCGAGTCGACGGCCGGGTCAGGTCGAACATCGAGTCGACGGGCGGCGACGCGAAGCGTCGGCGGGAGACCGGCCGCCGTCGAGGCCGCGTGCCGGCGGCCTCAGCCGTCCAGCGCGGCCTCGACGGCACGCAACGCGTCGGCGCCGGCGCGGCCGCCCACCACCACGGCCAGCCCGGTCGGCGTCACCCCGGCGGCGTCGACGGCGACGCCCGCGACGCGGAGTCGCCCGAGCACGCGTTCGAGCGCGCGCGGGTCGACGTCGCCGGCGGCGACGACCGCGGTCGCGTCGCCCGCGCCGGCGGCGTACGCGCTTGAGCCGACCGCGAGCACTGGCTCCGCGGTTTCGTCGTCGCCGGCGGCGTCGACGGGATCGACGGCGCCGACGCCGCGTTCCATCCGGACGCGTGCGCCGGCGTCGGCCGGGGCGTCGGCGTCCGAACCCGCGCGTTCGTCCAGTTCGTTCGCGAACCGACGCAGCGCCGTCGCCACCGCGTCGCGGTCGGCGTCGATGTCGAGCGTCGCCGCGGCGGCCGCGTAGTTCACGACGCCGGCGCGGAGGGCGTCGTACAGGAACGGTCGCTCGCGAACGGCGGCTCGGGTCTCCTCGGCGACGGTCATCGACGGAAGGGCGGCGCGGGCGGACATAATCGCGACGGTTCGGACGCCCGAGGATCGGGCGGTCCCCACTGAAGGACGTTTCAGTAACACGCCGGACAGAAACATCATTCAGATTACTGTTTAGTGGGGCCGGGCCGATCGATCACCCGCATGAGACGGCCCACCCACGGCGGACGCGGTGTCCCCGAGACGGACGTATCGGTCGGCCCGACGGCGGCGGCCGCGGCGCTCGCGCTCGCCACGTTCCTCGCGTACGCGTTTCCCCCGGTCGCGACGGCGGCGGTCGGCGCGGCGGTCGCGCTCGCGGGGCGGCGGCTCGTGCGCGCGATTCGGGCACGGGCGGCCGGCGATCGCCGCCGGCGACGGCTCTGTCTGCCCGGCACCCGCGCCTGCGTCGAGGTCTGATCCGGTCCCGCTCCGGTTCCCGCTGACGCCCCTCCCCCGCATTCGCTCCCGGTCCCCCTGACCCCCCTCCCGCGTTCGATCGCCGCGCTGCCTCCCCTGCCGAAGGCGTAAAGGTCGCTCCGGCCCTCGATTCGGCCATGAGTCAGGCGCTGGTCATCGTCGCCCACGGGTCGCACCTGAACCCCGGGTCGAGCGCGCCAACCTACGACCACGCGGACACCATCCGCGCGGCCGGCGCGTTCGACGAGGTTCGCACCGGCTTCTGGAAGGAGGAACCGAGCCTCCGCGAGGTGCTTCGCACCTGCGAGGCCGACGAGGTGTACGTCGTCCCGATGTTCATCTCGGAGGGATACTTCACCGAACAGGTGATCCCCCGCGAGCTCCGCCTGGACGGCTGGGACGTGGCCGACTGGGACTCCGACGGCCTCTCGGCGGACGTGGCGACCTATACCGCCGAGGACACCGGCCAGACGGTCCACTACTGTGGGCCGGTCGGCACCCACGAGTCGATGACGGACGTGCTCGTGCGCCGCGCCGAGAGCGTGACGAACGACCCCGACGTGGGCGAGGGGTTCGGCTTCGCCGTCGTCGGCCACGGCACCGAGCGCAACGAGAACTCCGCGAAGGCGATCGAGTACCACGCCGAGCGCGTCCGCGACACGGGGCGCTTCGAGGAGGTCCAGGCGCTGTACATGGACGAGGAGCCGGAGGTCGACGATGTGACCGACTACTTCGAAAGCGAGGACGTGGTCGTCGTCCCGCTGTTCGTCTCCGACGGCTTCCACACGCAGGAGGACATCCCCGAGGACATGGGCCTCACCGACGACTACCGCGACGGCTACGACGTGCCCGCCGCGGTCGACGGCCACCGGATCTGGTACGCCGGCGCCGTCGGCACGGAGTCGCTGATGGCCGACGTGGTGCTGGAGCGGGCGGCCGACGCCGGCGCCGACGTGCGCGCCGCCATCGAGTCGGTCCGCGAGACGACCCGCGTCGCCCCGGGGGCGGACGACTGAATGCTCGCGCGACAGTTCGACGCGCTGCTGGCAGCCGCCGACGCCGACGACGGGGTCGACTTCGACGACCTCCGCGTCGCCCGCGACGACGACGGCGGCTACACCTTCGCCACGCCCGAACACGAGGCGACGAACCTCTCGGAGTCGGAACTCCACGCGCACGCCGACGGAAGCCCGTACGTCACCGACTGGTACTTCTGGGAGCGCGAGGTGCAGCGCCACGACTCCCCCCGTCGAGCGTTCCTCCGACACGCCGAGGCCACGGACGACCACGACGCGGCCGCGCGCTACGATGCGCTCGCCGACGGGATGGTCACCGAATGGGGGCAACTCCGCATCGAGGCGACCCTCGCCGACGCGGGCGACGGGGTCGGCAGCGCCGACGGCTCCCGTCGCTACGACGTGCGCCACGTCGACGACGCCGACCGCGCGGTCGAGGAACTGGAGACATACGACGACCCCCTCGACGCCCGCGAGCTGGCGAAACACGACGACGACGGGATGTACCGCCCGTTGAAGACCGGGACGAACATGCCGACCGGCTGGGCGTTCCACGATCTGGACTGGCGTGACGCCGTCGAAACGGTCGAGACGCTGTACCCCGCGACGGTCGCGAACTGGTACCGCGAGCGGCAGGGGCGGCTCGACATCGACCACTGGACGGACACGACCGACCGACAGACGGGCATCTACGGGGTCGTCTCCGAGTTGCCCCGCGAGGCCGTCGAGTGGGTCGCCGAGGCCGCCTGCGACGACTCCCAGTGCGTGAAGCGCCGCGAGTGGCAGTACGACGAGGGCGACGAACTCGCGGCCGACGGCGGGACCGGCGCGTTCCCGTGCCGGGAGCCGTGCTCGCTGGTGATCGCCGCCGCGCGCAAGTGGACGAAGCTGGAGGAGGAGGAGCCGCGCGAGTACACCGTCCGCCTCACCCCCAGCGAGAAGGAACAGATCGAGGGGGTCATCGACGCCGTCGCCGACGGCCGCGTCGACGAGATCCGCGAGGCCGACGTGTACGAGGACGCCAACCGCTACCGGACGCGATACCTGCGCGCGAAGCTGTTCGACGACCGCGGCAACCTCGGCGGCGTCGCGACCGAGCCCGAGGAGGGACACGGCGACCACGAGGACTAACTCGGGCGACCCGACCACTCCCGCTTCTCGCGGACCGCCTACCCGAGCAGCAGGAACCCCGCGGCCAACACGGCGACGAACACCGCGACCACGCCGAGCGTGACCGCGAGCCCGTCGAGCGTCACGGCGACGATCCCCGCCCCGACGAGCGCCGCGGCCGCCAGCGCCGCGACCGCGAGCGTCCCGGGCTCCGGCGAGGGGACCCCCGCCTCGCCGTCGACCGCCGTGTCCGCGGCGTCGCGGGCGCGGTCGACCCACTCGTCGAGCCGCCGGCGAGCGGCCGCCGACGGTTCCGACCCGCCGTCGTTGTCCGGCTCCCCGGCCGGCGCTGACTCGGCGGCCGGCGGGTCGGCGTCGCTCGGCGCCGGCGCCTCCGAGGATTCCTCACTCGCGGGGTCGTCACCGGGTGCGGGTTCGTCGCCGGCGGCGGGGTCGTCGCCACTCGCGGTCGCCGACGGGGAGACCCGAACCGGCACGGTCGTCGCCTCGGCGCCGTGGCCGACGACGACCTCCAGGGTTCCCGTGACCGCCTCGTCCACGGGCGCGACCGTCACCCGAACCGTCCGGGTCGCCTCCTCGTCGACGTAGTGGTTGGGCGGCGCGACGGACGCGACCGCCGCCAGCGGCCCGTCGAAGCGCAGATGGACGTGGACCGGCTCCCCCTCGTTGCGTAGCGCGACGGCGAACTCCCCGTCGGCGGCGAACGACTCCGGCGCTGTCACCTCGTTGAGTCGATCGCGGTTCAGCGTCACCCCCAGGATTGCTGCCTCTGACGACACAGGTTCCCCTCCCGCGGAGACGGGAAAAAAGTTCGTCGCCGCGGCGGCGACGTGGCGGCGACGTGGCGGCGACGTGGCGGCGACGTGACAGCGACGACACGATCTCGACGACGGGTGGTTCGTGGCTGCGCGTCCGAGTCCTACTCGCGCATGTCCGGCGGCAGCAGGTTCGGGATCCCGTCCTCGATGGGGTACGTCTCGCCGCAGTCCGTGCAGGTGAGCGTGCCCGCGATGATCTCGCCCTCCTCGCCCTCCTCGCGCTCGGTCACCTCGAGCTCGAGGTCGTGCTTGTCGAGCGGACAGCAGACGATGTCCAACAGGGACTCCTTCATTGGCCGATTCGTGGCGCGGGGCGGTCAAAAGCGTGCGGGTTCCCCGCGAGGGGCGGCGCCGATCGCACGAGTGCGCGTCCCGGCGGACGACCGCGAGGCGGAGCTGTCGGCGGTCGAGGCGGCGAAGCCGGCGATCGTCGAGAGCGAGCCGCGCCGTGTGCGTCCGTGCGGTCGCCGGCGACGACGCTTACTCCCAGGGGTTCGTCCGCACGACCGTCTGCTCGCGGTCGGGACCGACGCCGACGGCGTAGACGGGCGTGTCGAGTTGCACTTCCAGGTACTCCAGGTATTCGCGGGCCGCCCCCGGGAGCGCCTCGTATCCCGCCTCGGCGACGGCGTCGGCGTCGAACTCCGCCCACGTGTCGAACTCCCTGAGGACCGGCTCGCACTCGGCCCAGCGCTCGGTCGTCGCCGGCAGCGAGGGTCGCTCCTCCCCGTCGAGCTCGTAGGCGTGGCCGACGTACAGCTCGTCCAGCCCGGCGAGCACGTCGAGGTGGTTGACGGCGAGCCCGGTGTAGCCGTTGACGCGGGCGGCGTGGCGCAGCATCGGCACGTCGAGCCAGCCGATGCGGCGCGGGCGGCCGGTGACGGTGCCGAACTCGCCGCCCTTCTCGCGGATGTCGGCGGCCAGCGTCTCCTCGCGCTCGTCGCCGTCCAGTTCGGTCGGCATCGGCCCCGCGCCGACGCGAGAGAGGTACGCCTTCACGACGCCGACGACCTCGCCGCGGCCGGTGACGGTCGGCCCCATCCCGGTGCCGGTGGCGGCGCCGCCGGCGGTCGGGTTCGAGGAGGTGACGTACGGGTAGCTCCCGTGGTCGATGTCGATGAGGGTGCCCTGCGCGCCCTCGAACATGACGTTGTCGCCGCCCTCGTGGCGCTCGTACAGGAAGTCCGAGCAGTTGACCGTCATTTCCTCCTCGCGGAGGCGGCGGCCGAAGTCGCTGTACTCCTCGTGGAGCGCGTCGATGTCGAGCTCCTCGCCCGCCTCGAGCCCGTACACGTCCTCGACGAGCGCGCGCTTGTGCGGGACGACGTACTCCAGGCGCTCGCGCAACACGTCGGGATCGAGCAGGTCGCCGACGCGGACACCGCGGCGACCCGCCTTGTCCTCGTAGGTGGGACCGATGCCGCGGCCGGTGGTGCCGACCTCGGCGCCGGAGTCCGAGTCGGCCTTCGCCTCCTCCTCGATGCCGTCGAGGCGCCGGTGGTACGGCATGATGACGTGCGCGCGCTCGGCGACGCGCACGTCGGGGTCGAGCCCGCGCTCGCGCAGCGTTTCGATCTCCTCGAACAGCGTCCGTGGGTTCACGACGCAGCCGTTGCCGAGCACGCCGACCTTGTCGCGGACGGCGCCGGAGGGCACCAACGAGAGGGCGTACTCCTCGCCGCCCTCGACGACCGTGTGGCCGGCGTTGTCGCCGCCCTGATACCGCACGACGACGTCGGCGTCCCCGCCCCACAGGTCGACGAGGGCGCCCTTGCCCTCGTCCCCGAGCTGGGATCCGACGATGGTGACAGTCATACCGACCGCTGGTTCCGCGCGGCACGGTAAACCGATTACGGTCCGTTCGCGGAGACGATCCACGGGGATGCGTATCGGTTGTCCCTGTCACGCGGTACTATTCGTGTCTGCGCATTACCGCGACGCGGCGTCGGCGTAACCGTTAACCACACCCACATCGGAGATGAAGCCGAGAACCGCCGGACATCGTGACGGCCGGGCGACCCGATCCCGGCCGGGAGGAGAACTTTTAAAGGGAGGACGGACGAGTTAACACGTGCCATGATAGACAGACTGGAGAAGGAGGTCGATATGCTGGAGCGACACCTCCAAGTCCTCCGTATGGTCATCGAGAACGAGCCGATCGGGATCGTGAAGATGTCCAACGAGACGGGGTACCCCCACCACAAGGTCCGCTACTCGCTGCGCGTCCTCGAGGAGGAGAACCTCATCGAGCCGTCCAGCCAGGGCGCGATCACGACCGAGCGGACCGCGGAGTTCGTCGAGGAACTCGACGGCAAGATCGACGAGATCGTCGACAAGATCGGCGGCATGCGGATCGAGGACGCGCCGGAGCTCGAGGGCTGACCGGACTTCGACGACGTTCTACTGATCCATCGCTGCGGCCGCGATAGCGCCGCGGCCGCTCTCCTTCCTACCGGGTCGAGAACACACGTAGAACGAGCGGACGGACAAACGGACGGAGGAACGACCCGTAGCGTCGGCAACGGCGTCGGACGGGCCGGCTACAGCTCGGGGACGTTCACGTGGAACTCGCCCTCGCGCGACTCGACCAGACAGAGGTGAAAGCCCTGCTTGCGCGAGAGCTTCACGAAGCTCTTGCGCTTGCCCCGCGAGAGCAGCCCGCCGCCGGTCGCGTCGGCTGCCGCCTCCAGCGCGCCGGGCTCGAAGAACGACGCGGTGACGTAGAAGCCGGCCGCGAGGTGGTCGTCGGCGTCCGCGACGGCGCCGGCGTCGCCGACGAGCCCGTCGAGCATCGACTCGGTCGTCGCGTCGCGCCCCTCCGTCACGTCGGCCACCAACAGCGGGTTGCCCATGCGGTCGCGGAGCACGACGTCGAAAGTGTGCTCGGTCGCGCCGCCGTCGGCGTCGTCGACCGCGACGGTTCCGTCGAGCTCCGCGCGGTCGATCTCGGGGATGGCGTCGAACAGGTCCCGCAGCGCCGACTCGTTGCCGGTGCTTTGGATCTCGTACAGCAGCTCGCGGACCGCCCACTCGACGAAGCCGTACTCGATGGTGTCGGTGAGGAACTCCCGGAACGGCCGTCCGTCGACGGCGGCGTCCGCCGCCTCGAAGTCGGTGTGCAGCTCCAGCCGGAGGTTGTCGTTCACGTCCGAGCGGCTCGCGCCGCCGGCGTGGGCCTTCTCCAGCGTCGCCCCGCCCTTCGAGTCGTAGCGGACGAACAGGTTCGTCCCGGCCAGCGCCCGGTCGGCCGGGACGGTCCGGGCGGGGGCGTCGCCGTCGTCCCCGTCGCCGACCGCCGCCCGCTCGCGGGCCGCCTCCACCTCCTCGCGGGCCTCGGCCAGCTCGGCCTCCAGCTCCTCGACGCGCTCGGAGAGTCGCTCGTTCTCCTCGCGGAGCCCGTCGAGTTCCTCCTCGGTCGACTCGAGCTGCTCGCGCGCCTCGCGGGCGCCCTCGATGGCGCGGTCGCGCTCGGCGCGCGCCGTCGCGAGCGCCTCCCGGGCGGCCGCGAGCTCCTCGCTCGCGTCGGCCGGTCCCTCGACTCGAGCTCCCGAGCCGTCGTCGCGGTCGGACGACCGCCGGCCGTCAGCGTCGCCGCCGGCGGCCTCGCGCCGACCGGCGTCTCCCGCCGCCGACTGGGTCTCCCCTGCCGACCGGTCCCGGCGGCGGCGACGCTCGGCGGCGGCAGCCGAGCCGTTCGTCCCCGCGTCCTCCGCCGCCGGCGTCGCCGTTCGCGACGGGTCGAGCGACGGGATCGACCGGGTCTCGCGCCACTGCTCCTCCGCCGAGAACGGGTCGCCCTCGCCGGCGGATCCGCTCCCCTCCGGCGTCCCACGCTCGGCCGCCTCGCGGTCGGCGCCGCCCGGGGGACGGTTCGCCGGCCGCGACGCCGCGGATCTGTCGGTTCCGGTCGACTTCCGTCGGGTCGCCGCGCCGTCTCCGCTGGACGGGTCGTCCGTCGACTCGGGCTCGTCCGGCGCCTCGGCGTCGGTCGTCTCGGGTGCGTCGGCCGTCGTGGTCGCGTCGGCCGCCGTCGACGCGTCGGGGGCGGGGTCGTCGTCCCCGGCCGTGGCGACGGTCGACGGCGACGCGTCGGCGTCGTCCGGCTTCCCGGGGTCGTCCGGCTTCCCGGGGTCGTCCGGTCCCCCGGCGTCGTTCGATCCGTCGGCGTCGCCCGATCCGCCGGCGCCGCCGAAGGTGATGCTCGTCGACGAGTCGGCCTCGGACCGGCCGTCCCCGTCGGCGGGCGAGCCGTCCCCGACCGCGGGCGAGTCGCCGCTCGCGGCGGCGTCCGGGTCCGCGGCGGCGGCCGTCGCCGAGGCTGCCGCCGAGTCCGGAGCCGGGTCCGAGCCCGTGCCGGAGTCCGGCTCGGGCTCCGGTTCGTGATCCGGGATGTCGACCACGTCGACGTCGACGTCGACGACCTCGTAGATGCCGACCTCGTCGTCGGCGGCCTCGAACGCCTCGTCGCCGGTGAGCACCTGCTTCTGCTCGCCGGTGCCGACGAACGCGCACGCGAGGCGACGACCGCCGTAGTAGACCGCGTAGTAGTCCCCCGAGAGGACGTTCTCCGACAGCTCGATGTAGCCGGTGAACTTCCCCGAGGAGAGCTTCGCGTCGGCGGCCGACAGGGCCGTGTCGTTCGTGTAGTAGCGCGCCTTCGTCTCGCCGCCGCGTTCCCGCATCGCATACAGCAGCGGCAGCGACGGGTCGGGCGCGACGTACGCGGTGCCGTCGGCGTCCGCGAACGAGTCCAGCGACCCGTCGAACACGCCGACCACGCGACCGTTCAACATGAACAGCCACGCGTGTCCCTCGGTGACCGCCCCGGTGAAGTCGCGGGACTGCAAGGTGCGGAGCCCGTCGATCCCCCCCGAGAGCGGCTCGGACTCCCATCCGGTCACCGTTTCGACTGTTTCGCCGTCCATCGCCGGTACATCGCTGCGTCCGACGCAAATACCTTCCGCCTGGTCGGACGGGTGTCGGACAGTGATTCCCGCCGATTGACAGCTTCGGACTCGCGAGCCGATCGCGGCCGTCAGCCCGCGATCGCGTACAGGAACAGGAACCCGAAGTACAGGACGACGAGCATCCCCAGCGACACGATCCGGAACCGACGGAGGTCGTCGGTCTCCTCGTCGCGGGCGACCTCGTAGGCGGTCCGCTCCTCGTCGTCGAGGTCGGCGTGGGCCTGCCCGAGGTGGAGGTCGCGGTGGCGCTCGCGGGCGAACGGCCGGCCGCACCGCGGACACGCGAACGCCGTCTCCCCCGGCGGCACCTCGTAGCGGTCGGCGGCCGGATCGCGCGCCTCCGGGGTGTCCGTCGCGTCGCCGGCGTCCTCCACGTCGGGGACGGCGGCTCCGTCGCCGGTGGTCGTCCCGTCGCCGCGGCGGGCCCCGTCCGTGCCGGCGTCGTCGCCGGCGGCGTGATCGCGGCTCATACGAACGGGGGCGCACCCCCGGGGCGCGAGACGATCCACAGGCTCGCCATGGTGTAGGCCACCATCGCGACGGTGACGCCGTACTGGCTCCGGATCGCCTGGAGTCGGTCGGGGAACAGGTCGTACGCCGTCGCGTGGGCCACCCAGACGGCCAGCAGGTGCCCGCCCAGCACCGCGGCGACGCCGACGGCGCCGACCCATCCCGGCACGATCAGCACCGGGAGCGCCTCCGGGGGCGACAGCGGCGACGTGAGCACCGCAGCGAGCGTCGGCGACAGCGACAGCGCCGTCGCGAGGTTGTGCGCGAGGTGGTAGCCGGCGGCGATCGCCAGCAGCGACGGCGCGAACCGCCGGGCGAGCTCGCCGGGCGCGAGGAACGTGTCGGCCGTCCGGCGGGCCGCGCGCGCCGACGCGAGATACAGCCCGAGGAACAGTCCGTACCCGATCAGCATGGCGAGCAGATACACGAGCAGCGCGGGGACGCCGGCCTCCACGAACGGCCGGGCGATGTCGGTCCACAGTCCGGTGCCGACGAAGCCGTCGTAGGTCGTGACGAAGACGATGGCGACGACGAAACCGACGTCGTCGTGGCCGTCGATCCACGCGGCGTCGGTGAGGCCCATCCCGGGGACGCGAAGCCGCGGGCCGTCGTCCGTGCGCGTGATCGGGGCGGCCCGACCGTAGGCGTCGAGCAGCCGCGACACCGGGTCGGCGGTGTCGAACCAGTCGTCGGCGCCGAAGACGACGCTCCCCGTGACGGAGACGGCGAGGTAGCCGAGCACGAGGCCGGTGAGCAGCCGCGGGTCGTCCGCCATCGGCGTCACGACCTCCAGGTACACGAGCGCGAGCAGGCCGGCGACCGCCGGCCACGATCCGAGCCGCTCGGGGTAGGGCCGATCGAGCGAGGGGAACACCCCGGCGATCGCCCGGAACGGGTCGACCGCCGGCCAGGCGTTGCCGAGGAGGTACGCCGAGAGGACGAACACGGCCCACCAGCCGACCCACACGACCAGGACGGCCGCGCTGTCGGCGGCCGTGCGGGGGCCGAACAGGCCGGCCGCGATCGTGACCGCGAGCGCGGCGAGCCCGACGGTCCTCGCGAGGACCCGGGCGACGCGACCGGCGTCGGGGAGCGCGCGCGTCCACCCGTCGATCCGGCGGATGTAGCTCCGGTCGGTGACCGCCGACGCGAGGAGGAAGGAGGCGCCGACGACGGCGCCGCCGGTGGCGAGAAACAGCCACGTCGGCACCGTCACCGTCTCGCGGGTCGCGGCGCGAACGCCGCCGGCGTGGGCGGCGACGCGCGACGCGCTCGCGAGCACCGCGAGCGCCGCGAGCGCGATCGGCGTCGCGCGTCGCGCGAGACGAGCGCTTCGTGAGTAGCGATCCATCACCGACGGTTGGGAGAGGGCGGCCGAGTAGCTTGCGAAACCGCGACGGGGGATGCGGGGAACCGTCCGCGACGGTCCCCGGCGGCGAACCGAACGCGACGCGGGCGCGCCACGATCAGCAGATCCCGTCGACGCGGTCGGCGTCGTCGACACGGTCGGCGTCGTCTGGGCCCTCCGTCCGTTCGGCGAGCACCTCGCGGAGCACCGTCCGGTGGCTCCGCAGCTCGCCGGAGCGCTCGGGCCCCACGAGCGCCAGGTCCGCGCCGTCGGCCAGGGCCGCACACAGCGAGTCGATCGCGGTACTGGCGTCGGGGTCCGACGCGAGGTGCTCGCGGTAGCGGTCGGCGAAGTCGACGCGGTCCCACGCCGCGTTGTGCGCGCCCGACTCACACAGCCCGTCGATACGGAACGACTCGGCGGCGTCCGCATGGTCGTCCAGGAGCGCCGGCGGCGGGGCCAGCGCCGGACGCGTCTCGTCGACGAGCGCGCGGAGGCGTCCCGGGGGCGACGCCGCGACGCCGATCAGGCGGGCCTCGGGCGGGAAGTCGCCGCCGTCGCGGTCGAGCTCGCCGACGTAGGTGTCGTACAGCGCCACGGGTGGGGGATGACCTCGGCCGGCAAAAAGCGCACCGCCGAGGCCGGGACCGACGACTCGGAGAGAGAAGGCGGGTCAGACGCGTTTCGACCGGGCCTCCCGCACGCTGGCCCCCTCGCGGACCATGTCTTCACAGGAAGGGCACACGCGGACGTCGTTCATCCCTTCCGGAGCGAACACTCGAACGTATCGTTCGGTGACGAACGAACTACAGTTCCTGCACTCCGGCATACGTCAGATAGTTATCGGCTACCGTAGTATGTGTATCGGCCGTCCACGCAAACTACCGCGAACCGAGCCGTCGGGCGCGGCGATGCCGCGCCGTCGTGCCGTCGGGCGCCGACGCAGGTGGGAGGATTTTTGTCTCCGCGTCGGCTACCGGCGCGCATGGCTACAGAAACGGACAACGCCCACGACGACGGGCATCACCTGCCCGCGGTCGAGGACTGGCCGCGCGGCTTCGGGGAGGCCTCCTGGTGGCCGTTCGTCACGGCGCTCGGGGGCGCCGGCATCTACGTCGGCGCGGCGCTGTACCTCATGGCGATCGGCGACCGGAACATCGTCGGTCCGATGGTCGGGCCCGGCGTGCTGGTCGGGAGCATCGGGCTGTTCCTGGTCGGTATCTACGGGTGGATGTACCACGCGTTCGTCACGCACTTCTGGGAGCGCGGCGCCGACGAACACAGCGCGAGCAAGCTCAGGTGGGGGATGATCGCGTTCCTCGGCTCGGAGATCGGCACCTTCAGCGCCGGCTTCACGTACTTCTTCTTCATCCGCTCGCAGGACGCGTGGGCGGAGATCGCGGGCGACCTCCCGCACCTGCTCGGGTCGCTGGTCATCATCAACACGACGATCCTGATCGTCTCGTCGGTGACGCTGCACTTCGCACACGGCGCCATCCGCCGGAATGACCGCGGGAAGTTCCTCGGGTGGCTCGCCGTCACGCTGCTGCTCGGGATCGTGTTCATCGGCGGCCAGGTGTACGAGTACTACGAGTTCATCGTCCACGAGGGCTTCACCCTCACCTCCGGGCTGTTCGGCTCGGCGTTCTACGGCCTCACCGGGCTCCACGGACTGCACGTCTCGATGGGGGCGGTGTTGCTCGCCATCGTGTTCGTCCGCGCCCTGCAGGGACAGTACTCCGCCGACCGCCACGTCTCCGTGACGACCGCCTCGATGTACTGGCACTTCGTCGACGCCGTCTGGATCTTCCTCGTCGTCGCGCTGTACGCCGGCGCCGAGGTCGGCGCGTAATCGACCGCGACCGCTACGCCGATCCCGATTCGCTCGGGTCGTCCTCGTCCTCCGCCGCGAGTCGGATCTCCTCGACCACGCGCCGCTCGCCGTCGACGTACTTGTAGCGGACGCCCGGCTCCTCGTCCTCGGTCGCCCTGTGCGAGCCGTCACAGAACGGGAAGCCGTCGCTGAGCCCGCAGCGACACACCGCGATGTCCCCCTTCTCCTCGTCGATGTCGTCCTCGTCTACTCGGATCGGACCGGTCGCATCGAGCGTGACTTCGCGCACGGCCGGGCTTCGAGTCCGAGGCCCATCACTTCACGGGGGCGGCGGCCGGCGGGACGGACGGGTACGCCCGCCGGGACACGGTCGACGTATCGACGCTTCCGTACCGGTTAACACGGTGCCGCCGCAGGGGGTGGTATGGGAAAGTGGCGACGGCGGACGGCGGCGTACCTCGGTGCGCTCGTCGTCGTCATCCTGGTGTACACGGTCGCGTACCACGAGGCGATGGCGACGTTCGAGGGGCGCGAGCAGACGTACGCTCACTCGCTGCAGGTCGTCGTCGAGACGTTCACCACCACCGGGTTCGGCTCGGACGCCCCGTGGGAGACGACCGAGATGAACCTCCTCGTGGTGGCGATGGACCTGACGGGCGTGCTCCTCATCTTCATGGCGCTGCCGGCGTTCGTGTTCCCGCTGTTCGAGGAGACGCTGTCGACGACGGCCCCCAGGACCGTCGACGACCGCTCCGACCACGTCGTCATCTGCGGACACACGCCCAGGGGGCGCGTGCTCCGCGACGAGCTCGTCGCCCGCGACGTGCCGTACCTGTTCGTCGTCGCCGACGAGGACGAGGCGACCGCCGTCTACGACGGCGGCGAGGAGCACGTGATCCACGGCAACCCCGAGGAGATCGACGCGCTGCGGCGCGCGAACGTCGGGGCGGCGCGGGCGCTCGTCGCCGACGCCGACGACGAGACGAACGCGAGCGTCGTCCTCTCGGCGCGCGAGTGCGTCGACGACGGCGACCTGCGCGTCGTGAGCCTCATCGAGGACGAGGAGGTCGCCGACTACCACCGCTACGCCGGCGCCGACAGCGTCGTCTCCCCGCGGCGCCTGCTCGGGGAGAGCCTCGGGTCGAAGGCGACCGCGAGCGTCGCCGACGAGCTCGGTGACGGCGTCGAGATCGGCGAGGACTTCCAGATCGCGGAGCTGCTGGTTCACCACGGCAGCCCGCTCGTCGGGGAGACGGTCGCCGAGTCGCGGATCGGCGAACGCACCGGCGCGAACGTGCTCGGCGCCTGGGACGACGGCGAGTTCGAGTCGCCGCCCCGACCCGCCCGCGTCATCGACGAGCACACCGTCCTGCTCGTCGTCGGCACCGAACCGGAGTTGGAGTCGCTCAAGGAGCTTACCCTCTCGGAGACCCGCACCCGGCGCCGCGGCTCGGTCGTCGTCGCCGGGTACGGGATGGTCGGCCACAGCGCCGCCGCGGAGATCCGACCGACCGACGAGGTGACCGTCGTCGACCTGGAGGACGCCCCCGGCGTCGACGTGGTGGGCGACGCGACCGACCGCGAGACGCTGGAGACCGCCGGCGTCGACGAGGCTCGGGCGGTCGTGATCGCGCTCGACTCCGACACGACGACCATCTTCGCGACGCTCGCGGTGAAGCAGGTCGCCCCGCAGGTGGAGGTGATCGCCCGCGCGAACGACGTCGAGTCGGTGCCGAAGCTCTACCGCGCGGGCGCCGAGTACGTCCTCTCGCTGTCGACGGTGTCGGGACGCCTGCTCGCCTCCCAGTTGCTCGACGAGGAGGTGCTCCGGCCCGAGACGCAGGTGGACCTCGTCCGGACCCGGGCGCCCCGGCTGGAGGGACGGACGCTCGCGGAGGCGGACGTGCGCGCCGAGACCGGCGTCACCGTCGTCGCCGTCGAGCGCGACGGCGACCTGCTCACCGACATCGGTCCGGACACGAAGCTTATCGCCGGCGACAGGCTCGTCGTCGCGGGGACCGACGACGCCGTCAACCGCTTCAACGAACGGTTCTGCTGAACGGTCACGCGTGGGACGGTCGAATCCGATCCTGCGTACCGACGCCCGTGGGCCGGATACCACCGGTCGCGAGCGTCCCGCCCGCCGGCACCGACGCCTTCCGCCTCCCGAACGCTTTCCCCGCGGACGCACCCACCTCCGCCGATGACCGAACTCGACCTCCCGGCGCTGGGCCTCGGAACCTCCGCGAACGACGACTTCGAGGAGTGTGCCGAGACGGTGAAAGCGGCGCTGGAACTCGGCTACCGCCACGTCGACACCGCGCAGATGTACGACAACGAGGCGGCGGTCGGCGAGGGGATCCGCCGCGCGGACGTGGCCCGCGAGGACGTGGTCGTCGCGACGAAGGTCCACCCCGACAACCTTGCGTACGACGACGCGAAGCGCACCGCCCGCGAGTCGCTGGAGCGGCTCGGCCTCGATTCGGTCGACCTGCTGTACGTCCACTGGCCCACCTCGGCGTACGACCCCGAGGGGACGCTGCGCGCGATGGACGAACTCCGCGAGGCGGGGCTGTGCGACCACGTCGGCCTCTCGAACTTCACGCCCGACCTGCTCGATGAGGCACGGGGGATCCTCGACTCGCCGGTCGTCGCCCACCAGGTCGAGTGCCACCCGCTGTTCCCGCAAGAGGAGTTGCGGGCGTACGCCGTCGAGCACGGTCACTCCCTCGTCGGCTACTCGCCGCTCGGGCGCGGCGAGGCGCTGGACGACCCGCTGCTGACCGAGATCGCCGAGAAGCACGAGACCAGCACCGCCGCGGTCTGTCTCGCGTGGGCGTTCGCCCAGGAGGCGCTCGTGCCCATCCCGAAGGCAACCGGCGACCACGTCCGCGCGAACTTCGATGCACAGGAGCTGGAACTGGACGAGGAGGACCTGGAGCGCATCGCCGAGTACGACGTTCGCGAACGCGTCATCGACCCCGACAGTGCGGCCTGGAACCGGTAGTCGCGCCCGCGGGGGTCAACGATCGGATTCGCCGTCGGAGGCCGGATCGACGGTGCCGCCGGCTGGCGAATCGACGGCGCCGGCGGCGCCGTCGCCGACGCGGTCGTCCCCGCCGGCCGCGGTCGGCGGCGCGGGCGTGGCCGCCGCCGAGGCGGGTCCGGTGACGGACACGTCGCGCTTGGGGTACGGGATCTCGATCCCGGCCTCGGCGAATTCGTCGTGGATCGCGCGGTTGAGCCGGTGGACCGCCTTCGCCCGCCGCGTCGGCGACGACACCCAGCACAGCAGTTCGTACTCCAGCGCCGAGTCGCCGAAGCGCCGGAGGCGACACCGCGGCTTGGGTGAGTCCAACACCAGCTTCTCGGCGACCGCGATGTCGACCAGCAGCCCCTCCAGCGCGTCGAGGTCGGTGCCGTAGGCGACGCCGACGGGCACCCGGACGCGGCGGCGACGCGACGGCGCCGACTGGTTGATCACCTTCGTCGCGTTGAGCACGGAGTTGGGGACCGTGACGAGCACCTCGTCGCGCGTCAGGAGGGTGGTCGAGCGCACGCCGACCTTCACGACGGTGCCGGTCTCGCCGGAGTCCAACTCGACGAAGTCGCCGACGCGGTAGGTGTCGTCGAAGTACAGCGCCACCCCGCCGAAGAAGTTGGCGACGGTGTCCTTGGCGGCGAAGCCTACGGCGATGCCGGCGATGCCCGCGCCCGCCAAAAGCGGCGTCACGTCGATCTCCCAGACGTACAGCACCGTGCCGACCGTGCCGACGGCGACGACGAGCGTCCACACGTTCGAGAGGACGGGCGCGAAGTCGTATCGGGCGCCCTGCTCCTGGAGGTAGTCGACGCCGCGGTTGACCGTCTCGTTGAGTCCCCACGCCCACAGGAGGACGACGATCGTGAGCGCGGGGTCGCCGAAGAACGCCTCCAGCGCCGCCGCCGAGACGGGGACCGCGGCGACGACGCCCTCGATCCGGGTGAGGACGAACACGCCCGCGAGCGCCAGCGAGGCGACCAGCGGGAGGCGAAGCTCCGCGAGCGCGATCTCGTCGAGGCCGGTCTCCGTCCGGGTGACGAGCCGACGGGCAGTCCGGATCACGACGAACTCGGCGACGAACGCGGCGCCCAGCGAGACGACGAGCACCGCCGCGGCCGCCTGCCACGGCGGGAGGGCGTCCAACGAGGCGAGGATATCCATGCGGCCCGAGGGCGACGCCCCGATATATAGCTTCGCTGCGGCCCGAACGTTTGTATCCGAGCGGGCGGGAGTGGGGTGCGTGTACAAACGCGGTCACCTCGGCGTGGCGATGCTGACGCTGGCGCCGATCACCTTCTGGCTGCTGGTCGGCGGCTACCCGGCGTTCGCCGTCCTCGTCGCCGGCACCGTCCTCTATCTCGCGATGCTGCCGGATATGGACCACCGGGTCCCGGGGATCTCCCACCGCGGGCCGACCCACTCGCTGCTGTTCGCGGGCGTCGTGGGCGCGGTCTTCGCGGGCGCCGCCTCGCTCGTCGAGCCGGTGTTCTCGATCGCGGTGCCCGCGGGACTGTCGATGGTCGCGTTCGGCTTCCTGCTGGGGTTCGGCTCGGTCGTCGCGCACCTGCTCGGGGACGTGATCACCCCCGCCGGCGTCAACTTCCTGTGGCCGTACCCGAAGGAGTGGTCGCTGTACCTGACGAACGCCGACTCGACGCTGTGGAACTGGGGGCTGTTCGCCCTCGGCGTGTGCGCCATGGCCGGCGCGGTCGCGCTGGCGGTGCGTGGCGTCCCCGTGTAGGCCCAACACTTTACCCCGGGTCGTCGAACCCTCCTCCATGAGCGAGGAGTCACCCCGACCCGAGCTGCTCGACGACGCCCAGCGACGCTTCCCGGTCCCCGACTACGACGAGGTGCCCGAAGACATCCGCGAGCGCCTCGACGAGGAGACCGAGCGCGCGGGCTTCACGCCGAACGTCATGTCGGCGCTGGCGTACAAACCGAGTCACTTCCGGGCGTTCATGGCGTTCCACGACGCCCTCGTCGACGACACGACCCTCGACCGCGAGGAGGTCGAGATGATCGTCGTCGCCGTCTCCGGGCGGAACAACTGCCTGTACTGCAACGTCGCCCACGGCGCGCTCGTGCGCATCTACGCGGAGGACCCGCACCTCGCGGACCAGCTCGTGTCCAACCACCGCACCGCCGACGTGAGCGACGAGCGCATGGCGATGCTGGAGGTGGCGGTGAAGCTGACCGAGGAGCCGGACGCCGTGACGACCGACGACCTGGACCTGCTGTACGAGGCCGGCTACACGCAGGAGGAGGTGTGGGACATCGGGATGGTCGCCGCCTTCTTCAACCTCTCCAACCGGATGGCGACGTTCGCCGACTGGCGGCCCAACGAGGAGTTCTACGGGATGGGGCGGTAGGGAGGCGGACGGCGAGCGGCGGGCGAACGCCCGTACCGACCGCGGCGGCGTTACGCGGTCGACTCGACCTCGTACTGGTCGGGGACGGCCGCGATCAGGTCCAGCGGGTCGGCGTCGCCCTCGACGACCGCCTCGTCGGCCTCGTGGTCCGCGGTCGCATCCTCGACGCCGTCGACGCCCGAAAGCGCCTCGATCACGTTCGCCTCGCAGCCGCCGCAGGTCATGCCGGTGATCCGCATCGTCGTCGTCATGGGCGGTCGTAGCGGACGGACCGTGATCCCTGTTTCGGTCGAGGAACGAGCGGGCCGGGTTCCGGAACGCGTGTCGGGTTTTGCTTTGGAATGGAAAGTTTTTGCCCCCTGATAGCGGCGGGTTGGAAGGCACAAACCGCATGAGTATGGCCCCCGTAGTACCACGTAATGAGTGAACGACGAACCGTCCGGATAGACGTCGGCGGTATGACCTGCGCCAACTGCGCCGCCACCATCGAGGACGCCGTGGCGGACCTCGACGGCGTCGGCGAGATCAGCGCCAACTACGCCACCGACGAGGCGACCGTGGAGTACGACCCCGAGCGGGTCTCGCTGGCCGAGGTGTTCGAGGCGGTCGAGTCGGCCGGCTACGACCCGATCGCCGAGACGGCGACGGTCGGGATCACCGGGATGACGTGCGCGAACTGCTCGGCCACCATCGAGGACGCCGTCGGCGACCTCCCGGGGGTCGTGCGCGTCGACGCGAACTACGCGACCGACGAGGCGACCGTGCGGTACGCGCCGTCGGCGACGACGCGCGAGGACGTCTACGACGCGATCGAGGCGGCGGGCTACGAGCCGATCCGCGAGGACGGGGCCGGGGGCGCGGACGGCACGGACGACGGCGACGGGCAGTCCGCGGCGGACGCAGCCCGGGACGCCGAACTCGCCCGCCAGCGTCGGCTGACGCTGTTCGGCGCGGCGCTGTCGGCGCCGCTGCTCGCGATGCTCGCGTTCGAGCTGTTCGCGCCCGGCACGCTCCCCGAGGAGATCCCCGGGACCGGGCTGCACATCGGCTGGGTCGCGTTCGCGCTGGCGACGCCCGTGCAGGTGCTGCTTGGCCGGGAGTTCTACGAGAACTCCTACACGGCGCTCGTGGTGAACCGGCGGGCCAACATGGACGTGCTCATCGCGCTGGGGTCGACGACGGCGTACGGCTACTCCGTGATCGCCCTGCTGGGCGTGCTCCCGCAGGCGGGGCTGTACTTCGACACGGCCGCGCTCATCCTCGTGTTCATCACGCTCGGCAACTATCTGGAGGCGCGCTCGAAGTCGCAGGCGGGCGAGGCGATCCGCTCGCTGCTGGAGCTGGAGGCCGACACCGCGACGCTCGTCGAGGACGACGGCACCGAGCGGGAGGTCCCGATCGACGAGGTCGCCGTCGGCGACCGGCTGAAGGTGCGCCCCGGCGAGCGCGTCCCGACCGACGGCGTCGTCCGCGAGGGCGAGTCCGCCGTCGACGAGTCGATGGTGACCGGCGAGTCCGTCCCCGTCGGCAAGGGGCCCGGCGACGAGGTGATCGGCTCGACGGTCAACGAGAACGGCGTGCTCGTGATCGAGGCGACGAAGGTCGGCGAGGAGACGGCGATCCAGCAGATCGTCGAGCGCGTGAAGGAGGCGCAGTCGCGCCAGCCCGACATCCAGCGCGTCGCCGACCGCATCTCGGCGTACTTCGTGCCCGCGGTGATCGTCAACGCCCTCCTGTGGGGGACCGTCTGGTTCTTCGCGCCCGAGACGCTGGCCGGCGTCGTCTCCGCGCTCCCGCTGTGGGGACTCGCGGCCGGCGGGCCCGCCGCCGTCGGCGTGACGGAGTTCGCGGTGCTGGTGTTCGCCTCCGCCGTCCTCATCGCCTGTCCCTGCGCGCTCGGGCTGGCGACGCCGGCGGCGACGATGGTGGGCACGAGCATCGGCGCCCAGCACGGCGTCCTCTTCGAGGGCGGCGACGTGCTCGAACGCGTCCGCGACACCGACGCCGTCGTCTTCGACAAGACGGGTACGCTCACGCGCGGCGAGATGACCCTCACCGACGCCGTCCCCGTCTCCCCGGCGGCGGACGGCGCGGTGTCCGCGGCGGAGGAGGAGGAGGCCGATCGGGGCGACGAAGCGGACGAGGGCGGCGACGCGACCGAGAGCCTGCTCGCGGCCGCGGCGACCGCGGAGAACGGCAGCGAGCACCCGATCGCCGAGGCCGTCGTCGCCGGCGCCCGCGAGCGCGGCGTCGAGCCGGGCGACCTCGACGTGCTCCAGAACGTCTCCGGGAAGGGGATCCGGGCGCGCACCGAGCACGGCACCGTCGTCGTCGGCAAGCCCGCGCTGCTCCGCGAGGAGGACGTCGACCCCGAGCCCGCGATGGAGACGATGCGGGAACTGGAATCGGCGGGGAAGACGGCGATGCTCGTCGCCGTCGACGGCGAGCTGCTCGGGGTGCTGGCGGTCGCCGACGAGGTGCGCGAGTCGGCCGTCGCCGCGGTGGAGGCGCTCCGCGAGCGCGGGATCGCCGTCCACATGATCACCGGCGACAACGAGCGCACCGCCCGCGCGGTCGCCGAGCGCGTCGGCATCGACCCCGAGCGCGTCCGCGCGGGGGTCCTGCCGGAGGACAAGGCCGACGCCGTCGAGTCGATCCAGGCGGACGGCTCGCGGGCGATGATGGTCGGCGACGGCGTCAACGACGCGCCCGCGCTCGCCTCGGCGTTCGTCGGCGTCGCCATCGGCTCGGGCACCGACGTTGCCATCGAGGCCGCCGACGTGACGCTGATGCGCTCGGATCCGGCGGACGTGGTGAAGGCGATCAACGTCTCGGAGGGGACGCTCGCGAAGGTCAAGCAGAACCTCTTCTGGGCGCTCGGCTACAACACCGCGATGATCCCGCTGGCCTCGCTGGGGCTGCTCCAACCGGTCCTCGCTGCCGCCGCGATGGCGTTCTCCAGCGTCTCGGTGCTCGCCAACAGCATGGCGTTCCGGTCGTACGACCCCGACGAGCGCTACCGGCTGCTGGGTCGGTTCCGCTGAGGCCGGTCGGGTCGGTCGTTCCCGCGCCGGCGCCCCCCGTCCCGCCGCGCTACAACACCCCGAGCAGGAAGCCGAGCCCCAGCGTGACGAGCACTATCGCCGACACCGTCGGGAAGTGCTCGGCGTACCGCTCCATGCGGTCCTCGAAGCGTTCGTACCCCGCGACCAGCGCGAGCGTCAGCGCCGTGATCACGACGACGACGGTGCCCGCGTACGCGAGCATCAGTTCGAGACAGTGGTCCGAGCCCGCGCAGATGGCGATGATCTCGAACTCCTCCTCGTGGGCGAACCCGAGCACGAACGCGGAGACGGCGATGCCGTACAGGCCGTCGTCGGCCGAGAGGTCGTGATCGTGGGCGTGGCCGTCGCCGTCGCCGTGGTCGGCGTCATGGGTCCGATCGCCGCCGGCTCCCCCGTCTCCGACGATCGGCAGGGCGGTACGGAGCCGGGCGAGAACGCCACCCCCGTTGTCGTCGCCGGCGGCGTGATCGTGACCGACGCCGCGCCCCGTCGACGCGAGGTCGACCGCCGCGTGGAGCCGACCCGGGCCGTCGTCGACGGCGGCGTGGTCGACCGCCGCGTGGCCGTCGTCCTCGCCGTGGTGACGGTGGTCGTGGTCGGCGGCGTGACCGTGATCGTCGGCGTGTGAGTGACCGTGTTCGGTCCCGTGCGAGTGGCCGTGCCCGCCGCCGCGGTACTCGCGGATCCCGAGCAGTATCAGGAGGACGCCGGCGACGACGCCGATGGGCGAGCCGATCGCGACGCCGGCGACGGTCATCGGCTCGGAGAGCCCGTCGAGCGGGACCTGCGTCTTCACGAGAAAGAACACGCCGACGACCGCGAGACTGGAGATCAGGTGGCCGATACCGATGATCAGGCCGGCGGCGAGGCCCGCGAGCCACGCGTTCGCGCGGTCGAACGCGTACGCGGCGGCGATAGGCCAGCCGTGACCCGGCTCGGCCCCGTGGAGCGCCCCGAGCGCGAGCGATCCCACGAGCAGGCCGGGAGCGACATCGTGAAGCACGACCGAGGGTCGGCGACGCCGACCGAAAACGCCTGTTATGACCCGATCGGGGCGGCCGTAATACCGAAACGCCGAACCGCCGGGGGCGACGAGGGACGGCCATGCGAACGAGCCTGAACGTCCCCGACGACGCCCTCGCGGAGTTCGACGCCGTCGCCGAGGCCGAGGGGTTCGACTCCCGGTCGCGGGCGCTCCGCGAGGCGATGGCCGAGTACGTCGAGCGCCACACGCGGCTTGAGGACGCCGCCGGCGAGGTCGCCGCCGTCGTCGCGTTCGACTACGTCCACGACGAGGTGATCCGCGACCTCCACGGCGTCCAGCACGACTACCAGGACGTGATCACGACCACCTCCCACGTCCATCAGGGCGAGTGGTGTCTGGAGACGGTGTTCTGCCGCGGCGACGCCGACCGCGTGCGCGAACTCGTCTACCGCCTCCGCGACTTCGACGCGGTCCGGCGGGTCCGGGTGCTCTCGCTGGTCGGCGGGGACCGGTAAGCCTCGGAACCGCCCGTCGGTCCGCCCGACTCAGCGCTCGCGGGTGTCGCGGCGGGCTGCCCGCTCGGCCGACTCGCGGTCGGCGACCGTCTCGGCGTCGCGCTCGCGTTCGCGCCTGACCAGCAGGTACAGCACGAACGGCGCCGCGAGCGCGAGCAGCAGGAACGCCGCGAAGGCGATTCCGACGCCGGCCATCTACCCGAGGAACACGTCCACGAGGTCGCTGCCGGCGGAGCCGGTGTCGCGGTACAGCTCCGAGTAGCCGCAGTTCGTGCAGGAGACCACCCGGAAGGAGTTCGTCTGGATGTCGAACATCTTGCTCAGGCCGCCGCCGGTGGTCGATATCGTTCCGACCTCGGCGTCGCCGTGGCCGCACTTGGGACAGCCGTCGTCGCTGTCGATGGAGGGCTCGGATGCCATGCGACGGCGTTCTCCGGGACGCAGAATAAGTCTTGGGCGGGCGGTTCTCGCCGGCGGGGACGGGCTGACCGGCCGTCACCCGTCCCGACGGCGTCGCCGCGTTACTCGCCGAACTTCTCCTTCTCGCGCTCGCGCAGCTCGATCCGGCGGGTCTTGCCCGAGGAGGTCTTGGGCAGCTCGTCGACGTACTCGACCCGGCGGGGGTACTTGTACGGCGCCGTCTCCTCCTTCATGTAGTCCTGCAGCTCGTCGGTCAGCTCGTCGCTCCCCTCGTAGCCGTCGGCGAGGACGACGTACGCCTTTACCACGTCGCCGCGCTCCTCGTGGGGGGAGCCGACCGCGGCCGCCTCCGCGACCGCCTCGTGGGAGACGAGCGCGTCCTCGACCTCGAACGGGCCGATGCGGTAGCCCGCCGAGAGGATGATGTCGTCGGCGCGGCCCTCGAAGAAGAAGTACCCGTCCTCGTCCTCGCGGGCCAGGTCGCCCGTGCGGTAGTACTCGCCCGAGAACGTCTTGTCGTCCAACTCGGGCTTCTCGTAGTACTGCTCGAAGATGCCCGAATTGCCCACGGGCACCGCGATCTCGCCGATCTCGCCGGGCTCGACTTCCTCCTCCTCCTGGGTGCCGATGATGGTGGTGCCGAGGCCGGGCGTCGGCTTGCCCATCGACCCCTCCTTCACGTCGATGCCGGGGTAGTTGGAGACGAGACACACCGTCTCGGTCTGCCCGTAGCCGTCGCGCGGGGTGATGCCGTAGGCGTCCTGCAGCGCCTCGATCGGCTCGCGGTTGAGCGGCTCGCCCGCCGACAGCGCCTCCGTCAGCGGCAGGTCGTACTGGCTCAGGTCGGTCTGCGTGAACATCCGGTACTGCGTCGGCACGGCACACAGGCGGGTGACGCCCTCGTCCTCCATCACCGAAAGGAACTCGTCGGCGTCGAACTCGCCCTCGTACAGCAGCTGGCTCGCGCCCGTGGTGATGCCGACGCCGACGGGCGACCAGAACCACTTCGCCCAGCCGGTGCCGGTCGTCGCCCACAGCAGCTCCTCGTCCAGGTCGAGGTCGTCGTCGACCACGCCCGGCGCCTCCGTCCCCTCGGCGGTGACGCCCCACCAGTAGGGGGCGTTCACGAGCTCGAACGCGCGCATCCAGCGGTGCTTGTGGAGGACGGGCTTGGGCTGGCCGGTGGTGCCGGAGGTGTAGTTGATGCTCATCGGGTCCTGTGCGCCCACGTCGGGGGCGTCGTGTTCCGTCTCCCGGCCCGCGAGCAGGTCGTCGAACGCGTGCCAGCCGTCGGGGCTCCCGTCCACCGCGATCAGGGTGTCGACGGGCGTCTCCTCGACGATCGGCTCGACCATGTCCACGAGCGACTCGTGGGCGACGACGGTCGTCGCCTCGCAGTCGTTCGCGCGGAACTGGAGGTCCTTCGGCTTGAGCATCTCCGAACAGGGGACGACCAGCGCGCCACGCTTGAGCACGCCCAGCTGGATCGCGAACACGTCCGGGTGCCGCGGGAGCAGGTGCATCACGCGGTCGCCCTCGCCGACGCCCAGCTCCTCGAGGGCGTTGGCGAAGCGGTTCATGTCGCCGTGGATGTCCGAGTACGTCCGCTCGGCCCTCGTTCCCTCGTCGTCGAGGAACGTGACGGCGACGCGGTCGCCGAACGCCTCCGCGTGGCCCTCGATCACCGACGGGAGGGTGTAGTCGTCGGGGATGTCCCACTCGAAGTCGTCGACGGCGGTGTCGTAGTCGACCGGCATACGCGGACCGTGGACAGTATAGGGAATAATCGTTTGGGTACCGTTGGCAGTCCCCGGCATCGGCGTCCCGTCGGCAGGAACGACGGGAGGCCATCGACGGATCGCGACCCGCCTCGCCACCCGGGTTTTTGTCGCCGCCCGACGACCCGACGAGCATGGAGTACACCACCCTCGGCGACACGGGGATGACCGTCTCGCGGATCTGTCTGGGCTGTATGAGCTTCGGCGACCCCGACTGGCGCGACTGGGTGCTCGACGAGGAGGCGGGAACCGAGCTCGTCGAGCGCGCGATCGAGCTGGGGGTGAACTTCTTCGACACCGCCAACATGTACTCCGACGGCGCCTCAGAGCGCGTGCTCGGCGACGCGCTCGCGGAGTACGACCGCGACGAGTTCGTCGTCGCGACGAAGGGCTACTTCCGAATGCGCGAGGACGACCCGAACTCCGGCGGCCTCTCCCGGAAGGCGATCCAACAGGAGCTGGACAACTCGCTGGACCGCCTCGGCATGGAGACGGTCGACCTGTACCAGACGCACCGATACGACGACGACACGCCGATCGAGGCGACGGTGCGGGCGCTCGACGAGGCCGTCCGCGACCGCAAGGCGCGCTACGTCGGCGCCTCCTCGATGTGGGCCCACCAGTTCGCCGACGCCCTCCACACGGCCGACCGGCTCGGGCTGGAGCGGTACGCCACCATGCAGAACCACTACAACCTGCTGTACCGCGAGGAGGAGCGCGAGATGCTCCCGCTGTGTGAGCGCGAGGGGATCGGCGTGATCCCGTGGTCGCCGCTGGCGCGCGGGTGGCTCGCCCGCCCGGTCGACGAGCTCGACGCGACGACTCGCGGCGAAAGCGAGGAACACGCACGGCGGCACCCATACCTGGAGGGCGGCGGCGAGGAGATCAACGCCCGCGTCGAGAAGCTGGCCGACGAGAAGGGCGTGAAGATGGCCCAGATCGCCCTCGCGTGGCTGTTCGAGCAGGACGCCGTCGACGCGCCCATCGTCGGGACGACGAGCGTCGAGCACCTGGAGGACGCCGTCGAGGCGCTCGACATCTCGCTGTCCGCCTCGGACATGGCGTACCTGGAGGAGCCGTACGAACCCGTCCGCGTCTCCGGCCACGAGTAGGACCCGGACGGAGAGACGGATTCGGAGGCGAAGACGGATCCGGGAGGGAAACCGATCACCGCGAACGGTCCGACGGGGGCCGACCGATATTTATTCACTTCGATATTCGATAAACATTCCGTTGGTTCATAATAGTTCACAAATACTTATTGTGTATTAATCCAGGGTCCATGGTATGCCACGACACGGACGGCGGACCTTCCTGAAGGTGAGCGGCGGCGTACTCGGCGGCCTCCTGGCGGGCTCGACGGTCACCGCGGCCGAGCGGACCGACCGGTACGTCGTGAAGACGAAGGGGAAGAAGACACCGACGGACCTGGAGGTCGTCCACGACCTCTCGGAGATCGGCTACGCGGTCGTCCGCGCCAGCGAGTCGGACGTGAAGCGGTCGAAGGCGGTGAAGTCGTTCGCGCCCGACGTGGAACTCGACGTGTCCGACCCGACGGTACGGACGCGGGCGTACGAGGGCGACGCCGAGGACGACGACCTGTACCCGTACCAGTGGGACAAGCAGGCGCTGGACGTGCCGACGGCCCACGAGACGACGAAGGGGGAGGGGACCCGCGTCGCGATCATCGACTCCGGCGTCGACGCGAGCCACCCGGACCTCGTCGTCAACGAGGAGCTGTCGCGCGATTTCACCGGCGACGGTCTCGGCGCGGGCGTCCCCGGCGGCGGCGACCACGGGACCCACGTCGCCGGGATCGCAGCCGCACAGACCGCCGGCACGACCGGCGTGGCGGGCACCGCGCCGGCGACGGACCTCGTCGACTACCGGGTGTTCTCCGAGTTCGGGGGCACCAACGGGTCGTTCGCGACCATCGTCGCTGCGGTCCTCCGGGCGGTCGAGGACGGCTGTGACGTGGCGAACCTCTCGCTGGGCGCGTATCCGATCCCGAGACAGGGGCTCGGGAGCTTCTACGGCGGCGTCCTCAACAAGGCGATGACGTACGCCAACAAGGAGGGAACGCTGCTGGTGGTCGCCGCCGGGAACGACTCGGCTGACCTCCAGCACGACAAGAACCTCATCAGCCTCCCGAACGAGGGTGCGCAGGCGCTGTCGGTCGCCGCGACCGGGCCGATCGGCTTCGCGGACGCCCTGGTCGCCGGGGAGGAGCTCGAATCGCCCCCCGAGAGCCCCGCGTTCTACACGAACTACGGGACCAACGCGGTCGATCTCGGCGCCCCCGGCGGCGACGCGGACACCTCGCTGACCGACCCGGTCGGCGGCGTCCCCGCGTACGCCTACGACCTGGTGTTCAACACGGTCACGACCGTGCTGACCGACGACGACGGCAACTACGCCGGCTCCGTTCCCGGGTACGGCTGGAAGGCCGGCACGTCGATGGCGGCGCCGAACGTCGCGGGCGCGGCCGCGCTCGTCAAGAGCGCGAACCCCGAATACGACGCCAACCAGGTCGAGAGCGCGCTCCGCCGGGCCGCCGCGGTCCCCGACGGCTACGACAAGACGTACTACGGGGCCGGCTTCTTGAACGTCGTCGACGCGCTGTGAGCGTCGAGAGGGCGGGAGCGACGGGGCGATCCGAGAACTGACCGGCGCCGATGTTTCTCCGTTGCCGGGGGCATGCTTCGTGGCGATCTGCATCCCATGGGCGACCGGCATACCGCGGGCGACCGGCATACCGCGGGCGACCGGCATCGAGTGGGAGATCCGCCGCACGGTCGACGGGTCAGCGGAACCGGTGCCACAGGCCGGAACGGGCCGGTTATGCGCCCTACAACTAACTGGTATCCACTGTGACACCATCGCCATGGCGCTCGTGGAGACGGCGACGTTCGAGTGCGGCGGCTGCGGCACCTGCGCACCGTCGACGCGGATCGACTACGACCGACTCGGGTATCCGATCTGCCCCGAGTGCGGTCGGGCCACCGGCCCGCTCGCCCGACACGTTCGGTCCCGGTCGCGTCGGCGTCGGCGTGTCACCCACTGAACCGGGCCACGCAGCCGACGCCGAACCGGATCCGTCGCGTCGGCGTGAGCGAACGCGCCGGACACGCCCCGCCCCGAGGGTCGGCCGCTGCGTTGACGATGCGGGGTCCCCAAGACGGACCTATGCCCTGGAGCGATGTCGAGACGCCCGAACGGTACGACGAGTGGGAGCGCGCGGACGGGTACGCGACGCTGCGCGTGCGCGAACACCCGGACGGCAGCTACGTCGTCCGGCTCGACCGGCTCGAACAGGCGCCGGACGGCCGCGGCTACCGGCGCGAACGTGTCGACGACCGCGAGCGCGCCGACGACCTCGTCGCCGAGTGGAAGGCGGCGTTCGACCTTCAGGAGGCGTGAGCGGCCCGGCCGGGGAGGCGGTCACTCCTCGTCGCTTTGGAACCGGCGCGTCGTCTCGACCAGCGGATGGCGCGCGTAGTCCATCACCTCGATGTCCGTGATCGACCGGAGCCCCTCCTTGCGGGCCGTCCGCTCCATGCCGAGCTCGACGTGGTCGGCGATCACGATGACGTACGCGTCCATCTCCTCGATCCCGAGGCGGTGGGCGGCCATCACGCGGTGGTGGCCGTCCGCGAGCACGAGCGTGCCGTCGTCCTCGAGTTCGCCGCTCGCGCTCGGGTTGTCGATGACGACCAGCGGCTCGGCGAGGCCGCGCTCCAGCTCGTAGCGCCGCCCCTCCAGCTCGTCGGCGTACACCCGCGCCTGCGTCGGGAGGAGCTCCGAAAGCGGGATCTCCCGACGCTCCTCGGTGGTGGAGACCCCGTGGATCTCCTCGAGCGTGCGCATCAGCTTCCCAACCTTCTCGGGGGTCGCGCGCTCGATCTGCGAGCGGATCACGTCGGTGTTTGAGATGATGCCGACGAGGTTGCCCGCGTCGTCGACGACCGGCAGCTTCTGGATGCCCGACCGGAGGATGACCCGGGCGGCGTCGTTGATGTCCATCTCCGGGTGCGCGACGATGATGTCGTCGCTCATCACGGTGAAGATCGGCGCGTCGCGGTCGGCCGAAAGCAGGTCGCGCGCGGAGATGAACCCCACCACGGTCCGCCCGTCGGTGACGGGGAAGCCGTTGTGGTTGCTGTCGAGGATCCGCTCGACGGCCTCGCCGACCGTGTCGTCGGGCGACACCGTCGCCACGTCCCGGGTCATGTACCCCTTGACCGCGGGGGTCGACAGCTCGCTCGTGGCGTCGCTCATCGGTACGTCGTGCGGTTCGACCGGGCGCGGGGTAAGCGTTCGCGTTCCTCCCGCCGCGTGCGTCCCCGGCGCGTCAGTCCTCGTCGGGGAACGAGAGGACGCGGTCGGTCGCGTGCCGTGGCGCTTTCGGCGCGTCCTCGAGCGTCTCGAAGAACCGCTCGGCGACCATGTCGCGGACGATCTCGGTCAGCGACTCCGTCGAGTCGTCGCTCACGTCCGCGAGGATCCCGAGCGGGAGCTGCGCGCCCGCCATGTCGGCGTGGCCGCCGGCCGACCCCATCTGATCGAGGGCGTCGCGCAGCGTCTCGCCCAGGTCCAGGTCCGCGCCGCGGGTCCGCCCCGACGCGTAGACGACGCCGTCGCGGTAGCCGTACACGAGGGTGGTGTTGACGCCCTCCATGTCCAGCAAGCGTTCGGCCGCCTGCGCGAGCGCGTCGCGGTCGGCGATCTCCCCGACGCAGGAGGCGACGACCGACCCGCGCCGCTCGCGCGCCTCGATGGCGCGCGCGAGCACGTCCAACACCTCGGGCGTGATGCTCGGCGACTCCACCCGGTCGAGGATCCCCGAGTCCGCGTGCGCCAGCAGCGACGCCGCGGCGTCGAAGTCCGCCTCGCTCACCTCGCGGGTGAAGTCCTTCGTGTCGATCCGAATGCCGTACAGCAGCGCGGTCGCCACCTGCGTGTCCGGCGTCACCCCGAACCGGTCGAGGTACTCGGCCATGAGCGTGGAGGTCGCGCCCACGTCGTCGCGCAGGTCGACGAACGCGGCGTCGATCGGCTCGCGCGGCGGGTGGTGGTCGACGACGACGACGGGCTCGATCCCCGTCGGCAACGAGTCGTTGACGCCCGGGCGCGAGTGGTCGACGAGCGCGAACCCGGCGAACTCCTCGCGGGGGTCCACCTCGGGATCGAGTTGCCGCATGTCGATCTCGAGGAGGTTGACGAGCGCGCGGTTCTCCTGATGGGAGATGTCGCCGTAGTAGCACGCCTCGGCGTCGACGCCGGCGAAGCGCGCGATCCGCACCAGCGCGACCGCCGAGGCGATGGCGTCGGGGTCGGGGTTGTCGTGGGCGACGACCGCGAGCGTCCCGTCGACGGAACGGAGCGTGCGAACCAGCCCGCGGAGCCGGTCGGCGGTCGTCCCCGTCGCCACGTCGAGCACGCGGTCGGCGACGACGCCGATCGGGTCGATGACGCGGTCGGCCAGCCCCCGCAACGCCTTGAGGTCCGCCTCCGTCGCGTCGTCGCCGGCGTACGCGACGACGATCGCGTCGGGGAACCGCTCGCGTGCGTGGTCGGCGGCGGTGAGATTGGCCGTCGCGGACGCGCCGGCGACGACCACGAGGTCGGCGTGGTCCGGATAGTTATCCGGGTCGCACGGGTCGGCCTCCAGCGCGGCGACGTGTTCGTCGCGCAACGCGGAGGCCCGCCCGCTGTCGTCGGTGATCACGTGGAGGTCGCCGGACCTGCCGGTCAACGAGTCGACGATATCGTTGCCGACGGTCCCGCAGCCGAGCACCAGCCGACGCATTACAGGGGACGGTCGGCCCGGACCGGCAAAACCCTGCCGTCCTCCGACTCCGCGACCCGTGGTCGTCCCCGTCGCCGGCCACAGTGAACCGTATTGTCGTCCTCGTCCCCGTCGCCGGCGGCGGCGACCGTCGGGACCGTCGACGGTGTGGCCGTCGCTCGACGGGACCCGAACTCGACCTATCGAAAAACCGATCCGACCTCGGCGGCCGGGCCGTTACGGGATAATCGTCGTCGCGACCGACTGGGCCGTCTCGATGACCGGCGCGAAGCCGGGCAGCAGCAGCAGTGTCGCGACGGCGGCGAACACGACCGCGGCGTACAGCGCCGTCGGCGTCGAGCCGAGCTCGAACTCGCCGACCGCGTCGTCGAGCCACAGCGCCTTCACGACGCGGCTGTAGTAGAACAGCGACAGCGCGCTGTTGACGGCCCCGACGGCCGCGAGCCACCAGAAGCCGGCGTCGATCGCGCCCATGAACAGGAAGTACTTCGAGAAGAACCCGCCGAACGGGGGCAGCCCCGCCAGCGAGAACATGAACACGGACATGGCGACCGACGCCATCGGCGCCCGGCTCGCCAGCCCCGCGTAGTCGTCGAATGTCCGGCCGATCTCCCAGTGTTCCGCGAGCGCGACGAACAGGAACGCGCCGGTGTTCATGAAGCCGTACACGAGCAGGTGCGCCATCGACGCGCCGATCACGTCGCCGCCGGCGCCGCCGGTGAAGGCGGCCAGGCCGATGAGCGCGTAGCCCGCGTGCCCGATCGAGGAGTACGCGAGCATGCGCTTGACCTCCTCCTGGGTCGCGGCGGCGAAGTTCCCGAGCGTCATCGTGACGACCGCGAGCACCTGGAACAGGAGCACCCAGTCGATGCCGGCGTCCAGCGGGAAGCCGACGACGAACACGCGGAACGCGAGCGCGAAACCGGCCGCCTTCGAGGCCGACGAGAGGAACGCCGAGACGGGCGCGGGCGCGCCCTCGTACGCCTCCGGCGCCCAGAAGTGGAACGGGACGGAGGCGGTCTTGAACGCGAACCCGCCGGCGACCATCAGGATGCCGACGGCCGCGACGCCGGTGAGCCCCTCGACGCCGCCCGCGAGCGCGTCGTACACGTCCGGCAGCAGGAGGCTCCCGGTCGCGGCGTACACCAGCGAGATGCCGAACGCGAACACCGACGACGACAGCGCGCCGATGAGGAAGTACTTCAGCCCCGCCTCGACGCTGCCGGCGTTCCGCTTGAGGAACGCCACCAGCGCGTAGGACGGCAGCGAGGCGAGTTCCAGCGCGATGAACGCCACGGCCAGGGAGTTGGCCGCCGCCATCAGCGCCATCCCGGTCGCCGCGAACAGCACCAGCGAGTAGAACTCCGCCCGGTACGGGTGGTCGCTGAGGTAGTCGTAGCTCGCGACCACGACGAGCGCGGTCACGGAGGCGAACACGGCCTGGAAGAACAGCGCCATGCCGTCGACGACGAGCGCGTCGCCGAACAGCGCGATGGCGCCGCCGGTGCCCGCCTGCCCGGTTCCGGCCGAGAGGAACCAGCCGGCGAACCCGAGCGACGCGAGCGACCCGACGGTCGCGATGCCGGCCAACAGCGCCGGCCGGGAGTCGTCGGGGTCGATACTGTCGACGGCGATCAGCACGAGGCCGGTCGCCGCGAGCGCCAGCGCCGGCGCGAGCGCGGTCCAGGAGGGGAGCTGGTCGGCCTGCAGGAGCACGGGATCCATCAGGCACCACCCCCGACGACCGCGACCACCGGCTCGATCGCGTCAGTGATCATCTCGAAGAAGATGTTCGGCGCGACGCCGAGCGCGATGGTGCAAAGCAGCAGCACCGCCAGCGGCGCCACGTCGTGGAAGTGCGCGCGGCGCACCTCGTAGTCCGTCTCCAGGGAGAACTCCCCGAACAGCGTGCGCTGCATCGCGAACAGGAGGTAGCCGGCCACGATGACGATGCCGAACATCGACGCCGCCGTGAACAGCGGCGCCGACGGGATCACCGTCGAGGCGAACGCCCCCTGGAAGATGAAGTACTCGGCCGCGAAGCCGGCCATGAGCGGCAGGCCCATGTAGCCGAACGCGCCGGCGACGAGGATGCCCACCGTCACGGGCATCCGGTCGGCCATCCCGGACATGTCGCCCACCATGCGCGTGTGGGTGACGTTGTAGATGACGCCGACCGCCATGAACATCAGCCCGGAGATGAGCCCGTGGGCGACCATCTGGAACGTCGCGCCGCCGATCCCGAGGCCCGTGTACGCGATGAGCCCGAGGATGACGTACCCCATCGACGAGACGGAGGAGTACGCGACGATGCGCTTGAGATCCTGCTGTGCCAGCGCGAGCATCGCGCCGTAGATGACCGAGACGACGGCGACCGCGGCGATGACCGTTGCGACGAGCGGCCGCGTCGCCACGTCCGGCAGCATGGTGAAGTTGAACCGAAGCAGGGCGTACGTCCCCATCTTCAGGAGGACGCCCGCCAGCATCACCGACACCGGCGTCGGCGCCTCGACGTGGGCGTCAGGCAGCCAGGTGTGGAACGGGACGACGGGCACCTTCACCGCGAAGCCCGCGAACATGGCCGCGAAGGCGGCCAGCTTCAGCGTCGCCGGATCGAGCCCGACGAAGCTACTCAACTCCCCGGCCTGCAACGACTGCGTGATCTCCGGCAGCCCGAAGGAGCCGACGGGGAGGTTGAACACCAGCGCCATGAACGCGATGAACATCGCGAGGCTGGCGATGTTCGTGTAGACGAAGAACTTGATCGCGGCGTACTTCCGGCGCGGGCCGCCCCACACGCCGATGAGGAAGTACATCGGGACCAGCACGGCCTCCCAGAAGACGAACCACAGGAAGAAGTCGAGCGCGGTGAACACGCCCAGCAGGTTCGCCTCCATGAACAGCATCAGGCCGTAGAACTGCGACTGGCGCGTGTCGATGGGCGTCCACGCCGACACGATCGCCAGCGAGGACAGCACCGTCGAGAGGACGACCAGCGGGAGGCTGATACCGTCGACGCCGACGAACCACTGGAGGTCGTAGCCGGCGACCGTCAGCCAGTCGAGCTGCGTTTCGTAGGCGATGCTCCCGGCCATGAGCGCGTTCCCGCCGGCGTCGAAGCCGGCCCACATGTACAGGCTCCCGACGACCGGCAGGAGGCTCAGCGCGAACGCGAGCTTCCCCGCGTACCTGTCGGGCGCCAGCATGACGACCAGCGCGGCGAGGAACGTGACTCCGATGAGTGCTTCGATTATCACAGTAACCACCCCCCGAGAACCCCGAAGACGACGAGCAGCGCCGTCAGCCCCAGCGTCACCAGCGCGGCGTAGTTACTCACGACGCCGGTCTGGATGCGCCGGATGCGCGAGCCGGAGAACAGGCTCACGCTGGAGACGGCGTTCACGGCGCCGTCGACGACGCCCTGGTCGAAGGTGTCCGCGGCGCGGGCGAGGGGGAGCACGACCCGGTTCGCGAGGTACACCTGATACTCGTCCTGGTAGTAGTTGTCGTACAGCAGGTCCTTCACGGAGCCGAGCTTGTCGGTGTGCTCGACGGGCTCGGGAACCGCGTACAGGCGGTAGGCGAGCCCCAGGCCCAGCAGCGCCAGCCCGAGCGACACCGCCGCGCCCAGCAGAACCGTCGTCACCTCGCTGCCCGCGAGATACACCGAGGAGTACGGGTCGATCTCGCCGTAGTGGTGGACCGTCAGGTCGGTAAAGCCGCCGTCGAGCCACGCATGTAGGAAGTCCACATGCGCGCCCGTGAGGGTGCGGACCGGCGCGAGGTTGACCGCGCCCGCGACCGTCGCGAGCACGCCGAGCACCGCGAGCGGCCCCTTCACGTTCCAGCGGACCGACTCGGGCGACTCCGCCTCCTCGGTGCGGGCGTCGCCGTGGAAGGTGAGGAACACCATCCGGAAGGTGTAGAACGCGGTGACGGGTACCGCCAGCAGGCCGAAGACGTAGCCGAGCAGCAGGAGCGGCTGCCCGGCCAGCCCGTGGACCAGCGAGTAGTAGAGGACCTCGTCCTTCGACCAGAAGCCGGCGAACGGGAAGATTCCCGCCAGCGCCAGCGACCCGGCGAGGAACGAGTAGTACGTCACGGGCATCTCGTCCTTGAGCCCGCCCATGTCCCACATGTTCTCGTTGTGGTGCATCGCGAGGATGACCGAGCCGGCGCCGAGGAACAGCAGCGCCTTGAAGAACGCGTGGGTGAGCAGGTGGAACGTCGCGGCCACGTAGCCGCCCGCGCCCAGCGCGAGCATCATGTAGCCGTACTGCGAGATAGTGGAGTACGCGAGCACCTGCTTCAGCTCGCGCTTCACGATGCCCATCGTCCCGGCGAACAGCGCCGTGAAGCCGCCGACGAGGGCGATGACGCCCAGCGCCGTCGGCGAGACGGCGTAGAAGCCGTACATCCGGGCGACGAGGTAGACGCCGGCGGCTACCATCGTCGCCGCGTGGATGAGCGCCGAGACCGGCGTCGGGCCCTCCATCGCGTCGGGGAGCCACGTGTGCAGCGGGAACTGCGCGGACTTGCCGATCACGCCGCCGAGCACGAGCAGGCCGACGACGGTGAACCACGCCTCGGTGCCGAGCCCGAGGAACGTGTTCGCCGCGAACTCGCCCGCGAGCGCCTGTTCGGCCAGCACCGGGAAGGCGTTCTCCCCGGCGAACTGCGCGGTGCCGAACGTCGCGAACACGGCGACGACGCCGATCAGGAAGAAGTAGTCGCCGAACCGGGTGACGAGGAACGCCTTCTTCGCGGCCGACGGTGGGCCGGGCTCGCGGAAGTGGAAGCCGATGAGGAGGTACGAACACAGCCCCACCAGCTCGAAGAACATGAACGCCATCAGGAGGTTGTCGGCCACGACGAACCCGAGCATGGACGCCGTGAACAGGCCGAGCCCGGCGTAGTAGCGCGGGAGGCCGGTCTGGCCGTCGTCGTTCATGTAGCCGAGCGAGAACACGTGCACCAGCAGGGCGATGAGCGTCACGATGACGAGCATCATCGACGACAGCGGGTCGATGAGCAGGCCGAACGTCAGCTCGATCCCCTCCGTGCCCGGCACCGCGCCGGCGGCCCACGTGTAGATCGTTTCGTCGTACACCTCGCCCCCCGCCACGGCGGCGGCCATCGCGACCGACAGCACCAGCGACCCCGCGGTCGCCGCGATGCCGGGGATGGCGCCGCCCTTCGGGAGCAGGTCACGCCCCGAGAGGGCCGTCCCGAGCGCGATCAGGAACGAGAGGAACGGGAGCAGTACGATGGCCGGCCCGAAGTCGAAGATTCCTGCCATATGTTACCACCTCATCGTCGTCGCTTCGGTCACGTCGATCTCCTTGAAGTTGCGGTACAGCACGAGGATGATCCCGATACCGATGGCGACCTCGGCGGCCGCCAGCGCCATCGTGAACAGGCCGAACGTCTGGCCCGTCACGTTCCCCCAGTAGTAGGAGAACGCGACGAGGTTGATGTTGGCCGCGTTGAGCATCAGCTCGACCGACATCAGGAACAACAGCGCGTTCCGGCGCGTCAACAGCCCGAACACGCCGATACAGAAGACGGCGGCCGCCAGGAGCAGGTAGTACTGCGGCGGCACCATCAGTCCTCACCCCCCCGGAGCTTGTCGCGGATCTCCCGTCCGCCGTCGGTGAGCACCCCCCCGATGCCGCCGTCCTCGTCGCGCTTCGCGAGGAACACCGCCCCGTCGATCGCGACGTCGAGCACGATCGCGATGAGGACGAACGCCACGACGAAGCCCTCGCCCGAGACGACCGTCCCGGAGATGGCTCCCGTGTCGACGTTGAACATCGCGTAGCCGATGCTCGCGGTGATCGAGGCACCCTCGGGGAACCCGGCGGGCTCCCCGAAGGAGGCCTGCAGGAACACGACCGCGAGGACGGCGAACAGCGCGACGGCCGCCAGGCCGGGAAGCAGGTGCCCCCCGAGCTTCAGCCGCGGTCGCGAGCCGGCGTCGCTCACGCGTCGCTCACCCCGAGTTGCTCCGGTTCAGCCTCCCTGCGCACCAGCATCACGGCGAACGTGATGAGGATCAGGACCCCGCCCACGTAGACGAGGATCTGCATGGCGGCCAGCAGCTCCGCCTGCAACATCACGTAGTGCACCGCGACGCTGAGCAGCGCGGCCCCGAGGAGGAGTGCGGAGTGCCACACGTCCTCGACGAGCACCACGCCCAAACTGCTCCCCACGGTGACGAGGGCGAACAGCGCGAACGCGATAGTCTCTACAACCATTACGGGACACTCCCGCCGGAGTCCGTTTGAAGGTTTCGAGAACGTTTGCGCGTGTGGGTGCGCGTGTGCGAGTTCCGTCGGGTCTCGGCCGGATCGCTTTTATATGCGATCACGGGCGGCACCGATCCCCGGATCCGTCCTGGGTGCCCTCGCCCGACGAGGAGTCCGCGCGCCCCGATCGGCTCTCGGATCGGTACACGCCGGACCGCCGAGGGGGCGGGATCCGGCCGCGCGCGCAACGTGGGAGTCGCGGCCGAGCGGAACGGGACGAGACGAACGCCCCGGTCACACCGGCAGCTACCGAGTCAGCGAACGAACGGGTGGAGAACCCGAGAACGTCGAACCGCGGCGGTCCGACGGTTACTGGTAGTCGATCTCGCCGTCGCCCTCGCCGATCCAGGCGCCCCGGTCGGGCTCGCGCGACGCGAGCGGGTCGATCCCCTTGTACCAGGGGACGTTCTTCAGCTGCTCCTTGTTGTAGACGAACTCGTCTTTCGTGTCGGCGGTGAACTCGAAGTTCTGCGTCAGCAGGATCGCGTCCACCGGACACACCTCCTCACACAGCCGGCAGTAGATGCACTGGCCGATGTGGAGGTTGTACTGTTCGCCGTTGCGCTGGTCGTCCTGCACGATCTGGATCGTGTCGTTCGGACAGACGTTCTCACACTGGCGGCACCAGATGCACCGCTCCTGGGAGAACTTGTGTACCCCGCGGAACCTGGGGCTCACTTCGGGCGCGACGTCCGGGTACTCGACCGTGAACGTCTTGCCGTCCAGCGCGTGCTTCATCGTCGTCGCCATTCCTTTGAGTAGTCCGATCATGGTTACGCGAGCACCCCCACGATGACCGCGGTGAGGACGAGGTTCGCAAACGCGAGCACGAGCATACCCTTCCAGCCGATCTCGATGAACTGGTCCACACGAAGGCGCGGGACCGCCGAGCGCAGCCACTGGGTGAACAGGAAGAACGCCCAGATCTTCGCGGTGAACCAGACGATCCCCAGCGCCGCCGGGCCGGGCCCGGCCGGGCCGCCGAGGAACAGCGTCGCCGCGATGGCGCCGCCCAGGAAGATGTGGATGAACTCGCCCAGGTAGATGAGCACGAAGTAGACGGAGGAGTACTCCGTCTGGTAGCCGGCGACGATCTCGGTTGGCGCCTCCGGGATGTCGAACGGGTTCCGGCCGACCTCCGCGACGTTCGCGACCACGAACAGCACGAACGCGAACGGATTCACGAACGCGAACCACTGCGGGATCGCGATCCCGGCGACGCTGACGAACGTCGCCTGCTGGGCCTCGACGATCGCGCTCATCTGGAGCGTCCCCGTGAACAGCACGACGGAGACGCCGGTGACGATGAGCGGGATCTCGTAGGCGATATTCGAGGCGACGGCGCGCAGGCCGCCGAGCAGGCTGTACTTGTTGTTCGACGCGTAGCCCATCATGATCAGCCCGACCGAGGCGATCGACGAGGCGGCGAAGGCGAACGCCAGCCCCGTCTCGGGGTCGGCCAACTGCAGGCCGCTGCCCATCGGGATGACTGCGAAGCCGAGCAGCGCCGAGAACGGGATGAGGATCGGACCGAGGTCCCACGCGGGACGGTCGGCCCCCTCCGGGACGATCAGCTCCTTCGAGAGGAGCCGGACCGCGTCGGCGACGATGACGAACAGGCCGAACGGGCCGATCCGGTTGACCGCGATGCGGTCGGTGAACGCCGCCGTGATCTTCCGTTTCGCCCACGGGCCCGCGAAGGCCGTGTTGATGAGCAGGAAGTTGGCGATGAGGAACGCGCCCAGCAGCGCGGCGACGATGTCGCCGGCGACGCCGAACGCGTCCAGTCCCAGCAGGTTCGCGATCGTGTCGGGGAGCATCCCCTGCTGAAGCGGGACCGCCCCGGTCATCTGTCCACCTCGCCGAGGACGATGTCCAGGCTACCGAGCGCGGCGACGAGGTCGGGCACGTACTCGCCCTCGGCCATCTCCGGCAGCGTCTGGAGGTTCGAGAAGCACGGCGACCGGATCTTGAAGCGGGCCGGCTTGTCCGTGCCGTCCGAGCGCATGTAGATGCCGAGCTCGCCCTTGGCGCCCTCGACCGCGCGGTAGATCTCGGTGTCGTCGTCCGGCTTCAGCGTCCGCGGGACGTTGGCCTGGATGGTCCGGTCCTCCTCGGGCCAGTCCTCCAGCAGGTCGATGCACTGCTCGATGATCTTCGCGGACTCCTCGACCTCGCGCAGGCGCACGAGGAGGCGACTGTAGTTGTCGCAGCCGTCCTCGGTCACCACGTCCCAGTCGAGCTCGTCGTAGTAGCCGTACGGGTCGTCGCGGCGGAGGTCGTAGTCGACGCCGGAGCCGCGGGCGACGGGGCCCGTGGCGCCGTAGCTCTTCGCGACCTCCGGCGGCAGCACGCCGGTGTCGATGGTCCGCATCTGGAGGATCTCGTTGCCCGAGATGAGGTCGTGGTACTCCTCCAGCGCCTCCGGGAGGTCCTCGAGGAAGTCGCGGGTCTTCTCGAAGAACTCCTCGCGGGGCTCGGGCAGGTCCCAGACGACCCCGCCGAGGCGGAAGTAGTTGAACATGAGCCGCTGGCCCGTCAGGTCCTCGAGGATGTTCTGGGCCTTCTCACGGTCCCGGATCGCGTACATGAAGATGGCGGTGAAGTCGCCGTACACGTCGAGCGCGAACGTGCCGACCGCGAGCATGTGCGCGGCGATGCGGCACAGCTCCGCGCCCATCGTCCGGATGACCTGCGCGTACTCCGGCACCTCGATGTCGGCCATGTCCTCGGCCGCGCGAGCGTACGCCCACTCGTTGAGCAGGCCCGCCGAGATGTAGTCCCAGCGGTCGGGGTACGGCATGATCTGGTGGCGGTAGGTGCCGTTCTGACAGATCTGCTCCTCGCAGCGGTGGAGGTAGCCGATGTCGCTTTCCACGTCGGCGACCTGCTCGCCGTCCAGCGTCGTCTTCAGGTGGAGGACGCCGTGGGTCGCGGGGTGATGGGGACCGATGTTGAGGAACATCGTGTCCGTGTCGTCCTCCCCGCGGTGGTCCTCCTGCAGCGGGTTCGCGTTCTCGCGCAGCGGGACGATCTGCGGGCGGTCCTGATCGTAGTCCTTCGAGAGCGGGTGCCCCTGCCAGGACTCCGGCAGGAGGATGCGGCGGAGGTCGGGGTGGTCGTCATAGTCGATGCCGACCAGGTCGTACGCCTCGCGCTCGTGCCAGTCGGCCGTCCGGAATACCGGCTCGGCCGACTCGCTAACCGGGTTCTCGCGGTCGGCGGGGACGACGACGCTGACCTCCTGGGTCGGGTCGTCGAACTTCTTCAGGTGGTAGATCGACTCGTAGCGGTCCTCGTACTCCTGGGCGGTGACACACGACAGGTGGTCGTAGCCCGCCTCCTCCTTGAGGGTGGAGAGCACGTCCTGGACCGCGTCCGGCCGGATCACGTAGCCGGGCGCGTTCAGGTGCTCCTCGCGGCCGATCACGTGATCGCCCAGCAGCTCGGCGAGCTCGTCGGGGGACTGTTCTGCGACCGGTGCCGGCACGTCCGGCTCGGGTTCTTCCAGGCTCATGGTTAGGGGGAGTCCGCCCAGTTATATCGCATGACGAGGTCCTCCTCGTCGATCTCCTGCGCGAGCTGGTCGACGATCTCGTCGCGGTCGAGGTCGCCGAACTGCTCCAGCTCGTAGGGCTTCACCGTCACCGGCGAGGACTCGCCGTTGGCGATGCGCTCCTGGAGCTTCGCGACGCCGTAGACCAGCGCCTCGGGGCGCGGCGGGCAGCCGGGGACGTGGATGTCGACCGGGATGACCTCCTCGGCGCCCTTGACCACGTTGTACCCCTCCTGGAACGGGCCGCCGGAGATGGTGCACGAGCCCATGCCGATGACGAACTTCGGCTCGGGCATCTGGTCGTACACGCGCTTCATCCGCGGCGCGAACTTCGAGACGATCGTCCCGGGGACGATGATCACGTCGGCCTGTCGCGGCGACGCGCGCGGCACACCCGCGCCGAAGCGGTCGAGGTCGTGTTTGACCGCGTAGGTGTGCATCATCTCGATGCTGCAGCAGGCGATGCCGAACTGCAGCATGAACATCGAGGAGCCCCGCACCCAGTTCATGAACTTGTCGAACTTGGTGAGGATGAACGGCGAGGAGCCGAACGCCTCGCGCAGCTTCGAGTTGAAGCGGTTGTCCTCGCCCGTCATCCGGGCGTCCCGGGTGTCGGTCAGTACCTGGCTGTCGTCCGTGACGAACGGTCTGTTGTCGCTACTCATGTCAGGAACGCTCCGTCTTCTGTCTCGCCGCACGCGGGCTGGAGGCCCACTTCACGGCGCCCTGTCGCCACGCCCACACGAGTCCGACGACGAGCACCCCGATGAAGATCAGCATCGGGAGCAGCACCGTCGTCAGCCCGACGCCCGCCTCCAGCGCGGGCTGGTAGATGACGGCCCACGGGAAGATCAGAACGGTCTCGATGTCGAACACGACGAACAGCAGCGCAACCATGTAGTACTGGATGTTGAACTGGATGCCCGTCGCCGACCCCGTCGGGATCTCACCGGACTCGTAGGTGGCGCTCTTGCCCTGTTCGGGCACGCTGGGGCGGAGGATCGCGGACACCGCCATCATCCCGAGCGGGATGCCCACGCCCATCACCGCCAACGCGCCGATCGCTATCCATGCATTCATACCGGGTTCTCCGTATCGTACGTCGGTTTGGAGGCCCCACAGATAAGTGCTTCACTTACGCGTGCACGCGTGTACCGCCCGGTTCGGGGCGACACGCGCTCCCTCGCGGCGAGGGGTGGGTCCTGTCCCCGCGGAGGCGACACGCGGCGCCCGGTCGAGAGTACTCGAGACTTCGAGACTACTGCTCTCGTCCGCGGGACTCCCGGAACCCCTCGACCCCGAGATCGTGGAGGTCCGCGGAGACGTCCGCGACGCCCGCCACGAGGTCCTCGTGATACTCGACGAGGCGCTCCTCGACCTCGTCGTGCTCGCGCCCCAACACCTGCGCCGCCGACAGCGCGGCGTTGAACGACTTGCCGGCGTCGACGGCGACGATGGGCGCGCCGGTCGGCATCCCGATCACCGAGTCGACGGACTTCTCCTGTACGGGCACGCCGACGACCGGGATCGGGTAGGCAATGCTCGCGGTCATGTTCGGCAGGTCGGCGGACTTCCCGCCCGCGCCGGCGACGATCACGTCGAGCCCGCGGTCCGCGGCGGTCTCGCCGTACGCGTACATGAGTTCCGGGGTGCGGTGGGCCGAGACGACGTACGCCTCGTAAGTGAACCGCGCCGCCGGCGGGTCGTGAAAGTCCGTCTGCTCGGCGAACCCCAGCTCGTCGAGGGCGTCGAACGCGCCCTGCATGGTGTCCAGATCCGAGTCCGATCCCATGATCACGCCCACGTCGGGCGTCGAGTCCGGGTCGGCGTCGCTGTTCGCCTCCGATTCGAGTCGGTCGATGAGGTCCTGAACGGTGGTCATGGGTGGGTGGTAGTCTGGGTGGGTGTGGGTGTTCGGTGAGGGTCGCGTGCGGCGGTTACTCGAAGGTCAGCCCGTCGCGCAGGTCGCGGGCGCGGGCGAGCAGGTCGTCGCGGGCGGCCGTGCCGTCTGCCGCGGCGTCGCCGTCGGCGTCGACGAGCGTGAGGTGGCCCATCTTGCGCAGCGGGCGCGCCTCGCGCTTGCCGTACCAGTGGAGGTTCGCGTTCGGCGCGGCGAGCACGTCGCCGACGCCCGACAGCGACGCCGGGCGCGGCTCGGGCACGTCGCCGAGGACGTTCGCCATCACGGTCGGCGCGCGCGCCTCCGCAGTGCCGAGCGGCCACCCGAGCGCCGCGCGGACGTGCTGTTCGAACTGCGAGGTGGTCGCGCCCTCGATGCTCCAGTGGCCGGAGTTGTGGGGGCGCGGGGCGACTTCGTTGACGAGGACCCCGCCGCCGCGGTCTCGCGGGTCGCTCCGCTCCCCGCTCGACGTCTCCGAGGCGCTACGCGCCTCGCTCACCTCGAACAACTCCATCGCGAAGACGCCGCGCCCGTCGAGCGTCTCCAGCGTGTCGAGGGCAACCTCGCGGGCACGCTCGGCGACCGCGTCCGAGCACCGGGCGGGCGCGACGGTCTCCCGGAGGATCTCCTCGCGATGGACGTTCTCGACGACGGGGAACGCGCGGCGCTCGTCGTCGCCGCGGACGGCGACCACGGAGAGTTCGCGCTCGAAGTCGATCAGCTCCTCGGCCATCGCGCCGCCCTCGCCGGCGCCGACGGCCGCCAGCTTCGCCTCGTAGTCGTCGCCGGGCTCGACGGGGAGGTTGCCGCGGCCGTCGTAGCCGCCGGTTCGGGCCTTCAGCATGCAGCCGCCGAAGCGGTCGACAGCGTCCGCGAGGTCATCGGCGTCGTCGACGGCGACGAACTCGGGGACAGGGATACCGGCGTCGGCGAACGCCCGTTTCTGGACGAGCTTGTCCTGGATCGTCCGCAACGCGTCAGGCGAGGGGTTGACGGGCACGTCGTACTCCTCGCCGATCTCCTCCAGCACGTCGGGGTCTGCGAGCTCGATCTCCAGGGTCAGCGCGTCGGCCCGGTCGGCCAGCTCGCGGACGGCGTCGGGATCGTCGAACGCGCCCTCGATCTGCTCGGCGACCCGGGAGGCGGGACAGTTCGGCGTCGGGTCGAGCACGACCACGTCGACGCCGAGCGGCGAGGCGGCCTCCGCGAGCATGCGGCCGAGTTGGCCCCCGCCGACGACGCCCAGCGTCGGTCCGGGACAGGTCGGTGTCACGGGCGCCGGTTCGGCAGGTCCGCGAATAAATCTTGCTTCACGACATGGTTTGTATGCACGAACGTGGATTGTGATTGCGGTCGTCACCGGACCGGTCGACGCCCTTCACGCCGACCGCTCGTCGGCGCGGGCGTCGGCGAGCGCCTCCTCGTCGATGAACACGACGATCCGTTCGCTCCACAGCCGGAAGGCGTACTCGCGGGAGTCGTAGCTGTCGAGGCGCGACTCCAACTCCGCCGCGTCGTCCGGCTTCGCGATGACGACCGGCGGCATCTCCTCGGCCGGCGGGAGCTCGTCGTACCGGGCCTCCGGCGGCGTCGAGGTCACGTTCGCGTCGTGGAGTTCGAGGTACCACGGCGTCGGAAGCCGTGAGTGCCAGCTCGGTCCGCCGGGCGGCATCCGGTCGACGCTCGACTCGTCGGAGACGTACAGCCGCGTGCCCCGGCTCGTGCTCGTCCCGACCCACAGCACGTCGGCCCCGTCGTCGTTGTCGCGGGCGACGGCGCCGGCGTCCTGGAGCGCCTCCTTGTAGGCGTTCTCGGGCTGGGCCCACTGGAGCACCTGTTTGTCCTCCTCGGAGGCGGAGTTCCAGTAGTCGGCGTTCGGGACGGCGACGCCGCCGACGGCCGCGAGGACGATCAGGCCCGCCAGCGCCGCGGTGACCGTATCCTCGCTCGCCAAGCCGCCCCGCAGCGAGTCGGCCAGTTCGCCGAGCCCGACGGCCGCCGGGATCGCCAGCGGGAGGACGATATGGACGGCGGCCCACGGCGCCTCGATGTCGGTCGCGACGGGGTAGCCGACCAGCGACGCGGCGCCCCAGTAGGTCGCGTACGCGACGATCGACCGGGTGCCCCGGGCCTCGCCGTAGCCGTCCGCGAGGAAGCCGACGATCGCCAGCACGACGAGCACGCCGGAGCCGTATCCGAGCGTCTCGACGATGTCCCAGAGGTACGGGACGTACGGATGTCCGGAGTGGTTGCCGGAGGCCCACGTGCCCCAGAACTTCTCGCCGGCGCCCCACGTCGCCTCGTGTAGTACCGACCCGAGCGTCGGCGCCGCGGCGTCTGCGCCCGCGGTTCCGGCCGAGACCGACGCGACGCCGAGCGCCTGCCACAGGTCCGGCCGCGGCGCGTAGAAGAACGCGACGACCCCGAGGAACGTCGCGGCGACGCCGACGGCGCCGACCGGGATCCATACCGCGAGGTGGCCCAGGAACCCGGCCTCTGGCGCCCAGTGGGCGTCCGGGTCGCGCTCGCGGACCCGGCGCTCGATCCACAGCCTGGTTCGCGATCCGGCGGTCCAGTCGTCGAGGAAGTGACCGAGCGCGACCGCCTCGCCGACCACGGCGTCGAGCGGCGAGCCCGTCCGCCGCGCGGTCCGCACCAGCCGGTGGTCGAGCAGGAGGAACCCGGCGCCGAGGAAGCACGCGAGGTACACGAGCGCGTTCTCCTTGGCGGAGAAGCCCAGCGCGAGCAGGGCGGCCGACCCGAACAGCGGGAGCGTCCGGCGCGTGTCGATCGCGTACACGACGAGCGCGAACGCGGCGACGGCGAAGCCGCCGACGAGCACGTCGCCGCGCATGAACCGGCCGTAGTAGACGAGCAGCGGGTCGACCGACAGCAACAGCGCGAGCGCGACGACCTCGCGGTCGCGGAGGCGGTGGCGCAACAGCAGCGCGACCAGCGGGAGCAGCCCGCCGACGAGCGCGACGGGGAGCCGCGCGGCGAAGTCCGACGCGCCGATGAGGTCGAAGAGGACGTTGTTGACCACCGGGAGGAACGGGCCGTGGATGATCGGGCGGTAGAAGAACTCGCCGGTGGCGTCGAACCGGAGGATCCAGTAGCCGACGCGGCCCTCGTCCCAGTGGAAGACCCGCTGCCCGAGTTGGACCGTCCGGAGCAGCAGCGAGCCGGCGACGATCAGCAGTACCGCGACGGTCGCCGGGTCGCCGACGCGGTCGCGGAGGGCGGCGAGCGGCGAGCCGTCACCGACCGGGAGAACGTCGTCGCCGTCGGGGGCGACATCGTCGTCGGCCTCGGGGGCGTCGTCGTCGCGGTCGCCGGTCCCGTCGGGGGCTGACTCGTCCCCGCCGGCGGGATCACTCATTGCGCAGCGGTCGCACGCCGCCGGTAACAACTCTTGTGGAATGGATCGTCGGATCGCCGCTCAGGCCCCCGCCGAACGCGACCCCGCGGACGGAACGGACACATCCGCCCGGAGCGGTACGCATTTCAGCGGGCCCGCCGTCGACCCGTTCAATGACCGAGACGACACTCGGCCTCGTGGTCGCGCGCTACTACGCGTCCATCGCCGAGGCCATGGAGGAGTCCGCCCGCGACGCGGTCGCCGAGCGCGGCGCCGCCGTCGCCGAGACCGTCGACGTCCCCGGCGCCTACGACGCGCCGCTGGCGGCCGACCGGCTCGCCCGCCGCGACGACATCGACGCCGTCGCCGTCGTCGGCACCATCGTCGCCGGCGACACCGACCACGACCAGGTGATCGGCCAGGCCGTCGCGACGAAGCTCGTCGACGTGAGCCTCGACCGCGACACGCCCGTCACCTTCGGGGTGTCGGGGCCGGGCCAGTCCGGGGCTGAAGCTCGCGAGCGCGCCGACAAGGGCGCCGAGGCCGCCAGCGCCGCCGTGGATCTCGCGGAGGGGCTCCCCGCCGCGGAGGTGGCCGCATGAGCGAGCGGGAGGCCGGCGACGAGTTCGCCTACGACTTCGCCGAGCGCGTCGGTCGGGTGGAGCCGTCGGCGACGCTGGCGATCTCCAACGCCGCGAACGAGCTGGAGGAGGCCGGCCACGACGTGGTCGACCTGTCGGTCGGCGCGCCCGACTTCCCCACGCCCGAGAACGTCGTCGAGGCCGGCAAGGACGCGATGGACGCCGGCCACACGGGCTACACCTCCTCGAACGGCGTCCCCGAGCTGAAGGAGGCCATCGCCGAGAAGCTCCGCGCGGACGACGTCGACGCCAACGCCGACGACGTGATCGTCACGCCCGGCGCGAAGCAGGCGCTGTACGAGACGGTCCAGACGCTCGTCGACGACGGGGACGAAGTGGTGCTGCTCGATCCCGCGTGGGTGTCCTACGAGGCGATGGTGAAGCTCGCCGGCGGCGACCTCGCTCGGGTCGATCTCGCGCCCCACGACTTCTCGCTGGCGGACGGGATCGACGATCTCGCGGCGACAGTGTCGGACGACACGGAACTCCTGATCGTCAACTCCCCGTCGAACCCGACCGGCGCCGTCTACTCCGATGAGGGCCTCGAAGGCGTGCGCGACCTCGCCGTCGAGCACGACTTCGCCGTGATCTCCGACGAGATCTACGACGAGATCGTCTACGGCGTCGAGCAGACCAGCCTCGCGAGCCTCGACGGGATGGCCGACCGCACGGTCACGATCAACGGCTTCTCGAAGGCGTACTCGATGACCGGGTGGCGCCTCGGCTACCTGCACGCGCAGGGCGACCTGATCTCGCAGGCGGGGAAGCTCCACAGCCACTCCGTCTCGTGTGCGACGAACTTCGTCCAGCGTGCTGGGATCGAGGCCCTGCGCAACACCGACGAGTCCGTCGAGGAGATGCGCGCGGCCTTCGAGTCCCGCCGCGACATGCTCGTCGAGTTGTTCGACGACCACGGTGTCGACGTGACGGTGCCCGACGGCGCGTTCTACATGATGCTGCCCGTCGACGAGGACGACTCCGCGTGGGCCGAGGAGGCGATCCAGGAGGCCCACGTCGCCACGGTTCCCGGCTCCGCCTTCGGCGCGCCCGGCTACGCCCGGATCAGCTACGCCGCCAGCGAGGACCGCCTGAAGGAGGGCATGCAGCGCCTCTTCGACGCGGGCCTGCTCGGCGACGACTGAGGAAGTGACCGGTCGACCGGCCGACGACGAGACGAGACAAGAAGACACCGACTCCCCGCCGCGGCTTCTCGCGGGAGTCCGGGTTCGATACTGCCCGTCCGACCGCCGAGCGACGACGCCCGTCCAGGCCAGGGGTGGGACTGAAAGGGGCCGCGGCTGTGCGTGACGGCGCGGACCGACAAGCACCGCAAGGCGAGCGAAGCGAGCCGAGGAGCGCAGCGGCCGCACCGAGCGCACAGCCGCGGGGGCTTTCGCGGTCACGGTCGACGTGTTCGCGACGCCGGCCGACTCGGAACCCGGATCGACGATGAGCGTGCCATATCCTACCAAGACTTTACCAACAGCCACGCCAACGTCCGATCATGGACGGGATCCACGACCTCGGCGGGATGGACTCCTACCGCGACCTCCCGCCGGACCAGCCCGACGACGCCAGCCCGTTTCACCACGAGTGGGAGGGTGTCGTCCAGTCGCTGTACATCACCGGCCTCGGCTCCGACACGTTCGAACTCGACCGCTTCCGGTACACGGTGGAGGGCGACGACCCCGAGCGCTACCTGACGGTCCCCTACTACGAGCGCTGGCTGGGCGCCATCGAGACGCTGTTCGTCGAGGCGGGCGTCGTCGACGCCGACGAACTCCGCGAGCGCGCGGAGGCGTTCGCGGCGGGCGAAGCCGAGGTGCCGGACGAGACCGACCCCGACCGCCTGCCCGCGCTGCTGGAGGGGACCCGCGAGAAGTACCTGAGCCGCCGCGGCGACGGCGACCCGGCGTTCGCCGTCGGCGACCGCGTCCACGTCCGCAAACGGCACCCCGCGGGACACACACGGTGTCCGCGCTACGTCCGCGGCGCCGAGGGCGAGGTCGTTGCCGACCGCGGCGCCCACGTCTATCCCGACGAGAACGCCCGCGAGGGGGGCGACGACGAGCGCTCCGAACAGCTCTACAACGTCCGGTTCGACGCCGAGGAGCTGTGGGGCGAGGGCTGCACCGACGCCGACGGGCTGCACATCGAGCTGTGGGAACCGTACCTGACCGAGGCCTGACCGGTCCGGTCCCGCCGGCCGCGGCCCGGTTCGAGGCGAACGCCTAAGCCCCTACACGCGTCACCACGTCACATGACCGACGACCGCGACGCGACCGATCCGGACCCGCCGTCCCACCCCGATCCCGAACTTCGAGACGGGATCGACCCACAGTCCAGGGCCCGCGCCCTCCAGTCGCTGCTGACGGAGCAGGGAATCTTGAGCACCGACGCCGTCGACGAGGTGATCGCGACATACGAGGGCGACGTGGGTCCGATGAACGGCGCCCGGGTCGTCGCCCGCGCGTGGACCGACCCCGAGTACCGCGAGTGGCTCTTGGAGGACGGCATCGAGGCAGTCGCCGACCTCGACATCTCCGTGAACGACGAGGTGATGGAGCTCCGAGTGATCGAGAACACCGCGGACACCCACAACGTCGTCGTCTGTACCCTCTGCTCGTGTTACCCGTGGGCCGTGCTGGGCCTGCCGCCGACGTGGTACAAGTCGCCGGCGTACCGCTCGCGCGTCGTGGACGAGCCCCGCGCGCTGTTGCGCGAGGAGTTCGACACGGACCTGGACGACTCCGTGGACGTGGAGGTGTGGGACTCCAACTCCGAGGTGCGCTACATGGTCCTCCCGCAGCGTCCCGAGGGAACCGAGGACATGGACGAGGCCGATCTCGCGGAGCTCGTCTCCCGCAACGCGATGATCGGCGTCGAACGCCTCGGCGACGGCGGCGCCATCGCCTCCGACGGGGGCGCACGGGCGGCCGACGCCGGCGGCGCGAACGCGGGGCCGGAGGCGGCGGGCACGGACGCGACCGCCGAGGTCGACACCGCGGGGAAACCGGTCCCGCGCGCCGACGCCGACGGCCCGACGTTCGCGGAGCCGTGGATGGCGCGGTCGTTCGCGCTCGCGGTCGCGCTCACCGACGAGGACGACCCCGGCCGCACGTGGGACGACTTCCAGTCGGAGTTGGTCGCCGAGTTGGACGCGACCCCCGGCGTCGAGGACGGGAGCGACGCCGACTACTACGGCGCGTGGCTCGCCGCCCTCGAACGGTTCCTGACCGACCGCGACGTCGTCGACGCCGACGCGTTCGCGGCCCGCGCGAGCGCCTTCGCCGGCGGCGAGCGCAACGCCCACGAGTTCGTCGAGGGCGACCCGCACGCCCACGCCGACCGGCTTCCCGATGGACACGCCGACGGCGCGCATCACCACCACGGGGACGGTGACGATCACGGCCATCAGCACGGGAACGAACACGGGCACTGAACCGCTCGTCGTCGCCGGGGAGACCTCCCCCGGATTTCGACCGTCCCGGACGGAGGTTTATATCCGAGAGGGACCCAGCACCGGCATCGAATGCGCGTCGCCGACCTCCCGCTGGCCCCCGAGTACGTCGAACACTTCGAGCGGGAGGGGATCGCGGAGCTGTACCCGCCGCAGGTCGCGGCCGTGGAGGCCGGCGTCTGTGACGGCGACAACGTCGTCGCGGCGGTGCCGACCGCCTCCGGCAAGACGTTCGTCGCCGAGTTGGCCCTGCTGACGGCCGACGGACCGGGGCTGTACGTCTGCCCGCTGCGCGCACTCGCCCGCGAGAAGTACGAGGAGTTCGACGCGCTCCCGGGCGTCGACGCGGGCATCTCGACGGGCGATTACGACTCGGCCGCCGGCGACCTGGCCGAAAACGACGTGATCGTCGCCACCAGTGAAAAGGTCGACTCTGCCATCCGCAACGGCGCCGAGTGGGTCGACGACCTCGCGTGCGTCGTCGTCGACGAGGTGCACCTGCTCGGCTCGCCCGGCCGCGGCCCGACGCTGGAGGTCACCCTGGCGACGCTCCGCAGGCGCGCGCCCGAGGTGCAGATCGTCGCGCTGTCGGCGACCGTCGACAACCCGGAGGACATCGCGGCGTGGCTCGACGCCGAGCTGGTGGAGTCGACGTGGCGACCGGTGGACCTCCGGGTGGGCGTCCACGCCGACGGGACCGTCGAGTTCGACGACGGCAGTTCCCTGTCGGTGCCTGTCGACGCCGGCGACCCCGCGAGCGACGCTGACACCGAGGCGACCGCCGAACTCGTCCGCGGGGCCGTCGCCGACGGCGGGCAGGCGCTGGCGTTCGTCGCCTCCCGGCGGGAGGCCGAACGCCTGGCCGAGCGGCTGAGCGAGGAGCGCCTTCCGGCGGTCGCCGACGGCGTCGACCGCGGCGGCGACGGGGACGGTGGCGATGAGGGCGACGACGCTGTCGATAATCGCGAGACGACGGCCGCCGCGGTCGCCGACGAGCTTCGCGAGGCCGACGGCACCGAGACGGGCGAACGGCTCGCGGAGACGGCCGAACGCGGGGTCGCGTTCCACCACGCCGGGCTCTCCTCGGACCACCGCGCGCTCGTCGAGCGGTCGTTCCGCGATCGGAAGCTGTCGGTCATCTGCGCGACGCCGACGCTCGCCGCCGGGGTGAACGTCCCCGCCCGGCGGGTGATCGTGCGCGACCAGCGGCGCTACACCGGCGAGGGGACCGAGTGGCTGCCCGTGCTGGAGGTCCACCAGATGTGCGGCCGGGCGGGCCGACCGCACCTCGACCCGTACGGCGAGGCGGTGCTCGTCGCCGAGGACGGGGGCGAACGCGAGGGGCTGTGGGAGCGGTACGTCACCGCCGACCCCGAACGGGTCGAGTCGAAACTCCGGGACCCCGCGGCGCTGCGCACGCACACGCTCTCGCTCGTCGCCACGGGGATCGCCGGCTCGCAGACGGAGGTGCTCGACGCCCTCGGCGGAACCTTCTACGCGTCGCGCACGTCGAACCCGAACCTCGGCGGGGTCGTCGGCGACGCGATCGCGAGCCTCATCGACGACGGCCTGCTGGCCCCGACGGCCGCGGACGGTGACGCCGGGATCGAGGCGACGCCGCTGGGCGAGCAGGTGTCCAGACAGTACGTCACCCCCGACACCGGCGTGCGGATCGTCGAGGGGCTGGAGACGGTCGAGAGGATGGACCCCGAAGCGGTGACGGAGCTGACGGCCTTCGAGATCGTCTGTGACACGCCCGACATGGTCGACACCTACCTCGGCAACGCCGAGCGCGCCGAGATCTACCAGTTCGCCCGCACGCGCTCGGCGGAGCTGACGACCGGAATGATGGAGGCCGAGGACTTCGAGGGGTGGCTGGAGTCGGTGAAGACCGCCCGCGTCCTGACCGAGTGGGTTGACGGCGCGAGCGTCGAGGAGCTGGTGGCGGCGTACCGCATCGGCCCCGGCGACCTTGAGTCGCGGATCGAGCGCGCCGAGTGGCTGCTGGGCGCGGCCGACGCCATCGCGGAGGTGGTCGGCGTCGACATGCCGGCGTTCGCGTCGGCGCGGAAGCGGCTCGTGTCGTCCGCGGAGAAGGAGGAAGCGGAAGAAGCGGAGGAGACCTAGTCGTCCTCGCGGACACGCGGGTCGAGCACCGCGTGGAGCACGTCCTGGGCCCACGACCCGGCGACCCCGACGAGCACGATGACGAACGTGGTGCCGAGCACCAGCGGGACGTCCCGCGCCCGGATGGCGCCGTAGCTCAGCGCGCCGAACCCGGGAATGCCGAACGCGTACTCGACGACGTAGACGGTGACGACGAGCGCGGCGAGGAGGTCGCCGTACAGCAGCGTGAGCAGCGGCACCGCGGCGGGACGGAGCAGATGCCTGGCCGTGTCGACCGGGCCCGCACCCGTGGCGATAACGTGCGCGACGTAGTCCTCGGTCCGGCGGGCGAGCGCGTTCGCCCGCGCGTGGCGGTGGGCGGCCGCGAGCGTCCCGGTGGCCGTCACGGCGGCCGGCAGGGCCATGCGGAGCCAGTACTTCGCCGGCCACGGTCCCGGTTCCCAGCCGGTGGCGTCCCAGCCGAACGCCGAGCCGACGAGGACGAGCAGCACCGCCGCGAGATAGAAGTTCGGGACGCCCGACAGCAGGTAGGTGGCCGTCGACGTGAGCCGGCCGACCGGTCGCCGGCCCGCGAGCGCGGACCCCACCCCGCTCGCGACGCCGAGGGCGGCCCCGACGAGGAAGCCCGGGACGAGGTACGCGAGCGTGTACGGCGTGGCCCGCGCGATGGCATCGGTGACGCTCCCGGGGACGCTGCGCGCCTCGCCCCAGTTCAGCGTCGAGATGTCGACGAACCAGCGGAGGTACCGCTGGTGGAGCGGCTCGTCGATGTTGTTCGCGGCGCGGTACGCTTCCACCTGCGATTCGATCTGGGCGGCGCGCTGGGACTCGTTCCCGGTCGCCTCCATCGCGGCCGCCTGGCGGACCGACGCGGTGTTCGGGTCGCCGGGGACCGCCACCAGCAGGAACGAGACCGAACAGACGAGATAGACCGTGAGCACGGCGAAGGCGGTCCGACGGAGGACCCGGCGACGGAGGGACACGGGCGCCGACTCGACGGCCGGCCCCAAAAGCGATGCTGAAACCGCCTGTTCAGTATCGGGTACCGTTATGTGGGGCGCAGGCAACGCACCGTCGATGCGAGACACTGAGGGCGTCCGCCGTCGCGACACCGCGCTCGCGATCCTCGCCGGCGCGATCATCGCGGCCGCGGCGGCGGTCGACCTCGGCGGCGGCGGCCTCCCGGGCGAGCAGTCGCCGACCGACTGGCTGTTCCTGCTCGCGTCGGTGGGCGTCGTCCGACTCGTCGTCCTGCCGTTCGCGCGCGCGACCCGGCCCGACGGGAGCGGTACCGCGCGGCGTTCGCCGAGCGAACCGGCGCCGGGGTCGCCGCCGCGTACCTCGCGGTGTTCGCCGCCGTGGGCGTCCTCGGTCCGGTCGTCGTCTCGGAGCCGCTCGGCGACGCGTCGCGCGCCTACCTCCCCCCGGTCGGGTTCACCGTCGACGCGTTCGTCGCCGCGGACTGTCTCGGGCCGGTCGTGGAGAACCGCTGCCACGGGACGCTCGCGCACCCGCTTGGCACCGACCCGTTCGGCCGCGACGTGCTCGTGTTGCTGGTCCGTGGCGCGCGCGTCAGCCTGGAGGTCGCCGTCGTCGCTGCCGCGCTCATCGTCCCGCTCGGAACCGCCGTCGGCGTCGCCGCGGGCTCCAGCCGCGGGTGGGTCGACGACGTGCTGATGCGGTACGTGGACGTGCAGGAGACCGTCCCGGCGTTCGTCGTCTACGTCCTGCTCGCGTACGTGTACGGCCGGCACCTGTGGCTGCTCGTGCTCGCGTTCGGGCTGTTGGGCTGGGGGAGCATCGCGCGGCTCGTGCGCAGCGAGACCATCCGCGTCACGGAGTCGTCGTTCGTCGAGGCGGGCCGGGTCGCCGGTGCCGGCCGCCCGGGACTGCTGCGGCGGTACGTGCTCCCGAACGTCGCCGACTCTGTCGTCGTCGCCGCGTTCGCCCGCGCGCCGGCGCTCATCCTCGTCGAGGCGGCGCTTGCGTACATGAAGCTCACCGACCTCGACCTGCTCTCGTGGGGGGCGATCGCCGCCCGGGGGGTCGACCAGTTCTTCCCGCTGACGTGGTGGATCTCCGCGGCCCCGGCGGTCGCGCTCGTCCTCACGACCGTCGCGGCGAGCGTCGCGGGCGACGCCGCGCGGGACGCGCTCGACCGTGGCTCCTCGACGCTCCGCGGGCCCGACTGAAGGTGACCCGACCGAAGGCGAGCACGTCGCCACGGACGCCCGGCGTAACTGGTTGCTCGCGACCTGACTCAGGCGTCCGCGTCGGTCCCGTCGCCGACACTCCCGCCGTCGACGCTCTCGCTGTCGATGGTCCCGCGGTCGATCTCCCCGCCGTCGGCACCGCCGGCACGCTCGTACTCGCCGTCGCGCCGGCGCTCGCCGACCCGCCGCAGCACGGCCGGCGTCCGGCACACCCCCGGCTCGCCGGTCGCCTGCGGGACGACGCAGTTGTTGCAGTCCTCGCAGGCGACCGCGACGCCGTCCGCCGCCGCGTCCTCGCGGAGCAGCCGCGCCGGCAACTCGGGCTCCGCGTAGAACGGGCGGGCCATACCGACCGCGTCGCAGGCATCGCCGAGCAGGGCGTCGATCGTCTCCCGGCCTCTGATCCCGCCCTCACAGAGGACCGGCACGTCGACACGCTCGCGGACCCGGCGGCAGAGGTCGGCGTTCCACGCCGGTTCCCGCGAATAGACCAGCGACTCGGCCCAGTTGGCGGCGGCGACGAGTACCGCCCGCGGGCGCGACCCGAACGCGTCGACGTACCCCGCTCGGAAGCGCTCGTCGCGCCACGAGCGACCGGGGAACGCGCCCCGGATCACGCTCATATCCCAGAACACCGAGCCGTTGACGGGCACGAGCGCGTCGTAGCCGGCGTCGGCGAGCCGATCGCACAGGCGGACGCAGTCGTCGGCCGACAGCGTCCGGGCGATCCCCGGCGGCGCTCCGGTCTCGGCGGGCACCTTCGTCATGACGGGCACGTCGCCGGCGCGGTCGCGGATCTCCGCGATCACCGTCTCGAAGAAGCGCGCGGGATCGCCGAACTCGTCGTCGCGACGGTTGTAAAAGGGCGAGGCGAACTGGTGGATGATGCCCATGTTCGCGCCCGCGAGGTGGATCAGGTCGTAGCCGGCGTCGACGGCGGCCGCGGCCGAGCGACCGAAGTCCGCGGCCAGTTCGTGGCATTCGTCGGTCGTGAGAACGCGCGCGTCGTAGTGGAGGAAGCCGAGGCGGTCGAGCAGGCGGAGGGGGCGTGGCGGGCGGGAGACGGCGAGCTGTTCGAGGTCCGGGTTGCGCTCGCGGAAGCCGTGGTGCCACGTCTCCATCGAGCGCAGGCCGCCGTGTTCGAGCTGGATCGCGATCCGGCCGCCGTGATCGTGGATCGCGTCGGTGAGGCGTTCGAGGTCGGCGACGAAGTCCGGGTCGTGGACGCGGGTCATCCCCGGCGCGGCACAGCCGCCCGCCGCGCGGACGATGGTGGCGCCCTGGCAGACGAGCCCGGCCCCTGCCTCTGCGGCCGGTTCCAGGTCGTCGATCAGCGCCTCGACCGCGTCCGGCCCGTTGCCCGCGTGTTCGAGCAGCGGCGCGCGGTAGAGCCGGTTCGGGAGCGTAACGCCCCCGACATCGAGCGGTTCGGTGAGCGCCGGCACGGACGAATGCTGGCGCTCCTGGAGCATGAACGCTCGGTCGAACCGCCAGGAACGGGAACGTTCACGCGATCGGTCGTCGCGGCGACACCGTCGGACGACGACGCCACAGCGACGCCACCGCGCGGGCGACGGCGTCAGCCGTCGGCGCCGACCGCCTCGCGCACCGTCTCGACTTCCTCGTCCGAGTACGCGACGAACCGCACGTCCCGGAGCGACTCGGGGTCGAACGCGCGGATCTCCTCGGCGATGAGGCGGGCCCCCTCCCGGAGGTCGAACCCCGCGACGCCGCAGCCGAGCGCCGGGATCACCAGCGACTCGCAGCCGCGCTCGTCGGCGGCCGCGAGGGCGTTGCGGGTGGCGTCGCGGACGCTCTCGGCGGTCGCCTTCCCGTCGCCGTAATGTGGCATCGCGGCCGCGTGGATCACGTAGTCGGCGTCGAGCGCGAACGCATCGGTGACGGCGACGGCGCCCAGGTCGACCGGTCCCTTCGCCATCGCGGCCCGGTTCAGCTCCTCGCCCCCCGTGCGGCGGAGCGCGCCGGCGACCCCGCTGCCCATCCGGAGGCTCGTGCCGGCGGCGTTCACCAGCGCGTCGGCGGACTGGTCGGCGATGTCGCCCTGAATCACCTCGAAGTCCATGTGCGTCCGATCCGCGTCGAACGGCAAAGAACTGTCCGACGGCGACGCCCCGACTACTCCCCGTTCCCGCGACCGTGCGGGTCGTCCGCGTCGGGGTCGTCGACGGCGGGGTCGTGACGGGCGTACCACGCGGTCAGCTCCTCCAGCCGGTGGATCGCGCGGTCGGGCGTGCCGATGTCGTGGTGCTCGTCCTCGTAGAGGACCAGGCGCGCGTCGACGCCCTGCTTCCTCGCGGCGACGTACAGCTGTTCGCTCTGGCTCGGGGGACACCGCCAGTCCTCCTGCCCGGCGGTGACCAGGAGGGGGGTCTCGACGTTGCCGATGTCCGTGATCGACGACGACGCGTCGATGCCCTCCGGGTTCTCCCACGGGAGGCCGTACTCGTTCTCCATCCAGACGTGCGAGTCGTCGGTGCCGTACGCCGAGCGCAGGTCGTAGATACCGTGTTCGGGCGCGGCGGCGGTGAAGAGGTCCGGCTCCTGCGTGACCAGGAACCCCTGCGCGATGCCCCCGTAGGAGAAGCCGTAGCCGAACACGCGGTCCTCGTCGACCCAGCCGCGCTCAACTACGTCGGCGACGCCGTTGGCGATGTCGGTCACCTCGTGGGTGCCCCACTGGCCGCGCAGCGCCTCGGCGAACTCCCGGCCGTAGGAGGAGCCGCCGCGGTAGTTCGGCCGGAGGACGACGTAGCCGCGGCTCGTCAGGGCGGCGTGGTCGAAGCTGAAGACGGGTTCGTCGTAGCTGATCGGGCCGCCGTGGATGGCGACGACGAGCGGGTGGTCGCCGTCCGAGAGGTCCACCTCGGGGTCGTGATACACGATCCCCGAGATGGCCTCGCCGTCGCTGTCCCACTCGATCCGCCTCGACTCGGGCATCGCGTACTCGTCGACGAGGTCGGCGTTGACCTCGGAGAGCCGCGTCAGCGACTCGGCTTCGTCCTCCTCGTCGGCGTCGAGGTCGGTCGAATCGAGGGCGTACACGTCCTGTCCGTCGCTCGGGTGCGAGAAGACGAGGCCGGCGCGCTCGCCGTCCGCCGAGAGGTCGAAGCCGGCCATCGCGCGGCCGTCGCCCTGCGCCTCGAAGACGCGCTCGGCGGCGCGGCCGCCGTCGGCGTCGCCGCCGGCGCCGGCCGCTGCGTCACCGGCGACGGGATCGGCGTCGACGCGCATCAGCCGCGTTCGGGCCTCGTCACCGAACAGGCAGTAGAGCGTCCCCTCGTCGGCCCAGACCGGCGCGCCGCCCCGGGCGACCGTCCGGTCCAGATCCGCCGTCAGCGACGCGTACTCGCCGTCCTCGTACAGGTACACCTGCGTCGGGATGCACCAGTTCACGGGGTCGCCGCCGAGGAACGCGAGACGGTCGCCGTCGGGCGACCAGACGGGCGCGTTCGCCGAGAGGTCCGAATCGGTCAGCTTCCGGAGCCCGGTGCCGTCGGGCGCGATCGTGAACACGTCGCGAACGAGCGTGTCGTCGGGTTCGTCCTCGCGACAGGAGGTGAACGCGATGCGGTCGGTCGCGCCCCAGTCGGGCTGGAGGCCCGACAGTTCCTGGTAGGCGCCGCCGCCGTGGGCGTCGTCGAGACGCTCGGCCTCGCCCGTCTCGGCGTCGACGACGTGGAGGTAGGTTCGGACGGTGTCGGTGTAGCCGACGCCGTCGAGCTTGTGCTGGAGGCGCTCGGTCTCGATCGGCTCGCCCTCCTCGCGGCCGTCGAGGTAGGCCTTCTCGGCGTCCGTCGGGTCGCGTGCGGCGACGACGAGTCGCTCCCCGTCGGGCCCCCAGTCGAACTCCTCGGCGCCCTCCTCGAAGTCGGTGATCTGGCTCGCGTCGCCGCCGAGCGCGAGGTCGAACGACCACACCTGCTGGGTCGGCTCCTCGTCGTCGTTGCCGCCGGCGGCCGAGGCGTCCTCACCGTTCTCGTCGTCGCCATTCTCGCCATCGTCCCCGTCCCCGTCGCCCCCGTCGTCGCGGCCGACCCGGCGCTCGGCGTCCTCGTCGCGGGCGGCGAGGAAGGCCAGCCGGTCGCCGTCGGGCGACCACGCGGGGGCGGAGGCGCCCGACACGCGGGTGAGGCGGTGGGGCGCGCGGCTCCCGTCGGCGGGCGCGACGAACAGCGATCCGACCGGCTCGTCGGCCTCGGCGTCGTACTCGATTGTCGTGAAGGCGACCCGGTCGCCCGTCGGCGAGACCGCGACCTCGCCGACCTGCGTCAGGTCGTAGAAGGCGGAAAGCGGGAGCTCCGTCATGCCCCGTCGTGACGTTGGGCGTCGGAAATAGCTTCGTCAACCGGTCGTCGCGGCCGCATCCCTCCCCGGAAACCGAGGCGTTGAAACGCCGGAGCGACCCACTACCGGCAATGACCGACGGGGACGACCGCTCCGAACGCCGCGGCGACCACGACGCCGCGGAGTTGCGGGACACGGCGGACGGCCGGGACGCGTCGGGCGCCTGGGACTGCGCCGGCGTGCCGACGCCGGAGGCGCTCGCCGAGACGGCGGAGGCGGCGGTGCGCGCGGCCGGCGACTACCTCGCCGAGCGCTTCCGCGACGGCGGCACCGTCGGCGAGTACCACACGGACGACGTGAAGGCCGAGGCCGACGAGGCCGCCGAGGAGCTGGTCTTCGAGCGGATCCGCGAGGACTTCCCGACGCACTCGCTTCACGGCGAGGAGTCCGGCCGCTCGGGCGACGGCCGGGTCGAGTGGGTCGTCGACCCGCTCGACGGGACGAACAACTACGCCATCGACTACCCGTCGATCGCGAGCGCCGTCGCGGCAAGAGCGGACGACGAGACGCTCGTCGCTGCGATCTACGAGCCGCTGGTCGACGACTGCTACGTCGCCGTCCGCGGCGCGGGCGCGACCGTGAACGGGGAGGAGGTGACGGCGACGCCGCGTGACCGGCCGCTGGACCGATCGACCGTCTCGCTCGTCGTCGGGCTGCCGGCCCTCCGCGACGGGGATCTGCGCGCGGAGGCCGAGACCGTTCGACGGTCGCTGTCCGGGCAGTGCAAGCGGGTGCTGGAGACGTGGTCGCCGTGCGTCGACTGGGGACTGCTCGCGCGCGGGAGCATCGCCGGGATCGTCTGCGCGTATCCCGACCCGTTCGAACAGGAGGCGGGCGAGCTGCTCGCGAGCGAGGCGGGCGTCGTCTCGGCGTCGGTCGACGGCTACTACGTCGGCGCCGGCGACGAGGAGACGCTCGCGGCGCTGGTCGAGGCGCTGCCGGCGTCAGTCCGGGAATCGGTCCGCGAGTGAGAACGACCCCGCGATCGGGTGGCTCCTCCGGTCGACGGCGTCAGTCGCCGAACCGGCCGCGCGCGCTCCGGTACCCGAGCGCGACCCCGACGACCGGCACCGCGAGCACGAGCAGGTACGGCAGCGCGTACGCCGCGAGCACGACCGCGCCGCGCGCGAGGACGATCACGCCGTTGACGGACTCCAGGAACGCCTCGGTCAGCGGCGTCTCGTGCCACGCGGTTCGCTCCGGCGGCTCGTAGTCCGGCCGCGGCTCGTGGAGTTCGACGGTGATCGTCGAGTAGGCGACGCGCCGTTCGAGGCTCTGGAGTCGCGCCTGGGTGCGCTCGATCTCCGTTTGCACGTCCGAGAGCTCGCGCTGGACCGCGAGCACGTCCTCGGTGTCGTTCGCCCGGTCGTACAGCTCGCGGAGGCGGTCGCGCTCCGCACGGAGACTCTCCAAGCGCGCCTCCAGGTCGACGATCTGTTCGGTCACGTCCCGCGTGGATTGCTCGACCGATCGGACCTCGCCGGTCCCGTTGATCGCCTCCATCGCGGCCGAGTAGTTGTCCGAGGGGACGCGGAGCACGAGCTGCCCGGTCGTCCACGTCTCGTTGCCCTCGCCGCGGACCTGCGTCCGCGAGCTCCCGACGTAGCCGCCGCGCTCGCGGGCCATCGCCGTCAGGTCCGCGCGGGCGGCGTCGTAGTCGTCCACCCGGAGCTGCACGGTCGCCTCGTAGATCAGTTGGCGCTCGGATACCTGCGCGTTCACGTTCGCGCCGGCGCCGTCGCCGCCGGCGGCATCGTCACCCTCCGGTCCCGGCGTCGCCTCGGGAGCGCCGGTCGCCTCCGCCTGCATCTCCGCGCCCGTCGCCCCGTCGCCGCCGGCGTCGGCGCCGCCGCCCGCGCCCGAACAGCCGGCGAGGACGACGAGGAGGACACAACAGACCGTCGCGAGTGAGCCACGTCGCATGCGACACCCTACCGCGGCGGGACCCATACCCGTTCGGTACGCTCAAAGGGCCGTTTGACCCTTCCGTACGCGGGCCTTACGGACGGGATGCAGCGACGCCCGCTGTCGATGCGGTGGTCGGCGCCCTGTTCGCCACTGGCGCGTCGGCCCGGTGACGGTGCAGGCACGGCTGGATCCTGCACAGCCCCCGATCGGACTCCCGACCGAAGACAGACGCGTCGCCGTCGGTGAACTCACTCCGGCAGGTCGTGGAGGAACGTCTGGAACTCCACCGTGCGGCCGTCCGGATCGGCGGCGAAGAACTGGTAGATGTCGTAGCGCTCGTTCACGTGCGGCTCCTCTCGGGCGGCGTCGCCGACGCGGTCGTGCATCCGGTCGACGCCGTCGCGGTCCGGATAGACGAACGTGAGGATGCTCTCGGTCTCCGTCGCGGCGTCCGCGTCGCCGCCTCCCGCGTCCCCGGCGTCAGCGCCGCCGTCACTCGCGTCGTCCCCGTCGCCGCCGGCGTCGCAGAACCCGAACCGGAAGTCGCCGCGTTCGAGGATCGTACAGCCCGGCTGTTCGAGCCACACCGCACAGCCGACCGTCTCGCGGTACCAGTCGACGACGCGCTCGCGGCTCGTGGTGCGGAAGAAGACGATGCCGTCGGGGGAACTCATGGCCGCCCCGACGGCCGGCGGCGACGAATAGCCTTCGCCGTCTACTCGCGGGCGTCCTCGATCACCGCGCGGAACCGCTCGGCGCGCTCGGTGATGGCGTCGAAGTCGCCGGCGTCGACGAGGTCGCGGTCGACGAGCGCGGAGCCGGCGCCGACGCAGACGGCGCCCGCCTCGATATACTCGCCGGCGTTGTCGGGGGAGACGCCGCCGGTGGGCATGATCTCCAGCTGGCCGAGCGGCCCCTTCAGCGCGGCGACGTGGTCGGGGCCGACGGTCTTGGCGGGGAACACCTTCACCATCTCGGCGCCGGCCTCGGACGCCTCGACGGCCTCCGTCGGCGTCATCACGCCCGGCGCGCACAGCACGCCGTAGCGGTTGCACGTCTCCACGACGCCCTCGTCGAAGGAGGGGGAGACGACGAACTCCGCGCCGGCGGCGACGGCCGCGCGGGCGGTCTCGCTGTCGAGGACGGTGCCCGCGCCGACGAGCGCGTCGTCGCCCAGTTCCGCCGAGAGCGTGGCGATCATGTCGGTCGCGCCGGCGGTGTCGGCGGTGACCTCCAGGGCGGTGACGCCGCCGGCGACGAGCGCCTCGGCGGTGTCGACGACGGTTTCCGGCTCCGCGCCGCGCAGCACCGCGACGACCCCCGACTCCCGCATCGTTGCGAACGCGTCCGTGGAACTCATACGCGAGTGAACTTCGCGGCGGAGAATAAAGCCGGGGGTTGCGGGACCGATCCCCGAACGAGGTGACCGTCCGCCGCGAGGGCGAGGTCGGCGAGCGTGCCGTCGAGGTCGAACTGGCCGAGCGCCCGGGAACCGAGAGAAGCGTGCCTGTCGGGTAGTCGGACGCGACCCATCGCCCTCGCCGAGTCGGTCGACCGGCCGTCGCCGGGTCGGATGCAGGTCCTGTCCTCACGACAATTCCTTTATCCCTCGGGGAACTCGTCGGAGCGTGGGTCGAGACGAGCACCCGTCGCGCCGCACGTTCGAGCTGTTGTCCGACGAGATCAGGTTGCGTATCATCACGGCCCTCGGCGACGCCAGCGGCGAGGACGGGTACGCGTCGCTCGCGTTCACCGACCTGCGGGAGCGGACGGGCGTCGAGGACAGCGGGAAGTTCACCTACCACCTCAAGCAGTTGCTCGGCGAGTTCGTCGAGGAGACCAAAACCGGGTACAGCCTGACGCTCGCGGGGATCCGGGCGTATCAGGCCGTCATCGCCCATCAATCGGAGGGAAGCGTCACGGTCGAGCCGTTCGACGTCCCGGGTGAGTGCCGGACCTGCGGCGGCGACCGCAGGGCGTGGTACGAGGAGGGCCGGGGGCACGTCGGCTGTGCGGACTGCGGCGAGATCCAGTTCCGCTACCCGGTCGACGCGCGACACGTCGACCCCGCGGATCCGGAGTCGCTGCTCGACGCGATGCACGAGCGGGCCCTCCGCGACTACGGCTCCATGCTCCGTGGCATCTGCCCGTACTGCGGCGGGACCGCCGTATCCGACCTCCGGTTCGAGGCCGACCACTGGGAGGGGACCGGGATGATCGACGACGACGCGCTCGTCCACGTCGTCTGCGAGGCGTGTTCGTGGTTCGTCTACGCGAACCTCGCGGCCGCGCTGCGCATCGAGGAGCCGGTGCAGGCGTTCTTCGCGGCCCGCGGGGTCGACATCTGGTCGGAGTACCTGTGGACCGACCGGATCGACTGGGCCGTCGACTCGGTCGACGCCGACCCGATCCGAGTCCGCGGCCACTTCGCGTACGACGGCGACCACCTCTCTATCGTGGTCGACGGCGACGCGCGGATCGTCGAGGCGCGGACGGTGGAGTCGGCCGAATCATGACCGACGGACCCGGCGCCTCCCTGTAACCGGCTCCTCTGCCCGCCACGAACACGACTACTCCCCGCGCGGCACCGCGACCGCGCCGACGGCGAACGCGACGAGGGCCAGCGCGGCGAGGATCGCGAGGTTCGCCGTCGCCCCCAGTCCCGACAGTCCGGCGCCGTCGGGCACCGCGAACGTCACCGCGCGGACGCCCCGAGAGAAGTACGTGAGCGGCGAGAAGTTCACGACCGGGAGGAACCACTCCGGAAGCAACTCGGGGGAGACGAACGTGTCCGAGAGGAACAGTAGCGGCAACGCCACGGAGTTCGAGGCGGCGATGACGCCGTCCTGCGTGTCCGACACCCGCCCGAGCATCGCGCCGACGCCGCAGAACAGCACGACCCCGACGACGACGAACGGGACGAGCAGAAGCAGGTTCGCCGACACCGAGATCGCCGCGCCGGTCACGAGGACGACCAGCCCGAACACGAGCAGCGAGGCGGCGCCGATGACGCCGACGTTGACGAGCGTGTGCGCCAGCAGCCACTCGGCGCGCGTCAACGGCGTCGTCGCCAGCTTCTCGAAGCGGTGACCGTCGCGGTGGCGGGCGATCTCCGAGCCGACCCGCGACAGCGGCGTGAACAGCACCACGGTCGCGAGATACCCCGGGAGGTAGTACGCGTCCGGCCGGGAGAACAGCCCGCCCCCGCCCGGCTGGGTGCGCACGAGGACGCCGAAGATGAGCACGAGCAACAGCGGGAAGAAGAACGTGAAGAACACCGCCGTCCGGCGGCGGAGGAACGACCGCGTCGCCGCCAGCGTCTCCGCGCGGACGCGCCCGACGCGGCTCATCGGTCCGCCTCCGCGGTCGCTGCCGGGTCGGCGTCGCCGGCGGCGCCGCCCGCTGCCTCCTCTCCCGCGGCGGCCGCGTCGTCGGCGCCCGTCCCCTCGACCGCGCTGGCTCCGGGCGTGGCCGCCCCCTCGAACTCCTCGCCCGTGAGCCGCAGGTACACGTCCTCCAGCGTCGGTTCGGTCCACGTGAGCGACTCGTAGCCGACGCCGGCGTCGCCGAGCGCGGCCACCGCGTCCGCCAGGTCGGCGGGCGACACGTCGCCGAGGACGAGCTCGTCGGCGCCGACCTCGACCGTGAAGCCGGCCTCCCGAAGCGGGTCCGCGCCCGCCTCGACCACGGGGCCGGCGACGACGAGGCGCGCGGGCCCGCCGTGGTCGGCCACCAGCTCCGCGGGCGTGCCGACGGCGACGAGCTCCCCGTCGCGCAACAGCCCGACGCGATCCGCGAGTCGCTCGACCTCCTCCATGGAGTGGCTCGTCAGGAACACGGTGACGCCGCCGTCGGCGAGCGACTCGATGAGCCCCCACAGCGCGCGCCGCCCGGCCGGGTCGATGCCGGTCGTCGGCTCGTCGAGGAACAGCACGTCCGGGTCGTTCACCAGCGCCGTGGCGACGCACGCGCGGCGTTTCTGTCCCCCCGAGAGGTTCTCGTACCAGGTGTCGGCGTCGGCGTCGTCGGCCAGCCCCACGTCCGCGAGTACGTCGTCGACGGGGCGGGACTCGTCGTACAGGCCGGCGTAGTAGGCGACGAGCTCGCGGGCGGTGAGTCGCTCGGGCGGGCCGAACTCCTGCGGGAGCAGGCCGACGCGCGAGCGGTCGGAGTCGCCGGCGGGGTCGCCGAACAGTTCGAGCGTTCCCTCGGCGCTCGCGGTGCCCGTGAGCGCGCGCACGAGCGTCGTCTTCCCCGCGCCGTTCGGGCCGATGAGCCCGAACACCTCGCCCTCGTGGACGTCGAGCGAGACGCCGTCGAGCGCGACCGTCCCGTCGTAGGACTTGCGGGCGTCGACGGCGCGGACGACCGTCGCGTCGTTCATGTCTCCCGGTCCGGGCGTCGCGGAAGTAAGGGTGCCGAAGGCCGCCTCCGGGACGTCGGGCCCGTGGGTCGGGGGTTACCACTCGACGGTGCGCGTCGCGAACACCGAGACGCCGACGGCCCAGCGCGCGACCGCGGCGGCGACGACGACCGCAGCGGCGCTCGCCGGGTCGACCCCGAGCGCGACGAGCCACTCGTGGCACACCCGGAGCACCTCGACCGGCGAGAGGGTCGCCCCGAGCGCGAGGAACCCGCCGGGTTCGCCCGCGAGCGCGTCGCGGACGGCGTCCCTCGGCGTCGACGCCGACGCCCACGGCTCGATCGGTCCCCCCGCCATACCCGTTCGGTTGTCGATGCTCCGGATATAATTCCGTCGCCGAACGTATCGACCTCAATACCGGGGCCGATCGCCGCCGCCGAGCCGACGACCGGCCGCCGGACGCCCCGATCGTCGTCCCGTCGGTGGCGTGTCATCGAGTAGCACTGCGGGCACACGTTCTTGGGCGCGCTTGCCGAGCGAGTCGGTATGACCGACGAGCCCTCCCCGCCGCCGGACCCGCACACACAGCGCGCGACGGTACGCGACGGATACGACGCGATGGCGGCGACGTATCGCGACGAGCGCGGCGACGACGGCGACGGCACCGAGGCCCCGGAGCGTCCGCTCGTCGACTCGTTCCTCGCCGACCTCTCGGCGGGCGACCGGCTCCTCGACGCCGGGTGCGGGCAGGGGACGCCGGTGTTGAACCGTCTTCCCGCCGGCGTGGAGGGCGTCGGCGTTGACCTCTCTGCGTCGATGCTCGATCTCGCCCGCGAGCGGACCGACGCCGCCCTCGTCCGTGGGGATCTCACGCGGCTCCCGGTCGCGTCGAACGTCGCGGACGCGGCGACGGCGCTTCACTCCGTGATCCACGTGCCGGTGTCCGAGCACCCGGCCGTGTTCGGGGAGTTCGCCCGGGTGCTCCGGCCCGGCGGCCGGCTCTACCTCACGGCGGCGACCGACGAGGACGGGTGGGCGGGCGCGAACGAGGACTGGCTCGGCTCGGGGGAGACGATGGCCTGGTCGTTCCCGGGGCTCGACGAGACGCACGCGCAGCTCCGGGAGGCCGGGTTCCGTGTGACCGACGAGCGCGTCCTCGGCGACACCGTCGCGGACGACGACGGCGGGTCGTGGACGCACCTGTTCGCGCGGCTCCGTGCCGACTGAGCGGGACGACTCCCCGTTTCCCGACTTAGGCGGTCGCGCCGACGCGACTCCCCACCGACTCCACGATGGCGTCCACGTCGAACTCGTCGGATTCCTTATCGAACACCACCTCGCCGTCGGCGCGTACCTCGAAGATCCCGCCGTCGCCGGTGACCAGCGACACCGCCTCGACGTCCAGCCCGAACTCCTCGAGGATCGCCGCCTGAACGCTCTGTGCACGCTCCAGCATCCCGCACGGTACGCAGTACTCGATCTCGACTCGTGTCATACTCCCCTCGTAGGGACGCCCGCGAGGTAAGTCCGACGGCAGCGACGCCGACGGTGACGGCGCCCATCGGCGGCGCCCGCGACCGTCACGCAGCCTCGACGACACCCCAGGAGATCCGGTCCCACAGCCGCTCGTAGGCGTAGTATGTCGCCGTCTTCACGACGTTCGCCACGATGCCGATGTTCACCGCGTCGCTCACGTCGCCGACGACCGCCCACGCGACGACCACCGTGATCGTGACCATCACCGCCCGGTAGCACAGCGTCTTGACGATCGCCCGCCGCCTGTGCTGGAGCGGCGACCGCGGGAGCGAGAGACGCGCCATGTGCGGACCACGGACCGCCGGGGTATAACCACTAGTGCTTGCATCCCGACGGGAAGTAACCAGAGTAAGTTATTTCACGGGTGATCGGTCCCTACCGGAGCAGGTCGAACCCCGGCCGCCACCACAGCAGCGCGACCGTGACGACGAACACGAACGTCGAGGGACCGTAGCCGATCCCCCCGACGGCCGCGACGACGAACCCCCCGCCGCCGACGACCGCGGTGGCCGCGCCGACGAGGATCGGCAGCGAGCAGGAGACACACGAGAACAGCCCGAGCACGCCCGCCACCCCCGCGCTCGCGGCGTCGACGACGGTGCCGTACAGGAGATACACCAGCGCGGCGTAGCCGAGCACCTTCGCGGGCATCATCACCGCGGCGGCGACGCCGGCGTTGACGACGAGCGCCGGCCCCCACCCCGGCGGGAGCAACGCCAGTTCAACGCCCGGCGTCGTTCGCGGGGGCGCGACGCCGAGGACGCCGCCGAAGACGGCCAACAACAACGCGTAGCCGCCGGCGACGGCGAGCGCGCGGCGGCGGCTCCGGGCGTCGCCCGGAGGCGGGCGGTAGCGCGCGAACACGACGAGCGCGAGGTTCACCCAGATCAGGCCGTACAGCGTGAACAGCGGCGAGGAGAGGGACGCGTTCGTGAGCGCGAAGTACGCGACGACGGCCGCGAGCTCCGCGTTGAGGACCAGCGCCGCGATCAACAGGTCGCGGCGGGTGACCGACGGGAGGACGCCGGCGAGCGAGGACGTATTCGTGCTCATGGATGAGAGTTCAGCGTGAAGTCCGCGCGGTCACACCGCGAGCGCGTCGACGACGACGGCGAGCAGGACGACGCCGAGATAGGCGTTCGACGCGTGGAACGCGCGGAACGCCGCGGACTCGTCGCGCTCGTAGTGGAGCCGGACGATCGCCCACAGGAACACGGCGCCGACGACGACGCCGGCGAGCGCGTACAGCCAGTCGAGGCGACCGAGGCTGACCATCCCTGCCGCGACCGCCAACGTCGCGCCGAAGTACCAGACGATGTGGCGCCGGGTCGCGGTCTCGCCGCGCACGACCGGCATCATCGGGAAGCCGCCGCGCTCGTAGTCGTCCTTGTACGCGAGCGCGAGGTTGTAGAAGTGCGCCGGCGTCCACAGGAAGATCAGCGTCGCGAGCGCGAGCCCGCCGACGCCGATCTCGCCGGTCACGGCGGCCCAGCCGATGAGCGCGGGGAGCGCGCCGGCGGCGCCGCCGATGACGGTGTTCTGGACCGTGTTCGGCTTCAATACGAGCGTGTACACGACCGAGTAGAACACGATCGCGACGAACCCGAGGACGGCCGCGAGGGCGTTCACCCACGCGAACAGGCCGACCGAGACGACGGTGAGCAGCAGCCCGAAGGCGACGGCGTTGCGCACCGAGACGAGATCGACCGCCAGCGGCCGGTCGCTCGTGCGCTGCATCCGGCGGTCGATGTCGCGTTCGAACACGTGGTTGAACGTGCCGGAGGCGCCGATCGAGAGCGCCCCGCCGACGAGCGTCGCCGCGACGACCGGCACCGAAAGGCCCGGTCCGCCCGCCAGCGCCATCGCGGCGCTGGCGACCAGACACAGCAGCCACATCAGCCGCGGCTTCATGAGCCGGAAGTACGCCGCCGCCGTGAGACGGGCGCGCCGGACCGGGTCGTCCCGCCACGACGGGATCTCGGGGCGCGGCCCGGGGTCGAGGGGCTCGTCCGCGAGGGCCGGGCCGTCGGAGCCGATCGCGGGCTCGTCGTCCGGGTCGCCCGTGCGGTCCTCCAACTCCCACGCGAGCGCGGCGAGCAGCCCGAAGAACACGGCCAGCCCCCCCACGAGGTGGATCGCCGACAGCGTCACCGGAACTCCCGCGACGACCGCGAGCGTCTCGCGGCCGCCGGTGGCGACGTACGCCCCCAGCAGCGACTGGACGGGGTACAGGAGGAACGATGCCGCGACCGCCCCCGCGACGCGACGGCTCGGGCGGGCCCACCAGGCGGCGACGCCGGTGGCGAGCACGAGCACGCCGACGACGGCCGCGACCGCGCGGTGGCCGAGCGCGACCCAGCCGGCCTCCGCCGTCGGCAGCGCGAACCCGTCACCGCAGGCCGGCCACGCCGTACAGGCCGTGGCGGCGTCGGTGACGGCCGTGGTTGCACCTACCACGAGCAGCAGGTACACCCCCATCGCGCCGGCCGCGAGCAGCGGCGGGAACCGCTTCGATATCACTATCCGCCCTTGCGACCCGCCGCATATCAACCCCGCGCTTTCCGGGCTCGATCTCCCCGGAATCGCCGCGGCGAGCGCGCGCTCACCGGGGGAAGATGTTCGGGTCGAGTCGCGGAACACGGTCCCGCCATCCGGTGTTTCGAGCGACAACAGTAGGTATTTACGTGGCCTGCGCCAACCGCGGTTGTAATGACGCGTACGCGACTGGGGAGCCTGCTGGTCGGGCTCGCCGGGTTGATGCTGTTCGCGACGCCGGTCGCGGCACAGGCATCGACGACGGCGGAGCTGATCAACGGGCTGAACGAGGACCTGTTGTACGTCGCGATCCCGATCACGTTGCTCGTCGAGGTCATTCTCATCTACACCGTCCTGAAGTTCAAGGACAACGACGAGCCGGCGCCGACCCGCGAGAACCGGCGCCTCGAGATCACGTGGACGGTCGCGACGGCGATCATCCTCCTGTTCGTCGGCGTCGCCTCCTACGGCGTGCTGGCGAACCCCGACGTGACCTACACGGGCGGCCCCGAGGAGATCGACGCCGCAGACGGCGACGTCCACGTCGAGGCCGTCGCCTACCAGTGGAACTGGCGGATGAACTACCAGACGTCGAACATCAGCGAGTTGACCGCGAGCGACATCGACACGTCGGTGGTGCCGCAAGCCGAGGGGGTCGAGGGACCGGTGATAGTGGTCCCCGAGGGGCAGGACCTGTTCTTCACCACGGCCTCTGAGGACGTGATCCACGGCTTCAGCGTGCCCGCGCTCGGACTCAAGCAGGACGCCGTGCCCGGACAGGAGATCACGATCAAGACCGTCGCCAAGGAGACCGGGACCTACCAGGGGTACTGCACCGAGTTCTGCGGCGTCGCCCACTCCAACATGTACTTCACCGTCATCGTCGTCGACCAGGGCACCTACGACGAGTTCGTCGACAACCAGACCGGGTCGGACGACCCCGAGAGCGCCTCGCTGAGCGCGCCGGCACCGACCGGCCTCGGCGCGTAATCGACACGCCTCCCGAAACGACCCTTCGCCCGGTTTCGTTGTTCGCTTCGCCGTTTCCTTCCTTCCTTCCGTCCGTCCGTCCTTCCGGCACCCCATCCGTTGACGCCCGCCGCGGGTTCGACGCCGCCGGTCGCGCCGCCGGTCGCGCCGCCCCCGCGTTCAAGTCGCCGGTGACCGTACGGTCGGGCATGCGCGACGAGGCGGAGATCAGAGAGCAGTACGAGTATCTCGCCGAGCAGTTGGACTCCGAGGAGATGCGCCACGAGGGCGTCAGGGAGCTGTTCACCCACTACAAACGCGCGCTCGGGTGGGTGCTCGAGGAGGAGCACATGTGAGGGATCGATCCGCCCGGTAGTTTTATCGCCGTACCGGCGGTATTGATCGGTGACGCTTCGTCTGGAGGGCCGAAGCGTCAGCGGGGACCGATCCGGGCGGCGCGCCGCGGGTGTTTCCGCGGCGCGCCCCCGTTCGTTCTCGGAGCCCGCGGGACAACGCCGCGAGCCGTCGCCGTATCCGTCGGCCGATGACCGGGACCGGCCTCACTCGACGGAGAACCCCGAGTCGGCGGCGTCCCCGTCGGCGCCCTCGTCCCACTCGATCTCGAACTCGACGCTCAGCTCGTCCGGCCCCGACCCGGTCTCCCGTTCGGCTTTCACCTCGAACGTCGCGGTCGCGGGCACCACCATCGTGACCGACTCGCCGCCGCCGGCCAGCGTAAGCTCCCCGTCGGCGTCGAGCTTCCCGGCGACCTCGCGGAGGTGGGCGGCGATCTCGCTGCGGTCCTGACGAGTCTCGGATTTGAACAGCACTTCTTCGGGCATGTCACGGTACTCGTCGGGAGCGGTGAAAAACCAGTCGACCGGGGGGTTCGCGTGGAGTGGACGCTCCGCGACGACGCGATCCAGCGACGGCGGCCGAGCGGTGGCGAGGCGGTGTGGATTCGCCCGGATCTCCGGGGGTGGTCCCGGACACCATCCCGTCTTCGATCGCTGATAGAAGCAATGACGTATCCGTTCATCTACACTACCGCGGGGTCGCCCGAATGTGGAAGCGTCCCGCCTCACGAGCGGACACGACGGTTCCGGTCGTCGGCACGTTTATTTCGGTCCGACAATAACAGTTTCCCGGACATTACCGATGTACGACCTGACCGGGTTCCAGCGTGACCTGTTGTACGTGATCGCTGGGCAAGAGGAGCCGCACGGGCTGGCGATCAAAGCGGAGCTCGAGGACTACTACGAGAAGGAGATCCACCACGGGCGCCTGTACCCGAACCTCGACACGCTCGTCGAGAAGGGACTCGTCGAGAAGGGCCAACGCGACCAACGAACCAACTTCTACACGCTCACGCGACGCGGGCGCCGGGAGATCGAGGCCCGCCGCGAGTGGGAGGGGCGCTACGTCGACCTCGAGTGAGGGCCGGCCCGGTCGCTCCTCGTCGAGCTCCCCGGTCGGGGTTCCCTTCGTCGAGTCTCCTGCCGGATTCTCCTCGCACGCTCTCTCCTCCCCGGCCGAAGCCGAGTCACTCCTCGTCGGACCCCTCCGCCGGCGGCTGTCGGTCCCGAGACGGAGCCTCCTCGGTTCCCCCGCCGTCCTCGACGGCGGCCGGGTCCGACTTCGTGGGAACGACTGACGGCCCCTCTGCGGTGAGGTGTGTGGGATCGACCGCGTACGGCCGGAGCGGCTCCCCGGCGAGCAGCTCCGGGAGGACGATCCGGACGAAGTGCACGACCAACACGAGGAGGATCGGCATGAGGAAGATCCCGTACCACCCGAACAGCAGCGGCCCGAGCGTGTACGCGAGCATCACCGCCCCGACGTGCAGCGAGCGCCCGGAGACGTACGGCCGCAACACGAGGTCGGGGATCGTGTCGACGACGACCAGCGACGCGAGCGCGAACACGCCCACGAACGCCAGCCCTCCGGTGACGTCGTTCGCCACCGCTCGAACCGCCATGAACGCCGTGACCGGAACGTACACGAGCTTCATCCCGACGATCGGGATCAGGCTCGCGACGCCCGCGATCAGTCCGACCAGCGCGGCCGCCGGGATGGCGCCGCCCTCGGGAGCGAACACGTTGAGCACCGAGTAGACGATCACGCCGATCGTGCCGGTGACGATCGCGTTGAGGATGTTCCCGAAGAAGATCGACTTCAGGTCGCGGTCGACCGCGAGCCCGTAGGCGTCGACGATCCCCGCCTGATCGGTGAATCGGACGAGATACCGGCCGAGCCGTCCGCCGTCGCGAAGCAGATAGAACGCGATCGCGAGCATGACGAACAGGTGGACCGCGCCGGTCCCGACGAACGCGACGGTGTCGGCCGCCTGCGCCAGCGAGTTCAGCGCTCCGCCGATCGTCTCGAGCGTGACGTACTGCTGCCAGTCGATCGCCGCGACCTGCGACGGGTCGGTCAGCATGTCGAGGGTGTCCTGCGTGAACGGGAGCTGTTCGAGGTAGCCGTTCCCGGCGATGTCGAGCTCCCGGATCTGGTTGGCGACGATCAGCAGCGCATAGCCCGCGAGCAGCAGTGCCGGCAGCACCATCGCGAAGATGGCGACCGCGGCGGCGACGCTCGGCTGCGGGATCCGCTTGCGGATCCGGTTGTAGACGGGGCGCGTCGCGTAGTAGATGAACACCCCGAACACGAACGTCCCGACGAACGAGTACACCACGAACGTGAGCGCCGCTCCCAGCACCGCGCCGATGCCCCACCACGCCGTCCGCGACCAGTCGACATCGGAGAGCGCCATACCCTGTCCCCTCCGTCCGCCGACAAAAGCGTGTCGCGGGAGCGCACGTCTCGGGAGCGGCGGGCGCTCGCGGCCGGTCCGCCCGAAGAAGTATATACCGCTATAGAGTAATATTGAGGCCATGATCGCGACGGGTGCGGAGGGCGTCGTCGGGGACCCGCTGTCGCTGCCGGTCGTCCGGCTGGCGCTGGCGGCGGCGCTGGGACTGTTCCTGGGGCTGGAGCGCGAGTGGTCCGAGAAGTCCGCGGGGATCCGGACGTTCTCGCTGACGAGCCTCGTCGCCGCGGTGTTCACGCACCTGGCGATCGAGACCGCCGTCGGCGGCGCGCTGCTGGCGGTCGGCGGGATCCTCGTCATCGTGCAGGGGGTGTTGCTGGCGGTCAGCGGGCTTCGGACCGGCGCCGACGGGTCGCTGTCGCTCACGACGTCGGTCTCGTTGCTGGCGGCGTACGGCGTCGGGGCACTCGTCGCCGTCGGCGCCGTCGTGGAGGGCGTAACGGTCGCGGTGGTGTCGGCCGCGCTGCTGGTGTTGAAGCGGGAGCTGCACTCGTTCGCGGGCGACCTCTCGCGTACGGAGCTGCGCTCGATGACCGAGTTCGCCGTCCTCGCGTTCGTCGTCTACCCGGTGTTGCCGGCGGGCGAGCGGGTCGTGCTCGGCGTCCCGCTGGAGCCGCGGGTCGCGTGGCTCATGGTCGTCACCGTCGCGGGCATCGGGATGGTGAACTACGCGCTGGTGCGCACCTACGGCGGCCGCGGCATCGCCGTAACCGGGTTTCTGGGCGGGCTCGCCTCCTCGACGGCCGTCGTCGGGACGATGCTCGATCACGCGACCGACCGGGCGGAGTCGGTGTCGTACGCCGTCGCCGGTGTGCTGTTGGCGGACGCGGCGATGGCGCTGCGCAACCTCGCGATCGCCGTCGCGTTCACTGTCGGCGGCGACGCGCCCGTCCTGCTGGGCGTCGCGGCACCGCTGGGCGCGCTCGCGCTCGGGGCCGTCGCGGTGGCGGCGGCGACGGCCGACTGGCGTACCCGGGTCGACCTCGCCATCGAGTCGCCGTTCTCGCTCCGCAACGCGCTGGCGTTCGGCGCGGCGTTCCTCGTCATCCTCGCCGCCAGCAGCCTCGCGCAGGCCCGCTTCGGCACCGCCGGGCTGTACGCGTCGGCGGCCGTCTCGGGGCTGGTCTCCTCGGCCGGGGCGACCACCTCGGCGGTGCTGTTGTACCGCGGGGGGACCGTCGGCGCCGAGGCCGCGAGCGTCGCCGTCCTGCTCGCGACCGTCTCCAGCGTCGCGGTGAAGGCGGCGCTGGCGTTCGCCGGGCCGCGGGCGTTCGTGCGCCGCGTGGCCGCCTACAGCCTCGTGATCGTCGCCGGGGCCGCGGTCGTCGCGCTCGCGGCGACGATGGCGTGAACGACTCGCTGCCGCGCGTGCGACCGGCGACAGCGCGTGCCGCCCACGACCGCCCGGCATTGGATTTGCCACAAGATCTCCGTCCAGATCCGGACCAGTATCAAGTGAACCACTGTTTTATCATCTACCGTCCGCATCCACCGGCATGGACCGAGACACGGCCGAGGTGAGCGTCACCGAGATGCCTGGCGCTCGCGCCCGCGAGTGGGCCGCCTACCACCGGGACGTCGCCGCGACGACGACGTACGTGTACGACTTCGTGTGGGACATCACCGCCGAGGCCGAGGGCCCGTTATGCACAGACGTGGACGGCAACGTCCTGCTGGATTTTACCTCCCACGTCGCCGCCGCGCCCCTCGGCTACAACAACCCGAAGATCACGGACCGGATGGCAGAGTTCGACATGGTCGACCCGACGAAGATCGCCGGACAGGACTTCTACGTCTCCGACGGCGCCGACCCCGGCGAGTCGGCGCTCCCCGGCCCCGCGGACCTGATGCACGAGCTCGTCGACCGCACGGACCACTACGGGCTCGACACCGTCTTCCTCTCGAACTCCGGCGCCGAGGCCGTCGAGAACGCGATCAAGATCTGCTACGACGCCTCCGGCGGCGGAAAGTACGGCGTCACCTTCGACGGCGCGTTCCACGGCCGGACGCTCGGTGCGCTCTCGCTCAACCGCTCGAAATCGGTGTACCGCCGGGACTTCCCCGAGGTTTCCGGGATCCACGACGTGCCCTTCTGTGACGACCGCGCGTGTTCGCCCGAGACGTGTTCGTGTGGCTTCTTCGTCGACGAGGGGGACACGTCGCTGCTGCGGGAGAAACTCGACCCGAAGACGGGGCACGTCGACCCCGAGGAGACTTCCTACATCATCATGGAGCCGATCCAGGGCGAGGGCGGCTACCGCTTCCCCTCCGAGCCGTTCATGGCGGAGGTCGCCGACCTCGCCGCCGAACACGACATCCCCCTCGTCGCCGACGAGATCCAGTCGGGGATGGGCCGCACCGGCGAGTTCTGGGGGGCGGACCACTACCCGATCGAGCCGGACGTGATCACCGGCGCGAAGGGGATGCGCGTCGGCGCCACGATCGCGAACGAGGACACCTTCCCCGAGGAGCGCGCGCGGCTCTCGTCGACGTGGGGCGCCGGCGACATCGTCGCCTCGGCACAGGGCGTGTTCACGCTGCGGGCCATCGACGAGTACGACCTGCTCGACAACGCGGTCGTCCGCGGCGAGCAGTTCAAGGAGATCGTCCGCGACGCCGACCTCGACGGCGTGACCGACGTGCGCGGGAAGGGCCTGATGCTCGCCGTCGAGTTCGAGTCCCCGGACCTGCGCGACGACGTGCAGGAGGCGGCGCTGCGCCGGGGCCTGCTCACGCTCGCGTGCGGCTCGACGGTGATCCGGATCCTGCCGCCGCTGGACGTGACCGAACGGGAGATCGAGATGGGTGCGGACCTCCTGATCGATGCCGCCGGCGACGTGAACTGAGACGGTCGAACCGTCCCGGCGCCCGCGCCGCCGCGTCTTTCTCGTCCGCCGCCGTTGCGTCCTCGCCCGCTCGCCGCCGTTCCGTCCGTCCCCTCCCGCCGTCGCTACTGCTGGTAGCGCCGCTCGTCGCTGCGTTCGGGGTAGCCGCCCGCGCCGCCGCCGGCGCCCCCGGCCATCTCGTCGTACGTCATCCCCGAGAGGTACTCGTCGTAGGTCACGTCGAACGCCTGCCGGAGGTGGAAGTCGAGGTCGCCGGTGTCGAGCGTCCGCCGGAACAGCGCGTGGATCCCCCGCCGGACGAGTTCGTCGCGGTCGGTGCCGAGCGCCGCCGCGAGCAGCGACAGCTCGTGTTTCGTCTCGCGGTCCAGTTCGACCCCGATCTCGTCGTCGAGGTCGCCGTACTCCGCGGTGATCGCGTCGTCGAGGTCGTCGAGGCTCATGGTGGGTGGGTGTCGCGGCCGGCGGAAACCCGTTACGCTCCGGTTCGGTTCGCCCGGGTCGACCCGTCCGATTCGATCCGTCCGATCCGGGCCGACCGTCGGATCACTCCGCGAGCGCGGCGCCGCAGTACTCGCACCCCGACCCGTCCGCGACGGCACGGGCGCCGCACTCGGGACAGTTCACCGTCGGGGGCGCCGGACCGTCCGCGTCGCCGTCGGCACCGTCGGTGTCGCCGTTGGCTCCGTCGGCGCCGTCCTCGCGTTCGTCGGCGGTGTAGGCGACCCCCATCCCGACCGCCGCGACGGCGGCGCCTGTCGCCAACCACACCAACGGCCCGGCAGCGAGGTAGAACGCGAGGACGCCCGGGAGGACGGCGACGGCCATTCCGGCCAGCAGCGAGGCGAGGACCAGGTCATGTCGCATCGGCGGATGCACGCACGGATCGCCACAAAGGCGTTTCGGGGACCGACCGCGACCCCCTCCGCCGACCGACGCCCGGGACCGTCAGCGCTTTTCGCCCGGCGGTCCCCCGTTTCGGTAATGAGCGCACACCTCCCCGACGACCGCGACCCGGTGCGGGAGGCGCTGATCGCGTGGTACGAGAACGACCACCGCGACTTCCCGTGGCGACGCACCGACGACCCCTACCGGATCCTCGTCTCGGAGGTGATGAGCCAGCAGACGCAACTCTCGCGGGTCGAGGAGGCGTATGCCGACTTCCTCGACCGGTGGCCCGCGGCCGAGGACCTCGCGGCCGCCGAGCGCGGCGAGGTGGTCTCCTTCTGGTCGAACCACTCGCTGGGCTACAACAACCGCGCCAAGTACCTCCACGAGGCGGCCACGCAGGTCCGGGACGAGTACGACGGGGAGTTCCCGACCGAGCCCGACGAGCTCCGGGAGCTGATGGGCGTCGGGCCCTACACCGCCAACGCGGTCGCGTCGTTCGCGTTCGACAACGGCGACGCGGTGGTCGACACGAACGTGAAGCGGGTGCTCCACCGCGCGTTCGGCGTCCCCGACGACGACGCGGAGTTCGAGGGGGCCGCGTCCGCGCTGATGCCCGAGGGGGAATCGCGCGTCTGGAACAACGCGATCATGGAGCTGGGCGGCGTCGCCTGCGGACAGTCCCCGCGTTGTGACGAGGCGGGCTGCCCGTGGCGACGGTGGTGCCGCGCCTACGAGACGGGCGATTTCACCGCGCCGGACGTGCCCGAGCAGCCGAGCTTCGAGGGGAGCCGTCGGCAGTTCCGCGGGAAGATCGTACGCGCGCTCGGGAACCACGACGAGTTGACGCTCGGCGAACTCGGCCCGCGCATCCGGGTCGACTACAGCCCCGACGGCGACGGCGAGGGGAGCGAGGACTGGCTCCGTGGGCTCGTCGGCGACCTGGCCGAGGACGGGCTCGTCGAGGTCACCGACGACGAGGACGGGACGACCGTCCAACTGCGGCGATAGCGTCCGTTCGGGGTCGGCGACCTCGCGGGCGCCCGGAACGTGCCACCGCGTGACCCGGGGCCCGTCGACCGTAATTCGTTTATTCGAGGTGCCCCGCCGGGGTTGTATGCCCACCTGCCAGAACTGCCAATCGTTCGTGACCGAACGGTACGTGAAAGTGTTCGAACCCGAGGGCGTCACCCAGCCGCGCGCGTGCCCCCACTGCGAGGACATGGTGCGCCGCGGGAAGACCGTCCGCGCGAAGAAGAACTGACCGTTCGGGGAAGAGGCTCACGCTGCGGCCGCTTCTCTCGTCGTCGTTCTCCTCCGGCCGGTCGTTCCGTGTCCTTACGCGAGGAGCTCCCGTTCGTTCGGGTCGTACTCCACCACGCCGTGATCGTCCAGCAGCGGTAGGTGAACGTGGTGCAGCGAGATCACGGCGCGCTCGCGCGTCTCGTCGTCGGCCGGGTCGGCGTCCTCGCGGGCGACGACCGCCGCCGCGAGCGCCTCGAGGGGGATCGGCGCGGGTCGCGCGGACGCGATCGCCAGCACGTGTCGCCGCCGCTCGGACGCCAACACCCGGTGCCGGTCGTCCTCCGGAAGCGACGCCGTCGACGGGTACCGTCCGATCGGCTCCTCGAGACTCTCCGACTGGTCACTCGGGCCGCGGAGCACGTCGTCTGCGGGCATAGTCCGAGGGAGGGTCCCCCGGAGCGTAAGCGCCCGGGCAACACACGTCGGTCGTGGGCGAGCAGTTACCGGCCCGATAGTGTCCGTTTCGTACTCACGAGACGACGAGTACCCACGATTGGCTACCAGTTCACCGACCAGCGTGTTCCGCCGGCGGAACCTTGAGAGCCCTTCGGATCGAGGGATGTGCGATATGGGACCGCAGCCGCTCTCGGAGGTCCAGCGCGAGACGTTGGCGTCGTTCCCGGGACGGGGGCACCCGTTGACGGCGAGCGAGGTCGCGAACCGAACCGGCGTCGGGCGACGGGCGGCGTACGACCGGCTCCGCCGCCTCGCCGAGGCCGGTCACCTCGAGACGAAGAAGGTCGGATCCGGCGGCCGCGTCTGGTGGCGCCCTCCGGCGTCCGAGCGTGGCGCCTCGGACGCCGACAGGGCGGCCGAGCGGTCGGGGGATCTCGAGGGTGTCGAGGCCGACCACGGGGAAACGCGCCACCAGTACCGGACGCTCGTCGAGCAGTTCCCGAACGGCGTGCTCGCGCTCGTCGACCGCGACATGCGCTACACGACCTTCGGCGGGACGCTCGAGGGCGAGACGGACGTGGCGGCCGACGCCCTCGTCGGCGAGCCGCTCCGGGAGGCGCTGCCGGACGAGGTCGCCGACGCGGTGATCCCGGGGTACGAGCGGGCGCTCGACGGCGAGGCGTCCGAATACGAGGCCGCGATCGACGACCACGTGTACCGCTTTCACTTCTACCCCGTCCGCGACGACGACGGCGAGGTGTTCGAGGCGCTGGGGATGTCCCAGGCGGTGACCGAGCGCGTCGAGTACCAGCGGGAACTCGAGAAGCGCGTCCGCCAGCAGGAAGCCGTCGCCACCCTCGGCCGGCGCGCGCTCGAAGCCGACGACCTCGACGACCTGTTCGCGACGGCCGCGCGCGTCGTCGCGGAGACCCTCGGCAACGACTACTGCGAGGTGCTGGATCTGGACGCCGACTCCGGGGAACTGCGCCTGCGACAGGGGGTCGGCTGGGACGACGGCGTCGTGGGGTCGGCGACGGTGTCGGCCCTCGAGGACGGCTCCCGGGCGGCGTACACGCTGTGCACCTCGGAGCCGGTCGTCGTGGAGGACCTCCGCGAGGAGCGCCGCTTCGACCCCCCCGAGCTGCTCACGTCCCACGGCGTTCGCAGCGGGATCTCCACGGTGATCGGGCCGCCGGAGTCGCCGTGGGGGATCCTCGGGACTCACGACACCGAGCCGGCGACCCGCTCGGACCACGACGCCGCGTTCGTGCGGGCGGTCGCGAACGTGCTCGCGTCGGCGATCGACCGGACGCGCCACGAGCGGGAGCTCGACCGGCAACACGATCAACTCGTCGCGCTCGACAGCGTCAGCCGGGTCGTCCGCGACATCACCGAGGCGGCGATCGACCGATCGACGCGCGCGGAGATCGAGGCCGCCGTCTGTGAACGCCTCGCCGCCTCCGAGTCGTATCTGTTCGCGTGGATCGGCGACGCCGACGCCGCGAGCCGTGAGATAACTACCCGAGCGGAGGCCGGCGTCGAGAGGTATCTGGACGGAACCACGGTCTCGATCGACCCCGACGACGAGCACGGGCGGGGGCCGACCGGTCGGGCGTATCGCACGCGGACGATCCAGACGACCGACCACGCCGCCGCCGACCCGCGCCAGGAGCCGTGGGCGGACCAGGTCGAGGCATACGGCTACCGCTCGTCGGCGGCGATCCCGATCGTTCACGGCGGAACCGTCTACGGGGTGTTGAACGTGTACACCGAGCGTCGCGAGGCGTTCCTCGGGCGCGAACGGGAGGTGATCGGGAAGCTGGGCGAGGTGGTCGGCCACGCGATCGCGGCCGTCGAGCGCAAACGGGCGCTGTTGGGCGACGAGGTCGTCGAGCTGTCGTTCCTCGTCGAGGACGCGTTCGCCCCGGCCGGGGTCGACCCCGCACCCGACCCGATCCGGTTCGACGACGCGGTCCCGCTGGGGGACGACGAGTTCGTCGTCTTCGGCCGGACGACGGCCGCGGGCGTCGAAACGCTGGAGTCGCTCGTCGATTCGCATTCGCTGTATCAGGACCTCCGTGTCCGCTCCGCCGACGACGGCCGGCGGTTCGAACTCTCCGTCGCCGACCTGCCGGTACTGTCGGCGATCGCGTCCCAGGGCGGGTCGATCGAGGACGCCGTCGTCGAGGACGGGGACTACCGGCTGACGGTCCGGCTCGCGCCGAGTACGGACGCGCGTCGGGTGATCGACGCCATGCGCGAGACGTACCCCGATGTCCGGTTGGTGAAGCGTCGGCAGGTGACCCGGGCGGGGACCGACAGGTCGACCACCGCGGTCGCGGCGATCGACTCCCTCAGTGACCGTCAGCGGGCGGCGCTGTCGGCGGCATACCACGCCGGCTACTTCGAGTGGCCCCGCGACGCGACCGCAGAGGAGGTGGCTTCCTCGCTCGACATCGCGCGGTCGACGCTTCACCGACATCTCCGGACGTGCCAGCGCACGGTGTTCGCGGCGGCGTTCGAGGGCGGGTGAGCGGCACGCCGCCGCGCGGACGGTCGAACGCTGGCGATCCGGCCGACCCCCCGAAGACGCCGAGAGCGCGGCGGCCTCCGTTACGGCTCGATCACGAGCTTCCCGAGGAAGCTGTCCTCTAGCACGGCGCGCTGGGCCTCCGCGGCGCCCTCCAGGTCGTAGCTGTGGGCGACCCGAATCGCGATGTCATCGCCCCACAGCGACGCCACGTCCGCGAGCGCGTCCGCGAGGCTCGGCGTGTTGAACATCGACATGAGCTGCAGGGTCAGGTCCTTGCCGCGGGCCGCCGACGACTGGGGGAACCCGATCTCGGGATCGTTCTCGCCGATGCCGACGACGCGACAACCCTGGGCGGCGACCTCGGCGTCGAAGCCGAGGTACTGGTCGAGCCGGTGGTCTAAGATCACGTCGACCCCGTCGCCGTCGGCGGCGTCGACGACCGCCTCCGCGAGGTCGTCGCGGGTGTAGTCGAGCACCGCGTCGGCGCCGAGCGCCGTCACGTCGTCGTGGTACCCCTCGGCGGCGGTGGCGATCACGTGCGCGCCGGTGGCGGCGGCGACCTGCACCGCCGCGTGGCCGACGCCGCCGGAGCCGCCGTGGATCAGGACCGTCTCGGCCGGACGCAGGGTCGCGTGTTGGACGAGCGCGCGCCAGGCCGTGACGGCGGCGACGCCCGCCCCGCCGGCGGCGACGAGGTCGGCGCCGTCGGGCAGCACCGCGATGCGATCGTCCGGGACGGCGACGAACTCGGCGTAGCCGCCGGGCATCGCCCCCGACAGCCCGGTCGCGAACACCTCGTCGCCCTCCTCGATCCCCTCGACGGCGTCGCCGACTTCCACGGCCGTTCCGGCGGCGTCGACGCCGGGGATCGCTGGCAGGCCGTACGGCTCGTAGGATCCCTCGCGGAAATACGTGTCAACGGGGTTGACGCCGGCGGCGGCGACCTCGACGAGCACCTCGTCGGGGGCCGGATCCGGCCGGTCGACCTCGTCCACCTGGAGCACCGATTCGTCGCCGTGTTCGTGGTATCGGACCGCGCGCATGGCGGTACGTCCCGCCGGGGCGACTTAACTCCGGGCGGCGGCGGAACCGTGCGCCGCCCGGCCACGGAGACGACCCGGCCGCCGGCGACCGGTGGAGTGAAACGATCCGCCGCGGTAGCGGTCGGGTATGTCCCTCCGGCACGCCGGCGCGACGCTGTTCGGGGCCGGGCTGCTCGTCTGCACGGTGCTGCTCGTGACGATCGGCCCCATCGCCGCCGCGACCGAGGCGTTCTGTCCGGGTCCGCGACGGCTCGCCGAGTTCGCCGTGACCGGGGTCCGAGCGTGGCCCCCGACGCTGACGTACACCGACGGCTGCAACGAGATCCTCCTGCGCCCGTCGGTGCTGTGGTCGGCCGTCGCCGCCGCCGGCGGGCTCCTCCTGGCCGGCGTCGGGCAGGCGCTCGTGCAGCGGGCGTGATCGGTCGAGTATGGCCGCGCCCGCCGACGGTGTAACCGGGCGAGTCGCCCCCGCCCTCGCGACGCGAGTGCGACCGGAATCGGCGGGATTTAACCCCCCGAGTGGCTGCTATCCACACGCATGAGACTTCACGAGTATCAGGCGAAGCAGGTCTTCGCCGACGCCGGGATCCCGACCCCGGACTCGCGGCTCGCGTCCACCGTCGAGGAGGTCATGGACGCGGTCGACGAGATCGGCTACCCGGCGGCCATCAAGGCGCAGGTCCACGTCGGCGGACGTGGGAAGGCTGGGGGAATCGAGATCGCCACGAGCGAGGCGGAGGCCCGCGAGGCGGCCGAGTCCATCCTCGGGATGGACCTCAAGGGCTACACCGTCGACACGGTCCTCGTCGAGGCCGGCGTCGACTTCGAGAACGAGCTGTACGTGGGCATCACGATGGACCGCGGCGAGGGCGAGCCCGTCGCGATGGTCTCCACCGAGGGCGGCGTCGACATCGAGTCGGTCGCCGAGGAGACGCCCGAGAAGATCGCCCGCGAGCACATCGACCCCGCCTTCGGCCTGCACGCCTACCAGGCCCGCAAGGTCGTCTTCGAGGCCGGCATCCCGCGCGACGTGGCGATGGACGTGGCCTCCATCCTCTCGACGCTGTACGACCTGTACGAGTCGAAGGACGCCTCCGAGGTCGAGATCAACCCCGTGATGATCACCTCGGACCGGGAGGTCGTCGCCGCCGACGCCGTCATGAACATCGACGAGGACGCGCTGTTCCGCCAGCCCGACCTCGCGGAGATGGAGGACGAGGCCGCCGGCGACGAGCTGGAGGCGAAGGCCAACGAGTACGGCTTCGACTACGTCCGCCTGTCGGGCAACGTCGGCATCATCGGCAACGGCGCCGGGCTCGTGATGACGACGCTCGACCTCGTGGACTACTACGGCGGCGCGCCCGCCAACTTCCTCGACATCGGCGGCGGCGCCAAGGCCGAGCGCGTCACGCAGGCGCTCGATATGGTGTTCTCCGACGAGAACGTCGACTCGGTCGTGTTCAACATCTTCGGCGGGATCACCCGCGGCGACGAGGTCGCCAAGGGGATCAACGAGGCGCTCGACGGGTTCGACGAGATCCCCAAGCCGGTCGTCGTCCGCCTCGCCGGGACGAACGCCGAGGAGGGAATGGAGATCCTCAACGAGGACCTCGTACAGGTCGAGGGGACCCTAGAGGAAGCGGTGCAGCGTGCGGTGAAGAACGCACAGGAGGTCCAAGCATGAGTATCTTCGTCGACGACGACACTCGCGTCGTGGTGCAGGGCATCACGGGCGGGGAAGGTAAGTTCCACACCGAACAGATGCTGGAGTACGGCACGAACGTCGTCGCGGGCGCGGTGCCCGGCAAGGGCGGCCAGGAGGTCGCCGGCGTCCCCGTCTACGACACCGTCGACGAGGCCGTCGACGCCGAGGACGCCGACGCCTCCGTCGTGTTCGTCCCGCCGGCGTTCGCCGGCGACGCCGTCTTCGAGGCGCTCGACACCGACCTCGACCTCGTCGTCGCCATCACGGAGGGCATCCCGACCCAGGACATGGCGAAGGTGAACAAGCGCCTCTCGGAGGTCGACACGCGCCTGCTCGGCCCCAACTGCCCCGGGATCATCACCCCCGGCGAGGCGAAGCTGGGCATCCTCCCGGGCAACATCTTCGAGTCCGGCGACGTGGGCCTCGTCTCGCGCTCGGGCACCCTGACCTACCAGGTCGTCTCGAACCTGACCGAGCGCGGCATCGGTCAGACGACCGCCATCGGCATCGGCGGCGACCCGATCATCGGGACCTCCTTCGTCGACGCCCTCGAGGCCTTCGAGGCCGACCAGGACACGAAGGCGGTCGTGATGTGCGGCGAGATCGGCGGCGAGGACGAGGAGCAGGCCGCCCGCTACATCGCCCAGAACATGGACACGCCCGTCGCCGGCTTCATCGCCGGCCGCACCGCCCCGCCGGGCAAGCGCATGGGCCACGCCGGCGCCATCGTCTCCGGCTCGGGCACCGGCACCGCCGAGTCGAAGATCGGCGCGCTCAACGACGCGGGCGTCCCCGTCGGCGACACGCCCAACGAGGTCGCCGACCACATCGAGGACTTCCTGTAACGCCGCCGCCGTCGACCCGTTTTTATTCGCCCGCGTCGCCGAGACCGAGCGCCGCCGCGAGCCCCGAGCGCGGCACCGTCTCGACGTCCAAGCTGCCGCTTCGCCCGTCGCCGCCGTCCGTTCCGCCGTAGCCGACGCCGGTGGCGACGAGGACGACGTGCTCGCCCGCGTCGACCGCGCCGCGCTCGCGGAGCCGCCGGAGTCCCGCCAGCGGCGTCGCCGACGCGGGCTCGACACGGATCCCGGCGGCGACCAGGTCGCGTCGGGCCGCGTGGATCGCGTCGTCGTCGACGGCGAGCGCCGCGCCGTCGGTGGCGCGGGCGGCCGCCAGCGCCCGCGTCCCGCTCGGCGGATCCGGGTTGGCGATGGAGTACGCGACCGTCTCGCCGACCTCCTCGCCCTCGAGACGGGTCACCGCGTCGTCGCCGCGCTCGAACGCCGCCGCGACCGGCGCGCACGCGGCCGCCTGCACGAAGTACAGCCGCGGCGGGTCGTCGACCAGGCCCGCCGCGGTCGCCTCGCGGACCGCCTTCCAGGCGGCGCTGGCGTGGCCGCCGCTGCTGATCGGCATGACGACGGCGTCGGGCACGTCGGGGGCGGCCTCGGTGGTCCCGCGCTCGCCCCCGCCGACGCCACCGCCGGCCTCGCCGGTTGCGAACGCCCGCAGGACCTCCAGGACGGTCGTCTTCTGGCCGGCGACGCGCAGCGGGGAGTCGGAGTTGACGAACTCGATCCCCGACTCGGGACCCAGATCGAGCGCGTCGTAGTAGAGCCGGCCGTAGTCGCCGTCGACGCGGACGATCCGCGGGTCGTACGCGGCGATCCGTCGGAGCCGCGCCGCGGAGATGTCCGCGGGGACGAGCACGACGCACTCGAGGTCCGTGCTCGCGCCGTGGGCCGCCATCGAGACGGCCATGTTCCCGTGGGAGACCGTCCCGACGGCGTCGGGGGCGCCATCGCCGGCGAACGTGGCGCCGCCTTCCCCGTCCGCGACCGCGGCGGCGACGCCGACGGCGCTGCCGCGGTCCTTGAACGAGCCGGTCGGGTTCGTTCCCTCGATCTTCACGTGGACGCGGGCGCCGCCCGCGTCGAGCCCCGACGCGCGAACCAGCGGCGTCGCGCCGGCGGCCGCCGCGAGCCCGCCCGGGGGCGGCTCGACCGGGAGGAGGTCGCCGAACGCCCACACGCCGTCGCGGTCGGGCCACGCGACCCCGTCGGGGTCGGTGTCGAACCACAGCGGCTCGCCGCAGTCGTCGCACCGTTGGCCCGACTCGGCGGTCCGACCACAGGCGTCGCAGGTGAGCACGTCCGAACGCGGGCGGGCGGGCGGGAAAAGCCCGACGCCCCCGGACCCGACGACGACCGGCCGGCTCGGGGGGCGGCGATCGACCGACGATCGCGCCCGCGCTCGTACCGAATATCGTCACCGATCCCCACGCCGTATGCCAACTTTTCGCGTTCGGGAGCGACGGACTCTTTCGTGTGAGCCGTGAATCGCGAGGCAGCTCCGGCGTCACCGACGCCGAGAGTCCTCCCTACAGATGAACGCACGATCCACGATCCCCGCGCTCGTACTGCTCTCCGTGCTGGTCGGCGCCGTCGCCCTCGCGGGCGGCCTCGCCGCCGGCACCGCGACCGCACAGACGGCCAACGTCACCGCCGACGTGAGTGTCGACGACCAGACCGGCGCCGAGTCGGTGACCGTCGCCGAGGCGACGCTGCCCGAGGGCGGCTACGTCGTCGTCTACAACGCCTCCGGCGGCATCGTCGGCGTCTCCGAGTACCTGGACAACGGCACCCACGAGGACGTGACTCTCGAAGTCTCGCCCGAGTTCTCGCGCAGCCAGGTCGCCGTCGCCGAGGTCCGCGCCGACGACGGCGACGAGTCGTTCAACGCCTCCGCCGACACGCCGTACACGAACGACAACGGCCAGCCGATCGGCGACACCGCGTACGTGACCGTCGAGCAGACCGAGACGGCCACCGCGACGCCGACGGCGACCGCCACCGCGACGGCGACCGAGTCGGGCGAGCCCGCGACGACCGCCGCGACCGACGAGCCCACCGAGACGAGCGGTCCCGGCTTCGGGATCGCCGCGGCCCTGGTCGCGCTGGTCGGCGCCGCGCTGCTCGCGCGCCGGTAACGTCCGCGACCCCGTCGCCGGACCGACGCATCGACACCGAACGCGAACTCCCTTTGTGTACCCGGATCCGAGCGATCCGCGAGCCGCCCGGCCGCGGAACGCGGGATTGAACCCTCGTCGCCGGCTACCGACGGGTATGACCGACGAGACTCCCGACGGATCCGGGGCGGCGACGGACGCCGAGCCCGCGGCCGACGCCGGAGACGGCGGCGACGGCGGCGACGGCGGCGACGGCGGCGGCGACGCGGACGACGAGTGGCTCGCGCGCCTCCGCGAGATGCGCGACGAGAAGGACGAGTTCCTCGCGAGCGACCCCCAGTCCCCCCTCGATCCGTCGCTGCGCGACGACTTCGACGGCCTCGACTACTTCGAGCCCGACCCCGCCTACCGCGTGACGGCGTCCCTGGAGGTGCACGACGACCCCGACGCGGTCGAGCTGACGGTTCGCAACGGCACCGCCGAGCGGTTCCACCGCGTCGCGACGCTGTCGTTCACGCTCCCGAGCGCCGGCGGCGGCGAGGTCGAGGAGACGCTCACGGCGCTGCGTGCGGACGGCTCGGCGGCGTTGTTCCTCCCGTTCCGCGACAAGACGACCGGCCAGCAGACGTACGACGGCGGCCGGTACATGGACCTCCACCCCGACGGCGACCTCGACGGGATCGACGAGGTGACGCTGGATTTCAACCTCGCGTACACGCCCTTCTGCGCGTTCGCGGACGCGTTCGCCTGCCCGCTGCCGCCGACCGACAACTGGCTCGAGGTCGCGGTGCCCGCCGGCGAACGCGACCCGACGCTGGAGTGAGACGGCGCGCGCAGTCGGTACCCGACGCTGGAGTGAGACGGCGCGCGCAGTCGCGACCGGCCGAAAAGTAACCCTTAGTACGGGCGAGATCCCATTGCCGCCCATGCAACGAACGGTCGTCCTCGGCGCGGTTCTCATGCTCGTCGGCACCGTGCTGTTCTTCCCGAGCCTGGGCCCGCAGTCCGGGTCGCTCGCGAGTTGGGCGCTGGTCCCGGCGGCGGCACTGCTCACCTACGGAACCTACCTGATCGGCACGAGCGGCGGCGGCCGCGCCGTCTGATCGGGCCCCGACTCACTCCTCCTCGCCCGCAGCGTACCGCTCCAGCGCAGCCGCAGCGCCGGCGGCGACGTAGCCCGCGTCGACGCCGACGATCTGGTAGTCGTAGCCCAACTCCGCCCAGTGGTCGATCTCCGCGGGCGAGGTCGCGAGCGTGCCGACCGGCACCGAACTCTCCGCGAGCACCCGCTCGACGGCCCCGAGGAACCGCTCGGAGTCGTACTCGCCGAAGACGCCCAGGTCCGCCGAGAGGTCGGCCGGGCCGACGAGCAGCGCGTCCAGCCCGTCGACGGCGGCGATGTCGCCGGCGTTCGCGACCGCCGTTTCGGTCTCGATCTGGGCGATCGTCGCGACGCGGTCGTTCGCCCGCCCGTAGTAGTCGTCGAGGTCGCGACCGTACGCCGACGCGCGCGTTCCCGCGACGCCGCGGCGTCCCTCGGGCGGGTAGCGCGCGGCCGCGACGAACTCCGCGGCCTCCTCGCGGGTGTTCACCCGCGGCGACATCACGCCGGCGGCGCCGGTGTCGAGGACGCGCTTGATCCGGACGTGGTCGTTCCACGCGACCCGGACCACGGCCGCCGTGTCGCCGGCGGCGTTCGCGTCCCCCGTGTCGCCGGCGGCGGCCGCCCCGGCGTCGGCGTCGCGGTTGCCGCGGGCGTCGGTGCCGCCCGGACCGTCGCGGGCGTTCGCTGCGTCGACTGCGCGGACGGCCGCCTCCACGGATTCGATCCCCGTGGGCGCGTGTTCGGTGTCGATCACGACGAAGTCGGCGTCGGTGAGCGCGAGCTGTTCGGCGATCTGGGGCGACGGCGTCGACAGCCAGTGGCCGGCGGGACGCTCGCGAAGGGTCGCGCGCAGGCCCGCGAGGCCGGAGTCGTCGGTCATGCGAACCGCTCCTCGCCGACGGGACATCAATCCGGCAGAACCCGCACTCCGCTGCCGCTATGCCGACGCCGACCGAACGATACCGGCCAGGAGTGCGCCGCCGGCGACGGCGACGACGACGACGGCGACCGCGATAACCTCGGCGGGCGACTGGTCGATCCACCGCTGGAGCCACCACGCCGCGTAGTGGATCTGCGTGTACACGAAGAAGCGGTACGGGAAGTGGACCCACGCGATCAGCGTCACGGCGGAGATTCCCAGGTAGTCGACGGCGTCGCGCTCCCGTACCCACATGGGGGCGACTCGCCGTCGGGGTCACAAAAGCGTTCGTCCCCGGCTCTCGGGGGTGAGAACGCCGCGCGCGTCGACCGTTCGGCCCCGCACCGTCGGGACGGCTACTCGTCGCCCTGAGCCGCCTCGACGCGGGCTGCGTACTTCTCCAGTTCGCCCGCGAGCTCGCGCGCCTCGGCCGCCGAGAGGGTGACGCCCTCGGCGTGGGCCGGGAGCTCCGTCAGTCCGGTGTTGTCGAGTTCGAGTTCGAGCGTGACGTGGTCGGGGTCCTCGCGGGGCGCCGTCACGTTCAGCACGGCGACGGCCTCCTCCTCGAAGTCGTGGCCGCGGGCGAAGCCGTCGAGCAGGTCGAAGGTGGTGTAAGCGTTGACGCGGATGAGCCGGTCGGGCATGGGCGCCCCTCAGTCGTCCGACGGGATAGGGCTGCCGTCGGCGCGCGCCGGCGCGGGCGAGGCGTCCATGTCGTCCTCGTCGGCGTACGGGTACCACGTCATCTTCGTGTTGTGCATGTACGGGTCCTCGTAGGCGGTCTCCTCGGGCTCGACGAGTTCGGCGAGCGTCTCCTCGTCTGTGCGCTCGACGAAGTCGCGGAAGCTCTCGTCGCCCTCGCGGCGCTCCTCGAAGTTGGCGAGGAGGTTCGCGATCGCGCCGGGAACCTCGTCGGCGGGCACGCGCTGTTCGACCCACTCGGCGAACCGCGGGTCCTCGCCGAGGCCGCCGCCGAGACCGATGTCGAGCGCCTCGACGGGCTCGCCGTCCTTGCGGGTCTTCATCCCGCGCAGGCTGATGTCGGCGATCTGCGGCTGCGCGCAGGAGGCGGTGCAGCCCGACAGGTGGATGTGGAAGTCCTCGACGCCGTCTGGCACCTCGACGTTCTCCTTGAGCCAGCGGGCGTACCGCACCTGCCGGTTCTTCGTCTCGACGATGGACAGCGAGCAGAACTCCGTCCCCGTGCAGGCGATGGAGCCGCGCATGAAGGGGTGCGGGTCCGGCTCGTAGGTGTCGAGCAGGTCCTCCGCGAGCAACCCGTCGAGGTCCTCCTCGGGCACGTCGGTGACGATGACGTTCTGGCGCTGGGTCACGCGGACCTCGCCGGAGCCGTACTCGTCGGCGACGCGGGCGAGCTCTCGGGTGTCGTCGGCGCCCATCCGGCCGACCAGGACGTTCAGGCCGACGTAGTAGTTACCGTCGTTCTGCTCGTGGACGCCGACGTGGTCGTGGTGGCCGGCGTCGTTGCGCCCGGAGTTGTACGTGTACTCGTCGCGCAGGTCCTCGCCGGCGGTCTGCAGCTCGAAGTCGACGAACTCCTCCTGAAGCGTCTCGCGGATCTTCTCGGTGCCCCACTCGTCGGTGAGGAACTTCATCCGGGCGTTGTAGCGGTCCTCACGGTCGCCGTACTCGCGGAACAGCGCCGAGATGCCGCCCGCGACCGCGTCGGCGTCCTCCGGCGGGACGAACACGTCGATGCTCCGGGCGAGCCGCGGCTCGTTCCGGGAGAGGCCGCCGCCGACGCGGACGTTGAACCCCTTGACGCCGTCCTTCTCGGCCGGCTCGAACGCGAGGTCGTTGATGTCGCCCTGGCCGCAGCCCTCCGTACAGCCGGTGACGCTCACCTTCCACTTGCGCGGGAGGTTCGAGTGCTCGTCGTTGCCCTTGAACGTCTCGTTGAGGTCCATCGCGACCGGCAGCGCGTCGACGAACTCGTTGGAGTCCTTGCCGGCGACGGGGCAGCCGACGATGTTGCGCCAGGAGTCGCCACACGCCTGCTGTGTGGACAGCCCGTTCGCCTCCAGCTTCTCGAAGATCTCGGGCACGTCCTCCAGTCGGATCCAGTGGAGCTGGATCGACTGGCGGGTCGTCCAGTCGACGTACGCGTCGCCGAACTCGGGGTTCTCGGCGGGGCCGCGGGCGTACTCGTCGGCGATATCGGCGACGACCTCGACTTGCCCCGGCTTCAGCACGCCGTTGGGCGTCCCGATCCGCATCATGAAGTAGCTCTCTTGGCCGTTCCGCTGGTGGTACAGCCCCCACCACTTGAAGCGCTCGAACCAGGCGTCGTGTTCGTCCTCCGGGATCGACTCCCACCCCTCCTCGGCGAACTCCATCAGGTGCTCCCTGATCTCGTTGCCGTACACCTCCGATTTCCAGTTTTCGACGTCCGTGGGCATTCGTGGGCGAACACAGTCGCCCGACGACCCTAAAGCGCGCCTCCGCGTCAATCCTCCCCGACGCTGCCGGGAACCGGCAACGCTTGCGAGCCCGCCGGCGCGCCGAGGGCACCGTCCGGGAACCGGACCGCCTCGCCCGCGACGGAACGGAACTCGCCGTCGACGATCCGCCCGACAGGGAGCCCCCGGACGGTCGCCGCCTGCCCACACCGAATGCACTGCCCGTACACGTCGGCCGTCACGGTGCGGCCGTCGACGCCCACGTCGGTGAAGCCCTCGACGACGTAGTCGGCGCACTCGCAGGCGCACACCGGGTCGTCGCCGCCGGCGACGCGCCACAGTTCGCTGACGCTGACCCGGCGTTCGTCGTTCACGGACACCCACGCGCCGTCGCTCGAGCACGCGGAGGGCGACGCTCATACCGTATCGAGGCGGTGGACGGACATACCCCCGTCGCCGGACGCAACGGCCGACGGTTCCGGTGACGCCGACGGCGACGAGGATCGCCAGCCTTCGCCCGGATCGCCGCGATCTTCTCGTCCCGGATAGCGGCAACAACATCCTCGACCGGGGAGCGTCGGTCACGCTTGACCGTGCGACGTGGCTTATGGTAGTGGGGTATCTGTAGTGTAGTGATGGCAGAACAGACGACCGACGACCGATACGGCGACGAAGAAGTCGACACCTCCCATCTCGACGATCTCGAGGACGGGTGCGGCTGCGCGGAGGTGTGGGAGCACCTCTCCGAGGACGAGGACGAGGACGCCGACGAGGCCGAGTAACGCGACCACGATCTTCTGTTGTCCGCGCCGTGGAGCGGCGAGCCGACGGCTCGTGGCACCGATCACACGACCCCGTAGACGAGCGTCGCCGTCGAACTCCGCGACACTGGGTCCGCCGGTCGGATCTCGGGAAACGAGTCCGCCGGCAGCGACCGCTCGACGGTCGAGGCATCCGCGAGAAGCATGCCGGGGGTGGGCTCCGAACCCACGATCTCCGCATGGCCCAGGTACGAGGCTCGGCGGGCCCCGTTGGGGCGGAGGCTTCCAAGGCGTTCCGCACCGAATCTCGAAACCCTATGAGTGCGGCGCTATGTCCAGCTAAGCCACCCCGGCTCACGTGGTCGTCGGGCGGTCGCACTCTTGAAGCTTCCCATCGCGAACCGGTGCGACACGCCGAACCACACGGCGGCGCCGCCCCGCGGATGCGACACCTCCGGCCGACGGCGTTCCGCCGCGCGACCGGCGTACCCGCCGGGTTTAAGCCACGGGGCGGGCGAAACGCTGGTATGAGTCTGCCGGAACTGGTCCGGGGAGAGCTGGGCGATGAGGACCCCGTCGCCCGCGTCCACCTCGGCGGGGACGACGAACTGTTCGTCACCCCGACCCGCACGCTGATCTACCGCGCGGAAGGGCTGCTCTCCGACGAGTCCACCGATGAGTTCCCCCACGACGCCGAGCGCGTCGCCGTCTCCGAGTCGCGTCGGAAGGCGAAGTTCACCCTCGAGTACGGGCTCGACGGCGAGCGCACGTTCTCGGTGCCGCGCGGCTCCCTCGACGAGGTCCTCCACCCCGTGCTCGCGGGCGTCCTCTCGGCGTCCGGGATCACCGACCCGGGCGAGACCGTCGAGCGCACCTTCCGCTTCTCGGAGCTCACGCTCGTCGTCACCTCCGCACGGCTTGTCAAGCACATCGGCGCGGCCGTCTGGGACGACGACTACGAGGAGTTCCACTACGACGACGTGACCGACCTCACCTTCGAGGAGGGGAGCGTCGCCACCACCCTGGTGCTCACCGTCGACGGGCGCCAGGAGCGGTTCAAGGCGCCCAGCGACAGCGCCCGGGCGATCAAAGAGCGCCTCACGAACGCGCTGTTGGCCCACTACGACGTGGACTCGCTGGAGGAGTTCCGCGCCCTCGCGGCGGCTGCCGACGGCGAGGACGACGCCGACGAGTCGGTCGACCGGACCGACTTCGGCGGCGGTCCCGACCCGCTGTCGGCAGAGCCCGCGGAGGTCGACACCGACGCCGGCACCCGCGAGGAGCCGCTCGCCGACGAGGAGGCCGCCGAGCCGCGCGCGGACGCCGCGGCCGGGGCGAGCGAGCAGTCGGGGACGGCCGGCACCGCGGGGACCGCGGCCGCGACGGGGATGCACAGGGACGCCGACGCGGTCGACGCGGCCGATCAGGAGACCGTCGACGCCGACGCCGCCGGAGCCGAGGCGGCCGAGCGCGACGGCTTCGGCGACTCCGGGTTCGAGCCTGCCGAACCAACCGACGACGTGGCCGAGGAGGTGGCCGCCCTCAGGGAACTCGTCGAGCGCCAGGGCGAGCAGATCGAACGCCAGACGGAACTGGTCGAACAGTTGATCGAGGAGCTGCGCCGCGGTCGCTGACCGCCGTCGTCCCGGACCTTCACTCCTCGCGCCCGGTCACCTTCCGGATACACGAGGAGCCGAACGGCCCGAGTTCCCCCGCGTCGAGCCGGACGAAGTGGCCGGTCGTGATCCCCGCCCCGCAGCGGCGACACGAGAAGTCGCCCTCCCGGCGGATCACCTGCGAGTCGAACCGGACGAACCCGGAGCCGTGGACCCGAACCACCGCGTCCTCGCGGTCGATGACTCCGCGGCGTTCCGCCTCATCGAGCACCTCACGGGTGACCGCGGGGCTCGTCGTTACGGTCTCCAGCCGGTCGATCAGTTCGGGGAGCGGGAGCTCGTCGTCCTCGAGGTGCTCCAGCAGCTCCACGCCGAGTGCGACCGTCTCCTCGCGAGTTCGGGCGGGCGTGTCGTCGTCCGAGGGCACGTCGGCCGCGGTTCGCCGCGGGCGCTGTTAAGCGTCTCGGGTGTCCCGGTGTCGAAGCGTCGCCCGGGGGCGCCGTCGGGACCTCGTCGGCGGCCGTGAGCCGCGACCGCGGGTCTTATTCGCGTGACGGCCCCAGTAGGGCCGTGAATCGTCGCGCGCTCGTCGGCGGCCTCGTCGCCGGCGCGGTGGTGGTCGCCGCCGTCCTCTCGTCCCCGAACGCCGTGTTCGACCGGATCGCGTGGGTCACCGCCGAGCCGTGGCGGCTCGTCGCAGTGCTGGCCGCGCTCGCGGTCGTTCGCCCGTTGCTCGCGTGGCCGGTGACGCTGTTGGCGGTCGTCGCCGGCTACGGCCTGGGCCTGTCGGCGATCCCGCTGTCGCTCGCCGCGATGGTGACGACCTCGGTCCCGCCGTACCTGTTCGCCAGACGCGGGCGCGACGCGGGCGACGCCCTCGCCGGCGGCGACAGGGTCTCGACGGCCGTCAACGGCCTCCTCGATCGCGCCGTCGGCGCCGGCGAGCGCGCCGTCTCCGTCGCCGGGGGCACCCGGTCGGTCGCCGCCTCCCGGCTCCTCCCGTTCCCCTCCGACGCCGTGTCCGTCGCCGCCGGGCTCGCCGGCGTCCGCGCCGGGCCGTTCGTTCTCGGGAGCGCCGTGGGGGAGCTCCCGTGGGCGATCGCCGGCACCGTCGCGGGCGCCTCCGCCGGGCGTGTCGCCGAGGTCGGACTCGACGGGGTGATCGACCCGTGGTTGATCGGGACGGCGGCGCTGGGCGGGCTCCTCCTGCTCGCGGGGCCGGCCTACCGGCACTACCGCTCGGCGTCGATCTGATCTGCGCTTGCGCTAGTCCGCCGGCTCGCGAGCCAGCAGTATCGCGTCCGTCCCGTCGTCGTAGAAGCCCGGGCGCCGTGCGGTGGGGCGAAACCCGAGAGACTCGTACAGGCGCCTCGCGCCGTCGTTGTCGGCGGCGACGAGGAGCGTGACGCTGCCGTCGGCGCGGGCGATGAGTTCCCGGAGGAGCCGGGTCGCTCGCCCCTCCCGCCTGTGGGCGGGATGGACGGCGAGCTCGGCGACGTGAACGCCGTCGCCGGCGACCGGGAGCAGGTACCCGACGACGGCGCCGTCGGCCGTCTCCTCGACGAGCGCGTCGCCGGTTCGCAGGGCGTGCGAGCGCAGCGTCGGGCTCGGCTCGCGGAGCAGTCGCTGCAGCGTTCGAATCGCCGGCTCGTCGGGCGGCCGCCCGGATCGAACCGTCACAGCGGCGAGAGCGGCGAGCACGCCGGGAACGGCGGCGCCTGGAGGACGATCGTCGCGACCGACGCGAGGGCGTCCACGACCGACGCGAGCGCCGCCGGCGACGGCGCCGCGGCGGCGCCGGTGGCGACCGAGAGGGCGACGGCCGCGAGCGCGCCCGACAGCGTCGCGAGCGTGTTCACCCCCTGGTTCCCGATCCGGTCGCCCTCGACGGTCGCGCCGAGCAGGCTGTCGACGGTCATGCCGACGAACCCGGCGCCGGTGACGGCGGCGGCCACGGGGACCGCGACCGTCGCGCTCGCGGCCGCCGGGACCGCGAGGCCGCCCGGCGTCGCGGACCCGCCCAGCGGCATCGCCAGCGCCGCGAGCGCGGCGACCAGCCCGGCCCCGGCGATCCCCGCGACCTCGCCCTGCCAGGTGACCGCCCCGTCGGTGCCGGGGTCGACCGGCCGCAGCGTCGTCACCAGCCGCGGCGCGTCGAACAGCCCGCCGAACTCCGAGGAGAGCGTGTCGGCCATCGCCGCCGCGACCGAGCCGGCGAACGCGAACGCGATCAGCGTCGGCACGGCGGTGTCCGGGAGGACCGCCCTGGCGGCCGCGAACGCCAGCACCGCACACAGCGCGACCCCGGCGTTGCCGAGGACGTTGCCGGCGCCGCGGGCGCCGTCGTTGCCCTCGGCGACGCCGCGGCTGTCCTTCTCCTCGAAGCGGAACTTCGCGGCGAGCCCGCCGATGGCGAAAAACGAGATGAGCACGAGGAACCAACCGAGCCCGCCGAGCACGACCGTCGCGAAGCTCAGCAATACGCCCGTCAACATCCCCGAGACGGACGCGGTCTCGAGCACGTACGAGACGACGCCGAGCCCGACGGTCAGCGCGAGCCCGACGGCCACGAGCGCCGGCGTGACGACGACCCCGCCGGCGGCGACGAGCGCCGACAGCAGCCACAGGAGGAACCCGACCGACACGACCACGATCGGGTCGTCCCGAGGGAACAGCACCGAGCGGAGGAGCGCGGCGACCAGCGCGGCCGTCGCCGCGAGGAAGACGTACGTCGGGAGCGCCCCGACGGCGAAGGACCCGGCGGCGACCGCGACGGCGGCTTGGCCGACCGTCGCGGCCGCGAACGCCGTGACGGTGAACGCGGTCGTCGTGGCGAACTCGTCGCTCGTGGACTCGCGGACGAACTCGCGGCCGAGGACGCCGTACGCCAGCGAGAGGACGCTCGCGGCGTACACGGTGACCGGCATCGGCGACTGCGGGAGCGCCGTCAACACGCCGAGGGCGGTCGCCGCGAGCGCGAACCCGGCGAGCCCGTTGAGGCGGCGGTCCTCGTAGTCGCCCGGCCGGGCGAACAGCTCGAAGAACCGACCCTCCTCGACGACGAACGCAGCGAGGACGGCGACGGCGGCGAAGGGCGCGGCGGCGGCCGGCCCCAGCGCCGGCGCGGCCAACACCGCGGAGGCGACGACGGCGAATCCCCCCGCACGCCGGAGTCGGTGTCTCACGCCGGGAGCTATCCCCGACGCACACTTAACGGTCCCGGGACGGCCGCTTCCCCCTGGAACGAAGGGCGAACGGTAACGCTTTCGGGCGCCCGGTCGAACGCTCGGGTCAGCAGTGGGACTCTACGACGCGTACCTCGGCGTACGCCACCGGCGCAACCCGGGCGACCCGCCCGCCCACGTCGCGCTCGTCATCACCGAGCGCGACCTGCTCGAACAGGGCGCCTACGACACGCTGGAGTCGTTCCTCGGCTGGGCGTTCGAGTACGGCGCCGAGCGCGTCACCGTCTCCGTCTCCGTGCTCGACGAGGCGGTCGTCGACACCCTCGCTCGCGAGCTGGCGGACGTTACCGCCCCCCGTTCGATCGCGGTTCGCACGCCCGACGACACCGCCCGCGCGGACGCGCCGATCCGGGTGAACATCGGCCTCGGCGGCAAGCGGGAGTTCGCCGCCGCCGTCCGCGACATCGCCGAGGCCGTCGAGGCCGGCGAGCTCGCCCCTGACGAGATCGCCGAGGCCGACATCGAGGACCGCCTGATCTTCCCCGAGGAGCCGGATCTGGTGATCAAGACGGGCGCCGAACGGCTCTCCGATTTCCTCATCTGGCAGTCCGTCTACTCGGAGCTGTACTTCACCGACGTGAACTGGCGGGACTTCCGGAAACGGGACTACCTGCGGGCGGTGCTGGACTACCAGAACCGCCAGCGGCGGTTCGGGAAATAACGGGAATTCTCCTATCAGTCCGCCGTCTCGCGGGTCCCCGCGCCGTCGACCTCCAGCGCCTCGGTCAACTCCTCGTCGGTCGCCTCGCCGGGCAGCCGCTCGCGCAGCCGCCCCGCGACCGTCCGCGCCTCGTCCAGCTCGACGGCCGCGAGCGACCGAACGAGCGCGGCCGCCCGCTTCGCGCGGGTGCGGCGCCACGACTCCTCGCGGGCCTCATACGTTCGAATGGAGCGCAGGAAGTCGACCTTCGAGAACTCCGGCCAGTACGGCGAGCAGAAGTACGCCGCCGCCTCGTTGCCGTTGGCGTGCCACGGGAGGAAGTTCGAGGTGCGCTCGTCGCCGCCCGTCCTGATGATGAGGTCCACGTCGCGGACGGGCCGGCGGTACAGCCGCGACTCCACCTCGGCGACGCCCACGTCGTCGGCCGCCAGATCGCCGTCGGCCACGTCGCGGGCGACCGCGCGAACCGCCCCGAGCAGTTCGTTGCGGCCGCCGTACGCCAGCGCGATGTTGAGCGTGAACTCGTCGTAGCCGGCGGTCCGGCCCTCGGCGTACTCGACCGCGTCGCGAACGCGGGAGGGCAGCCGTTCCACGTCCCCGAGCGCGCGGATGCACACGCCCTGCTCGTGGACGCGGTCGGCGTCGGCGAACTCGCGGAGCTTGTCCTCCAGCAGGTCGAACAGCGTCTCCCGCTGTTCGGCCGGTCGGTCGAAGTTCTCCGTCGAGAAGGCGTACAGCGTGAGCTCCTCGATTCCGAGGTCCGCACACCAGTCGAGCACCCGCTCGGTCGTGTCGGCCCCGGCGTGGTAGCCGTCGTGCGCGTCGTCGCCGCGGCTGCGGGCGTACCGGCGGTTCCCGTCCTGGATGATGGCGACGTGGTCGGGCCCCTCGCCGATCTCCCGGCGCAGCACGCGCTCGTAGGTACTGTCGAACAGGGTCGCGAGACGCGAGCGCAGGGTCACTACCGATAGTGTGTCGGCCAGGGAATATGTGTCTTGTGAGAGCCCGGACGACACGCGAATGACGCGCGGACGGTACGCGACCGACGCACAGCGTCAGTCGGCGCCCCCGGCGTCGTCGCCGGCGACCGATTCCAGCACCTCCACCTCGCCGGTGAGCTGCCGGTGGACGTACGGCATGTCGATGCCCTCCTCGTCGAAGCGCTCCTTCACCGCCTGCACGTACTCCGAGCGGACGCGCACGAAGTCGCTGCGGTCGGGCTCGTCGATCCAGAAGCGGCTCTGCAGCCCGACCGCCGAGTCGCCCAGTTCGGTGACCCGCACCGACGGCGCCGGGTCGTCGAGGATCCCGTCGATCCCCTCGGCCTCCTCGAGGATGCAGTCGGTCGCGTGGTCGATGTCGTCGCCGTAGCCGATGCCGAAGACGAACTTCTGGCGGAGCGTGTCGTAGGCGACGGGGTTGGTGATCGCGTTGTTCGCGAGCTCGCCGTTCGGAACGGTGACGCGCTCGTTGTCGAAGGTGCGGACGCGCGAGACGCGCAGGTCGATGTCCTCGACGCGCCCGGCGTTGTCGTTCCACTCGATCCAGTCGCCCACCTCGAAGGGCTTGTCCTTGATGATGAACACGCCGGCGACGAAGTTGCCGACGAGGTCCTGCGCGGCGAAGCCGACCGCGAGCGCGAGCGCGCCCCCGAGCGTCGCCGCCGCGGTCAGGAACCGGGGGAAGCCGGCGCTCATGAAGCCGATCGACAGCGCGAGGACGACGACGATCACACCCATGAGGCTGTCGACGAGGCTCAACACCGTCCGGTCGAACCCCCGCCGGTCCAACACCCGACGAACGAGCGGGATCAGCACGAACCGACCGACGAGGTACGTCACGACGAAGCCGACGAGGAACCCGATCACGTTCGTCAGGTAGCCGGAGAACGTGTCGACCAGGCCATCGAGGGTCGTCTGCAACACGACGGAATGCATCAGTCGGGCCAGCGTTGGGCGGTATCTGGTAAGAACCTGCCGGCCACCCGAATACGACGCTCGACGCCTGCGGGCGGTCGGTCGCGCACCGACGCCGGCGGCCAATTCCTCGCTCGCCTACGCCGACAGCGGCCCCTCGCGACGGGCGACCGCGCGGAAGCGCTCGCCGTGGACGCCCCCGTCGGCGAGGGCCTCCGGGATCCGCTCGTGAAGCCACGACCCCGGCGCGGGCTCGCCGTCGAAGCCGTCGCGGCGATGCTCGGCGGGGAGGTAGCGCTCGTGGGTCGGGAGCCGCTCGTACAGCGGGACGCCGCCCGCCTCCGCGACCGCGCGGAGTTCCTCCAGCGCGGGCCACGCGTAGTCGGGATTGACGTAGTCGTCCGTCACCGGCGAGACGCCGCCCAGGTCGTCGACGCCGCAGTCGAGCAGGTCGCCGACGGGTGCGAGGTTCGGCGGCGACTGCACCGACACCGCCGCGGGCAACGCGGCGCGGGCCATCGCGGTCACCCGCCGCATCGTGTCGGTCGAGGGCGCGTCGTAGTCGGAGCGCTCGTTGGGCACGACGGGCTGAATTATCACCTCCTGCACGTGGCCGTACCGCTCGTGGAGGTCGCGGATCGCCAGCAGCGACTCCGCCCGGTCGCGCCAGTCCTCGCCGATACCGACGAGGATCCCCGTCGTGAACGGCACCCGGGCCTCCCCCGCTGCGCGGATCGTGTTGAGCCGCTGGCCCGGCGTCTTTCGCCGGCCGCCGGCGTGGGCGGCCACGTCCGCGGTCGTCTCCAGCATCACGCCCATCGAGGCGTTCACCTCGCGCAGGCGACGGAACTCCGATTCCGTCAGGTCGCCGGGGTTCGAGTGCGGGAGCAGCCCCTCCTCCAGGGCGATCTCGCAGGCGCGCTCGTGGTAACCGACGATCGAGTCGTAGCCCCACTCGGCCAACTGGTCGTGGATCGCGGTGTAGCGCGCGTCCGGCTTGTCGCCGAAGGTGAACAGCGCCTCCGTGCAGCCGGCGTCGGCGCCGACGCGACACCGCTCTCGTACCTCCTCGGCCGACAGGAGGCTCGCCTCGCCGGGCACGTCGTAGTAGGTGCAGTACGTGCAGGTGTAGCGGCAGGCGGTCGTCAGCGGGACGAACACGTTCCGGGCGAACGTCAACTCGGAGGCGGCGGAGACGTCCGCGGGGCCGACGGACAGCAGGCGCTCGACGTCCTCGTCGGCGACCGTCACGTCGAGGTCGTACTCCGCGGCGCCCGGGAACACGCCGTGAGGTCGCCGACCGAGGGGCAAAAGCGAGTCGGTCGCGGGGAAGGCGTCGGGGATCAGGCGAGGAAAATGGAGGGAGGGGGCGAACCGCCGCGGCGACGACCCGAACCGGGCGTGGCGACGGCGACGCGTCCGAGCCACGGCGGTGGCGCGCGGCGGTCGCGCTCCGTCGCGACCGCGAGCGCGCGAGGGACGAGTACCGCAGCGACCGCAGGGAGCGAGGAACGCAGTCGGCTGGGGAGGAAGTGGCTGTCACGTGACGGTGCCTGTACCCGATCGGCCGGCTCGAACCGAACCTCCCCGTCGACTCGAACCGAACCTCCCCGTCGACTCGAACCGAACCTCCCCGTCGACTCGAACCGAACCTCCCCGTCGACTCGAACCGAACCTCCCCGTCGACTCGAACCGAACCTCCCCGTCGACTCGAACCGAACCTCCCCGTCGACTCGAACCGAACCTCCCCGTCGACTCGAACCGAACCTCCACGCCGACTCGAACCGTAACTCGGCGCCGACTCGTACCAGAACTCCACGCGGTCGCCGACAGTCACGACTCGACTCGATCCACGACACGGATCCGCCACCACAACCGATACCCGGCGCGCGGCCGAGTGAAAGAGCGATGACCGACATCGACACCACCGACGTCGAGGGCCCCCACGGCGGACAGCCCGTCCGCCACGCCGGCGCCGACCTCGCCGACGCGAACGCGGCGGTCGTGATGGTCCACGGCCGCGGCGCGACCGCCCGCAGCATCCTCGGGATGGCCGGGGAGTTCGGCACCGACTCGGTCGCCTACCTCGCGCCCGCGGCCGCCCGCAACACCTGGTACCCCCACTCGTTCATGGAGGAGACGACGAGGAACCAGCCGTACCTCGACTCCGCGCTCGCGTTCGTCGGGCGCGTCGTCGACGCCGCCGCCGACGCCGTCGGCCGCGAGAAGGTGCTCCTGCTTGGTTTCTCGCAGGGCGCCTGCCTCTCCTCGGAGTGGCTCGCGCGCAACGCCGACCGCTTCGGCGGCCTCGTCGCCTTCTCCGGCGGACTCATCGGCCCGGAGGGCACCCCCCGCGAGTACGACGGCGACCTCGACGGCACGCCCGCGTTCCTCGGCTGCTCGGACGTGGACCCGCACATCCCGCTGGAGCGCGTGAAGGAGACCACCGAGGTGCTGGAAGGGTTGGGCGCCGACGTGGACGAGCGCATCTACGAGGGCATGGGCCACGGCGTCAACGAGGACGAGCTGAACGCCGCGAAGGGGATGGTGACGAGCCTCGAACTCGCCGGCGAGTAGGCGAACGCGGGCGTCGTCTCCCGCTTCGTCGGGGTCCTCGATCGGGGTCGGCTGGCGCCTCGGATCGTGCGGGAGTTGATTCCACGGCGACGGATACGGACGAACGATTCAACATTCCGTTCCGCGCTCGCCGGCCGGCTTTCCCTGGAGGAACGGGGGGAGATCGCATAGATGAGAGTGAACGAGTTCGAGGAGCGGTTCGACCTCTTTCCATCGAGGACCGTTCCGTATCGTCCGCTCGGCTTCGTTCCACTCGATGTACCCGACCGTTTCCAGTTTGGGGAGATGGACATGATACAGTTCGATACTCCGCTTCGCTGTCTCGTCCGGATCGAGACGGGAGTAGTTGATCGAGTTTCCTTCCCCGGAGGTCACTTCCTCGTAGAGTTCGAAGAGCAACCGACGGCGATATGAATGAGCCAGTACACGTAGCGCACGGTCCGTTTCTTCTGCACAAGGCCTGTGCCCCAGCATATTCAGAGTGTTAGTAGAGAATCATAATATTCTTTGGTGTATTTTTCAGCTATCGGCGGGTGAACGGCAGAGGTCTCCCAACTACGTCCATCGGTCACCGATCAGGATAGCTATCGAGGAGAGGATCGCAGCGACCACCGCAACGATCCCGAAGAGATAGTATGGATTTGCGAAGTCGGGACCGGTGAGGAAGAGAACCAGTACGAACGACGAACCGAGCAAAACGATCTGCGCCGCCCGGATGCTGGGGTCGTACTGACTGAGGACGTAGGTCCGGAGATCACTCAGCATACCAAGGTATTGCGCCCATCATTTCATAGTCCTTTGGGGTTCGCGAAATCAACAGGAACAGACGTTCTACTCGGGGGCATTCTGGAAGGAGACCGGGCACGATAGATACAGCAGACAAGCCCCCCGCGAGCGAGCGCGGCGAGCGAGCGGGCCGACGACCGAGCGGAAGGCGGCTCCGCCGCCTGAAGTCGTTCGAAAGGCGCGAAGCGCCTTTCGTGATGCTGCCGGAACGCTCCGCGTTCCGGCCGCCGACCAGACGCCGCCGGCGTCTGGTAATGACGAGAGACGGCTTCGCCGTCTCTCGAACCACGAGGAGGAGTGCGTTTGCTCCGGCGTTTGCCGAGGACCGGCGAAGCCGGAGCGCAGCGCAAAAGTGGGTGACAGTAGCCATCTACCCCTTCCATCGCCTCACGTCCGTCGAACCGAGACAGTCGAGGCTCCCGCCCCGTCTACACCTCCCGCACGACCGTCACCCGGCCGTCCCCCGTTGCCAGCCGGAACCCCGCCTCGACCAGCCAGTCACGTGCGGCGCCGTCGCCCGCGAGCAACACTTCCGCCAGGTCCTCGCGCTCGTCGATGTCGGTCGCGAGCCGCCGCGAGTCGACCTCGCGAACGCTCGCGCCGAGATCGCGAGCCGCCCGGAGGTGATCGAGGACCGAGGCGCCGTGGTAGTCGACCCGGAACTCCGGATGGCGGACGAGCAGCGCGTTCGTCCCGCCGCCGCGACCCGGCGCGATGACAACGTCGGCGGAGCCGCGGAGTCTCGCGAGCGCCCGCGGCGTCGCCAGCGCGAGATCCGCCATCACGATCGCCAGCGGCGACTCCGGGCCGGGGTCGTGCGCGTCGAGGGCGGCGTTGACCGCCTCGGTGAGCGGGCGGTCGTCGACCGTCTCGGGCACGTCGCGGCCCGTCGGCTCGGTCGTGAGCACGCGCGGCGCGAAGCCCGCCACCTCCAGCGCCGCGAGCACGTCGGTCACCATCGCGTCGGCGAAGTCGCGTCGCTCCGCGGGCGAGAGCGTGTCCGACAGCCGCGTCTTCGGGCGGTCGGGCGAGAACGGAACGAGCGCGTCGACGTGGTCGGTCACGAAAAGCGGTCGCCGGCCGGGTCAGCCGAGCTTGTCGTAGCCGTCCCCGCGATTGCGCAGGAACAGCACGACGCCGCCGGCGACGACGCCGAGCACGACCAGTCCGACGACGCCGTACATGATCAGCTGGGTGCGCTGTTGGCTGCTCTCGGCCTGGTTGGCCTCGCTTTCGGCGCGCTCGGCCAGCGAGGCGGCGTTGTCGAAGTTACCCGCCTCGTAGGCGTCGACCGCGCTGTCGAACGACTCCTCGGCGGTCTCGGGGTTGCCCGCGGCGTCGATCGCCTCGCGTGCGGAGTCCATCGCCTCACGGGCCTCCCGGCTGTCGGCGGTGTAGTGGGTCGCCGACCGGTTCGTCAGCTCGTTCGAGGTGCCGCCCTCCCGGGTCTGGTCCAGCGCGAGCAGCGTGAACGACTGCTGCGGGTCGTAGCTGTACGCCTCGACGGCCGGCACGGTCCCCGTCACGCGGACGCGGACCTCGGAGGTCCCCTCGTCGATGTCGACGGTCGCGCCCGAGAAGTTCTGCCCGTCGTACGACTCCTGGCGCACCTGGTTGCCCGCCTGGTTCAGGAACGTCACCGTCCAGGTCACGTTCCGGAGCTCGGTCTGGCCGGCGAGCTGCCACGTCTCGTAGGTGTCGTACAGCTCGGTCAGCGTCACCGTCGCCGTCACCTGCGAGTCCACCTCGCCGCTGTCGGGCACGTCGGTCTCCTGGACGGACACCGCCGCCGCCGGAGCGACCGCCGCGATCAGGAGGGCGAGAACCGCGAGGACCGCAGTGAGCTCAGAACAGCGATTCAAGCTCGTCCTCGTCATCGCTGATGAGGCTGTCGAGGTTGTCCTGACTCTCCTGTTGGATGTCGTCGATGTTGTCCTGGGCCTCGATGGCGACCTGCTGGAGCTCCTTGATCCGCGGGACGTTCGTGACGCCCGACAGCAGGATCACACTCGCGACGAAGCCGGAGCCGCTGACGGGGTAGTCGCCGCCGCGGACCTCCATCGAGCCGGTCTGCTCCTCGAGCCACTTGCGGCCGCGCTCGATCCCCTTGCGGTTGAGGTGCTCGGGCGGACCGGCCATGACCAGCAGCGCGCGCTCGGTGCCCTCGATCTCACACGGGAGCGTGAGACGACCCAGCGCCGCCTTGCGCACGAGCGAGGTGATCCGGTTGGTCGTGTGGGCCGTGTCCAGGTCCTCGTCGCCCGCGTCGCCGGTGAGCCGCGAGAGCAGCCCGCCGCCGCCGGCGGTCTCCTCGACCTCCTCGCTGGCGTAGCCGACCGTCGAGACGCCGCCCCCGGACAGCGTGTTGATGATCTCGCTGGAGTCGACGACGGATTCGGCGACCTCCTGGCCCTGGTCGATCTCGCCGGCGCCGAACAGGATGCCGAACCGCTTGACGATCTCCTCGTTGATCTCGTCGTAGCCGCCGGAGACCGACTCCCCGGTCTTGCGCCACGCGTCGTTGTCGAACACCATGAGGTTGTCCACCTCACGGACGAACGTCTGGAACGAGCGCGCGGCGTTGAGCGTGTAGATACCTCCCTCGTCCGAGCCCGGCAGGACGCCGAGTCCGTAGACGGGTTCGGTGTAGATGCGCTTCAGGTGCTTCGCGAGCACCGGCGCGCCGCCGGAGCCGGTCCCCCCGCCGAGCCCGGCGATGACGAGGAACGCGTCGACCTCGTGAACCGGGATCGAGTCGATGGCCCCCTGCACCTCGTCGATGTCCTCCTCGGCGACCTCCGCGCCGAGCTCGTTGTCCGCGCCGACGCCGTGTCCCTTGACACGGGACTGCCCGATGAGCACCCGCTGATCCTGCGGGATCTCCTCGAGCCCCATGAGGTCCGCCTTGGCCGTGTTGACCGCGACCGCCGCACGCACGATGTCGCTGCCCGTGCGCTGGTCGTATTGGACGAACTTGTCGACGATCTTCCCCCCCGCCTGACCGAATCCGATGAGTGCCAGTTTCATACGTCTCCCCTCCTCATTACGCCAGATTCAGAGAGAGAACGGTGATAAACCTTCTGATGGGGCTATCAGTGACGAGACCCCGAGCGCGTCGCGAACTGCGGAAAATCGCAAGCAAGCGCCGGTGTTGAGTTCATGTAAATCCGTTTATATTGTAGCGAACCGGACGAGTGTATGACACATTTATCCCTTGCGGTCGGCCGGTTCAACGTGGAGACCCTTTCGGCCGAACGACGGTCCCCGCGGCGTTCGGGCGCGCCACGCGCCCGTTCACGCGGTGACGGTCGAGTCGGCCGCGTCCGTCGTCTCCGTCGCCAGCCCGAGGTACTCCTCGAACGACTTCAGGTCCGCCTCCGCGACGCCGAAGGCGCCCACGTCGTTGTCCGAGACGACGTTGTCGATCCGCAACGACCGGTACTGATCTCGGCCCATCGGGAAGCCGACCGACCCGAGCACGGTGAGCCCGACCTTCGCCAGCCCCATCGGGAGCGGGACGACCGTGATCGACCGTCCCTCCGACTCGAACACTAGCTCGGAGATCTCCCGGAGCGTGAGCACGTCGGGACCGCCGAACTCGTACGTTCGGTCGGCGTGCTCGGCGTCGACGACGGCGTCGGCGAGCATCGGCACCAGATCGCCGACCCAGATCGGCTGGAAGCGGTTCCGGCCGCCGCCCGGGAGCGGGTACAGCGGAACGCCCGGCGCGAAGATCTCCTTCAGCCGCTTCGTGAAGTAGACGAACTCGTCCCCGTCGCCGAAGACGACCGACGGACGGACGATCACGTGTTCGAGTTCCGACTCGCGAACCGTCTCGTCGGCGCGCCCCTTCGCGCGGAGGAAGTGCGTCGGGGCGTCCGGATCCGCGCCCAGTCCGGACATCTGGACGAAGCGGTCGACGTCCGCCTCCGCCGCCGCGTCGAGGAGGTGCTCGGTCCCTCGTCGGTGAACGCGGTCGTGCATCTCGTCGCCGCCGTCGGGCTTGAACAGCGGCGACAGCGACACGAGGTTCACCACCGCGTCGGCACCCGCGATCGGACCGTCGAGGGAGTCGCGGTCGGTCACGTCGGCCGCCTTCGTGATGACGCCGTCGGGCAGGCCCGCGCCGGTCGGGTCGCGGGCGAGCGCGACCACGTCGTGGCCGCGCTGGTCGAGTTCCGTACACAGGTTCGTCCCGATGAAGCCGGTGCCGCCGGCGACGACTACGCGCATGCAGCGATCCACGGGCGGAATCACCCTAAAGGTGCGGACGCCGGCGGGGTGGTCCGGGACCGATCGTGTCGTCGTCGGTGCCGCCGGAAACGCGTCCACCCAGCGCCCCGAAACGCGACGCGACCCGGGCAGGGAGCGGCGCCTCCGAAACGGTTTTCCACCGGCCTGCCGCACCCTCAGTATGCCGACTGAACAAACCGGATACGACCCGTCGCTGGGTCGCAAGTTCATTTTCGTTACGGGCGGGGTGATGTCCGGCCTGGGGAAGGGGATCACCGCCGCCTCGACGGGGCGGCTTCTGGCCAACGCGGGCTTCGACGTGACCGCGGTCAAGATCGACCCGTACCTGAACGTCGACGCGGGGACGATGAACCCGTACCAGCACGGCGAGGTGTACGTGCTGAAGGACGGCGGCGAGGTCGACCTGGACCTGGGGAACTACGAGCGCTTCCTCGGCGTCGACATGACCTCCGACCACAACGTCACGACGGGCAAGACGTACCAGCACGTCATCGAGAAGGAGCGCGCCGGCGACTACCTGGGGAAGACGGTACAGGTCATCCCGCACGTCACCGACGACATCAAGCGGCGCATCCGCGAGGCCGCCGAGGGGAGCGACGTGTGTCTCGTCGAGATCGGCGGCACCGTCGGCGACATCGAGGGGATGCCCTACCTCGAGGCGCTCCGACAGTTCGCCCACGAGGAGGACGACGAGGACATCCTCTTCACCCACGTCACGCTCGTCCCGTACTCGAAGAACGGCGAGCAGAAGACCAAGCCCACCCAGCACTCGGTGAAGGAACTGCGCTCGATCGGCCTCCAGCCCGACATCCTCGTCGGCCGCTGTGACGACGAACTCGATCCCGAGACCAAGGAGAAGATCGCCCTGTTCTGTGACGTGCCCACCGAGGCCGTCTTCTCGAACCCTGACGTGGAGGACGTGTACCACGTCCCGCTCACCGTCGAGGAGGAGGGCCTCGACGAGTACGTGATGGACCGCCTCGGCCTCGCCGAGGAGGCGCTCGCGCCCGCCGAGCGCGAGAACACCTGGCGCGAACTCGTCACGCGCGAGCGCACCGGCGAAGTCGACATCGCGCTCGTCGGCAAGTACGACCTGGAGGACGCGTACATGAGCGTCCACGAGGCGCTCAAACACGCCGGCTTGGAGCACGGCGTCGACGTGAACGTCGTCTGGGTCGACGCCGACGAGGCCGACAGCGCCCATCGGGAGCGCCTGGAGTCGGCCGACGGCGTCGTCGTCCCCGGCGGCTTCGGCTCGCGCGGCACCGAGGGGAAGGTGGAGGCCGTGCGCTACGCCCGCGAGCACGACGTGCCCTTCCTGGGCCTGTGTCTCGGCTTCCAGATGGCCGTCGTCGAGCACGCGCGCAACGTCCTCGGCTGGGACGACGCCGACTCCGCGGAGTTCGAGCCGGAGACCCCGTATCCCGTCATCGATCTCCTGCCCGACCAGCACGACGAGGAGGACATGGGCGGGACGATGCGGCTGGGCGCCCACGAGACGGACATCGAGCCGGGCACGCTCGCCGAGCGCGTCTACGGCGACACCGCCTGCACGGAGCGCCACCGCCACCGCTACGAGGTGAACCCGAACTACATCGACGAGCTGGAGACGGAGGGGCTCGTCTTCTCCGGGAGCGCCGGCCCCCGGATGGAGATCCTCGAGCGCGACGACCACCCGTACTTCGTCGGCACGCAGTTCCACCCCGAGTTCCGCTCGCGCCCCGACCGCGCGTCGCCGCCGTTCGTCGGCCTGCTCGATGCGGTGCTCGACGGGACGGACCCGCGCGGGTCGGACGGCGGCGAGGACGAGTCGACGGACGACCGCGACGCCGTCGCCGACGAGGAGGTGACCGCCTGATGGTGAACGTCGAGGAGTTCATCGACGAGGCGACCGACGAGATCAGCGAGGCCGTCGGCGACGCGAACGCGATCATCGCCCTCTCGGGCGGCGTCGACTCGTCGGTCGCGGCCGCGCTCGCCTACCGCGCCATCGGCGAGCAGCTCACCCCGGTGTACGTCGACACCGGACTGATGCGCAAGGGCGAGACCGACCAGATCCGCGAGACGTTCTCCTTCATGGAGTCGCTGGAGGTCGTGGAGGCGCAGGACCGCTTCCTCGACGCCCTCGCGGGCGTCACCGACCCCGAGGAGAAGCGCCACGTCATCGGCGAGCAGTTCATCCGCGAGTTCGAGCGCGAGGCGACGGAGACGGACGCCCAGTACCTCGTCCAGGGGACCATCTACCCCGACCGCATCGAGAGCGAGGGCAACATCAAGTCCCACCACAACGTCGGGGGCCTGCCCGACGTGGTCGACTTCGAGGGCATCGTCGAGCCCGTCCGCGACCTCTACAAGGACGAGGTTCGCGAGGTCGCCCGCGCGCTCGACCTGGAGGCCGTCATCTCCGAGCGCATGCCGTTCCCCGGTCCGGGGCTCGCCGTCCGGATCATCGGCGAGATCACCGAGGAGAAGCTGGAGGTGGCTCGCGACGCGTGCCACATCGTCGAGGAGGAGGTCGCGGAGCACGACCCGTGGCAGGCGTTCGCCGCCGTCATCGGGAAGGCCACGGGCGTGAAGGGCGACAACCGGGTTCACGGCTGGGTCGTGTCGGTGCGCTCGGTCGAGAGCCGGGACGGCATGACCGCGCGGGCGCAGAACCTCCCGTGGGAGACGCTCCAGCGGATCCAGTCGCGGATCACCGGCGAGAACGACGACGTCGCGCGCGTCGTGTACGACGTGACCCACAAGCCGCCGGCGACCATCGAGTACGAGTAACTCGGTTCGGCCGTCCACCGTTTCTGGTCTTGCCGGCGGCGACTACCACGGATCGGAGACACGAAGCTTATCCCCGCCACCCGACTCACATCCGGTAATGACCGACATTTCCGCCGTCGTCGCCGGTCCCGACGCCGAGAACCTGGCCGAGGAACTCGAATCCCACGACGTTGCCGTCTCGCGCATCGACGGCGCCGTCACCGGCGGCACCCTCGAGGACGCCGGCATCGACGACGCGGCGCTGTTCGTCCTCACCGACCTCTCGGAGGCGACGGGCATCGCCGTCGCGAAGGAGCGCAACCCCGACGTGCGCGCGGTCGTCTACGCGACCGACTCGCTGCCGGAGTTCGTGCGGGGGCAAACCGATCTGGCGGTCGACCCGGACCTGCTCTCGGCGTCGGTCGTCGCCGACGAACTCGTCGCCGGCGCGTGAGCCGCGCCCCCGGTCGCGCGTGTCCCAGCCGCGGTCGATCCGCGCGTGAGCCGTCGCACCCCAAAGCGTTCGCTCCGTCCCGCGCCGCCGCGGCCGGCCGTCGGTGGTCCGACGGTTAATCGGGCTTAATTCGGGTTCACAGCGCTTCAAAACCCGGAACTCGAGTTCGTCGTTTACCCCCTTCTTTAGGTCGGGACGACAGGCGACGGTCGTGATGAACGCGACGAAGCTGCTCGCGGTCGCCCTGGCGACGCTCCTCGTGAGCGCCGGCGTGGGCGCGGCCGCGACGAGTACCGGAACAGGGGCGACGACCGCCGCGACCGACGCGTCCGTCGACGAGTACGAGGCCGACGCCTCCTACGAGAACGGGACGGCCACGCTCACCGTGAGCGCCAACGGAAGCGGCGTCGAGGGGCTGTCCGTCGTCCGTGACGACGAGTCGCTCGGCACCACCGACGACGACGGCTCGGTCGCGTTCGACGTGAACGCCTCCGAGACCGAGGAGGTCGAGCTCGACGTGACCGGCGAGAACGTCTCCGGCGAGGTCGAGCTCACCTTCGAGAACGGCTCGGTGACCGTCGAGGAGGCCGAGTTCGAGTCCGAGATCGACGAGGAGGAGGCGAACGAAACCGACGAGAACGTGACCGACCGTCGCGGTCCCGCGATCGGCCTGCCCGAGGACGCCTCGGACAACGCGAAGGCCGTGCTCTCGGCCATCAACGCGTACCTGAACGGCGAGTCGAACGCCAGCACGCTCGGCGAGGCCGTCAGCTCGGTCGCCGGGAACGGCCCCGACGGCGAGCGCGGCCCGCCCGCCGACGTGGGTCCCGACAGTGACGACGGGAACGAGAGCGACGACGGTGACGACCGCCGTGGTCCGCCCGAGGACGTCGGTCCCGACAGCGACGACGAGAACGAGACCGACGACGACGACCGCCGCGGTCCCCCCGAGGACGTCGGTCCCAACGGCGACGACGACGAGGACGACGACGAGGACGACGACGACGCCCGCGGTAACAACGGCACCGGGAACGGCAACGGTCGATAACCGGTAACGACCGGTCACGCCGGACGCACGCACCGACCGCGCGGACACGTTCCTTCGGGGACCAACCGCCGCGCGGTCGCGACCGAACGCCGGCCCATGTGCCGGCACACCACACTGACACACGCGACTGGGGGTCCCCGTACCCCCGGACCAGGGGTGAGAGAGGCACGACGGGACGGCCGACGACCGGGTCGACTCCACCGGGTCGACCGCGGTCGGATTGCCGATGGACGGCGGCGCCGCGCCACCACCGAACGGGACGGTTCTCTCGAGCGCGGCGTCGCCTGCGGAAGCGATCTCCCGGCAGCACACGCCGGGTCGCTTTTACTCCTCGACGGCGAGGGCCTCCCATGGCACTCGAACTCCTCGCGGACGCGCTGGAGGACCTCGATCCCGACGAGGGCGAGGTCGACACCGCCGAACTCGTCGTCACCGACGACGTGCTCGTGAAGCTGTTCGCGCTCGGGCCCGACGCCGAACTCGACACCCACGAACACGCCGACAGCACGAACGTCTTCCACGTGCTCGACGGCGAGGTGACCGTCCTCTGCGACGACGAGACGGAGGCGGTGGCGGCGCCTGGCGTGGTTCTCCACGAGCGGGGCGACGTGCACGGCGCGCGAAACGAGACGGACGAGGTGGTCGCCTTCACCGCGAGCCTCTGTCCGCTGCCGGGGAGCGGCTGAGACGACCGCGCCGGGCTGACGGCGCCGTCGCTACGCCGACGGAGCGACCGGCGAGAACGGAGAAGTCGCGAGCGACGTTACTCGATGAGGACGGCGTTGACCTGGCCCGTCTGGCCGGGTCGGGAGGTGACGCGTGCCTCGCCCTCGCTGGTGGCGATGACGGCGCCCTTCGTGATGATGTTCCGGCGGACGTAGTTCACGTTCGAGGGGTTCTCCTCGACGCCCTCGATCTCGGCCTCGACGGTCTCCTCGCCGGTGGCGACCTGCGCGACGTTCGTCGAGAGCGCGCGGGTCTTCTCCTCGGTGCCGCGCGAGTCGATGACGCGGAACCGGGGCTCGCCGACGGTCGTCTCGGCGGGCTCGCGGCCGAGCTCGTGTCGCTTCTTGTTGCTGGAGGGTCGTCGGAGGCCGCCGGTCCGCTTGCGCTTCCTGCGTCCGCTCTGGTCTTTCATAGCGGGTAAAACCCCGTGCGGCTACTTGAATCGCTCGAATCGGATCTCGCCGTCCTACCGCTCGTCGGCGTCCTCGACGCCGGCGTCGGTGATCCGGAACCGGGCGGACTCGCCGGCGGCCTGCGAACGGTGTTTCTCCAGCGTCGCCCGTCGGTTGCCGCCGCGGAACCGCTCCAGCCGGAGGATCACGCCCGTCCAGTGCTCCAGCGTGTTGCCGCCGAGCGGCCGGTCGCGGTCGGCGTCGGGGTCGGTGAACACCTGGTTCGTCACGAGCGCCGCCAGGTCGTGTTTGCGCGACAGCGACAGCAGATGGGTGACGTGACGCGCGACCTCGCGGACGGACTCGCCGCCGCGTGAGTCCTCGGTGCGCTCCAGCCGGTAGAACCCCGTCGCGGAGTCGAGGACGATCAGGTCGACACCGTCGGCCAGCTCCGAGGCGTCTTTCACCGCCTCGCCCTGCTCGGCGAAGCTCATCGCCTCGCTCACGACGAGCCGGCCGGCGACCTGCTCGACCGGCTCGTCGGAGCGCGCCTCCGCGATGTCGCGAAAGCGGGTCATCGAGAGGTCCTCGGTGTCGATATAGAGGACCGAGCCGCCGTCGGCGGCGACCTCGACGGCCGCCGTCAGCGCGAGGTTCGTCTTCCCCGACGCCGGCGGGCCGTACAGTTGGGTGACGACGCCGCGCTCGATGCCGCCCCCGAGGAGGTCGTCGACGGCGTCACTGCCGGTCGTGAGGAACTCGGACACGGGCGGTGGTGGGTCGGCACCACGCAAAAACCTCCCGAGTGCGGGGCGAGCGATGGCGGGCCCCCGCCCGGGCGAAGTGGCCGCGCTCAGTCGTCGCCGCTGGCGGGACCGCCGCGCTCGTCGACGTACTCGAAGCCGTCGCCGTCGGTCATCGCCACGCCGGAGTCGCCGGCGCCGCCCCCGCCGACGGTTCCGTCGTCGGCGACGTTCGCGTCGCTGCCACTGGGATCGGTGCCGACCGCCGCATCGTCGTCGACTCCGACATCGTTGTCAACTCCGGCATCGTCGCCGACCGCGGCATCGTCGCCGTCGACAGCGCCGCCGCCCGCATCGCCGGACACGTCGAACCGGGCGACGAGTTCGCGCAGTTCCTCGACCCGCGCCGAGAGCGTCTCGGCGGACGCGCTCACCTCCGTGACTGCGGCGGTCTGCTCCTGGGCGGACGCGGCGGCGCTGTCGACGTCGGCGCTGGTGCGCTCACCGATCTCGGCCACCTCCTCGGCCATCGTCACGACCTCCTCGGTGGTCGCCGCCTGGTCGTCGGTGGCCGCGTCGATCGACGCGACGCCGTCGTTGGCGTCGTCGATCCGCTCGCCCACCGTCTCCACGGCGTCGAGCGCCTCCTCGACCACCTCGACGCCGTCGTCGACGACCTCCTCGGTCGCGGCCATGTCGTCGGCCGCCGTCGTCGACGCCTCCCGCAGCGCCTCGATCCGGGCGGCGATCTCGTCGGTCGCGTCGCTCGTCTCCTCGGCGAGGTTCTTCACCTCGTCGGCGACGACGGCGAACCCGTCGCCCTCCTCGCCGGCGCGGGCGGCCTCGATCGAGGCGTTGAGCGCGAGCAGGTTCGTCTGCTCGGCGATCCCGTCGATCATGTCGACGACCTCGGTGATCTCGGCCATCTCGTCGGCGACCCGGTCCACCTCGTCGGCGGTCCGGTCCGTTCGGTCCGCGACGGCGGTGAACGCCTCCAGCGCGTCCTCGGCGGCGTCGCCGGCGTCGTCGGCGCTGTCGGCGGCCTCCGCCGAGAGGGTGGACACGTCCGCGGCGGTCGCGGCGATCTCCTCGACGGTGGCCGAGAGGCCGCTCATCTCGCCGCTGACCTCGCTCAGTCGCTCGGCCTGCTCGTCGCTCGCGCCGGCGACGTCGGACATCGCGCGGCTGACCGAGGCGCTGGCGTCCTCGATCTGGTCGGCGCCGGCGGCGACGGCCGCGGCGCGCTCGTCGGCCTCGTCGGCGAACGTGCGGACGGTGCCGACGGTGTCCTCGAGGTCGTCGACCATCCGGTTGAACGAGGCGGCGATCTCCTCGAGCGCCTCGATGTCGGCGTTCTCGTCGAGCCTGACGGTGAGGTCGCCGTCGGCGGCCCGCTCCATCGCGTCGCCGTACTCGGTCGCGCGGCGCTCCAGCGAGTCGGCCAGCGCCTCGGCCTCCGCTTTCGCGTCCGCGGCCCGCTCGCGTTCCGTCTGCGCCTGCTCGATCCGGTCGGACAGATCGTCGCGCATGTTCCCGAAGGAGCCGTACAGCGTGCCGATCTCGTCGATCCGGTCCGTCGACACGGACACGTCGAGGTCGCCCGAGCCGAGCGCCCGGGCGCGGTCGCTGAGGTCGTCGAGCGCGTCGCCGGTCGGCTTGGCGATGACCACACCCGCGAACAGGAACCCCGCGAGGGCGGTGGCGACGAGCAGGAGGATGTTCTGTCGGACGCCGGCGGCGACCGCGTACGCGCCCTCCGCCGGGACGTGCACCGACATCACCCACGTGGTCCCCGGAACGCGGGCGTACGAGACGACGAGATCGCGGTTCAGCGAGTCCTCGATCGCGGCGTCCTCGGTGACCACCTCGTTTCCGTCGAGCGCTCGCTGGAACTCGGTGCCGGTGGCGCCGAGGTACGACCGGCTGATCGCGTCGGGATCGTCGGCCATCACCACGATGCCGTTGTCGTCGACGACGCGAACGAACCCGCCGTCGACGGGCGTGGAGAAGCCCTCACCGACCGCTCGCGTGTCGGCGACCAGCACCACCGCGCGGTCGGGCGCGGAGGGGACCGCGCTGACGAAGCCGATCAACGGTCCGTCGTTCGTCCGGTACACCGACGACGTGGCCGTTCGGTCGGCGGAGGCGGGGACCACCGCCGGCGCCCACGCGAGCGATCCCTCCGCGAGGGACGCGCCCTCGAGGTCCGAGTCGCTGGACGCGAGCACGGTCTCCTCGTCGGTGTCGATGTAGTGGATCGCGTGTACGTCGTTCGGAAGGGCCCGAAGCTCCGTGGTGAACACCGGCCGGAGCTTCGCGGTGTTGCCCTCGCGAACGTCCTGATACTCGGAGATCATCCGCACCGCCGTGCTCCGCTGGCTCATCCACTCGGAGAGCCCGTCGGCCTCGGATGTCGTCACCGTCGTCAGGTCGTTCCTGACGTTCTCCTGGAGGTCCGCGGTCGTCGACGAGACGGCGTACGCGCCGACGCCCCCCGTCGCGAGGATCAACACCAACAGCACCGTCGCGAACTTGCGAACGATCCCGCGACGTATCACGTCCGGGACCAGTCGGGCACCTACCGAACGCTCGGAACGATCCGTCATCTTATTTCGACCTTCTCCATCCCACGCTTAACAGTAGCCCCGCAGGTATCACACCGGAGAATCAGTGGCGGCGGCCGGCGTCACCGTCAAGCCGACGAGCGCCGTACGTGCGGGCGAGTGATCGTAGTCGTCACCGACGATTTCGCCCTGTATCACGCCGCGGTCGCCGAGCTACGCGAGCGCGGCGCGACGTTCACCACCCGCGAGCCCGGCGGGGATCTGCCCGAGCGCGCGGCGGTCGTCATCTCCGCACCCCACGACGACCTCGGCCTCCGCGACGACTCGATCGAGCACGTCACCACGACCCCCGACCGCGTCCGCGACGGCGTCGAGGAGGCGCTCGGCGGGCTCCGCGAGACCGACGGCCGGACCGTCGTCGGCGTCGACCCGGGCGAGCAGCCGGGGATCGCCGTCCTCTCGGGCGACACGGTGGTCGCCGCGTACCACGTCCCGTTGGGCGAGGCCGTCGACACCGTGCTCGCGGCGGTCGACGAGGAGCCGGACGCGCTGGTGCGCGTGGGCGACGGGGACCGCCTCCGGAGCGCACGGGTCGTGAACGGACTGGAGGACGTGTCCGTCGAACTCGTCGACGAGTCGGGGACGACGCCGACGCTCGGCCGCGGCGCCGGCGGGAAGGGGATGGCCGACGTGCTCGCGGCCGTCAACATCGCCCGGATGGAGGGAGACCCGGTCGAGACGCGCGCGGTCGAGCCGACCGCCGGCGAGATCCAACGGATCAAAAACGAGTCGCGCGACCGGTCGAGCGGCGATCTCACCGTGAGCGAGGAGCTGGCCCGCGAGGTCGCCCTCGGCGAGCTGACGCTCGCGGAGGCCATCGCCGAACAGCGCGACGGCTGACCGTCGTCGGACGGCGTGTCGGCCGACCCTCGCCGACGGACGGAGAGCGGACGCGGCTCAGTCCCGACCGACGAACACCGTCTTCACCCGCGCGCCACACGTCGGACAGCACAGCGTCTGCCACGCGTCGGCATCGAGGCCGCCCATCGTCTCGGTTCGGGTCGCCTCGGCCGATGTGAACTCGGCCCCGCAGTTGTCGCAGGTGTAGTCCGCCCCCTCGGTCATCGATCGTCGGCAGTCGGATCCGCCAGTCGCTCGCGGGCGAGCGCCTCCGCGCGGCGGAGCACCTCCCGAACGGGGACGCCCGCCTCGCGCGCGGCCGCCGCGGCGTCGTCGTACTCGGCGCTCACGTCGTACACGTCGCCGTCGGCGTCGCTGGCGACCTTGACCGGGATCTCGTGGGGGGCGCCGTCCTCCGCAAGCGCGAGTTCGACGGTCTCGAAGCGACGCTCGGCGATCCAGCGGTGGCTCGCGCCGCCCTCGCGAACGCCGAGCGTGCCGGTCTCCTCGGCGAGCCGGCGGGCGACGCGGTCGGCGTCCTCGGGCCGGCAGATCACCTTCACGAGATGGCCCGGACGCGACTTCTTCATCGTCGCCGGGAGGATCGACACGTCGCGGGCGCCCGCGTCGGCGAGGGTGTCCTGGAGGCCGCCGAGCACCTCCGGGGCCGCGTCGTCGAGGTTCGTCTCCAGCACGGCCACGTCGTCGCGGACGAGCCCCGAGCGCTCGGCCTCGCCGACGACCGCCCGGAGCACGTTCGGGCGGTCGGGGAACGTCCAGCCGCCGGCGCCGTACCCCGACTCCTCGACCCGAAGCGAGGGGAGCCGCTCGACGCCCTCGGCGTACTGGGCGAGGATCGCCGCGCCCGTCGGCGTGAGCAGCTCGGCGTCGACGGGACCGCCGCGCAGCGACCAGTCGGCGCGCTCGGCGATCTCGACGACCGCGGGCACCGGGACCGGGTAGACGCCGTGGCTGAAGTCGACCTCGCCGTCGCCCGTCGCGAGCGGCGTCGTCACCACGCGGTCGGGGTCGAGGTCGTCGAACAGCAGGCACGCGCCGACCACGTCCGCGATCGCGTCGTCGGCGCCGACCTCGTGGAAGTGCGTTCCCTCCAGATCGGTTCCGTGAACCGACGACTCCGCCTCGCCGAGGATCTCGAACGTCGCGAGCGCGTCCGCCCGGACCGACGCCTGGAGGTCCATCCCCTCGACGACCTCGACGACCTCGGCGTACGTGCGCTGGGGGCCCTGGCCCTCCGCGTTGTGGTCGTGATCATGGTCGTGGCTGTGGTCGTGGCTGTGGTCGTGGTTGTGATCGTGGTCGTGACTGTGATCGTGGCTGTGGTCGGAATCGTCGCCGTGGGTGTGATCGTGAACCGGTTCGTCGCCGTGGGCGGGATCGTCGTCGGCACCGAGGTGTCGCACCCGAGCGCGGGTGCTCGCGATGCCGTTCCGCTCGGTCGGTTCGAACTCGTAGCGCACCGGGAGCGCGTCCCCCACGGGCGCGAGCACGTCGGGCTCGGCGCCGGCGGCGACGAGCGCGCCGAGGATCATGTCGCCGGCGGCGCCCATCCGGCCGTCGAAGGCGATCGTTCGCATGGTCGTCCGATCGCCCCGGGTCGTGAAGTCGCTACCGCCACGGCGCCGCGGTCGTCGGGCCGACCGGATCCCGACGCGGTCGCCGTCGGCGGTGGTGTTTTCAGTCCGGGCCCCGTATCGTGCGAGTGATTAGCACGTCTTGCGTCCCCGCCGCCGACCCGGGATTTCCACGTTCCGGCCCCACGGTGCGCAACGGAGGGCTTAACAGCCGTCCGGACGGACGTATTTCGAACGAACACCAGTCAACCCCATCATGAATGAAGTCCAACTCGAAGTCGCGAAGGCGTACCCGAACGACTCCGGCCGGGGGATCGCCCGCCTCGACCCGGACACCCTGCTGCACCTGAAGCTCTCTCCGGGCGACATCATCGAGATCGAGGGGGCGGAAACCACCGCCGCGAAGGTGTGGCGCGCCGACCGGCAGGACTGGAACACGGACACCGTCCGCATCGACGGGTTCACGCGCCAGAACGCCGACGTCGGCATCGGCGAACGCGTCACGATCCGCAAGGCCGAGGCCAAGAAGGCGGAGAAGCTGACGCTCGCGCCGCCCGAAGAGGCGTCGGTACAGTTCGGCTCCGACGCCGCCGGGATGGTGAAACGGCAGATCCTCAAGCGCCCGGTCGTCGAGCGCGACATCGTCCCCGTGATGTCGAGCACGAACCACCCGTTCATGCGCTCGCCGGGGCAGGCGATCCCGCTCATCGCCGTCGACACCGAGCCCGAGGGCGTCTGTCTCATCACCGAGGACACCGAGGTCGAACTGCGCGAGGAGCCCATCTCCGGGTTCGAGAAGACCGGCGGCGGCATCACCTACGAGGACATCGGGGGCCTCCAACAGGAGATCCAGCGCGTCCGCGAGATGGTCGAGCTGCCGATGAAACACCCCCAGATCTTCAAGAAGCTGGGGATCGAGCCGCCACAGGGCGTCCTCCTGCACGGCCCGCCCGGCACCGGGAAGACGCTGCTGGCGAAGGCCGTCGCCAACGAGACGAGCGCGTCGTTCTTCTCCATCGCCGGTCCCGAGATCATCTCGAAGTACTACGGCGAGTCCGAGCAACAGCTCCGCGAGATCTTCGAGGACGCGAAAGACGAGTCGCCCTCGATCATCTTTATCGACGAACTGGACTCGATCGCGCCCAAGCGCGAGGACGTGACCGGCGAGGTCGAGCGCCGCGTCGTCGCCCAGCTCCTGACGATGATGGACGGGCTGGAGACGCGCGGGCAGGTGATCGTCATCGCGGCGACCAACCGCGTCGACTCCGTCGACCCCGCGCTCCGCCGCCCCGGCCGCTTCGACCGCGAGATCGAGATCGGCGTCCCCGACGAGGTCGGCCGCAAGGAGATCCTCCAGATCCACACCCGCGGCATGCCGCTGTCGGACGACGTCGGCCTCGACCGCCTGGCCGACGAGACCCACGGCTTCGTCGGCGCCGACATCGAGAGCCTCACGAAGGAGGCGGCGATGAAGGCGCTCCGGCGGTACCTCCCGGAGATCGACCTCGACGAGGAGGACATCCCGCCGAGCCTCATCGACCGGATGATCGTCAAGCGTGAGGACTTCCAGGGCGCGCTCGCGGAGGTCGAGCCCTCGGCGATGCGGGAGGTGCTCGTCGAGCTCCCGAAGGTCACCTGGGAGGATGTGGGCGGCCTGGACGACGCCCAACAGCAGGTGAAGGAGGCCGTCGAGTGGCCGCTCCGGACGCCCGAGAAGTTCGAGCGGATGGGCATCCAGGCGCCCAAGGGCGTGCTGCTGTACGGCCCGCCCGGCACCGGCAAGACGCTGATGGCGAAGGCCGTCGCCAACGAGACGAACGCGAACTTCATCTCCGTGCGCGGCCCGCAGCTGCTCTCGAAGTGGGTCGGCGAGTCCGAGAAGGCGATCCGGCAGACGTTCCGGAAGGCCCGGCAGGTGTCGCCGACGGTCATCTTCTTCGACGAGCTCGACAGCCTCGCGCCCAGCCGCGGGCAGGAGATGGGGAACAACGTCTCCGAGCGCGTCGTCAACCAGCTCCTGACCGAGCTCGACGGGCTGGAGGAGATGGAGAACGTGATGGTCATCGGCGCGACGAACCGCCCGGACATGATCGACCCCGCGCTCATCCGCTCGGGTCGGTTCGACCGGCTCGTGATGATCGGCCAGCCCGACGAGGAGGGGCGCGAGCAGATCTTCAAGATCCATACCGGCGACACGCCCCTCGCGACGGACGTGAGCCTCCGGGAGCTCGCCGAGCGCACCGACGGCTACGTCGGTTCGGACCTCGAATCGATCGCCCGCGAGGCCGCCATCCAGGCGCTTCGCGAGGACGACGACGCCGAGGACGTGCACATGCGCCACTTCGAGCAGGCGATGGAGGCGGTCCGGCCGACCATCTCCGAGGAGATCATGAGCTACTACGCGGACATCGAGGAGCAATTCAAGGGCGGCGGCACCGACAGCCTCCGCGCCGACCGCGGCGGGCGGATCGGCTTTCAGTAAACACGACCTCTTTTCGCCTCGGGTTTCCTCGGCCGCCTCCGGCGGCCTGCGGGAACCGCTCGGCGAAAACCCGTCGATGCTGCAGGAACGCGAAGCGTTCCTGCTGCTAACCAGAATCGCTCCGCGATTCTGGTAATGCCAAAAGGCCGGACCCTCCCTTCGGTCGGGTCCGGTGAACCGCTCGCTCCGCTCGCGGATGCTACTCCCGCAGTCCCGACCTACGATTTGTTCTACTTGCGATCGCTCTGGAAGGAGGAGCGGTCAGCGATAAATACAGAGAATGTATTCAGCAATCAGTAACTACAGGGCATTTATCGACTGTCGCGTAGTGAGAGATGTGTTGCCACACACCGAAACATTCCTCTATACCTCTTGACTAGAAGAGTCCATGAGTACTCCCGAACTTGTCTGTTCTTCGTGTGGCCGGACATACACCAATCAGTGGCGGTGTGAGTGTGGCGGCGTCCTTGACTTCACTCACGAACCGCTTCCGGCATCCGACCGGCCAGACCCAAGTCAATTCGATACCCGAGACGGACTCTGGTCGTTCGATATGTTCATTCCAGTTGAGAAAAGGTCATCTCTCGGCGAAGGAATGACACCGCTGGTTTCGTCATCAATATGGGATGCTCAGTTTAAACTCGAATACGTCTCGCCAACGGGGAGCTTCAAGGATAGGGGTGCAACCACAACTATCAGCCATGCCATTGCGTGTGGCGCAGAACGAGTCGTCGAAGATTCATCAGGGAACGGCGGGGCTGCCATCGCAACGTACGCGGCTCGCGCTGGCCTCGACGCGGAGATTTACGTTCCGGCCTCCGTAAGAGACGGGAAGCTCCGCGGGATCGAACGGGTCGGTGCGACACCCGTTCGAATCGAAGGCGGACGCCAAGCCGCGACCGATGCATGCATCGAGGCCGTCGAGTCGGGCGACGGCTGGTACGCGAGTCACTCGTGGAGTCCGGCGTTCTCCGCTGGGACGGCGACGTTCGCGTACGAACTCGCGCTCCAACGCGACTGGAACGTCCCTGACGCGATCGTGATGCCCCTCGGCCACGGAACGCTGTTCCTGGGCGCGTACCGTGGATTCAAGGCGTTGTCCGAAGCAGGGTGGATCGAGACGGTGCCACGTCTGCTCGGCGCGCAAGCCGCAGGATATGCCCCGATTGCGAGCGAACTCAACGCAGTCCCCGAGAGCGAGAACGATGTCGCAGATGGCGTCCATATACGGGAGCCAACACGAAAACAACAACTCTTGAATGCGATTGCTGAGACCGATGGTGACGCGATTGCGATTACGGAAGATGCGGTGCAAACGGAGCTAGACCGGCTCCACTCACACGGGTTCTACGTGGAACCGACCTCAGCGATCGCGCCTGCGGCACTTGCGGCGTATCGAGAACGCGGGACGCTTGGGCCAGATGCAGACGTGGTGATGCCACTTACGGGACATGGATTAAAGACGTAACCAGACGGGACGCTCGCCGATACGTTCGCAGCCCTTATTGAGCAGTTATTTCATCCAGGACTACCCGAAATAGAGTTCTGATAACATTCTCGCGAGACACAATTAGTTGGCCGCCTGCGGTTGCGGTTCGCACTAGCGATTGTTCCGCGAGCGAGGGCTGTCAGGCCCGAGCGAGCGGCTTTTTGGCATGAACGGGTTTTGCGGGGGGTCTGGCCGCAGTCGTTCGAGAGGCGCGAAGCGCCTCTCGTGATGACGAGAGACGGCGGAGCCGTCTCTCGAACCACGGGCGGCGAAGCCGCCCGCGAGGACATGCCCCCCGCAAAAGAGGTTCAGTAGATAAGCTCGTCGTCGTTCTCGACCATGTACAGCGTCCGGGCGGCGATGTTGACCGCGTGGTCGCCGACGCGTTCGAGGTCGCGGACCGTGAGCAGGAGCCGCGAGACGTCCGTCATCAGCTCGTCGACGTCCTCGGCGTCGACCCCCTCGCGTTCGAGCAGCTCCCGCACGACGGCGCTGGAGGCGTCCTCACACAGCGCGTCGACGGCGTCGTCCGCCTCCGCGACCGCGTAGCAGGCGTCGGCGTCCTCCTCGGCGTAGGCGGTCATGGCGTCGTCGAGCATCTCCAGGGTCGCCTCGCCGATGCGCTGGACGTCCACGTCGGGGAACACGTCGCGCTCGGCCTGCAGGGTGTACCCCCCGAGGTTGGTTGCGAGGTCGCCGATCCGTTCGAGGTCGGTGATGATCTTGAACGACGCCGCGATGAACCGCAGGTCCCCGGCGACCGGCTGCTGGAGCGCGAGCAGGTCGACGCAGTCCTGCTCCAGATCGAGGTACAGCTGGTTCACCTCCGCGTCCTCGTCGATGACGCGCTGGGCGAGCTCCTCGTCTTTGGCCTCCAGGGCGTCCATCCCCATCCGGAGGCGCTCGGCGACGATCTCGCTCATGTAGAGCACGTCCTCGCGGAGTTCCTCGAGGCGTTCCTGATACTGTTTCCGTGGCATACTCACGACTCCCTCGGCGCGCGTCGTAAGGGTTTGTGTTCGCGCGCTCGTTCGTGTATGGAGCCCATCCCAACGCTCCCGAGCGGTCCCGAGCGACCACGAGCGACCACGAGCGCGGCTCGTGCCGTCCCGCCCGTCCCGTTCGGTCGCCGCCGACGTTATGTCGGCGTCGCCCCTACGATCGGCGTGTTTCGTCGGTCGTTCCTGCTCGCGGGGGTCGCGGCGCTGGCCGGCTGTTCGTCCACGGGGAGCGACGCCGGCGGCCGGACGGTCAACCCCGCCCTGCGGGCGACGCCGACGGCCTCGCCTACCCCGACGCCCGAGCCGACCGCCTACGGCGCCGGCGACGCGGACGCGCTCGACCGTCCGCGGTCGGTGATCCTCTCGAACCGGCTCGTCAGGTCCGAGTGGGTCACGCTCCGGATCGAGGCGAACGGGACGGGGGTGCGCTCCCGGACGGTCCGTGTTCCGCGGGCGGGCCGGACCACCCTCGCGGACGTGTTCGGGGCCGCGCGTCCGTACACCGTGTCCGTTCGGACCGCCGACAACCGCCGGCGGACGGTCAAGTGGGCGCCCGGTCCGGGCGGCGACGACCTGGGGATCGACCTCGACGGGGGCGTGAGCGTCCGGGACGTGTACCCGCCGTCGGCCGCCCCGGCGTTCGTCGAGGGCTCGACCGGCGGACTCCTCGCGTCGACGACGGCGGACGGGACGACCCTCGCCGTCGACGCCCCCGGCGCGGGCGGCCGCGTCAGGATCGCCGCCTCGGGCGGCGGGGGATCTGCGGCGGTCGACCTCCGGGTCCCGGCGGGCTCGCGCGTGCCCGTGCCGCTGTCGGTGTCACGGGGACGGATCTCCGTCCGTGTCGAAACCGACGAGGGGGAAGACCGCCACGGGTGGCGGCCGTTCGAGGACGGCACACTGTACTGCTTGTTGGGTCCGACGCCGCGGCTCGTCTGCGACCTCCTCGTTCGGGACCTCCTCGTGGAGAACGCGACCGACGACGAGGGGCCCGTCGACGTGCGCGTCCGGGCCGACGGGGAGCGGGTGCTCGACCGGACCGTCTACCCGGCCGCGGGCGCGACGGTTCGGCTGCCGACGGCCGTTCCCCCCGCGGGTTCGTTCTCCGTCTCGGCGACACGCGACGGCGAGGGGACGCGGCGGTCGTTCACACGGTGTCCGGCCCGCGGGCCGCTCGTGGTTCGGCTGACGGACGGAACGGTCGAGATCGAGTCGAGAGCCGTCGATAGCGGTCGCTGAAGGGGGAAAGGAACCGGGAGGGTGAGGAACCGGACAGCGCGAGGACCGAGACTGACGACGGCGCGCGGCGGGCGGGGCTGCAGAACGCGGGGCGTTACCCGAACTTGCCGGTGATGTAGTCCTCGACGCGCTGGGAGTCGGGGTTCTCGAACACCTTGTCGGTGTCGTCGAACTCGACGAGCTCGCCGCCGGTGAGGAACACCGCCGTCTTGTCGGAGATACGCGCGGCCTGCTGCATGTTGTGGGTGACGATGACGACCGTGTACTCCTCGGCGAGGTCGTCGATGAGGTCCTCGATCTTCGAGGTCGCCACGGGGTCCAGCGCCGAGGCGGGCTCGTCCATCAGGATGACCTCGGGGTCCGGCGCGATGGCCCGCGCGATGCAGAGGCGCTGCTGTTGGCCGCCCGAGAGGTCCAGCCCCGAGGTGTGGAGCTGGTCTTTGACCTCGTCCCACAGCGCCGCGCGCTTGAGCGACTCCTCGACGATCTGATCGTAGTCGCCCTCCTTCCCCTGGATCTCCAGGCCGTAGGCGACGTTGTCGTAGATCGACTTGGGGAACGGGTTCGGCTTCTGGAAGACCATCCCGACGCGCCGTCGAAGCGCGACCGGGTCCACGTCGGCGTCGTACACGTTCTTCCCGCGGAGGAACAGGTCGCCCTCGACGCGGGCGGCGTCGATCATGTCGTTCATCCGGTTGATACACCGGAGGAACGTCGACTTGCCGCAGCCCGAGGGGCCGATCATCGCGGTGACGCGTTTCTCGGGGATCTCCATCGAGATGTCGTTGAGCGCACGGTCGTCGTTGTAGTAGACGCTCACGTCGCGCGCCTCGACGAGCGTCTCCGCCTCGCCGTCGGTGTCGCTGGCGGTCACGCTCTCGCTGACGTCCGTCGTGATCGACATCTCGGTCGCCGGGTCGCTCGTGGTCGTTTCGCCGCCGTCGGGCTCGATTCCGTCGTCCGTCGGTCCGTGTCCGTCAGTCATGGTTGGTGATTACTGGTCGCTTTGATACCTGTTTCGCAGGACGATCGCGATCGAGTTCATCGCCAGCAGGACGCTCACGAGCACCACGACGCCCGCGGGGACTGCCTTCGTGTAGAAGTCCTCGCTGGCGAACAGGCTCGACCACGCGAACACCTGCAGCGGCATCGCGCTCACCTTCGAGGTGAAGCCGGTCGGCAGCGAGAACAGGACGCTCGGCGCCCCGATCATGATGAGCGGGGCGGTCTCGCCGATCGCCCTGCCGAGCGCGAGGATCGTCCCCGTGAGGATCCCCGGGAACGCCCGCGGGAGCACGACCCGCCGGACGGTCTGCCACTTCGTCGCGCCCATCCCGTAGGACGCCTGTCGCATCTCGTTGGGGACGCTTCGGATCGCCTCCCGCGAGGAGATGATCACGATCGGGAGGATGAGCAGCGCCAGCGTCGCGCCGCCGATGAGAACCGTCCCGGTCGGCCGTCCCAGATACGTGACGAACACGCCCAGCCCGAGCAGCCCGTAGACGACGGATGGGACGCCCGCGAGGTTGGAGATGTTCACGTCGATGAAGCGCGTGAAGCGGTTGTCCGGGGCGTACTCCTCGAGGTACACCGCGGCGCCGACGCCGAGCGGGAACGACAGGATCGCGACCGTGACCATCAGTAGGATGGAGCCGCCGATCGCGGGGTACAGCCCGGCGTTGACGGCGGTCCGGCTGTGTGCGTTCGTGAGGAACTGCCAGTCGACCCACGACTGCGGGCCCGCGAAGCCGAGGGCGCCGACGACGACCTCGCCGGCGAGCGCCCCGCCGATGACGACCGCCGGGACCAGCAGGCCGATCCGGCGCTCGGGCAGCGAGACCGCGGTGCCGGCCGCGTACGCCGCCGTCGGAACGACGGCCACCGACGCGAGCACCACCGCGGGCACCGAGGTGACGCCGAACGCGGGGCCGAGCGCGCCGCTCGCCCCGATCGCCGCCAGCGCGCCGGCTCCGGCGATCAGGCCGGCGCGTCGGTCGCGGATGCGGGCGGCGTACACGCCGACGAATGCCGCAACGCCGAGGCCGAGCGTCGCGGTGAGCGACATCCAGGGCAGCGGGATCGTCGGGACCGACTGTATCATCGCGGGGAGCCCCGGGACGATGGCGGGAATGCCGGCGACCGCGCCGACGGGTCCGGGGAGGCCGAACAGCGAGAGGTAAAACCCCAGCGTCGTCGCGCCCGCCCGCGTGAAGAACGGGATCCGTCGCGCCCGGCGTTGGAACGCGAGCACGACCACGAAGGGAACCGCCAGCGCGAGCACGTACGAGAGGAAGACGAACGGCGAGAGGATGTCGACGAAGACCATCCCGACGCCGCCGGAGAACATGAGCGTCACGACGGTCATGCCGACCGTCGTCGCGCCGAATCGGAGGGCGTCCTCGTCACGTCGGTAGAGGAACGCGCCGACGCCGAGCGTCGGGAGCACGAGCGTGAGGAGGAACGTGAGGTGCCAGCCGGGGTCGGCGGTGAGCGGCCGGATGGCGTCGTTGGCGACGTACACCAGCAGCGCGCCGAGCACGACGAGCCCGAACAGCGTCGCCGCCAGCAGGACGTACCGGAAGACGGTGCCGACGGTCTTGTTGACCGTTCCGAAGCTCTCGATGTCGCCGGTGGAGGTGTCGGTCGCCATCTCAGTACTCCTCGCGGTACCGCTGTGCGATCAGGTCGCTGATGACGTTCATGACGAGGGTGATGACGAAGAGGGTCAGCCCGATGGCGAAGAGGCTCCGGTAGGCGAGCCCCCCGCCGGTGATGTCCCCCAACAGGAGTTGGACCATCGCCGCGGTCATCGGAAGCGCGCCCTCCTGGTACGCCGTCGGGTCGATCGGGTTGAGGAACTGCGCCTGCGAGCCCGCGGCGACGGTGACGGCCATCGTCTCGCCGATGGCCCGCGAGAGCGCGAGAATGAACGACGAGAGGATCCCCGACAGCGCCGCCGGGACGACGATGCCGGTCGACACGTCGAACTTGGTCGCGCCCATCCCGTAGCCCGCCTGCCGGAGTTCGTCGGGCACCGCCGACATCGCGTCCTCGCTGATCGACGCGACCATCGGGATGATCATGATGCCGACGACGATGCTCGCCGACAGGAGGTTGAACGTCCCCGTCTCCGGGAGGACCGTCTGGATGGCCGGCGTGATGTAGATGAGCGCGAAGAAGCCGTAGACGACCGTCGGGATACCCGCGAGCACCTCGAGCGCCGGCTTCAGGAACGCGCGGTGGCGCGGGGCGGCGTACTCGCTGAGGTAGATGGCCGTCGCGACCCCGAGCGGGAGCGCGATGACCGCCGAGCCGATGGTGATCATCAGCGTGGCGGACACGAGCGTGAGCACGCCGAACTCCCCGTTGTTGATCTCCCAGGTGGTCCCGGTGAGGAAATCCACGAGGGAGGCGGTCGGTCCCTCCACGCCCATCAGGGGCGCCGTGAGCGTGAAGAACTTCGCCGCCTCGGTCACGAGGAGGACGACGATACTGATCGTCGTGACGATCGAGAGCACCGCGCACAGGAAGAAGAACGACCGCGTGAGCAGCTCCGCGGGCGAGTTCTGTGTGTCCCGGGTAAGGTCCTCCGTGATGTCGTCGGTGCTCATTCAGTTGGTGGTTGTGTGGGGTAGTGAAAAATTTCTCCGTTCGCCCGTTCGTGGCCTCGGTGACAGGTCTAGGCGTTCGCTTCCTCGATCGCGGCCTCCAGCGTCTCCACCTGCTCGGCCCGCTGCTCGTCGGTCAGCGGAACGTAGCCGACGTCCTCTGCGACGAGCTCCTCGTTGGTCGTGTTCTCGACGAAGTACCGGGCGAACTCGGCGATGTGGTCCTCCGCCAGCGCCGACCGCTTCGGGTAGGTGAACAGCGGACGCGACAGCGGGGTGTACTCGCCCGTCCGCGCGGTTTCGAGCGACGGCTCGACCGGGCCGTCGCCGTCGTCGATGGCGACCGCCTTCACCGCGTCGGTGTTCGCGCTGTAGTAGGCGAACCCGAGGTAGCCGACGGCGTACTGCGAGCCCTGCACGCCCTGAATGATCGTTCGGTCCTGCTCGGTCGCGGAGTAGTCCTGACGGTGGCCCGGCCCCTCTTCGCCGAGGACCGCCTCGATGAAGTAATCGTACGTCCCCGAGGCGTCGGAGGGGCCGAACAGCTCGATCTCCTCGTCGGGCCAGTCGGAGTTGACCTCGCTCCACGTCTCTGGCTGTGCCTCGGCGGACCACAGCGTCCGGAGCTCCTCGACGGTCATCGAGTCGATGAAGTCGGCCTCGTTGTTCACGATGACCGTCAGCGCGTCCGTCGCGACTGTCAGCTCGACGGGGACGATGTCGTTGTCGGCACACGCCTCCTCCTCCGCGGGCTGGATCGGCCGGGAGGCGTTGTTGAAGTCCGTCTCGCCGGCACAGAAGAAGTTCGCGAACCCGCCGCCCGAACCCGTCGACTGGACGTTGATGTCGACCTCGGAGTGGTCCTCCTGGAACGTCTCGGCGATCGCCGTCGCCAGGGGGAACACCGTCGAGGACCCCGCGATGTCGATGTCGCCCGAGAGCTGCCCGGACCCGCCGTCCGAACCGCCGGAGCCGCCGCCCGAACCGCCCGAGTTGGGGTTGCTCGTACAGCCAGCCAGCCCGAGGACGCCCGCCGTTCCCGCAGCAGTCATGAAGGCACGCCGCGTCGCGGAGTCGGGTTGATCCGTCATCACCCGATCGGAACCGAGTGAGACGTAAGTACCCTACTATGAGAAATATATAGATATACTGTGAGAACGTGTGATCCGGAGCGACTGTTCGGAAGTAGCTCGATACACGCCACGAAACCGACCGTATCACCGTACCCGAGGAGATAGACGAGAGAACTGGTCTATCGAGATCGGCGAAGTAGTATCAGTTGAGGAAGATAACTGTGGCATATCCGACGGACACAAAGTGGAATATATAGAACACCGGTGGATTTAATTCGCGGACGGCCGCACCCTACCACGATGGTCGAGACACGGAAGGTGCAGGTGACGGGCGGGTCGACGTACACCGTCTCCATTCCGAAGGAGTGGGCGACGGACAACGGCGTCAGCGCGGGCACCGAAGTCGAGTTCTACCCCGAGGGGGACTCCCTGTTTCTCACGCCGGTGAGCGACGAGGAGCGCACCGAGGGGACGCTCGACATCGGCGATCTGGCGGGCGACCAGCTCACACGCGCGGTAATGACGATGTACGTCTCCGGGTTCGACATCATCGCGCTGGAGGCCGCCCGGATCACCAACGACCAGCGGCGCACCATCCGCGACTCGGTGCAGAGCCTCGTCGGCCTGGAGGTGCTCGAGGAGACGCGCGACCGCGTCGTGATCCGCGATCTGCTCGACTCCTCGGAGCTGTCGATCCACAACGCCGTCACCCGGATGCGCCTCATCGCCGTCTCGATGCTGGAGGACGCGGTGGACGCGCTCACCACCGGCGACGAGGACATGGCGCTGGACGTGATCCAGCGCGACGACGACGTTGACCGGCTGTACATGGTCGTCTCGCGCATCTTCCGGGCGACGCTGCGCACGCCGAAGGCCGCCGAGGACATCGGCCTCTCGCGGGAGGTGTGCTTCGACTACCACTCCAGCGCGCGCCAGCTGGAGCGGGTCGCCGACCACGCGACGAAGATCGCCCATCTCACCCTGGAGCTACTGGGAAGCGAGGCGGCCGACGCCGTCGGCGGCGAGGTCCCGAGCCCGGAGGACGGCGTCGGCGAGGTGCTCCCGGCGGAGTTCAACGAGGCGCTCCAGGCGCTCGACGAGGACGCGCGCGAGGTCGTCGACCGCGCGATGGAGGCGCTGTTCGCCGACGACAGCACCGAGGCGACCGAGCTGGCGAACGAGGCCCGCGGCGCCGTGCTCGGCGTCGACCAGCGCGCCCGCGAGATCGACGAGCTCCTGCGCGAGTTGGACCCTGCACGCGCACAGCTGCTCGGGCTCATCGTCGACTCGGTTTCGCGGTCGGCCGACTACGGCGGCAACATCGCCGAGACCGCCCTCCAGAAGGCCGCGCCGACGCCGTAACGGGTCAACGGTCCCCGGTTCCCTCCGTCGACCGTGTCGGTTCTACCGCCGACGCGAGAGCGACACGCCGACGACGTGTTCGACCAGGAGCGACGCCCCGAGGACCGCGATCCCGACGATCGCCGGGTCGACGCCGCCGGCGCCGAGGTCCCGCAGGAGCGGGGCGGCCTCGTCGCCGTGGAGGACGAACGCGAGCCAGACGGTCGCGCCCGCCGACTCGATGACGCTGAACCCGATCGTCCGGGGGTCGAGCACCGAGGAGAACAGCCCCCGCCCTCGGAGCACGTTGTCCTCGACGGTGTGTTGCGGAACGAGCAGGACGGCGAGCACGACCGCGGCGACGAGGAGCCCTCGCGCCCCGGCGACGCGCTCGGCGATCCCGAGCCACAGGGCCCACAGGACGGCCTCGGAGGCGCTGAACAGCGCCGCCCGACCGAGCGGGAACGACGCACCCGCCCCGTTGACGGCCCGGTTGGTGAGGTAGTGTTCGAGGAGGAGGCCGACGCCGAGCACGCCGAGCCCGGCGGCCGCGGTCGTCGACATCGCGGGGACGTCCCGGACGAGCGCGAGCCAGACCACGAGCGCGACCGTCTCCACGCCGGTGAACGAGACGACGAGCGCCGACAGCCGGACCGCTCCCGACAGGCGCGAGATCGAACCCCCGACGCCGGACGTACGTGTTGCCACGGTCGCGATCCGGCCCGTCGAGGCATTGTTAGTCACCCCCCAACGGCGGCGTGGCGACCGACCGGTCGATGACCGGCGGTACCGCTGGATGACCGGTAGTCCGCTGGATGACCGGCAGTCCGCTGGACGACCGGCAGTCAGTGATCGTACCCCGCCAGCGACTCGAACACGTCGTCGCCGTCGGCGACCGCCTCGCGTAACTGCCGCACGCCCGCCTTGTCGACGCGGGCGGGGTTCGCGTGGACGCGAACCGGCTCGGTTCCAAGCGGAACGAACCCGGTGTCGAGCCGCTCGGCCGTCGCCCGTAGCCCGAGTCCCGCGTCCGCGTCGCCCGCGAGCACGCGCCGCGCGGGCGACTCGTGGGCCCTGACGGCGCGGTCGAAGCCGTCGACCGCCTCGGTCGCCTCCCGGCGGGTCGTTCCCCGGTCCGCCGCCAGGTCCGCGAGCGCGTTCGCCAGGGTGATCCGCAGCCCCGAGTTCGAGTCGCGGTTGACGAACCGGAGGTCGCGGTCGACCAGGTCCGCCAGTCCGGTCACGTCGTCGGGGTTGCCGGCGGGGACGATCAGCCCCCACTCGCGGGTCCACTCCCCGACGACCTCCGTCGGGACCGGCTCGTCGTCGGCGGTCGGATCCGGCGCGGCGACCGGATCGCGTCCGGGCTCGCCGGCGACGACGGCGGCGTCGGGGACGCCGTCGCGGAGGCGGCGCAGTCCCTCACGGGAACCGACCGCGAGGTGCCGCGGGCGGTCGACCCGGTCGAGCAGCCGGGAGAGGGCGGGGTCGTCCTCGCCGACGACGAACAGTGTCGGCGCGCGCACGTCCGGCGAGAACAGCTGCACCTCGACGTCCTCGCCCGCGGCGAGGTACTCGGTGTCCGGGTCGACGACGACCACGCCGTCGGCCTCGACCAGGCTCGTCGTCGCGCCCGACCCTTTGTCGACGGGGTAGACGAGGGTGTCGCCGGCGGCGTCGTGGACGAGCCCCGCGGGCATGAGCCGCATCCGGCCCTCCGAGTAGCGCTCCTGCCGGGCCATCCGACCGGTCACGGTGGCGGTCCGCGGCTCCGGTTTCCCGGCGGCCTCGCGCACCGCCCGCGCGACGAACGTGCGGAAGATCGTCAGCGCCGAGACGGGGTAGCCCGGGAGGCCGACATACGCGGAGTCGCCGACGCGCCCGATCAGCATCGGCTTGCCCGGCTTGACCGCGACGCCGTGCAGGAGGAGGTCGCCGCGATCCTCGATGACGCGGTAGATCACGTCGACGGCCGACGCCGAGGTGGACCCCGACGAGAGCACCAGGTCGCACTCCTCGCTGGCCTCCACGAGCAGGCGCTCCATCTCGTCGTAGTCGTCGCCGGCGTGGGGGTAGAGGACGGCCTCGCCGCCGGCCTCCTCGACGCCCGCGGCGATGGTGTAGCTGTTCACGTCGTAGATCTGCCCGCGCTCGCTGTGGAGTTCTTCCCCGGGTCGGACGAGTTCGTCGCCGGTGGAGACGATCCCGACCGTCGGACGGCCGCGAACGGGTACCTCGTCGAGGCCCAGCGCCGACAGCAACCCGATCTCGCGGGGGGTGATCTCGGTTCCGGGACCGAGCGCGCGGCCGCCGGCGGCGATGTCGGCGCCCGCGAACATCACGTGGTCGCCGGGGGCGACGGAGGTCCGGATCTCGACGGACACCACGTCCGCGTCGGCGCCGCTCTCGTCCTCGCCCGTGACCTCGGTGGTCCGCTCGACCATCACCACCGCGTCGGCGCCGTCGGGCAGCACCGCGCCCGTGGAGATCTCCGCGCAGGTTCCCGGCTCGACGGTCACGTCGGGTTCGGCGCCGGCGTGGACCGCGCCGACCAGGTCGAGCGTGGCCGGGTCCATCTCGTCGGCGCCGAACGTGTCGCGCGCGCGGACCGCGTAGCCGTCCATCGAGGCGCGGTCGAAGCCGGGCACGTCCAGCTCGGCGTCGATCCGCTCGGCGAGCACCCGCCCCCGCGCCTCGTCCAGCGGCACCGTCTCCGGTTCGGGCGCCAGATCGAGCGACGCGATCGCCTCGTGGGCCTTCTCCGGGTTCGCCAGGTCGCGGAACTCCCGGCGGTCGCTCATTCGCTCACCTCCCACAGCTCCACGTCGACGGCCTCGCCGGCGTCGAGTCCCTCCCGGGACTCGGGGACGACGACCCAGCCGTCCGCCAGCGCGACCGACGAGAGCATCCCCGACCCGGATGCGCGCGTCGGCGTCGCCTCGAACGCGGGGCCGTCGCCGTCGCGGGCGGCGTCGCCCGCCCCGTCGGTGTCGGCGCCGCGCCCGTCGATCGGGTCCAGCGTCACCCGCGCGAACGTGCGCACCCCGGGCTCGGAGGACACCTTCCGGGAGAGGGTCGCCCGCTGCGTCGGGTGCGAGTCGTGGGGGAGCGAGCCGATCTCGCGGATCACGGGGCGGAGGAACTGCACGGCGTTGACGATGCACGCGACCGGGTAGCCGGGCAGCATGATCACCGGCGTCCCCTCGACCACGCCCAGCGCGACGGGGTGGCCCGGCTTGAGCGCGACGCCGTGGACCAGCACCTCGCCGATCTCGTCGACCACCTCGGGGATCAGGTCGCGCTCGCCCACGGAGGATCCGCCGGTTGTGACGACCACGTCGTGGTCGAGGTCGCGCTCGACCGCCCCGCGAAGGGCGTCCTCGTCGTCGGTGACGATGTCGCGGTAGGTGGCGTCGCCGCCCCAGCGCTCGGCGAGTCGCGAGACGGTCAGGCCGTTCGTCTCGATGACCTCGCCGGGGTCCGGATCGGCCTGCACGAGCTCCTCGCCGGTCGGGATCACCGACACCCGAGGACGTTCAGCGACCTCGACCTCGTCGATCCCGACGGACTTCAGGAGCCCCAGATCGGACGGTCGCAGCCGGTGGGGCGGCTCGTACAGCGTCTGTCCCTCGGCAACGTCCTCGCCGGTCGGGCCGACGTTCTCGCCCTCGGCGACGGCGTCGAACACCTCGACCTCCTCGCCGATCTCGTCTCGCGGGTCGGTTCCCTCCCCGCTCGACCCGGCCGTGCCGCTGCGCGGCACGCGCTCGGCCTCCTCGATCTTGACCACCGCGTCCGCGCCGGGCGGCAGCTCGCTCCCGGTGTGGACGCGGACGGCTCCCTCGGGGGCGACCTCGTCGTCCTCTGTGAACAGGACGGCCGGCGATCTGGCGGAGGCGCCGAAGGTGTCCTCGGCGCGGACGGCCCACCCGTCCATCGCGGCGCGGTCGTACCCCGGCACCGGCGTCGGTGCGGTCGTCGCGTCGGCGACGGCGCGGCCGTCGGCCGCCGTCAGCGGGACCGTCTCGGTGCGGCCGTGCGGGGCGGCGGCCGCGAGGAGGCGCTCGCGCGCGTCTGCGACCCGGGTTCGGTCTTTGAACCCGGAGTGTGTGCGGTCGTGACTCATACCGTGTCGTTACGGTCCCGGAGTAAAAAGGCCGCCAGTCGGCGAGGGCGACGCGTGGCCGGCCGACGAGCCGCGGCGACGCCCCGCGTCCGCGACGACCGGGCGATCGCCGGCGTCAGCGGTCGCCCGACGAGCGCGCCCCTCCCCGTCCGGTCACCAGCCGCCGGATCCGACCGCCGACGGCCCGCGCCGTCGCCACCGGTCGGAACGCGACGGGCGTCTCGTCGGACGCCGGCGGCACCTGCGCGTGCATCGACACCACCGCTGCGTCCGGTTCGACGCGCACCTGCACGTCCCTGTCCCCCTCACGATCGGTCGGTCGTCCCTGACCGGATTTGTCCGCTCCCTCGACCATACGCGACCGGATCGTCCTCGTGGGTAAAAATCCACGGGAGTCACTCACACGCACGACGCGCCGCCGCCGCCACCGCGGCATTTTTCGACGCGCCGCCCCTTAGCCCGTCCATGTCGAAGCTACGCGAGGCGCTCCGGGACCTTCCCGAGCCGGTGTTCGCCGATCTGTTGGAGAGCGACGACGCGTACCTCCTCGTGATCGACCTGCCCGGCGCCAGCGCCGAGACGACCGACGTGACCCTCGAACGCGGTCGCCTCCACGTCGAGGCCCGCCGCGAGAAGTCGCCCGACCGCGAGTTCAGCTACGTCGAGGAGGACCGCCCGCTGTTCCTCGACGCCGAGATCCCGCTGCCGCCGGACGCGACCCACGAGGGGAGCGAGGCGGAGATGGAGCGGGGCGTGCTGTCGGTTCGGCTCCCCAAGCGGGCCGCCGCCCCCGAACACGATATCGCCGTCACGGACGCGTAATCCGGGTGGTGACGCTGGTCTCACTGCGCGCGTACCGACGGTTCCCCATCGTCGTCTATCGGTTCCTGCCGCTCATCTGGGCGTACCTCCGCGACCGGAAGCGGTTCGTCGTCGTCGGCGGGTCCCGGGAGGTGACCCGCGAGATGCGGCTCCGGCGCGCGGAGGTGCTGCTCGACACGCTGCTCACCCTCGGGCCGACGTTCATCAAGCTCGGACAGATCCTCTCGACGCGGCCGGACGTCCTCCCGGCGTCGTACATCGAGGTGCTGTCGTCGCTACAGGACGACGTACCGCCGGCGCCGTGGTCCGAGTCGAAGAACGTGATCGAGGACGAGCTCGGCCCCGTCGAGGAGGTGTTCGACGAGTTCGACACCGATCCCATCTCGGGCGCCAGCCTCGGGCAGGTGTACGTCGCCACCTACGAGGGACAGGAGGTCGCGGTGAAGATCCGCCGCCCCGGGATCGAGGAGCTCGTCGAGGCCGACCTCCGGATCATCAAGTGGTCGGTGCCGTTCCTCTCGCGGTTCGTCGGGCAGGGGCAGGCGTTCTCGCTGGACAACCTCGCCGAGGAGTTCGACAAGACGATCCACCAGGAGATGGACTACTCCCGCGAGCAGCGCGTGCTTCGCGAGATCCGCGCGAACTTCGAGGAGAACGACCGGGTCGTGATCCCCGAGCCCGTCGCGGCCGCCTCCGGCCCGCGCGTGCTCACGATGGAATACATCCCGGGCACCAAGATCTCCGACACCGCCGCGCTCGACGCGAGGGGGATCGACCGCACCGAGCTGGCGACGACGCTCCAGCGCGCGTACCTCCAGATGATCGCCGAGGACGGCGTCTTCCACGCCGACCCGCACCCGGGCAACCTCTCGGTGACGGAGGACGGGCGGATCATCTTCTACGACTTCGGGATGTCCGGCCGCGTCGACCCGTTCATCCAGGAGAAGATCATCGACTTCTACATCGCCGTCGCGAACCAGGACATCGACGCGATCCTCGATTCGCTCGTCGAGATGGGGACGCTGTCGCCGGAGGCCGACCGGAAGGTGATGTCCGACGTGATGGAACTGGCCATCGCCGACGTGCGCGGCGAGGACATCGAACAGTACCGCGTCCAGCAGGTGATCGAGCAGGTCGAGTCGACGATCTACGACTTCCCGCTTCGGCTCCCGCAGAACATGGCGCTCGTGCTCCGGGTGGCGACGGTCGTCGAGGGCGTGTGCGTCACGCTCGACCCGAACTTCGACTTCATCGAGGTCGCCACCGAGTACCTCTCGGAGGAGGGGTATCTGGAGGACACGGCCCGCCGGCTCGCGAGCGAGGCTGCCGACCAGACCCGCGACACCGCGCAGGCGCTGTTCACGGTGCCGCCGAAGTTCGACGACGTGCTCGACACCGTCCAGCGCGAGGACCTCGCGGTCAACGTCACCCTGGAGGACGACAACCACGTCCTCGACCGGCTCGCCCGGCGGATCGCCTACTCCGTGCTCACCGCGGTCGGCGGGCTCTCGGCGGCGATCATTTACTCGTTCGGGTCGAACACGCTCGACGTGTACCTCTCGATCGGGATCGTCGTGGCGACGCTTCCGATGGTGTTCTTCCTGTACCGCTCGTTCACGAAGGACAAGCGCGGCATCCGCGCGCAGCCGCAGTTCACCCGCCAGAGCATGCGGGAGCGGCAGTCGACGGAGGCGGGCGAGGACGGATCCGGCGCCGCCGGCTCGATGATGCCCGGCGCGGTGAACCAGGCCGGCGGCGACGACGGCGGCGCGGACGCCGCCTCCGGCGCGGGCGACGCGGGCGGCGGCGGTCGGCGACGCGACCGCGACCGCCGCGATTGGGACGACGACGGCGGGGTCGCGATCGGCGTCGACGACGAAGGGAAGCAGTAGCCGCCCCGTCGAACCGGTCGACGGCTTGTCGAACGCCTGTCGACCGCCGGACGATCACCGGACGATCGCTGGACGACAGCCAGAAGACCGCCGGACGACAGCCTGACGACCGCCGGACGACAGCCAGACAACCGCCAGGCTACCACCGGGCACCCCGCTTAGGAGAGCTCCTCGCGGATCGCGTCGGCGACCTTCACCGGCTGTTCGTGTTGGACCCAGTGGGTCGCCTCGTGGACGGTCGTGATCCGGCCGTCGGCGCAGTAGTCGAGGGAGTCGTACGCCATGCGATGCTTGAGGAACTGATCGTGGACGCCCCAGATCAGCCGCGTCGGCACCGCGACCTCGTCGGTCTCGGGCGTCGGCCGTCGCCGGGCGGCCGCGCGATACCAGTTCAACATCGCGGTGAACGCGCCCTCGCGGCCCCACGCCGCGCGGTAGCGGTCGAAGTCCGCCGTCGAGAACGTGCCCGGCATCGACGACGCGCGCATCATCCGCACCGGGAGGCGCCAGTTCGCCGCCCGCGTCAGCGCCTCGGGCACCTTCGGCAGCTGGAAGAACAGCGCGTAGCTCGACCGGAGGAGCTGGGCGGGGTCTCCCGAGAGCGTCCGCCGGATCACGGTCGGGTGGGGCGCGTTGACGGCGACGAACGACGACAGCCGGTCGGGGGAGTGAAGCGCGGTCCACCAGCCGACGATGCCGCCCCAGTCGTGGCCGACGACGGCGGCCGTCTCGCGGTCGTACGCGTCGATCAGGCCCGTCACGTCCGCCGACAGGGCCTCGATCCGGTAGTCGCGGACGCGGCCGGGCCGCTCGCTGCGGTTGTACCCGCGCTGGTCCGGGACGACGACGCGATACCCCTCGTTGACGAGCGGGCGGATCTGGTCGCGCCAGCCGTACCAGAACTCCGGGAACCCGTGGAGCAGGAGGACCAACTCGCCGCCCTCGGGGCCGGCTTCGACGACGTGGAACGTCCGCCCGTTCGCCTCGACGAACGTCGACTCGCCCGGAACGTCCGACGGGAGCGACTCCGGATCGGCGGCCGCGCTGAGCGAGGATGGCATCTCGCACGGCCGTACGCGCTCGGCGGGCCAAAACGTACCGGCCACGTCGCCGAGGCGGACCGGCCGGATCAGCGGCGTCCCACCGGGCGCCGTCGACGGCTACCCGTCGCCGGCGACGAGGCTCCAAACCGCCGTCACGCCGAGCAACAGCGCCGGGAGGAACGGCAGGACGAGCATCGCCGCGTAGAAGCGGAGCCCGAGCTCGCCCGGCGCCGTCGGGCGGAGGTAGATGATCCCGGGGACGACCAGGAACGCGATCACGACGACGGCCACGAGCACCCAGCCGGCACGCCCGAAGTCGTCCTCTGCGTCCCCGGAGGGGTCGGGGTCCGAGTCGGCGTCGGCCACCTCCGCGGCGGCGGCGGCCGCATCCGAGCCGGCGTCCGCGTCGTCGACGCGCTCGAACCCGTCGCCGGTGTTGACGACGCGGCCGGAGCGGGCGGTGGAGTCCTCAGAGCTCACTGTCGGGCCTTACCACCACCTTGCCAAAGCCCTCTCGGTCCTCGATCAACTCGTGCGCCCGGGCGGCCTCGCTCATCGGCAGCGTCTCGCGGATCCGCGGCTCGAAGGTGCCGTCCCACACGAGTTCGAGCACGTCGTCGACCTCGCCCGGCGTCGCCATCGTCGAGCCGATCACCTTCAGCTGGTTCCAGAAGATCCGGTTGATGTCGGTCTCGGGGCGCCCGCCGGTGGTCGCCCCGCAGGTGACGACGCGCCCGCCCTTCGCGAGGCTCTTCAGGGAGTCGTGCCACGTCGCCGCGCCGATGTGGTCGACGACCATGTCGACGCCGCGGCGACCCGTCAGCTCGCGGATCTCGGCCGCGAAGTCGTCCTCCTCGTAGTTGATGACGTGCTCCGCGCCCAGCTCCTCGGCGTATCCGAGCTTCTCCTCGGTCGAGGCGGTCGCGTACACCTCCGCGCCGACGTAGTCGGCGATCTGCACCGCCGCGTGGCCGACGCCGCCGGAGGCGCCGAGCACGAGGATCTTCTCGCCGGGCGCGAGCTCGCCCTGCGTCAGCAGCATCCGCCAGGCCGTCTGGAACACGAGCGAGGCGGAGCCCGCGACCTCCCAGTCGACGTGGTCCGGGACGTGGACGAGGTTGTCCTGCGGGACGGCCGCCAGCTCCGAGTGAACGCCGCGCTGGTGCTCGCCGATGATCGAGAAGCGGACGCACTGGGACTCCTCGCCGTCGCGGCAGAACTCACACTCCCCGCAGGAGACGCCCGCGGAGACGGCCACGTGGTCGCCCTCCTCGAAGCGGGTGACGCCCTCGCCGACCTCCGTCACGACGCCCGCCGCGTCGGAGCCGGGGATGTGCGGCATCTCCAGGTCGATCCCCGGGAGCCCCTTTCGGGTCCAGATGTCGAGGTGGTTGAGCGCGCCGGCCTTCACGTCGACGAGCACCTCCCCCCGGCCCGGCTCGGGGTCCGGGAAGTCGCCGTACTCGATCACGTCGCGGTCGCCGTGCTCCGAGAACTGGACTGCCTTCATGCGTGTCTACCTCTGTCACGTCGGGGGACTAAACCCTACTCCCCGCGGCGAACCGGAACCGATCGATGCGGCGACAGCTATAAGTCGGTGTGTAAAGTGTCCTTTACTGTAAAGCGAGCTTTACAGCTCGCGTCCCCATCCATGACGACGACACACGCCATCCACGACGGACCGACACGGAACCGCCTCGCGTACGTCGCCGTGTGGGCGACCGCGACGCTCGCGTACGTTGCACTGCTCACCCTCGGCCGCGAGATCGCCGCGGCCGGCGCGTTCGTCCTCCTCGCGGCCGTCGCCGTCGGCTACCGACGATTCGCCGGCGTGCGGTTCGACGAGCGCGACACGGACGTGCTCGAAACCGCCTCGGGGTACACGATACGGGTGCTCGGGCTGACATCGGCGGTCGTGTTCCCGGCGCTCGTGCTCGCCTCGGGGCTGGGATACTTCACGTGGACCGCCTTCGCCGCCGGCGTCGCGACCACCGTCGCGGCGGTGTTCCTGCTGTGGGTCGCGGCGGTCGCGGTCGTGAGGGCCGGACGATGACCGGGACCGAGGTCGGCTCCCAGAGCGGCTCGGGAGGGACCCCGACCGTCTCCACCCGGCGGCGCTACCGTCGGCTGCTGTTCGGTTCGGTCGGCGTCGGGGTGATCGCGAACGTCGCGCTCAGGCTCCTCTCGTACCCCGTCGCGGCCGAGGCGGCCTACTGGGTCGGGATCCTCGGCTTCCTCGCGGTGTGGCAGTTCAGCCCCGTGACGCTGTTCGACGAACGCGACGCCGAACTGGAGCGCCGAGCGAGCACGGTCACGCTGGTCGTGGCCGCGGTCGTCCTCGTCCTCGGCGCCTCCGGCGCGCGAACGTTGAGCGCGCTGAACCTCTACGACGCGCCGCCGTTCCTCAGCGGCGTGCTGTACGGCTACGTCGGGTTGTTCGTCGTGTTCGCGGTCGCCTACGGGTGGATGAGCAGGACACGATGAACAACGACGTACGCGCCCGGCGCGAGGAGCACGGGCTGAGCCAGGCGGGCCTGGCCGAGGCGGTCGGCGTCACCCGCCAGACGATCAACAGCATCGAACGCGGGCGCTACGACCCGTCGCTGGAGCTCGCGTTCGCGCTCGCGGACTTCTTCGAGTGCCGGATCGAGGACCTGTTCCACCCGGACGGCGCCGACGCGACGTGAGGCGGTCGCCACAAAGCCCATCGTCGACCGCCGACGACCGCCACCCGTGAATCGGTCCACCGCCCTCGCCGCCCTCCGCCTCGGAACCGTCGCCGTCGGTCTCGCCGGCTTCGTGGCCGTCGCGGTGTTCGTCTTCGACCTCCCGCCGCCGCCCGAGACCGGCGACGGGCTCCCCGCGGCGTTCGGCTTCGCGATCGCGTTGCTCGGGACCGCCGTCGCCGGCGTCGTCACCGTCGTCGGCTACGGGCTCCCCGCCGGCGAGGGGCGCCTCCGTGTCGGCCCCCTCGCCGACCGCCCGAGCACAGACCGGCTCGTCGCCGGCGGCGCCGCCGCCTCGGTGCTTGGTGTCGCACTCACGGTCGGCCTCGCGTTTCTCGCCTCGGGGATGGTCGCCGTCGCGGTGTGGGTCGTCGGCGCCGGGCTCCTCGTCGGCGGGCTCGTCTCGCTCGCGCTCGGCGGCCTCGCCGTCGGGGGTCGGCTCGTCGCCGACGCCGTCACGGGCGAGTGACCCAGCAGCCCGGGCCCGGGGTTGAAGCGATCGCGGGCGGTAGTCGGGGCCATGAGCGACGGTCACGATCACGGAGACGACGACCACGGACACGAGGACGGTCACCATCACGACCACGGCGGCCACGATCACGACGACGGTCACGACCACGACGCCCACAGCCACGATCACGACCACGACCATCACGCCCACGACGTCGAACAGCTCGGATACGCGGTCGTCACGGTCTCCTCGTCGCGGGGACACGAGGACGACGCCGCGGGCGACGCCATCGAGTCGGCCGTCGAGGGCGCCGGCGACGAGGTCGTCGTCCGCGAGGTCATCGCCGACGACTTCGACGGTGTGCAGGGGACCGTCGACCGCCTCGTCGACCGCGACGACGTGGACTGCGTGGTGACGACAGGCGGGACGGGCGTCACCCCGGACGACGTGACCGTCGAGGCGGTGGTTCCGCTGTTCGACAAGGAGCTTCCGGGCTTCGGCGAACTGTTCCGCGCGATGAGCCGCGAGGAGATCGGCACGATGGTCGTGGGCACGCGCGCGACCGCCGGCGTCGCCGGCGGCGTCCCCGTGTTCTGTCTCCCCGGGAGCGAGAACGCCGCGCGGCTCGGGAGCGAGGAGATCATCGTCGAGGAGGCGGGGCATCTCGCGGGGTTAGCGAGACGCGAGTGAGGGCGAAGCCCGAACGACCGTCTCGGCCACCGGCGGAGCGGTCTCGTGCCGCTCCGCCCAGAACATAGCGAGACGGGAGTAGCGAGGTCGAGCGAAGCGAGACCTCGTTGCGAACGGCGAACGGAGTGAGCCGTGAGCGGAGCAACGCAAGACCTCGTTGCGAACAGCGAGAAGACGAACCGGCGAAAGCGTCGGTGGCAGCGGATCGGGCGGTGGCAGCGGATCGGGCGGTGGCACGGCGTTCCGTTGGTTCGGCATGGAGGGCCGATCAGTCGGGAACCGATTTGTTCGGGGGCATTCAACCCTACTGGGGAGGCACGTATTACTTCACCGTCCGGTGATCTTCCCACTGTTCGGTCGGCAGTCCGGTAAGCGGAACAAACATGGGTCGGCCGTTCGTTCTTCCGGTGAATGACGACCGGCGACGCGACGGAGATCGCGGGGGTGCTCGCGAAGCGGCGCGAGGTCCTCGCGGCGCTGTGCGACGGGCCCGTGCGAAAGCGGACCCTCGTCGAACGGCTCGACGTGCCGCGGACGACGCTCGATCGCGGCGTCCGGGAGCTGGTCGACGCCGGGCTCGCCGAGGACGCCGACGGCGGCGTCCGCGCGACCGCCGTGGGGACGAACGCGCTCGACGCCCACGACCGGTACCGCGCGCGCCTCGACGGGCTCGCGCGCGGCGAACCGCTGTTCGATTCGCTGCCCGATGACACGCCGCTGGACGGGCGCTTCCTCGCCGGTGCTGCGGTCAGCCAGCCGGACCCGTGCGTCCCCGACGGCGTCGTCGAACGGCTCTTCGAGTCGGTCCGGGGCGCGGACGCGGTGTACGGCGTCGCCCCCGCGGCGCTGACGGGGCACCTCGACACCTTCGACGACGAGGCGACCGCCGGCGGCGCGGTGCCGCGGATGGTCGTCACGCCCGCCGTGTTGGATCACCTGATCGAGATCCGCGGGGAGCGGTTCGCGGCGAACCTGCGCGACGGCACGTTCGAGTTCTTCTGCGATTCGGTGGAGATCACCTTCGGGCTCTGGATCGCCGCGCACGACGACGGCGACGACGAGGCCGGCGTCGTCGTCTACACCGATACCGGCGTCGGCGGCGTCGCGGTCAACGACGATCCGGCGGCCGTTGACTGGGCCCGCGAGCGATTCGAGCGCGCTCGGGACGGCGCCGAGCGGGTGACGCCCGAGACGGTTCGAAACGGCCGAGACGGCGTGGCGGCCAACGTCGAAGGCGCCGAGTGAGTCGCGGACCGCGAGCGGCGACGGCGACCCACGCGAGCGCGCCACACACCGCGGGAGACATGGACGCCTTTTTGACCGCGACGGGCCGAGTGTCGTTATGTTGCTAACGGTCTCCGGCCCGCCGGGAAGCGGGAAGAGCACCACCGCCGCCGCGCTCGCGGAGGCGTTCGACCTCGAACACGTCTCCGGGGGCGACATCTTCCGCGAACTCGCCGCCGAGCGCGACATGACGCCCGTCGAGTTCAACGAGCTCGCCGAGGACGACGACCAGATCGACCGCGACCTCGACCGCCGACTGCGCACCATCGCCGTCGAGCGCGAGGACGTGCTGTTGGAGTCGCGCCTCGCCGGCTGGCTCGCCGGCGATCACGCGGATCTGCGCATCTGGCTCGACGCGCCGTTGGACGTCCGCTGTGAGCGGATCGTCGACCGCGAGGACAAGCCGCTGGAACAGGTGATCGAGGAGACGCGCCGCCGCGAGAGCAGCGAGGCGAAACGCTACCGCGAGTACTACAACATCGACATCGACGACCTGAGCATCTACGACCTCGTGTACAACACGGCCCGCTGGTCGCCCGAGGGCATGCTCGGGATGCTCACCACGGCGATCGACTCCTACGACCCCGACACCGACGAGGGGAAGATCTCCGTCGAGGGCGTCGACTACGACTTCTGAGTATGCGCCCGGCGCCCGAGACGCGAACGGTCGACGATCTCGCCGACTTCGGCGTCGTCAACCTCGACAAGCCCGCGGGCCCGTCGGCCCACCAGGTCGCCGGCTGGGTCCGCGACGTGCTCGGCGTCGACCGCGCGGCCCACTCGGGCACGCTCGACCCGAAGGTGACGGGCTGCCTGCCGACGCTGACCGGTGACGCGACGCGGATGGCGCAGGTGTTCCTCGAGGGGGCCAAGGAGTACGTCGCCGTGTTGGAACTCCACGGCACGGCCCCGACCGACCTCGACCGCGTCGTCGACGAGTTCGAGGGCGAGGTGTATCAGAAACCGCCGCGTAAGTCCGCCGTCAAGCGAAAACTCCGGACCCGCGAGGTGTACGATCTCGACGTGCTCGACCGGACGGAACGGCAGGTGCTCCTCCGAGTTCGCTGTGAGTCGGGGACCTACATCCGGAAGCTGTGTCACGACATCGGCCTCGCGCTCGGCACCGGCGGCCACATGGGCCACCTCCGACGCACCGCGACCGACCCCTTCGACGACCGCGACCTCCACACCCTGCACGACCTCGTCGACGGCGTCGCGTTCGCGGACGGCCGGGACACCCCGGACGGGGAGCCGGACGAATCGCTGCTTCGGGACGTGCTCCGACCTGGCGAGGAGGCGCTGACGGGGCTTCCGTCGCTGACGATCGCCGATTCCGCGGCCCGCGAGGTCGCCAACGGCGCCCCAGTCTACGCACCGGGGGTCCTCGCGAGCGGCGAGGTCGGCGACGGCGCACCCGCGGCGGGCGACCTGCTCGCGTGCTACACGCCGAACGGCTCTGCCGTCTGTCTCGGGACGCTCGTCGGCGACCCGGACGCCGACGCCGGCGAGGTCGTCGAGTTGGAGCGCGTGCTGGTCTGAGTACGATCGCCGGCGGGTCACGGTCACCTGCCGGCGGCCGGACGGCGGGCGATCGCACCGACTGCCGATGCTCGGGCCTTTTTCGACCCCCGAGCCCAGCGTCCGTCATGGACGAGCCACTCACCGTCGGCACTGCGACGGCGGCACCCGGCGAGCGCGCGGACGGCTGGATCCACGCGACCGGACTCCCGACCGGCGGGAGCGAACGACTTCCAGTCACCGTGATCAACGGCGCCGACGCGGGACCGGTGCTGTGGGTCACGGGCGGCGTCCACGGCGACGAGGCCACCGGCGTCGCCGTCGCACAGGACGTCGCCGCGGCGTTCTCTGAGACGGTCGGAGACGGAACCGGGGACGGAAACGGAGTCGGGCCCCGGGACGAGGACGCGACTCTCGCAGGCGCCGTCGTTGTCGTCCCCGTCGTCAACCCCGCGGGCCTCCGACGCAACGAGCGCACCTCCTACTACGGCGGCGACGACCCGAACCGCTACTTCCCCGACACCGAGCGCGAGGACTCGCGCCCGCCCGAGACACAGGAGCGCATCGACAGCCGGCTGTTCGACGCCCTCGCCGAGTCGGCGGACCTGCTCGTCGATTGCCACACCGCACAGGTCGGGTCGATGCCGTTCACGATCAGGGACCGGGTGCTGTACGGCGAGGAGCGCACCGAGGCGGAGGCCGAGGACCTCGCCGAGGACCTGGATCGCCTCGCGACGGCGCTCGGGCTCCCGATCCTCACCGAGTACCCCGCCGAGGAGTACGTCGAGCAGTCGCTCCAGCGCTCGACGGCCGGCGCGGCGCTCAACACGGCCGGAGTTCCGGCCGTGACGGCGGAACTGGGCGGCCACAGCGTCGTCGAGGAGGACGCCAGGCGGGCCGGTGTCGCCGGAATCGTCGCCGCGGCGGTCGAGTTCGGACTGCTCGACTCCGTACCCGCGGGCGTTGCCGAGGCGGGTGCGGGCGTGCCGAACTCGCCGATCGAGTACCCGGTGCGGCGGTTCGTCGGCCCGCGCGTCGAGGAGGCGGGACTGGTCCGACACCGCGTCGCCGTCGGCGAGGCGGTCGAAGCGGGCGACGCCGTCGCCGAGGTGGTGACCCCCCACGGCGAGGTGGTCGAGAGCGTCGAGAGCGAGCACGACGGCTACGTGATCGGTCGTGCCGAGGGGGTCGCGGTCTACGAGGGGAACCCGGTCGCGAGCATGGCCGTCCGCGACGACGGGGACCTGGTGGTTCCGAGGGATCGGGACGATGCGGAGGAGTGAGCATCACCGAATCCGTGCCGTGGGATCGCACGACGACGCGGCTTCGATGAAACGAAGCGCTTAACCCCGGCGCTCGTTTCTACCCGAGTGCGGGACCGTAGGGTAGTGGTATCCTCTGCGGATGGGGTCCGTAGGACCTGAGTTCGAATCTCGGCGGTCCCATCACCTTTCTGACAACAACCATCCGGCACAGTGTAACTGCCACCAGACGGCGTCGGGGTGGGGGCTGTGACGGCCCGACTCGACTCCGACCTGGCCGATACCGGACCGACGAGTCCACGGCCGAACGATGACGGGGTTCACCGCCATCGGGGAAAACACCATACCGTCCGCGGACGACCGATCCACCGTGAATTCCACCGACAGGGTCACCGTCACGGACGTGATGTCGACACCGCTGGAGACCGTCTCGAAGGACGCGACCGTCCGGGAGGCGGCCCGGCGGATGCGCGAGGACGGGATCAACGCGCTCGTCGTGTTTACCACGCCCCGCGCGATCGTCTCCAGCACGGACGTGCTCGACGCCGTCGCCGAGGGTCGGGACGTCTCCGAACTCACGGTCGCCGACGTGATGACGACCGACGTCGAGACGGTCACCCCGGACCTCTACATGGAGGAGGTCGCACAGATGATGACCACCTACGGGATCAAACACCTCCCCGTCGTCGACGACGACTACGTCGGGATGATCTCCTCCACTGACGTGACCGCGTACCTCTCGTGACCGGGGCGGGTGCGCACCCGGCGCGTCGTGCCGGCGCGCGGTTTTAACCGGATCCGCGCCGACGTGTCACCATGGCGATCGCTCGCCACGGCGCCGGTCCCGCGGCCGCCGCCCGCGCGTACGCCTCGCAGGTCCACCCGGTGTTCATGCTCCCGCCGGTGGCGACGGCGCTGTTCGGGGCGGCCCTCGCGGGCGAGTTCGACCCCGGCGTCGCGCTCGTGTACGCCGGCGCCGCGTTCTTCGCCGTCTACACCGCCCACGTGAAGGACGGCTACGTCGACTTCCACCGCCGCGGCGAGGACGACGACCACCCGATGACCGAGCGTGGCTGTCGTCTCGGCCTCGCGGGCGCGACCGTCGGCTTTCTCGCGTGTCTCGCCGCCCTGGCGGCGGCGGCGACGCCCCTTGCGGTCGCGATCGCGGCGCCGATGTGGCTCATCGGCTACCTCCACGCCCCGCAACTCGACACCAACCCCGCGACGACGACCCTCGGCTATCCGGTCGGCATCGGCCTGTGTCTCCTCGGCGGCTACGCCGCACAGACGGGGACGCTCGCGGTCGCGCCGCTGGCGCTGTCGGCCGTGTTCGTCGTCATCCTCGCGGGCGTGAAGGTGATCGACGACGCCCAGGACTACGACTACGATCGGTCGATCGACAAGCGGACCGTCGCCGTCGCGCTCGGCCCCGACCGCGCCCGCCGGGTCGCAACCGCGGCCCTCGGGGTCGGGCTGTTCGCGGTCGTCCCGCTGACCGTCGTCGAGGTGTTGCCCCCAAGCGCGCCCGCCGCCAGCCTCGCGTTCGGCGCCGTGGCGGCCGTCGCGGTGCGGAAGGACGCGACGACGGCGACGATGCTGCTCGTTCGCGGGGCGTACCTCTTTCTCGCGGGCCTGCTCGTCGCGACCTTCTTCCGGCCGCTCGCGGCCGCGGGCGTCGCGCTCCCGGACGTGACCCTCCTCGGACCGTACACCTACCTCGCGACCGAGGCGCTGTTCGGCACGGCGGCGGCCGTGCTGCTCGTTCGTGCCGGGAGGGCGGCGCTGTGGCGGGCCACCCGCACCGTCGCCGCCGTCTACCCCGTGGCGTACGTCTGGGACTGGTACACCCTGGAGGTGGGCGTGTTCTCGATCCCGATGCGAACGAGGATCGAGCTGCTCGGGATCCCGCTGGAGGAACACCTGTTCATGCTCGTCGTGCCGGCGCTCGTGCTCGGGGTCCACGAGACGGTGAACCCGCGTCCGCGTCGGCGCTCGGCGGAGGCGACCGCCGACCGCGACGGGGACAGGGACGGGGACGCGGCCGTCGGCGACGAGGACGCGGGCCCGGACCCCGACACGGGCGGGCAGTAAGCGACCCGTCGAGGGCGCCACTCCCCGATAGCGGGCGGCGTCGGCCGCTCACTCGCCGGTACCCGGTTCCCGCCGCGTCCCCTTCACGGTCACGAGCAGCGGGAGGTCGTGACCCCGGAAGCGCCAGCGGCCCTCGTCGTCCTGGACCATCGCCTCGGAACGCTGCACCGGCGAGAACGGGTGCTCGTGGACGAACCGAACGTCGATCCCGGCGTCGACGAGCGCCGTCAGGATCTCCCCGAGCCCGTGGGTCCACTTGTGGGTGTCGCCGTCGGCCACCGGCTCGTCGGTCGAGAAGTACGGATGTTCGATCGAGATGCCGCCACGGTCGGCGGCGTCTCCGGAGCCGCCGCGGTCGTCATCGGTGTTTCCGGTGCCGTCGTCGGCGTCGTCGCCGGAATCGACGCCGGCACCGCCGCTCAGGTCGTCCGAGAGGGCGGTCGCGATCGGGTGGTGTTCCGCGAGGTGGAGGGTTCCGCCCGGCGCCAGCGACTCGGCGACGACCTCTGCCCAGCGATCCAGATCCGGCAGCCAACACAACACGCCGAAGTTGCTGACGACGGTGTCGTACCCGCCCTCCGGCGGGTCGGGGAGCGCCTCGGGAAGGTCGTACACGTTCGCGCGGACGAACGTCGCGTCGTCCGCGAGGCCCGCCGCCGCCGCGAGGTCGCGGGCCACCCGGACGCTCTCGCCGGAGATGTCCACGCCGGTGACCGTCGCTCCGGCCCGCGCCCACGACAGCGTCCGGGTGCCGATCGAACACTGCAAGTCCAGCAGCCGGTCCCCGGCCACGTCGCCCACCTCCTTGCGCTGGACCGGGAGCAGCGCCGACTCGCCGTCGAGGAACGCCTCGATCTCGGCGGTGCCGTCGGCGACCGACACCGGCTCGACCATGCGCTCCCAGTGCTCGCGGTTCGCCTCGAAGCGCGCAGACAAGTCGCGGTCGGAAGCGCCGTCGGACTCGTCGTCGCCACCGTTCATACGCCGTGGCGTCGCCGGCGCCGTACTTGGACGTTCCGCGAACGTCGTTTCTGTCCGAAGGTCGATACGACGGCCGGAACCGGGCGACGCGTCGGGACGGAGCGCCGGGTCAGTCCCGCTTCGCCTTGGGGTTCGTGACGGCACCGTTGGCCGCGCTGCCGAAGTCGCGGGCGAACTTCGCGAACACGCCGCCCGCGTACTGCGGCTCCGGCGCCTCGTACGCGTCGGCGCGGCGGTCCAGCTCCTCGTCGCTCACGTCGACCGAGAGGTTACGGTTCGGGATGTCCACCGTCACGGTGTCGCCGTCCTCGACGAGGCCGATCGGCCCGCCCTCGACGGCCTCGGGGGCGACGTGGCCGACCATCGGTCCGCGTGTCGCGCCCGAGAAGCGGCCGTCGGTGAGGAGGGCCACGTCGTCCTCGTGGCCCGCGCCGACGACGGCGGCGGTGACGCCGAGCATCTCGCGCATCCCGGGGCCGCCGCGGGGGCCCTCGTTGCGGATGACGATCACGTCGCCGGACTCGATCTCGCCCGACTGCACGTACTCCATGGCGTCCTCCTCGGCCTCGAACACGCGGGCCGGTCCCTCGTGGTGGAACGCGTCGTCGCCGGTGACCTTCAGCACCGCGCCGTCGGGCGCGAGGTTGCCCGTCAGGATCTTGATCGCCCCCTCCTCGCTGTAGGGCTCGTCGACGGTGTAGAGGAAGTCCGCCTCGATGTCGTCGTCCGCGGGGAGCTGCCCCGTCTCCTCCAGGTGTGCGATCTCCTCGGCCATCGTCCGTCCGGTCACCGTCATCGCGTCGCCGTGCATGTAGCCGCCCTCGATGAGCCGGCGGATCACGACCGGCACGCCGCCGACGGCGTCGAGGTCCTGCATGACGCGCGTGCCGCCGGGCTGGAGGTTCGCGATCTTCGGCGTGCGCCGGGAGATCTCGTCGAACTCGGTGATGTCCAGCTCGAGGTCGGCCTCGGCCGCCAGCGCGAGCAGGTGGAGCACGGCGTTGGTCGACCCGCCCATCGCCACCTGCACCGCGATGGCGTTCTCGAACGACTCCGTGCTGATGATGTCCGAGGGTCGCCGGTCCTGCTCGACGCACTCCAAGGCGAGTTCGCCCGCGTGCCGGGCCACGTCGTAGCGGCCCTCCGACTCGGCCATCGGCGACGCCGAACCCAGCGGCGCCATCCCCAGCGCCTCCGAGATGCTCGCCATCGTGTTCGCGGTGAACATCCCGCCACACGAGCCCGCGCCGGGGCAGGCGTGGCGCTCCATCTCGTCGAGCTCCTCCGCGCTCATGTCGCCCTCGGCGTAGGTGCCGACGCCCTCGAAGACGTTCTGGACGGTGATGTCGCGGCCGGCGTGCTCGCCCGGCTTGATCGACCCGCCGTACAGGAACACCGACGGGAGGTCGGTCCTGATGGAGGCCATTAGCATCCCGGGGAGATTCTTGTCGCAGCCGGCGACCGTGACGAGCGCGTCCATGCGCTCGCCGAAGGAGACGAGTTCGACGGAGTCGGCGATCACCTCGCGGCTGATGAGGCTCGCTTTCATCCCTTCGGTCCCCATCGAGATGGCGTCGGAGATGGTGACGGTGCCGAACTCGATGGGCATCCCCTCGGCGGACTCGATCCCCTCGCGGGCGGCGTCCGCCACGTCGTCGAGGTGGACGTTGCACGGCGTGATGTCGGCCGCCGGGTTCGGGATGCCGACCATCGGGGAGGAGAGGTCTTGGTCGTCGTATCCCATCGCGCGGAACATCGCGCGGTGGGGCGCGCGCTCGGCGCCCGCCGTGACCTCGCGGCTGCGGAGGGACTCGTCCTTCTCGCCGGCGAACGCGTCGGCGTCCGCGGCGTCGTCTGCCGCGTCGCCGGCGCGGTCGCGCTCGGGCGGCTCCTGCTTGCTCATACTTCGGGGTCGGCGTCCGCCCCCATAAACTGCCGTACACGAACAGATGTTGCTGTCGGGGGTGTCGTCGCTGTCGACGGTACCCCGTCCGTCGCGGGCGGCGGGGGAGACGGACGGCCGCGACTCAGCCGTCCGTTTCCGCCGGCGGCGCGGGCGCCGGTCCCGGCCCCGCCTCGTGGCGCGGCGAGTGGTGGGGCCACACGCGTCGGAGGTGCCCGCGGATCGCGCCGTCGACGAACGCCTCGTTGTCGAGGTTCGACGCGTGACCCGCGTTCGGGACGACGAGCAGGCGCGCGTGTCCCACCAGCGACGCGAGACTGCGCATCTGTCGCCGGATGAACCCGGCGTCGTGCTCGCCGTACAGCGCCAGCGTCGGCACGTCGATGGCGTCCAGGTCCACCGTCGTCCGGTGGAACGACGCCAAGGCTCGGATCACCTTCGCGAACTCCGCGGTCGACATCGTCGGCCGGCGCTCGCGGATCGCCTCGATCCGGTCGTAGTCGCCGACGACGCCCTCGCCGGAGACGCGCCGCTGGAGCCACACCATCGCCCGCTCGACGCGTTCGTAGCCGACCAGCCGCGCGGGCGGGATCGTCGCTCGGAGTAACTGCCGCTGGAGGCGCTCGCCGAGGGTGAGCGGCACCGGGCCGAACGTGTCCGCGAGGACGAGTCCCGCCAGCCCGTCGGGGTGGCGCGCGGCGTACGTCATCGCGATGCAGCCGCCCATCGACAGGCCGCAGACCACCGGCCGGTCGAGATCGAGCGCGTCGATGAGCGCCGCGAGGTCGTCGGCGAAGCGATCGATACTGTAGGTCCCGCGGTCGGAGCCGCCCGTTCGGCCGTGCCCGCGAACGTCGTACGCGACGACGGTGTACTCGTCGGCGAGCGCGTCGACCTGCGGGGCCCACTGGGTGTGATCGACGGCCGCACCGTGGACGAACACGACCGGCGGGCCGTCGCCGCGGCGCTCGTAGTACGTCTCGATGTCGTTCGTCTCCACGGTGGGCATACCCCGTCGGTACGCGCCGGGCGAGGATAGCGGTTGTTCGGCTTCCGGGAGCGCGCGAAAACGGAAGATCGCGGACGAATAGTCGGCGACTGCGCCGTCAGTCCCGGCTCAGCACTCGCTCCAGCCGCAACTCTCGCAGGTTTTGCAGCCCTCCGAGTAGTACAGCGTCATGCTGCCGCAGTCGGGACACTCGGGCGACTCGCCGTTGGCGATGAGTTCGTCGACCGCGTCCGACTGTCGCTCGGCCGCGCCGGCGTCCTCCGGTCCGGGCGCGCCCGCGTCGGCGGGTCCGGCGTCGGAGACCCCGCTCTCGGTGTCAGAGACCCCGCCCTCGACGGCGGTGCCGCCGTCGGACTCGGGGGCGGGCGCGTCGGCGTCGGCGCCGGCGCCGACCTCGTCGAGGCTCGTCTGCTCGGGGTAGCCCTTCTCCACCTCGTCGTCGAGGTAGCGGCGCATCGCCGTGCCGATCGCGTCCGGGATGGACTGGATCTGCTCGCCCTTGTCCCAGGCGATCTTCGGGCTGCGGGTACCCTGGAGCTCGTCGACGATCTCGCGCGGGTCGACGCCCGACCGCAGCGCCGTCGAGATGACCTTCGCCAGCGACTCCGTGAAGGAGTTCGTGAAGCCGCCGGAGTGGCCGATGTTGGCGAACAGCTCGAACGGCTCGCCGGTCTCGGGGTCCTCGTTGATGGTGATGTACATCTTCCCGTAGCCGGTCTCGATGAGCTGGGTGACCCCGCGCAGCGAGTCCGGCCGGGCGCGCTTCTCGGTGTAGTCGATGTGGACCGTCTTCTCGTCGGCGGCCTCCAGCAGGTCCGACACCTCCTCGTCGAGCGCGGCCTGCACGTCCTCGTTCTCGAGGAAGCCCTCGATGCCGCCGAAGACCTCGGAGATCTGCTCGACGAGCGCCTCGGCGGCCTCGCTCTCGTCGGCGAAGTCGGCGTTGTCGGCGCGCGTGGTGAGCACCTGCTTCGAGCGGGTGCCGTCGCGGTAGTAGGTGACGCCCTTGCCGCCGTGCTCGTAGATGTACTCGAAGACCTCCTGAGCGTCCTCCAGCGTGGAGTCGTTGGGCGCGTTCACCGTCTTCGAGATGGCCGAGTCGACGCCCGTCTGGCAGGCGACCTGCACGCCGGCGTGGTCCTTCGCGGTGAGGTCGCCGGTGACGACGAACAGCTCGCCGATGGCGTCCGGCACCGTCTCCAGGCCGTCGACGCCGTCGAACTCGTTGTTCGCCATCTGCTCCTGTGCCTCCTCCTTCACGGCGTCGACGTCGATGTCGTTCGCCTCCAGCGTGCGCAGGAAGTAGTCGTCGAACTCGACGAGCATCTCGTCGCCCTGCACGTCGTCGGAGACGTTCTTGTAGTAGGCGACGTTGTAGATGGGCTCGCAGCCGCCGGTGGTGTTGCCCACCATCGACGTGGTGCCCGTCGGCGCGATGGTCGTCGTGTTGTGGTTGCGGATCGGGTAGCCGTCCGCCCAGTCGTGAGGGTCCTCGCCGACGTACTGCTCGAACCAGTCGGCGTAGCGGACGGGGTCGGCGTACTTCGAGTCCGCCCAGTCGTTGAACACGCCCCGCTCCTCGGCGAGATCGTGGCTGGCGGCCTTCGACCCGTGGTTGATGTGGGTCATCAGCTCCTCGGCGATCAGGTTGCCCGTCTCGGAGCCGTAGCGGACGCCGAGCTGGATGTACAGCTGCGCGAGGCCCATGACGCCGAGGCCGATCTTGCGCATGTCGCGGACCTTCTCCTCGATCTTCGGCACCGGGAAGTCCGACATGGTGACGACGTTCTCGAGGAAGCGCGTCCCCATCTCGACGCGGTAGTCGAACTCCTCCCAGTCGATGGCGTCCTCGAGGAACGCCTCGACGGCGGCCTCCTCGCTCTCGTACTCGTCGCCGTGCTCCTCGACCCAGACGCGCCAGTCGGGCGCGTCCAGATCCGCGAGCGTCGAGAGGTTGATGTGGCCGAGGTTGCACGCCTCGTACTCCTCGAGGGGCTGCTCGCCGCAGGGGTTCGTCGCGAGGATGCGGTGGTCGGGGTGCTCCTCCACGTCGAAGCTGTGGAGCTTGTTCACCCGTTCGAGGTAGATGACGCCGGGCTCGCCGTTCTCGTGGGCGCCCTCGACGATGTGATCCCACAGGTCCGCGGCCGGCACCGACAGCTCCTCGCCGACCTCGACGTGCTCGCCGAGGCCGAACATCTCGTACAGCTCCTTCGTCTCGGGCGTCGCGACGTGGGGCTCCTCCGTGCGCGGGTTGGTGAACGTGAACTCCTCGCCGTTCTCCAGCGCCTCCATGAAGTCGTCGGTGACGCCGACGGAGATGTTGAAGTTCGAGAGGTGGCCCTCGACGGCGTTTCGGAGGTGCTTGGGCACCTTCCCGTCGTCGTCGATCAGCTCGCGCGCCTCGTCGAGCGCGTCCGCGAACGACGTGTGCGTGAAGTCGTCGGGGTCGTTCAGGCGGAGCGTGTTCGCGAGGCTGACGTCCTTGTTCTTCGCGTGGATGAACTGGATCACGTCCGGGTGCGAGACGCGCATGACGCCCATCTGGGCGCCGCGGCGGGCGCCGCCCTGCGCGATGGTCTCGCACATCTGGTCGAACGTGCGCATGAACGTGATCGGCCCGGAGGCGATGCCGCCGGTGGAGCCGACCGCGTCGCCGTACGGGCGAAGCTTCCAGAACGCGTACCCCATCCCGCCGCCGGACTGGAACACCTGCGCGGCCTCCTTGGCCGTCTGGTGGATGTCGTCGATGTCGTCGGCGGGGGAGTCGACGAAGCAGGCGGAGAGCTGCTGGAGCTCGTCGCCGGCGTTCATCAGCGTCGGCGAGTTCGGCATGAACGAGAGCCGCTCCATCAGCTCCTGGAACTCGTCGGCCGTCTCCTCGACGTGCGTGCGTACGTCGTCGGGAAGCTCGGGGACGACCGTCTCGTAGGCGAACTTGTTGACGTTGTAGACGGTCAGCTCGGTCTCGGCGTCCTCGTCGTCGGCGGTGACGCCCTTGCCGAAGACCTCCTCGGCGAGTTCGTCGCGTCGGGGGTGGCCGGGCTTGAGCTGATCGGGCGTGACGGTGACGGGCTCGTCGGCCTCGTACACGGCCTCCGCGAGCGCGACGTTGCGGCCGACGCGCTCGAACAGTTCCTCCTGCGTCTCGGTGGGCTCGCCGTCCGCGTTCTTGCGGAGGTAGCGGGCCGGGAGGATGTTGTCGTAGGCGTTGGACGTGAGCCGCTCCTCAAGCGTCTCTCCTTCCGTTCGTTTGATCGGCAGTTCGAGCTCGTCGGCGTCGAGGTCGGCGCGACTCATGCGTCGCGTCCCTCCCCGTCGGCGCCGGCGGATCGACAGACTTCGGTGTGAATATCGTGGCGTTCCATTGTGTTCTCGGACGGACGTTCGGTACCGGACCCACGCTGATAAACGGCGTGGGTTCCGGTAGGCTTGTGTTAATTCAATCCTACTTGACGTAGGCGTGCCTTACCGGTGTGAGCCTGAACGCGTCTGATCGGGTCCGTATCAGCGTTGTACGAGCAGCAGTATAAGGATGTTCAGAGCGGAGTGAAAGTGGTCAACGATCGGAGCGGACCGCGGAATCAACGGACGGAACCGGGTCGCACGATCGTGTCGGTGCACGGACGTGCGCATCGAGGGGGACTCGTGACGCGTCGGCGCTGCCGGCACGGTTCGTTCCGCTCCGCCGACATGCGGGGGAAAGGGATACCACGGTCGGGTGAGAAGGGCGGGCCATGCTCGCCGCCGAGACCCTCGCGCTCGCCGCCGCGACCGCGCTCTTTCAGCTCCCCGGACCGCTCGACTCGACGCTCGGAACCGCCTTCCTCGCGCTGGTCGGCTTCCTCGTCGTGCTGTTCGTCGGCCGGATCGTTCTCAGCATCGCCTGGCGGCTGGCGCTGATCGCGGCCTTCGCCGTCGGCGTGTTCCTCGTCGTGACGACGTACCTGGTGTGAGCGGTCGGTCGCCCCCGACCCGCCGTCGCCGACGGCGTTCGCGTCGGTCGCCTCGACCACCCCGGCCACGACCGCTGCCGACGACACGCAAGCGGTAAGCCCCCGGCGCGACCAGTCACGACCGACAGATGCTCCTCACGCTCGAAGGCCTCGACGGGAGCGGGAAGACCACCGCCTGGGAGGCCCTCCGGCCGGCGTACCCCGACGCGACGTTCACCCGCGAGCCGACCGACTCGTGGTACGGCGACGCCGTCCGGCGGTCGCTCGGCGACGACGACACCGACCCCCTGGCGGACCTGTTCTGCTTCGTCGCCGACCACGCCGACCACCTCTCGCGGGTCGTTCGGCCGGCGCTCGCCGACGGCGACCTGGTGATCTCCGACCGCTACACCGACTCGCGGTACGCCTACCAGGCCGCCACCCTGGCCGACACCGACCTCGAGCGGCCGCTCGAATACATCCGCGGCGTCCACGGCGCGTTCACCCGCGAGCCGGACGCCACCATCTACCTCGACGTGGACCCGGAGACCGCGGCCGCGCGCGCCGGCGCGACCGACAAGTACGAGCGCGTCTCGTTCCTCACGGAGGTACAGTCGAACTACGAGCGCCTGATCGACGCCGAGCCCGAGCGGTTCGTTCGCGTCGACGCCGGCCGCTCCCCGGAGGAGGTACTCGACGCCGTCGAGGACAGCGTCGAACGGCTCGTCGAGGCGCACCGCGACCGCTGATCGGACGCCACCCTCCCGGCCGTCGCCGACGCGGCCGTTGACGGCGTCGCAGCCGACCGATCCGATCGCCGGCACCGTCCGCACTTATTCGCCGCGAGCCCATTGAGAGCGTATGCGCCGCGTCGTCCTCGCGTTCGTCGTCGCCGTCGCGGTCCTCCTCGCCGGCTGCGGCGCCGGACCCGGCGACGGCGGCGCCAGAACGGTGAACCCCGCGCTCGCGAACACGCCGACCGCGTCGCCGACGCCGACGCCCGCGCCGGAGTACCCGCCCGGCGTCAACGACGACGGCGTCGACGCCCGGGTCCTCGCGGGCAACCACGACAGCGCGCTCGACCGGGTGAACTCGACGGTTCTGATCGACCGAACCGTCGTCGGGGCGAACGGGACGACGGTCTCGGCGACGGATATCCGCATCGAGTCGGCCGGTTCCCGGGTCCACTACCGCGTGAATCAAACGGGCGGCCTGCCCGCGCAGTTCGTCTCGCCGTTCCCCACCTTCGAGTTCTGGACCGACGGGAACGTGACGGTGACCCGGGCGGTCGACGCGTCCGGGAACGTCACGCTGCGGCGGATCAGCGGGCAGCCGCCGACGATCGCCGACGCGGACGACACCGGCGAGGACTCCGTGTTCGGCCGGTTCGTCGGGACGAACGCGCGCCTCGTCGGCACGACGACCGTCGACGGCGAGGAGGCGTACGTCGTCCGGGCCGACCACGACGCCCTCGACCGCCGCGGCGGGCCGCCGATGCGGGACTACCGGCTGAACGCGACCGTCACCGAGGCGGGGGTGGTGTTGGCGTACGACCTCACGTTCACCGCGACCTACGAGACCGAGGACGGCGGAACGCTCGTCGCGACGACGACCGAACGGTTCCGGACGACGGTCGGCGGGTCGGCGGCGTCGCCGCCGCCGTGGGTCCGCGACTCGAACGCGTCGACGGCCGGCGGGGCCGACACCGCCGACGGGGAGAGCGAGCCGACGGACGCCGCGTGGACGGCGTCGGGCGGCTGAGCCCTACTCCGTCGCCGGGAGGTCGTACTCGTCGGGCGGGGGAACGTACAGCAGGTCGATCGTGAACCCGAGCGTCAGCGGGACGCCCACGAACACCGCGAGGAACAGCCCCGCGGCGCCCTCGAACAGCGGCGCGGCGATGACCGTTCCCTGGATCAACCCGAGGACCAACAGCACCACCGGGGAGACGAGCATCGTGTACGTCACCCAGCCCCACTGCGTCTTCAGCCGGATGCGGAAGAAGCGCGAGAGCACCGCGACGACGAGCGTGTTCACCGCGAGCGCGACGACGGTGAGCACGAGCGCGAGCGCAGAGACCATACCCCGCCTTGGAGTCGGGCGGTCTTTGGCCTGTCGGGCGCTCCTGTCCGCTCAGGTCCGAACCCAGATCAGGGGAGACCGACGGACGTGTACCGCTTGTAGAGATAGTAGCCGAGGTACGGCACCGACAGGATCGGGAGGAGCAGCGAGACGAACGCGACCGTGAACTGCATCGCGGGGTTCGGGTTCCAACCGGCGTCGCCGCCGCGGACGTACACCGCGTCCTTGTAGACGCCGACCGGAAGCAGGAACGCCAGCGCGAGTCCCGCGAAGACCGACGACGGGACGAGCCCTCCGAACGAGAGCGCCGACAGTATCGCCGGCAGGACCACGGCGCCGACGGCCACAAGCCACCAACGGTCGCTTCCACCGCCGGTCGAACGGACCTCCTCGTGGCGGCGGTACAGGTAGTGGATCAGAACGAGCCCGGAGAACAGGAACCCGAGCACCGCGTACAGCACGGGGCTCGGCGACCAGTCGAGGTCATGGTCGCCGAGTTCGGTCGCGTCGAGATACAGGAGGACGGGGATCGCCAGCGCGACGAGCAGGCCGAAGACCCACATCGCGCCCATTCCGGCGACGAGTCCCGTCGCGGACCCGACGCCGGCCGCCTGCGCGACGAGCATCGCCAGCCCCGCGACGGCGCCCAGCACCGGGAACCCGAGGAGGATCCCCTCGAGTCCGGTATACGAACGGGAGGAAACGTCGCTCGTGCTCACAGCCATGCGTGGATACCTCCGGTCGAAGTCGAATGAACCGACATCGGGTTTCGGTCACCGACTTCATTGAAAAATACACTCCACGAGATATCGGATTAGATATTCGGTGTCGGCAACGATCCATGCGACGCGGTCACGTCTCCGACCCGTCGTCAGCCGCCGATCCGAGGTGACCGACGCCGCCGTCCCGCCGCAATTTATGCCGGATGCCGCGGCAGGTGCGGCCATGAGCGACGACGTGACGCGGATCGTCGGCGAGCGCGACCTCGACGACACCCGCTTCGACGCCGAGGACGCCCGCGCGGCCCTGCGCGACATCGTCCGGACCCGCCGGTTCGACGAGCGCGCGCTCGCCCTCCAGCGGCGCGGGTGGATGAGCGGCTACCCCCCGTTCGAGGGGCAGGAGGCCGCGCAGGTCGGCGCCGCCCACGCGATGGCGGCCGAGGACCACCTGTTCCCCACCTACCGCTCGAACGCCCTCCAGATCGCCCGCGGCGTCCCCATGAGCGACATCCTCCTGTTCAGGCGGGGCTTCCCGGAGTACCACTCCGACCACGAGATTCCAGTCTTCCCGCAGGCGGTCCCCATCGCCAGCCAGATCCCGCACGCCGCCGGCGCGGGGATGGCCGCGAGCTACGCCGACGAGGACTGGGCCGCGCTCGTGTGCTTCGGCGACGGCGCCACCAGCGAGGGCGACTTCCACGAGGGGCTGAACTTCGCGGGCGTGTTCGACGCCCCGACGGTCTTCTTCTGTGAGAACAACGGCTGGGCAATCTCGCTGCCGGAGGCGCGCCAGACCGCCAGCGAGTCGATCGCGATCAAGGCCGATGCCTACGGCATCGAGGGGGTACGGGTCGACGGCAACGACCCCCTCGCCACGCGCGCGGTCGTCGAGGACGCGCTGGCGAGCGCCCGCGACGGCGACCCGGTGCTCGTGGAGGCGCTGACGTACCGCCGGGGCGCCCACACCACCGCCGACGACCCGAGCCAGTACCGCGACGGCGACCCGGACCTGCCGGCGTGGCGCCTGCGCGACCCGCTCGACCGGTTCGCCGAGTGGTGCCGCGAGCAGGGGATCGTCGACGACGGCTTCGTCGACGAGGCCACCGAGGAGGCGAACGAGGAACTCGCCGAGGCCGTCGAGACCGCCGAATCCGTGCCCCGACCGGAGCCGGAGGAGCTGTTCGACTCGCTGTACGAGGAGTTGCCCGCGGACGTGCGACGACAGCGCGAGGCCGCACGCGCCGTCGCCGACGAACACCCTGAGACGTACGAGTTGGACCGGTAGCTCCGCGCGGTTCGGCCGCTTCGTCCGCCGGAGTTCGTCGCTACTCCGTCATCGACACGTACGTCCGCGTGTCGGTGACGCCGTCGACGCCGCGGACCGCGTCGGCGACGGTGTCGAGCACGGTGTACATGTCGGGCGCGTCGACCTCCGCGACCACGTCGAAGTCGCCGGCGACGACGTGCGCCTCCGTCACGGTCTCGATCCCCGAGACCGTGTCGGCGACGCCCCCGGTGTCCGCGTCCCCGCTCACCTTCACCATCACGAACGCGTGAACCATAGTGTGTCAACATCTACCACAGTCAAAAACCTTCCTGCACGCCGGAGGTAGCGTTATAGTCTCCCATGACAATCAGTGGCACATGCGTTTCATCGTCATCGGATCGGGTCGCGTCGGACTGCGCACCGCGCGGGTGCTCCGCGAGGAGGGCCACGACGTGACCATCGTCGAGCGCGACGCGGATCGGGCGGACCGAGCCCGGGCCGACGGCTTCAGCGTCGTCGAGGGCGACGGCGCCCGCGAGGAGGTGTTGGCGAAGGCGGCCGTCGAGCGCGCGGACGCCGTCGGCGCGCTGACCGGCGATCTGAACGTCAACTTCGCGGCGTGCATGATCGCCAAGCACCACGGCTGCCGGACCGTGATGCGCATCGACGAGGACTACCGCGAGGAGATCTACCAGAAGTACGCCGACGAGGTCGACGAGATCATCTACCCCGAGCGGCTGGGCGCCATCGGGGCGAAGAACGCGCTGCTGGGCGGGAACATCCGCGCGATCGCCGACATCGCCGAGCACCTCCAGGTGCTGTTGGTCACGATCACCGAGGAGTCGCCGATGCGCGGGTACACGCTCTCGGAGGTCGAGCTCCCCGCCAACGCGCGGCTGTTGGCGTTCGGCAAGCGCGGCGAGCCGATGGGGATCCCGCTGCCCGACGACTCGCTGGAGGAGGGCGACCGGGTCGCCGTCCTCGCGGACTTCGGCGTGCTCGACGACGTGCGCCAGCTGCTCGTCGGCGACGACGCAGGAGAGACGCTCGCGTCGGCCGCGAGAACGGGGGGAGGTGCCTGAATGGTCGTCGCGTACGTGATGGTGAAGGCCGCCTCCGGCGACGCCGACCGCATCCGCGAGTCGATCCGCGAGCTCGACGGCGTCACCGAGGCGCACATCGTCGCCGGCGACATGGACTTCGTCGTCAAGGTCGACGTGGCGGACCCGACCGAGGTGAAGCGCGTCGCCGCCGACGGGATCCAGGGGATCTCGGGCGTCGAGGACACGCGGACGTACATCGCGATGAGCTGAACGCCGAACCGGGACCCGAACCGAGACTGAGACCCGGACACGGGGCGACCTCGGTTCGCCGCCCTCCTCGGTTCCGTCTCAGAACGCGCCGCTTCCCTCGTCGCCGCCGGCTGCGCGCGCGCGTCCGATGAGCCCCGTCACCGGTTCGCCGTACTCGTAGCCCGGGATCACGCCCTGGACGTACGTCCCCTCGACGAAGTCGACGATCGCGACCGCGTCGTTCAGTCCGCGGCGCTCGTTCACGTCCCGGATCGACTCGGCGACGGCCACCTCGTCGCCGCGGCGCTCGACCGTCGGGTCCAGATCGTGGCCGGCGGCGGTCACGTCGCCGACGGCCGCGATCCGGCGCTCGAAGGTGTCGAGCCAGCCGTCCTCGACGACGGCCGCCACGTCGTCCTCGGCGACGGCCGAGAGGGTCGGCACGGACACCGTCACGTCGAACTCGACGCGGCCGTCCTCGGCCTCCGCGACGGCGAGCGCGGCGTCGAACGGCGTTGACGTGATCGCGAGCGTTCCGTCGGGGGCGTCCGCGTCGACGGCGTCGTGGTCTCGGGCGGCGCGGCGGACGCGTCCGGGGAGGGCGTTGTCGTCGACGCCGTCGGCGTCGGTGTCGGCGTCCGCGCTGTCGGCGTCGGCGCGGGCGGTATCGTCGGTATCGCTCATGCCCGTCGAGAGGGTCGGCGGTCGGATAAACGGCGCGCTCGCGGGACGCAGACGCGCTCCCGCGAGCGCGTCGACGCCGGCCGATCATCGCCTCGGCCGTAGCGCGCGCCGGCTGCACCACGGCCGTCGCCATCGGCGGCAGTCGACGCCGGCGAACCGGGGGCTTTAGCCCGCCGAACCGAACGCCGATGCATGGCCGACACCTTCCACGACACCGACGGGCTCGTCGCGGCGCTGTCGGACGCCGACTTCGACCGCCCGCCCGCGCTCGTCGCCAACGCGCACATCACCGGCGTGAGCGTCGCCCGCGCGCTCTCGGCCCACGGCGTGCCCGTGATCGCGCTGGATCGCACCGACTCGGGGCTCGCGCCGCCCTCCGACGCCGTCGACTACGCCGGGCAGGTCACCTACCCGCTGGACGACGCCGACGGCTTCCGAGCGGACGTGGAGCGCGTCGCCGACGCCCTCGAGTTCGAGCCGGTCGCGTTCGCCTGTATGGACGAGTGGGTCCGCGGGTTCGCCGAGACCGAGCCCGCGGGCGTCCGCCTGCCGTTCTCGGATCTCGCCGGCGTCGAGCGCGTGCTCGACAAGGCGAACCTCTACGCGCTGTGTGAGGACCTCGGGGTCCCGTACCCCGAGACGTACGAGGTCGGCGAACACGGGATCGACGAGATCGTCGAGACGCTGGCGTTCCCGTTCGTCGTCAAGCCCGCGCACAAGCGGAAGTTCGAGGAGGCGTTCGGGACGAACGTCATCGAGGTCGCCGACCGCGGGGAGTTCGAGGAGGTCGTCGCGGGGGCCCGCGAGCACGACGCGACCGTGCTCGCCCAGGAGAAGGTGAACACCGAGGCGGGCCGGGACACCTCGCTCGCGAGCTACATGCCGCCCGAGTCGGCCGACCGCGACCCCCTCGCGGTCGTCGGCAACGCCGCGGTGCGGTACCCCGAGTTCGGCACCTCCTGTCTAGTCGAGCGCGTGGAGGAGCCGTCCGTCCGCGAGCACGCCCTCGCGGTGCTGGAGGAGACCGGGTATCACGGCATCAGCGAATCGGAGTTCGTCTACGACGCCGACCGCGCACAGTACGTCCTGCTCGACGTGAACACGCGGCCGTGGAAGTGGATCTCGATGCCCGTCGCCGCCGGCGCGAACCTCCCGATGGCCGCCTACGCCGACGCCGTCGACGGCGTCGAGTACGAGGCCGACGCGGCCGGCGGCGGGCCCCGCGACGCGCGGTGGGTGTACCTCCCGGACTACGTCCAGCGGTGTCTCACCGACGCGGCGTTCTGGGACGTGCTCTCCGAGGACGACTGGGCGAGCCTCGTCTCCGGCGACTTCGAGCGCGAGGGCGACCTGACGACCGGGATCTACCGCCCGAGCGACCCCGCCCCCGCGGTGAAGTACCTGACCGGGGAGTTCACCGACCGGGAGTACTACTGCTCCTGTTGAGGCCGCGAAGACGGTGACTCCGCGGTGGCGCGTGCCGGCGGACCTCAGTGTCCGCCGGATGCGCGCGAGGGATAAGCGACCCGGGCGCGGCGTCGCCGCGCCCGGGTGAGCGAATCGGCTGGGGAGGTCGTGGCTGCGGTGCGGTTACGGCGGGCGAGATCCGAAACGGGACCGCGGATCGATTCCGCCGATCGGTCGGTGACGCGGGTCAGTCCGTCTTCAGGAACGTCGCCTCGCCGTCCTGATGGACGGTGATCCGGTACGACTCGTAGGTGAACTCGACCTGCATCTGTGCTCGCGGCGACGGCGGCGTGGAGAAGACGTGATCGAGCACGCCGTCGACGCACTCGTAGATGGTCGACAGGTCGGTCGCCTCCTTCCCCTCGATCTCCTGGACGATCCCGGCGATCTCCGCCCCCGGGTTCTCCACGTCCGTGTCGAGTTCGCGATGGATGATCTGAGACTCGGAGTCGTCGGTCATGCGAGGGAGTTCAGTACCCGGAGTAATAGGCATGGCTGCGGTAGAGTCGACCGATCGCCGGACTGCATCGGATCGATCGCCACATTCAGCCACGCGACGGCCAGTTCCCCCCGAAGCGATAGGCAATCGACGTTTCCTGAACACCGGGCGATCCGACGGATCCGGTCGACGGTCGGAACCGTGGACGACGCGCGTCAGATCAGCCGCAGCCGCGCCGTCCAGAACTCCGAGAACGCCTCCTCCAACGCCGCCTCCGGCTTCCCGGTCGCGTCGCTACCCGCGGTGTGATCCGCGTGCTCCGCCAGCCGCTTCACGATCCCCGACTCGCCGACCAGCACCACGCGGTCCAGATCCGCCGGCAACGCCGACAGCGCCGCCTCACACTCCTCCAGATGCTCGTCGATCTGCTCCTCGCGGAGGCGCTCGTAGCGCGCCTGCGAGAAGCCGCCCTTGTCGTGCTCGTCCATCACGTCCGTCCGGACCGTCTCCAGGTCGACGCGCTCGTCGCCCTCGTACACGCCGACCGCGAAGGTGTCCGAACGCGCCAGCCCGAACGCGAACCGCCCCGTCGGCCGGAACCACTCCTCCTCGACCCGAAAGCCCGCCGACCACTCGCAGAAGGGCTCCGGGTCCAGCGCCGGCGCGAGCGCGCACGACACCAGCCCGGCGTCGTCGGCGTACACGAGCGTCGGGGCCGCCCGGTGCGCCAGCGACGCGCGTTCGCCGAGCGCCGCCGACACCGCGTCGGGCACGTCGCCGTCGTCGGCGACGAACGCCGACAGCGCCCCCTCCGGGCCGGTCTCCACGCTCCGCAGGCGCGAGAGCACCTCGTCGCGGCGGTCGGGCCGCAGCGTCTCGATGTCGCGGAAGTCGACGCTCGCGTCGGCGTCGGCCTCCCGCTGCTGGGCGCGCTCCAGGCGGTCCTCAAGCTCCGTGATCCGCGTTTCCAGCTCGTTGACCCGCTTTTCGGCCTCCTGACGCTTCCGGGCGGCCTCGGCGCGCCGCTCCTCCTCGGCCTCCATGTGCGCGACGGCGTCGTCGCGTTCCCCCTCCAGCTCGGCGATGCGCTCCTTCAGGCGCCTCCTGCCGAGGAGTCGATCGATCATACGCCAGTCGGCGAGCCCCCGGGGCAAAAACGGTACGGGGATCGGCCGGCGACGCGGGTGCCGGTTGCCGTCGCTGGTGCCGGTTCGCGTCGCTACTCGTCGGTGCCCGTCGGCGGACGCGTCGCCCGCGACCCCGCTCAGGCGTACTCCGCGGGGTCTCCGGTGTCTCCCTCCCACCCGGTGAAGCGGAGCAGGTCGCCGGCGCGCTCGGCGTTCGCGAGGAACACCTCGCTGCGGCCCGGCAGGCGGAACTTGAGGTCCTCCGGCACCGCGGCTTCCGGGAGCGCGAGCGTCCCAGAGGGGACGTCCTCGTCGCCGACGACGGGGAAGTGCTTCGTCCCGACCTTCATCACGAGCGGGTTGTCGAGTCGGGTGATCCCCTCCTCGTCCGCATACAGCTGTTCGTTCACGCGCTCGTGATCCGCCCGCTTGATCGCCGCCGCGCTGTCGCTGTCGCTGGGCTGCACGTACAGTTCGCCCAGGTAGTAGCCGTGTGAGAACCGTTCGAACATGCGGTACATCCGATACGCGGTCGTTCAGAGTGATAAACGTTAGCACGAACCATTAAGTCGGACCGCATTCCGAGGACCCCGATTCTCGTCGGGCGAAAATCGGACGGCTCCGAGGACGGCGACGGCGGCCCGCTCACGCCCCGGCGGCGCCCGCCGACACCGACGCCTTGAGGGGCGCCGCCCCGAAGCGTCGGGTATGTCCGACTTCCAGCGGTTCGGTCTCGGCACGTACCAGCTCACCGGCCCGCAGTGCGTCGAGAGCGTCCGGACGGCCGTCGAGGCCGGCTACGACGCGATCGACACGGCGCAGGGCTACCAGAACGAGGCGCTCGTCCGCGAGGGGATCGAGGCCGCCGGCGCCGACCCCGAGGACCTCTTCGTCGCGACGAAGCTCCGGACGGAGAACCTGAGCTACGACGACGCCTACGACACCGCCCACGAGTCCGCCGCGCGCCTCGGCGTCGACGCCATCGACCTGCTGTACGTCCACTGGCCGATCAACAGCTACGACGCCGAGGAGACGGCCCGCGCGCTGAACGACCTCGTCGCCGAGGGCACCGTCGACCGCGTCGGCCTCTCGAACTTCCGACCGGATCAACTCGACGTGGCGCGTGAACACCTCGACGTGGATCTCTTCGCCCACCAGGTCGAGTGTCACCCGATGCTCCAACAGGAGGAGCTTCGCGAGTACGCCCGCGAGGACGGCCACTGGCTGGTCGCCTACTGTCCGATCGCGCGCAATCAGGTCGCCGACATCGACGAGATCGTCGAGATCGCGGAGGCCCACGACGCCACGCCCGCGCAGGTGTCGATCGCGTGGCTGCTCGCCCACGACGAGCTCGCCGCGATCCCGAAGGCGACGAGCGAGGCGCACATCCGCGACAACCTCGCGGCGACGGAGCTGGAGCTGACCGACGAGGAGGTCGCGACTATCGACGGCCTCTCCGAGGAACACCGCATCGTCGACTTCGAGGAGGCGCCCTGGAACCGGGTCGACGCCTGAGCCGCCGCCCCGACCGCTCTACATCCGTCATCGACCCCTGTCGTCGACGCAGCACGGTCCGTCCGTTCGCGCGTTTTACTTTCACTCCGGACAAGGCCGATAGTTAACCCCGAGCGGGGGCATCGGTCGGATACGATGCGAGAAACCTCCAACGGAGACGACGAACGCGACGATCCCGTCGGGCCGGCGTCCCGGCAGGTGTTGGCGGTCGCGGTGGTGTTCGCGGTGCTCGGCGGAGCGCTCGTGCGGTTCGCGACCGTCGAGCCGCCGCCGGGGACCCTCTGGACGGCGCTGTCCGTGGTCGTCGTCGCCGCGGCGGTCACGCTGTTCGGCGGCGATGCGGTTCGCACGGCGCTGCGCGTGCTGGGTCGGTGAGCGGCAGTCGACGGCGATGAATCGACCGAACTGCGCGGTCGGGGATCGTTATCCGGTGTTCTTCATCCCGGCCGCGATCCCCTTCACCGTCAGGCGGAGCGCGCGTTCCTCCGCCTCGGTCAGGTGGGTTCGCGAGAGCAGGTCCACCTGCAGGAGGTTCAGCGGGTCCACGTAGGGGTTGCGGCGCTGAAGGCTCTCGTCGAGCCACTCGCGGCGGACCAGCTCGTCGTTGCCGGTGATCTCCCGGACCAGCTCGACCGCGCGCTCGTACTCCGCCTCGATGCGCGGGAAGAACTCCTCGCGGAGGTGCTCGGGCGCGAGGTCGGCGTACTCGGCGGCGATCTCCAGCTCCGTGCGCGCCAGCGACAGCGCGACGTGGTCGACCGTCGTCCGGAAGAACGGCCACTCCTCGTACATCTCCCGGAGGGTATCGAGGTCGCCGCCGTCCTCCAGGTAGGTGTCCAGTCCGGAGGCGGTCGAGAACCAACCGGGGAGGATGGCGCGGCTCTGAGTCCACGAGAACACCCACGGGATCGCGCGCAGGTCCTCGACCGTCCGCTCGCCCGACCGCGAGGCCGGCCGCGACCCCATGTTGAGGTCCTCGATCACGGTGATCGGCGTCGCCGTCTCGAAGAACTCGACGAAGCCGTCGGTCTCCAGCAGGTCCTGGTAGGCGTCCCGGGCGCCCTCGCCGGCGGCGTCCATCGCCGCCTCCCACTCCTCACGCACGTCGGGCGCGGTTCCCTGCAGCGCGCGCAGGCGGGCGCGAACCTGCGCGTCGAGCATCTGTTCCAACTCGCGCTCGGCGACCCGAGGGTTGGCGAACTTCTCGGCGATGGCCTCGCCCTGCTCGGTGAACTTGATCTCGCCGGTCGCGGTCTCCGGCGGCAACGCGAGCATCGCCTCGTTCATCGGGCCGCCGCCGCGGGAGATGGAGCCGCCGCGGCCGTGGAACAGCCGCAGCTCGACGCCCAGATCGTCGGCGACCTCCGCCAGCCGGCGGGCGTTCTGCTGGAGGTCCCACGCCGCCGCCAGCGGGCCGTTCTCCTTGTTGGAGTCGGAATAGCCGAGCATCACCTCCTGGAGGTTCCCTCGCTCCTCCAGCGCGGCGCCGTACGCGTCGTTGTTGACGAGCGTGTCGAAGATGTCGCGGGCGTTCGCGAGCGCCGAGGCCGTCTCCAGCAGCGGCACCACGTCGAGCCCGCAGTGGTCCGGGAGGTCGACGACGCCGGCGAGGTCCGCGAGGTACAGCACCTCCAGCACGTGGGAGGGCTCCTCGGTCATCGAGATGCAGTAGGCGTCGATCGCCTCCTCGCCGTACTCGCGGTGCCAGTCGGCCAACGCGCGGAACCGGTCGCAGACGCGCTCGCTGGTCTCGGAGAACTCCTCGCCGGGGTCGAGGCTCCCGACGGCGTCGTCGACGACCGACTCCGTGAGGACGGCGACGCGCTCGTCCTCGTCCATCGCCCCGTAGTCGAGTCCCTCGCGCGCGAGCACGTCCGTGACCGTCTCGGTGTGGTTCTCCTGATGGTCGCGCAGGTCCAGCGCCGCCAGCGAGAAGCCGAACGTCTCGACGCGCCGAACCAGCGGGTCGACGCGCTCTGCGGCGGTCGTCTCGTGGCCGTTCGCGCGCAGGTCGCCCGCCAGCGCCCGCAACGAGGCGACGAGGTCGTCGGGGTCGTCGTAGCCGCCGGGACGGAGATCGTCGACGCGCTCGACGCGGGCGCGGACGACGGTGACGGCGCGGCGGTACGGCTCCTCGGGGTAGCGCTCGTCGGCGTCGTCGGCGACCGCCGGCACCGCCTCGCGGTCGGCGGCGACGCGCGCCTGGAACTCGTCGGTGTGGTCGAGGCGCTCGCCCTCCTGGCTGAGCGCGCCCAGCACGTCGGTCAGGGCGTCGACGTAGCGGTCGAGTACCGCCTCGCGCTGGGACTCCAGCGTCTCGCTCGTCACCTCGGGCGTGACGAACGGGTTGCCGTCGCGGTCGGAGCCGGCCCACGAGCGAAAGTCGAGGGTGCCGGCCGCGTCGGCCGCGTCGCTGGCGTCCAGGTCCGGGTGCGCCTCGACCACGCGGTCGGTCAGCGCGGCCTCGGCCTCGGCGGCCACGTCGAACAGCGTGTTCTCCAGGTACCAGCGCACGTCGCGCGCCTCGTCGGTCGGGGTGGGTCGCCGCGGGCGGACCTGCCGCGTCGACCACAGCGTCTCGACCTCCGACTCCAGATCGCGGTCCAACTCGTCGAACTCGCCGTCGGTGAGGCGGCGTTCGTCCAGGTCACGGAGGATCTCCGCGACCCGTCGGAGCTTCGCCTTCACCGTCTTCCGGCGCGCCTCCGTCGGGTGAGCGGTGAACGTCGGGACGACGCGGACGTCCTCCAGTACCTGCTGGGCGGTGTCGGCGTCGACCTCGGCGAGCGCCTCGGCGGTGCGGTCGAGGCCGTCGCCCAGATCGCCCTCCGCGCGGCCCCGGCGGACCGCCCGGACGCGTTCGCGCTCCTCGGCGACGTTGACGAGTTCGAAGTACGCCGCGTACGCCCGCGCGACCGTGCGGGTCGTCTCCGGGTCCAGCCCCGACAGCCGCTCGCGAACCGGGTCGCGCGACGGGGCGTCGCCACGGCGGTAGTCGATGGAGGCGCGACGGACCTCCTCGACGGTGTCGAACGCCTCCCTCGACGTCTGCCGCTCGAGCACCTCTCCCAGCAGCGCGGCCAGCTCGCGGATGTCGCGACCGACATCCCGCGCATCGAATGACATACACTCACATGCACGAGGGTGAGGGACAACCCTCCCGATAGGGGGCAATATTGCGTGAAATTCCTTCACGATCGAGTAAATAGAATTGGCGGTCGGCCGGCGCGCCGCTCGATGGCACGCGATTCGATCCCGACGGGCGTGGCTGTACCGCCCGACGGGGATGGACACGGAACCGGCGACTCGGGTCGTGGTGACGCGGTCGCCAACAGAACGGTTCGGTGGACGCGACAAGAAGCTCGCTATGAGGGATGTGGAGCGCTCCGGACGGCTCCGTTCGGAACCGAACCGGAACGGAATCGCGGCGGCGGAGCGACGGCGTGTCGACGGGGAGGGTGTTTTACCCGGTGGACGCGAGCGTGTTTCCCCCGGTCGACGCGCGACAGAATCGACGGGAGACGCCCGGGTTCACCCTTTCGTCAGGCTTTTGCGTGGCGCCTCCCGAGAGGGAGCTATGAGCGCAGACGACGACAAGTACCCCGGCGAGTCCGGCCGTCGCCGGTTCGTCAAGGGCGTCGTTGGCGGAGCGGCCCTCGCGGGCGTCGGGGCCACCGGGTCGGCTGCCGTCAACAGCCTCACCACCTCCCCGGGGCGCGGCGGGGGGGCCACCGAGGCGATGGCGATCGAGAACACCGCGGGCCCGGCGCCGCGCGGCATGCCGCAGGTCCCCATCGAGATCCAAAGCGACGGGACGATCCAGGGCGTCTGGCCGGAGGTGAGCCAGGAGACGGTGCAGGGCCAGACGATCAACGTCGCCGAGATGGATCTGGGCGGCAAGACGTACTCCACGGAGTGGTTCCAGTACTGCGGCGTCGAGACGTACGAGGGGATCCAGCCGACCTACGAGTCGGACAACGTGTTCTACGTCGGCAGCGCCCCCGGCTTCGAGTGGCAAAACGACATCGAGGCCGGCACCGCCCTCAACATCAGCATGTTCGACGACTACGAGACGTGGGGCAACGGGGTCGGCGTCGCCGGCATCGGCAAGCCCGGCACCGCCAACTGGCGTTCCCAGGACACCGAGGACACGATCCCGGTGAACGTCCTCCGGTCGACGATCATCGAGCAGCTCGCGGAGAACGGGCAGGCGCCCGCCCCGGACCAGGACGAGCCGTACACCGTTACCTCGGACGTCCAGCAGTGGCTCCAGGCGTCGACCTCCCAGGGCGTCATCGCGTGGCTCAACAAGTGCACCCACTTCTGTTGCGTGCCCGGCTTCAAGGCCGAGGGCGGCACGAAGTTCAACGCGGCCAACGAGGTGTACTGCCCGTGCCACCAGTCGGTGTATGAGCCGTTCAGCATCGTCCCGACGCTGTTCACCGCGCGCCCGCGCCCCGACGAGTAGACGCGCGCCGACCCGCACCCGACCGCTTTTCCTCGCCCCCCGCGACGACCCGCCCGTGAGCGACGACACCCCCGACGCGACCGACGGCGACGACCCCGACAGCGACGACCCCGACGGGGACGCGTCCGACAGCGACGCGCCCGCGGACCGGACGTTCGAGCGCGAACTGGCGGCCGCTCGCGCCCTCCTCGAGGACGCCGACGACCTCACCGCGCTCCACGTCGGCGTGGTCCGCGGCGACCGCGTGGACACCACGACCGCCCGCCGCAGCGAGGGCGAGCAGGCGGGACTGGAGACGCTGGCGCTGTTGGCCTCTCACCTCCGCACGGTCGCGAACGAGGCCGGCGTCGACGTCGAGACGGTCGCCGGCGACGCCGCCAGCCTCGCGAACGAGGTCGAGGAGTTCCCGACGGACCCGACCGCCGTCCGCGACGATGACGGCGACGGCGACCGCGACGGCGACGACGCGGAGTAGGTCGCGACCGACGGTCCGTGTTCGAGACCGACAGCCGCGCTCGACCGCCACACACGCCAGCGACGCCCACGTGTCCGCCGCCCGCGACAGCCTTATTGCGATGCACACATTCGTACATCGTACAACCAACACCGACAACGGTGGTTCACAATGAGTATACAAGATCACATCGAGCGCGTGACGGAGGGGGAGGACCTGAGCGTCGCGGCGGCCCGCGAGGCGTCGACGGCAGTGTTCGAGGGGGCGACCGAGGCGCAGATCGGCGCGTTGCTCGCGGGGTTGCGCGCGAAAGGCGAGACGGAGGCCGAGATCGCCGGGTTCGCACAGGGGATGCGCGAGGCCGCGCGGACGATCGAGCCCGACGCCGGCCCGCTCGTCGACACCTGCGGCACCGGCGGCGACGACTACGACACGATCAACGTCTCGACCACGTCGGCGATCGTCGCCGCCGGGGCGGGCGTCACCGTCGCCAAGCACGGCAACTACTCCGTCTCCTCGTCGTCGGGCTCGGCGGACGTGCTGGAGGTTGCGGGCGTCGAGGTCGACGCCGAGCCGCCGGCCGTCGAGGACGCCATCGAGCGCGACGGCATCGGCTTCATGCTCGCGACGGTGTTCCACCCCGCGATGAAGGCCGTCATCGGCCCGCGCCAAGAGCTCGGGATGCGGACGATCTTCAACGTCCTCGGGCCGCTCACCAACCCCGCGGGCGCCGACGCGCAGGTGCTCGGCGTGTACGACCCGGATCTCGTCCCGGTCATCGCCGAGTCGCTCACGCACATGCCCGTCGAGCGCGCGCTCGTCGTCCACGGCGACGGCGCCGACGAGATCGGGCTCCACGGTCCGACGACGGTCGCCGAGGTCGACGGCGACGAGGTCACCGAGTTCACCCTCACCCCCGAGGACATCGGCCTCGACCGCGCCCCCGTCGCCGACATCGCCGGCGGCACCCCCGAGGAGAACGCCGAGGACCTGACGGGGATCGTCCGCGGCGACGTGACCGGCCCGAAGCGCGACGTGATCCTCGCGAACGCGGGCGCCGCGATCTACGTCGCCGGCCTCGCCGACTCGATCGAGGAGGGAACCGAGGTGGCGGCGAACGCCATCGACGAGGGCGACGCCGCCGCGACGTTCGAGGCGCTCCGGAGCTGATGGTCCGCGTGAAGATCTGCGGCGTCACCAACGGCGCCGACCTCCGCGCGGTCGCCGACGCCGGCGCCGACGCCGTCGGCGTCATCTCCGAGGTGTCGGTCGACACGCCCCGCGAGGTCGACCTCGCGCAGGCGGCGGACCTGCTGTCGATGGCGCCGCCGCTGCTCACGACGGTGCTCGTCACGATGCCCGAGACCGCCGGGGACGCCGTCGACGCCGTCCGGACCGTGACGCCGGACGTGGTCCAGCTCCACGGCGAGTTTTCGCCCGAGGAGATCGGCTACATCCGCGCGGAGACCGAGACGAAGGTCGTCCCGGTGGTCGACTACGACGAGCCCGACCGCGCGCGGAAGCTGGACGAGGCAGCGGACGCGCTGCTGGTCGACTCGACCGACGAGGACGGCGGCGGCGGCACCGGGGAAACGGGCGACTGGACGGCCGCGGCCGACCTGCGCCGAGAGCTCGTCTCCCCGGTCGTACTGGCGGGCGGCCTGACCCCCGAGAACGTCGCCGACGCGGCCGCGACCGTCGAGCCGTTCGCCGTCGACGTCGCCAGCGGCGTCGAGCGCTCGCCCGGCGCGAAGGACCACGCGGCCGTCTCGCGGTTCGTCCGCAACGCCGGGCGCGCGCTCGGCGAGGCCGAGGAGGTGTACGAGTGACCCGCGAGGGCGAGCAGAGCGAGCCCGGCGTTCACCTCTCGCGCTCCCGCGAGGCGTTCGTCGACCTGGTCGAGTCGACCGACTGCGACGGCCCGTGCGTCGTCCACGCGACCGCCGAGTTGGGCGTCGACGTGGAGCCGCTGACCGCCTACGCGGCGCTCGCGGATCGCTCGAACCACTCGTTCCTGCTGGAGAGCGCCGAGAAGGTCGCCTCCAGCGACCCCGACGGCGCGTTCGCGCCGAGTTCGCGCGGCCGCGCCGGCACCGGAAGCGACGGCGGCGACGCGAGGAGCGACGGCGGCACCGACGGCACCGCCGAGCGCCACGCGCGCTACTCGTTCGTCGGCTACGACCCCGAGGCGGTGATCGCGGTCGGCCCCGACGGCACCGACCTTCAGCGGCTGGGACCGGCCGCCGACTACGTCGACGTTCGCGGCCCCGCCGCCGGCGACACCGTCGACCGCGTGCGCGCCGCCCTGCCCGACCTCGACCGCGTGGGCTTCCCGGACAACGACCGCCAGACGCTCGACGGCGGGCTCGTCGGTTTCCTCGCGTACGACGCGGTGTACGACCTGTGGCTCGGGGAGGTCGGCGTCGACCGCCCCGACCCCGTCGTGCCGGACGCCGAGTTCGTGCTCACCACCAGAACGCTCGCGTTCGACGACCGCGAGGGGAGCGTCTCGCTCGTGTTCACGCCGATCGTCGGCGACGACGACCCCGGCGCGGTGTACGACCGCCTGGCCGACGAGGCGGCCGATGTGGCGTCGACCCTCCGGAACGCCGAGGCGCCCGCGACGGGCGGCGTCCGCGTCGACCGCGAGACGGCCGGCCCGCGCGAGGAGTACGAGGACGCCGTCCGCGAGACGAAGGAGGCCGTCCTCGACGGCGAGGTGTACCAGGGCGTGATCTCCCGCACGCGGACGCTGGAGGGCGAGGTGGACGACCTCGGCCTGTACGAGTCGCTTCGGGCGGTGAACCCCTCGCCGTACATGTACCTGCTGCGCCACGGCGACCGCTCGGTGATCGGCGCGTCCCCGGAGACGCTCGTCTCCGTCGACGGCGACCGCGTCGTCTCCAACCCCATCGCGGGCACGATCCGGCGGGGGACCTCGCCCGTCGAGGACCGGAAGCTGGCGGGCGAGTTGTTGGCTGACGGCAAGGAGCGCGCCGAGCACACGATGCTCGTGGACCTGGCGCGCAACGACGTTCGCCGCGTGAGCGAGGCGGGGAGCGTCCGCGTCGAGGAGTTCATGAACGTCCTGAAGTACAGCCACGTCCAGCACATCGAGTCGACCGTGACTGGGACGGTCGCGGCCGACGCGGACGCCTTCGACGCGACGCGGGCGACGTTCCCCGCGGGCACCCTCACCGGCGCGCCGAAGGTGCGGGCGATGGAGCTGATCGACGAGCTGGAGCTGGAGCCGCGGGGGGTGTACGGCGGCGGCGTCGGCTACTACTCGTGGACCGGCGACGCCGACTTCGCGATCGTGATCCGGACGGCGACGGTGGAACACGGCGTGCCGCGAAGCGGCACGGGAAGTCGAGCGACGGAGCCGCGAGACGGCGGGGTCGGCCCCGACCGCCTGACCGTCCGCGCGGGCGCCGGCGTCGTCGCCGACTCGGACCCGGCCAGCGAGTACGAGGAGACCGAGCAGAAGATGGCCGGCGTGCTCGACGCCGTCGACCGGATCCGGGTCGAGCGCGCGGCGCGAAGTCGTTCGAGAGCCGAAGGCTCTCGTGATGACGAGACGCAAAGCGTCTCGAACCACGCCGCGGACGGCCGAGCGGCGGAGCCGCGAGACGACGACGGCGACGGGACCGAGGACGAGGGTGAGCAGCCGACGGAGACCTCGACGGACACCCCGGAGGTGGACCGGTGAACGTCACCGTCGTCGACAACTACGACTCGTTCACGTACAACCTCGTGGAGTACGTCTCCGACCTCCGGATCGACGGCGAGACGCCCGAGATCACGGTGCTGAAGAACGCCGCGACGCTGGCGGAGGTGCGCGACACCGACCCCGACGCGCTCCTCATCTCGCCGGGACCGGGCCACCCGAAGAACGACCGGGACGTGGGCGTCTCCGCGCCCGTCCTCCGCGAGCTGTCGCCCGAGGTGCCGACGCTGGGCGTCTGTCTCGGCCTGGAGGCCGCGGTGTACGAGTACGGGGGCAGCGTCGGCCACGCGCCCGAGCCGGTCCACGGGAAAGCGTTCCCCGTCGACCACGACGGCGCGGGCGTGTTCGCCGGGCTGGCGCAGGGCTTCCGGGCGGGTCGCTACCACTCGCTGATCGCCACCGAGGTGCCCGACTGCTTCGCCGTCACGGCGACGACAGACCACGACGGGGAGGAGCTGGTGATGGGCGTGCGCCACCGCGAGCACCCCATCGAGGCGGTGCAGTTCCACCCCGAGTCGGTGCTGACGGCCGTCGGCCACGACGTGATCGAGAACTTCCTGCGCGGCGTCTGAGCCGGGCGACCCGACGCACGACAAGACATTTCAGCCGGGGACGAGCACCGAACGCGTATGGTCCCCGACCTCCCCTCCCCGAGCAGGCGCGGCCTCCTCGCCGGCGCCGGGCTCGCGCTCGCGGGCGCCACCGTCGGCGTCGGCGCGACCGAACCGACCGCTCTCCCCGATCCCGTTACCGATCGGGCCTCGAAGTGGCTCCCGGACCCGACCGACCACCGCTGGCACCCGCCCGTGAGCGAGGCGCACGCGCGCGACGCCGTCGATCGACTCGCGGCGGAGGTCGAGCGCGGCCGCGACCTGTGGGACGAACTCGACACCGACGAACGGTTCACCGGCGACGGCGGCTGGCTGGAGGACGCCCGGGAGTACCTCGAGGAGGGGCGCTACCGGGAGGCGACGTTCTACGCCACCGGCGGGATGGGGTTCGCCGCCGAGGACGTGGGGTTCGCGCTCGCGCGACTCGACCGCCCCGAGGCCGACCCCGAACAGCTCGCCGAGCGAGGCACGGCGATCCGGGAGCGAGCGGACCGGATCCTCGACGGGATCGACGACTATCCGGTCGCAGAACCCGGCCGCGACCTCGGCTGGTACCACGAGATCGAGCGACGGATCCGGCTCGTTCGGCTCGACGCCCACGAGCCCGACCCGGACCGCGACCGTGGATACGACGCCGACGAGATCGCGTCGATCCACGCCGGCAACCGCCTGGCTGTCCTGCGCGTCCGCGACGCCGAGCACTACCGCGAACAGATCGAGGAACTCCTCGGCGACGACGGCGAGCCGTGGGCCGACCGGATCGAGCGGCTCGACACGCGGTTCCGTGAAGCGATCGACGAGTTCCCGGACCGGGGCGAACTCCGCGAGGAGATCGAGTCGATCGAGGACGACCACGGCCCCGGGCCCTACCACACGGCCCGCTGGAAGCTCTCGATGTGGTGTTACGACACGGACTACCTCGTCGCCGACTGGGACGAGGATCTGGGGCTCGTGAACGCCGTCGAGGCCGGGCAGGCGCTCGCACAACGGCGCGCGCACGACCGCGCGGTCGACGCGCTCGTGATGGAGCCGGACGGCCCGCGGTCGTTCGACTCGGGCCACGTCATCCGCGAGAAGCGCGCGGCGATGCGGCGCTTCCGGCGGGTCGTCGGCGACTCGCCGCCGCCGCTGTTGTCGATCCTGACGGCGCGCGCCGGCGAGGACATCGACGTGGCCGAGGTCGGGTTCGCCGGGAGCTACCAACGGCCCCTGTGGCGCGACCGCGTCGACGCCTACTGCTACGCGTTGATCGCGCGGATGAAGTTGAAGGAGTATCCGCAGATATTCGAGCGGTTCCTCGCGCGGGAGTGAGTCGGGCGGGCGGCCGTCTTATCGGTCGACGGTGACGCGCTCGATCTTCACGTCATCGCGGGGCTCGTCGTTGCGGCCGGTCGGCACCGAGCCGATCTCCTCGACCACGTCCATCCCGTCGACGACCTCGCCGAAGACGGCGTGGCGGCCGTCGAGATGGGGCTGGGCGTCGAGCGTGATGAAGAACTGCGAGCCGTTGGTGTTCGGGCCGGAGTTCGCCATCGAGAGGATCCCGGCGCCGCTGTGGGTGAGGTCGTCGTGGAACTCGTCGTCGAACTCGTAGCCGGGGCCCTCGCGGCCGGTGCCGGTGGGGTCGCCGCCCTGGATCATGAAGTCGGAGATGATCCGGTGGAAGACGACGCCCTCGTACAGCGAGTCGCCGCGGATCTCGCCGGACTCGGGGTCCTCCCAGGTCGTCGTCTCGACGCCGGGCTCGTCGCTGGCGGCGGGGTCGTGCTCCGCGAGGTTGAGGAAGTTCTCGACCGTCCGGGGCGCGCGGTCGGCGTACAGCTCGATCTCGATGTCGCCGTGGGTCGTGTGCAGCGTGACGTGCGGCAGGTCGTCGCTCATACAACCCTCCAGACCGCGGAGGGGGGAAAGTCGTTCGGCTTCGCCGTCGGCCGGGTCGCCCGCCGTCCGCCCGTCGTCAACCGGGCACCGGGCCACAGCTACAAGCCGCCGGCCGCGGAAGGGCCGCCATGGCCGACCACGAAGCCGAGCGCCTCACGCTCGCACGCCTCCCCTCGGGCGTCGCCATCGAGACAACCGTCCACACGTACACGCCCGTGTCGGGCGGTGACGGCGCGGACAACGGCGCGGGCGACGCCGACAGCAACGACTCGAACGGCGGCACGGGCGACGACGATTCGAACGATACCCCGACCGTCTACGTGCAGGCGGCCCAGCACGGCCGCGAGATCAACGGCGCCGCGGTGTGCCGGCAGCTTCACGACGACCTCGTCGCCGCCGACATCGCCGGGACGGTCCACGTCGTTCCCGTCGCGGACCCGCTTACCTTCGACACGGTCTCGTACACGACGCCGGAGGCGTACGACTCGGTGAACCCGAACATGAACCGCTGTTGGCCCGGCGACGCCGACGGCACCCTCCACGAGCGCATGGCGGCGACGCTGTGGGGGTACGCCGGCGAGGCGGACTACATCGTCGACCTCCACACCGGGAGCCGCGACATGCTCACGCACACAGTGTACCTCCGGGGCGACGACGACTGTCGCCGGCTCGCGGAGGCGTTCGGGACGGACCTCCTGCTGGCGGAGTCGGCCGGCGAGGACGCCGACGAGGAGTGGGACAGCCGAAACTTCGGCGGGAAGCTCCGCGTCGCGGCGACCCGGGAGGGGATCCCCTCGATCACGCCCGAACTCGCGCACAACAAGGAACTCGTCGACGACGCGATCGAGGCCGGCGTCGAGGGGACCGAGCGCGCGCTCCGCCACGCGGGCGTGCTGGATGACGACGGGGGCGTCCCGGAGTGGGACGGCACCCGCGCGCGCAACCACCTCGGACGGGTCACCGCCGGCGAGTCGGGGCTGTTCCGCGCGGCCGCCGACGTCGCCGTCGGCGACGAGGTCGTCGAGGGGAAGTACGTCGGCGAGGTGTACGACCCGACGACCTACGAGGTGCGCCAGGAGGCGACCGCCGACCGCTCGGGCGTCGTCTACTCGGTCGCCCGCGAGGCGACCGTCACCGCGGGCCAGACGCTCGTCGGCATCGCGATCCGGCTCGACGACGAGGAACGCGAGATCGAGTGAGGCGATCGTCGCGCCGGCGACGGGAGCGGCTCGCTCGCCCCCGACGGGGGCGACTCACCCGCCGGCGGCGACGGGCGCCGCCTCGCCGTCCCCCCGCCTCAACAGGACGAGCGTGAAGCCCCCGGCGACGACGCCGAGCAACGCCATGTACCCGAGGAACCCGACGTACCACTCGACCCCGAGCAGTCCGGGCGTCCAGCCGATGAGCGCCGGCAGCGACGCGCCGGCGGCCTGCGTGACGAGCGCGACGACGAGCGCGGCCATCCAGCCGCCGATGAGGAGGCGACACACCTCGCGCCACGGCGCCACCGAGACGGCCTTCGCGAGCAGGCCGCCGACGCCGACCGGGACGTAGAGGAACGCGAACCCGAGCGCGAGCGGGAGCGTGGCGGCGTCGGCGGGCAGCCCGAACCCCGCGCCGGTACCGGTGAAGACGGCGACGAGGGCGAGCATCGCGCCCAACGCGCGGTCGTGGCCGATCAGTCTGCCGAGTACGTACGTCGAGAGCGCGAGCAGGACGACCACGGCGCTGGCCGCGAGGAAGAACAGCTGGTACAGGCTCGCCGGTCCCACGGCCATGCTGCGTGGACGGCGCGCGCGACCGGTAATAAACCTCGTGCGCCGGGTCTCAGCGGTGAGAACCGCGGACGCGGCTCGTTCGTGGGCGCCTCTCAGAAGTCGCGCAGGTCCACCAACACCGCCGCCGCGGCGCCGTCGTCGATCGCCTCGTGGGCGAGATCGAGCCCTTCCTCGATGCTATCGGCGTCGCCGCCGGCGTAGATCCGGAAGGCGGCGTTGAGCGCGACGGCGTCGCGCCAGTGGTCGTCGCGCTCGCCGGCGACGACCGCCTCGGTGAGCGTCGCGGAGTCGACGGCCACGTCGTCGACCTCCAGGTCGGCCTCCTCGAAGTCCATGCCGTACTCGGCCGTCTCGATCTCGAAGTCGGTGAAGGAATCGCTCTCGCTGCCGCCCTCGCCGTCCGCGTCGCCTCCCGCGTTCCATTCAGCTACTTTCGTGTACCCGGGCCGGATGTCGTCGTACCCCTCCATGCCCTGGAACATGATGACGCGGCCGAGGTCGTGGAACTCGCTCTCGACGAACGTGTCGACCACCTTCTTCGCGAACGCGAGGTGGTAGAACGAGCCGAGGTGGGTGGAGGCGCCCGCGGGGTTCGCGAGCGTCTCGATCGTGTTGACGAACGAGCGCACCCCCATCATGTCACGGCGCTCGAACAGGTCGTCGACCGCGGGGTTGAACGCCGGCTGGTAGTAGAAGCCGAAGCCGGTCTCGTCGACCATCTCGGCGGAGTCACGCGGCGTCAGCTCGGTCGCGATCCCGAGTTCGTCGAGGACGTGCTTGTACGCGTCCTGCTTCTGGGTCGGCACGCGGTCGCCCGAGTGGACGACGACGGGTGTACCGGCGCCGGCGGCGACGATGCCCGCGGCAGCCCCGAGGATCGCGGTGTCACCCTTGCCGTCGTAGTTGGCGCCGCAGTCGACGGGGTCGACCTCGGGCTCGGCGTACTCGACGCGCGCGCACATCTCGTCGACGTACGCCGCCAGCTCCTCGGGGTTGTTGCGCTTCCAGCGGTTCGCCAGCCAGAACGCGCCCAGCGTGGTGTGGTCCGGTTCGCCCGCGAAGATCCGGCGCATCGCCTCGCTCGCCTGCGCGCGGGTCATGTCGTCGGCCGACTTCGGGCCGGAGCCGCACACCTCGGTCATCAGCCGCTTGAGCGGCCACTCGCCGAATTCCTCGTCCGCCTCGGTGGTCGCCTTCGCCATGTCCGATCGAACGGGCGTTCGCCGCAAAAACCACCCGGTTACCCGAGGGGGCGGGCTCGGCGACGAGCGAAACCGGTAGGTGCCGCCGGTCCCTACGACGGCCAATGAGTAGCGCCGAGGGCGATGGCGCGGACGCGGACGCGACCGACGACTGGCGCGCCGGCCTCGACGACGTGGACGCGCGGCTGATCGACGACTACCAGAGCGGCTTCCCCGTCGCCGAGCGCCCGTTCGGGGTCGTCGCCGACGACCTCGGTATCGACGAGGGGGAGGCGCTCGACCGGGTGAAACGGCTCCGCGATCGGGGCGTCTTCCGCCGCTTCGGCGCGGTGCTCAACCCGCCGGTGATCGGCTCGTCGACGCTGGCGGCCGTCTCGGCCCCCGAGGACCGCTTCGAGGAGGTCGCGGAGGTGATCAACGGCTACCGGCAGGTGAACCACAACTACCGCCGCGACCACGAGTGGAACCAGTGGTTCGTCGTCACCGCCGCCAGCCGCGAGACCCGCGACCGGATCCTCGCGGAGATCGAGGAGCGCACCGGCTGTTCGGTGCTGAACCTCCCGATGCTGACGGACTACTACATCGACCTGGAGTTCCCGGTGTGGAACGACGACGCGTTCGCCAGGGAGTCGCTCGACTCGACGGACGCCGCGGCGACCCGGATCTCCGAGAGCGCGACCGGCGACCTCTCCGCGCTGGACCGGGCGCTCCTGGTCGAGATCCAGGACGGCTTTCCACTCAGCGCGACGCCGTATCGCGACGTCGCCGACGCCGTCGGCGCCGACGTGGAGAACGTGCTCGCGGCGATCGAGCGCCTGCTGGCGGACGGCTGCATCAAACGGATCGGCTGCGTCGTGAACCACATCGTCACCGGCTTCCGGAACAACTGCATGGTCGTGTGGGACGTGCCCGACGACCGGCTGGACGAGCTCGGGGAGCGGGTGGGGGAGCTCCCGTACGTCACCCTCTGTTACCACCGACCGCGCCGGCCCGACCAGGACTGGCCGTACAACCTCTTCACGATGGTCCACGGCCGGGAGGCGGAGGCCGTCGACGCGAAGATCGACGAGTTGGCCGACGACTACCTCCCGTTCGACCACGAGCGCCTCTACTCGACGGCGACGCTGAAGCAGACCGGCGCGCAGTACGAGGAGTTGGTCGGGGAGTAGTCGCGGCCGGCGGACGACCCGGTCGCCGTCGCGCTCTCGCTCGCTCGCGGCTCACACCGTTCGCCGATCGCAACGAAGGCTCGCTATCGCCCGCCCTCGCCCCCCTCAACCGCCCCGGTCCCCGCGCGGTCGAACCCCTCCAGATCGATCCTCCCCTCCGGCATCGGAACGCCCTCGAACGGGTCCGCCCCGTCCGCGAGCAGCAGGCTGCCGTCCAGATCCGCGTAGTCGAGCAGCGGTCCGAGGTGACAGCCGGCGGCGATGGCGGCATTCGACTCGACCATGCAGCCGAGCATGACGTCGAGGCCGTGCGCGCGGGCGGCGTGGACCATCCGTTTCGCCTCCAGCAGGCCGCCGCACTTCATCAGCTTCAGGTTCGCGATGTCGCAGCGGTCGGCGATCCGTGGGATGTCCGCGAGCGTGACGCACGACTCGTCGGCGGCGATCGGGAGCACGGAGCGTTCGGAGGCGTCCTTCAGGCCCGCCGGGTTCTCCGCGGGGATGGGCTGTTCGATGAACTCGACGCCCAGATCGGCGAGCCACTCGCTCTTTCGGGCGGTCTCGCGCGGGGTCCACGCCTCGTTGGCGTCGACGCGTAGCGTCGCCTCGGGCGCCTCCTCGCGCACCGCCTCGACGACCTCGCGGTCGCGGTCGGTGCCCAGTTTCAGCTTGAGGGTGGAGTACCCCGACTCGACGGCGGCGGCGGTCTTCTCGCGCATCACGTCGGTGTCGTCGATGCCGATCGTGTACGACGACGTAGGGGCGTCCGCGGGGTTCAGCCCCCACAGGCGATACAGCGGGACGCCGAGGCGTTTCGCGGCCAGATCGTGCAGCGCGATGGAGACGCCACAGCGGGCGGCAGGGTTGTCGGCGACCACGGCCTCCATGCGCTCCTCGATCTCCGCGAGCGCGTGGGGGTCGCCGACGGTCTCGACCTCGGCGAGCAGATCCGGGAGCACGGCCACGACGGTGTCGGCCGTCTCGCCGTAGTGGCTCGACGGCGCGGCGGCGCCGACGCCGACCATCCCGCCCTCGTCCTCGATCCAGACGATCACGTTCTCGGCGGCGGTGGTGGTGCCCCGCGAGATGGTGAAGTCGTGTTCCAGCGGCAGGGAGACGCGCTCGAAGGACGCGGTAAGCGTCGACGAGGTGGCCGACATCAGCGGATCGCCTCCACGACCTCCTCGGCGCCGAAGCGGATCAGGTCCGTCGCGGGCGCGTCGATCCCGGCGGCGAACTCCTCGACGGCGGCCTCGGCGGCCGCGTCGTCGTCGAGGTCGGCGGTGTTGAGCGCGCCGGCGACGACCTCGGTCCCGTGGACGGGCGCCGCGAGCGACTCGTAGAGGTCGACGTACTCCGGCAGCGGCGGGAGGTCGAACGACTCGTAGCCGTGGATCGCCTCCCGGCCGGCGGCGTGGCACATGACGAGTTCGTCCGCCATCGCGCCGTGGAGGATGCCGCAGGTGACCGCCGAGTAGGCGGGGTGGACGATGCTCCCCTGCCCCTCGACGACGAGCAGGTCGTGGTCGTCGCCCTTCTCCAGGATCATCTCCTCGACGGCGCCGGCGGTGAAGTCCGAGACGACGCGGTCGACGGGGTTGCCCCAGCCCTCGATCATGATCCCCGTCTGGCCCGTCGGGATCACGCAGGCGTCGATGCCGACCTCCCTCGCGGCGTCGACGATCTCCATCGTCGCGGTCATCTTGCCGACCGAGCAGTCGGTGCCGACGGTGAGCACCACGTCGGCGTCGACCTCGTCCGATCGCCCCTCGGCGACGCCGATGTCGCGGTCCGGGCGCCGCACGTCCCACAGCTCGACGCCGTGTTCGGCCGCCAGCGCGGCGAGGTCGTCGTCGTCGTTCAGGAAGTAGTGGAGCCCCGAGACCACGTCGCAGCCGGCCTCGATGGCCGCCTCCACGTCCGGCCGCCACGACTCGTCGAAGCCGCCGCCGATCGGCGCGATCCCGATGACGAGCGCGTCCACGTCGTCGGGCACGTCCGCGAAGGACGCGACGACGGGCGCGTCGGCCACGCCGGGGAGGTGGTCGGCGACGCGCTCGCCGGGTCGGTCGCGGTCGAGGACGGCGGCGACCTCGTAGTCGGCGTAGCGGATGATGCCGTTGGCGGTCTTCGAGCGGTCGGGGAACTTCCCGTGCGCGAGGACGGCGACGCGATCGTACATGTGCGGAGGTGCGTGAGCGTGGGTGATAAATCGGACTCACGCGGTCGGATCGGCCGGATACTTCGACTGTGAGATCGGTGTGTACAGGTGATCGACAGTTTCGACAGCGACGACCGTGGTGTCCACCGCGAAAGCCCCCGCGGCTTTCGACTCCCGCGACTCGCTGCGCGCGCTCGGTCGCTCCGCTCTCTCGCGTGCTTGCGTCGTCATCAGAACGCGTAGCGTTCTGATTGGCTCACGAGAGCTCCGCTCTCGTGAACGTCGAGGTTCGTCGATAGCCGCGGCCCCTTTCAGTCCCGCCCGGCGGTCGGACGGGCCGAGCGATGGATCCCCTCGCTCGGTGTGCACGAACCGCGGTGGCGCGCGCCGGCCGACCTCCGTGTCGGCCGGGTGCGCGCGAGGGGCGAGTGAGGAGCGGGACGAGGTCGAACGGAGTGAGGCCTCGGTGCGAACGGCGAACATAGTGAGCCGTGAGCCGAGCGACGAACGAGTCGGTTGGGGAGGCTCACGTGAACGGAGTGAACGTGAGTTCGTCGGAGCTTGCTCCGACGTAAGTGAGGCTGCGGTGCCGTCGGGTGGGACTGAAAGGGGCCGGCGTGCTCGCGGAGCGAGACGACGCTAGCACTGCAAGGAGCGAACGGAGTGAGCGAGTGAAGCGCGCAGCGAGTCGCAGCCCGCGAGCACGCCGGGGGCTTTCGTGGTCGTGTTCTCCGTCGAAGCGACGACGACACCGCAACCAACGCCAGCGGAAACCCCTCCGAACGATCCGAATACAGGCACAGCCGGCCGATTTCACCGCCCCTTACCCGGCTCGCGAACCAGAGACCACGTAATGAGCGACGGCATCCACCTCAACCTCTTCACGATGAACTCCGTGGAGCACGTCTCCCCCGGCTCCTGGCAACACCCGGCGGATCGCTCTGCCGAGTACACCGACAGGGAGTACTGGACCGACGTTGCTCGGACCGCCGAGCGCGGCGGCTTCGCCGCGGTGTTCTTCGCCGACGTGCGCGGCATCTACGACGTGTACGGCGGCGACCGCGAGACGGCCATCGAGCGCGCCGTCCAGACGCCCTCGAACGACCCCGGGTACCTCGTGCCCGCGATGGCGGAGGTGACCGACTCGCTCGGCTTCGCGGTCACGAAGTCGACGACCTACACGCACCCGTACCAGTTGGCGCGGGAGCTCTCCACGCTCGATCACCTCACCGACGGCCGGGTCGCGTTCAACGTCGTTACCTCCTACCTCGAATCGGCGGCGGCGAACCTCGGGCTCGACGAGCGCATGGACAAGGGGACCAGATACGACCGCGCCGACGAGTTCATGGACGTGTGCTACGCGCTGTGGGAAGAGTCGTGGGACGACGAAGCCGTCGTCCGCGACCGCGAGTCGGGCGTCTTCACCGACCCCGCGGGGGTTCACGAGATCGACCACGAGGGCGAGTTCTTCGACGTGCCCGGCCCCCACGGCTGCGAGCCGTCGCCCCAGCGCACGCCCGTGATCTTCCAGGCGGGCTCCTCCGACCGAGGACGCGACTTCGCCGCCGCCAACTCGGAGGCGGTGTTCTGCTCGCAGCCGACCGAGCGCGGCGTCCGCGAGTACATGGACGACCTGCGCGAGCGGGCCGCCGCGCTCGGACGCGACCCCGACGAGCTGGCGTTCTTCCCGGGCGTCGTCCCCGTCGTCGCCGAGGCCGAGGAGGCGGCAGAGGCGAAGTACGAGCGCCTGCTGGAGACGGTCGACGTGGAGGCGACGCTCGCGCTGCTGTCGGGGTTCCTCGACATGGACCTCTCCGAGCTCGACCCGGATCAGAAGATCGAACACATCGAGACCGACGCGATCCAGGGGACGATGAACGCGTTCACGAAGTCCGACCCCGACCGCGAGTGGACGGTCCGCGAGGTGGCGCAGTTCTCCGGGCTCGGGACCACCTCGCCGGTCGTCGTCGGCACCCCCGAGCAGGTGGCCGACGAACTGCAGTACTGGCACGAGGAGGTCGGCGTCGACGGCTTCAACGTGAAGGAGGTGCTGCGCACCGGGAGCCTCGACGACGTTGTCGACCTCCTCGTGCCCGAGTTGCGCGCACGCGACCTGCTCGCGGAGCCGACCCCCGGCGAGACCCTCCGGGAGCGACTGCTGGGCGACGGTCCCCGGCTGTCGGCGACCCACCCCGCGCGGCAGGAGCTAAAATGAACGGCGCGGAAGTCGCAACGATCGCGGATCGCCTCGCTGGGGCGCGAGGCTCGCACGACCGTCGGTTTCGGTCGGGGACGGTACGGCCGACGCCAACATCATTAAGTAGTCGCACCCGTTTGTGACAGGTGACGCTTCGTCTGGAGGGCCGAAGCGTCAGCGGGGACCAATTCAGGGCGGAACGCGCGCCGCTCTTTTCACCGGCGCGCGTTCGGCCCACGTTTCACACTCGCGAGCCGCCGGTTCGTTCGTCGTTGTGTGTCCGTGAGCGTGTCACATCCGTGAGCCGTCGAGCCGCCGGCTCCTTACCCGTCAGTGGGCGGGTTGCGGAACACGCCGTCGGCGATGGCGAGGCCGCCGACGGCCGAGCCGGCGGGCGCCGTCAGCCGGAACGGCACGCCGAGGCCGACCGTCGCGACGACGGCCGCGAGCAGGCTCACGCCGATGAGCGCGAGGAGCACGTCCGCACGCGACGGACCGTCGACCGGGAGCACGGTAATTACATCTCATTAGAGACGGAAACCCCTTGGGGTCGTTTTCCGACCCGTCGGAACAGGTAGGTCGGTCGGGGGCCACCTCCGAACGTGCCACACCTCCAGTTCGACACGGACGCCGACCCGACGGCCGCCGAGAAGGAGGCGCTCGCCGCCGTCGTCACGGACCTGTACACCGATCACATGGAGACGACTGCCGGCCACGTCGCCGTGACGATCCGCGACCGCGGGCCGGCGGACCTCCAGCTCGGTCGCGCGGTCGACGGTCCGCTCGTGTTCCTCGACGCGGACGTCCGCGAGGGGCGCCCGTTCGAGTTGAAGCGGGCGTTCGCGCTCGCGACGATGGAGTACCTGATGGACGAGTGGGGCGTCCCCGAGGAGAACCTCAAGGTGACCTTCACCGAGCACGCCGGCGAGGCGATGATGGGCTACGACCGCGTCGGCGGCGACTGGGAGGGGTAGCTCGCGGCGGCGGGAACTGCGAGCGACCGTAACCGATACCGGGAGCGCGAACGAACGGGGCGACGATGCCCTCCAACGTCTCACGCGACGGTACAGTCGTCGCACTCGAAACGGCGCTGCTCGCGGTCGTCGCCGCGGCGGTGGCGACCGACCTCGTCCTGTTCGCCCGGCTCACGCCGCAGTCGCTCGCGGAACCGATCCGGCTCCTGCTGGCCGCCGGCGCCGGGATCGCCGCGTCGCTCGGGGTCGCCGCCGGCGTCGCCGACGGGCGACCCCTCGTCGCCGTCGGGGCCGTCGCCGCCGTTCCGATCGCAGGACTGTACGCCTACACCGGGCTGTTGCTCCCGTGGACGCAGCTGTCGTTCTTTCTCGGGCAGATCGGCGTCGAACTGACGCTCTCGGTTCCGGTGATCGGAGGTGTGCTGGCTGACGTCCTGTTCGGAGGATTCACCCTCTCGCAGGCGACGCTGGAGCGCGCGTATCGGGTCCACTACGGGCTCGTCGTCGCCGTCGCGGTCGTCGTCGTCGGACGGACGACGATGCTGCTTCGCGGTCGGATCGATTCGAGTCCGGCCTGAGAAAGCGGTCGTCGCTACGCTCCTCGTGACTGCGAGGGAAGGGATTTGAACCACGCCGAGACGTGCTCACTCCGCTGCGCGCGTCTCGTCTACTTCAAATCCCTTCCGTGACGATTCGGGGGGCTTCGCCTCCACTCATGCGAGGGAAGGGATTTGAACCCTCGAACCCCTACGGGAGCGGATCTTAAGTCCGCCGCTTTTGGCCTGGCTCAGCCACCCTCGCGCGGGTCGTCGTTTCGCCGGACGGCGGAAGTGGATTTCGGTCGCCCGCCGGGGTCGCTTGCTGGTGCTCCGAGATTCAGGACAGCTCTGCGGCGACCGACGGATGAAAACGTGCGTAGGAACACCGTCAGTGTCGTGAGCGACAACACCGACGGAACGCTCGATGCGGTCACGCGGCGGCGAGTCCTCGCGGGCGCCGGTACCGCGGGCGCGCTCGGCCTCGCCGGCTGCACCGGCGGATCGGATGACGGCGCCGCCGGGAGCGATACGAGCGATACGACCGAGACGACCGGGACGGGCGGGGACGGGACGAGCACCGCGACGGCGGGCGGCGGGACGCTGAACTTCGCGCAGTCGAAGTCGCCGCTGGATTTCGACCCGCTGAAGGCCAACGACGTTCCCTCGCTGCAGGTCGTCGAACGGCTCTTCGACAGCCTCTACACGTACGGCGAGGGGACCGAGCTCGTTCCGAAGCTGGCGGCCGCCGAGCCGGAGGTCAACGAGGACGCCACCGAGTACGTCGTCGAGCTTCGCGACGGTGTCACCTTCCACAACGACGAGCCGATCACCGCCGAGGACGTGAAGTACTCCTTCCTCGCGCCGGGACGCGAGGAGACGGCGAACGGCTCGGAGTTCACGATGATCGACTCCATCACCGTCGTCGACGAGCGGACGGTCCGGTTCGACCTGTCGTACCCCTTCGGGCCGTTCCGCCACAAGCTCGCGTGGTCGCCGGTGCCGAAGGCGTACCGCGAGGAGAACAAGCAGTCGTTCAACCGCGACCCCGTCGGCTCCGGGCCGTTCACGCTGGAGTCGGCTACCGAGGGCGACGAGGTCGTCATGGAGCGCTGGGATGAGTACCACGGGAGCGCGCCGAGCGTCGAGGAGGTCGTCTTCGGCGTCGTCGAGGAGCCGACGACGCGGGTGACGACGCTGAAGAACGGCGAGTTCGACATCGTCCAGACGGTGCCGCCGAAGCTGTACTCGACCGTGAAGAACCAGGCGGGCTCCTCGGTCGCGGAACGCCAGGGGCTGGGCTACTACTACCTCTCCTTCAACTGTAACGAGGGGCCCACGGCCGACCCGAAGGTCCGCGAGGCCATCGACTACGCGGTCTCGATGGACGACGCCGTCGCGAACTACATCGATCCCGCCGGCACGCGCCTGACCGCGCCGATGCCCGAGACGGTCACCGACGCCTGGGACTTCCCGACCGACGAGTGGGCGGACATCCCCCACGACAAGGACACGGACATGGCCGCCCAGCTGCTGGAGGAGGCCGGGGTTTCCAAGGACTACTCCTGGAAGATCATCGTCCCGCCGGACGACAAGCGCGAACAGATCGGTATCTCCGTCGGCAACGGGCTTCAGGAGGCCGGCTTCAGCAACGTCGAGATTCAGCGGCTCGACTGGGGCGCGTTCCTCGACCAGTACTCCACCGGCAACGAGGACGACTACAACATGTACACGCTCGGGTGGGTCGACGAGTTCGACCCCGACGGCTACCTCTACTACATGTTCCACCCGGACGTGGAAGGCGAGACAAACGGCTGTTACTACCGCAACGAGGCGGTCGCAGACAAGCTGACTCAAGCACGGCAGTCGGCCGACCGCGAGGAACGGAATCGGCTCTACACCGAGGCGACGACGACGATCCTGGAGGACCGCGCGCACCTGCCCGCGTACAACCTCAAGAACAGTTTCGGGGTGCGGGACGCCGTCGAGGGGTTCCGCCCCCACACGGTCTCGGGCATCAATCCGCGGCTGGCCGGCGAGGAAACCGTCAGTCTGAACGACTGACGACCCTCACCAGTCGACGCTGAGAGTGCCGTCGCCGTGGGGATCCGGCGACAACTCCTCGTCGGTCCGGCGGTCGACGACGTGGATACAGCCGACGTCCTTCTTCGCGGGGCACACCTCCGCAGCGCGGATGTTCTCCTCTAACTCGTCCTCGCCGATGTAGTACGACTTCGGCTTCGCCATCCCGCTGGCGATGTCCATCTCCCAGTTGTCCGCGACCTCCGCGCACTTGCCCGCGCCGAAGCAGGCGTTCGCCTCGAAGATGATCTTGTACGGCTTCTCCTCCACCGGCGGCCCGTCGCCGCCGACGTCGCTGGCGGTCTGTACCTCCGCGTCGAGGTCGCTCATACCCGACGTTCCGCCCCGGGCGACTTTCGTCTGTCGGTGCCCGGACCCATGCGTCGTCGCCGGCGGCGACGATGCACGGTCGGTTGCGTCGACGATCCACGGGCGAGAACGTCGACGACTCCGGTGGGGAGGTCCCATTCGCGCGGGAACGGCCGACGCGTTTTTTCGCTCGGCCCGCAAGCGACGCGGTAGTGAGCGACGCCCCCGACGACACGATGCGCGAACGGGCCGGGACGAACCGGCTGAAACTGTGGCTCCTCGTCGACGCCGACCGGTGGCTCGTCGCCGCCGGCTTCCTCGCGGCGGTGTTCGTGCTGCTGTTCGCCACCGGCGTCCTCGTCCCCGGCGCGGCGACGCTGCTCGCCGACGGCGACCCCATCGAGACCACGTTCCAGCCGCTCATCGGGGGGACGATCACCGTCGTCACGCTCGTGCTCACGCTGAACCAGCTCGTGCTCTCCCAGGAGTTGGGCGCCGTCGGCGACCAGCGCGAGCGCATGGAGGGCGCGACGGAGTTCCGCCGCGACGTTGCCGACACGCTCGGCCGCGACGTGATGCCGCCCGAGCCGGCGGCGTTCCTCCGCGAGCTGGTGATCGCCGCCGGCCAGCGCGCCGACGACGTGGACGAGGCGCTGGCGGACGACGAGGAGCTGGCAGACGACGCCGCGCGGCTCGTCGACAGCGTCCGCGGCAACGCCGAGACCGTCGGCGACAACCTCGACGACGCGCAGTTCGGCACCTTCGCCGTCGTCTCGGCGGCGCTGAACTTCAACTACTCGTGGAAGCTGTACGAGTCCCGGCGCCTGCGCGCCAGCCACGACCTCACCGACGAGCAGGACGAGGCGCTGTCGGCGCTGGGGGACGTGTTGGAGCTGTTCGGCCCCGCCCGCGAGCACTTCAAGACGCTGTACTTCCAGTGGGAGCTGGTCGACCTCTCGCGGTCGGTGCTGTGGGCGGCGGTGCCGTCGCTCGTCATCGCGTTCGGGTCGGTGCTGTACCTCAGCGCGCTCGTCCCCGGCGCGCCCGCGACGGGGGTGTACCTCGCGGGTCCGCTCGTCGTCAGCCTCGTCGCCGCGGTCGGGCTGCTCCCGTTCGCCATCCTGCTGTCGTACGTGCTCCGCATCGCGACGGTGACGAAACGGACGCTCTCGATCGGCCCGTTCACGCTCCGCGAGACGACCCCGAACGACGACTGAACCGGATCGACGACCGACGGGAGACGGAGAGACGGGGAGGAGAAAACGGGGAACAAAGAAGGGAAGCAGAGGGAGCGATCGGGGGAGCGAGAGCGCGCTACTTCGAGTTGTCCGACTCCTCCTGCTGGAGCTCCTCGAGCTCCGCCTCGACCTCCTCGTCGGACACGTCCTCGGCATCGACCGCGGGGTCGGCGTCAGCGTCGGCCTCGACATCGGCGTCGGCATCGACCGCCGCGTCGCCGCCGTCGTCCGACTCCGCGGACTCCTTGCCCAGCTCCGCGCGCAGCGTTTCAAGCTCGGCGTCGACCTCGCGGTCGGTGCGCCCGGACTGCAGCTCGCGGTCGATCTCGTCCTCGTCGGAGAGCGCGTCGTCGAAGGCGCCGGAGTCCTGCAGCTCGTCCATCGCCTGCGAGCGCGCCTCCATCTCCTCGGTGCGCTCCTCGGCGCGCTCGATCGACCGGCTCACGTCGGCCATCTCGTCGCCGACGCCCGACATCGCCTCCGACACCCGGGTCGACGCCTCGGCGGCCTCGTAGCGCGCCTTCATCGTCTCCTTCTTGGTCTTGAACTCGTCGATGCGGCTCTGGAGCTCGTCCTTCTTGTCGACCAGCTGGTCCTGGGTGTTCTGCAGTTCGGCGATCTGCGTCTCCAGGTCCTCGATCTGGTTCATCTTCGACTTCTTCTTCTCCAGCGCCTTGCGCGCGAGGTCGTCGCGGTCCTGCTGGACGGCCTCCCGCGCCTGCTCGTTGTGCTTCTCGACGTTCTCCTCCAGCCGGCGCTTCTGGATCTCCAGGCGCTTCTTCTGGGTCGTCAGGTCGGCGATACCCTGCTTCACGTCCTGCAGCTCGTCGCGCATCTGTTCGTAGCTGTAATCGAGCGTCTCCGTCGGGTCCTCCGCCCGGTTGAGGATCGAGTTGATCTTCGAGCGGATGACGTAGGAGGTGCGCGAGAGGATACCCATAGCCCGCAGTAAGTGAACTGGCCGTATAAATCTCACCCGAACGAGAGGACACCACCCGCTACCGTTTTCACCGGCGCGGGCGGAGCCGCGAGCGTGACCGACGTACTCGTTCCCGGGGGCCGCGACGTTCGGGGGTCGCTCGACCGCGCGAGCGACGCCGAGCGAGGCGACGCCGACGCGGAAGTCGACCCCGACACCGACGCCTGCGTCGTGGCGTGTCCGCCCCACCCGCAGCACCGGGGCCACCGCGGCGACGAGCGCCTCCGTGCGGTCTCCGACGTGCTGACCGCCGGCGGCGTCGACTGCCTCCGGTTCGACTACGGCGACTGGGACGAGGGGTACGGCGAGCGCGCCGACGCGCGCAACGCAGTCGCCTGGGCCGGGGAGCGCTACGAGCGCGTCGGGCTGTTCGGCTTCAGTTTCGGGGGGTGTCTGGCGCTGGTGGTGGCCTCGGATGACGGCGTCGACGCCGTCTCCGCACTCGCGCCCACGGCCCGGCTCGCGCCCGACCTCGACGCAGTCGCGGGGATGGACGACATCGACTGCCCCGCGCAGGTGGTGTACGGCACCCGCGACGACACCGCCGACTGGGAGCCGGTGGTCGAACGCGCGCGGGAACTCGGGGTCGACCTGCGGGAGTTCTCCGCCGACCACTTCTTCGTCGGGCAGGCGGGCAAGGTGGGCGACGCGGTCGGGGAGTGGCTACTCGGCGAGTTGTGAGCCGTCGGCGTCCGGGTCGCCCTCGCGGTAGCCGACGAGGAGGTTCACCACGACGGCGGTGACCGCGGTCGCGGCGACGAACACCCAGAACGCCGCGCTCGCCGCGGCCCCGAGGTTCCGGCTGACGGCGTACAGCGTGGCGCCCGCGAGGAAGGCGACCGCGAACGGCGCGACGAACGCGGCGTCCCCCCAGTCGCCGCCGGCGTTGCGGTACTCGACGGCGTAGCCCCAGACGTTGCCGACGGTGAACTGGAAGATCACGAGCCAAAACAGGCCGACGAGGACGGCGAAGAGCGGGCGAGCACCGTCCATGAGTCGGGTGCCGGCGCCCGCGAGGAACACCGCGAGCATGAGGCCATGCCACGGGCGGAGGCGGTCGCGGAGGCGCGTACGGAGGGACACACGCCGCGGTCACGCCGGGTCCGTAAAACTCCGTCGTCAGTTGTACTCCCGCCACCGATAGCCGCACTCCTTACACTTGAAGAAGCGCGTCGGCGGCTCGTCGGCGGCGCCGGTCTGTTTGATCGTGTACCACGCGACGGTGTGGCCGCACTCGTCGCAGATCACGTCGTCGGAGGTGGGCTTCCCCTCGAAGTTCGCGCCCTCCTCGGTCTCGATCACGTCGTCGTCGGTCTGGGCCTCGGTGGAGACGAACTGCGCGGCCAGGTCCTCGTCGCGGTCGGCGGTCGCGCCGCACGAGGAGCACACCATCACCCCGTCCTCGGTGCGCATCATCGAGCCGCAGTCGTCACAGAACTGCATACTCCGTCCTACCCGGTCCGCACCGGTATGACTTACGCGTCGTCCGGGGCGGAGATGTTGTCGGCAGCGGCGGTGTCGCCGTCGCCGGTCGACGCCCCGGCGTCGGCCGTTCCGCCGCCCGCGGAGTCGGCGTCGGCAGCCGCGACGGCGGCGAAGTCCGGCCGGCCCTCGCCGGTCACCATCGGGCACCCGCGGACGCGGAAGCGATCGCCGTCGACGACCTCGACGATGTCGGTATCGTCGTGGCCGCACGTGACCTCCGGCGGCGCCGAGAGGTACGGACAGCGCTGGCAGTACTCCCGTTTGTCGAGGACGTGTTCGGGGCGGGTGTCGCGGTCACGCGTGGCGGACTCGTCGACGCGCTCGGCGGCCCCCTCGGGCGGGTCGTACGCGCCGAGCCCGTCCGGGTCGGACGACGCCGCGTCGTCGGCGTCGAGCGACTCCCACAGCGCCTCGGTGTCGATGTCGCCCACGTCGACCTCCTCGAACGGGTCGCGCTCGCCGGGTGCCGCGTCGCGGCTCCGGTTCTCGCCGACCCGCCTGGCGAGGTCCCCCAGCGGGGCGCTCCCGCCGCGGTCGCGGGGGGCATCGGTCGCGTCGGCGGAGTCGCCCGCGATCGGGTCGTCGCTTCGGTCCGGATCGCCGTGTTTCGGGTCGTCGGACGCGAACGGGTTCCGCACCCGCGGCGTCCCCTCCCCGTCGGTCTCCGGCTCGTCGCGAGGATCGCCGTCGGCCTCGGCGTCGCGGTCGCCGTCGCCGTCGCGGTCGCGGTCGTCGGGCATCTACTCCTCCTCGAAGATGTCCCGCGTCTCCCGTTCGTCGACCGTCTCCCCCTCCAGCGCGGGGCGTGTGCCGACCACGAGCGACGGCGACCCGAAGAAGCCGGCGGCCGGTTCGACCGTCTCGAACGTGCTCCCGCAGTGGGGACACTCCGGGCTCGATAACAGCCCGAGCCGGACGCTCCCGCCGCAGCCGTCGCAGTCGGCCGTCGCGATCCCCAGGCGGTTGGCCTCCGCTTTCAGGTCGGCCGCCGCGCGGCGGTGCGCCTCGCGGGACTCCAGCGTCGAGACGCGAGCGCGGACGTCGGAGAGCACGGCGGCGAGCCTGGAGAGCTTCTCGTCGTGCTCGTCGGCGGCGTCCGTGAGGTACTCCAGCACCTCCTCGTAGTTCGCAAAGCCGCTCTCGAACGTCTCCTCCAGGTCCGACAGGTCCCCGCGGAGCGAGTCGACATCGTCGGCCAGATCCTCGACCGACTCGGCGCCCGCGAGCTCCGGGTGGTCGTGGTCGGCCTCGGCCTTCGCGTCGGTCTCGCGTTTGACCTGGATCACCCGCGAGCGCACGTCGTCGATCTTTTCGTCGAGTTCCCGGTCCAACTCGTCGATTCGGGTCTCGATCACGTCGAGTCGCGAGGCGGCCTCCCCGGCGTCGCCGACCGTCGACGGGTCCGGAAGCTCCTCCTCGTGCTCGTCGAGCAGTTTGGCGACCGTGACCGCCCGAGCCAGCACCTCCTCGCGCGATCGGCCCGTCTCCCCTGCGCGGACCTCGATCCACTCGCGGAGGACGCCCGGCAGCCCCTCGACCTGCTCACCGTCCATCTACCGGGCCGTTGGGAGTGTGCAGGTAAATAGTACCGGCCCAACTATCGGGGATAGTATCGAGAGATGACATCCTCGTCGCCGGACGGTGGCGTCGAGTTCGGCGTCGGTCGTGTCTCCGGCGGGGGCACATCCGTTATCCTCCCGATCGGCGCGGGACCTCGACGCGACCGCGCGCGGTGCGGGCCGTCACCGGATCTTCCGCACGTCGCTGATGTCGAGGCCGCCGTCGTGGATCTCCGTCTCGAAGCGGACGATGTTCTCCGACTCGAGCTGCGAGAGCACGCCGCGGAACTCGCGGACGACCATCGTCCGGGCGCGCTTGGAGCCGCCCGACTCCCAGCTGAACTGGAGCGTGCCGCCGCTGCCGTCGACGAGCTGTCCCAGTTGCCGGTCGGTGATCGTGTCCGTGTTGACGAGCGCGAGCAGCAGCCCGCCCCACGAGTGGACGGCCTTCGCGAGCCCGCGGACCAGCATCGCCACGTCGGCCCACTCCACCTCGCCGCCGGAGGCGCCGACGAGGTCGGTGACCGAGTCGATCACGACGAGGTTGCCGGCCGCGTTGTTCGTCAGGTACTCGCCGAGCGCGGAGAGGACGCCGTCGCGGTTGCCGGCCCTCCCGAGGTCGTGGATGGTGCTGGTGGCGCCCATGTACCACTCGCGCGGGATGGCCGACAGCTGGAAGTACTCCGGCGAGAGGTCGGCGAACTCGATCCCCTCGAGGGCGGCGTCGACGATCTCGTCGGCCATCGTGTAGCGCAGCTCGCGTTCGATGTAGTCGGCGTCGGTGGTAAACGAGAGGTAGTGCACCTCCGGCGGGACCGCCGCCGCGTCGTCGAGATCGCCGTAGTAGAGGTCGAACGTCTCGTCGTCGACGCGGGCGAGCGCGTTCATCGCGGCGCTCGTGTAGGCGAACTCCCGGGCGCCGGCACCGGACTCGCCGGCGACGAGCACGACGCTGCCCTCGGGAGCGCCGCCGCCCAGCACGGAGTCGAGCTGGGCGACCCCGAACGGGATCCGGTCCATGGAGTGAGACAATCCGGGCGCGTGCTTAGTCGTTGTGCCGGCCGGGGCGGAGCGGGCGATCCGGTGTGAACGGAACAACCGTCGAGAACAAGCCGCATGAGCCGATCGGGCACAGGCACCGTCACGTGACAGCCACGACCTCCCCAGCCGATTCACTCGACGCTCGCTCCGCTCGCGGTCTCGCTCATCCCTCGCACGCGTCCGGCGGGCCCGGAGGCCCGCCGGCGCGCGCCACCGCAGAGATCGTTCAGTCGTCGCCAGTCACTCCTCCGCCGGCCGGATCTCGGCGCCGCGGTTCCGCGGCCGAACGACCCGCACGTCCCCGGCGACGCCGGCGGCCGCGAGGGCGTCCTCCCCGGCTTCGCGCGCCTCTCCGGCCCGATCGGCGTCGGTGACGCCGTACACGACCGGCCCCCACGAGGACTGCCCCGCGCCGTAGACCCCGGGATCGTCGCCCACCTCGGCGACGATGTCGCCCACCGGCGGGCGGTAGACGCCGCCCTGCTCGTCGGCGAACCACGCGCCGTTGAGCCGGCCGATCTCCTCGACGGCGGCGCCGAAGCGCTCGGCCGACCCCTCCGCGACGGCGGGGAGCAGGCGGCGCTGGATCGCGCCCGCGACGCGGTCGGCCACGGCGGGGTCGGCGTCCTCGACCGCGCGCCGGATGGCCGAGTCCTCGGCGTCGCCGGCGCGGCCCGGGTCCGCCTCCGGGATGACGAGGAGGAACCGCCAGTCGTCGGGCACGCGGTGGCGGGCGGCGACAGCCGGGACCGTCCAGTCGCCGTCGGCGGGGCGGTCGGTGGTGAACCGCCCGGTCGGGTGGCCCGCGTCGAGGACGAACCCGCCGGACTCGAACGTCGCGACGCCGATGCCCGAGCGGCCGCCCCGTCCCAGCGCCGGCGCGCGCTCGCGAACCCGGGGGTCCCGACCGTGCGCGCGGGCGACGCCGGCGAGCGTCGCGAGCGCCAGTTGCGTCCCGCTTCCGAGGCCCATGTGGCGCGGGAGTTCCGCCTCGACGGCGACGCGCGCGCCGTCGACGCCGAGCAGGTCGCACGCGCGGGCTGTGTACTCGCGGACGGCGTCGTGGTCGCTCTCGACCGCGTCCGCCGGGGCGACGCGGAGCCGGACGCGGGGCGCGTCGAGGCCGATGCCGACGGCGCCGTACAGCCGTTCGTGCGCCAGCGAGAGGTTGCCGAAGCCGAAGTGCAGGCGCGCGCCGGACTCGACCGTGACCGTGGAGGCGGACGGGGCGGGGTCGTCCAAGCGGCGGTCGTCGGTGTCGTTCGGCATCGCGTCTCTGGTCGGGATCCGGTCGACATCGTGGTGTCGGTTTCGACAGCGGACAATACGGACGCCGTCTGGGGCGGCGGCAACGACGGAAACGACGGTGACGGCGACGACAACGATAGCACCCGCAACGGCGGCGGTGCGAGAATGTCGCGGACGGCCGCGCTACAGCCGTTCGGCGATCGACTCGCCGGCGTCGATCCCGTTCCACAGCGCCGCGGCGACGCGACCGCGTCCGGCGACCCAGTCGCCGGCGAGGAACAGTCCCGCATCGCGGGCGGCCGCAACCGCGGCGGCGACGGAGTCGCCGTCGGCGCTGGCGGCGCTGGCGTCGTCAGCGTCGCCGACGAGCCCGTCGTTCGGGAGCGCGTGGCGCCAGCCCTGGTCGTCGACCCAGTCGGGGTCGGTCAGGCGGTCGTCGCCGACGAGGTCGGCCGCCAGCGTCGCCGCCGCCTCGGCCGCCTCGTCGAGGGGTTCGTCGTAGTGTTCGCTCGACCACCTGGGACTCATCTGGACGACCAGAAGCCCCTCGCCGTCGGGGACGTGCCCGCGCTTGCACTCCTCCCGGGAGAGCCAGCCGATCCTGTGGGCCTTGTCCACGTCGACGAGCCCGTACCACGGCACGTCGAGCTCGAACGGGTAGTGCAATACGAGCGTCCGCACCGTGCGGAACTCGACCCCGTCGACGGCCGCCCGGAGGTCCGCGAGCGCGTCTTCCCCGCCCTCGCCGGGCCACTCGGTCGCCGCGAGCAGGTCGGCGGTCTGGGGCGCCGGCGGCGTGAGCACCAGCGCGTCGAAGGGGCCGTGGTCGGCGCCCTCGGTGTCGGTGACCGTCCACGCGTCGGCGCCGCCGTCGTGGGCGATCGACTCCGCGCGCGTCGTCTTTCGGACCTCGGCGTCGGTCTCGGCGAGCAGCCGTTTGGCGAACTGGGTGATCCCCGCCTCCCAGGTGTACTTGGGCTCGTCGTCGCCGTCGCCGGGGGCGATCTCGCCGTCGGCGCCGAACGTCCACACCGGCTCGGCGATGTCGACGAGGCCGTCCTCGCCGAGATCGCGGACCAGATCGCCGGTCCGGTCGTCGGGGAGCTTCACGTAGTTGGCGCCGTGGTCGTAGCGACAGCCGTCCTTCCGCCGCGTCGCCGCCCGTCCGCCGACGCCGCGGGACTTCTCGAGGATCGTCACGTCGTGGTCGGTGTCGCGGAGGGCGTACGCCGCGCCGGCGCCCGCGAGCCCGGCGCCGACGATGCCGATATGTGCCATCACCGCATGCAGGGGCGCCGGGTCCGTATCGCTTGCGGGCGCTCGGACGCCGTTCTCACGGCCGAGACCGTGTGTGAAAGCCTTATGGCGAACGACACGCCAGTACCGCCATGTACGACGCGATCGTCTTCGACAACGACGGGGTGCTCGTGGGGCGCACCCACTACGACGTGCTCCACGAGGCCGCCTGGGACGCCTTCGAGGCGCTCTCGGTGGCCGATCCCGACCCCGAGCACGTCGAGTCGATGGTCGTCGGCGTCTCCCCCGAACAGGTCGAGGAGGTGTGTGACACCTACGACCTGACGCCCCGGGAGTTCTGGGCGATGCGCGACCGGACGGCGTTCGAGGCCCAGCGCCGCGAGGTTCGCGCGGGCAACAAGCGCCTCTACGACGACGTCGACGTGCTCCGGGACCTCTCGGCGCCGCTCGGCATCGTCTCCTCGAACCAACACGAGACTGTGGAGTTCCTCCTCGATCACTTCGGCGTCGCCGACCTCTTCGACACCGCCTACGGCCGCGAGCCGACCGTCGAGAGCCTCCGCCGCAAGAAGCCCAACAGCCACTACATCGACCGCGCGCTCGCGGACCTGGAGGCCGAGACGGCGCTGTTCGTCGGCGACAACGAGTCCGACATCGAGGCCGCCGACAACGCCGGCATCGACTCGGCATTCATCCGCCGACCCCACCGCGAGGACTGGACGCTCTCGGTCACCCCGACGTACGACATCGACGGGCTGGCAGACCTGCAGGCGATCTGTAACTGACCGCCGAACCCGCCCGCGACCGCTGACCGCCACACCCCCACGCGACCGCCGACCCCTCTGCCCGCCCCACGACCGCCGACGCTTTCTCCCCGCCTCCCGATCCCCGCGTATGAACACGGATCTCGATCTCCCGCCCGTCGGCCTCGGCACGATGGGCCTCGACGGCGACGAGGGCGCCCGCGCGGTCGAGACGGCGCTCCGCCTGGGCTACCGCCACCTCGACACCGCGCAGGTGTACGAGAACGAGGCGACCGTCGGCGCCGGCCTCGCGGCGGCCCTCGACGACGGGGTCGTCGCCCGCGAGGACGTGACCGTCGCGACGAAGACCTGGATCGACCGCCTCGCGCCCCAGGACGTGCGCCCCTCGACGGAGGCGAGCCTGGACCGACTCGGCCTCGACGGGGTCGACCTGCTGTACGTCCACCGACCGAAGGGCGGCTACGACCCCGCCGGCACGCTCGCGGCGTTCGACGAGATGGTCGACGACGGCCTCGTCGGCCACGTCGGCGTCTCGAACTTCCAACTCGACGAGCTCGACGAGGCGATCGACCTGCTCGACGCCCCGCTTTCGGCCCACCAGACCGAGTATCATCCCCTGTTCCGGCGGCCCGCGCTCCGTGAACACGCGGTCGACCACGGCTACGCGCTGGTCGCGTACTCGCCGCTGGCCGGCGGCCGAGTCCGGGAGATCGAGGCGGTCCGCGCGGTCGCCGAGAAGCACGACGCGACGCCGGAGGCGGTGAGCATCGCGTGGATCACGGACAAGGCGGGCGTCGTCACGGTCCCGAAGGCGACGAGCGAGCGCCACCTGCGCGCGAACCTCGCGGCCGCCGGCCTCGACCTCGATCCCGAGGACGAGGCCCGGATCGACGCAGTCGAGCGTGAGGAGGAGCTGTTCCCCGAGTGAGTCGACGCACGGCGGGCCCCCGCCGTCTCCAACGGACCGCCCGCCGGCGCGTTCGGCCGCCGGTTCGTGCGATCCCCGGCAGCGTCGTCCGCCGTCGACCGTGGGTTCATGCCGCTGTAGCCCCCAGATCGGGTATGAGCGATTCGGCCGAGCGGGCGCCCGAGGAGGACATCCCCGAGACCGACGAGGAGTGGCGCGAGCGACTGACCGACGAGGAGTACGAGATCCTCCGCGAACGCGGCACGGAGGCGCGGTTCTCCGGCGAGCACGTCGACCGCGACGAGGACGGCGTCTACACGTGCGCGGGCTGTGGCACCGTGATCTTCGAGTCGGAGACGAAGTACGACTCCGGCTGCGGCTGGCCCAGCTTCTACGCCGCCGACGAGTCCAAGGTGACGCTGGAGGACGACGACCGCCACGGGATGTCCCGCGTCGAGGTGAAGTGCGCCGTCTGCGACGGCCACCTCGGCCACGTCTTCCAGGACGGCCCCGAGCCGACCGGCGAGCGCTTCTGCATCAACTCGGTCGCGCTCGACTTCGAGCCCGACGAGTAGTCCGACCTCGTCGGCGACGTGCGGTCGCCGGCCGCACGCGGGGCGACCGCCGACGCCCGGCGGCGACTCAGTGCGTCATGACGAGCAGCCGGTCGTCGGTGCGCGCCAGACAGATCGGCCCGTTCGGCGCCGACGCGAACGTTACCGTCTCGTCGTCGCCCACGAACAGGCGCTCGAAGGCGTCGCCGCAGGCTGGGCAGCCCAGCCCCTCGCGGTTCGCGAGCGTCATCGACCCGCCGTCCTGTTCGAGGAGCTTCAGCTTGCTCCGGTAATCGTGCACGTCGAAGCCGTCGGCGATGTCGAGGCGCGCCATACCGCGGGAGCGTCGCCGCGAGGAAAGTAGGTTGCGTCCCGGCTGTCAGCGCTGAAACTGCGGGTCGACCGACGCGCCGGTCCGGGCGCGGTTACGTCGGGCGGGCGAACGCGAGGTTGCCCGAGACGTTGTGGACGTACGCCTGGACCGTCTGGCCCTCCTGGGCGCCGGAGACGAAGACCGTGAACTTCCCCTTCTCGGCGACGCCGTCGCCCTTGCGGCCGGTGCCGGTGATCTCCAGCTCGTACGTCTTGCCCTCCTCGATGTCGGGGCCGGAGTCGTGACTCGTCGCCGCCGACCGCTTCTGGACCGGGCGAAACGCACCACACGCCTGACAGCGCAGCATCCGGACGCCGTCCTCCGTCTTGAGGATCGTGTCGGGGAGACCACACTCCGAGCAGGTAACGAACTCGGCGACGTACTCGTCGATGGCGCCGTCGAAGTCCGCGATGGAGAACGAGCCGTTGTAGCGGGCGACGCCGTCCTCGAACTGGCCGTTCGTCCCGAGCTGGCGCTGGATGGCGCTGTGGAGGTGCTCGGCGTCTCGCGAGAGCGCGTCGGCGATGTCCGAGAGGTTCGTCAGGCGCGTGAACGCCCCGTCGGTCTGTCCCTCGGGGTCGGGGACCTGCAGTCGCTCGCCGGCGTCGGCGGGCGTGTCGGGCAGCTCGTCGTAGGCGCGGTCGAGCGCGTCGGCGTAGTTCATAGGCGTTGGAGGGCAGTTTCACGTATAGGGCTTCCGAGAGAGTCCGTGCCGTGGTTCCCGCGGAATCGGGAGACTGCGACGGCCCGGCGCCGGTTCGCCGTCGGAGCCGTCGAACGGCCGGATCGCGGGTTCCAGTCGAAGCGATCCCGTCCGGATCCCATGTGAACGGGCGACACAGAGGCCCTCCGGTAGAAACGCGTTTCAGTCGGCGCGGCCCAGCGCTCGTAATGAGCTACACGATCGGTCTCGTCGGCAAGCCGTCCGTCGGGAAATCGAGCTTCTTCAACGCGGCGACGATGAACGACGTACCCGAAGGGGCGTATCCCTTCACCACCATCGACCCCAGCGTCGGCGAGGCGTACGTCGGCGTCGACTGCCCGGCCCCGGAGTTCGAGGAGACGTGCGAGCCGAACCACGGCTTCTGCCGCGAGGGCACCCGGTTCGTCCCGGTGAAGCTCGTCGACGTGGCCGGCCTCATCCCCGGGGCCCACGAGGGGAAGGGCCTCGGAAACCAGTTCCTCTCGGACCTCAACGAGGCGGACGTGCTCGTCCACGTCGTCGACTTCTCCGGGGAGACGGACATCGAGGGCGAGCCGACCGAGGGACACGACCCCCGCGAGGACATCGACTTCCTGGAGAACGAACTCGACCAGTGGTACCTCGACATCCTGGAGAAGGGCATCGAGAAGTTCGAGTCGATGTACCAAGGCCCGAACCCCGGCGACGAGGTCGGCGTCGAGGAGGTGCTCGCCGAGCAGATGAGCGCGTTCCGGACGAACAAAGACGAGATCAAGCAGGTCGTCCTGTCGCTCGATCTCGAGCTTGCCCCCGAGACGTGGGACGACGAGAACCGGTTCGATCTGGCCCGCGAGATCCGCAAGCGCACGAAGCCGATGGTGATCGCGGCCAACAAGATGGACACGCCCGCCGCCCGCGGCAACTACGAGGCGATCACGAGCGACCCCGAGTACGAACACCTCACGGTCGTCCCCGCCAGCGCGCACGCGGAGGGGTCGCTGAAGAAGGCCGACGAGGCCGGGGTCGTCGACTACACCCCCGGCGACGACGACTTCGAGATCGTCGGCGACGTGAGCGACGAGCAGGCGCGGGGGTTGGAGACCATCCGCGAGTTCGTCGCCGAGTACGGCGGCACCGGCGTCCAGGCGGTGATCGAGGCGGCGCTGTTCGACGAACTCGACGCGAAGGCCGTCTTCCCCGGCAGCGCCAGCGGTAGCTGGAGCAAGGGCCCCTTCCGCGACTGCTTCGTCCTGCCGGACCACGCGACTGCCGAGGACTTCGCGTACACGCTCCACTCGGACATCGGCGACGGCTTCCTCCACGGGATCGACTGCCGGAGCGGCCGCCAGGTCGGCGCCGACTCGGTGCTGGAGCACCGCGACGTGGTCGAGATCGTCACGACCGGGTGAGGCCGGACCGCCGGACCGCCGGACCTCGCACGCTCGACTGCCGGGGAGAAGGCCGAGGAGACGAGCGTGCGTACGATCGGCTTACTCGGCGTTCGCCGCGATCGATCGAGGATCGACCGAGCTTACCGAGCGCACGCGTGCGGACGCGTGTGCACGGGCGGACGCCGAACGGCCGTGCTCGGGCTCGGGGACGCCGCTCGCGTAATCGCGGCGTGTGTGTTCTGCTCCGCTCCATAACAAAGCGACAGCCGGCGGACGTGTCGGCCTGCATGACTCGACGAACGGTGTCACGACGACAGCTCACAGCGGCGCTCGGCGCGGCGGTCGGCGTCGGACTCGCCGGCTGCGGCGCGGGCACGAACAACACGACGAACGCGACCGACGGGACGGTGGGCACGGTCGAGGAGGGAACCGACGAGGAGACGCCGGCGGAGGAAACCGAGGCCGAGGAAACCGAGACTGCCGAGCCGCCGGAGGAAGTCGACGACCCGGCCGGCGCGGTCGAGGAGGGGATGGCGGTCGTCCGCATCGCGCATCTCTCGCCGGACGCGCCGAACGTCGACGTGTCCGTGGCGGGGTCGGAGATCCTCGCCGACGTGGCCTACGGCTCCGTGAGCGGCTACTACGCGCTCGAGCCGGGGACGTACCCGGTGTCGGTGACCGCCGCCGGCGAGGAGGAGGCGGTGTTCGAGCAGGAGGTCGAGTTCGACAACGGCGCGTTCACAGTCGCCGCCTTCGGCGAAGTCTCCGGGCAGAACCAGGAGTTCTCGGTGACGCCGCTGGAGGACCGCATCGAGGCGCCCGGCGACGACACCGCCGCGGTGCGCGTGGTCCACGCCTCGCCCGACGCGCCGCCCGTCAGCGTCGGCGTCGCCGACGGGGACACGCTCGTCGAGCGCGTCGCGTTCGGCGAGGCCAGCGACTACGCGGAGGTGCCCGCGGGATCGTATTCCCTCGAGGTCGCCGCCGCGGAGGGCGCCGGGGCCGAAACGGAAACCGGGACCGAGGACGGCACCGAGACGGGAACCGAGAACGGCACCGAGACGGAGACCGAAACCGCGACCGGCACGCCTGCCGACACGGTGACGGAATCGGCGGAAACCGAAACGGAATCCGCGGCCACCGGAACGGCGACCGACGACGGACCGGTCGCGACCGTCGACGTGTCGCTCACGGGCGGAACGGTGTCCTCGGCGTTCGCGACCGGGTATCTGACCCCGGACGGCGAGGCGGCCGACGCCCCGTTCGAGGTGCTGCTCACGGTCGACGCAGGCGCCGTCGAGACGGAACCGGGAACGCCCGAGGGAACGGAGAACGGAACGGAAACAGGAACGGAGACCGGCACCGAGGTCGGAACGGAGACCGGCACCGAAACGGGCGCCGGAACGGACACGGAGGCGGGCACCGAAACCGGTACCGAGGACCCTGCCTGACCCCGGAAACGGAACGCCGGCTGACGCCCTCGCTCCTCGAAACGACTCGTTTCCTCTCGAACGTCGAGCGTACCCGTAGCCGTCGATACGGCCGTCGCCGGCGACCGCCGTTCCGGCCCTCAAGAGTACGACGCCGTTACACGGCGACGGCGAACACCGGCGGATCGAGCGGCTCGTTCGCGTCGGTCCATAACAAACCACCATACCGACGTGTCACCCGAACGCGATGCGCGACCCACCAACCAAAACACTCGCGGTAGCGTTCGTGATACTTCTCGCCGGGAGCGTCGTCGTCAGCGGGGCGACCTTCGGCGGACCGGCCGCCGCGGCGCCGGCGTTGCAACAACAGCAACTACAGGCCGACGGGCCGTCGACGCAGGAGACCTCGTACCTCCGCGTCGTCCACGCCTCGGCCGACGCGCCCGCCGTCGACGTGGCGCTCGACAACGAGACCGTCGTCAGCGGAATCGAACTCGGCGAAGCAAGCGACTACCTCGCGATCGCCGCCGGCGACCACCGGCTGACGATCACCGCCGCCGAAACCGGCGACGTGGTGTACGACGCGAACGTCAGCGTCGAGGCGCGGTCGGTGACGACGATCGCCGCAAGCGGCGAGATCGGCGAGAACGCGAGCCAGCCGTTCGCGCCGCTGTTCATCCGCGACGACGCGCTCCAGCCCGCGGAGGGTGAGGCGGCCGTCGCGGTGGCACACCTCTCGCCCGACGCGCCGGCCGTCGACATCACCGTCGAGGGGAGCGACACCGTCATCGCCGACAACGTCTCCTACGCGGGCGTGTCCGACTACGTGAGCGTCCCCGCGGGCGACTACACGCTCGAGATCCGTGAGGCGACCGCCGACAACGACGGGGACGTCGTCACAACCGTCGACGTGTCGCTGGAGAACGGCTCGGCGTACACCGGCTACGCGGTCGGCTACCTCGAGGCGGAGAACGACAGCGAGCCGGAGTTCCAGGTCTCGCTCGTCGAGGACGCGACGAAGTCGGTGACACTCCCGAGCGTCGCCAACGAGGAGGACGAGGAGATCAACGAGACGGAGACGCCGATGAACGAGACGGAAACGCCGACGGACGAGACTGAGACGCCGGAGGCGACCCCGACGGAGGCACCCGAGTAACGCACGGACCGTTCGCGGCGCTCAGTAGTACACAGCGGGACGAACGAGAACGAGAGCGACGGCGGCACCGTCGAACGCCGCACGCCGGTCGCTCTCGACGCTTCCGTTCTCCGATAAGTTACCGGAACGGAGGCGTCGCTGTGGAGTCAGTTGCGTCGGTGAAGAATCGGAATCACAGTGATGTCGCCGTCAGGCGACGGTGTGAACCTAATTATGCGCGGACGACGTTCGTCGCGCGCGGGCCCTTGGGGGCCTGTTCGATGTCGAACTCGATCTCGGTCCCTTCCGTCAGATCCTCGCCGCCGACATCCTCCATGTGGAAGAACACGTCGTCGTCGGAGTCCTCAGTCGTAATGAAACCGTAGCCGCCAGTGTCGTTGAAGAAATCAACCTTACCGTTTGCCATTGCAACTAAACGAATGACCGTCGACCGGATAAGGGTTCCGCATTTGTCCTCCGAATAGATTTCTTTCCGGACAATTATTCTGCGACAACCGATTTCTGTGGTCATTCGACCATGCATGGTCGATTGTGTGGGAGTACGGTGCCCGATCCGTCACAACGAGGAATCGATCCCCGTGATCCGGAGGTATCGAGGTCGTGTGGGTCGGTACCGCCCGATCCGTGGTTTCGTGTCTCACAGTTTTTGTCGTCGGATCCGTGGTCCAGCCGTGTGGTATGAGCGGGAAGCCCGCAGTTCGGATATGTCGTCTCGGCTTGCGAGTCCGTGGATGGGGATATGTCTTTGAAGCCACATCTCGAAGTGGGAACGAACGCGTGTTTCGACCAACGATATCTCCGATAGCGGCCACCCCCGTCAGCCATGAGTGACGACGTGAGTACGGCGAGTTCGGTTCGGAGCATCGACGGGCCCGTGGAACGGGCGATGCACTGGCTCGTTCTCGGAGGCAATCGCATCGCAGTGTCGGGAGTTCTCGTCGCGGCTATCGTGGCCTTCTTTTTCCCGTTGGCCCAGTTCGGGGTTCTGGCCATCGGTCCAGGTAGCGCCGCAGCGTCGGCCTTCGCGAGCGGACTCATCTCCGGAACGGTGACGCTCGTGACGATCGCCTTGTCCATCAATCAGCTCGTCCTCTCGCGCGTGTTCGGCTCCCCGAACGAACTGTCCGACCAGTTGAGCGGCACGCGCGACCTCCGCCGCCGCGTCCGTGACCACGCCGGCGAATCGTCCGCTCCGAACGACCCGGCGGAGTTCCTCGAGCTGGTGGCCGAGACGCTCACCGAGCGCGCGAACCGCCTCGGTTCGGCGTTCGAACACTCCGGCGGCGACCGACCGCACGAGGTGGAAGCGTACGCCGAGGGGATCGCCGCCTACGGGGAGAGCATCACCGCGAAGATCGAGAGCCAGACGGCCATCGTGAACGTACTGGAGGTCGTTCTGGGGACCGAATACGCACAGAACATGACCGCGACGGAGCACCTCCGGAACGAGCACGGCGACCGTCTCTCCGACGAGGCCGAGGCGGAACTCGACGCGATCGACGACCTGCTGGGTGCCATCGCGATCACGCGCCAGTTCTTCAAGACGCTCTCGCTCCAGCAGGACTTCGCTCGACTCTCCCGCGTGGTCGCCTACAGCGGTCTCGTCGCCCTCGCTGCCAGCATCGCGATGGCGCTCATTTACCTCCCCGACTCCGTCACCGTTCCGGCCCAGTATCTGCCGCTCGTGTTCAGTCTCGGTATCGGGGTCATCGTCACCCCGCTCGCCGTGTTCATCGCGTACGTGTTCCGGGCGGCCACGATCGCTCGCCATACCGTGTCGGTCGGGCCCTTCGTCCCGCCCGAGGAACGATCCGACACCGGGTGACGCAGTCCGTCGGTGCGGGACCGGTGTTCGGCGATCCCATTTCCCTCTCGAAAGGCGGGTCGATCGAGAGCCCGTTCGACGCACTCGCGCGTCGATACCGGTTCGTGCGGGTAGAACACCCTGGTGCGTCCCTGTCTACTGTGGCAGCTCGGCTCTCTCCGAGAACGTCTCTACCGTCAAAGACGGCGGCCTCGGCACTCAAGACACACAATCTATCCATAGTGAATGTGTCTAGCGGCTCTATCGAGGCCGCTCGTTCCGCAATCGATGAATCCGACGCAAGCCGGTCACGCGTGAAACCGCTCTCCACAGCTTCGACACGTGACCCAGCCACCCGAAACCTTCTGCTCCTCCTCGCAGTGTGGACACGTCGTCCAAGATGAACCAGCGTGATGGGACATAGGAGAACCGACGTTCTATTGAATGATAAACGACATCCAACCGGATCGGAAGTGAAGCGTGGCGACCGAGAAGTTACGCATCAGAGAATCGGCATGCAATCAAGTTTCGTCCAGTAGTTCGATGCCACGTTCGACGACAGCTTCGGTCACGAAGAGACTCGTCTCACGCTGGAGTGCTCGCATCCGCGATGCCGCTTCGTCTCTGTCGAACAACCCGCGTCCGTAACCGAGCGCGATGACGCCGAGAGAACCGCGTACTTCGACGCCCGCGTCGGATGCCGCCTTTCGGGCGGCGAAGTCGTCGGTCAGGAGAACGATTCCCCGCTCATCAGCGACCGCGATCGCGGCGCGTTCTCCGGCGTCCAGTTCTTCAGTGCCGACTCGGCGTTCATCGGCTTCGACGAGGTCGTACGGGAGGTCGGCCAATCCGTCCGGAAACCACCGGCGTCAACCTCCTCGTACACCGTCTCTGGAACGAGGAGTACGTCGAACGTCGCGAGCAGTTCGAGCGAATCGATCTCGGCGAGGTGGATGAGCGGTCCCGCGTCCGATACGGCCGCAAGCGTCACGCGTTCAGGCCCCAGTCGACGTCTTCCTCGACGACCTCACGCTCGCGCTCCGCTCGCTCCACTTTCGTCCGGCCGACGTGCTCGATGGCTTCCTCGCGGTCGATCTCGCCGTCGAGGTACTGTGCGAGGATGAGGTCTTCCCACAGGTCTCCGAGCCCTCGTTCGAGAGCCCGCTCGAACACCTCGGACTCGGGAAGGCCCCGGGCTTCGGCGATCGCTCGAACCCGGTCGGAAATTTCGGCGGCCATAGCGTGGTATCTCTCGGCGACGCCCATAAATCCGTATCCGACCGACCGGTCGAAGCGGGTTCGGAACCGTCCGGGGACGCTGTCCATCCAACCGTAGTCCGGGTACCCCTGAAGAACGCAGTCCCGTCGAGTTCGAAGGCCTCGGCACTCATAGGGCTCGTCGTCGCGCCGGTGCCACCCGGGCTCGGAGCGGTCGCCTCGTCATCGGCCACCCGCCACTACCCCGTCGCGACGCAAGTGCGTTTCTCCTGCCGGCCGACGAGCCGCTCCCGCGACGACGCCGCGGCCGTCGAACAGTTATCCCCCTCGAACCCGTGGCACCGATGATGAGTTCGACCCGCCCCGTCGACGCCCTCCGGTTGAACCGGCCGGAGATCGCCGTGTTCGTCTCGGGGGTCGCGAGCATGGGCCTGGAGATCCTCGCCGGGCGGATGATCGCCCCGCAGTTCGGCAGCAGCATCTACACCTGGGGCACGATCATCGGGGTGTTCCTCGCAGCGCTCAGCTACGGCTACCACCGCGGGGGCAAACTGGCCGCCGAGCGCGCGACGAACGACCGGATGGCGCGGGTGTTCCTCCTGACGGCGGTGTACGTCGCGGGGCTGATCCTCGTCGGCGACGTGTTCTTGCGCGCCACCGCCGGCTTCCCGCTGCCGAGCCGGATCGCGTCGCTGCCGGCGGTGACGCTGCTGTTCGGCCCGCCGACGTACCTGCTGGGGTACGTCAGCCCGTACGCCGCCGAGCTGTCGGCGAAGGAGGGGCTCGGCGAGGCGTCGGGCCACGTGTACATGCTCGGGACCGTCGGCAGCATCGTCGGCGCGTTCGCGACCACCTACCTCCTGATCCCCTCGCTCGGCATCGACCAGATCGCGCTGGTGTTCGGCGCGCTCTCGATCGCGGCGGCGGTGGCGGTCGGCCGACCGTTCGGCCGCGAGCGTGCGACCGTCACCGGCTTCGTCGCGCTGCTGCTCGTCGTGTCGGCCGCGACCGGCGCCGCCGGCTACAGCGTCCAGGGCGAGGTTGTGTACGAGACACAGACGCCGTACCAGAGCCTGCGGGTCGTCGATCTCGGCGAGACACGGACGCTGTATCTCGGCGGGCAGCGCCACAGCGCGATGGATATCGAGGAGCCGAACCGACACGTGTTCGAGTACACGCGCTACTTCCATCTCCCGTATCTCTTCGCGGACGATCCCGACGAGATCGATCGGGTGTTGTTCATCGGCGGCGGCGGCTTCACCGGCCCCAAGCGGTTCGTCCACGAGTACGAGAACGTCACCGTCGACGTGGCCGAGATCGATCCCGCGGTGATCGACGCGGCGAGGGAGTACTTCCGCGTCGAGGAGTCCGAGCGGCTCAACATCTACAACGAGGGCGGCCGGCAGTTCCTGCGGGAGACGAACCGTACGTACGACCTGATCGTCCTCGACGCCTACCAGAAGGACAAGGTGCCGTTCGAGCTGACGACGCGGGAGTTCATGTCGCTGGCGAACGACCGCCTCGACGACGACGGGATCCTCTTCGCGAACGTCATCTCCGCCCCCCGAGGGCCGGCCTCGAAGTTCTACCGCGCGAAGTATCGAACCGTCTCGCGGGAGTTCCCGCAGGTGTACGGCTTCCCGACCGCCGGGGGCGGCGTGGTCCAGAACATCGAGCTGATCGCGACGAAGAACGACACGAGACTCTCGGAGGAGCGGCTGCTCGCGCGCAACGAGCGTCGCGACATCGGGATCGACCTCGAGGCGGAGATCCGGACGTACGCCGACGCGCCGCCGACGGACGACGTGCCGGTCCTGCGCGACGACCGGGCGCCCGTCGACAGCCTGCTGGATCCGATGGTCGGCCAACGCTACGTCATCCAGGAATCGAACGCGAGCGAGTCGACCGCCGACCCCGGGCAGGAATCCGAGCGGCTCACCGCCGACCCGGCGACCGTTCGGGAGGTGAACGCACGCCCCGCGGCGGGGCTGGAGCCGCCGCCCCGCGGATCGGGCGTTCGCGCGACCGAACCCGACCGAGTAACCGCACCGTAGTCGACGTCGGATCGGGCGTGGGGCGTCGGTTGGGCAACGGGGCGGGCGACGCGGTCGTCCGCGTGAGTGGGAATCCGGTTATTCGCGTCGTACTCGCGGATCCACGCCGCATACTAATCGTGGACGCCAGCTAACGCGGGGAGTACGAATGGACACCGCGAACGACGAGCGCGAGCGGGCGTTGATCCCGACGGGGTACGACGGGGCGACATGTACGTGCGTCCGGTCGCTCGCCCGTCAGGGCGTCGGGACGGTCGTCGCCTCGGAGAAGCCGAACGTCCCGGCGGCGGCGTCGCGCTACTGTGACGAGGCAGTCACGCTGCCGCGGCCGCGAGAGGGGTTGGTGCCGTATCGCGACGCGCTCCTGGCGCTTGCCGAACGCGAGGACGTGCGGACGATCGTCCCGGTCCGACCGGAGGACACCTACCTGCTGTCGCGATACGAGTCGTCGTTCGCCGAGCACGTGTCGCTCGTCGTTCCGTCGATGGCGCAACTGGAGCGGGTGTTCGACCGCCTCCGGCTCGTGGCGGCCGCGGAGGCGGCCGGGGTCCCGGTTCCGGAGACCCGCCGTCTCTCCGATGTCGACGACTGGACCCCGGAGTTACTGATCAAATCGCGGTACAACGTCCTCACCGACGCGTACCTCGACGAGCTGGGGCCGGACGACGCGAACGTCGTGAAGGGGATCCACCACGTCGGCCGCGGCGAGACGCCCGACATCGAGGGGATCCGCACCGAGATGTGTCACGACCCCATCGTCCAGGAGTTCGTCCGGACGGACGGGGAGTTCATGTTCACCGGGCTGTACGACCACGGCGAACCGCTCGCGACCTTCCAGCACCGACAGATCCGGGGGAACTCCTACACCGGCGGCGGCGGCGTCTACCGCCGGTCGATCGCCGACCCCGAGCTGGAGGAGGTCGGGCGGGCGCTCCTGGCGGAGCTCGACTGGCACGGGCTCGCGTGCATCGAGTACATGCGCGACGCCGCGACCGGCGAGTACGTCCTGACCGAGATCAACCCGCGGATGTGGCAGTCGCTCCCGTCGACGGTCCACGCGGGCGCCGACTTCCCCTGGTACTACTGGCTGGCCGCGACCGGACGGGCGGACGCGATCGACGACGGCTACGACGTGGGAGTCGGGACGCACATGCTCTACGGCGAACTCGGCTACCTCCTGAGCGTCCTGACCGAGGACTCCCCGCACGTCGAGCGACCCTCGTTGCCCGGCACCCTTCGGGAGATCTGTGCCTCGATCGTCCGCGAACCGCGGTTCGATTACCTCAAACTCGACGACCCCGGCCCGTTCGTCGCCGGCGCCCGCAGGGTCCTCCCCGACCGTGTCGCCGACGGGCGGTGGATGTCGTGGCTGACCCGCACGGACGACCGCGCGCCCCCACACTCCTGATCGACGCCGCCCTCGGCGACGACGACGTACACATCAGCTATTCAATACGATATGGCAACCATTGACGAGAGCCGTCGCTTTCAACACGGTTCCGGGAGTATGTGACTGTCACCCATGAGTCTCACCGGATCCGACCGCGTCTTCTGTCACGACTGTGGCAGGGGATTCGACTCCGAAGCGGAACTCGAACGACACGTACGCGGGGAGCAGGTCGACGAGTAGCGGCTACCAGTCCTACTCGGCCTCGACGCGTTCGCGCGCCGCCGCGACGAGCAGCGGGAGGAACACCGTCGCGTCCCCGTAGACGGAGGCGTTCTCCGCGTCCGTCTCCAGTTTCCCCCACGATCGAGCCTCCTCCAGCGTCGCCCCCGAGAGTCCGCCGGTCGCCTCCGGATCCATCGTGATCTGGACGGCGTAGTCGTACGCCCGCGGCGTCACGAGCATCGTCTGGAGGGTGAAGTTCTTCGGGACGCCGCCGCCGATCAGCAGACAGCCCGCGGTGTCGGCCTCGAACGCCAGATCCGTCAGCGGCGTCATGTCCGCCAGCGCGTCGAGCGTCAGGTCCGACGTCTGGGCGTACATCCACGCCTGGAGTCCGAGCACGGAGTCCTGCACGGCCGGACAGTAGATCGGCACGTCGTGTTCGTAGGCGGCGGCGGCGACGCCGGGGCCCTCCGAGACGGCCTCGCGCTCGTTGACCTCGGCGTTCGCCCGGCCCAACTCCCCGGTCAACTCGGCGATCGAGACCGCACCGTCGCGCTCGGCCAACGGCGGGAACACCTCATCGCGGAGGTGCGCCTCGAACTCCGCGAAGTGCTCCTGCGGGAGATAGACGTTGTAGATGCGGTCGACCTCCTCGTCGCGCAGCTGCTCGTCGTGTTCGCGGAGGCTCTTGCCCGCCTGGCGCTCCTCGCCGTGATGGTGTTTCCCGCCGATCGCCTCGATCGCGTCGTGGGTGAGGTTCGCCCCCGTCGTCACGAGCGCGTCGACGTAGCCGTCGCGGATGAGGTCCGCGACGATCCGCCGCATGCCGGTGGGAACCATCGCGCCCGCCAGCGAGACGAAGACGGTGCAGTCGTCGTCGGCCCACATCTCCGAGAGCACGTCCGCGGCGCCGTGGACCGACTCCGCGCCGATGCCCGCGTGGCCGTACTGCTCGACCAGCTCGGCGACAGTCATGCCGCCGCGGACCCGCGCGTGTCCGAGCGGGTCGTGGTCGAACGCCTCGCGCTGGGGCGGCTCCCACTTCCCGCCGTCGTCGCCGCCGGTGTCCTCGTCGCTCATTGTCGGGCGTGCGTCCGGGGGACGCTTGAAGCGCGTGGTTCACGGCGGCGAGCGTGCCGCGACGCTGGGTCCGCCGTCGGCGCCACCGGTGCCGAGTTACAATCCGGTCGGGTGGTCGATGTAGTGCGTCTCAAGCCCCCACTCCTCGGCGAGCGACTGCAGCGCGCGCACGCCGAACGTCTCGGTCGCGTAGTGGCCCGCGAGGAACACGGAGACGCCCGCCTCGCGCGCCTCGTGGTACACCTTTCCCTTCCCCTCGCCGGTGACGAGCGCGTCGAGGCCGAGCGCCTCGGCCTCGCGCAGCCAGTCGCTCCCGCTGCCGGTGACGATCCCCACGTCCTCGATCCTGTCGGGGCCGAAGTCGAGCACCTGGACGCCCTCGCCGGCGTGGGCCAGCGACGCCTCCAGCGTCCCCGCGAGTTCGTCGGCCGCGTAGCCGTCGGGGGCGACGCCGCGCTGGCCGACGTACTCGGGACCCGTCTCGCCGAACGGCTCGCGGTCGACGAGGTCGAGCACGTCGGCGACGCCGGCGGCGTTCCCCAGCTCCCGGTGGCCGTCGAGCGGGAGATGCGAGACGTACAGCGCCACGTCGTTCGCGACGAGCGGCTCGATACGGTCGTACTCGCGACCCGTCACGCGGTCGAGGCCGCCCCAGATCATCCCGTGGTGGGTCACGAGCGCGTCGGCGCCGGTGTCGACGGCGGCCGCGGCGGTCGCCTCGACGGCGTCGACGGCGAACGCGACGGTCTCCACCTCGCCGGCGCGCGAGCCGACCTGCAGGCCGTTGGGGGAGGCGTCGAGATCGGCGTACGCGTCGGTGTCCAGTTCCGCGTCGAGTCGGTCGACGAACTCCGAACGCTCCATGCCCGGGCGGACGGGCGGGGGCCGCTTGTAGCCACCGCGTCGGCGACGTGGATCGGTTCGGAACGGCGAGAAGACGTCAGCGCGCGTCCGCGTGCGAGTACACCGCCTCGCGCAGGAGCTTCCCGGCCAGCGCCGCCGCCTGGCCGTCGTCGCGGTCGTTCACCTCGACGGCGTCGATCCCGACGCAGTGGGGTGCCACCGCCCGCACGGCGTCGCGGATCTCGCGGGGCGAGAGGCCGAACGGCTCCATCGTGCCCGTGCCCGGCGCGAAACCGGGATCGGCGCCGTCGATGTCGATCGAGAGGTACGCCTCACGGCCGCCGAAGCCGTCGAACTCGCGGACCCAGTCGGTCACGTCCTCGGGCGCGACGACGGTCACGTCGGGGGCGTCGGCGCGCTCCCACTCCTCGGGGGAGCCGGTGCGCGCGCCGAGCACGACCACCTCGTCGACGGTTGGGTGGTCGCCTCCCGAGCTCTCGTCGCTCTCGTATCCGTCGAGACACCGTCGGACGACACACGCGTGGCTCAGCGGGTTGCCGTCGTAGGCGTCGCGCAGATCGAGGTGTGCGTCGACCGTGACGAGCACGTCGGGGTCGCTGGCGCGCACCCCCGCCCAAGTGACGGTGTGTTCGCCGCCCAGGAGGAACGGGACGGCGTCGTCGATGACGGCCGCGCGCAGCTCGGCGGTCAGGTGATCGAGGTACTCGTCGAGTGCGTCCCACGCGGGCACGTCGCCCGCGTCGTGGACGCGGAGATCGGAGAAGAACGAATCCGTCCGTCGGTCGTAGTCGTCGTAGGTCGCGGCGAACTTGCGGACCCGCTCGGGTCCGAAGCGGGTCCCCGGCTGGAACGTCGTCGTCGCGTCGAGCGGCGCGCCCGTGAGGACGTACGCCGCCTCGTCGCGATCGGCGTTCGCGCCGGGGAAGCGCATGGGACTATCCGACGACCTTCCGCTGTCCCTCGTACTCGAGGTACTCGATGTTCTGGTCGGGCGTGAAGTCCTCGTCCTCGGGTACGCGCATCGTGAACGTCTCGTAGGTGTCGAGGTCCATGACCTGGGCGTCGTTGCCGGAGACGGAGACGACCTGGCCCTGCTTGCGCTGGATGATCGGCACCCACACCTTCGCGTCGACGGGCTGGGAGAGCGATCGCTTCTTGTCGTCGAACACGCCCTTGCCCTCGATCCGGGCCTTCGCGCTCCCGTGCTTGCCGGGCTTCGCGGTGCTGTAGGCGTTGATCTTGCAGGGGGAGTCCTCCATCATCACGTAGCTCCCCTCTTGCAGCTCGCGGACCTGCTTCTGCTCTCTCGGCATACCACGCGGTTCCCGTCGGACCGGTATAAACGGTTTGATAGCGCCGGAGGCGCGGGAGATCCGTCACGCGCTGCGCCGAGTGAGCACGGCTCACTACGTGATTATCTCCCGTCACGGCGAACGGGATCCTATGACCGACGACACGGGGAGGCCGACCCGCGACGGACGAACCCGACCCGAAGACGGCGACGAGACCGCCAGGGACGACAGCGAGGCCGTCCCGGGAACGATCGGCGAGGCGAGCGCGGCGGCCTCCGACACGTCGCCCGACGACGAGACGCCGATGGCGAAGGTGTACTACGAGGACGGGGATCCGGTGGTGCTCGCGGCGGCGTTCGTCATCGAGGACTGGCCGTGGGTCGTCGGCTTCGACCAGGCCGGCACCGACGGCTACGACTACGTCTCGATCCCGATCGACCGGATCGTCGGCGTTCGCAGCCCGCGGTACGCCGCCTTCTCGCACAACGGCCGTCGCGTCACCGCCTACGGCGTCATGGACGGGGAGACACGGGAGTTCCGCGATCTGCTCCCGTTGTAAGGCACAGCATCGTCGCTGGCTACGCCGTCACCAGTCGATGACCTCGCGGTTCCGCCAGAACCGCCCGCCGGGACCGTCGCGAAAGCGCGCGAGCCACGTCGGCGTCGCCGCGCCCTCGGCGGGCGTCCGCGGCGCCTCCTCGCCGCCCATCTCGGTGTGGGCCCAGCCGGGACACGCCGAATTGGCGATCAGCCCCTCGTCGGCGTACTCGCCGTGGAGGTACTTCGTGAGCCCGTTGAGGCCAGTCTTCGTCACGCGGTAGGCCGGCGACCCGCCGGACTGCTCCTCGCCGAGCGCGCCCATCCCCGAGGAGACGTTGACGATCCGCGGGGAGTCGGTGTTCAACATCGGCGGGAGCGCGTACTTGCACAGCAGCATGGGGCCGCGGAGGTTCACCGAGATGGAGTGGTCGATGTGGTGCGTCTGCTCCTCGTGTAGCGGCTCCCCGAAGTGACCGACGCCGGCGTTGTTGACGAGGATGTCGAGCCCGTCCTCGGACTCGCCGATCCGGTTCAGCGCGTCCTGGATGTCGCCCTCCTGGCTCACGTCGAGTGTCACGCGCTCGTACTCCTCGGGGAGGTCGTAGGTGACGCTGCGCACGCCCGCGTAGACGGTCGCGCCCAGCTCGGCGAGGTTGCTCGCGATCTCGGCGCCGATGCCGCGGTTGGCGCCCGTGACGAGCGCGGCCTGCCCCGAGAGGTCGTCGTACAGGTCCGGCTCGGCGGCGGGCGTGCCCGCGTCGGCGTCGCTGTCGGTCATACCCGGCGTTGGGAGCCGGGACATTACGGCGTTTCGACCCGGAGCCGCCGGAACGACTCGCCGGTCCAGCGGTACGCGACGACCGCCTCGGGGGCGACGATCGCGTAGACGTAGCCCGTCCACGTCGCGCGATCGCGGTCGGTGTCGGAGGGCGCGGCCGGGCCGCGGGGATGGCTGTGGTAGAAACCGACCACGTCGCGGTCGCGGGCCTCGGCGTCCTCGATCACGGCGACCGTCTCCGCGGGGTCGAGCTCGTAGCGGCGCTCGGGGTCGGCGGCGACGTTGTCGACGGGGACCGCCTCGGCGACGCGGTCGGCCGTGCCCGCGTCTTGCTCCTCGCGTTCCGCGTCAGCGTCGCCCGCGCGGTCGCCGAGGAGGATCCCGCACACTTCGGCGGGCGCGCCGGCGACGCGGCGCTCGTGCAGGGTGTCGCGCACGTCGGCCGGGAGCAGGAGGCGGTCGGCGGTCACGGGAGCGGGCGTCGCCGGGTTACTCGAAGTCGCGCCGCATGGCGATCTCGAACCACGGGCATAGACGGAGTTGGCGGTACCACTCGGGGTGCTCGTGGAGGTGTTCGTAGTCGACCCACAGCAGGCCCGCGATCTCCTCCTCGTCGGGGTCGAGCGCGTCGTCCTCCAGCGTGACCTTCAGGACGGCACACACCTCCCACTCCAGCCCCGCGTTCTCGAAGTAGCGCTTGTACTCGAAGCGGTCGGTGAGGGTCACCTCGTCGTACTGGTCGGGGGTGATGCCGAGTTCCTCCTCCAGTCGCTCGCGGGTGGCCTCCTTCTGCGTCTGGCCCTCGACGGGGTGGGATGCGACCGTGCCGTCCCAGTAGGTGCCCCACAGGCGCTTTCCGGGCGCGCGTTGGCCCAGGAGAAGGCGGCCGTTCGAGTCGAAGACGAGGCAGGTGAACGCCCGGTGGCGGATGCCGTCCCCGGTGTGGGCGTCCAGCCGGTTCACGGTCCCCTGCGGGGTGTCGTCGCCGTCGACGGCGATCACGTCCTGGAGGGCGTTCTCGTGTTCCGGCTCCTCGTTCGCGGTCGCCGCGGCGTCGCTCGCGCCGGCGTCCTCTGTGCTCATGGCGCGTTCTGCGTGAGGGCGCACCATGACCGCTTCGGTGTCGGTTCGGTGTGGGATCCGGTTCGTCGGGAGTGGTGGAAATCGAGGCGGCGATCGCCGAAACCGCGACAGCGACGACGGACCACACCGCGAAAGCCCCCGAGCGTCTGCGGTCGCGCGGAACGCGCTGCGCTCCTCGCTCCCTCCGGTCGCTCCGGTGCTTGCGGTCCCGAGCTTCCCGCAGACGCTCGGCCCCTTTCAGTCCCACCCGGCGGAGTCTCCGTCCAGCGTCGCCGCCCCTCCCACGGTGTGCACGAACCGCACCGGGCTGTGCGGGACCGGACCCGACGGCGGCGACCTACCCGAGCCGCTCGTCCAGAATGAGCCGCGTCTTCGTCCCCTCGATCTCGTCGAGCTCGCGGGCGCGCGTGATGAGCTCGTTCACCGCGCGGGTGTCCACGCAGTCGACGATGAGCACGATGTCCTCCTGACCCGAAACCTGCCAGACGAAGTCGACCTCCTCCCAGTCGGCCAGCCGCTCGGAAACGGCGCTGGTGTTGACGTTCATGTCGACGCTGATCTCCACCATCGCCTTCACGTTCCCCGTGCGCGTGGTGACGGTGAAGCGCTCGATGACGCCCTCGCTGGTCATCCGGTCCACCCGGTTTCGCACCGTCCCCTCGCTCGTGCCGACCTCCTCGGCGATCTCCGTGTACGGCGTCCGCGCGTCCCGTCGCAGGAGGTTGAGGATGCGCCGGTCCAGGTCGTCCATGCACGCCCTTGCCGGAGGTGGCGCATAGTGGTTACGAATTTCGTAACGAATCTTCGAACGACGCACTTATGTGCCGTCCGATGATGTGTATCTCGTAATGGCGGACGCCTACGTCGCCCTGGCCGACGGCCGTGTCTTCGAGGCACGCGCCCGCGCGCCGGGCCGGACACGTGGTGAACTGGTGTTCACGACCGCGTACACCGGGTACGAGGAGTCGCTCACGGACCCCTCCTACGAGGAGCAGGTCCTCACGTTCTCCTACCCGTTGATCGGAAACTACGGCGTCCGAGCGGAGCGATTCGAGTCCGATCGCGTCCACCCGAACGCCGCGATCGCCCGCGAGTTCACCGACGACGTGGCCGAGTGGCTCGAGTCCGAGGGCGTGCCCGCGGTCGACCACCTCGACACCCGCGACATCGTCACGAGCGTGCGCGAGGAGGGCGCGATGGCCTGCGGCATCGCCGCCGGACCGGACGCGACCCCCGAGGCCGCGAAGGAGGAGCTGGAGCAGTGCGTCGAGATGTCCGACCACCTCGATATCGGCAAGCAGGTGTCGACGGACGAGCCGTACACCGTCGAGGGCGACGGCGAGTACGACGTGGCGCTCGTCGACTGCGGCATGAAGGGCTCCATCCCCTCCTCGCTGACCGAGCGCGGCGCCGACGTGCACGTGCTGCCGTACGACGTGGACGCCGAGACGGTCGCGGAGCTGGACCCGGACGTGCTGTTCGTCTCGAACGGCCCCGGCGACCCCGCGAACTTCGAGTCCGCGCAGGCGCTCGTCGAGGAGTTCGCCGGCGAGGTCCCGCTGGCGGGCATCTGTCTCGGCCAGCAGATCGTCGCCCGCGCGTTCGGCGGCGACACCGAGAAGATGGCCTTCGGCCACCACGGCGTCAACCAGCCCGTGCGCGACGTGGAGACGGGACAGGTCGTCATGACGACCCAGAACCACGGCTACTCCGTCGCCGACCCCGGCGACTTGGAGGTGACGCAGTTGAACGTCAACGACGACACCGCCGAGGGGCTCAAAAGCGACGAGTGCGCGGTCATCACCCGGCAGTACCATCCCGAGGCGAACCCCGGCCCGCACGACTCGCTGGGCTTCTTCGACGAGGTGCTCGAGATGGCCGAGGGCGGGTCGCGGACGCCGGTTACGGCGGACTGACGCTCGGTCGAGCAAGTGGGACGCCCGAGAACCGTGGCGCATTCGAGGCGCCGTTCCATCGCGGGCGGAACGACTGGGCGATCTACTTGTTCGCGGTCGCGAACTGCTGTAACACGTCCTCGGGTACTGGGTTCCGGTACGACACCGGCTCTTCGGAACAGAGCCGCTCGAAGTCCCTGTCGGTGGTGACGAGTTCGTCTGCATCCCTCTCGCGTGCCAGCGCGAGGTAGAAACAGTCGTACACGTCGTGGTTCTTTTCGGCGCTCAGTTCGTACGCGAGCCGGATCGTGTCGGCGTCGGCGTTCGCGAACTCCATCGGGTACTCGAGAAGCGAGGAGACCGCGTTGCGAGCGTCGACGGTGTCGAACCCCAGGTCCTCCAGAATCCACTGAACTCGGAGCGGGAGATAGCCGAACGTGATCAGTGTGTCCGTACCGGAGAGGGCGGGAACGAGCGTATCGGCCACGTAGCGGTGTCCGGGATGGTCGTCGACCAACTGGATCGCGAGAGCGTTAACGTCCGCGAGCAGCCGACGGCCGCTCACTGGCGACCCCCAAACGTGCCCGACCCGGCATCGCGGAACGCTTCCGGACCCCAATCGCTGCCCCGAGTCAGGGTGTCGAGGTCGGGGAGGTTCCGGACGAGCCGAATGTCCCCGTTCTCGCGAACGACGGTGAACTCGGTCCCGTCCTCCAGGTTGAGTTCGTCACGGAGGCGTTTCGGGATCGTCAACCGCCCGCGCTCGTTCAACGTCGCCGTTCCGTACGCCTCGCCGTTCGTCGCCTCGTCGACTACATCGTTCAGACTCATTCAATCACCACAATTCGATCAAACCAATCGAATCACAATAGTCATTGGGGTAATAGTGACAGACAGAATACAAAACTCCACTTCCGAGAAGCTACTTCCCCGTTCGTGTCGTCTCGGCGAGTATGGCAGTCGATGACACGGAACCCGACGGGTACAGCGAGGCGGTCGACCTCGACGAGCTCCGAGCCGAGGGGCGCGCGCTGACGGCCGTCGACGGGACGCCGATCGCGTTGTTCTACCACGAGGGCGAGGTACGGGCGGTGAACAACCGCTGTCCGCACATGGGCTTTCCCCTGACGGAGGGCAGCGTCGACGAGGGCGTGCTCACCTGTCACTGGCACCACGCCCGCTTCGAGCTCTCCTGCGGCGACACGTTCGACCCATGGGCCGACGACGTCGACACCTATCCGACCGAGATCCGGGAGGGGACGGTGTACGTCTCGCCGGCGCCGCGGCGCTCGGACCCGCCGGCGATCCACTGGCGCGAGCGCCTCGACGACGGCCTCGAACAGAACCTCCGGCTCGTGCTGGCGAAGTCGGCGGTCGCGCTCGTCGACGCGGGCGTCGACCCGGCCGAGGTCGTCGAGCGCGGCGTCACCTTCGGCGTGCGCAACCGCGCCGACGGGTGGAGCTCCGGGCTCACCATCCTCGTCGCGCTGGCGAACCGACTCTCCGATCTGGACGAGCAGGACCGCAAGCGCGCGCTGTACCAGGGGCTCACGGAGGTCGCCGGCGACTGCGACGGCGAGGCGCCGAAGTTCGAGCAGGAGGCGTTCGCGGCGACGGATGTGCCCTTCGAGCGCCTGCGGTCGTGGTTCCGCGAGAACGTCGAGGTGCGCGACGCCGACGGCGCCGAGCGCGTGCTGCGCACCGCCGTCGCCGCCGGCTACGGCCCGGAGAAGCTGACCGAGCTGCTCGTCGTCGCGGCGACGGACCACCGCTATCTCGACACGGGCCACACGTTCGACTACGTGAACAAGGCGACCGAGGCGCTGGACCTGGTCGGCTGGGACGACGAGGAGCGCACCGCCGAGGTCCTCTCGTCGCTCGTGCGGGGGCTCGCGACCGCCGACCGCGCCGAGGAGACCTCCTCGTGGCGCCAGCCCGACGACCTCGCGGCGATGTGCGAGGAGTCGTTCGCCCGCCTCGACGACCTCGTCGCCGCCGGCGAGGGGGAGACGTGGACCGAGCCCGACGACTTCACCGAGCGCCTGCACGCGGCCGACCCCGAGACGGTGTTCGACGCGGTGGAGGGAGCGATCGAGAACGGGGCGACCGTCGAGCAGCTCGCGAGCGCGGTGTCGTTCGCGGCCGCAAAGCGCGTGGCGCTGTTCGCCACGAGCAACGAGTTCAACGACTGGAACACGGTCCATCACACGTTCACCTTCGCGAACGCGGTCCACCGGGCGGCCGAGCGGACGGACGCGACCGCGCTGTATCGCGGCGTGTTCGACGCCGCGGTGAACGTCTACCTCGACCGGTTCCTCAACACGCCGCCGGCGCCGGAGGCGACGGGCGACCCCGACGCCGATCCGGATGCCGCGTTAGAGTCGCTCCGGGGGGCATTCGAGCAGCAGGGGAAGGTGCAACGGGCCGGCGACGCGGTCGCCGACTACCTCGCCGCCGGCGGCGACCCCGACCGCCTGAAGGCCGAGCTGGGGAACGCGCTGCTGGTCGAGGACACCGGCTTCCACACCTTCCAGGCGTACGAGGCCGCCTGCCGGCAGTTCGACGCACGGGAGGACCCGGAGGAGCGCCGGGACTGTCTCGTGGCCGCCGCGCGCTACATGGCCGCGCACTACCCGACGCGCCGCTCGCGCGAGCAGACGTTCTCCATCGCCGCGCGGCTGCTGCGCGGCGAGCGGGTCCACGGCGACGCGGACGGCGACGCCGGCGCGGACGAGTCGAGCCCCGAGGCGAGCGCGGACGACTGACCGAGGCCTCGGGGCTCGACCCGGTTTGACCGGCCGGAGACTCGGGGGCGACCCGGTGGACCGACCGGATGCTCGGCGACGCGCCGGATCAGTCCGTTCGGTCGCCGTCGAAGCCGGACCCGTCGGCGCGGGTGAGTCCCGTTCCCCACGCGACGCCCGAGGCGGGTCCAGCGGTGCCCGCGGCGCCGGCCGAGCCCGTTCGCGGCAGGTCGTCGAAGCTCCACACCCGGTGGTCCGCCCGGACGCAGCGCCCGCGCTCCTCGTGCCCGTGGCGTTCGACGTGGACGGCGTCGAGGCCGGCGTTCCAGGCGGCGCCCACGTCGCTGGCACCGTCGCCGAGGTAGACGCCCCGCTGGGCCGTCGGGTCGACGCCGATGTCGTTCATCGCGGCGTGGAGGGGGTCGGGGGCGGGTTTCCACCCGGTCTCGTCGGAACACGCGAGGAACGTATCGAAGCGGTCGGTCAGCCCGAGCCGGTCGGTGACCGGGCGCGCCAGGAACTCGGCGCAGTGGGTGACGAGCCCCAGCGGCACGTCCCGCTCGTGGAGATCGCCGAGCAGGCGCGCGGCGTCGTCGTGGAGGTACGTCGCGTCGGCGCGCGCCTGCGGGTCCTCGACGGCGTGAAACGCCGGCCAGAACTCCGCGGGCTCGAGCCCCCATTCGCGCAGGAGAGGGTCGCGCGCGCCGGTCAGGCCGTGCCACAGCACCTCGGCCTGCCGGTCGGAGAAGTCGTAGTCGATGCGGGATCCGACCCGGTCGAACACCTCGCGGGTGTACGACCACTCGGCGTCGACGAGCGTGCCGTCGAGGTCGAACAGCCAGAAGTCGTACGTGTCGGGGACCATCGCGGAGTTTCGGATAGGTCGTTCCCGCTGTTATATCTTCGCCCCCTACCAACGGCGTTTGTCGCCGCCTACCCCGCTTCGGGCGGCCGGATCTCCGGTCGGAATCGCGGACAGGTGCCGGGGACGGCGTTAGCCCTCCTCTGTCTCCTCGTCATCTCTCCTGGACTCCCCGTCTCTCTCCCCGGACCTCTCGGTTGCCGGGTCGCCGTCCGCGTCGACGCGGATCGAGGAGCCGAAGTACTTGTGCAGCGCCTCCCGCACCGAGTCGGCGCGAAACGCCGCGAGGTCGTCGCCGACGGCCTCGCGCAGCGCCGCGAGGTACGCCTCGTCGGTCTCGAACTCCGCGAACGTCGCGGACAGCACCTCGACGCCCTCCGGGAGCCGGTCGCCACAGAGCCGTCGCGCGTGCTCGTCGTCGTTCGCCTCGCCGCGCCACAGCGTGTCCCGAAACAGCAGCCATCCCTCCTCGCCCGGCGGCGGCGCGGGGATCCGAAGCACCGTCTCGAAGGCGTCCGGGTCGATCCGCGCGCGCCGCGGCGAGAGCGTGAAGCGCACCCGGAAGACGTACGACGCGTCCACGGCCTCCGCCCCGGTTACCCCGCGAGTTCGTTCAGCCGTTCGGCCAGGTCGATGTCCTTCCCGGTGACGCCGCCGGCGTCGTGGGTGGTGAGGCGGACCTCGACCTCGCGCCACTCGACGGTCATCGACGGGTGGTGGAACGCCTCCTCGGCGAGCCCGCCCGCGCCGGCCGCGAAGCCGACCCCCTCGAGATACGAGTCGAACTCGAAGGTGCGGGCGATCTCGTCGGCGTCGGCGTCGTGGTGCCAGCCGTCGGGCAGTGCCCCCGCGATCTCGTCGGCGTCGAGTACGTCGCTCACATACACCGGGACGGTCGCCCGGGCCAAAAGCGTACCTCGAGTTGTGGCCCGCGGGAACGGTTCGGACGCGTTCGGCGGCTACGGGATGTGCTCGTCGCTACGTGACGCGCTCGTCGGGTTCAGAACTCGTTCGAAACGAAACGCGCCGGGACGCCTCAGCGGTCGCCCGCGGCGGACGCCAGCGCGGACTTCGCGTCGTCGATCAGCGAGAGCGTTCCCGCGCCCGCCGACAGCACCGGGTACGGCGACGCCAGCGAGCGATAGAGGTAGTCGAACCAGTGGCGACGGTCGCCCTCCTCGTCGTGGATCCGGGCCTGTCGGTCCGACAACAGCGACTCGACGCGCCCCTCGTGCCACTCGAGGCGCTCGTAGTCGGCGACGATGTCGGTGTAGGTCGCGCGCGACAGGTCGCGATCGACGACTCCCTCGCTCGTGTCGACCGCGGGCGAGAGCGTCGACTCGGCCGCCTCGATCGACGACCGCTCGGTCTCCAGCTTCGAGAGCAGCTCCGCGCGCTCCTCGCTGGCGTGTCGGGCGCCGCTCGCGAGCGTCGTCCGCAGCGACGGGGTCAACGCCCCGCCGTCCTCGACGAGCGCGCTCGCGACCGGCGCGGAGAACTCCTCGGCGACGTTCGTCGCGAGCGTCTCGTCGTACTCCTCCTCGTAGTGGGCCGTCGCCATCACCGTCTCGCGGTAGGCCCGACGGGCGTCAGCCAGTCCGTCCTCGTCGACGGTCGCCCCCCCGGCCGGCACCGTCAGCACGTTGGTTCCCCCGCCGGTCGGCGTCGGACGCGCGCGCTCGCTCGACTCGAGCTTCGCGACGCGGCGCCGGAACTGTTCGAACGCGTCCCGTTCCGCGCGCGTTCGAGTCACCTCCCGCGCGAGCGCCTCGCGTGCGCCGTCGAGCCGCGACAGCACCGCTCCCGCGATCAGGAGGAACACGGCCGTCATCCCCAGGACGGCGAGCCCCACCGCGATGTCCGGGTGCTCACACGCCGCGGCCCGGCACATCGACTCCACCCCCAGTTCGACGGGCTCGGTCGAGAGCCGACCGACCCCGCGACTCGCTCCGTTCATACACACACGTGTGACGGCATCGCACATCACAGTTTCCCCTAGAACCCATCGGGTCGAAATTTTCTCCCGGGCGTCGCCCGGAAACTGAGCGACAGGCCGCTACTCCTCGGAGAGTCGTTCGAGCACGCCGTCGGGGGGATCCGCGCTGCCGTCGGGCGATCGGGCTCCCCCGGGCGTCGACGGCGGCCCGTCGAACTCGGGGTCGAACAGCTGCATCGCCGTGTGGATCGTCTCCCAGTCGTCCTCGGCGGCCGCCTCGCGGAGGCTCTTCGTCGGCGCCGCGAGGAGCTGCCCGACGAGCGCGTCCGCGAGGGCGGCGACGGTCTCGCGCTGGTCGTCGGTGAGCTCGCCGTGCGCCTCCAGCTTCGCCATCGCCTCGCGCAGCTCGCGCTGTTTCGTCCGCTCGGCCGACTCGTACATCGCGGAGACGGCGTCGTCGGCGCGCTTTCGCTTGAACTCCTCGAGGAGCCGGTCGAACTCGGCGTCGATCATCCCCTCGACGGCCTCCGCGGCGCTCGCGCGGCGCTCGCGCGCCTCGTCGGTGACGGTCTCGAGGTCGTCGATGTCGCGGACGGCGACGCGCTCGTCCCCGGCGTCCGGGACGACGTCGCGGGGTTGACCCAGATCGATACACAGCGTCTCGCCCGCGTCGGCGACGGTCTCGTCGCGGACGGTCGGGTCGGTGGCGCCGGTGGCCGCGATGACGACGTCGGCCGCCGCCGCCTCCGCGGGGAGGGCGTCGATGCCGACCGCCGCCGACTCGGTGTCGAGATCGGACGCGACGTGTTCGGCGGTGCGGAGGGTCCTGTTGGCGACGACGATCCGGGAGACCGGCGAGGCGTCCAGCGCCCGCGCCGAGAGCAGTCCCATCTCGCCGGCGCCGACGACCAGCGCCGAGGCGTCCGCGAGGTCGGTCTCGCGGGCGGCGAGTTCGACCGCCGCCGAGCCGAGCGACAGCGACCCCTCGTTGATCGCCGTCTCCGCGCGTGCGCGCTTGCCCACCTGTCGTGCCTTCGAGAGCGCGTCGTCGAGCACGCCGCCGGACAGCCCCCCGACGCCGCGGGCGGCCTCCGCGGCGTCGCGCAGTTGCCCGAGGATCTGGTCCTCGCCGAGCACGAGCGACTCCAGCCCCGCGGCGACGCGCATGAGGTGCCGCAGGCTGTCCTCGTGGTCGAGGTGGACGACGGCGCCCTCGCGAACGTCGGGCGCGAACCGCTCGACGGCCGTCCGCGCGACGGCGGCGTCGTCGGCCGCGACGTACGCCTCGGCGCGGTTGCACGTCTGGATGGCGAACGCCTCCTCGACTCCCTCGCGGGCGAGCAGCTCGGACACGAGCGCCGTCGGGTCCGCGACGTGCGCGGACTCGATCTCGTCGACGGACGCGTTCGCGTGGCTCACGCTCACGCCCGCGACGACGCCGGTGTCAATCATCGGTCGCCTCCATGACTCGATTCGCTTCCTGTCGTGCGTTGGAGAGTCCGTCTTGTAAAGCCTTCCAAACCGCCGACGATCCGACCACCGCCCGAACCGCCTCCCGTCGGTCGGTCGGCTCCACCCCGGCCGCCTTCAGATCCGCCCGGATCTCCGCCACAAGGTCGGCCATCGGGCCCGCGCCCTCGATCTCCGACTCGATGCGCCGGCGGAGCTCCGTCGAGAGCGCGGGCGCGGCCCCGCCCGTCGCGACGGCGGCGACGACGGGGTCGTCGCGGACGGTCGCCGGCACGACGACGCTGCCCGCCTCGCGCCCGCCCGACCGGTCCGCCCGGTTCACGAGCGCCCCCGCCGCGCGGGCGGCGCGCTCGGCGGCCTCGTTCACCGCGTCGTCGTCCGTCGCGGCGACGACCAGCGCCGGGGCGAGTCGGTCGACCCAGTCGGGCACCTCCTCGGGCGCGGGCGCCGCGCGCACCAGCTCCGCGTCGCCGAAGTCGCGCTCGGCGAACGCGGGGCTGACGACGACCGTGCGCGCCTCCCGCGCGAACGTGCGGGCCTTGCGCGCGCCGACCGGCCCGCCGCCGACGACGAGCACCGTCTCGTCCGTGAAGTCGTGCAGCAGCGGGATCACGGTATCACCACGTCGTTGCCCGTCGGTTTCGCTCGCCGCATATAGTTCTGGGCCCCGGGACCGAGAGCCGTGGATCCCGGGCGAACGCGTTCGGGTCGGACGGGCGGCCGTGCTCGCACGGGTCCGGTCGGCCGCCGCGCCGGCGGCGTCCTCGGCGTCGCTCGTGTCGTCGGCGTCGCCCGTGTCCTCAGCATCCCTCGTCTCCTCGGTGTCTCTCGTGTCGTCGGCGTCGCCCGCGGCCCGGCGTCGGCGTCTATCACGCGTCCGTGGGCTCCGGGTCGTCGCTTCGGACCTGTGCGTCGGCGCGCTCGTCCAGCCGAATGCCCGTCTTCTTCAGGATGCGCGTCGAGAACAGCGAGTCCCACTCGTCCTCGTCCACGTCCCAGAACTCCGCCATCACCTCGCGAACCTGTTCGATGCGGCGGTCGGATTCCGCCTCGTCCCGGCCGTGGGTCATCGCGAAGAAGTTGTACGGCCACACGCCCTCGTGGCGCGGCCGGTGGTAGCAGTGGGTGACGAACCCCAGCGACGCGACCGCCGGGCCGACCTCCGAGAGCAGCTCGTCCGGCACGTCCCAGACGGTCATGCCGTTCTCGGTGTAGCCGAGCGCGTAGTGGTTCGGGATGACGCCGACGCGGCGCACCTTCCCCTCCTCGTTGAACCGCTTGATCGTCTCGACGACCCACTCGACGGGCTGGCCGACCGCGTCGGCCACGTCCGCGTAGGGCGTCTCCGTCACCGGCAGGCCGCCCTGTATCTCGACGACGAGGTCGCGCTCGCGGGCGGTGATCCCGCGCTCCTCGGAGGGCTCGACCTCGGGACCCAGCTGCGACAGGTCGAGGTCGCCGTCGCTCACGGGGCCCTCCAGCAGGAACTTCGCGCCGACGTGAAACTCCTCGCGCTTCGGGAGGTTGTACGTCTCCTGCCCCGTCGCCTCCTCGATGTCGGCGAGGACGCGATCGACTTCGGCCTCGCTGGCGACGGAAACGACGAACCACATGTTGAGGTGGGGGTGTTCGCGCTCGTAGTTGTGCGCGACCTCGCGAAAGTCGTTGACCGTCTCGGCCACCTCCTCGTACTCCTCCTCGGGCGCGTGCATCGCCACGAGCGTCGCGGTGCCGCCGATCTCCTCGGCGTTGACGAGCGCGCCGAACCGCGAGAGCACGCCGCGGTCGTCGAGGTCGCGCACCGTCGCGAGCAGTTCGTCGGCGTCGACCTCGACGCCACGCTCGGACAGCGCCGCCGCGGCCGGCTCCCACGGTCGTTCGACGACCGGGAACCCGCCCTGAAACGCGTTGACGACGGCGCGTTCGAGCGTCGAGAGGTCCGTGTCCGTCCCGACGTGATCCATACCCGTGCTCGGGACGCCGCGAGGATAAGCGTCGCGTTCGCGGGCGTCACAGATCCGACTACGCGACGAGCGCCACACAGCGCGCGACGAACGGGTACACGAAACGGGAGCGACGGGTCGGCCGATCTCGATCACCTCGCGACCCGTCGCGTTTGGCAGTCGCTACTAATGCCCATCGAGAACGTATCATCCACGATATCAATGGATCGACGACGGTTCCTACGGGCGACTGCGGCGGCGGGAGTTGCTGCGGTCACCGCCGGATGCGGAGGACTCCGGGAGGACTCAGACCAGCCACCGCCCGCTGATACCGCCGCGACCCCGTCAGGCACCGTCTCCACGTCGACCTCCGGACGAGCGACCGACACGGATCGATTCGACTCGGTCGTCGACCTCGCCGAGGCCGGCGCCGACGCGGACCGATCGCTCGTGCCGTACCTCGAACGACACCTGGCCGACGACACGATGGTCTACCTCCCCGCCGGCCGGTACCGCATGGACGACACCGTTCGCCTCCTGTCGTTCGACAACGTCGGTATCGTCGGCGACGGCGCCGTCATCGTTCCGCCTGACGGGTTCGACTCCACGCTCTTCGATCTCGGTCGGCCCGGCCGGGCGTCGAACCTGTTGATCGAGGGAATCACGTTCGACTTCCGTGCGCCGGACACCGGGTCGCGTCCCGTCTCCGCGCTCGTCGACGACGGCCTCGTCATCCGCGACCTCGCGGTGGTCGGCAAGCAGGACGCCGGCAGAGCGATGCTTCGAGCCGACGTCACCGACCCGGACGGAACCGGCCTCGTCGAACGGCTCCGACTCCCGGACGGCGCCGCGTACGAGACGCAGTCGACCGCCTTTCTCGTCGGCGACCGTCACCGCGGCGAACTTCGCTTCGAGGACTGTCGGATCGTCGGCTTTCCCGACAACGGGCTGTACGCCGATCCCGACCACGGACGCGTCGAAGTCGTCGGCGGCTACTACGCGAACTGCGACATCTCGAACGTCCGCGTCGGCAACGACAGCGTCGTCCGCGGCGTTCACGTCAGGAACGACACCGCGCCGTCGGGGTACGAGAACATGCGCGGCATCCGAGCCACACACGGCGACGGCGTCCTGGTCGAGGACTGCACCGTCGAGCTCGAGAGGGTTCCCGCGAGCGAGGGCGGAATCGTGATGAGCAGCCAACTGACCGCCGGAACGGTCCGGAACACTCGGATCGAGGTCGACGCCGACGGGGTCAGCGCGATCAGGGCGAAGTCGCCCGACGACGCCTTGGCCGACGGGGAACTGGTGTTCGAGGACATCACGGTGCGAGGGACCGCCGCGAACGGGGCGGCGATCGAGATGCTGAATCGAGAAGACTGTACGTTCGATCGGGCCACTGTCGTCCAATCGGGTGCGTCCCGCGACGGGTTTCTGTTCGACTACGTCTCGAGCGGGATCATCCGGGACTCGCACATCGACGTGACTGGCCGTCCGGTCGTGTCCGCCGACCGGGCGACTGTCGAGGTGTTCGATTCGCACCCTCTGGAGGTGAATACCTCCCGTTAGGATACTCGTACTGTCACCGCTCGGCGCCGCGGCGCTCTCAGGGAACGAGCGTCACGTCGGTGACGCCGTCGAGCGCGCGGACGTCCTCGCCGAGCGTCTCCTGGTCGACGCCGGCCTCGTAGTAGAACACGATGTCGAACGTGCCGTCGCGAAGGAGCTGTTGGCACTCCCAAACGAACTCCTCGTCCTCGAGGGTGAGCCCCTGGAACTGGTTCGAGGAGAAGTCGGTGTCGTCGTTGCCGGCGTAGATGTACGACTCGCCCTTGCCCGCGTGCTCGGCGATGGCCTCGTTGAGGTCGACGGTGAGCTCGTGCATCTCCAGGTCCTCCTGTCCGCCCAGGTCGGTGTGGACGACCATCCCGAGGAGCTCGATCTCTCCGGGCTCCAGCAGCGCCTTCGTCCGCTCGTAGAGGTCCCGGTCGATGGCGTCGGTCATACCGAACGCTCGGACCACCGCAGGGATACGAATGACGGTTTCCGCGTCGAAACCGCCTCGCTCGCGGGTCACGTTGCTCGCACTGCTCGCGTCTCGCTCGCGGGTCGTCCCTCCCCGTTCGCGTCTCCGAGGCCTCGCTATCGCTCGGCCTCGCACTCCCCGCGCATCTTTTTACGCGCCTCCCCTCACGTATCCGCATGGAGCTCACGCTGAAGTTCTTCGCCACCTTCCGGGAGGCGGTCGGCTCGAAGATCGTCGACCGGTCGTTCCCCGACGCGAGCACCGTGGGGGACGTGCTCGCGGCGCTGGAGTCCGAGTACGACGGGCTCGCCGGCAACCTGCTGGAGGACGGGGACCTCAAGCCCCAGATCAACGTCCTGCTCAACGGGCGCGAGGTCCTCCACATGGACGGGATCGACACCGCGGTCTCCGACGGCGATACGATCGCGGTGTTCCCGCCGGTCGCCGGCGGCGCCGTCGACTGCGACCGCGCCGGCGACGACGGAGACCCGTCCGACGTGCGAGCCGACGGCGGCGACAGTCGCGACCGGGGCGACGGCGAAGCCGACGACCGGGGCGACGTGGCGGACGCCGACGAGACCGAAACCCGGGTCGAGGCGTACCGCGGGATCTCCCGACGACTCGCCGTTCGCTATCTCCGGAACCTCGGCGGCGACGCCGACGGCCCCGACGAGGCGGCCACGGAGGTCGCCGGCGACGGCTGGCGTGCGTCCGTCGCCGCCGACGAGGTCGCCGCCGCGGGCGCCATCACCCTCACCGAGGTGACCGTCACCTTCGAGGGCGACCCCGCGGTGCTCGACGACCTGATCGAGCGGTTCGGACGGAAGGCGATGCGCGCCGGCGGGTGATGCCCGGCCGCGACGACGGCGACGGCGACAGCACCGGCGACGAGCCCGACTCCGGCCGCGACGGGCCCGAGCCCGACGACGCGGCCGATCCGTCGTACGACCCCGACACGCGGGCGATGGGCCACCCGATCGACCCCAACGCGCTCATGATCGCGGCGGCGACCGCGAGCGTCGGCCCCGGTCGGCTCCCGGAGCTCCTCCGGACGGCCGACGAACACCTCCGCGAGCGACTCGACGAGTACGACCGCACCTACGAGTGCGTCGACGAGGACGCCGACGCCGGCACCACGACGTTTCTCGTCCCCGACGGTCACTGGGACGAGATCGGCGACGAACTCGGCGTGAACAGCCGCGAGGCCGACGCGCTCCGGCGCGCCCACGAGCAGCACCTCCTGCGGGTCGGAACGGAACGACGCCGACGGCGGGAGTTCGAGTCGGCCTTGGAACTCCGGGAGGCGGTGGTCATCGGGGAGTGAGCCCCCGTGGCGGCGGTCGCCGTCCCCCGCATCGAGACCGGTGACCCCTTGAGTGCGCGCGTCGCCGCACACACATGGACAGCCGCCTTCCACCGGACCTACGCGAGGGGGTCCGCGACACGCTCCCGCTGTTGCTCGGGATCGTGCCGTTCGCGCTCGTCGCCGGCGTCGCCGGCGTCGAGGCGGGCCTCTCGCCGCTGCAGACGGTCGGGCTCTCCGTCGTCGTCTTCGCCGGCGCCTCCCAGCTCGCGGCGATCGAGCTGCTGGGACAGGACGCCGCCCTCGGCGTCGTCGTGCTCACGGTCGTCGTGATCAACCTCCGGATGGTGATGTACTCGGCGTCGATCGCGCCGTACTTCCGCGAGCTGTCGGCGCGCGTACGCGCCGGCTGTGCGTACGTGCTCACCGACCAGGCGTACGCGCTGGCGCTCGCACGCTACGCCGGCGAGCTGGACAGCGAGCGCGGGTCGAGGACCCGACGCCCGTATTACTACCTCGGCGTCGCGCTCACGCTGTGGGTCGTCTGGCAGGCCGGGACGATCGTCGGCGTCGTCTTCGGCGCCGCCGTCCCCGACGGCTGGCGCCTGGGCTTCGCCGTCCCGCTCGTGTTCCTCGCGCTGCTCGTGCCCGCGGTCTCCGACGTACCGAGCCTCGCGGCCGCCCTCGTCGCCGCCGCGGTCGCGGTGGCGGGCGCCGGCCTCCCGTTCAACGCCGGGCTGATCGTCGGCGCCGTCGTCGGCGTCGTCACCGGGATCGCCGTCGAGGAGTCGGGCAGCAGGGGTGCCAGCGGTAGCGGTGGCGGCGGCGACGGCAGCGGCGAAACCGACCGGACGGGGGGACACTGATGGCGACCAGCTACGGCCCGCTGTCGGTCTGGGCGGTCATCGTCACCGGCGGGCTGGCGACGTTCGCCATTCGGCTGTCGTTCATCCACCTGTTCGGCCGCGTCGACACGGTGCCCCCGTGGCTGGAGCGCGCGCTCGTGTACGTCCCCGCGGCGGTGCTCGCGGCGCTGGTCGCGCCCGATTTCGTCCCCGAGAGCGTGACCCTCGCGGGGCTCGTCTCCCCGGAGATCGTCGGCGGCGTCGCCGCGGTCGCGGCGGCGTGGCGGACCGAAGACGTGCTGTGGACGGTCGCCGCCGGGATGGCGGGGCTCCACCTCGCGCGGTTCCTCCTGTGAGTCGCCCGACGGCGACCCGTCGAACCGACTCGACGTGTCGAGCCGAGCGGAGACGGCGGCGCTTGCCGGAGGGCGCGCGTACACCTCCCTCGCCGCGGAACGCCCGGCGATGACCGAGTCGCTGCTGTCGGCCGCCCGGCGGACGCCCCGGGAGACGTGGGTGGTCGTCGGCGCCGTCTCCGCCTCGCAGTACCTCAACCACGCGTATCTCGTGTTGTTCCCGCCGATCCTGGCGGTGCTGTCGGGCGAGTTCACCGTCGGGCTGGCGGCACTGGGCGTGGCGCTCGGCGTTCAGGGCGCGACGAACACGGCGTTCCAGCTCCCGTTCGGCCGGCTGGCGGACCGCCACGACCGGACGCTCGCGTTCGGGCTCTCGTCGGTCCTCGGCGCCGTCGGCGTGCTCGCGGCCGCCGCGGCGCCCACCTACGAGTGGCTGCTCGTCGCGCAGGCGGTCATCGGCGTCGGCGTCGCGGGCCACCACCCGGCACACTACCCGCTCATCTCCGATTCGACGCCCGACGACCTGATGGGCCGGGCGTACAGCCTCTACGGCTTCGGCGGGTCGGTCGGGTTCGCCACCCCGCCGGTGCTCATCGCGGGGATCGTCTCGGCGGGCTACTCCTGGCGGATCGGCGTCGGCATCATCGGCGTCGTCGGCCTCGTCGCCGCCGTCGCGCTCACCTGGCTGTTCGCCGTCCGCGTCGACGACGCGATCACCGCGCCGAACGCCGCGGAGGGCGATCCCGACGCCGCCGGTCGCGTCGGCCCCGGCGAGCGCGGCTCGTGGGTCGCACGGACGCGAGCGTACCTCCGCGAGCTCGCGGCCGCGCCGGGCGTGCTCGCGCTGGCGCTGTTGGCGCTCGTCACCTCCACCTCGGGGTGGGGATTCACCAGCTACATCGTCGTGTTCCTACAGGACGGCTACGAGCTGTCGCTGTCGCGGGCGAACCTCGCGCTCACCGGATCGTACCTCGTCGGCGCCGTCGCGGTGTTCGTCGGCGGCGACCTCTCCGACCGGGTGAGCGCCGGGCCGGTGATGATCGCCAGCTTCGCCGCCGTCGCGGGACTCGTCGCCGTGCTCGCGCTGGGCGCCGTCGGTCCGCTGGCGGCCGTCGGGCTCGTGTTGCTCGTCGGCGGCGCGCGCTCGATCGCGGGGCCGGCGCGCTCGAAGCTCACCGACGCGTTCGCGCCCGACGGGACGACCGGCACCAGCTTCGCGATCACCACGATCGGCGTCATGCTCGGCAACGCCGTCGCGCCGCCGGCGTTCGGCTACCTCATCGAGACGGCCGGGCGCCGGGCGGCGTTTCTCGCGGTCGCCGGCGTCTCACTCCTCGCGGTCGTCCTCACCGTCGGCCTCATCGCCCGGTTCGGCGACACCTGAGGCCGGGCGGTCGACGCCGTCGGCGTCGGTCGGGACCGAGTCCTCGGCCGCGTCGTCCCGGCGGTCGCCGGCGGCGGCCGCGGCGCGGCGCTCCTGCGCGACCGCGATGCGCTCGTGCGCGCGGACGAAGCGATACAGCAGCCACAGCAGCAGCGCGACCGAGGCGAAGTAGACGACCGCGAGGAACTGCGCCATGAACAGGATCGCGTAGAGGCTGACGAGGACGAACAGCACGACGACCGCGATCCCGGTTCGGGAATTGAGCGACTCTCGGAGGGACGGCGGGGACTCGCTGGACACGGACCGCGATCCGCCCGGAGGGGTGATAAATCGGGGCGGTAGGAGCGTGAAGCCGCGGGTCCACAGATCACCAGCGGGTTTACCGCGAGCGAGGCCGGAGGCCGAGCGAGCGGCCTTTTGAGCATCATCAGAACCGCTCCGCGATTCTGATTAGCAGTCAGAGCGCGTCGCGCTCTGACAGCATCGACGGGTTTTGGCGGGGTTCGACGAGCGAGCGCGGCGAAGCCTCACGAGCGAGGAGAACCCCGTGAAAAGTGGTCGTTCGTGGGCGGCTCGGGCCACGCGGCCTCACTCCGTTCGGCCGCGCACACCTCGCCGCCGGACCGCCGAGGTCTCGCTCGCTCCGCTCGCTTCGACCTCGCCTCAGTCGTCAGCGGGCGCGACGCCCGAGTCGCCCGAGGAGACGCCGGTTCCCGGCCCGATGTCGATGTCGAGCTCGTCGAGCTTCTCGTCGGGGACGACGCCGTCGACCCAGCCGCGGACCTCGTAGTACTCCTCCTTCATCTCGGGGAGCTCGCAGTACTCGCCCTCGGAGGCACCCTGGCCGGGGATGCCGTCCGCGAGGAACCGGTCCGGCAGGGAGTCGTCGCTCCCGTCGAAGCCGGCGAGGTTGTTGTAGTAGCGCTCGAGCGTGTAGACGCGCTCGCCCGCCTCCAGCAGCTCGTCCTCTGACACGTCGCGGCCCGTCATGCCGTTGTACTGCATGACGTACTCCTCGATGCCCTCCGCGAACGCGTTGAACTTGCAGATGTCGAACGAGTCCGAGATGGCGTGCATGTCCTGGAACGTCGCGGTCAGCTCGCCCTTGCCCTCGTACTCGTAGGGATCGACCTTCTGGGGCAGGCCGAGGATCTCCGCCGACGGCGTGTACGCGCGCAGGTGGCACGCGCCGCGGTTGGAGGTCGCGTACGCGATGCCCATGCCCTTCATGCAGCGCGGGTCGTACGCCGGGATCGTCTGGCCCTTGACCGCCAGGGAGTTGTCGTGGGCGTCGAAGCGCTCGGCGATGCCGTTGGCGCCCTCCGCGAGCGCGTCCGCCAGCTCGCCGTCGCGGTTGGCGACGTCCTCGATGAGGTCGATCATGCGCTCGGTGTCGCCCCAGTCGAGCTGCTCGTCGAGGCCGTCGAGTTTGCCCTCCTCGGACATCTCCATCGCCATCGCCATCATGTTCCCCATCTCGATGGTGTCGACGCCCATGTCGTTGCACCGCTGGATCATGACGGCGATCTCGTCGCGCTCGGTGTGTCCGGAGTTCGGGCCCAGCGCGAACGCGGACTCGTACTCGTACGACTCCGTGCGCACGTTCATCTCCTCGCCCTTGTGGAGCACGTCGACCTCGACCTCCTTCTTGCAGGCGACCGGGCAGGAGTGACACGTCGGCTCGTCGACGAGGATGTTCTCGCGGACGTTCTCCCCGGAGACGCGCTCGGCGTCGATGTCGTCGCCCTCGGCGTCGTGCATGGCGGCCGTGGAGGTGTACTTCGCGTTCTTCGTGGGGAGCCCGTCCATCTCCTCGGTCGCGTTCATCAGGACGTTCGTGCCGTACAGCGAGAGGCCGCCCTCGTTGGGCGCGGTCACGTCGGACTCCTGGATGACCTGCATCGCCTGCTGGTACCCCTCCTGGAACGTCTCTGGCTCGGCCGGCTTGGGCATCCTCGTGCCCGATTTAACGACGACCGCCTTGAGGTTCTTCGAGCCCATCACCGCGCCGGTGCCGCCCCGGCCCGAGGCGCGGTCGTCCTCGTTGACGATGCAGGCGTACTTCACGCCGTTCTCGCCGGCGGGGCCGATCGCCATCACCGAGACGTTGCGGCCGACGGTGCCGTCGACCTCGTCGTCGAGCGTGTCGATGGTGTCGTGGACGCCGTACCCCGCGATGTGTCGCGCGTCGCGCAGCTCCACCTCGCCGTCCTCGACGACCGCGTACACCGGGTGGTCGCTCGCGCCGTCGAAGACGAGGCCGTCGAAGCCCGCCCACTTCAGGCGCGCGCCCGACCAGCCGCCGTGGTGGCTGTCGGTGACGGTCCCCGTCAGCGGGGACTTCGTCGTCACCGCGATCCGACCGCTCATCACGGTCTGCGTGCCCGTGAGCGGGCCGTTCATGAAGCACAGCCGGTTCTCCGGCCCCATCGGGTCCACGTCCGGCCCCGCATCGAAGACGTACTTCACGCCGAGCCCGCGCGCGCCGATGTACTTCCTCGCGTCCTCGTCGTCGACGCCCGCGTACGATACGTCACCGTCCGTGAGATCCACGTGGGCGACGTGGTCCCTGAATCCGCCGAGGTCTGTCATGGTTAATCTACATTAGTTGTTTAGGTCCGAATTCTGTTAGCAGTTGCCACGGAGATGTAACCACATCCGGTTCCGCCATCGGGCCGCGGTCCGCGACGCGACGATCAAGACTTTTCCGACGCAGTCCCCGGATCGGATCGATGGACGCCGACACGCGACGCCTCGCCATATTTGCCGCGGTGACGGTTCTCGTCGTTACCTCGTCGCTCGTGCCGGATCCGACGACGACCGATCGGGCGTCCCCGGCCGACGTGCTGCCGCCGGGGACCGACAAACTGCTGCACGGCGTCGGCTACGCCGCCGTCGCGTACACGCTGGGGCGGGCGCTTCCGGCCCCGCTCCGGCGCGGCGGGGAGGGGTCCCACCCCGACAAGAGCGGTCCGTCGACCGTCATGCTGGTCGGCGTCGTCGCCGTCGCGACGGCGCTCGGCGCGGGCGTCGAGGTCGCCCAGGGCAGCGTCCCCGGGCGCGACCCGTCGCTGCTCGACGGCGTCGCCAACGCGATCGGCGCCGTCGTCGGGGCGGCGTTGTGGCGTCGACGCGACCGCGACAGCGACGCGTAGCGACGACCCCCCGACCGCGACGGCGTCCCGTACCGACGACGACCGCGGCGGCGACCGCGAGGGGACGCTCGCGCGGCCCCGTCGCGTGAGCGAAGCGGTTTTCCGCGGGAGTCGCCCACTCCCGGTAATGAGCCAGCCGAGCCCCGAGGTCTACGAGCGCGACCGCGGGATGGACGCCCACAACGCGGTCATGCGCGACATCCGGTCCGAGCGCGACGAGACGTACGACGCCCACGAGCCCACCCGGGTGTGGCTCGACGAGGACAACACGCCCGACGGCGTCAAGACCAGCCTCACGATCATCCTCAACACCGGCGGCTGTCGGTGGGCCCGCGCGGGCGGCTGCACGATGTGCGGCTACGTCGCCGAGTCCGTCGAGGGCGGCAGCGTCTCCCACGAGGCGCTCATGGACCAGATCGACGTGTGTCTGGAGCATGAAGCCGAGAACGCCGACGAGCCCGCCGACCTGATCAAGATCTACACCTCCGGCTCCTTCCTCGACGAGCGCGAGGTGCCCGCCGAGAGCCGCCGGGCCGTCGCCGAGACGTTCGCCGACCGCGAGCGCATGGTCGTCGAGTCGCTCCCCGACTTCGTCTCCGCGGAGAAGCTCTCCGAGTTCACCGACCGCGGCCTCGAAACCGACGTGGCGGTCGGGCTCGAAACCGCCACCGACCGCGTCCGCCACGACTGCGTGAACAAGTACTTCGCCTTCGCCGACTTCGAGGACGCCTGCGCGGAGGCCGCCGAGGCGGAGGCGGGCGTGAAGGCGTACCTCCTGATGAAGCCGCCGTTCCTCTCGGAGTCCGAAGCCCTCGACGACATGGTCTCGTCGGTCGAACGCTGTGCCGCAGTCGACAACTGCCACACCGTCTCGATGAACCCCTGCAACGTCCAGCGGTACACGATGGTCGACGAGCTCCACTTCCGCGGGGGCTACCGCCCGCCGTGGCTGTGGTCGGTTGCGGCCGTACTGGAGCGCACCGTCGACGCCGACGCCATCGTCGTCTCGGACCCGGTCGGCGCCGGCTCCGACCGCGGCGCGCACAACTGCGGCGAGTGCGACGACCGCGTCCAGACCGCGATCAAGGACTTCGACCTCCGACAGGACCCGTCGGTGTTCGATCAGGTGTCCTGTGCGTGCGAGCGGACCTGGGAGCTGGTGCTGGAGGAGGAGGCGAGCTACGCCCAGCCGCTGGCGCGGTGAGGAGCCCCGCCGACCGGGCGGCGCCGACGAGGGGCGAAGGATCGATCCGATAGCCATTTCTGGTCAAAGAACGCCTCACACAGCTGTTTTCGACCGAAACGCGTCCGTCAGACGCCCGGCATACAATTATGTATCTTGACAACGTATGACATGAATATGGAGACAGTCGACCGAGCGATCTTCACCTGTGACGACTGCGGCGCGTCGGCACCGTCGTTCGGGATCGAGTACGACAGCCTCGGCTACCCCGTGTGTCCGGGCTGTGAGACGGCGGCGGGACCGCTGGAACGTCGGCGTGTCGGCGGCGGCTCGGCCGCCACGGAGCCCGCGCAGTAGTCGGAGCGGCTCACCACGGCGGGACGGCGCCCGTGGCGGAAGGGATCGGCGATGGGCGGCGTCCGAGAACGGACCGTGGGTTGGCTGCGAGAGCGCGGGTTGGCTGCGAGAGACGACTCAGGCGTTCAGGTGTCCAAAGACACGTCGCTTCCCACGTCACCGGCTTCACAGGGGGAGCCGCTCCCGTCGGCGTCGGCCGTCCCGTCGGTCACCGTCACGTTCCGACGGTCGAACCGCGACTCGGTGAGGACGAACGGGTCGCCGGTCACGGACAGTCGCGAGTCGACGAACTCGCCGTCGACGTAGTCCGCACGCAGCCCGTCGTCGCGCGGCCCGGGGTCGGTCACCGATCCGCAGCCGGCGAGACCGACGCCGGCCGAGACGGCGGCGAGTCGGCGGAGGAGGGTCCGTCGGTCGTCGTTCACGGGATATCACCGGACCCGTACTCGGATTGGTATACGGTCGTCAGCGAGGGTAAGCGACGGTTGACGGCCGCCGTCCGGGGAGGCGGTCCGCGGCACCGACGAACGCCGCCGTCGGGCGGTTCGATCGGCGGTACGGACAGCCTACCGAGCGACGCCGTCGGCGGTGGCGGTGGCGGTAGCTACCCCGAGAACGCGCGGAGCACGCCCTGCCCGTCGGTCCCGCCCACGTCGGGGAGCGTCGCGCGCTCGGGATGTGGCATCATCACCGCGACCGTTTCGCGAGCGCCGAGCACCCCAGCGACGTTGGCGGTCGAGCCGTTCGGGTTCGCCGCGTCGGTGGCGACCCCGTCGGCGTCGCAGTAGCGGAAGAGCACGCGGTCCTCGTCCTCCAGCTCCGCCAGGCGGTCCTCGCGGATCTCGAAGCGCCCCTCGCCGTGGGCGATGGGCACCTCGATCACGTCGCCCTCGTCGTAGGCGGCCGTCCACGGCGTGTCCGCCCGCTCGACGCGCAGGTGGACGTGCTCACACTGGAACCGGGCCGAGCGGTTCGTCGTGAACGCGCCGTCGGTAAGCCCGGCCTCACAGCCGATCTGGGCGCCGTTGCAGACGCCGAGCACCGGAACGCCCTCCTCGGCGGCCTCGCGCACGTCGGCCATGATCGGCTGGCGCGCGGCCATCGCGCCGGCGCGGAGGTAGTCGCCGTAGGAGAAGCCGCCGGGGACGACGATCCCGTCGGCGTCGGCGGGGAGGCCGTCCTCGTGCCAGACGCGCTCGGCGTCGACGCCGAGGTGTGCGAGCGCGCGGACGGCGTCACGGTCGCAGTTCGAGCCGCCGAACTGGACGACTGCGACCGTCATTCGCGCTCCTCGACCGCCACCTCGTAGTCGTGGATGGTCGGGTTCGCGAGCAGCCGGTCGGCCATCTCGCCGGCGCGCTCGCCGGCCTCGTCGGCGTCGGCGGCCTCCAGGTCGATCTCGAAGCGGTCGGCCGAGCGCAGGTCCTCCAGCTCGAAGCCGAGCCGTTCCAGCGCACGTTGGGTCGTCTCGGCCTCCGGGTCGAGCACGCCGTGCTTCAGGCGGACCGTCACCGTGGCGGTGTAGCCGGTCATCGATCGACTCTGCGAGTTCATGCGCAAAATCCGTTTCGGGACCGATTCGATATCCACGTTCGTGGATGGCAGTCGTCGCGCGGAGCGACACCGGTTTACTCGCGGGAGAGAAAACGTGGGTATGGCCGCGGCCGACCGTCCGAATCCGAGGCGCTGGGACACCGAAATCGTCGTCGTCGGGGACGACGCGACCGGACTGGTCGCCCGTGTCACCTCGCTGTTGTTCGAGCGGGGATGCAACATCGAGGACCTCGACCAGGACGTGCGCGACGGCGTGTTCCGGATGCGCCTGCACGCCGACACCGACGGGATGGTGTGCAAGCCGGCGACGCTGGAGGAGGACCTCACCGACCTGGGCGACGAACTCGGCGTCGACATCCGGGTGCGCCGCGCCGACGACGGCGCGGCCCGGAAGGCGGCGCTGCTGGTCACGAAGGAGGAGCACGCCCCCCGCGCCGTGCTGGAGGCGTGTGCCGACGGCACCCTCGACGCGGAGGTGCCGGTGATGATCGGCAACCACAGCACCCTCTCGCCGCTGGCCGACGAGTACGAGGTGCCGTTCGTCGACGTGGGCGACGCCGGCGGCTCCCACGACGAGCGCGAGCTGCTGCGCGTGCTCGACGAGTACGACGTGGACTGTCTGGTGCTCGCGCGGTTCATGCGCATCCTCTCGCCGGAGATCGTCTTCCGCTACGAGGGGCGCATCATCAACGTCCACCCCTCGTTGCTGCCGGCGTACCCCGGCGCGGAGGCGTACCGCCAGGCCGTCGAGGGCGGCGCGCGCGTCCACGGCGCCACCGCCCACTACGTGACGACCGACCTCGACCAGGGGCCGATCATCGCCCAGCGGTCGTTCCCGGTCGCCCCCGACGACGGCCCCGAGGACCTGAAGGAACAGGGGCAACCCCTGGAGGCGGAGGCGCTCGTGGCCGGCCTGCAGGCGCACCTCGACGACGCGATCGTCGTGCGCCGCGGGCGCACGCACTTCCGCGAGGGCGTCGACCCGGACGCGTACGAGCTGGGCGGGGTCGCGGCGGGAGCTGACTGAGACTCTGGATTCTCAAGGACGTTCGACCGTCGTCGACGGCAACGATGTCGACCGCGTCGGCAACAGCGTCGGCGACGAACTACAGGTCGCGGACGGCGTCGACCGCGTCCGCGACGGGCGGCGCGTCGAACCAGTCGGTTCCGGTGTAGGCGTTCGTCCCCGCGGCGTACATGTCGGCTATCGTCTCGACGACGGCGGGATCGAGCGGCGGCGGCGAGACCTCACACAGCGGCCGCCAGTCGGCGACGCCCTCGGCGTCGGCGCGCGCCTTCGCCTCGCTCACGGCCTCGACCCACTCGGGCGCGATGCCCTTGTAGTGCTGGCGGACGACCTCCTTCGAGACCTCCTGGCCGTCGTAGGCGAACCGGTTCTCGTCGAACGTGCCGACCACGTCGGCGACGCGGACCTCGCCGTCGGCGTACACGCACTCGATCTTGCCGTCCTCGTGGACGAACCCCGCGTCGGCGGCGCGCTCGGTGACCAGGTCGTTGACCTCGCGGGCGACGGACTCCAGCTCCGACAGCGGCGCCGCGCCGGCGATGCGGTCGGCCTCCTCGGCGTCGAGATAGCGGTCCTGTTCCTCGTACTTCGTCGAGAACTCCACGACCGGTTCGGGGAGGTCCACGACCTCGGCGGGCCACTCGTCGCGGTCGAGGCCCACGTCGCGGGGCTCGGCGCGCGAGCGCAGGCTGGACCCGACGGGGACCGTGTTGCGGAAGACGATCTCCAGTGGGACGACGTAGCCGGCCGCATCGCGAGCCTCCTCGTGGAAGGCGTCGTAGTCGTACGCGCCGTCGACGAAGGGGAGCGTCGGCACGGTCGCCAGGTCGATGGCGAGCTCGCGCGGCGGCTCGTCGACGGCGTCGAGCGGCTCGGCGTCCGGGCCGACCCCGCGGTAGTGCGTGGGGACGCCGGCGTCCTCCAGCAGCTCGAAGTTGTACGCGCCCATCGTGCAGAGGCTCGCCCCCTTGCCGGGGATGGGATCGGGCATCTTCCCCCAGTCGAAGACGGAGTAGTCGTCGGTGAAGGCGAACCGGCCGGCGCCGAGGCCGTCGGCGGTCGGCTCGCGCTCGACGACGAACTCCTTGACGCTCGTCATGGTCGGAGGGGCGGGCGCGGGGGGCAAGAATCCTTCCACTCTCGTGTGCATCTCCGCCGTATCACCCGGCACGATATACACGGACGTGGGTTGTCGCTCGCGGCCGGGCCGGCGCTACTCCTCGGGGACGATCTTCCCGGGGTTCAGCGTCCCGTTCGGATCGAGCGCCTCCTTGATCGCTCGCATCGCCCCGACCGCGTCGGCGCCGTGCTCCCGTTCGAGGTACGTCCGCTTGCCCGCGCCGATACCGTGCTCGCCGGTGGCGGTGCCGCCGAGTTCCAGGGCGCGCTCGACGAGGTCGCCGTAGGCGGCCTCCGCGCGGGCGAGTTCGTCGGGGTCGTCGGGGTCGCGGAGGACGAAGTAGTGGAGGTTGCCGTCGCCGGCGTGGCCGAAACAGGGGACGAACAGGTCGTACTCGTCGGCCACGTCCTTCACCGCGCGGATCATTTCCGGGTAGGAGCCGATGGGGACGGTCACGTCGCCCGGCTGGCCCATCTCGCGACCGGGGTCGTACGCCTCGGCGGCGTAGGTGATGTCCTTGCGCGCCCGCCACAGCTCCTCCATGTGCTCGCCGCCGGCCATCTCGAACGCCGCCACGTCGTGCGCCTCGAAGACGGCCCGGCAGAAGTCGATCTCCTCGTCGATCCCGTGGTTCGCGTGGAACTCGACGAACACCATCGGACGCTCGGGGAGGGCGGCGTCGCTGTAGTCGTTGGCGAGCATCGCGGTCTCGGCGTCGAACAGCTCGATCTTCGCCACGTCGACGCCGGCGGTGACGGCGTCGGAGATCGCGGCGGTCGCGTCGTCAAGCGTCGGGAAGGTGGCGCGGCCGCCGCGGACCTGCTCGGGGCGGCCCGCCAGCTCCAGCGTCGCGCGCGTCACGATCCCGAGGGTTCCCTCGCTGCCGACGATCAGCTCCTTCAGGTTGTAGCCGGAGGAGGATTTCGCGGCCTTCGAGCCCACGGTCGTCACCGAACCGTCGGCGAGCACGACCTCCAGTTCCAGCACCCAGTCGGCCACCTCGCCGTACTTCACCGTCCGCATGCCCGAGGCATCGGTGGCGATCATCCCGCCGACGGTGGAGATGTCGCCCGAGGAAGGCAACGGCGGGAAGAAGAGGCCGTGGCTCGCGACCGCCTCGTCCACGTCGGCGCCGACGGCGCCCGGCCCCACGTCGACCTGGAGGTCGTCGGGGCGGATCTCGTGGATCGCGTCCATGCGCGTCATATCGAGGCTGATCCCCGCGTGTGCCGGGACCGCGGCGTCCTCCAGCCCGGTTCCGGCCGCATAGGCGGTCACGGGAACGCCGCGCTCGTCGGCCGCGGCGACGACGGCCGACACGTCCGCGGTCGACTCCGGGTAGACGACGGCGTCCGGACGCACGGCGTCGGCGTCGTCGGTGGCGTAATCGGTCGCGTGCTCCGCGCGGTCGGCGTCGCCGCGGCTCACCTCGCCGTCGAGTTCGAGGTCCGCGAGGAAGCCCACGTCGTGTCGCGGCGGGTCCGGCGGTCCGTCCGCCGTCCTCTCGCGTGTCATTGTCACACCCGCGTACCCGGGCGGACATCAACGCGTCGGTGCGGGCGGTCCTCCGTCAGTCGGTCCACCGTCGACCGATGCATCGTCGACCCATCGGACCGTCGGATCCGCCGACACCCGAGTCGCCGCTACGTTTACCCCGGGAGCCGAGCGCGTTCGCACATGGCGAGTCAACCGCGGGCGGGCGAGATGCTGGTGGGCGCCTACCTCAAACTGATCGAGGAGTGCGAGGTCGTCGCGTACGGACAACACTCCCCGCTGGAGGGCGAACAGATGGAGGTCGACGTGATCGGCATCCAACCGAGCGGCGAACGCGAGATCGTCACCTGTGAGGTCGCGACCCACCTCCGCGGCCTCGGCTACGGCACCGCCGAGGAGAACGGCGACCGGGTGGCGAAGAAGTTCGCGCGCGCGCGCAGCGATACGTCGACCGCGTGTTCGACCCCGCCGACACGCATCGGTTCCAGTTCTGGAGCCCGAACGTCCCGCCGGCGTCCGAGGAGGCCCTCCGGGAGGTCGCGGGCGAGTTCGGTTCCCGGAGCGGCTCCGAACTCGAGCTGGTCGTCAACGACGAGTACGCCGACCGGATCGACGAGTTGCGGGCGGCGGCGGCCTCGACGTACGCACAGCGGAACGAACTCGCGTTCCGGTTCCTCCAGATACTGGAGCACGTCCGGGACTGACCCCCCGAGTGGCCGCGACCGCCCCGTTTTTCACGTCGCACCGATACCCTCCGACGATGACGCGATCGTCAGCCGCCGAGCTCGACCCCGACGACCTCGGGTTCGAGCACGTCCCGGAAACCGACCAGTCGTTCGAGAACGCGCTGGCGAAGGCGCGCGACGGGACGCGGCTGACGGTCGACGACGCGGTCGAGCTGCTCACCACCGGCAGCGACGCCCCCGGCATCGACCGCGAGCGCAAGGAGGCGGTGCTGGAGGCGGCCGACCGCCGTCGCGCCGAGGTCGTCGGCGACGAGGTGACGTTCGTCGCGAACCTCAACAACAACGTCACCACCGCCTGCAACACGGGCTGTCTGTTCTGCAACTTCAAGGACACCGCCCACCAGTTCGAGGCCGACTACGGGGACGAGCACGCCGGCTTCACCAAGACACCCGCCGAGTCGCGCGCGGCGGTCCGCGAGGCCGTCGAGCGAGGGATCTACGAGGTCACCTCCGTCTCGGGCCTGCACCCCGCATTCGCCCTGAACGAGGAGCACCACGAGATCCTCCGCGGGTACGACGACGCCGCGAGCGCGGCGAACTACAAGCCGCCGGAGACGTACGCGACCAACCCCGGAACCTACGTCGAACAGATGGACGCGATGAGCGTCGACGGCGTCCACCTCCACTCGATGACGCCCGAGGAGGCGTACCACGCCCGCCGCGGCACCGACTGGGACTACGAGCAGGTCTACCGAACGCTCGCCGACGCCGGGCTCGATTCGGCCCCGGGAACCGCCGCCGAGATCCTCGTCGACGAGGTCAGGGACGTGATCTGTCCGGGGAAGATCGACACCCGGGGATGGATCGACGCGATGGAGGGCGCGATGGCGGCCGGCCTCGACACCACGGCGACGATCATGTACGGCCACGTCGACAACGAGATGCACCGCGCGATGCACCTGAAGCGGGTTCGCGACCTCCAGGACCGCACCGGCGGCATCACGGAGTTCGTCCCCCTCTCGTTCGTCCACGAGCGCACGCCGCTGTACGAGCACGGCGTGGTCTCCGGCGGCGCGAGCGACGCCGAGGACGAGCTGCTGATCGCCGTCTCCCGGCTCTTCCTCGACAACGTCGAGAACGTTCAGACCTCGTGGGTGAAATACGGCGACGAGAAGGCGCTGAAGACGCTCTCCTGCGGCGCCAACGACTTCATGGGCACCATCCTCTCGGAGGAGATCACCAAGCGCGCCGGGGGCTCCTTCGGCGAGTTCCGCAGCTTCGACGACTACGTCGAGCTGATCACCTCCGTCGGCCGGACCCCCGTCGAGCGCTCGACCGACTACCGCGAACGCCGCCGGATCGACCCCGACGACGGCCCGCCGTTCGGCCCGAGACTCGGCCCGAAGGCCGACGGGACGCCGCTGCTCAGCGAGCGCGAGCGCGCGGAGCGAGGCCGAGCGAAGTGAGGCCTCGATGTGAACGGGGAGGGACGACCCGTGAGCGAGCGGGAGGGCGACGCGGCGATGGCTGACGATTGACTCGCCGTGCGTTTCCCGACTGACCGCGGCGCGCGAGGCCGAGCGTAGCGAGGCCGCGATACGAACGGCGAACGCAGTGAGCCGTGAGTCGCACACGGGTCAGTCCGCTCGCGTCGATCGCTCGTCCGAGCCACGGGTGGGACTGAAAGGGGCCGGCCGTGTCGCGAGCCGAGCCGACGCAAGCACCGCAGGTGAACGAGCGAAGCGAGTGAACCGAGGAGCGCAGCGAGGAGCAGGCCGCGACACGGCCGGGGGCTTTCGCGGTCGATGCCGCGGTCGATGTCGCAGTAACCGCACCGCGGATGTCTCCACCAGCGAACCCGAGGACTAGTCCTTCCCGAACCGGATCCCGTCGTCCACGAGCCGGTAGTTGCGCTCGCGGTCGATCCGCTCGGCCAGCCAATCGACCTCGTACACCTGCGCGGCCAGCTCGATGTACAGGTCGCGCCACGCGATCGCGTAGATGGGCGACTGCCCCCACGCGCGCAGTTCCGGGACGAACTCGTCGTAGATCTCCGCGCGCTCCTCGGCGTACTCCAGGAAGTCGACCGCGACCGAGGCGGCCTCCGACTCGGTGTCGGCGTCGCCGAAGCCGTCCTCCAGCGCCTGTCGGTAGCCCGCGACCGCGCGCCGGATGTCCTGCTCTGCGGCGCCGTCGTCGTCGGGGAGCGATTCGAGCACGCCGCGCGGAATGGCGAGATCCAGATCCACGTCCATGCCCCGGCCTTCGGCGGGCGCGAGTAAAGGCTTCCGTCAAGTGATCCCTGGGCGAGCGACTCACCCGCTCGCTCAGTCACTCCCCGTCGAGAAATCGCGACAGCGCATCGGCGCAGGGGACACACAGCAGCACACGGAGGTCGCCGTCGGGGGTGACCCCGTCGACGGCGGCGTACTCCTCGCCCGGCCGGATCGGGTCGCCGCAGCGGTCACACGCGTGCTCGTCTCGCAGCACCGAATCACCACCTCCGACGGCGCCGGCGCCGAGTGCGCCGCGTGAGGCTCCGGCTCAGAGATACCCCAGCGTGCTGGCGACGAGCCCGATGACGAACAGCGCCACCGCCACCGCGGTCAGCTCCATGCGCATCGACCCCTCCCCGCCGGTGCCGCCGATGCGCAAGACGATCGCCAGCCCGACGAGCGCCACGACGAGCACGACGACGCTGTACACCGTGTTCAGGAGTGCCGAGACCATATTTCACGGAACACTCCGGCAGCTAATAAAAGTCCGTACCGAGGCGGGTGCTGGTCGGCGACTGCGGCCGATCCACGGAGACGGCGTTAGGGCCTCATCGGAACCGCGGGGGCGACGGCGGTGCCGCGGGGCGAATCTATATCCGACCGGGCCGCCGACGGCGGGGTATGCGAATGGAGCTGCGCGTCTGCAAGCACTGTCTCGCGGGCGAGCACGGGAACCCCTCGAAGACGGAGGTGTCGAAGGACATGGTCGAGTGCGCCGAGACGGTCCGCGAGTACAAGGACCTCATCGGACTCGATTCGATCTACATCACGAAGGTCAGCGAGGGCGACAGCGGCGCCGCACAGGCGCTCCCGGCGGTCGTCGCCAGCATCGAGGGCAACCAGATCCAGCTGTCCGACACCCAACTCGTCATGGAGGACGACGACGGCAACATGCTGGTGTACCCCGAGCCGAAGGACATCCTCGAGGTGCTCACCCGGAACATCCAGCAGATCAACACCCACACGAGCAACGACGTGACCGTCGACCTCAGCGAGGAGGCGCTCAGCCTCGGCGTCGAGGCGTAAACGGCTCCGGCCCAGTCCGCCCCGGACGCAGCACGCTCCGACCGCTCGAACGGGCGCTCAGACCGGTATCGACACGTCCCGCTTCCCGATCCAGTACTCCCCGGCCGCAAGCAGCGCGTACGCGAGGACGTAGACGGGAGCGAACACGAACACGAAGAGAAACCCCGGCGAGTCGCCCTGTCCCGACCCGATCGGCGGGAACTCCACCAACACGTGCCAGAACAGAAGGATCGCGGCCAACAGCACGGCCGGACTCTTGAGGTCCGCCCGAAGCCACAGGAAAACGGGAACCCCGACCGTCCCGAGGGCGAACGCCGACTGGATCGCGACCGCGTGCCACAGCGTCCCGGAGATCGAGACGCCCGACGACGGGAGCAGGCTGTAGCCGAGTACGACGAGCGAGTAGGCGACGCTGACCGCGGCGGCGACGAGGACGGCGGTCGTCGTGCGGTCGCCGAGCGGCAACCGACGGCGGAAGGCGCTCATGGGCCGTGACTCGGCGGCGACGATATGAGCCTTGTTGCCGACGCGATCGTGACACGTCGCTCGTGTGGATCGAACAGAGAGACGCGACGGCGCGAGCACGGACGCGCCGGCGGGTCGAGACGTTCGCTTCGCCGGCTCACCGAGTTCGTGGGCGGCGGACCCGAAGAGTCCGCCGCCGTTACTCCGAGACGCTCGCTTCGCTCGCGTCTCGCCTTACTCCTCTGACTCGACGCGCCCGCCGTCGGTTGCGGTCGTCGGTTCCGACGCCTCCTGCTCCAGCTGCTTCTGCCAGCGAACGCGCAGCAGGTTCCCGTACATCTGCAGGACGAGCCCGAGCAGCAGCACGAACACGCCCATGTTGATGCCGACGGTCAGCAGGATGTCGGTCGGCCCGCCGCCGATCGCGATCTCCCGTGGCACGGGATACCCCTCGTCGAAGAGGCTCCCGAGCAACACCGACACGATGCCGATCACCGTCATCGCGCCGACGACCGTCGACGCCATATTCCAGGACGGGGAGAGTTCGAGCCGCTCGATGCCCGTTCCCTCCGCGTCGTCGTCGTGCTGCTCGGGGATCATCGACTTCGGGATGAACGCCTTCACCTCCACCGGGTACAGCGCCGGGTGGAAGCCGTGCTCGAAGATGTGGAACATCACGCCCATCAGCATGATGACGCCGAGCAGCCCGTGGAACGTGACGAACGCCGCGGCGGCGGTCTTCGTCGCCATGAGCTCCATCACGCCGGTCTTCGACCAGATGAGGAGCCCGGAGATCGTCAACAGCGTCAGCTCGGCGGCGAAGATGAACACGACACCCTTGCCGATGTAGGTGAGCAGCGGGATCTCGTCGGCCGTGCCGCCCGCGAACTGGCGGGCGTTCGGGTGGCGCTCGTCGGCGCTGCCCAGGAGGAACCGCACGTCCTGAACGAACGCGTCGAAGTCGCCCTTCGACGGGAGGATCTCCCGGAAGTTGCCCCGGCCGGTGTCGGTCGTCACCATCATCAACATCCAGAAGACGATGAGCGCGAGCAGCCCGGCGCCGGCGATCCGGTGGACCGCCGAGACGCCGGTCGCACCGCCCATGAGGTTCACCATCCACCACAGCTCGTCGTTGAACATGAGGCTGTAGCCCGAGAAGAACAGCACGAACACGTCCAGCGCCAACAGCGTGTGGAACGTGGTCGTCATCTTGCTGAACTTCCCGTGATCGAGCTGTGTCATGCGGTCTCACCCCCGTCGTCGCCGACGGTGTCGCCGGCGGCGTCCTCGGTCGTCGTCCCGTCCCCTGCCGTCGTTCCGCCCTCGACCTGCCCGCCGTCGGCGGCGACGGCGCTGGAGCCCGAGTCGCCGGGCTGGCGCATCCGGCTCGCGAGCCGGCGGAACGCGCCCCAGTGGAGGAACACCATGAACAGGATGAACACGCCCATGATCACGTCGGCCGCGTGGGTGATCGCGATCAGGAAGTCGAGCCAGGCGATCTGGTTCCCGGAGGTCCAGTCGGAGCCGACGCCGGCGTTGGCTCCCTCGGCGACCGGCTGGATGCGGAACAGCTCCTCGTAGAACACCGCGAAGTCCGCGGCCCACCACAGGATCAGCGCGGTCACCGCGATCGCGACGAGCGCGTTGATCGCGATCGCCGCACGCGGGTAGCCCTCGGTCTCCGGGAGGTGCTCTCGGTAGCTCATGCGTTGCTCCCCTCGAACTCGTCGGCGTCCTCGCCGAAGATGATCTCCATGGCGACGCCGTTGAAGAACGAGTCGGAGCCGCGCCGGTCGAGCTCGGACGAGATCTCCTCGGCGTCTCCCACGAGCAGCGCGTCGGTCGCGCACTCCTCGGCGCAGGCGGGCCCCTTGCCGATGTCCTGGCGCTCCTCGCACATCGTACACTTGTCCATCGTGCCGCCGTTGCCGAACAGCCGGGCGGCGCCCTCGTCGGAGCCGGGGAACTGCGGCGCGCCGAACGGACACGCCGACAGGCAGTACTGGCAGCCGACACAGAGGTTGTCGCGAACGTCGACGAACCCGTTGTCCTTCTTGATCAGCGAGTCCGTCGGGCACACCGACACGCACGGCGCCTCCTCGCAGTGGTAACACTGCATCGGGATCGCCGTCTCGCCGGGCGAGGCGCCCTCCTGTCCGAGCGCGCCGCCGCTGTTGGTGTTGTACCGCTCCATCGGCTCCGCCGGCTGTCCCTCCAGCATCGTCGAGATGCTGATTCGCTGTTCGTCCCTGGGCACGTCCCACGTCCGCTTGCACGCGACGACGCACCCGCCGCAGTCGATGCAGGCTTCGACGTCAGGGAAGATCCGAGCATCGTCGCCGGTGCTCATCACCCCCTGACCCATCACCTGCTCGCTGGTTTCGTTAGTTGCCATTGGGAATCACTGAACCGTGCTGTTGTCGCGGACGTCGAAGTCCTTCTGCCGGCCGAAGCCGTCGCGGTCCTGCGGGAACTCGTACGACTCGATGTCGACGACGTTCTCCGAGAGGCCGTCCTCCTCGACGGGCCGCATCGACAGCTCCTCGACGACCTCCGGCGTCGCCTTCTGGATCCGTACCATCGACGCTTTGGTCTCCTGCATCTGCGTCTCCACGTCGTAGCCTCGGGAGGTGATCGCGTTCACCGACTCCCCGATCGCGTACGGCACGGTGCCGTCGGGGTAGCGCTCCTCCAGCGACTCGCCCTTGAACATCCCGCCCCAGTGGAACGGGAAGAACGTCTCGCTGTCGTTGGGACGGTGGGTGACGCGCGCCTTCAGCAGGATCGAGCCGCGGTCGGTCGTCGAGGCGACGACGAGCTCGCCGCCGTCGATGTCCAGCCGCTCGGCCATGTCCGGGTTGATCTCCACGTACATGTGCGGCTGGAGGTCGGCGGTGTGTTTGTTCGAGCGCGTCTCGGAGCCGCCGCCCTGGTGCTCCACCTGGCGACCGCTCGTGAGGATCGTCCATTCGCCGTTGCCCGACTGCTCCTCGAAGGCGCCGGCGTCGGTGAGCCGCTGCATGGACTCCTGCTGTGTCGTGCTGTTGTTCTGGTCGAGGCGGTAGAAGTTCCGCTGCTGGCCGTTGGCGGGCCACTGCTCGACCAGGTCCGGCCGCGGGCTCTCGATGGGTTCGCGGTGGACGGGCGTCGTGTCCAGGAAGCTCCAGACGACCCCGCGGGCGCGGCCGCGCCCCGTCGGCGCGTCCGGCTGCGGGTTGTCGAACTGCCCGTAGAAGTTCATGTCGTAGTCGGCCCAGTCGTACTTCTGGTTCATCGCCTCGGCGGCGTCGGCGACGGAGGTGTCCTCCCTGAGCGCGTACTCGTACGGGATCGTCAGCGCGTCCGCGTTGGACGCGTCGTCCGGCATCGTCGTCGCGAAGCCGGGGTACTGCGGGACGCCCTCGATCGTGCCGTCCCACCAGTCGGGTTCGTAGGAGTCACGCAGCAGGCTGAGCCCCTCCTCGCCCTGTTGGTCGTACGTCGTCTGCATCGGGTACGGCTCGTCGGTCGCCATCCCGTCCCACTCCTCGGGGGTGGGCGCCTGCGTGCCCCACCGGGTGCGGAAGTCCTGGCCCCCGTCGCGGGGGTCCATGTCGTCGTTCCAGAGGATCGGCGTCCCCGGGTGTCCCTCGCCCCAGCACGGCCACGGGAGCATCCAGTACTCGCCGTCGACGGGCGTGCCGGGCGCGTGCGCCTTCGTGTCCTCGGTGGAGAAGGCGTAGTCGTACTCCAGGTGCTGCTGGAGCCGTGCCGGGTCCTGGCAGTAGCCGATGGTCCGCATCCCGAGGTTGAACTCCCGAATGACGGACTCGTACGTCGACTTGCCGTTGTACAGCGCCGGGCCCGACCCCCAGTCGAAGTGCTCGCCCATGCCGAGGTGTCCCGCCAGTTCCTGCATGATCTGCAGGTCGGGACGGGAGTTGTGTCCCGGCGGGCGAACCGGCTCCGACCACTGGGTCGCGCGGTGGGAGTTCGTCAGCGAGCGGTAGTGCTCGTACTGGCTGGAGGCCGCGAGCAGGACGACCTCCGTGTCGGACTCGTCCACGTCGGCCAGCACCGACGCCACCGACGGGAACACGTCCACCACGACCAGCAGGTCGAGGTTCTCGATCGCCTTGCGCTGTTTCTCCATCTCGGAGATGGAGTTCAGCGAGTGCCCCCACACGATCGCCGCCTTCAGCTGATTGGGCTGGTAGATCGGCGTCTCGTTGAGCCGGTCCTCCTGCGGGAGCGCGGCGTCGAACCAGCGGGCCACCGTCAGCCCCTTCTGGAACATCATCGAGTTCTCCGCCGGGAACGACTCGTCGATCTCGTCGGCGTTCTCGGTGTTCGTCGACTGCCGGACGTACTTCTCCGGCGGCATCTCGTCGTACTCCTGATACAGCTCGTCGAAGGTGATCGTTCCCGAGGTCTGTGGCGTGCGCGACCACACGTCGCACCACCACTGCCACGAGCCGGGCGAGCCGACCGAGTAGTAGCCCGGCAGGATGTGGCTCGCGACCGCGAGGTCGGTCGCCCCCTGCACGTTCGCGTGACCGCGCATGACCTGCAGGCCGCCGCCCGACTGGGCCGCGGAGCCCGAGCCGAGCGAGAGCATCGCGTACGAGCGGATGTTCTGGGTCCCGTTGTTGTGCTGGGTCCCGCCCATCGCCCACTCGATCTGCATCTTGGGGCTGTGCTCGGCGACCAGGTCGGTTAGCTCCTCGATCTCGTCGGTCGAGAGCCACGTGATGTCCGACACCGTCTCGATGTCGTAGTCGTCGAGGTCGTCCTCGACGTCGGGCCACGCCTGCACGCGCTCGTCGATCATCTCGTCGTCCAGTTCCCCGCGGTCGCGGAGCTGCTTGACGACCCCCATCATGAGGGCCACGTCGGTGCCCGGGCGCAGGCGGTAGAAGTAGTCGGCGTGGGCCGCGGTCTTCGTGAACCGCGGCTCGACGACAACGATCTTCCCGCCGCGTTTCTGCCCCTCGAGGATGTGCTGCATCGCGATCGGGTGGGCCTCCGCCGGGTTCTGACCGATGATCAAGTTCATATCGAAGTTTCGATAGTCGTTGATCGAGTTGGTCATCGCCCCGTAGCCCCACGTGTTCGCGAGGCCGGCGACCGTCGTCGAGTGGCAGATGCGCGCCTGGTGGTCGCAGTTGTTCGTCCCGAACAGCGACGCCAGCTTCCTGAACGCGTACGACTCCTCGTTGGAGTGGTGCGCGCTCCCGAGCCACATCGTGCTGTCGGGGCCGTACTCGTCTTTGATCCGGGTCAGCTCGTCCGCGACCGTGGTGTACGCCTCGTTCCACGAGAGCTTCTCCCAGCCGCCGTCGACCCGCCGCATCGGCGACTTCAGCCGCTTCTCGGAGTGCTCCGTCTCGTAGATGCCCGCGCCCTTCGAGCAGAGCGACCCGTTGTTCACCGGGTGGTCCTCCCAGGGCTCCTGGCCGACGAAGGCGTTCCCCTTCCGCTCGCCGTGGAAGCCGCACCCGACCGAGCAGTAGTTGCAGATCGTCTTCGTCAGCTCCGTGTGATCCGTGTCCGTTCCGTTCTCTTCCTCGCCGTCGCTCTGCGCCAGCGCTTGTCCCGCGCCGCCGCCACCGAGGGCGACCGCGCCGGCCAACGCGCTCGCCTTCATGAACGACCGTCTGTCTAGGTCCAGTGAGACCGGTTCCGTGCTCATTGTTTCATGTTGACATTCACCACTGGTTGATGGGCTATCGTGACATGACACGTAATCGACCTTCATTAAACTTCGCACCGATCGTACCTGGATTTTTTTGGTGACCCTAAAACAACCGGAACGATCATCCGAGATAATGCCGTCCGGCGATCTCCCGGCGCAAGGTATATACGCGCCACCCCGTTGACTCCGACGATGAACGTCGGGGCATTCGTCTGTTCGTGCGGGGGGACCTGCGACGTGGACCTGGAGTCGGTCCGCGACGGGGTCCGCGACGTCGACGTGGTCGCGTCCTCCGAGCAGCTGTGCCGGGACGCGCTGCCCGCCGTCGACGGGCTGATCGACGAGTACGACCTCGACCAGCTGATCGTCGGCGCTTGCGACGACGGCTGTAAGACGACGTTCGACGACCTCGTCGAGCGCAACGGGCTCCACCCGGACGCGGCCGCCTACGTAGACCACCGCGAGCGGGCCGGCTGGGTCCACGAGCGCGACGACGCCACCGACAAAACCGCGCGGCTGTTCAACGCGCGTCGCACCGGCCTCGAGTACGAGGCCGCCACGCGCACCGTCTCGCGGGAGGCGGGCGAGCGCGTGGTCGTTGTCGGCGACGCCGAGACCGCGGCCGCGCTCGCCGATTCCGCCGAGGTGACACTGCTCGCGGACGGCGCGGAGTACGCCGACGGTCGTCGCGACGACGACTCGGACGCGGACCTCTCGGACGTCGACATCGAGCGCGGCCGGCTCGTCGGCGTCGAGGGCGGGTTCGGCGAGTTCGAAGTGCAGGTCGAGGCCCGCGTCACCGAGGACTGCATCTCCTGCATGAAATGCGTGAAGGAGGGCCCCGACGGGATGGTGACGCGCCGCCCCGTCGACATCCACCCGGACGCGCCCGACGGGGAGTGGGCCGACTGCTGCCCGACCGACGCGATCGATCTGGCGGGCGTCACGCGCACCGTCGAGGCCGACCAGGTCGTCGACCCCGCGGGCACGTCGACCGCCCGCGGCGGCCGGATCGGCTACTACACCGGCCCGGTCGACTCCGGCACGATCGCCTCCGTCGAGTCCCTGCTCGGAGGTGTCTCGAAGCCGAAATATTTGGATCTCGACATGGACGTGTGCGCCGCGGGCGACTCAGGCCAGCAGGGGTGTACCGCCTGCGTCGACGCCTGCCCGCACGACGCCGTCGATCGGCCCGCCGTCGACGAGGTGGAGTTCGACCTGACCGCCTGCGAGAACTGCGGCGCGTGCACCTCGTCGTGCCCGACGGGCGCGACATCGCTACGGGAGCCGTCGAACGAGCGGATCGCCCGCGAGGTCGAGGCGCTGCTGAGCCGCGAGACCGACGAGGGCGGTATCTGGCCGTTCACCGGCGGCGACGACGGTATCGAGACGCCCGTGATCGCGTTCACCTGCGACGAGCGCGCCGCGGCGGCGCTCGACGAGTACGGCAGCCGCGCCGCCGCCGGCGAGGACGTGACCTACCCGCCGGTGCTCCCCGTCGAGGTGAACTGCACCGACACCGTCGGCGAGGGGCACGTCATGCACGCGCTGGCGGCCGGGGCCGCCGGCGTCGCGGTCATCGGCTGCGGCGGCGACTGCCTCCACTCCGGCCCGGACCCGAAGGCGGAACTCGTCGAGCGGCTCAACCGCGCGACGCGGGATCTGGGCCTGGGCGAGCGCGTCGCGTTCTTCGCGCCCGACCCCAGCGAGCCGAGCGAGTTCGTCGAGGAGCTGAGCAGCTTCACCGAACTGACGCTGGACCCGACGCCCGTGCCCGAGGGCGAGCACCGCTCGACCGGCGTCGTCCGCGAGGACAAGCCCAACCCCGCGTTCAACAGCCACGACTGGACGCTGGAGTCGGTGCGTCGGATCTTAGAGTTCGCCGAGCCCGAGCGCGAGACGGTTCGCGGGCTGAAGGACTTCGGCGTGATGTCCGTCAACGACGCCTGCAACCTCACGCCGACGTGTTCGACGCTGTGTCCGACCGACGCGATCCGCCGGACCGAGGACGGCAACCTCCAGTTCAACCACGAGGACTGCGTCAACTGCGGGCTCTGTGAGGAGGGCTGCCCCGAGACGGCGATCACGATGGAGCAAGGGCTGGACCTCTCGCGACTGCCGGAGAACCGGACCGCCGGCGAGGGCGCCGTCGCCGACGACGATCCCCGCTGGGAGACGGTTCACGACGGCGAGATGCTGGAGTGCGTCCGCTGTGGCGACCCGTTCACCTCGGCGGCCTCCGCCGAGCACATCCAGTCGGAGGTCGGCGACCTCGTCGAGGGGATCGCCCCCAACTCCGAGCACAGCGTCTTCGAGTACTGCGGCGACTGCCGCGCGCAGTTGCTGTTCGACAACCGGTAAGCGACAGGACGACCGCCACACCCACTGACACCATGAGCACCGACGAACTCGCCGTCTACGACGCCCGGATCGAGCTGATCGACTTCTGCATCGAGGTGTTCCACGACGCCCCGACCGAGGAGTTCCTCTCGCATCTCCTCTCGGGCGACATGCGCACCCCGGAGGACAGCGTCAACGAGCACCTCGACGCCGGGTTCGAGCACGTCCGGGCGTTCGTCGACGCCCACGAGGGCGACGACGTGTCCGAGCTGCACAGCGATCTGCGGCAGGAGTACACGGAGGTGTTCGTCGGCCCGCGCCCGCCCGTCCTGCTGCACGAGACGAACTACCGCGACGACACGGAGTTCATCGGGGAGGGGCTCGCGGAGGTGGAGGCCAGCTACGGCGCGGCCGGCTGGACGCCCCCCGAGGAGTACCCCGAGGAGAACGACTTCGTCGCCGTCGAGCTGGCGTTCCTCCGGTGGCTCGTGACCAAACAGCGCGAGGGGAGAGACGAGACGTTCGGCTACGAGCGCGTGTTCCTCGACAACCACCTCATGACGTGGGTCGACGACGCCGCCGACGACATCCGCGAGGAGACGGACGAACCCCTGTTCCTGGCGGCCGCGGAGATCCTGACCGGCCTCGTCGAGTTCGAGGACGAGATCGTCGCGCAGATGGTGTGAACGCGGTCGGCGTCGCCGCGGCGGTCCCCTGTCGCGGCCGCGAGCCGGCCGAACCGCGCGTTTCTCAGTCGTCCGCGGGCCGCCGCGTCGACTCCGGATCCGGCCCGGCCGCCGTGTAGACGACCGCGAAGCCGCCGAGCACGGACAGCCCCGCGAAGGCGACGGCGACCGGGGTGCCGATCGCCATCGCCTGCTCCATCGCGAAGTACGCGCCCCACGTCTTCCGCCCGATCGACTCGGCGGCGATCGCCATCGCGGCGACGCCCGCGACCGTCACGAGCAGTCCGAGCACCGACAGCGCCGCGAACGCCCGCGCGAGCCACGCGCCGGAGAGCCGGTCGGGGACCCCGACGCGCCGGTCAGACATCGAACACCACCCGCGCGGTCAGCGAGACGGCGAGCAACGGGACCAACAGCGCGAGCAGGCCGCCCATGAAGATGCCCATGTAGCTGATCGTCGATTCGAGGTGGATCGCCCAGTGCCAGGTCCCCTTGATCTCCGCGATGATCGCCACGGTTCCAACGGTGAGCAGCGAGAGCGCGAGCAGCGACGCGAGCGAGTACGCGCCGACGCGCACCCAGTACAGCGCGTCGGCGATCCGCCCGCGGTCGCCGCCGGAGGCGTCGGCGACCTCCCCCCGGCGTCCGCCGTCCTCGGCGGGCGCGATCGGGCTACTCATCGGCGCCACCCCCCGAGGCGTCGCCGCCGGTACCGGACGCGTCGGCGACTCCCCCCGCCGAACCGTCGACACCCCCCGTCGCGTCGTACGACCGGTACGCGTCGTACGTCGCCAGCGCGAGGACGAGCACCCCGACGCCGAGCACGACGAACGCGGGACCGAGCGCGAGCGGGAGGTTCGCGTGTGTTCCGCCCATGATACGGGATGACTCGGTCTGTGGACTCAAAGCGTTTGTGTCGGGGTAGCGACCGCCGACGCGTCGCCTCGGCTGCTTCGGTCCAGCCCGGTCCGCATCGGTCCGTTCCGATTCGGTCCGCTCTGGTCCAGCCTGTCCTCTCCGGTCGGCTCGGGCCCGGTCCCAGGCACCCCGACCGAACGCTTTTGCTCGCGTACACCGTGAACCGTCATAGAATGCCGTCCCGCCGGAGCATGCTGGGGAGGCTCGCGGTCGCGGCCGGTATCGGCGTCGCCGGCTGCACGACCGGCTCGCCGCCCGGGCTCCCGCTCGACTCCAACCCGCACTCGGTGCCGAGCAGACAGTTCGCCCAGCGCGACGTGCTCCGGCGCGACGCCGACGGCAACCCGCTGCAGGCGCGCCACCGACGCGTCCTCCTGTTGGACCTGCAGCGCGACCCCTCCGAGGGAGCCGCCGAGACCGTCGAGCGCGCCCTCCGGACGGTGGAGGCCGCGTACGACTGGGCGCCGGACGGGCTGTTTCACGCCCTCGCATGGGGGTCGACGTACTTCGACGACAACGGCGCGCTCGGGCGCGTCCCCATCGAGCACCCGGAGGTGCTCACCCGGACCGACGACGAGGAGCTCCAACGCTTCGACGCCATGCTCGTGCTGGAGTCGGACGTGCCCTCGCATCTCCCGGCCGCCGAGAGCGCGCTGTTCGGCTCGCGCGAGGAGGTGAACGGGGAGCCGGTCGACCACACCCTGGACGGCGTGTTCCGCCGTCGCGACCGCCGGACGGGCTTTCTCGGCGAGGGGCTCCCCGACGAACACGTCGACGTGGAGGGGCTGGAGGCGGACGCGCCGATGTTCTCGGGGTTCTTCTCCGGACGCGAGGGGAGCCAGGCGAGCGAGGACCGCGTCGCCATCGACGACGGCCCGCTGGCCGGCGGCACCACCGCGCACCTCTCGCACATCACCTTCGACCTCCCGCAGTGGTTCTCCCTCGACGAGGCGAGCCGGGTCGGGAAGATGTTCTCCCCGGAGTTCTCGACCGAGGACGTGGCCGAGCTGACGACGAACGTGCCGTTCGCGGACGAGGTGCGAGAGCACGCCCGCGAGCACGGGAGCGTCGGCCACCACGAGAAGGTCGCGCGCGTCCGCCGGGACGGCGAGCCGCTCGTGCTCCGGCGGGACTTCAACACCGTCGACGACGGCCGGACGGGCGTGCACTTCCTCAGCTACCAGCGCGAGCTCGCGCACTTCCGGCGGACGCGCAAGTCGATGAACGGCTGGTACCTGCGCGACGACCACCCGGACATCACCGACCGCGAGAACAACGGCATCCTCAACTTCATCACCACGCAGTCGCGGGCGAACTTCGTCGTGCCGCCCCGAGAAAAGCGTGCGTTCCCCCTGACGATCACCTGAGCGCGGCCGAGCGGACCCGTCGCTTACTCGTCGTCCTCGGCCGCGACGCCGCCGAGGTCGACCTCGCCCTCGCTCTCGCGGCGGTTCTCCTCGTGCGGACCGCTCTCGTACTCCCAGACCTCGTGGCCCTTGTACTCCTCCAGTCCGCCCTTCGGTCGCCAGCCGGTGTCCTCCGTTGCCATGTGGCAGTGATCAGGATCCGAGAACTTAGCTGTTGTCCCGGGGGCGGCTCGCCTCGGCGACGGAGGGCATCTCGGGACGGCCGCGTTCGGCGACGGGCGCGCTACTCCGTCGGCGGCGCGTTCGGCGGGCGCTCGGCGTCGTCCTCGAGGAACACGTTCGCGAACAGGTCGACGTGCAGGCGCAGCAGCCGTTCGGCCGACAGCCCCGACTCCTCCGCCTGCCGGTCGAGGAACGTCGCGAGGTCGTCGCTGGGGGAGAACCGGACCCGCTCGCCCCCGTCCTCGACCTCGAAGGTGACCTCCGTGCCGCCGGAGACGAGGTGTTCGATCTCCAGCAACGCCTGTTCGAGCTTCACCTCCAGCGCGCGCTCCTCCTCCATCATGCGCTGGTCGGCCCACTCGTCGGCGGCCTCGCGGAGGCGGTCGCTCGGCTCGAAGGAGATCGCCATCAGAACGACACCCCCTGGCCCTCGAACGCCGGCTCCCACAGGGTCACCGTCTCACACACCGGACACTCCCGGCGGACCTCCCCCTCGGGCGAGCCGACGCGCGTCATCGTGCCGCAGTCGACGCACTCGTACTGCATGGACGGACGAACGGGATCCGGCGTGTTAGCCTTGTCCCCGGTCGGGGGACGCCGGCGACGCCGGCGACGGTCCCGCCGCGGCGTACCTCTCGGGCGACTTTACTCCTCGGGTGACCTCACTCCTCGGGCGGCCACGCCCGCGGCGCGGGGTCGGACTCGCCGAGCTCGGCCATGTAGACGAACAGCAGCGCGACGATGCCCGCGAGTACCGCGACGCCGGCGAGCCCGCCGACGGCGTTCGTTCCGACGTACGAGCCGGAGAACGCCCACAGGTTCTCGCTCGCGGCGAACGTCTGGACCGCGATGTAGGCGCACCACAGCCCGATCCCGGTCGCCATCGCGGTCAGCACCCAGCTTTGTGAGACGGCGTTTCGAAGTCCCATAGGGGGACAGTGACACGGGAATCACAAAAAGTGTACCTCCGGTCGCGAGCGACCCGACGGCCGAGCCCCGGCCTCAATTCTCGTCGCCAGCGTCGCCGTCGAAGGCGTCGGGTTCGGCGTCATCGCCGTCGTCACCAGCATCGCTCTGGGTATCCTCGTCTTCTCCCTCCTCGCCATCGACCGCCCATCCAGACGCCTCGGCGGCCTCCGAGAGCGGGACGAACTCCCAGCCGGCGCGCTCGGCCCACGCGCGCTCTCCCGTCGACTCGACGCCGACGAGCACCATCCGGTCGGCGTAGAACATCGAGTTCGGGCCGACCTCCTCCAGCCGCTCGCCCGGGCCGGTCCCGGTGCCGTTGAAGAAGTCGAGGTCCAGCCGGTTGTCGCGCTGGTACTTGTTGATCACGTGGGCGTCCACGTCGCCGACGATGCCCACGTAGTCGGTCCACGTCTCGGCGTCGGCGAGCGCGGCGTGGAGGTTCGACAGCGACCGCATCGCGCGGTACGACAGCGCCATCGTCATCTCGCTTTTCGTCTCCCCGTGGGGTCCCGTCGCCTCGGGCTGTTCCTGCGTCTCCTCGTCGCGCGCGTCCGCCGAGACGCCGCCCCCGCCCCCGCCCTCGCGGGGGATGCCGACGGGCTTGTCGTCGTCCGCGTACGGCACCCGCGGCGTCGACGACGAGTCCGCGCCCAGGTCGTCGTCGTACTCGACGGGGTCGGGGTCGTCGGCGCCCAATTCCTCCGCCCGGGCGGCACCCGAGCGCCAGCCGTCGGCGTCGACCGCGTCCGTGCCGCTCGCGTCCGCGTCGCCCGCGTCCGAACCGGTCGCTGGCGCCGACGCGTCGTCGTCGCTGCCGGCCCCGTCGTCCGCGCCGGCCGACCCGTCGTCTCCGTCGCCCGCCTCCTCGTCGCCGTCGGTCGGCTCGGCGTCCTCGGCGTCGTTCCCCCAGAACCAGTCGCCGCGGTTGGGTCGCTCGTCGTCGTCGGGCTGTACGTCGAGTTCGTCGAGATCTATCTTGTCGGGCATCGCTGGTGGTGTCAGTCGTCGGCTCGCGTGCGGTCGGCGGATCGGACGGGGGCGTCGGTCGGGAGGTCCAGCGCGCGACAGCGTTCGGTCGTCGGGATCCCTCGGTCGTCCCACCCGCGGGCGGCGTAGTAGGCGTCGAGCAGGCGCTCGAACGCCTCGCCGTCGACGGCGCGGCCGGCGGCGGGCGCGTCGCCGTCCGGGAGCGGCTCGGAGAACTGCGGCGGGAGCACGTCGGCCTCGCGGTCGAACCCCTCGCGGGCGTTGAACAGCCGCACGAGCGTCCACACCCGGTCGCCGACGCGGCGGAGGTCGTCGTGCGGGACGCCGAGCGCGTCGAGCCACTCGGCGCCCAGATCGTCCCACAGCGTCTCGCCGGCGAAGTCGTCGACGACGAGGCTCCACAGCGTCGCGCGGGCGTTTTGGGCACCCACGACCGCCTCGACGCGGCGGGCGGTGTCCCAGTCCTCGCGGAACACCTCCTCCTCGATGGGCCGCGCGCGGCGGTGGCAGCCGCCGCGGTCGGCGGTCGCGTACGCCAGCGCCATCCCGAGCGCGCCGCGGGGGTCGTAGGCGGGCAGCTCCATCGACTTCACCGTCGGCACGTAGCCGTCGCCGCCGTAGCGCTCGGCGGCGGCGTCGACGCCCTCCGCGAGCGCGTCCGCGAGGTCGTCGCCGTCGCTTCGTCGAGCGATCCGCTCGATCAGGCGCCGGGCACCGTCCTCGTCGCCGAAGCCGAAGTCGACCTGGTCGGCCCGGACCGCCCACGCGACGGCGTTGCCGGCGGTGATCACGTCGACGCCGAGGCGGTCGCACGCCTCCCCGAGCGCCGCGACCGCGTCGAAGTCGTCCATCCCCAGCCCGGCACCGAGCGTCATCGGCGCCGCGCCGCGGGGAACCGTCTCGCCGTCGTCGGTCTCGACGCGGAAGCCGCCGGGCACGTCGTCCTCGGGGTACTCGCGCTCGGCCGCGGCGGCCTCGGCGGCCTCGATCCCGATGCCGTCGACCTCGTTCGCGGTGTCGCGCCAGCCGTTCGCGGGCAACACGCCCACCTCGGCGGCGAAGTCGATCGACTCCAGCGTCTCGCCGGCCGTCTGCCACTTGCCGGCGTCCGCGTCGGCGAAGGCGTCGGCGTACTCCGCGTGGAGATCGGCGAGCTCGTCGGGCACCGCCGGCGGGTCGCCGCGGGCGACGACCACCTTCAGGTTCTTCGAGCCCATCACCGCGCCGGCGCCGCCGCGGCCCGCGTGGTGGTCGCCGGCGTCGGAGGCGATCGTCGCGTACGCGACCTCGCGCTCGCCGGCGGGGCCGACGCACGCGACCGCAGCGTTCGGGTACGCCTCCGCGGTGGCGACCGTGTCCGCGCCCGCGAGGTCGTCCGCGGGCTCCAGCCGCGGGTCGCCGTCGCCGACGACCAGCGCCGTCGGCTCGTCGGCCGCGCCCGTCACGAGCACGCCGAGGCAGTCGGGCAGCGACCCCGCGAGCCGGTCGGGGAAGGTGCCCCCGGAGTAGGAGTCGAGGAACGCGCCCGTCAGCGGCGACTTCGTCACCGCGGCGTAGCGCGACTCGCCCGGGAGCGCCCCCGACAGCGGCCCGAGCATGAACCCGAGGCGGTTCTCGGGGCCGCGGGGGTCCGCGCCCGCGTCCAGTTCGTCGTACAGATACCGGGCGCCGAGGCCCTTCCCGCCGAGGTAGCGGCGGCGCCGCTGTTCGGGGACCGCCTCGAACGCGACGGTCCCCGCCGAGAGGTCGACGCGGAGGACCCGGGTCCGTTCCATCGGTACGGACGAGTCGGTCGACGCCGTTAAGCGTTTGCCAGGAGGCGAGTCGCAATCCGCGCTGGGACCCGGCCGCCGCACCCGATCCGGGCGCGGGAGTTTTTACCCGGGGCGACGGATCGCCGGTCATGACCCGGTACGCGGCGATCGTCGCCGGCGGACGCTCGACACGGTTCGGAGACCGCGACAAGGCCGTCGCCGACCTCGCGGGCGTCCCGATGGTCCGACGGGTGGCCGACCGGCTCTCGGACGTCGCCGACCGCCTCGTCGTCAACTGCCGCCCCGACCAGCGCGAGGCCATCGGGGCCGCCATGGACGGCTACGCGCTCCCCGTCCGCTACGCCGAGGACCCGACGCCCGATCAGGGGCCGATGGCGGGCATCCGGACGGCCCTCCGCGGCGTCGAGGGGTGGGGCGACGCCGGGGAGGCGGCGTTCGTCGTCGCCTGCGACATGCCGTTCGTCGACCCGCGGTTCGTGGCGGCGCTGTTCGACCGGCTCGACGGCCACGACGCGGTCGTCCCGCGAGTGGACGACGAGTGGTTCCAGACCACCCACGCGGTGTACCGCGCCGGCCCGATGTCGGAGGCCTGCGAGGCCGCCCTGGAGCGTGGCGACCGCAAGATCGTCGCGCCCCTGCTCGATCTGGACCACGTGGTCGTCGGCGCCGACGAACTGACCGCCCTCGGCGTCGACGACCGGACCTTCGAGAACCTCAACACGCGCGAGGAGTTCGAGGCGGCCGCGGAGGCGTTCGAGTAGCGCGACCGGTCAGGGGTCGATCACGTCCACGATCCGCCCCTCTCCGAGCGCCGCCAGAACCACCCGGTCGAGTCGTCCCGGCCCGTCGGCGTCGAACGCCGCACGAGCGATCTCGCGGCCGACGGCCTCGTCGTCGGCGTCGTCGACCTTGTTCACGAGCGCGACCGCCTCGGCGTCGGCGGACACGTCCTTCAGTCCGCCCTCGGGCGACGCGAGCACCCGACCGACCGCATCGGCGGTCACCTCGTCGCCCTCGTCGATGCCCGCGATCGCGGCGACGCGCTCGGGGCGGTGGACACGCGTGTCCGTCAGGGGTTCGCCGACGACGTGCGCGGAGGCGATGGGCACGACCGCGTCGGCGCCGTCGGGGATCTGCGGCTCGCGGTCGTCGGGCGCCTTGAACTCGCGCATCCGCGCGCCGTCGGCCTTCACGAGCACCGGACCGTCGTGGGCGCCCGCGAGGTCGTCGACGACCGACGGGTCGTAGCCGAGGTAGCGGTCATCCCGTTCTTGTTCCGGGACGAGCCCGAGCGGCCAGTCGACGCCGATGTCGGCGTCCGCGGCGTGGCGCTCCAGCGCGGCGACCGCGTCGCCGTCGACGACGACGCGCGCGACGTGGTCGTCGAAGATGGGGATCCGGACGGTTGCAGTGACGACCGCGCGGTCGAGGCGGTTCGCGAGCGTGTAGAGGGTCGTCTTCTTGCCGCCGGCGCCGACGACGCAGACGAGCCCCTCCGTGGGGAGGGCCTCCTCGGGCGCGTTGGTCATACCTCGCTGTTCGCGCGCGCCGCCGAGTAGCTTGCGTCGCGGGACCCGTCGGTCGCGTTCCGGGCACGCGAGAGCGCCGCCCCGGCGACGCCGCCGGCGACGAACGGGACGGTCCGCCCGGCGACGCCCGCGGCCGCAGCCAGAGGCGGGCTCACGCCCCCGTTCGGCGTGAGCAGCCCGAACACGACCGCCGCCGCCGCGTACGCGAGGACCGCGGCGCCCGCGAACACGATCACGGTCCGGAGGACGGTCCCCGCCTGGGCATCACCCAGTCCGGCGGCGTAGCCGGCCGCGCCCGCGACCAGCGCGGCGACGAGCGACGACAGCGCGCCGGCGGCGGAGATCAGCCAGACGGTCTCGGTCGAGAGGTCGATCAGCGTCGGGACGAGTCCCTGTGCGGTACCGGCGACCGCGGCGACGATCGCGGCAGCCAACGCGAACGCGATCTGTCGGCCGAGGCTCCCGGCGTCGTGCGTGGCGGAGGGCATCGTCCGGGGCTCTCGGCCGCGGGTGACAAAGCTTCCGCCGGCGCGACATCGACAGACCGGCGCCGGGGGGTGCCGGGGCGTCGCTTGGGCGTCGCCGCCGCCGCTACCGTGTCGCCGCCGCCGCTACCGTGTCGCCGCCGCCGCTACCGTGTCGCCGCCGCCGCTACCGTGTCGCAGCCGACGCTACCGTGTCGCCTCGGCGACCGCCGCCTCCACCTCGTCTGTGTCGGGGAACGTCAGCGGCTCGGTCGCCAGCCAGGTGTAGGAGACGGTGCCGTCAGGGGCGACCACGAACACCGCGCGGTTCGCGATGCCCGCCACGATCGACTCCTCCCGGCGAACCCCGAAGTCCGCGATGATCGAGTTATTGAATCCAGACACGAGCGGGTACTGGAGGTCGTACTCGTCGATGAACGCCAGCAGCGACCACGGGGTGTCGGCGCTGACGCCGTACAGCGGCGCGTCCGCCTCCGCGAGGTCGGCCTTCCAGTCGCGAAGCTCACACAGCTCCTGCGTGCAGGTTCGGGAGTAGATTCCGGGGTAAAAGGCGAGGACCACAGGACCGTCGTCGAGCGCGTCCGCCAGGGAGAACTCGCTCACGTCGCCGCTCGTGTAGCTTCCGCGTTCGGTGTTCGCGGCGGCCTCGGGAGTCGCCATCGGCGCGGTTACCTCGGGGGCGTCGTCGCCTACGTCGAGCATTATCGGCGTGGTGTGGCGGCGGCGGCTAAACCCTTCGTGCCGCGGTAGTTCGATCTGTCGTGAGCGTCGAGCGTGATTCGCTGGTCGTCGCTTCCGGGGGGACCCTGCGAGTGACGACCGCGGAAGCCCCCGCGGTTCTCGACTCGCGCGCCCCCCGCTGCGCCCCTCGGATCGCTCCGCTCACGGGTCACTTCGTTCCCCCGTTCGCATCGAGGCCTCACTCCGTTCGGCCTCGGTCCGCTCGCCTGCGGTGCTTGCGGGGTCGTGCTTCGCTGAGAACCGCGGCCCCTTCCATTCCCACCCTGCAGTCGGACGGGAGTCGTCGCGGCCGGACCCGCCCGAACACGACCCGCGGCGGCGGGTCAGTCGTCGCCGTCGTTCCCGTCGCCAGCGTCGCCTTCGTCGTCGGCCTCGTACCCGTACGCCTCGCGCGCAGCCTCGGGGGTCAGCTTGCCGAGTCGCAGGTCGCGCTCGATGGCGTGGGGGTCGCGCTCGGCGGGGTCGCCGTAGCCGCCGCCGCCCGGCGTGCGGACGCTGACGACGGAGCCGGCCGGGAGGTCGCGGGTGTGTTTCGCGGGCAGTTTCTCCAGTTCGTCGCCGTCGTCGTCGACCAGATAGGCGGCGCCGTTGGCCCCCTCGCCGCCACCGGCGAGGCCGTACGGGTGCGACTCGTGGCGCTCGGCGAGCAGGCTGAATCGCGCGGTGTGGTCGCGGACGCGGATGTCGCGCCGGAGCCCGAGTCCCCCGCGGTGTTCGCCCGCGCCGCCGGAGTCGGGGCGGAGTTCGTACCGCTCGATCCGGAGCGGGTAGGCGGTCTCCAGCACCTCCGCGGGCGTGTTCAGCGTGTTGCTCATGTGGACGTGGACGCCGTCCATGCCGTCGCCGCTCGCGCGACCGCCGAAGCCGCCGCCCTGCGTCTCGTAGAAGGCGTACGGCGTCGGGTCGTCGCCCCGCGGGTCCGTGCCCCCGAGCGTGACGTTGTTCATCGTCCCCTGGCCCGCGGCGGCGACGGCCTCGGGCGCCGCCTCCGCGAGCGCGCCCAGCACCGCGTCGGTGACGCGCTGGCTCGTCTCCAGGTTGCCGCCGACCACGGCGGCCGGCGGCCTCGGGTTCACGATGGTCCCCTCCGGCGCGACGACCTCGATCGGGCGGTAACAGCCGTGGTTCGGCGGGATATCCGGGTTCGTCACACAGCGGACGGCGTAGTACGTCGCCGAGGCGGTCACCGCGAGCACGGCGTTGATCGGGCCGTCGGTCTGGTCGGCCGTGCCGGTGAAGTCGACGGTCACCCCGTCGCCGTCGACGGTGAGCGCCACCTCGATCGCGAGGTCCTCGTTGCCCCGGCCGTCGTCGTCGAGCGCGTCCGCGAACTCGTAGGTACCGTCCGGCAGCGCCGCGAGTTCGGCGCGCATCCGGCGCTCGGAGTAGTCCTTGATCTCCTCCAGCGCGGGGGCGAGATCCGGGCCATGCTCGGCGGCGAGGTCCCGGAATCGACGCCGCCCGGTCGCGTTCGCCGCCACCTGTGCGCGGAGGTCGCCGCGGCGCTCCTCCGGGGTTCGCACGTTCGCGAGGATCATCGAGAGCACGTCCTCGCGGACCTCGCTCTCGGGTGTCCCGTCCCCGGCGACCTCCCCGGTCCCTTCCTCGAACTTCACCGGCGGGATCCGGAGGCCCTCCTGGTAGATCTCGGTGGAGTCGGCCGCCACGGAGCCCGCCGTCGATCCGCCGATGTCGGCGTGGTGCGCTCGGTTCGCGGCGAAGGCGATCACCTCGTCGCCGGCGTCATCGTGGATCGGCGTCACGAGCGTGAGGTCCGGGAGGTGTGCGCCGCCGCGGAACGGGTCGTTCAGCAGCACCGAGTCGCCCGGCGAGAGCGACTCCGGCGGGAACGCCTCGACCGCCGCGGCGACGGAGTAGGGCATCGCGCCGAGGTGGACCGGCATCGTCTCCGCCTGCGCGATCATCTCGCCGGCGGCGTCGAACAGCGCCGTCGAGCAGTCCCGCCGCTCCTTGATGTTCGGCGAGTAGCCCGTGCGCACGAGCGTCGCGTTCATCTCCTCTGCGACCGCCTCGCAGCCGTTGCGGATCACCTCCAGGGTGACCGAGTCGACGCCGGCGTCGACGGTGTCGTCGCCGCGGGCGTCCCCGCCATCGGCGTCGCCACCGACGGCCCCGTCGTCGCTCATTCGCCGTCACCCCCGGTCTCGACGACCAGGTTCGCGTCGCCGTCGACGCGCGCCCGCTGGCCGGGGTGGACGACGACGGTGCTCTCGCTACCCTCCACGACGGCGGGTCCGTCGAACGCCGCATCCGTCGGCAGGCGCTCGCGGTCGTACACGGGCGTGTCGCGGCCGTCCGTCGGGGCGTCGCCGTCGCCGAAGCCGACCTGACGGGTCTCCGCGATCGCGTCGTCGGGATCGCCGGCGCGCTCCTCGACCGCGAGTTCGGGCGGCTCGACGAGCCCGCGGGTGCGCAGGCGAACGGTCACGAGTTCCACCGGCTCCTCGGGGGAGGCGTGGCCGTACCGGCGCTCGTGGGCCGCGTGGAAGCGCTCCTCGACGAGGTCGAGTTCGTCGCCGTCGAGGTCGCCCTCGACGGGCACCGAGAGGTCGAACGACTGGCCGGCGTACCGGAGATCGAGCGTGCGCTCGAACGCCATCGCGTCGTCCGCGCGGCCGGCGTCGCGCAGTTCCGCCCGCCCTTCCGCCTCGAAGTCGGCGAACGCGTCGCGGACGGCGGCCGGGTCCACGTCGTCCAGGCGGCGCACCATCGACGTGGAGTAGTCGTACACCACGTCGCTGATGAGCAGCCCGAGCGCGGAGAGGACGCCGGCAGCCCGCGGGACGATCACCTCTGGAACGTCCAGCGCGTCCGCGAGCGCGGTCGCGTGGAGGGGCCCGGCGCCGCCGAAGGCGACGAGCGCGAACTCGCGGGGGTCGTAGCCCCGCTCGACGCTGACGACCCGGAGCGCCCGGCGCATGTTCGCGTTCGCCACGTCGAGCAGCCCGCGGGCGGCGGCCTCGGTCGCCTCGGGGTCGCCGACGACGGTCTCGGCGAGGGGCGCGAACGCCTCCCGCACCGCCGCGGCGTCGCGGCCGAGCGCGTCCGGAAGGAATCCGGAGGGGTCTATGCGGCCGAGCACGAGATGGGCGTCGGTGACGGTCGGCTCCGTGCCGCCGCGGTTGTAGCAGACGGGGCCGGGTTGGGCGCCCGCCGAGCGCGGGCCGACGCGCAGGGCGCCGCCCGTGTCCACGTAGCCGACCGAGCCGCCGCCGGCGCCGACGGTGTGGATGTCGACCGTCGGCACCGAGACGGGGTACTCGCCGACCTCCGTGTCCGTGGTCACGAGCGGGTCGCCGTCGCGCACGAGGCTCACGTCGCAGGAGGTGCCGCCCATGTCCATCGTGATCAGGTCGTCGACGCCGCGACGGCCGGCGACGTGGGTGGCGCCGCGGACGCCCGCCGCGGGGCCCGAGAGGAGGGTGTTGACGGGGCGCTCGCGGGCGGCGTCGGCCGCCATCAGCCCGCCGTTCGACCCCATCACGCGAAGCGGGGCGTCGACGCCGAGGTCGCCGGCGGCGGCGGCCAGCGACCCGAGGTACGCGTCCATGACGGGCTTGAGCGCGGCGTTCATCGCGGTGGTGAGGGTGCGCTCGTACTCGCGGATCTCCGGGAGCACGTCCGCGGAGAGCGAGACGCTGGCGTCGACGCCCTCCTCGCGGAGGATCTCGCGGACGCGACGCTCGTGGGCCGGATGCTCGAAGGAGAACAGCAGCGAGACGGCGACGCTCTCGACCCCCGACTCCCGGAGGTCGCGGGCGCGGTCGCGGACGGCCGCCTCGTCGAGGTCGCGGAGGACGGCGCCGCGCTCGTCGACGCGCTCGGGCACCTCGAACCGGCGGTCGCGGGGGACCACCGGGTCGGGCTTGGTCGCGTCGAAGTCGTAGATGTCCGGGCGGGTCTGGCGGCCGATCTCGACGGCGTCGCGAAAGCCCGCGGTCGTCAGGAGGGCGGTGTCGGCCCACTCGCCCTCCAGCACGGCGTTGGTCGCGACGGTCGTCCCGTGGCCGAGAAAGTCCACCTCGGCGAGCGGCGCGTCCAGTTCCCGGAGGCCCGTCACGACGCCCTCGTCGGGCGCGTCCGGGGTCGAGGGCGTCTTGTCGACGCGGATCCGGCCGTCCCGGACCGTCACGAGGTCCGTGAACGTGCCGCCCACGTCGACGCCGACGCGCGTTCCCGCCGGCGCGTGGTCGTCGGTCATACCCGAGGGTACGGGGGCTGGGTTGTAGGCGTTCGCTTCGCGGCGCAGGTCGCTGCCGAACGGCGGGACGCCGGCGGCGACGCGGGCATCAGCGTTCGCGCTCGCGCTCGACCTCGCGATCGGCGGTCGCGTCGCCGCCGCGGTTCCGGACGCGCTCGCGGGCCGTCTCGGCGTCGGCGTCCTCCGTCTCGAGCAGGAGGTCGAGGCGGCGCTCGAACTCGGCCTCGTCGATGTCGCCCTCGGCGTACCGTTCGCGGAGCCTGTCGACCGGGTTGCGCTCGTCGGTCGGGTCGCCGGTCGAACTGTCGGTCGGGCCGTCGGGTCGGCTCCCGGCGTCGTCGGCCCGCCACTCGCGCAACGCGTCGAGGGCGCGTTCGAGGTCCTCGTCGTCGCCGTCGTCGACCTCAAACACCTCATCGAGGAGGACCGCCGACAGCGGCGTGAGGAGGAACCACCCGAGGATCGCGACGACCGCGGCCGCCTGCCCGCCGACGAGGATCGCCGCGAGCGCGACCGCCGGGAGCGTCGTCACGGCGAACAGCGCCGGGGCCGCCCGGACGAGTCGGTGGCGAGGGCTGGTCACGGGTGGGGGATCCACGACGGAAGGCAAAACCGTTGCCCACGCGGCCGGCTACAGCTCCTCGGAGTGGCGCACGTCCACCGCGATCCCCCGGGTCGACGAGCGCATCTCCGCGCCGTGCATCTCCGCGCGACCGACCGCGAACGCCTTCGGTCCCTCGACGACGACCTCGTCGCCGACGCGGATGTCGTCGTCCGCGTCGACGACGCCGGGGGCGAGCACGCTCCCCTGCGGCACGAACGCGTCGATCTCGACGGTCTTCGTCGGCGCGTCGCTGTCGACCCACTGTCGGGCGCCCGCGAGCGTGAAGGCGAGGGCGCCGTAGGTCGGCACCATCGTCGCCAGCAACTCCTCGTCGTCGTCGCGGACCTGGAGCTTCGGGTACCGCGAGCGGGTGTTCAGCTCCTCGAACAGGTCGTCGCCGGCGCCGTCGCCGAGCATGTAGTCGGCGATGGCGCGGACGGTGTTGTGCTCGCGCTCCCGCTTCGTGTACTTCAGTTCGCCGTCGAGCGTGGACATGAGGTTCCCGATGGACTCGGTCGTCGTCGGGTGGTCCTCGACGGTGTACTCGAACGGCACGTCGACCTGCTCCGCGACGCGCTCGCAGATGTCGCGGTAGCCGTCCTCGGGGACGTGCGCGATGACGCGGGGGTACTCGTTGCGCTCCAGGTAGCGCCGGAGCACCTCGGCGACGAACTGCTTCTCGTCCTCGGACCACCGGCCCGTCACGACGGTGTCGTAGTGCTGTGCGGGGTAGGTGAGTTCGAGCTCCTGCGGGACGACGCCGATGGGCGAAGTCATCGACGCGAGGTGCCCGCGGAACTGGATCGCGTCGTGGAACTGCCCGTGGCTCTGGCTCTCGGAGTACGGCTTCTTCGCCGAGCAGGGCACCAGCACGAGGGGATTGCGGAAGCGGTTGACGTACCGCTCGGACACGCGCTGGGCGAACCGCTGGATCTCCGGGCGGCGGATGGTGTCGCTCGTCGCCGCCGCGAGCTCGTTGTTGCGGGCGACGGGGGCGCGCTCCTCGATGTAGCCGTACTGCTGGTCCAGTTCGCGGAACGCCGCGGTGAGCCACTGCTCGTGGCGGGCCTGCCCCTCGACGTAGTCGCGGAGGCGACCCTCGCGGATCCGCCGACGGACGCGGCGCAGTTCCGCTTCGAGGGCGTTGACGTTGTGCTCCTCGCAGACGGCTCGGTCGAACTCCTCCCGCGGCACCTGACACGCCGGGCACGAACACGGGAGTTCGTCCAGGTCCTCCAGGAAGCGCTCGCCCTCGTCGGTGAGGTACTTGCCCTGGCTTCCCTTCACCCGCGCGCGCTTCGCGTCGACGAGGTCGACGCCGGCGTACGCGAGCGTCGCGACGTTCAGCGGCGTGGCGACGCCCGAGAGATACAGCGCGGTGTCCGCGGGCACCGCCTCGCGCACGTCGATCACCGCCTCCGCGAACGCCGAGGCGTGGCCGACGACGCCCTGCGCGTTCGAGAGCACGTACGCGTCGACGGGCGGGTCGGCGGCCCCGCCGGAGTCGGGCGCGTCGCTCGTGATCACCGCGGCGGTCGGCCCGTCGACGGCGGCCGCCGAGTCGGGGTAGTCGGGGGCGAACGCGTCGACGACCTCCTCGCGCGTTCCCGCGGGATACGCGCGATGCGGGAGGATCGTGAGCGCGGACTCGTCGCCCTCGGGCACGTCGCGCTCGGCGTTCCACAGCGACCCCGCGTCACGGACAACGTCGTCCGCGAGCGCCGGGGTCGCGAGGGGTGAATCGAGGCGAAGCTCCCCGAGGCGGGCGGCCCCGTCCCGCTCGTGGACCTCGAAGTAGTCGGTCATGCCCCGAGGTGTGCGGCCCGGGCGTTATTCGCTTTCGCTTCGAGATTCGGCGGATCCGTCCGCGTCGTCGACCGCGTCGGCGTGTTGGTCGGCGTGGAGGTTTTCCAGTGTCACCGACTCGGGGACGACCCCGAGCGCGTCCGCGCTCCAGCCCTCGTGTGCGAGTGTCACGTCCGTGTCGGGGTTCGCCTCGACGAGCGCTCGGATCCCCTCGGCGGCGGCGCGCTCGGCCGCGGCGTCGGTGCGGTCGGGCACTTCCGCGGTGAGCGGGTACGTCTCCGAGAGCGCGCGGGGGAACGGGCCGAACGGCGGCACGACCCGCCACACCTCGTCGTAGTCGTGATCCGAGGGCTCGCCGTACTCCGAACACAGCAGGGAGTCGGGAACGGACAAGCGCGCGAGGCGGTCGTGGTGGCGCCGAACCTCGGGGCGGTCTGCCGACTCGTGGGAGAGCCCGAAGAACGTGCCCTTGGATGCGCTGTCGATGCGCTCCAGTTGGTCGGCGTGATCGAGGAGGGCGCGGTAGCCGTCGGCCATCGCGGGGTGGCCGCGGGCGCGCTTCTCGACGAGTTCGAGCAGGTCGCCGTCGCGGATGGCCTGCTTCACGCGACGCAGCTCCTCGAAGGTGACGTGGAGGTTGTGCTCCGCGAGGAGTGCCTCGCGCTCGTCGCCCTGTGCGGCCCGAAGCTCCTCGGGCGTGTGTTCGTGGCAGATGGGGCACGAGCAGGGAAGGTAGTCGAGATCGTCCAGCTGTTCGGTGCCGGAGACGGTGAGATAGCGGCCGTCGCGCGCCATCAGCGCGTAGGCGGCCGAGTCGAACAGGTCGCAGCCGAGCGCGACCGCCAGCGCGAACATCATGGGGTGGCCCGCGCCGAACAGGTGGACCGGGCAGCCCTCGCTCAGTCCGCGTTTCGCGGCGGCGACGGCGTCGACCATGTCGTCGTAGCGGTAGCTGTTCATCATCGGGACGACCGCGCCGACCGGGAACACGTCGAGGTCCGTCGCGGCGGCCTCGCGGCCGGCCTGCTCGCGCAGATCCGGGTAGGTGCTCCCCTGCACGGGGGCGTTCACCAGCATGTCGCCGACGTCGACCGCCTCGGCGTCGGCGAGCGCCTTGCGGGTGACCTCCAGGTCCGATTCGGCCCGCTCGCGGCTCGCGTCCGGCGGGGTGGGAATGTCGACCGGGGTTCCGATGTCGCTGCCGATGTCGCGCTGGAACTCCAGGATCTCCGTCGTCGTGGTGTCGATCTCGCCGTACTCGGCGAGCTGGAAGCTCCCCGAGTCGGTCATGATCGCGCCGTCGAAGCCGAGCATGTCGTGGAGGCCCTCCTCCAAGGCCCGCTCACGCACGTCCTCGGTCGTGCGGATGATGTAGGAGTTGGTGATCAGCATGTCGGCGCCGAACTCCGAGCGGAGCCGGCCCGGATCGATCGTCTCGATGTTGGGGTTGATCACCGGGAGGAGCGCGGGCGTCTCGACGGTGACGCCGGCGCGGGGGACGGTCAACTCCCCGATGCGGCCGGCGGCGTCGTGGTCCCGGATCTCGAAGTGCTCGCGCATTGTGGCGAGGTTCCCGGGGACGCGAGTAAGGGTGTCGCTCCGGCGCCGTCGCTGTGGGTGGGGGCGAACGGACGACACGCGGGACGGCGTCGGTCGGGACCGTCGCCGACGGCGGGATGAGTCCGGTCGGGGGGCGGACGCGGTCACCGACCGGCTCGCGCGGGGCGGGCGTGTCGTCGCGGCGCGGCACGCCCCGCGGCGGGTCAGTGCACGGGCGCGACGAGGTGGTCCCGTCATCGGTGAAGAACGCTCGGACGGTCGAGTGGCGAGCCTCCGGCGACCGGATCGGCGGCTCAGACGAGCGGGACGGCCCAGAGCAGGTCGGCGAACGCCATGGTCGCGGCCTGCTCCGGCGACCCCGCCTCGGGGCCGTACACGACGACGACGTACAGCCCCGCGAACAACACGGCGTCGTAGGCGCCGTGGATGAACGAGGGGACGACGAGGTTGTCGGTGTACTCGTAGGTCGCGCCGAACACGAGCGTCAGCGTCGAGAGGATGCCGATCGTGACGATCCGGCCGGGGGCGGCGCCGGTGAGCGCGACGTAGTGGACCGCCCCGAAGATGACGCTCGCGAGGGGGATCGCGACCCACGGCGAGAACGCCTCGCGCAGCCGGTCCTGGACGACGCCGCGGAACAGGATCTCCTCGCCCGGGCCGATGAAGACGAACGCCGCGGGGATCAACAGGAGCAGCACCTCCGGGTTCTCCGCGCCGATCTGTGCGACCTCGTTCTCGGCGGTCGGCGCGCCGGCCTGCTGGACCGCCGCGCTCGCCGCGATCAGGATCGCCAGCGACCCGAAGAATCCGCCGACCGCGACGGCGACATCTCGAAGGGTAGGAACCCGGAACAGCGACAGCGGCGACCGCCCCGTCCGGATCAGGTAGATCGAGGCGACGCCGCCGAAGGAGATCCCCTGCACGAGCACGAGCGACAGGCCGATGAGCACCAGCGGTGACGGCTGATAGCCGACGAGGCTGAGGGCGATCAACACGACGAGGACGATGACCCCCGCCGCCAGGATGCCCGAGAAGCCGATCGCGGGCGCGACGACGAGAGCCTGTATCCGCGGGTCCAGCGACCGGAACCACGCGATCAGCGACCGAAGCGGGGCGAACGAGACCATACCCGACCTCCGGGTGCCTCCGTGAAAGACCTGGCCCAGCGGCGACGTCCAGTCGAGCGCCGGGAGCCCATCGGGCGCCGGGGCGCTTACTCCGCGTCGCTTCCGTCGTGGGGCCCTTCGTACAGCGAGACGCCGAGGACGGCGCGACCGTCGCGGACCTCGCCCGCGAACACTGCCTCGCGGAAGCGGTCGTAGTCGGCGGTCGCCGGACGGATGCTCTCGTTGAAATCGAGATCGAGGTCCGCCTCAGCGGCCTGGGTGCACCCGCGTGCGAGGAAGTAGTGATGCACGGAGTTGGCGAAGCCGTTCGCGGGTTCGACCGCCCGGAGCCGCTCGATCGACTCGGCCTCGTATCCCGTCTCCTCGCGGAGTTCCCGCCGCGCGGCGGCGACCAGATCCGTGTCGTCGTCCTCGACGCCGCCGGCGGGGAGCCCGCGGTTCACCCGCCCGACGGCCTGGCGCCACTCCTCGACGAGCACCACGTCGCCGTCGGGGGTCAACGGCAGGATAACCACCGTCTGTGGCTCGTCGACGTAGTGGAAGTCAGTCTCGGTGCCGTCGGGCAGTCGAACGTCGTCGCGGCGCACGTCGAAGCCGGGACACGAGTAGTCGATGTCGCTGTCGAGCGTCTCCCACGCGAGGTCGTCGGCGTCGGTGCTGTCGCCGCGGTCGGCGGCGGCGACGTTGCCGTCGATGTCACCGCCGTCGCCCATGTCACCGCCGCCGTCGTCGATGTCGTCGTCGCTCATCGGGTTCGGGTCGGTGGGGCGCCGGGATAAGCGTGACAGAAGTCGGTCGCGGGCCTCAGCCCGTAACGCGCGTCCGAACCGCGGTGGCGCCGCCCGCGAGCACGAGCGCCAGCGACACGAGGGTGAGCCCGACCTGCGTCTCGCCGAACCACACCGGCGCCCACGGCGCGGCGGCGCGTACGCCGACGACGAGCGTCGAGAGCACCGGGATCTCGGATCCGCTCGCCGCACCGTCCTCGAGGTTCACGCCGTCGCTCGTCGCCACCGGGAGGTCGCGCTCGGTCCCCTGGAACTCCCGCGGGACGCGGTCGGCCTCGTAGGGGATGCGCTCGGTCGGGTACGCCCAGACGGCGGTTCCGTTCTCGTCGATCTCGACGACCCGCTTGTTCAGGGTGTCCGTGATCAGCGTGTGGCCGTTCTCCAGGCGGTCGGCGTCACGCGGCCAATGTAGCGATCGGCCGTCGACGCTCGTCACCGTCCAGGCGACCTCCCACTCGCCGTCGTCGTTCCGGTGGAGTTCGACGACGCGGTCGTTGTCCGAGTCGGCCACGAGCACCGCGGCGTCGTCGGAGGCGGTCCGGTCGCCCGGCTCGCCCTCGATGCTCCCCGCGATCCACTGCGGATTGTGCTGGTGATCGAGCACCTCGGGGTTCCCGCAGCGCACGTCGCCGTCGCCGTCGGTGTCCGCCAGTTGGCCGCTTCCGGTGCAGGAGTCGTCGGAGGAGCCCTCCTTGTCGGCGTTGATCACCTCCACGACCTCGCTCCCGCCGTCGTCGGTGCGCTCGACGATCACCAGCTGGTTCGCGTTGCGGACGGAGACGAGGAACACGTCCTCCTCGATCCGGTCGATGTCGTTGATGTGGAGCCAGTCGGTGCGGGTTGGGTCCTCGGGCTCGTCGTACAGCTCCGAGGCGTTCCACGTCCACGTCACCTCGCCGTCCTCCACGATCATGATGCGCTCGTTGTCCATGTCCGTCATGGCGAAGCCGCCGTCCGGGAGCGGCTCGGCGTCGTGGATCTCGCTGTTCGACTGCGAGCGGACCGGGAAGCTGTACTCCTCGACGACCGCCGCGCCGCCGTCGGCGTCGGGATCGATCAGTCGAATACCGGTGTGGGCGCACGGCGACTCGTACGGCCCACACTCCTCGTAGCCGCTGTCCATGAACCCCGCGAGCACGCGGCCGTCGGAGAGCCGCTGCACGTCGAAGTAGCTGTCCGCGGAGTCCTCTCGCCACTCGACATCGGTGCCGTTGAGCAGGTAGGCGCTTCCGTGTTCGTGCCAGCCGGGACCGCCACCCTGCGAGCCGACGAGCGTCGCTCGCTCGGCGCCGTCGTCGACGGCGGCCGTCGAGCGGTCCGGCGCGACCAGCGCGCTCCCGGCGACGGTCAATCCGAACAGGAGGACGCCCGCGAGGACCAACTCGACCGCACGTGTACTCATCGGTGAACGCGAGCCATGCGCCGAGCAAAAGCCTTCGGTCTCGCGGTTCCTCGGGATCGGTGCTCCCGGTTAAAACAGCGACCGCACCCGCGCGAGCGTCGCGTCGAGGTCGCCGGAGTTGTCGACGACGACCGGGTCCTCGACCGGCTCGAACTCCTCGCGGAGCAGGTCGTAGACATCGGTGTCGGCGTCCGAGGGGTCGTCCTCCCGCGACCGGATACGGGCCTTCGCGGTCCGCTCATCACAGCGGACGCGAACCAACCGGGCCGTGACGCCGCGGCGCTCGGCGAGCGAGCGCGCCTCCCGCCGTCGGTTCGCCCGACGGAACGTCCCGTCGAGGACGACCGGGTCGCCGGCGGCGAGGCGGTCGTCCGCGCGCTCGAACAGCGCCTCGTACGTCCGCCGCGACTCCTCGTCGGTGTACGACGGATCCGGAAACAGCTCCTTGCGAACCACGTCGGTACGGAAAACCGTGGCGTCGAGGCGGTCGGCGACCGCCGACGCGACGGTCGACTTCCCGGCCCCGGGGAGCCCACAGACGACGACGAGGCGCGTGGTGTCGGACATCCGATTCCGTTCGTCGCGTCGTCGCTCGGGAACGAGTATCCGTCGGTTCGCCCGCGCCGGACCCGACGGGTGCCCGTCGCCTCGTCCGTCGAAAATCAGACTCGATAAATTCAGCGATAAGCATTAAACGGAGATCCCGGAACGGAGAAACACTCCAGAACAGGGAGTGGACAACCACAGAATGTTCGAATTCATCACGGACGAGGAAGAGCGCGGGCAAGTTGGTATCGGGACGCTCATCGTGTTCATCGCGATGGTACTCGTGGCGGCGATCGCCGCGGGTGTCCTGATCAACACCGCAGGCTTCCTTCAGAGCAAGTCGCAGGAAACGGGTCAACAGAGCAGTAAGCAGGTCAGCGACCGCGTGCAGGAGGTCGCCACCGTCGGCAGCGTGACCAGTGCCGGCGACGCTATCGACTACGTCAACGTGACGGTGACGCAGGCGGCCGGCGCCGGCGAGATCGACCTCCAGAACACGACGGTGACCTGGATCGGTCCGAGCGGGACCTACCAGCTGATCGCTCACAGCGATTTCGACAACACCTCGGACGCTACGGGTGAAACGTTCACCTACGACGTCGTCAAGGACAGCGACGGCAGCGCGCCCGTCCTCAACGACAACGACGACCGACTGCAGTACATCTTCGACGTCGACCAGATCGCCGGGAGCGACCTCGGTGAGGGCGACGAAGTGACGATCAAGGTCAACACGATGGCCGGCGCGACGACGAGCATCCGGTTCACCGTACCCGAGTCGCTCGGGAACAAGGAAGCCGTCGAGCTGTAAGTCGGCTCTCCCCCGTTCTCTCGGTTCGCTTCGACGAGCAGTCACAGCGATCGTCGGTCGGCCGACCGGACGGGCGTTCGTCGACGACGACAGCGGCGTGACCGCCCCGAGAGCGTAGCTTCAGGGCGCTGCAAGCGCCGGATAACGAAGTGTCACACCGACCTCCGTGAACGGATGATGAGCGAGGACGGTGACGGGGACAGCGACGGATCGTGGAGGAGACGAGGCGTCCTGACGGCGCTGGGGACCGGCGCCGTCGCGGCGGCACTGGGCGAACCGACGGCGGCCGCGGCGTCCGATCCCGAGCCGTCGTACGTCGTCGAGCAGGGGTCGACGTGCGTCCAGGTTCGTCCCCTTCAGGGGTCGGAAACCGCCGAGCAGTTCTACGAGTACCAGCTGCCGTCGCGGTACGTCTCCGAGGAGAACGGCGCGGTCGTCGGCGACGAGGACCGATACAACTCGGCGGGAACGCGCGACCTCCAGCGCGCCGACACCAGCATCCTCTTGCTGTACGACGGGCCGGAGGCCGTGAGCCTGGTCGTCGTCCACGGCGGCCCCGACAGCCCCGACGGCGGGTCGGCGACGTTCACCGTCGACGGGCTCCCGACCGACGGCGAGTGGGTCGTCGCCGACGACCTGTACGACGCCGACTCGAACTACGACCGGTGGACCGTCGACGGCGACCCCCAGCGTATCGACTGGACCTGGGCCGACGGTCGCACCGACGGCGGCGTCTTTCGCCCCCTCGGGGACGACCTCGACGCCACGATCGACCCCGCGTTCAACGAGGCCGCCAGGCTGTTCGGCGTCTACTACGAGGGGCGCGTGACCGACTGGCAACTCCTCTCGGCGACCGACGACGGCGTCGAACGCGTGTCGCTGGCCCTCGACGAGCCGATCCGTGTGAGAGTCGGTACGTGCGGCTCCGACGGGACGGGCGGCGATGGGGACGACGAGACCGACGACGATGCGGACGCGCCGGACGACGACTCCGACGAGGACGAAGATCGCAAACGTGAGGAAGGAGGCGATGACGGGGATGACGACGAGGGCGACGCAGAGGAAGAAGACGACGACGAAGACCGCGAACGTGACGATGAGGACGGCGACGGCGATGACGATGAAGACGAGGACAGTGATGACGATGAAGACGAGGACAGTGATGACGATGAAGACGACGTGGGACCGCCGGACGATGCGGGACCGCCCGACGACGCCGGCCCGCCGGATGACGCGGGGCCGCCCGACGGTGCAGGGCCACCCGAGGATGCCGGACCGCCGGACGACGCCGGTCCCCCTGGTGACGACGATGACGAGGAGGACGACTGAACACTGAACGCTCTCTGAAACTGGAAATGCGGGAGAAGTGGGCCGGCGCGAATTTGAATCGCGGTTACGGCCACCCGAAGGCCGAAGGATACCAAGCTACCCCACCGGCCCGCACACGGAGGGAGGCGAGCCGCTCTGTTAAGGCTTCCGAACCCCGAGCAATCGCCGGCTCGTGGCCCGGTCTCGCACACGCCACGCGACTCAGTAGCCTGCGTAGCCGTCGGTGTCGAGGTAGTTGTTCGCCACCGCGATCGCGTGGTCCGCGTGGATCGCCTCGGGGCCGAGCCTGACCCGCCGGTCCGCCCGGTCGGCGAGGAGGGCCGCCTCCTCGTCGGTGAAGTCCGAGTGGTCCGAGAGGACGAACACCGGGTCCGCGGGCGGGTCGGTCTTCGCGACGGGGTCGCCGTCCTCGTGCAGTTGGACGAGGGTGCCGTCGAGGGCGGCGAGTGTCGCGTCGAGGCCCATCCGGTACAGTTCGACCCCGGGCGACACCTCAGCGGGCATGTGGCCGATGGCGTCCTCGCGGGCGTCGAGCGCGTCGCGGACGCGGGCGGCGGTCGTGCGCTCGTCGGGGTGGAGTCCGCGGGCGGTGGCGCCCGAGAACCGGACGGTGTACTCGTCGCCGAGGACGAGGTGGACGCGGCTGTCCTCGCGGATGCCGTGCGAGAGGAACAGGCCGGCGTTGACACAGCGACACAGCAGATCGAGGCGCCCGGCCCCGCCCGCGAGGTCGTCGAGGCTGAAGTCGGGCGTCGTGGGGGCGTCGTGGCCGCAGACGACGAACTGGCGCATACCGTTCGTCCCTGCGGCGACGACCTGTACGTTCTGGTCCGACGGCGCGAAGGGGCGGCAGACGCACGGTGTGAGCACACGCGCAGATCCCCACATGCGTATGCACAACCGTGCGATGATGGGTGAAATCGTGACGAACCGTGCGTTGATGAGTGAAATCGTGACGACAGCGAACGGCACGCTTTTATGTCTCAATTTTCCATGACAGAGTATCCCATCGTTGAGGGACACAACCATGACAAACGAAGGAAAGCAGTACGTCCTCGATCGTATCAACCGGCGGTCGTTCATCGCGGGTACCGGCGCGGCCGGCGTCACGGCGCTGGCCGGCTGTGCCGGCGGCGGCGACGACGGCGGCGATGAGACAACCGAAGGCGACGGCGGCAACGGCGGCGGCGACACCGACGACAGCACGCCGACGCCGGAGGAGTCGACCGGCGGGACGCTCAACCTCGCACAGGTGAAGAGCCCGATCGAGTTCGACCCGGTCGTCCTGAACGACGTTCCGTCCGACCAGGTCTCCCAGCTGATCTTCGACTCGCTGTACGCCTACGGCGAGGGCACCGGCATCGGCCCGAGCATGGCGACCGGCGAGCCGGAGATCTCCAACGAGGGCCAGCGGTACGTCGTCGAGATCAACGGGGACGCCACGTTCCAGAACGGCGACCCGGTGACCGCCGAGGACGTGAAGTACAGCTTCGAGGCACCCGTCGACGAGGAGACGGAGAACGCCTCCGAGGTCAACATGATCGACTCGATCACGGCCGTCGACGAGAAGACGGTCCAGTTCGACCTCCTGTACCCCTACGGCGCGTTCATGACGGTGCTCGCGGGCCGCGACATCGTACCGATGTCCGTGCGTGAGGAGGACAAGGACGCGTTCAACACGTCGAACCCGGTCGGCTCCGGGCCCTTCGAGTTCGACAGCTGGCAGGAGGGCGACTACGTCGACCTCGTCCGCAACGACGACTACTGGGGCGAGCCGGTGCCGAACCTCGCGAAGATCCACTTCACGCCCGTCGAGGAGGCGACGACCCGCGTCACCACCCTCCGCAACGGCGAGAACGACGTCATCGAGGAGATCCCGCCGAAGCTCTACTCCACCGTCCGCAGCATCGAGGACGCCAGCATCGACGAGGTGCCCGGCATCGGGTACTTCTACCTCGCGTTCAACTGCAACGAGGGGCCGACGGCCGACCCGCGGGTCCGCGAGGCGATCGACTACTGCTTCTCGATGGACGACGCGGTGGCGAACTACGTCGAGCCGACCGGCGTCCGCCAGTACAGCCCGTTCCCCGCGTCCATCGCGGAGGAGTGGGAGTTCCCGGTCGACCAGTGGTCGGAGATCCCCCACGACAAGAACATCGACGAGGCGACGGCGCTGTTCGATGAGGCCGGCGTCTCGATGGACTACTCGTGGCGGATCATCGTCCCGCCGGACGACAAGCGCGAACAGATCGGTATCTCCGTCTCGAACGGCCTGAAGGAGGCCGGCTTCAGCAACGTCTCGGTCCAGCGGCTCGACTGGGGCGCGTTCCTGGAGCAGTACGTCACGGGGAGCGAGGACGACTACAACATGTACACGCTCGGCTGGTCCGGCTCGCCCGACCCCGACGCGTTCACCTACTACATGTTCGGCCGGACCGAGGACACGCTCGGCGTCACGAACGGGTCGTACTACGGCGCCAACAGCGAGCGCGGCAAGGAGGCCGCCGAGAAGCTCGTCACGGCTCGCGAGTCCGCCGAGCGTGCGGAGCGCAAGCAGCTCTACACCGAGGCTGTCACGACGATCCTCGAGGATCGCGCGCACCTGCCCGCGTACAACCTCAAGAACAGCTTCGGCGTGAAGGAGTACGTCAACAACTTCGCGGCACACCCGGTCGACTCGTTCCACCTCGCCTCCGAGAGCCACAACGTGTCGGTCGACAAGTAACGTCTGACGGCCGCTTCCGGCCGTTCCCGTTTCGTTTATACCGGAAGCCGGCAAACGCACGCTAACGACACCAACTCAGACAATGGGACGCGCACAGTACACCATTCGACGCATACTCCAGGCGATTCCGGTCCTCGTGGGCGTCGCCGCCATCACCTATTTCCTGATGGAGGCGATGCCGGGCGACCCCGTGAGCATCATGCTCGGCCCGTCACCCAGCGCCCAGCAGGCCGCCGCCATCCGGGCGAAGTACGGGCTGGACCAGCCCGTATGGCTCCGGTTCCTGAACTACCTCTGGGACGCGATCCAACTCGATCTCGGCCAGAGCCTCTACTACAAGGTCCCGGTCACACAGAAGATCGCGGAACGACTGCCCGTGACGCTGCTGTTGCTGCTCTCGAGCTTCACGTTCGCCGTCGTCACGGCCGTCCCGCTCGGCATCATCTCGGCCAAGCGGCGCAACAAGCCGACCGACCACGTCTCGCGGATCGTCGCGCTGATCGGCGTGTCGACCCCGTCGTTCTGGATCGGCCTGATGCTCATCATCGTCTTCGCCTACCGGCTCGACGTGCTGCCGGCGACGGACCTCGTCCTGCCGTGGGCGCCCGTCGCGTCGATCGACGGCGCGAACAGCCGACTGGGCGTGCTCGTAGAGACCGGCGAGCACCTCCTGTTGCCGACGCTGTCGCTCGGGACGCTCCAGATGGCGGCGCTTACCCGCATCGAGCGCTCCTCGATGCTCGAGGTGCTCGGCGAGGACTACGTGAAGCTCGCACGCGCCTACGGCGTGAGCGAGTTCACCATCCTCCGGAAACACGCCTTCCGTAACGCACAGCTCCCGCTCATCACGCTGCTCGGACTTCAGCTTACCAGCGCCATCGGCGGCGCCGTGCTGACCGAGACCGTGTTCTCGATCAACGGGATGGGGCGACTCATCATTACCGCGATCAACAATCAGGACTTCGCGCTGGTCACCGGCACCACGCTCGTGTTCGGCTTCGTGTTCGTGGTCGGCGTGATCATCACCGACCTCTCGTACGCGTACATCGACCCGCGCGTCACCTTCGACGAGAATGACTGACTGACAATGGCTACGACCACCGATACAGACACGGACCCGACCCGCAGCCACGACACCGAGGAGGCGGGCGCTGCCGAGCAGCCCGAAGCCCGCGTCGGGTGGCGGTACACCCTCAAGCAGGTGCGCCGCGACCCGACCGCGCTCGCCGGCCTGACCATCATCAGCGTCGCCACGGTCGTCGCCGTCGTCGCCTTCGTCGACGACGTCGTCTTCGAGTACCTGAACCAGTATCAGGTGTTCGCGAGCATGGGCATCGAGCAGTACGCAATCGCCCAGGCGGTGTGGGTGAGCCCCATCGCCGAGACGGGCGCGTCCATCCTCCGCCCGCCGATGTACATCACCAACCAGCTGTACCCGAACGACCCGGGGACGCTGGCACACCCGCTGGGGACCGATCACCGCGGGCGGGACGTGCTCGTCCGGCTGTTCTACGGGACGCGAATCGCCATCACCGTCGGTGTCGTCTCGACCGGCGTGGCGATGATCCTGGGAATGATCGTCGGCTCGGTCGCCGGCTACTACGGCGGCCTGATCGACGACGTGCTCATGCGCGGCGCCGAAACGCTGTACGCCATCCCGTTCCTGGTGCTCGTCATCGTGTTCATGGTGGCGTTCGACCGGAGCCTCACCTACGCGATGATCGGCGTCGGGATCGCGACCATCCCGACGTTCGCCCGGCTCATCCGCTCGCGGGTGCTGTCGGTCCGGGAGGAGGACTACGTCGAGGCCGCACGCGCGGCCGGCGTCCGCGACCGGAACATCATCTTCCGCCACGTCATCCCGAACAGCTTCGCGCCCGTGCTCGTACAGGCCACGCTCCAGGTGGGCGTCGCGATCCTCATCGTCGCCGGCCTGTCGTTCCTCGGCTACGGCGCCCAGCCACCGACGCCGTCGTGGGGGCAGATGCTCAACAACTCCAGGAACTACATGCTCCCGAACCCGTGGTTCAGCGTCTGGCCCGGCCTCGCCATCCTGATCACCGTGGTCGGGTTCAACCTGGTCGGCGACGGCCTGCGTGACGCACTCGATCCCCGTATCAACAACTAATGAGTCACAAAGAGCCACTACTGAAAGTCGAGAACCTGAAGACCCAGTTCTTCACAGAGGAGGGAACCGTCCGTGCCGTGGACGGCGTGAGTTTCGAAGTACAGCCCGGCGAACTCGTCGGACTCGTCGGCGAATCCGGCGCCGGGAAGTCGGTCGCCGCACAGTCGATCATGCGGCTCGTCGAGGAGCCGGGCCGCATCGTCGACGGGACGGTGACCTACAAGGGCCGCAAGCTCGTCGACATCGAGGAGCGGTCCGACGGCACCCTCGAGGAGTCGGAGGAGATGCTCACCCAGCAGGAGATGCGCCGGGACATCCGCGGGAAGGAGATCGCCATCATCTTCCAGGACCCGATGGAGTCGCTCAACCCCGTGTTCAAGGTGGGCGGCCAGCTTCGGGAGTTCATCGAGCTGAACCGGGACGTGAGCTCCGCCGAGGCCGAGGAGATCGCCGTGGACATGCTCCGCGAGGTGGGCATCCCCGAGCCGGAGAAGCGGTACGACGAGTACCCCCACCAGTTCTCCGGCGGGATGCGCCAGCGCGTGCTCATCGCCATGGCGCTGGCGTGCGAGCCGAGCCTCATCATCGCGGACGAGCCGACGACCGCCCTCGACGTCACCGTCGAGGGGCAGATCCTCGACCTCGTCGAGGATCTCCGCGAGAAGTACAACACCGCGTTCGTCTGGGTCACCCACGACATGGGCGTCGTCGCGGAGATCTGCGACAGCGTGAACGTGATGTACCTCGGCGAGGTCATCGAGCAGGCAGACGTCGAGGACCTGTTCTACGACACCAAGCACCCGTACACCGAGGCGCTGCTCCGGTCGATCCCGCGACCCGACCGGACGGTGGAGTCGCTCGACCCCATCAGCGGGGTGATGCCGGAGGCGATCAACCCGCCGTCCGGCTGTCGATTCCACACGCGCTGTCCCGAGGCCCGGGAGGTGTGCCGGGAGGCGCATCCGAAACACGGGCCGCCCGAGGAGGGTGTCACCGACCGGGAGGCCGCGGAGGGCGAAAGCGAGCACCTCGTCTCGTGTGTGAAGTACGAGAACGTCGACTACGAACACAGCGAACCGCTGGACAACGAGTCCACCGAGGCGTTCGCGGGCGGGCTCAGCGAACTCCGCGCGGGAGGTGATGACGGTGAGTGACGCCGACACGCTATTGCGCGTGGAGAACCTCACCAAGCACTTCAGCCAGTCGAGCGGCATCCTCGACACCTTCCTCTCGAACCCGCCGGTTCGGGCGGTCGACGGCGTCTCCTTCGACATCCGCGAGGGGGAGACGCTCGGGCTCGTCGGCGAGTCCGGCTGCGGCAAGTCGACGCTCGCGCGCACCGTGTTGCGGCTGGTCGACCCGACCGACGGCGCGGTGTACTTCAACGGGGCCAACCTGGCGGAACTCTCCGGCAGCGACCTCCGGGAGCAGCGCCGCGACATGCAGATGATCTTCCAGGACCCCCAGTCGAGCCTCGACCCGCGGATGAAGGTCGGCCCGATCGTCGAGGAGCCGATGAAGGCCCACGGGCTCTACGAGGGCGAGCGGGAGGAGCGCGTCCGCGAGCTGCTCGAGAAGGTGGGGCTCGACCCTCAACACTACAACCGCTACCCGCACCAGTTCTCCGGCGGACAGCGCCAGCGCATCAACCTGGCGCGCGCGCTGGCGGTGAACCCCGACTTCATCGTCTGTGACGAGCCCGTCTCCGCGCTGGACGTCTCCATCCAGGCGCAGGTGCTCAACACGATGCAGGAGCTCCAGGACGAGTTCGGGCTCACCTACCTGTTCATCGCGCACGACCTCTCGGTCATCCGCCACATCTCCGACCGCGTCGCCGTGATGTACCTCGGCAACCTCGTCGAGCTCGCCGAGACCGAGGAGCTGTTCGAGAACCCGCAACACCCCTACACCGAGGCGCTGCTCGATTCGATCCCCGTGCCGGACCCGCGCTCGAGGGGCAAGCGCGGCGTGCTCGAGGGCGACGTTCCCTCGCCGATCGAACCGCCGTCCGGCTGTCGGTTCCGGACGCGCTGTCCCGAGCTCATCCAGCCGGACGAGTACGCGATGGACGCCGACACGTGGGACGAGGTGCTGGCGTTCACGAGGGCGGTGAAGCGCCGCACCTTCGAGGCGCCCGATAGGACGACGGTCCGCCGCGAGTTCTTCGAGGGCGACACCCCCGACGGCGAGGTCGGCGAGGTCGTCGACCGCGCCCTCGACGAGGTGCTCGCGGACGAGTGGGACGCCGCGGCCGAGCGGCTCTCGGAGACGTTCGAGGAGCCGAGCATCTGCGCCCGCGAGGACCCGAACTACGTCGTCGAGTCGGAGTACGGCACCGGCGAGCACCTCGCCGCCTGCCACCTCCACCGCGACGACGCGGCGGCGACCCGGGACGGAACCGAGGGCGCACCGGGCGCCGCGTCCGCCGACGACTGACCGGTCGAAGGCGGGTCGGTCCCGCCGAACGTCGCCGTTCCCGTTCTCTTCGAGGCTACCGACGCCGACGCCCGTGAGCGACGCGCCGGTCGGGCGACGCCACCCGGCCCGTCACTCGATCCGGAACGTCGTCGTGGCCGCGGGCCGCTCGTTCGCCGTGGCGAGGAACGCGCGGAGCTCGTGTTCGCCGGGGTCGAGCGGGACCGACCGCTCCCGGTCGTCGGTGACCCGTTTCACCCGGCCGTCCCACGTCCACGCGAAGGACTTCCGCTCGCGGGCCCTGAACGCGAGCGCGCCGCGACCCCCCGGGTCGCGGCGCGGCTCGTCGCTTCCCTCCAGCAGCCCGTCGATCTCCCAGCCCCAGCGTCGACGCGACGCGGTCGGCACCTCGACGGGGACGGGGTAGGCGTTCCGGAGTTCGACGCGGACGCCGATCGGGTCGCCGGGGGCGTACACGTCGCCGTCGGTTTCGACCGAGACGGACAGCCCGCGCCGGAGCAGCCGACCCGGCAGCAGCCGGGAGACGGCCGCGCCGAGGTGGTCGCGCGTGTCGTCGAAGCCGTACCGGTCCGTCTCCCCCGACCGGTTGCGCGGCTGTGGCATGGATGACGGAAGGAAACCGACGGGCTTCGGTCTGTCGGTGCCTCGGGCGGGCCGGGTGAGCCCGCTCCGGGGGCTCAGTAGCCCTGTGCGTTGCCGTCCTTGCGCGGCTCGGTCGCCGCCGAGAGCACGCCGTCCGCGTTGCGGACGATCTGCGCGCCGCCGAACAGCGCCGGCGGGAACGTCGTCACGTCGTGGCCCTTGCGGACGAGTTTGGCGGCGACGGTGCCGTCGAAGTGCGGCTCCAGCGCGAGGCTTCCCTCCTCCCGGTAGCGCCACCGGGCGCTGTCGAGGGCCGCCTGCAGCGGCTGATCGTAGTCGACGATGTTCGAGATCAGCTGCACGTGCCCCTGCGGTTGCATGTACCCGCCCATGACGCCGAAGGCGGCCCAGTCGTCCGTGCCGTCGTCCTCGGGCGCGAAGTCCGCCAGCGCCGGGATCAGGGTGTGGAACGGACGCTTGCCGGGGGCGAGCGAGTTGGGGTGGTCCGGGTCCAGCGAGAACGACGACCCGCGGTTCTGCAGCGCGATCCCCGTGTCGCCGGCGACGAGGCCCGAGCCGAAGCCGGCGAACCGGGAGTTGATGAACGAGACGACGTTCCCCTCGTCGTCGGCGACGCACAGCAGGACCGTGTCGGCGTCCTCGGCGTTCGCGTCGGGGACGCCGAACGTCACGTCGTCGTTGCACTCCTCGCCGACCTCCTGCGCGCGCGTCGCCGCCCACTCCTCGCTCGCCAGCGGCGGGTGCTCCTCGAATTCGGGGTCGGTGATGTAGCGGTGGCCGTCGTGGAACGCGAGCTTCAGCGCCTCCGCGAAGTAGTGGACGCGCTCGGGGGAGTCGTAGTCGTGCTCGCCGGCACCGAGCTCCTCGGCGATGTTCAGGGCTTCGAGCGCGATGAGCCCCTGGTTGTTCGGCGGCAACTCGTACACCTCGGTCCCGTTGTAGGTGGTCGAGACGGGGTCGGGGAACTCCGGCTCGAACTCGGCAAGGTCCTCGACCATGAGGAAGCCCCCGTGGTCCTGTACTTCGGCGGCGATCTGTTCGGCGATCTCCCCCTCGTACACCACGTCGGCACCCTCCTCGGCGATCCGCCGCAGCGACTCGCCGAGCTCCGGGAGCGTCACGTGTTGGCCCACGTCGGGCGCCTCGCCGTCGAAGAGGTACGCCTCGCGGGCGTGGTCGGTCTCGAACAGCTCCTCGGCGTGTTGCCACTGCGCGGAGACGACCTCCGAGACTGGGTAGCCGTCGATCGCGTAGCGGATCGCCGGTCGAAGCAGCTCGTCGAGGGACTTGCGGCCGAAGCGCTCGGCGGTGACCTCCCACCCGCGTGCGGTGCCGGGGACCGTCACCGCGTGGGCGCCGGTGTCGGGCATCTCGGCGTCCGCGGGGTCGACGCCCTCCTCGTCGGCGACGGCCCCGCGCACGTTCTCGATCGTCGCCTCGGCGGGCGCCGGACCGCACGAGCGCATCGCGCCGACCTCGCCGTCGGCGGTGCGGTACAGCGCGAACACGTCGCCGCCCAGCCCCGTCGAGGTCGGCTCGACGACGTTGAGCGCGGCGGCGGTCGCGACCGCGGCGTCGAAGGCGTTGCCGCCGTCCTCCAACACGGAGATGCCGGCCTGCGACGCCAACGGTTGGCTGGTCGCCACGACGCCGCGTTGGCCGTACACCGTCGACCGTCGCGACGCGAACCGATCGATATCTGGGTCGTCCATGGTGGATTCTGGCGGACGAAGCGGCGAAAGCACCGACCCGAATAGTTTCGGGTTGCTTGCGCGACAACCCCGACGGAGAACGGTTCACCCGCCAGCGGAGAACGGTCGACGCGACCGCCTCGCCCCTCGATCATCGGCCGCGCAACGGCCAACCGTCCGACCGCCCGATCACCCCACAGACGGCCGGCGCCGGCGGGAGAGTCAGGTCGGTGGTACCACCTGAGGAAGGTTGATAGTGCGGCACCCACCATGAACGGTATGGACGAGGAGTCCCGGGACGACACGGGCGTCAGGCCGATGCGCGAGGTGGCGCTCAAGATCAAACACGTCGGGCAGCCCGAGACGGCCGCCTCCGAGCGGTATCCCGACGTGACGATGCGGTCGGTGTCGTCGATGACGGGACGCGAGCGCGAGCGCAAACGGATCGTCGAGGTGAGCGGCGACCCCGAGGACGTGGCCGGATTCATCGAGGAGTACGCCGCCGGCGACCCCGTCATCACGGCCGAGCCGATCACTCCCCTCGGGGAGTCGACCGTCTTCGTCGCGGTCACGATCGAGGTGCCGGCGTGGGACAGCATCACCGAGCTGTTCGCGGAGCTGGGGCTTCACTACCGGATGGGAACGGTGATCACCGGCGGCTACGAGCGGTGGACGCTGTATCTCGACCACGACGACGACCTCGGCGCGGTGATCGACGCGATCGAGGCCCGCGGCAACGAGGTCGAGCTGGTTCGCCAACTGGAGATGGACGAGGTGGACCACGCGCCGCGCTTCGAGACCGCGGGCGTCCTCCACGACCTCACGCCGCGCCAACGCGAGGCGCTCGCGGCCGCGATCGGCGCCGGCTACTACGGCCACCAGAAGGACGCCGGCGTCGAGGACGTCGCCGCGGAGCTCGGCGTGAGCACGACGACCGCCTGGGAACACCTCGCCCGCGCCGAGGGGAAGGTGATGAGCGACCTCGGCGAGTTCCTCGGTCGCGACGGGGACGACCGCGACGCCGACGAGGAACGGTCGGTCTGAGCCGACGGCGTCACTCCAGGTCCGCGTACGGCCAGCGCCCGCCCATCCGTAGTTCCTGTTCGTACCCCTCGTCGATGGCGTCGCGCATCTCCGCGCGGGTCAGCCCCGGCGTCTCCACGTCCGTGGACGCGAAGCGGACGACCGCCTCGGCGACCTGCACGGCCATGTCGCGCAGGTCCCGCGAATCGAGCTTGTCCAGCGTGTCCGCGTGGGTGTGGCCCCAGCCGCGGCCGGACTGGTCGGAGGTGGTCGAGGTCATCACCGCCGGGACGCCTTCCTGGACGAACGCCCACTGGTCGCCATGTGGGGAGATGGTGTCGTCCGTCGAGAGGCTCGCATCGAGGTCGTCGGTCACCGCCTCGAACACGGCGCCCATCTCCTCGAAGCCGTTCGTCCCCACGCGGAGGTTCCGCGAGGAACAGGCGCCGTCGAGGTTGACGACGCACTTCGTGTCGTCCAGGTCCGTCGTCTCCGCGCAGTGGTACGCCCCCCACAGCCCGATCTCCTCGGAGCCGAAGGTGACGAGGCGCACGCGGGTGTCCAGCTCCACGTCGTCGCGGGCGAGGATCCGGCCGACCTCGGCGACGAGCGCCGAACCGGCGCCGTTGTCGTTGGCGCCGTCGGCGATATCGTGGGCGTCGACGTGGGCGGTGACGAGCACGTGCTCGTCGGTAGCGGGCCCGACCTCCGCCTCGACGTTGACCGAGGTGGTCGGCTCGTTGCGGCAGTCGACGGAGACGGTCGCCTCACAGCCCTCCTCGGCGTAGCGCGCGAGGCGCTTGCCGACCTCACAGGAGACGCCGACGGCTGGGATCGGCCCCGGGCGCTCGTGGTAGCCGACCTCGCCGGTCGGCGGCAGCGACCCGTCGAGGTGGTTGCGGAAGACGAACGCGACGGCGCCGTGGTCTGCGGCGTTGACGTACTTCTCCATCCGGTGGATCCACCGGTCCACGTCCTCGGGCGTCGCCGACGACGCCATGGCGATGGCCCCCTCCAGCTCGTCGGCCTTCTCCTCGAACTCGTCGTAGGTGCCGTCGCCCACGTCGACGACGCGGCCGGTCGCCTCCCCCGCCGGACAGCCGGGGAGCGCGAGCACGTCCTGCCGGCCGTCGTGGACGCGTTCGTGGGGCTCGTGGATCGACAGCGAGGACTCGCCGCGCCACCAGCCGGGGATCTCGAACTCCTCGATCCGCGCGTCGCGAACCCCCGCGCGTTCGAAGGCGTCGCACACGACCTCGGCGCCCCGTCGTTCGCCCTCCTGGCCGGCCATCCGGCTTCCTACGTCGACCAGGTCGGTCAGCACGTCCCATCCGAAGCCGCTCGTCTGTGCGTCGCCCACGGCCGCGTTCGGCAGTCGCATACGCGTCGGGTTCGACGCGACCGCCTTGAGTTCCCGGATCCCGGCCACCCTCGGCCCCGATCCCCGGACGGCTCGACCCCGGCGACAGGTTCATGTGTCGTGGTACCGAATGACGCAAAAGATGCCCGAACCCACCGATCTCTCCGACGCCGACGAGCGAGTGCTGCGCCACCTTGACGGGTCGAGCGCGGACTATCCCGCGCTCGTCGCCGCCAACACGGGGCTCCACATCCCGCTCGTGGAGCGCCGGTTGGCGACGCTCTCGGAGCGTGGGTTCGTGGAGGCGGTGACCGACGAGCAGATCTTCCGGATCACCGAGCGCGGTCGACGGGCGCTGGCGGGAAAACCGGGCGCGGCGGCGGCCGCGGACGCGACCCCGACCCGTGAGGCCGCCGCTCCCGACGGCGGGTCGCCGGTCGACACCGACTGAGCCGCTCGGGGGTCGCTCTCGTTCTCGCGGTCACCGTTCTCGCCGTCGCCGTTCTCGGGAGCCTCGCTACTCAGCTCCTCCCCGGCACTCGTTCCCGCTACTCGTCGCCGCCGAGCACCGCCTCGAACGCGATCTCGACCGCCCGCTCGTCCAGCGACCGCGGGAGGCTCGGGGTGACGCTTCCCCCGCGAGCCGCGTCGCCGTCGTTCGCGGCCCTTGCGGCCGTGGCGGCCTGTTCGGGCGTCGCCGGGAAGTGGAGGAAGCCGGCCGGCACGTCCGTCCCCGAGAGCAGCCCGAGCGTCCGGTAGAGGATGCCGTTGCAGAGGTGCGTGCCCGCGGTGTTCGAGACGCGGGCCGGCACGCCCGCCTCCAGACAGGCCTCGACCGCCTCGCGCACGGGGAGCGTCGAGAGGCGGGCGTCCGGTCCGTCCGGGTCGAGCCGGTCGTCGACCGGGTCGTTGCCCGCGTTGTCCGGGACGCCGACGGTGTCCGCGACGTTGATCGCGACGCGCTCGACCCCGACCGCCTCCCGTCCCGCCGCCAGCCCGGTGGCGACGACCGCGGCGGGGTCGTGCTCGTCGATCAGGTCGGCCATGCGCTCCTCGGCGGGACCGAACGCGACCGGGAGCACCCGGCCGACGACCTCGTGGCCCGCGACGGTTCGGCCGTCGAGCGCCTCGGCGACCTCGCCGGAGGGGTTCGCCTCGTGGTCGCCGAACGGCTCGTAGCCGGTACAGAGTACGGTCATATTCGTCCACAGCGTCGCCAGCGCCTAAGACTTCGCGTCGGCCGCGCGGGTCGCCGACGGTATCGCCGGGACGGCTCCGGACGGGGCTCATGCGACGCCGCCCGTCCGAGGTCTCGTTCGCGCTCCGCGCTCGCTCGACCTCGCCTCAGTCGTCCCCCGGCACCGCCGCCGCGTCGGTCGCCGAGTCGTCCCGCAGCGTCGTCGCGGCGATGACCCCCGCGACGACGACGAGCCCGGCACACGCGAGATACTCGCCCGAGAGGCCGATCTCGGCCGCCAGCGGGAGCGCCACCAAGGGACCGAGCGTCGAACCCAGGTCGCCGAAGACGTTGTAGACGCCGCCGAGCTTGCCCACGTCGCCGCCGGGGGCGATGTCGCCGAGGTACGCGAGCAGCGGCGGGCCGGTCAGTCCGGCGCCCGCGCCGACGAGGCCGACGCCCGCCAGCACGCCCGGCGCGGTCGGCACCAGCGCCGTGAGCGCGAACCCCGAGCCGAACAGGGCGAGCCCGGGGACGACCGTCGTGAGGCGGCCCATGCTGTCGGAGAACCGGCCGACCGCGAGGTTCGCCCCCGCCAGCGCGACGACCGACACCGCCATCACGAGGCCGCTCGTGCCGGCGCCGGCGAACCCGCCCAGCGAGATGTCGTTCGCCTCGGTGTAGAGCACGACCGTCGAGAGCAGGACCCCGGCGTAGAGGAACCGGATCGTGAAGTTAACCGCGCCGACGGCGCCGATCCGCGGATCCGCCCGCACGAGCGCCGGCATGTCCCGCAGTCGGCTCTTCTCGCCGACCTCCGGCGACACGTCCGGGAGCACGCGGTAGGCGACCGCCGCCGCGAACAGTCCCGCGACACCGGCGACGGCGAACGCCTCGCCGTAGCCGTACAGCTCCGTGACGACGCCGCCGAGGATCAGCCCCGTCGGGAAGCCGAGGCTCTGCCCGCCGCGCATGTAGCCGACCCAGCGACCTCGGTTCGCCGAGGTCGTCACGTGCGTCACCGTGGAGAACGCGCCGACGAACACGAACGCCGAGCCGATCCCCCACGCCGCCCGCGACGCGAGGAAGACGGCCGACGACGGCAGCCCGAACGGCGGGTTCAGCCCGACGAGGTAGCCGAACGGGACGAGCCCCTGCACGAGGAATCCCGCGATCATCGGCCGACGCGTCCCCATGCGGTCGAGGATGCTCCCCGCCGGCGTCGACATCACCAGCCGCGTGAAGCGGTTGATCGAGAGGATCAGCCCGACGAGCACCGGCGCGATGCCGAGCACCGACCCGAGCGCCGGGATGGTCGGGAACGCGACGCCGCCGCCCATCCCGCCGAAGAACACGCCGGCGACGAGGCTGAGGACGACAGTTCGGACCTCCGACTCCGTGTACGCGGGGGCGGAGTCGCCATCGGATGTGGCGTCGGTCGTCGTGTCGGGTGTGTCGGTCACGTCTGGGGAGTTCCAGTCGAAGTCGGGGGCGAGAGTGTCGGTACGCGGTCGGTACGTGGTCGGTATCGTGAACGAACGGAAGAGGCCCGGGTCGCGGCCCCGTTCACCGGGTTGCGATCCCGGGCGGCCGGCCGCGCCCCGGTCGCTCGCGTCGGTCGTCCGTCGCTACCGCGGTCGCTCGACCGCGCTCACCACTTGTATTCCTCGCGCGGGTCCACGTCGTCGCGCTCGCGGTCGAACACGACCTCGCCGTCGACGACGACGTACCGGCTGCGGGTGTCCATCTCGTGGAACGGGCCGTCCCACACGACCACGTCGGCGTCGGTTCCCTCGGCGAGGTCGCCGACGCGGTCGCCGATGCCGAGGATGTCGGCGGGGTTCGTCGTCACGGCGTCCAGCGCCGCCTCCTCCGGGAACCCCTCGCGGACCGCGAGGCCGACGCACACGTCGAGGTGCTGCTGGGGGAGCACGGGCGCGTCGGTCTGGATCGCGACGGTGACGCCCGCCTCGTGGAGGATCCCGGGCGTCTCGAAGGTGATGTTTCGCAGCTCATACTTCGCGCCCGAGTACAGCGACGGGCCGACGATGGCGGGCACGTCGCGCTCGGCGAACTCCTCGGCGACGACGTGGCCCTCGGTGGCGTGTTCGATCGAGAGCGCGTCGATGCCGAACTCCTCGGCGATGCGGAACACCGTCATGATGTCGTCCGAGCGGTGCGCGTGGACGCGCAGCGGCAGGTCGCCCTCCAGCACGCGAGCGAGGTTCTCGCGGCCGAGGTCGCGTTCGAACGGCTCGCCGTTCTCGCGGGCGTGCTCGCGGGCCTCGATGTAGTCCTCGGTCGCCATCAGTTCCTGCCGGAGAGTGGCGGCGACGCCCGGGCGCGTTGACGGCTGGCGGCCCTCGCGCTCGCCGTGGAAGCGCTTGGGGTTCTCGCCCATCGCGGCCTTCATGCCGTCCTCCCTGATGAACATCCGGTCGGCGACCGTGCCGTACGTCTTCATCGAGCAGATGATCCCGCCGATGACGTTGCCCGAGCCCATCCGCGCGGAGACGGTCGTGACGCCGTTCTGAAACGCCCCCTTCAGCTCCTCGTCGCGCGGGTGGAAGCCGTCGAGCGCGTTGACGTGCGGAGTCGTCGCGCTCGTCCCCTCGTTGAAGTCGCCGTCCTCCGGTTCGCCCCACTCGGCCATTCCCGCGTGGCTGTGGGCGTCGATCAGTCCGGGCGTGACCTCCAGCCCCGTCGCGTCGATCTCGGTCGCCCCGGCCGGCGCCACCACGTCGCCGACGGCCGCGATCTCGCCGTCGACGACGAAGACATCGCCCTCGATCGTTCCCCGGTCGGTCTGCGTGTGCACGGTCCCGCCCCGGACGACGAGCGCGTCCGCGTCTGCGTCGGTCATTGGCAGGCGGTTGGCGAACCGCTCGGAAAGCGTTTCGGTTCGAAACGGTGGGTTCGGCCGGGCGGCTACAGCTCCCGGCGGATCGTGGCCGCGAGCTCGGCGACGGCGTCGGGGCGGTACGTCCAGATCCCGCGCCAGATCCGGGGGTCGTCCTCCAGCGCGAGCAGGCCGGCCGGCGACGAGTGCGCCCCCGTCGCCTCGGCGGGCGGGTCGAACACCACGAACCACGAGTCGCTGTAGCCGTCGCCGTAGCCGCAGTGGGCGGTCACGTCGAGTTCGGTCTCGGGGTCCCAGTCGGGTTCGCCGTAGACGTGCACGTCCACGCCCGAGTCGGCGAGCCGCTCGTAGGTGCGCCGTGTTCCAACCTCGTCGTCGATGCGGGAGAGCCGCTGGAACGACGAGTGGAGTTCCCAGCCGTCGGCGCGACGAGCCCGTAGCTCGATCTGTCTGCTGATGGCGATGAGCAGGAGCGTCTCCTTGTGCGCCAGCGGGTAGCCGCGGAGGCGAAACGGCACGTCCGCCAGGCCGGTCAACACCGCGGGGAGGTCGGCGTCGGCGAGGCCGATGGTCCCCGTCGTGTAGAGATCGGAGTTCACCAGGAGGATCGCCCGCTCCAGCGCCGCGAGCGGGGAGGTCGCCACCACCTCGCCGTCCTCGACCAGCACCGCCACGTCGTCCTCGCCGGTCGCTCCCGCCGGTCCGCTCCCGTCGCTCGTGGCGATCGATACCGGCTGGTCCTCGAACAGTCGTCCGAGCATCGAATCGAGCGGCGTCCCGCCGTCGCGACGGATCACCGCGAGTCGCCTGTCCGTCGTTCCGACGGACGCGAGCGTTTCGTACTGCGCGTCGAGTATCATTCGTGTCCCCCGACTCGATACGCACGGTGTGAAAAGCGGATCCGCCCGGGAATCAGGGTTGAAACCCCGAGGTCAGAGCGCGCCGAGGTCGACGGCGTTCATCTGCTCCTTGTACCGGTTTCTGACCGTGACGACGGTCACGTCGGCCACGTCCGCGACCTCCGATTGGGTTCGCTTCTCGTCCGACAGCATCGACGCGAGGTAGATCGCCGCCGCGGCGAAGCCCGTCGGCGACTTCCCGGCGTGCAGTCCCTGGACGGTCGTCTCGTCGACGATGCGCGTAGCGCGGCGCTTCACCTCCTCCGGCAGCCCCAGCTCCGAGCAGAACCGCGGGACGTGCTCGGCGGGGTCCACCGGCTTCAGCGCCAGGCGGAGTTCACCGGAGATGTACCGGTAGGCCCTCGCGATCTCGCGCCGTTCGACGCGCGCGACGCCGACGAAGTTGTCGAGCGAGCGGGGGATTCCCTCCTGGCGACAGGCGGCATAGAGGCTCGCCGTCGCCATCGCCTCGATCGACCGCCCGCGGATGAGGTCCTCCTGCAGCGCGCGGCGGTAGATCATCGAGGCGACCTCCCGGACCGACCTCGGGACGCCCTGTGCCGAGGACATCCGCTCGACCTCCGAGAGCGCGAACCGGAGGTTGCGCTCGCCGGCGTCCTGCGTGCGGATGCGCTCCTGCCACGTGCGGAGTCGCTCCATCCGCGAGCGCTTCTCCGCTGACAGCTGGCGACCGCTCGCGTCGCGGTTGCGCCAGTCGATGCTGGTGGTGAGGCCCTTGTCGTGCATCGTCCGGGTCATCGGCGAGCCGACGCGGCTCTTGCGGTCGCGCTCGGCGGCGTTGAACGCCCGCCACTCGGGGCCCCGGTCGACGGTGTCCTCCTCGACGATCAACCCCGTCGGCTCGTGTATCAGCTCGCCGTCGTCCGTGCGAACGAGCTCCTCCTCGTCCACCTCGTCGGGATCGATCGTGTCGAGGTCGCGATCCTCCGAGCGGTCGCGTTCGCGTTCCCGCTTCGTGGTCGTCACTGAGTCGCTCGCGTCACACCCGTCTCCGGGATCAAAGCAGCCGTGTTCGACCGTGTTGTACCCACGGGGGTCGGGGCGGGCGACCGGGTTCGAAAACGCTCGAACCCTCGCTGCGTACGTGCCGGCATTGCGATTACTTTCAACGGAGTGTTAATCATAAACGTTCCGCCGGGATCGCGGTCCCCGACGGACCTTGCCAACACGTGTCACTGCGGAGGAAGAATTAAGAATTACGCCCGCAACGGCGAAGGTACGACGAACCACGGAGGCTCCCAATGACCGACCACACCACCCTCACACCCCGCTCGCCGCTCGGTAGCGACGGGGACGGGTGGTCGGTCGCCGGCGCCCCCGCTGCTCCCGCCGCCGTCCGTGCCGCGTTCGCCGCGCCGAAGGCGAACGCGACCGGGACCGGCGTGGGTGCGGCCGCGGGGAATATCGCCTCCGCGTACGGACCGTCCGTCTCCATCGCCGCGTGATCCGGCGACGTGTCTCGGGGTCGACCCGAGCGGAGGCGGACGCCGTTTTCCACCTACCGTTCACGATCCCGTGACTCCGTCAGCCGGCTCGCGCGGCCGACCCGCTCCCCGGGAAGGCCCGCAGTCGCGTTCGAGCCGCGCAGGGAGTCTATGTCGGTCCACCGACATCGACTGGCCGACGCCAGCATGACCATCGCAGTGTCCAGAGCCGCACCCGGCGACCTCGCCGAGGGTGCCGAAACAAAGCTCGCCCGCGCCGACGCGGTCGGCGCCGTCGAGTCGCTCGACATCCGCGGCCTCCAGCCCGGCCTCAACGACCTCACGGTCGAGGCCGACGCCACGGTCGCGCTCGCGAGCGACGCCGGCGAGGACCGCGAGGCCGTCGCCGACGCGCTCGCCGAGACGTTCGGCGTGAACGACGTGTCGGTGACGGCCGTCCGGTCGGTCCCGCCCGATAGCGCCGACGGCGCCGCCGTCGCCGGCGAGTAGCGGCGGGGTCGTCGCCGGCGACCGAAAGGGCCTACCGCCCGCCGCGACGAAGGCCGGTATGACCGACTCCGACGCTCCCGCGGACGCGTCCGTCGCCGACGCGGACGCGGACGAAGCCGTCGACGCCGACGCCGACACGGACGAACCCGCCGGCGGCGACACGGACGAACCCGCCGGCGGCGACACGGACGAACCCGCCGGCGGCGACACGGACGGGACGGACGCGACCCCCGCCCCCGACGTGCTCGACACCGCCCGCGCCCTCCTGGCGACGGGACCGCTCTGTGACCACTGCCTCGGCCGCCCCTTCGCCGAGCGCTCGTTCGGGCTCGGCAACCACGAGCGCGGCCACGGGCTCCGTGTCGCCGTGGCGCTCGCGGACGACGACGATTTCCGACCCGGCGCCGCGGGCGACTGCTGGGTGTGCGAGGGCGTCTTCGAGCGCGTCGACGAGCTCGCCGAGCGCGCCGCCGACGCGGTCGCCGACTACGAGTTCTCCACCTACCAGGTCGGCACGCGCGTCCCGCCGCTGGCCGAGGAGAACGACCGCTTGCTCCGGGAGGACGCCGGGATGGACCCCGACGCCGGCGAGCCGCTCCGCAAGGAGCTCAACCGCGAGGTCGGCAAGCGCATCGGGCAGGTCACCGGGGCCGAGGTCGACTTCGAGCGCCCGCACGTCCAGTTCCTCCTCGACGTGGACGCCGACCGCGTGGAGGCGACAGTCAACTCCGCGCACGTGTACGGCCGCTACCGGAAGCTGGAGCGCGACATCCCCCAGACGGAGTGGCCCTGCTCGGACTGCCGCGGCTCCGGCAGGCAGGGACGCGAGCCGTGCGACACCTGCGACGGCTCGGGCTACTTGTACCCCGAGAGCGTCGAGCAGCTCACCGCGCCCGTCGTCGAGGACGTGATGGAGGGCGTCGACTCCACCTTCCACGGCGCGGGCCGCGAGGACGTGGACGCGCTGATGCTCGGCACCGGCCGCCCGTTCGTGATCGAGGTCGACGAGCCCCGCCGCCGCGCCGTCGACGCCGAGCGGCTGGAGGCGGACATCAACGCCTTCGCCGAGGGGAAGGTCGAGGTCGAGGGCCTGCGCCTGTGTGAGCACACGATGGTCGAGCGCGTGAAGGAGCTGAACGCCACCAAGCGCTACCGCGCGCAGGTGGAGTTCGGCGCCGACGTGAGCGCCGACGACCTCGCGGACGCGGTCGCGGACCTCGACGGCGCGACCATCGAGCAGTACACGCCGAACCGGGTCGATCACCGGCGCGCCGCGAAGACGCGGACCCGCGTCGCCCACGAGGTGACGGGCGAACTGGAGGACGCCCGCCACGCGACGGTCGAGGTCCACGGCGCCGGCGGGCTCTACATCAAGGAGCTGATCTCCGGCGACGAGGGGCGCACCGATCCCAGCCTCGCGGGGCTGCTCGGGGTCGACAGCGAGGTGACGGCGCTGGACGTGCTCGCGGTCGAGGGGCGCGACGAGCCGTTCGAGCACTCCGGGTTCTTCCTGAAAGACGGTCGCGCCGACGGCGACGGCGGCGAAACCGGCGACGACGACAGCGACGACGGGAACGGAGACGAGGAGTAGCCGGTCGGCCGGCCCGACCGCGAACCGCACGCTTTTGCCGTCGCTCGCGGACCGTGAGCCATGCTCGGCGCAGACGAGGCGGGGAAGGGACCCGTCCTGGGGCCGATGGTCGCCGCGGCGGTTCGCGCCGACCCCGCGGCGATCCCCGACGACGTGGATGACTCCAAACGCCTCTCGCCGGCGCGACGCGAGGAACTGGACGCCGCCCTCCGCGACGACGACCGCGTCGCAGTCGGCGTCGCCCGCGTCACGGTCGATCGCATCGACGACCCCGCGACCGACATGAACACCCTCACCGTCGCGGGGCAGGCCGAGGCGCTCGCCGCGGTCGCACGCGACGGCGACCGCGCGGTCGTCGACGCCGGCGACGTGAGCGAGTCCAGGTTCGCCGACCGCGTCGCCGACGCGGTCGCGGCCGGCGATACGTCGGCCGGAGGCACCGAAGCGGACGACGGAGCGGCGGACGCCACCGGGACGGACGGCGACGCCGACCCGATCGCGGGCGTCGCCGTCGACGTGACGGCCGAACACGGCGCCGACGAGTCGTACCCCGTCGTCGCCGCCGCGAGCGTCGTCGCGAAGGTGGAACGCGACCGGATCGTCGCCGAGTTGGACGCCGCCTACCGCGACCGCGGCTACGACGGGATCGGCAGCGGCTACCCCTCGGACCCGACCACCCGCGAGTTCCTGCGGGAGTACGTCGCCCGCGAGGGCGATCTACCGGAGTGTGCCCGCACGTCGTGGAGCACCTGCGACGACGTGCTCGCGGCGAACGAGCAGTCGGCGCTCGGTGAGTTCTGATCCGCGCGTACTGACATCGGTTTCTCGCGGTCGATCCCCGCGTTTCGAATCGCCCGATACCGTCGCGGATCGGAACAGGTGGATCAGCGAAACGGCGGCAGCCGCCAGCCGTAGGCGACGAGCGCGGCCGCGGCGAGCAGCGCCGCGACCGCGAGCAACGGGATCGGAACCCCCACGTCGGCCAGCGTCCCGAGGACGACCCCCGACAGCGGGATCAGCACGAACAGGCCGGCGATCACTCCCGCGAGGACCGTCCACACGGACCCGGAGCGGTCGTCGCGATGGTCGAGTTCCTCGCGGACGACGCGGCGGACGATGCGCTCGACGTCGGCCTCGGTGAGCGGTTCCCCGTCGTCCTCGAACCGCTCGCCGTCCTCGGGAGGGTCCGCGGATTCAGGCCGGTCGGCTGACTCGGAGGGCACATGCGTCGAGTCACACGAACGGGAGAAAAACGTTCGCCGCGTCGGGGCGGGCCAGGTCGGGGCAGCCCGGGACGGGTTCAGCGGTCGGTCAACAGCGCGCGGAGGATGTCCCCGTACGCCGGCCGGGTGATGAGTACCCCGACGAGCACGCCGAGGATCGTGAAGATGGCGAAGCCCTGGAGGTCGCCAAGCGAGAGCCACGGCGAGGCCAGCGGCGCCATCGCGACGATCGTCGTCGCCGCGGCGGCGCCGACCACCCAGAACGCCTTCCGGAAGCGCGACCGGAACACGCGCCGGGAGTTTACGTCGCCCTCGGCCATCACCTCGTCGGCGATGATCACGAGGTCGTCCACCCCCGTCCCGATGACGGCGATGAACCCGGCGATGACCGACAGGTCCAGCGGGTACTGGATGAACGCCGCGAACCCGAGGAGGACGACCACCTCGGAGAAGGCGGTGACGACCATCGGCGCGGCCACCTTCGGGTCGCCGTAGCGGAAGAACACCACGCCCGCGACCGTGAACACCGCGAGCAGCCCGATGATCAGCGAGTCCCGCTTGAAGTCCTCACCCTGTGCGGCGCTGATGGCGGTCGCGGTCCCCTCGTCGAGCGCGAGTCCGGCCGGGAGCGCACCGGCGCGGAGGTCGACCGAGACCTGCTGGGCGCGCTCGAACGAACCGGTGACGAGGATGAACTGCGGGTCCTGAGCCCACTCGCCGTTGCGCATCGACTGCGCGAGCGAGGGGTCCATCCCGAACGAGGAGACGACGCTCCCGTCGCGGATGATCAGGATAC